>CAVPDC010000018.1:0-235172 GCA_963702595.1 uncultured beta proteobacterium | reverse complement strand
AATGATTTTTGAGGGAAAAATCCGTGCGTCGTCTTACATACTGTGAGTACCTGACTCTCAGATATTGCTGCGGAAGCTCACCATGTGTCTTTGATCCCGGAAGAAGCGGTCATGTCGAACGGATTTTTGCGCGTTTCCAAACCCTTTTTTTAGGTAGATATCGTCATTATACAAAGGAATCCGTTAGAATCAAAGCCACTCCTGCTCCACGATTGTGGCGTCATAATCGACAACCTACAATCACTTTAGAGGGCCCTCTATTGCTAGTTTTACATTCTGGAAAAAGCCGTTGATTGCGTGGATGCTGCAATAGTAAGACAAAGACATGTCACTTTTGGAAAGAATAAAAATCTCCGCCTAGCGACTGCTGCACCAATCACATCAATTCCTAACTATGAAAAAGACTAAGTCACCTCCAAGAAATGCTGAACCTGAAATCGATAAATGAGCTGCAGCACGACCAATAGGGCTTATCTATGGACATAAAATTCGGGACAACAAATCTTCAAAGGTATCCAGATCCGTGAAAATTATGCAGACTCTTTCGTGGGACAACTTCCGAGCTAAAATAGACCGATTATGCTGCCAAAAAGACATCATAGCAGTAATAGATGGCAACAAAAAAGAACTGAAAGTGGTAAAAGAGGCAGCTGATGATGCAGGCGGCTTTTTGTCTGATATAGAGGGATCATTACTGTATGCTCTGGCTCAAAAGTGTACAGGACGAGGGGCGATCGTGGAAATCGGCTCTTACACAGGTAAATCAACCATTTACCTAGGCAAAGGATCCATGGCAGGTAAAAATGTGAAAATCTACGCGATAGACCCACATCGCGAGCCTTTTCAGAGCAAAGAGGACGCTACGGGCACGTATGAGAAATTCACAAAGAATATTGAAAATACGCAGTTAGGGGGCATCGTGAACCCGATTGTCAGGACGTCAATTGAGGCAGCAGATCTTATTTCTGAACCGTGTGAACTCCTCTTTATCGATGGCTGTCACAAATACGACTACGTCAAGAAAGACTTTGATACCTGGTTTCCCAAAGTCATCGATGGGGGGATTATTGCATTCCATGACACGCTGTCTGGCGGGCCAAAGAAGGCCGTAAGAGAGTTACTTTACCGATCCAAGATGTTCAGAAAGGTGGGGTTTGGTGGGTCGATAACCTTCGGAGAAAAAACAAAAGAGAATTCAATGTTCGACAGACTAAAAAACAGGTACGTCTTTTTGATGCACAGCTTTTACGCGTTCATTATAGCTCGTAATGCTGAACTTCGCAGGCTCGTGAGCGTTAAGCCTGACAACGCTCGTTAACGTTAAGCCTCATAACGCGTGTTTCTACGCGCTCTAAAAAGTTATCGATGTTATGCAAAAACTGCGCAGGTTAAGAAGACGATAACCTCGCGGGCACCTTATTCGCGCCTTTTGCGACTTTCCGATAAGCCTCTCTCGCTCGCTACTTTCAGTAGCGAGATCGACGCGACGTGAAGGTCAAAATCAGAAATGCCTACAGCAACGTGGTGCGACCCGACTGAAGTAGATGCCGAGGACCATGTTTAGTTTCGTGAGGTGGGTCTCTGTTCTTAAGCGCTTATCACCCAACTAACCACAATAACGACGAGAAGAGCCTCAATTGGAAAAATGCTAGTTAACGTCGAACGCTTGTGAAAAGTGAATGAGTGTCAGGTTCTGCGATAGTAATAGACGGCGGCCCCTCCATCGTCAAATATCTTGCTGCGAATTGCATTTGTGGTGCCAATATCAGCATAGCTGATAGCGGTACCTTGAAGCAGCGTCTGCTCTTGTATCTGTGCAATCTGTCCCGTTTTCAAGTTATACGTGCCGAGGTAAACGTATCCGTTAAGTGACGTTGTCGCTGGCGGCTTTCGAAGATACTGTACATCACTATTTAAAAAACTTTTCAACAGCTCTTGGCGATGCGCATCCGCAAAAATTGAGTGGGTTACTCCGTTACTACTGCCGCGCACGGGGCCTAGCCATTGGCCTGCTGCGATCTCCATCTCGTTAAATCGCGCCGCGTCAATGTTACCGTTTAAAATAAAAGAAGTCGACTCTTGCTGAGCCACCTCGTAGATAAAACCAGTATTGAACAAAAAGAGCACGACAAAAAAGGCGGCTGCAATTTTCAATGCGTATGCGTGGCTTACGTTGTCCCGCCACCCAATGACGCGAGCCGCTGTTTGTAGAACGAGCAGCGCGCCGGTGACGCAAAAAGGCGCCAGTAGCAGCGTTGAAATGTGGAAAAGCCGTGTCATATTAATAGTGAATGAGAGCTGCGGAACGATTATTGCAGCAACGAAAACGGCGAAACTAGCGAGTGCGAGCGCGATTAACTCCTTGTCGAAACGACACCTACCGGATCGGAATGCTACCGAACAGAGTCCAACGAGGATAAAAAATATGCTAATAATATACAGGGCACGCCCGACTTCATGAAGCGGTGACAAGGTGCCGATCTGGAGAACATCTTTAAGTGTGTCCCAATTCAGTGCAGACGCACCAAGCGTTGCTAAGAGTACGATAGGTGACAAACTGTGGAGTCGTCCCCACTGCAATGCCTGCGCCCGCCTAGATACGATGATATAGATGAGTGCAAGAGCGAAGAGATAGACCGCCGCGCCAACCCCAACGGTGATAGCAATCGCCCGCGGCGCAAAGATGACATAGACGATTTTCGTGAACGTGCCGCCGATATCTTTAGAAACAGCGGCCCCTGCGCTCGCGTACCAGGCGGCGGTAAACGCCCCAAAAGCGAGAACAAAGATGAGCGTCAGCATACGATGCGGCGTCATAGATTGATCTGTTGGTATACCCTCTGCCGATTGATGCAAGCGGCGTATGGCCGGATTGTCTATGAGAAACAGCAGAAGCCACGCGATGACGAGGTAAATGAGATAGATAAAAGCGAGCGTATAGTGCGCTGCCACAAGCGAGATGGCGAATATGCCATATAGTATATAGACGCGCTTTTTTTCTTCTTGTGATCGGTACTTGTCCACAGTGACGACCAACAGCAGAACGAGGAAGAGTTCCGCAACCTCCTGCCGTGCTAGCGCCGGCATCTCACTGTAGAACGTAAACAACAAAGAAACAAAAAAGGCGGCAAGGAACGCGATTTTATCATTCGTTTGTTTTTGAACGGCTATGAAGATTCCGAGCGGCACGAATGCGAACAACATGGGATAAACGAGCTTAAACAGCCACACCACGCTCAGACCTGACGTCAGCGAGAGCAGCGGAGCGAGGGTCGTAACGCTGATAACGGCGTTCGTCCCACCGGGCAACGCTGGGTTCCAAACGCCGTACGTAAGCACTAGGTTCGCGTGATTTAGTTCCTTTTGTATGTCCCAACCCCAAACATACGAAGAGACGAGCGATCCGTAGTAAACTAAAGCAAGTGCGATCGCAAAGACGGCGAGCGGGTACACCTCTTTAGGGATGGAGGGAGACACACCAACCCAAAGCGCCGTCGTGGCGACGAGGACAAGCAAGAAGAGTAACGCAATATTGCTCCCGTAGATATTCATAGCGAACGCAGCGAAGATCGAAATAAACGGGAGGAGACATAGAATGAGGACCGGAGGGGTCAGCACTCGCCGCCAGTCGAGCGTCAGCTCCTCAGCAAAGTCGCGATCGCGCCAATAGCTTAACGCCGCTAAAAGCGCGACAACGGCGGTCATTGTCCCAACCACCGGGGCGAGGCTTAACGGCCGTTCGATGCCGAGCAGAGGATACACAACATTCGCGAAAAGCCCGACGAACATAACGGTCGCGATGCTAAGGCCAACAGAAAAGAGCAACGTTCGTGTGCTGCCAAGGTCGTGAGCACGCAGCACCCTAAGAAAGAGAACACCTGGCAAGAATAGCATGTATGCGACGCCTACGAGAGCACGTGCGAGCGGGAGGTGCATCCCTACCGCATCCCCGCCCACAAGCGCGAACACGACAAGCTGTAAAACGAGGGCCGCTTTTAGCGTATCGGCAAGCTTCCAATCGTTGATGCGGAAGGGATTAAGAAACATAGCGAATTTTTTGAAATCAGCCGTCTAGTAACCACCAACTGCCATCATCGTAATTGGTTTGCGTGTTCCACTGGCGAAGTATGGGCTTGTTGTCCGCGGCCAGGAAGCTCGACTGCTTAAAGCCACACATTGCTTAGAGATCCGATAGTCGCTCGTTGCAGCGATTAAAGCGCTAAGTGCTTATGCGCTATATTTAGCTACATCAGTTTCGACCATCAGGCTTATAAGTTCTTCAAAGGACATCTTAGGTGCCCAGCCCAGCTTTTTAAAAGCTTTTGCCGCATCCCCACATAAATCGAACACCTCTGCAGGGCGGCGGAACCGATCGTCTACTTTTACGTACTCTTTCCAATCTAAGCCAACGTTGTCAAAGGCTAACGTGACGAACTCCTGTACAGAATGGCTTTCACCAGTGGCTATGACGTAATCGTCAGGCTCGTCTTGTTGGAGCATGAGCCACATAGCACTGACGTAATCGCCGGCAAAACCCCAATCACGTTTAACCTCGAGATTGCCAAGCCGCAGTTCTGTTGCTTTGTCGCAATAGATGCGGGCTACGCCATCTGAAATTTTCTTTGTTACGAACTCAATGCCCCGCCGCGGTGATTCGTGATTGAAACAAATGCCGTTACAGCAGAATAACTCGTAGCTCTCGCGATAATTGATCGTCGCGTAATGGCCATAGACCTTTGCGACGGCGTATGGACTTCGTGGATGAAATGGAGTATTCTCGTCCTTAAAGGGTTTTGCTGATGTTCCAAACATCTCGCTACTCGAAGCTTGGTAAAATCGTGCATCAGGGCAAAAATGTCGAACGGCTTCTAGGACCCGCACAACGCCAAGTCCCGTTACATCTCCAGTCAACACCGGTTGATTCCAAGACGTAGCGACGAACGATTGCGCGGCAAGATTGTAAACCTCGTCAGGCATGGCGGCCTGAACCGCGGTGTTTACCGACGACTGGTCAGTGAGATCGCCCTCAAGCAGCTCGATGTAATCTATAAGCGCTCCGATTCGCGTCTCGTTTGGCGTGCTTAGCCGCCTTACGAGGCCGTAAACTTCATAACCTTTGTCCAAGAGCAATTCAGCAAGATATGAACCGTCTTGTCCCGTGATTCCAGTTATCAGTGCTGTTGGCATGGTCCCCTCATCACCTCATAGCAACATTCGTTGATCGTATTACCCCTATAAGAATGTACCGTCACTTTAGAGCACCGATCGCTTAGCGATGGTGTTCGTTCCTCTCAAACGAGCTTGCTTGGCGCTGGATCATATTTCTTGCGCCGTTGGATCTGCAGCAAAGCACATGCTAAACCCGCGAGAGGCGTGATAGCAAACCTCTATCTCGCTTCTGCATTTGGAGCGAAACTTTGCACTTCCGCGGTCAAGCGACGTTAATGATTAGATATACTGATCTGTACACACCCGCTGCGTCCTCTTTGTACAAATCAAACGTTAGTTTTTGCCCCGAGCCTCGGGCAGTAGCCGTAAATGAGATTGAGTCTTGCCATCTCTGGTTGTTTGCAAGGCTGAACGATTTCGTCGTAACGGTCTTGTTCGCTAACGTAACGATCAGCTTGTAGCTTGTGTCCGCATTTTCATGATTAACGACTCCGACAGTGACGTTAGCGGTTTGGTTGACCGAGAGATCAGTTGGATAGCCCGACGCCTTTCCGCCCGGCCCTAACAGATACAACTCTGTAAACGGCTCTGTTGGTTGCGGCAGTACAATGATTAGCACCGTAGCACAAACGGCGAGGACCAACATCGCTGCCAAGATCCAGGTTATTATGCGAGTACGGTTCACACTAACCACCTTGACGGCTTTGTGTTTGCCACTGAATAATTTTTTATCTTGAACGAACGCATAGAAACTCCGCGTAACCTCGTGCGTTCTTTTCTGACATATAATGTTACGTTGAAACGTTAACCCACATATGGACGTCTCGATATGGATCAGCGGTCACCTGGTCTTTGTAAAGGGCATATTCAAGTTTTACGCTATCGCCCGGTTGGTTAAGCACTAGATCTACCTGTTTTTCCCATCGTTGGCCATCTGGTACAACAACCTTTTCTGAATAGACGACTTCACGTTGCGCACTGTTATTGGTATAGATGACTAGATCGTAAGTGACGTTCCGCGCCTCATGGTTGACAATGACGACTTTCGCCGGACTCGGGACTCCCGCCTTGAACTGCGTAGTATAATTGCTGAGCGTATCATTAGCTCCAAGTAGGTAAAACTCAGTGAAATGCTCGCTAGGTTTCGGAACGAGCACGGCGTAACTCCCTACGGCGAGGGATGCTCCAATAGCGAGCAGAAGCACGATGGAAAGGACTCGATCCAACGTGGTACCCGACAGCAAAGTCGCCTGTAGGCCCTTCAGTCTCTTTCGTGCCTGCCAGTTGATGGTAAATCGCTCGTCCTCTGGAAGCCGGAGCCGACGAATGCCTGCAGCAGCGACACACACGAGCGTAAAAAAGGCGATGAACAAAAGTGTTGGTATTAACTGAATCCCCCATCTAGTATAGTTAATTACCAATTCTAGCAGTGGCACGATCGCTATACTTGCTCCGAAGGACAGCCCGAGTCGGACCCCATTGGTGATGGACGTCTTGTGGGGAAACAACGCTGCGATGAAAGCATATCCTGGCATAAAAAGAACGACGATGGTGCCGATAATTTGGGGCGCGATGGTCGTGCCGAGCGCGGGAACTATAGCGACCACAAGCGCGGCGAGAGCGAGACCGCATATGAGGATCAGATCTCCAAAGGTGTCCACGGGCTTCATGTCTCTTGCTGCCTCACTTCTGGCGCGTTAGGGGGCATTGATTGCGATGCTTTCCTACCATTTGAGGTCGTGAATCCTTTATATCTTTTTAGCGTCGCTGGACTTTTGCTCGCGTGAGGGGGAGTTAGGCGCGCGGAGTTGTGCCCAAGCAGATAGCCAGCGTCGGCGTTGTGTTGTGACCGATGAGTGTGTGTGAAACCGAATGTTAAGTCAACCTTCTTGCCAGCATTAGCTATTTAGCGAGATAGCTGCAGAACTGTTGGACCGACTCGAAGGGCCACTCTTTTCTCAGCTTGCTTAGCAGGCAGATTGAGTACATCGTTATCGTTTTTTTCATGTCGATTCCGCTGCCTCCAGCAATCTTCCGGACAGACGCAATCAAAAGGCTGTATAAGCAGGCCGCGCCCAGCTGCAATGAGGTTAACCGTTTCGTCGCCAAGAAGGCGTACGACAAGCTTGCAAGGCCTTGGCCTGCACGGCAGCCCGTAGCATCAGCGAGTTTACTGCTCACGTAGCCTAAATGTTCAGGAAGTACACGCCTAATGCTCGCGGCTAGCGTCGCCTCAACGCGCATAAGTGGATCATAACGCAAAAAGTCGGGAACCGCAGAGCCGCGTTCAGCCATTACGCTTTCGATCACCCCGGCCTTTATTAAATGGTCTTTTTTTTCAAAACTTCTTTGACGAGCGTCTGGATGGCGAGCCTTTGCTTCGGCCACGAGGCGGACTCGCATACCATCAGCAGTTGACCGGAAGGCAAAATCACTGTCCTCGGAACCGACAAAGAAGTGGCGCGGATCGTAATATCCTACCTTATCAAGCACTTTTTTCGAAATGAGGGCTCCATGCGTTGCAAAAAAAGAGATCTCTCGACTGAAAGTGCCCGCAATCCATATCATTCGGCCCCAGAAATTCTGTACGGCTCCGGACTGGGGCAGAATAGTGGTCGGAGCGTCGATATCTACGATCTGAGGACACAAGATGTCGGCTTGTCCAACATTTTGCAGGAGCGCTGTTAAGCAGCCGCCCTCAACCGTGCCGTCCTGATCGAGCAGCCACACCCAATCGAACCCTTCTTCGTGCGCGATTTTCATTCCCTTGCAAAACCCAGCCGCTGAGCCGACGTTTCTTACCAAGCGAACGTACTGAGCGAATTGGTACCGTTCGGCGTGCTTATGGAATGTCGCTTTGTTGTCTTCGAGATATGGCTCATCAGAATTATCAAGCATCACTAAGCCGTTCAGCGCCTGCTGAGTTTGTAGCGAGCGCAACAAGAGCGAGAGCTCCTCTGGACTATTGTAAGCTACGGTTACAGCGCAAACCTGCATGGCTTTAGGGGCGTCTCGCGAGTATAGGTGCTCATGTTTCGCAACAAAGACGAAGCACACCTAGGGTAGCTGATGCCTACGTTCATATAACCGTTACGGGCGCCCCAAGTTAAAACAGCCATATCGGGCACCGCTAGTTGGCGTATCTGAACATGAGCCGCTCTGCAAAGCTGAGAGCGAGTGCCGATTACCCGGAGAACCTGCACCTCCGAAGGCTGTTCGAATGGGGGCCTCATTTTGCTGTCACGACCTGTACAGTGCCGGAATCGTAGACCACGTTCTGGGCGGCTTCAAAGGAATCGTACCGATCGCCCCCAAGACTAGGCGATGTGCCTGCGGACGCAATGTATGGATTGTCTACAATTTCATCCCGCAATAACAAGCTGGTGTTCTTGTCAGACAATCCATTTACGCTTGATAATGATGGAAACACGGTGACGTTCGACATATTCTGTTGGTACTCAAGAATCGGGGCATATACTAAATCGGTGGCAATCAATCGTCCATTCGTTTTGCTTGCGATCGTGCTAGCGGCGGCTGCTTCTGATTCGAGGAGAGCGATCCGAGGTCGTTGATCCCATGGCAATTCGCTCGCGACCTTCGCATTTGGATGCGTAATGCCCACGAAGCTCAGGATGAGTACCACTGAAACAATGACTATGAGGCCTTTTCGAGCGTTAGCAAGAGCACAGAGTGTCAAGATGGCAACTGCCGCAGGTATTGCCATAAACACTTGCAAATAGACGATCCATCTTTCGGGTTGCGCCACGGCGTGTCCTAAGAAGTAGACCCCGCCTGTAATCGCTAACAAGAGAGCCGATGCCACAATCCATGAAGTAGCCACCGCTTGTTTCCGTTCCGTGCTCAGTAAGTACAAAAAACCGAAAGTGGCCAAGAAAATGAGGATCAACACCGGCAGATCGGACCACAGCGGAAGCGATGAGGGTGGTACGGTTGGCAAGATACCCTCCATTCCGGCTGATTGGATGCCTGCTTTTCCTACAAGCGCGCTAGTAGGCGTGACGCCCCCCCGGACAATAGCTAGGGCGCGTTCTAAGGCCGAACCACCTATAGAAAGCCAATATCCAATAAGGCTCCCGACAAATAGCACCACCAAGAGCGCTAGAGATCGCAAATGGTAGGAGAGCACTTTCACATTGTGTACCGCGTCTCCGTCTATCGGTCCGGCGGACAGCTTGCTGACTAGCGCAAAGGAGAAGACGACGATGACGAGCACTATAGCAGTATACGCCGCCGTCCCTTCGTGGGTTAGCAGTTCACTCGCAAACAGGACGAGGAGCAGAGCGGTGAAACTAGCTAGGTCTTGCCGGGGAACAACGAAGATCACACTAAGGAGAACAAGGGTCATGACAACGCCGAAAGTGAGCGGTGTGATGTGGATGCCCCACAGCAAGAATTGGCTTGCCAGGATAAGCAGGAGAGCTGCTAAAAGGCCGCTCTGCGCGTTTAGGATTGCCCTTCCGATGAGGAAAATGAATACCACACTGACACACTCGATAACGCCGATGAAGAAGTAGCTGTTATTCAAACCGATGCCAGTGCTCAACGAAACGGCTGCAACTAACAGGTGGAACATCGGCATGCTCGTATACTCTAGGCTTGCGTATGGTGCAATATTCACCGGAATGTGGCCGTGGTCGAGTATGTACTGTGTGAAGCCTAAGTGGTAGTACGGGTCGACGGCTACGGCGCTCGAGAACTCGAAATACGCGCTTGCGCGGATAAGTATTCCCAAAATGATGATTTTAATCAACGTACTCGGAACGTGTCGTTTATCCGACGTAATCGCGATTTCGACTGCTATGAGCGCGGCAGCAACAGAGGTTAGAATCAGAAAAGGTAACGGTCGCGAATAGACCGCTGTCCTCAGCAAGGCGACAGACGCGCTCAGCAAACAAAGGAAAGCGATGTTCACGATTTTGTGAACGCGACTTTCCGCTTGAGCGCCAAGGTGAGCGCGGGAGACAGCGGCTCGCGCAATTCTGCCGCGCAATCCGCTGTATAAGGCGCACGCAACAAATATGGCAAAGAAGATTGCAAAGACGTAATATGAGTTGACTGTGAGCAAATCGACGAGGCAAACTGCAGCTGACGCAACTAAGCCTATCGTCGCCAAGTATTTTCGAGTTAACGAATCCAAGGCGTGTGCAAGATCTCTGTAGAATGTTTGCAGGCCACGCATATCTCGAACCTTCTCCCTGTTTTCCCGCCGAATCAATCGTTCGCTGAGAGCTCTCGCCCCTAAGTGACGTAGGCGTAGATCTCCTCGAACTTTTTGATCATGGTCACGTCGCTGTAGTTGCTAGCCTGTTGCAGCGCAGCACGGCCGAGCCGCGCTCTAAGGTCGCTATCATTGATCAGCTGTTTGCACGAGCTATAGATATCGCCTTCGGTATCGGCCAGCAACCCCGACACACCATCTTCTAGGTACGCATTGAAGGGACGGATGTTCGAGGCAACAATGGCCTTACCTGAAGCCATCGCTTCCAGTGCAACGATGGCGCCTGTATCAAAAAGCGACGGAATGATGATAATATCACATCCCTGATAAAACCCAGGTACTTCATCAGCATTTAGTCCCCCCGCATACGAGAACCGCGGGAAAAGACTCATTTCGCGCAAGATCGAAGTTGCGTACTGGACGTCCTGCTTAGGGCCGGCAAATCTAACCCTCACGTTAGCGCACTCTCTGAGTACCTGGCTCAGTGGTTTTACCAGTCGATGTACGCCTTTCACTCGGTCGAAGCGGCCGATATAACCGATAGTGATCGTCGAGTCGCTATCATCGGTCGCCGTGCGCTTACTGAATCGGTCAAGGTCAATTCCAATGGGGACGACCCAAACATAGTCCTCCGGAATTCCAACGTCGAGCAGTATAGCTTTTTCCGAAGCCGTGTACGCATATACCGCGTCCATTGACTTGAGGAGCTTAAAAAAGAAAGATTTGTACATGGCGTTATTTTTGAGAGATTCGTATCCAGCTTCTGAGAGGTCCGATCTAATAACTAATTTCGAGTGATTGAGGCGCTTAAACAAGCATCCAAGGACGCACGAGTACGAGGTTAGTCCGTGAACGTGCGTAATGTCAAAAGCCCTCAAAGATGCCACGTTTGGAAGATAAAAAACCATCGGCTGTTCCGTGCCGAAACGAAGCTTACAGCTGTAGTTGTGAAAGATTTTTACGCCGCTAAGACCCTCTTCCGCGTGCTGAAAAAAAAACGCGTTACGTCGTTTTGAGTCGTCATCGTAGCGAGAGGTGACGACGGTAACGTCATATCCTCTTTGATGTTGTAGGTGGACGATTCGACGCTGATCGCGATCATATCGCGCGTCGAACGCGTTAATCAAATGAAGCACCGACCAATGATCGTGCGGTGGCTTGGTCTTTTTCGCGTGGCTATACATGTGCTCGTTTCCAAAGCTCCAGTATCTGCAGCGCGTAATGACTGTTGTTCAAAGAAACAACTGCTCGCTCCCTAGCGCGTGCGCCCAACATTTTACGTCGCAGCGGATCAGCTGCTAACGCCAAAATTGCTTCTATGATAGCGCCCGGGTCATTCGGCCGTATGAGTACTCCGGCCCCATCCATAATTACTGGAATCCCACCCACCGTCGTTCCGATGACGGCTTTCCCACATGCCATTGCCTCTATCAGCGAGTTTGGGGATCGATCGCTACTGTGCGCTTCGCAGAGTTTGGATGGGACGACGACGATATCGGCGAGACCGTACAGATATGGCATACAGCCATCCTCGAGCGATGAGTATGTATAAACGTTCTCTGTTGCTCCGAACTGCTTTTCATACTTGGAAAAAACAGATCCTTGGGAGGGGATCAAAAAAATGACCCGGGGTGAATTTGGGAAGTCGAGAATTGCTCTTGCAAGAAAATCGGCTCCTTTGTACTCAGTAAACCCCCCCACGAAGAGGACCGTACACGCGCGTACGTCGTTCTCGGGGAGGCCAAGCTGCGAAGCTAACTGTTGGCTCTTCGTGTGGGGCTTAAAGTCGTTGATATTCGTGCCGTGGGGGAGGACGTGTATACGTTCGGGCGCGCACCTCATCCTAAGCAAGTAGTCCTTTGCGGGCTCCGATTCTGCGACGAGAACACGCGCGTTCCTAAACATTGTCACGACGCACAGCCGCTTCACTCGTGAAAGGCACCGCAAGAACACGCTCGGAAAAGTCCTTTCTTGATTCTCTTCAACAATCAGCACGGTGCTCTTTCCCACAATCCGAGATGGTACGGTTAGCGCGAGTGAAATACCAGATTCAGATCCGAGCATGATGGCGACGTCTGGTCGGTAGCGCAGATAGCTTAGAGCGGTACGAAAAAAGCTCCGTTTATTCACGAGCTGGACGTAGTGCTTGTATTGTTCCCAAGGATAGTTTCCGTAGATGCCGCTCGCGTAAAACCGAACTTCCCCTAGCAAGTCGGAGAGTTCATGAACAAAATCTAGCATCCATCGATAAATATAAGGGGCGTAGACAACAGCCTTCACCGAATTCATTTGGCCATTCATTGAATCCTTCACATATTCAAGGACAACAATTATGGTCTATATATTAACCCTTTTTGCGCGCGCGGACATCTCAACCTCGGAGCTATTGTCTGCAGTTCCGACCGTTGGCGCACGGTTTTCAACATATGCAAGTTGGTAGAGGCGCGCTTGGCACTGCTCAGTTTAATTTGATTTCTGACGCGCCGTTGGGGGGGGAAGTTTCACAGCGAGCTTGCGAAAGCTCCTCAAATCGTTTTATGTCTACCGCTACTTGTGAGAAGTGCTGCAGGCGACTTTCAATTAGAGGTATCAGTTGTTTTCGCTTTCGAAGCTTAGCTGCTGTCTTGTCTAGCCCGAAATAAAACATTAGTTTGCTGTTTCAGTTCTGTAACGTCTATGGGTTTATCAGAATCAATCAAACTGAAAGCTTTGTAGGACCAATGCTCCATGTAGTCAGAAAACTGCTGAAGACTTAAGCTGAGCAGCGGATAAGCGGGTGACGAAATTTCGCAAATGATAGGAGGCTTTTCTGTATTGGCCTCAAGAAAGTGTTCTAAGCCTCGCAGAACGGGAAATTCGAACCCCTCGGCATCTATTTTGATCAGTGAAACTCGATCCATATTTTTCTCTAACAGATAGTGATCGAGCCTACGGACCGGAACCTTCAAACAATCCTTCTGTTCTTCTCTATTCATTAGGCCTGGAACCATCGTGCTCCCCCCAATATTCTGAGCATTTGTGCATATGTTCAAAATTCCAGGGTTATCCGCCAAGCCACACTGGTTTACGAAAATAGCATAAGCCGGATTCCGTTCAGCCATTTCCTTCAACTTTTGAAAGAATTCGGGAACGGGCTCAAAGCTGTGAACTTCGCCGGCGGTGCCGACACACCCCGCACCGATTGCGCTCGTGAAGCCGATATTCGCGCCGACGTCGATGAAAACGTCACCTTTTTTTAGTGTTTTTTTTATGAATTCAACAACTTCTTGTTTATAGTTTTCAAAATACATCTCTTTAACGTAAGGGTGCAGTTCAAAATCGAAATTAAAGACGACCCCCCGAATTTCTTTTTCTGCTGATCCGTGCAAGAAGGGCGACAGCGTTCGGCTCTTAACTTCTCGAGCGAATTTCAACAAGAACAGCTGCGGATTTGCGGGCAGCAAAGACAACAGTTCCAAATAGGCGTTGAGTTTTGTTAACATTCTTTAGCAACTGCAGGACCGGCGATATACTGAACGGGTTTTCTTTATGCAGCGTTTCGTATCAAAAGGCTATAGTAATTTCGATTGGAAGCAGCAGACCTGCTGCTTCAAGAATGCGAAAACGTAAGCCTTAAAAGCTGAGTTTTACGTATTTGTACTTTAAGAGGCAAAATAGCGGAAAATTTCTGCTCAAATTGTGGAAAGCCGTTACTTCAAGATGACAAGTTTTGTTCCGGTTGCGGCAAGACAACGGTAAGGACAGCGCCATCAGCATCGACAGCACCCGCAACGCCTTATTATGACCCAAATATCGGACAACCACAACCTCAGTATGTTCAGCAAGTACGTCCAGACATCAAAAGCAAGACGCTTGACGAAAAATAAATGATCTGGAAAGAGCAGATATAGTAAGAATCATAGCAGGAGTGTTGATAATCGCTTTTGGAGTGTAGATGTTGTCCATGTCATTACCGGATACAGAAGCCTCAATCATTTTACGGCTGGTTTCTATATTATTCGTAGCTGTTGGTTTTGCACCAATCATAATAGCCTTGAAAGACTGAGATAAGAAAGGGTCTGGCGCAGTATTTTATATAGTCACTAAGGGGTTATTGCTGCAGTTAGGGAAAGGGACTTTTCAGTCAAAGGAAATCGAAAAAAGAAATTATGAGCTAGGAGATAAGGAGAGGTTAAAAGCCACTATACCCCAGTCCTCTCTTGAAGTATAGTGCGTATTGTTGTCGTAGTAGGCGGTTGCTGCACCAGTTGACGGAAAGTGCGTAAAGGTGATGTCATCTACATACACGTCAAAGGTTTTTGTATCAAGAACCGTTTAAATGTTATCGTCACTTTATTGTGAAGATCGTTATACAAGATATAACGCTAGCATTTAAAATCAGTGTCATTCAGACGAAGATTATCCTATTGAATTTGGATATATATAGACGATGGAAAATGATGGGAGATATTATAGTCAAACATTGCACTTACACTGACAGGGACATCGGTACCTAAGCCATTGTCATCTGGTTGCGGATTGTAATCTGGGAAAACGCCTTTAAGGTCTTCTTTTTTGTCGTAATGCAACTGGCTGAGGCAAAATAGAATCATAACGCCGCTATTTCCTACAAGAAACGCTCTTAAAAGAGATGTCTCATTCCACTGGATGAAGGATTGAAGCACGCTTCTTTGATAATCATATGGCAAATAGATGTCATGGAAATGCACAATTACCCCCTCGTTTAAACGTGGCATCACCTCTAAGATAAGATAATTCACGTCTCCGCCTGGCTTGACTGTGTGACTAGAGTCTATAAACAACAAATCATTTTCGCGAAGATCTGTTAGAACCTCGACCGGGATACCCTGCACATTTTGAGCACTGAGTTCTATTCTCTCAAGAGACTCCAAGCCTTTTGAAGGATTAGGCTCGACACAGATTAACTCAAATTTCGCGTCTGTATCCTCAGCATTTATTTCTAATGCAGCAAGAGAACAATATGTAGAGATCCCACTGCCAATTTCGATGATCTTCTTAGGCTTAAAGAACCTTATTACTGAATGCAACGCTTGAGCATCTATATATTCAAATTCTGGCCCGTATTTCGATATAGCCTTCAGGTAAGTCTCATTTGCAGCGTATTCTTCCTTATAGGGGAGACAGATTCTCCTTAAGTTTCTAACTTGTTCATCTAAATCGAACGATACTCCCGGCAAGTTCGATTTTTTTGCCCAAGCCTCTTTAGTTTTTTGAAGTTTGTTGATATCAGCGAGGGGCGCATCGTACCTGTTGGGGGTTACTTGGAATCCAGTTCTTAAGCCAAGCTTATGGATTCGCAAGAACAGAGGCGTTAGTCGGGCGCCAATAGGTCCTAACATACTACAGGATTAGTCAAGACAAATATACATAATTTGGCACGAGTGTAACCGGCGGCCCGCATCTGGAATATCATCAGGATTGTGCTGCGTCTGTTTTCATCAAGAGTAAAAAGAATGTCTCCCTTTTTATGCTCCATTTCCCAAAGTATGTTATGGGCAACGTCAAGGGGCCTCACGCCCTTCCTTTCCGATAACATAGATAACCGGAAATAACGCAGCGCATAACAGCCTCGGACTTAACAAAAGAAATCTTTTGTATTGTAACGAAGGCCGTGACGGGCTTGAAAAAAATAATAGATACAATATGAGAATATCAAAAGCAACGTTATCCGGTGTGTGCTAGGATGTTATCGTATTGTATAATAAAAAAGCCCGTAAACAGCCGGATCTCAGACCGGCCGACCGTGTCAATTCCACAAGTAGACACAGTGGAAAATGATCATCTTATCAATAGTCCCAAAGACGTTAGTGACTACAACGATATTAACGGTATTAACGATATATTTCGCTACTTTAGGGATTTTAAAATATCTATTTTTATTTTTTCGAATTCCCTTTAAGGGAATAAAATACCGTTAATATCGTGTTATCGTTGAGGATTATTTGCGTACACCCCAGAAGCGAAAGTTGTGTGGTATTTCAGGCTCCTGGTCTTCGGCTTAGCGAGCGCCTTTGACGTCATTCGGACAATTCTTGACCTCACCACAAGAACAGCTGAAAAATCCGAGTTGCTTTCCCCGATGCGCGTGGGTTTTACAGATCATAACCCCAAACGCTTTCGTCGCATGCCTGCTTGCGAACCCTGTCGTTTTTTCTGCAAACTGACCGCCTTGATTTTCGTTGACGTTTTGGGAAATCCGTCACAATTCATCGTCCCTACGACGCTGGCGCACGTACAAGCTCCGCGATACCGTAGGGCGGCTAATTCACGCACCGAGGGCTTTTTCGTATAGCGCAAGTGTTTTAGCAGCAATCCTATCCCATCGAAAATCGTCAAGATCGACAGGGCCGACATCTACGCCTGCTGCATCATTGATGGCTCTGGCCAGCTCTCGCGGGCCCATCCTTTTGGGGCTGATCACAGAAACAGCCTGCCCAAAACGCAGCGCGATTTCGTGAAGCCCGAATTTATCATTCACGAGTGCCGGCGTTCCCGCAGCTAGCGCTTCAAGCACGGTAATGCCAAATGCTTCGACTTCGGACCAGTTTACAAGCAACGCGCTCGTTTTTATCCAGCTATATAGATGCACGTCCGAGCATTCTCCAAGTAGTTTTACTCGTTCTGAAAGGCCAGAGCGCTTAATAAGAGCTTCGAGATGACTTTTGTAGGGGCCTTCACCAATAATATAGAACGAAAAGTATTGCGGTAAGCAGCCGATTGCTTCAATAACGCGATGGATATTCTTGTATCGTTCCAAACGCCCTACGTAGAGGATGAGCTTGCCATTAAATTCATGGGACTCCGCTTTTCGAATTGCTTCCACGTCTACGCCGTTGTAGATCGTGACTATCTTATCTGCAACGGCAAACCGCCCGCGGATCGCTTGCGCCTCAGTTTCTGAGACACAAATAATGCTGGTGGCCTTACCTAAAGCGTATGGATTAACCGTGCGCTCAAAAAAAGGTTTTACGGCGCCGAGGAGCTTGTTCGACGCCATTGGATGGAAGTGTGGGGAAACGATCAGTGGTGTATTGGCTGCACCTAACGCCGCAATCAGTGGAATCAATGTGCTCGAACCGTGCGCGTGAATAACGTCAAAGTCTCGCGCGAATCGCTTAAGATCCTTTAACATCTTTAAAGACGCGTACCCAACTCGCTTGTTCGTGTGATATGTTTGCACGTACACGCCGTTCCAGTCGCCAGCTTCAGCTTCGTCCAGCGTTCCGGACCACACGTTCACGTCAGCGCTGTGACTTTGAGATATGCACTTTACAACCTCGCCAACGACTTTTTCTATACCACCGCGATGGTACGGTGGGAGGGGAGCAATAACTAAAATTTTCATTGCTGTTCAAAAAGGGGAGGGTTTCCGTGTTTTTTTACCGCGTAGTTCAGAACGTCGTCCACGGAATCGCTGTGCACGGACTTGATCACGGCGGACGGATTCGTCTTGTTTACCAACCGCCCGTCGCGAATACCTTTGAGCGCTTCGACGAATTCGTTTGCCGTGCTGGCCACATAGGGCATAGCTTTCAACTCCCGAGGAAGCCCTCGGACTGCTTCGGGCATCGCCACGATTGGCTTTCCGCAAGCGAGCGATTCTACCGCTCGCAGTTTGATCCCGCTCGCATTCTTGATAGGTATGATGATCGCATCTGCCCCCCTGATGTATAATCCTGGATCGTTCACAGCGCCAATGAAATCGATCTTAGCTCTGGAGAGCAGGTCATCAGGAGGCTTTCCCGAACCAAATACGTGCACCTTGAAGGCACCGTTCGAACGCTCACGCTCGAGTGCCGGGAGTAACTCGTCTACGATGAATGCTAACGCAGCTACGTTATGATGTGTATCGAAGCTCCCGTAAAAAACGATATTGAAGTCATCGCTGCCGTAATCGTGACGGGCGCCATCGGGATTGAAGACGTTGGGATCGGGTTTCGGCGGTATATAAAAAACGCGGCGGGAGGCATGCTCGACCGCATAATCATAATCTCGCGGACTAATCGTTATCACGGCATCAACCCTGTTAAGAACCCAGTTTTCGAATACCCGAAATGGGAGGTACGTTAACGAACCCATGCTCTTCACGTACTGCCATTCAACGTTTTGCATAGCGAGGACAAGAGGTGCGTCGTTTTTGCGGGCGATGTAATCAGCTATGTGATACCCGTAGACCAATGTGAACACACAATCTGCCTCGATATCACGAATCTCTGCTTTGTCCCACAAAAAGTCTGGCTTGACGATATCGAGCCAGGTCGAAAAGCGGCTCCAAGTAACCTTTGACTGCAGAAAGCGTGTGTCAAAACTGATATCCTCGGGCTCGTATCCCGCTTCTGAGCGTTTTTCGGCCGTATAAAAAGTGCTTACATTATTGTTTCGCGCTAGGTCAGAAAAGAGTTGGAACATCCACCAGTCGCCCCCGCGGGTAATCGGGATCCTATTGTAAATGTCGATGAACGCAATTTTCATGGTCGTCCGGTGCCAAACCTACCTATACATACCTACTACTTATCTCAAAACTGCCTCTCTAAATGAGAAAGCGCGAGCACGCATGTATCCGGTCTCGTTGCTCTTGGGCAAATCGCGTCTCGCATATACGTGTATCAGAACAGCACAGGAAGTATAAACCTATCTTTTTGCTGCGCGCATCTGTTCAAAGCAGACTGAACAAAATACTCCCTCACAACTCTCTTGTAGTTCTAATCGACACAAACTACGGGATGCGCCATCGGACGACGCAGTTAATGACGCTCAGCCGTAGCTTGATTGTCAATAACATTCTGAGGCTCGAGAAAATCTAACGTCGCGCGCCTAGCGATTGAATGAGCGACACCATAGAGTCGAGGATAATACCAGTAAGCACCAAGAAGGTCCCGACGAGCGTGAAAAGGAGCATAAGTATCGCGGGCCCGTTTGGCACACGCCCCCAAAGGTAGAATCCTTGCACTACGTAGATGGCCAAGGCGACGCCAGTCCCAATGAAAATAAGTCCTGGCACAGTGAAGGCGAGCAGGGGCTCCTTAAACTCGATATTACGCAAAACCCCCTTTAAAACCTGCATGCCATGCGCGACGGGGTGCTTAGAGGAGGTTCCGACGTCATAACGTATGCCAATATTTACTTCCTTGATTCGCAATCCGGCCTTTGCCGCGTCCATAATCATTTCACTATCGATGGCGAGCTGGTCCGAGCTTAATTTAAAAACGTGAGCGGATTTCATCGAGAAGGCGCGGAAACCACTTTGCGTGTCCGTCATTTCAATGTCACGACCGACTCCTAAACGCGTCAACTTGTCAAGAAAGATCTGTCCGAACCGACGATAGCTGGGGGTGTCACTGCCGGCCCCGTTCAAATAGCGGCTGCCATTAACGACATCGGCTTCATTGAGCATTAGCGGCTTTAGGAGCTTCGGAATGTCATCGGGGTCGTGCTGTCCATCTCCGTCGAGAATAACAAGAATATCAAAGCCATATCGTGTAGCGTATTCTAAAAGGTCGCGCAAGGCGGACCCTTTGCCGCTGTTGACGTTGTGCACGAGCACCTCAGCACCGGCGAGGCCTGCAACCTCAGAAGTTTTATCGGTGGACCCATCATCGAGCACAACGACTCTGTCCGCGTACTGCGAGGTACGGTACGACGAGGCTGCCGATCGCTACCTCCTCGTTGTAGCACGGAATACCCACCATGACCGTCAGCCGGCCGGAATCCCTTGAGACGTCGTTTTGTACCCCGTTTGTTGGTGAAGTTTGTTCCAGTCTCTCAGAAGTCATTGTTACGCTTTTGTGCTCTTTCTTCTTTGAATTGTGTCTGTGCCAGCGACATAAAGGTTGCTATTTACCCTTAAGTGTATCAGGCAGTTCTGTGCGCAGTCTTGGATACCACAGCGCTTGGGCCTCCGTTAGGTTTCGCTGTCGCCCAGACCGACCGCGCTGAACTCGAGCCTCTGACGAAACTGTTGCGGATCAAAAATCCGTCGAGCATCGACCACGACGGGCTTCGCCATATATCTGATGAAGTCGTCGGGCCTGAGCGCTTTGAACTGTTTCCACTCGGTGACAACGACGCAGCAGTGAGCGCCAGAGAGACAAGCTGCGATTGAGTCTGCGCATTCGAGTGCAGCAAATCCGGCAAGCGAGATCTTTTTAACGACTGGATCATACGCGCTAACGTATGCTTCCGCTTCGAGAAGCGCCTTAGCGATTTTCAATGCGGGAGCTTCACGTACATCATCGGTGTCCGGCTTAAACGCGAGGCCAAGAAGCGCCACTTTTTTGCCCTGCGGCATTCCAAGCTTTTTCAAGGTGAGGTTGGCGACATGTAACGCTTGGGCATCGTTCACAGCGATCACCGCACCTAACAGTGGCGTTTCGTGGCCACGCGTGGCTGCAAACGCTCGTAAAGCTTTCACGTCTTTCGGCAAACATTATCCGCCAAATCCAGCCCCTGCGTTGAGGAAC
Source organism: uncultured beta proteobacterium (assembly GCA_963702595.1). Lineage (GTDB taxonomy): Bacteria > Pseudomonadota > Gammaproteobacteria > Burkholderiales > Burkholderiaceae_F > JALORV01. The sequence continues at coordinate 214,283 of CAVPDC010000018.1, read as the reverse complement.
TTCGGGTTTATCCTCACGTCCAGCCCGACTCCCGCCATAACGTGCGAGACGTCGACATCTGGTACCTTCTCACAGATATTGGCGATCTCATTCGCGTACGATACCTTCATCGCAAGAAATGCGTTGCTCGCGAATTTTATCATTTCCGCAGATTCAAGGTTCATTCTAAGCGTTTGAGCCCTACCCTCATAGAAACTGTCAAATAAGCCCTCAAGCATTTTGCCAGAGCGCTTGTCGTATTCACCTATGACGATGCGATCTGGACGCAACGTATCTGCAATTGCTGAACCCTGTCGTACGAACTCAGGATTCATGCACAATCCAAAATCGGTGCCGGCGCTTAACTTCGCTGTGCTCTCAAGGATGTGTTTAACTACGTCTCGGGTCGTTCCAGGCGGGACTGTGCTTTTAACGACGACCAGATGATAAGCGTTTTTTTCCTTGAGTGCGCGACCGATATCGTTGCAGGCTTGAACGACGTAGCGGAGGTCTGCCCCTCCATCTAAAGTTGGAGGAGTTCCTACTGTGAGAAACGTCACATCGGTTTGGAGTACCGCTTCCTTCCGGGATTCGATCGCAAACAGCATTCCCGACTCGACGCTTTCCCTGAGCATTTCGTCAAGTTGTGGTTCGTAAAACGGCGCTCTTTTGGAATTAATCGTTTCAATCTTCTCTTTGTCGTGAGTAGAGGCAATCACACGGTAACCACGTGAGGCAAAACAAACAGCAGTGCTTAGTCCAACGTACCCAGTGCCGACAATTGATACTCCAAGCATCCACTTGAGGTATAGAGGGGCTTACTTAAAACTTGTGCATCAAGATATTTTTTTCAACCGTTTTTACTATAGAACGAGAGCATTTCATGTGCTAGTCGGATATCTGCTGTTTGAGAGTCTTACGCTGTGCCGATCTAAACTTTCCTGAAAATGTTGTGATTGTCCATTATTTTTCACCTGCCGTTGTGCTTGCCTGTCCACGTTTAGGATCTTTAGCAAAACTGTTAAACGTAAGAAAGCTTCTCATAAATTATAGCCGGTGCGGCACGTCGCTAAAGGAAGCTTTCGTACTGCCGTTATCGACTTGCAGTTCAGTGCCAGCACATATCGCGGAGAAAGATGGCGAAATCACGCATTGCGATCTCAATTCTTCTGCTTTTCCTAGTTTTGATGTATGCGAGGGGCAGCGCACACGCCGAACTCGCACAAACGAAAAAGTACGTTGCCCTTCGCGATGATGATGTAGGCCCGTTTACGTCGCTAGAGCCATTGAAAGCAGTTAACCAGGTTCACATTGATGAGAACGTCCCTGTAACGCTTGGGATCATTCCGCACCCCCTTGATGGGCAATCGGGCAACCAATTGCTCCAAGACGATCAGTTTCTCGTATATATGCGCTCGATAGCCGCTCACCCTTTGTTTGAGTTTGCCCAGCATGGCTATTCGCATCACCACAACGCGATAGTACTTACGAGCGAGTTCACGGGACTGCGATACGCCTATCAATACAACCTCATTTTCACAGGCCGGACTCATATACAGGAAGCATTCGGCGTGACGCCGACGACGTTTATCGCTCCGTGGAACAACGGAGATAGCAACACAACAGACGCACTTACTGCACTCGGATTTACAGAGTATAGCAAAGGCTTCTCGCCGAACCATATCCAGTACGGCTATAAAGGCGGGATGCGAATAGAAGGAAGCTTCAACATCGGCAGTAGGAACGATACCAATTTCAACACGAGTATCCAAGAGGCGAAACAAGAGGTAGAGCGGTTCCTCGCTGATCCCCAAAGCGGCGATACGCTCGGCATAACTTATCACGCGGCGGCATTTGTGAACAACGAAGGCGTCGTTGACAGTCACAAGATCCAACTGTTTGTGGACTTTGTTGAATTTCTTAAGACCAAAGGTGTACTTTTTACGCGCCTTGATCGATCGAGCGTTGCAGAAACTAGCAATGTAGTGAGCCCGTCACCAGATGCACTGCTGAATGCCCTCACGATCGACAACAGCACCCCTCTGAAGATCGATAACGGCACCCCTCTGAAGATCGATAACGGTACCTCTTCGATCTTCCTTCTAGTCGGTTCTATCGGCATCACTTTATTTGGTATCTACTATAGTGCGCAGCCACCAGACAGGCAAAGAAACAAACCAAGATAGTTGAAACTCAGAACATTCTTTTGCTTGAACTTTTCACTGCAGATAGATATTGACTGACGAGGGCTTTCAAAGACACGAGCACCGCAGAATGTTAACGTACAACGTCATATAACAAGAAATGCGTCAGCTGTTGCGTATTTTATGTGTTTTGGATAACCTGAAACCAATGTCGGCGTGCGGCAAACGAAGGTCCCTGAAAGACGCGTACTGTGGTGAAAAATAGTGCAGGATCTCGACCGTAAAATCCGAAAAGGCGTTGCTTGGACTAGCCTTACCCAAATCGGCGCACAATTCGCATATCTAGTGATTTCTGTCGTCTTGACACGGCTTCTCTTGCCGCAGGATTTTGGCCTTATCGCTATGATATTAGTGTTTACGGGATTCGCAGTCGTTTTCAACGATATGGGTTTTGGGGCTGCTTTGGTTCAAAAACCCGATTTGAATCAACACCACTTAAACGCGGTTTTTTGGGTGAGTGTCTTGACAGGCGCAGCTATAACGCTTGTTATTGCTGCTGCAGCTCCTTATATCGCATTGTTTTACGGCATCCCTGCCCTCCAATCGCTTACCGTGGCAATTTCAGTAATTTTCTTCATCAACGGTTTCGCGACGGTCAAGTTAGCATTGCTCCAAAAGGCGATGGACTTTCGCAAACTCGCAGCAGCCCAGCTGGCCGCCGTCGTAGTTTCAGGCACTATTGCTATTTATCTAGCATTCAACAGCTTCGGGGTGTGGAGCCTCGTAGCAATGTACATCTCTAATACCCTTGTGAACGTTGCAGTGCTGTGGGCAATCACCCCTTGGCGGCCTGATTTTTCGCTACGATGGGATGCGGTCAAAGAACTTTCAAAGTTTAGCTTGAACTTGATGGGTTTTTCCGCGTTTAATTATTGGACGAGAAGCGGCGATAACCTGCTGATTGGCCGATTTATTGGATCGGCTGCGTTGGGGTTTTATGCGCGTGCTTATACAATCCTGCTTGTGCCGGTGTGGCAAGTGTCGACGATCATTTCAAGCGTAATGTTTCCAGCGCTCTCGGCGATCCAAAAAGACGTAGAACGAGTGAGGGACATGTACCTAAAGGCCATCAGTGTGATTTCACTGATAACGTTTCCCTTGACACTCGGACTGCTGGTTTTGTCTGAACCATTTGTCTTGGCACTATTTGGGGATAAATGGGCCGAGATGATCCCAATCCTTCAGGTTTTTGGTCTCCTTGGTGCTATTCAGTCGATCGGTACGACCGTAGGCTGGATCTACCAATCACAGGGCAGGACTGATATTATGTTTCGATGGGGGCTTATATCGGGCTCGATCTTTATCGTTTCATTCGTGGTAGGGTTGCGTTGGGGAGTTTTAGGCGTAGCTGTCGCATACACAGTGGCTAATTTCTTGTTGTGGTACCCTAGCTGGGAGATCCCTGCCCGTCTCATAAAACTTGACTTTATCACTATGGTTCGGCGATTGGCTCCGACTTTTTACGGATCGGTGACGATGGTGTTCGCAGTCTGGGCGCTAGGCTTGGTCCTTCCAAACAACTGGTCACCTATGATCCATTTAGTGTTACAGGCCGCTTTTGGCGCTATTGTCTACTGGCTCTTTGTTCGTTCATTTCGTTTGGACGCGTATTCTACAGTATCGAATTTGGCAATTTTGTACTTAAAAGAGCTAAAGGCAAGCTAGATTACGTAGAGATCCACCAATTGTTATGCTCACTTGACCGCGGCGTCGAAGGTCCGTTGACGAAGCTATTTTGAGGCCGCTAACGCACGGACGCGATCGTGTTTTGTTTACGGTTAGCGCGAGCGCAAGAAAGACAAGCTTTAAGTTTTCGGTAGCGAGACTCAAAAAGGAGGAGGGTCAAAAGGAAGTTAATATCGTGTATATACCTCTCTCGTGGTCAACTTGGTCAAAGTAAGCGTTATTATTCCGACCTACAACCGGGCACACGTTATCGGGAGAAGTATACAGAGTGCTCTTGACCAGACGTATCGAGATTTTGAAATAGTGGTCGTCGATGATGGTTCGACAGACGAAACGCGAGAAGCCGTGAAGCCCTTTTTCCAACACGCGCAAGTACGGTACTTACGCCACGAAAGGAATAAGGGTCATCAAGCTGCCCGCAACACCGGCGTCAAAAAAGCACGCGGAGAGTACATCGCATTTTTAGATTCCGATGATACGTGGCTCCCCGAAAAAATAGAACTCCAGCTCGAAGCAATCAACGCAAAAGGTGCCGACCGCGTTGTTGTAACGTGGATACAGAAGATCGAGAACGGAAAACGAGCACGGTTCTTCGAAAGACAGTATGAGGGATACGTTTACCCCGAGCTCCTTGCACGCGATGGGCCCGGGTCACGGCTGTATGCTCCTCCCACGAGAGTGGTTCGCACAGATTGACTTTGCAGACGAGAATATCTCTGCGCTCGCAGACTGGGATACGTGCATAAGGCTTTCCAAGCTGTTCGAGTTCACGACCGTCAACAAGGTGTGTGTCGATTACTACCAAGACGAACAAAACGCGCTCCAAAATTGATATAAGCGCCACGGCACGCGATTATCACTATATCGTCGAGAAGCATCGATAACGAGATGCTCCGGGTTAATCGGTCGACGCGGTTTGGCGCGTCATTACGTGACCGTGGCTTTGCTCTTTGATAATGCAAGCGATTTCAGCCGTTGTCGGAAATGCATGTTGAAAGCATTTCGATGTGATCACAGAAACCCCGTCATCTTTTTTCTCGCATTCATGACGCTGTCTGGCGAGCGGACGTTTCACCTTCGCAAACCTGCTTCTCGTATTAAAAGACACTTAGCAGACTTGCTCAGAAGGACTGAGAGCAAGGTGCCAGCAAGCGAGTAACGACGCAAGCACCCATTGGAGTTCTTGTACTGAAGTGGCATCGGACCGCTCACTGAGGCGACTCGATTTCTCGTAAGCGCTCGCATCTTTCCTCTAGCGTGATAGAACGAAGAATGCACGCGGCAGACAATTAGTATCTATATCAACTGGTGGGTGCCTCTATTGAGAGACGCATGCGCAGAGACCTGGGCCTGATGGAAAAGGTGTTTAGCAGAAAAGGATTCCGTTTGCGTCAATTCTAAGCTCATTCGCTCTCGCTTCGCCCCTGCGACGGCTGGACGACATTTGCTCTCATCGGTCCGACGTCAGTTTGCGACCAGCGAAATAGAGTAACGACTTTCGATATCTGGGGTTCAATAGCGCGCTCACCGCGTCTCGGGTTTTGGCATTTAAGAGCATTAACGCGATATAACGTCCTAACGTGTAGTCGGACTGTTTCTTTATCTCTGCTCTTCGCAATCCTTGGGGAGACTCTGAGAGCAGTCGTTCGTGTATCCGTTCGAGCAGTGACAGCGAGTGGTAAGTGATGCTGAAGTCTCTCTCAGGAAATGAGACGTTGTGAAAGCATAATGTTTCATCAACATTGATGCTGTCGTCCATCAAGTTTCGCATGTGCTTCAAGAAGATTTCTTTGGCATACGCTGATTGCTCGGCTTTGAAGCGGCTCGAGATGCTTGTTTGGGTGTCCCTCCACTTGGCGAGAACCTCATCCAGTTTGGCAATTTTTGCGCGACGAGAGACTTGCACCCATAGATCGTAGTCTGGCGCGAGCTTCATTGATTCATCGTAGCCGCCGAGTTCGAGAACTAGTTCTCTTCTGAAAGTGACAGAACAATTGTAGATGCAGTTTGCGAACATCAACATGTAGTACAGCTGCTCAGGACTCAGACAGGAATAATCAACGGAAATCGTCGTGCCATCTGCGTCGATAGTTTCAGTAGCGCTAGTCACCAACGCTACTTCAAGATGGTGATTAAGGAACCAAACCTGCTTGGCTAAACGCTCAGGTAGCGCTATGTCGTCAGCATCAATGCGCGCCACGTATTCTCCGCGAGCGTGCGCGAGCCCCCGATTGAGGGAGGGCGTCACCCCCTTGGTGCTGTTGTTTGTGAGAATTTGTAAGCGTGGATCATGGTAACTATCCAGTATCGCAGCTGTGCTGTCTGTAGACCCATCATCTACTACTAACAACTCAAAATCTGTCCAAGTCTGTCTGAGAATACTGTCGACTGCCTCTCGTAAGAAGCGCTCACCGTTCAGGACTGGCACTAAGACTGTTACTGTAGGACATTCCATAGTACTGGCGGAAGTAAAAAAGACATAGCACTATTTCTTGATATAGGTATTGAAGCTGCGCAGCAGCAAACGAATTAAACAAGGACCGACATTTCTGACAAGACAGCAAAGAGGGCACCGTGAACTGTCACAAAAGGGGAGGCTCGCACACTTTCGCAGTGCATAGGTATGTAAAGCGCCAGCAGATCGCTGGGTCATCCGTTTTTACATAGGTGTTCAGACTTTGCGAGCATCTAAATGGTAGTCCACGATGCAGCACTAAACGAATCTGAAAAGTGGCGAATACGGGATTTTTAACCAACATGCGGAGTTTTTTCACTTTGAACTTCAAAGCGCATCTCCAATGGTCCGCATTCCTCATAAAATACCGACTGCCGTTCTCGCTGAGGCGGAGTTCAACCTGGTCAGTGGACGTGCACGACTTAGAGGCAATTATCGATGTCTTGCGCAGTTATAGAGCTAGAGAAAGCGTGTGTCTGGTTGAGTTGGGTGCAGGTGTTTCAACCCTAGTGCTTGGACACCTACTGCCTCGACTTTATAACGACGGGCACGTCATTTCCATCGAAGGCGATGAAAGCTACTCGGATCAACTTCGAAACCAGATAAAGAGCCATAAACTAGATGACGTAGTAAGCTTGCACTACGTCCCGTACTGCAAACAGCGACGATGACTGCTGGTTTATGAGGGACTTACTCAGACGCATTCTACGACGACCAAAGAGTTGACATTCTGCTCGTTGATGCCCCTCCTGGTGTTTTATGCCCGCGTGCGCGACAGCCTGCGATTCCTTTTTTATTGACTTATCTTAAAAGGAGTGGCATTGTGCTCTTACACGATACGCGCAGACGAGACGAGTTCGACATCGCTAAGCAATGGAGCCGCTATTTTAACGTCCATTATCAAGTCGAAACGCCTCGCGGGATCATGGTTTTTGAGGGGCCCTCCGAAAGCCCGCGTCCTTAATCAGTAGTAGCCCCTGCTCAAATACTACGTGATACGCATCCGTCGCTATTCTTTTTATGACGCTCTGTTTATGCACTGGGTTACGACCTTCACTCATACTCAACTTAGCGACGAAATACCGTCTCGACGTAACCAGCTCAAACGTTTTCAGGTGGACGCTGTTTATCGCTATCAGCTGGCTCGCCGGTTCGTAGCCGCGTTTGGACAATGGTGTGAGCCTACCTGACGTGCAACTGCTATGGCCTTGTTCGAGCAAAAAGCACCGAAGCTCTGGAGCTACGGCCTCGGACGTTTTGTCGGACATATTTAAGGGGGGCACCTTGGCAACAAATCGGCAACTTAATATCAAGACGTCAAACCAAAGGGAGCGGGAAGAATGAAAGCGATATTACCCTTGCTCGTGGCAGCGTTAATAATTATATCAAGCGTTTCGGAAGTAGCGGCTGCCCAGAGCGCAGGCAGCGACACAAACCCCCTCGCGTCAAACGCCAACTGGTGCTGGTTCAGCGAACCAAAGGCGTTGCATTACAGCGGTGTGCACGACCGAACGTATTTTGGCTATGTGACAAACGCTGGCGCTATCAAGGTCGGCCAGTACCGACCACCAGACAAATACGCTGCAGACGTTTACACTCAACACGTTCGAGCCTGACGATCATAATTGTCCGGCGATACAAGTGCTCAGCGACGGAAGGCTTATCGTCTTCTATTCTCGTCACTCCGCAGATAGCGTGCTGCGTTACCGAATCTCAGGCTCACCTGAGGATATCAGCACGCTCGGCGTTGAGCGGACACTTACCACAAGCGGGGCCACTACCTATGCACAAATCATCTACAAGGATCCTGTGATCGTGGTTTTTCATCGCGTGAACATGCGGAGTTGGGCATGCCGGATAAGCAAGGATAACGGGGCGACGTGGGGAAGCGAGATGTCCGTTTTCGACTATGGTGCCGGCGAGCAGATGTATCTGCGTTCCTCTTGGCGCTGGAACACGGCAGGTAACAACATCGCAGACATAATCTTGTCAGGACATCCAGACGTTGGCAGCCGGCATGAAGTGCGGTACTGCTATCTTAGAATAGGGAGCACGAGTGATATCACCATAAAAAAGCCGGGGGGAATCACGCTGCTCGACTTGAACAAACCTACTGGCCCCATAAGCACCAACAAAACGACAGTTGTCTACGATCCAAGCAGGAACAATGGCATAAAAGCGTGGATTTGGGACGTCTATGCGACCTCGGCGTCATACATCTACTGTGTCTACGCGACCTTCCCGAGCGACACCGACCACCGCTATAACTACGCGCGGTATAATCCCACAACACAGCAGTTTGATACAAAAAGCGAGATATGTGCTGCCGGCGGCTACATCGGCGATGGCTCACAGCGTCATTATTCCAGTGGTATGAGCATCGCCAAACGCTCGGGCGTGCAGGACGTCATTCATACGTCACAATACTCAACCGAGAGCAAAAAGTTTGAGATCGTCGACTTTAGCTCTTCAGACGGCGGTCACACGTGGCAGGCTGCCCCGAGAACGAACAACAGTTCCGTCGATAATATTCGCCCTGTCACCGTCGTAAACGGGCGTTTAGACTTCTCGATGTACTGGGCGGCAGGCACCTATACAGATTACATGAGCCCATCAATGGATATCATGGCAGGACGTGACGGGAGCGTCGCACAAACGCAGCTCACCCTCTCAGCGTCCCCCACCACCACCCCCACCGTCGGCCAATCTGTCACCTTCACTGCCACCCTCACCAACGGCACCACCGCCCTGTCCGGCAAGTCTGTGACCATCTACCACTACTTCAACGGCGTCAAGTATACCGATACCACTAAGACCACAAATGCGACCGGCCAGATCGGCCTCACGCAGAGCTTCGGCTCTGCCGGTCAGCGCACCTATTATGCAACATTCGCCGGAGACAGTTCCTATGGGTCATCGACGAGCAGCGTCGTGACGATTAACGTCGGTGGCAGCAGTAAGGCTACAACGCTTTCCCTCTCTGCATCCACTAACACCCCTTCCGTCGGCCAATCAGTCACCTTCGCCACTACTCTTAAAAGTGGCACCGCCGCCCTGTCCGGCAAGTCCGTGACCATCTACCACTACTTTAACGGCGTCAAGTACACCGACACGACTAAGACCACGAATGCCGCCGGTCAGATAACTCTCACGCAAAGCTTCGGCTACACCGGCCAGCGCACCTATTATGCAACGTTCGCCGGCGATGGTTCCTATGGATCATCGACGAGCAGTGTCGTGACGATCAACGTGCATTAGTATACAGATAACGGCTGATTCGTCACCTGCTCGCTATGCACCATCGCTTCGTTTGCCAGCGCCAGCGCTCGCATTAGGTGTTCAGTTAGTTTTGGTAGGCAGCTCAACGTTTGCTTCAAAAAACTGAGAGACAGCCCTGATACGACTTTAATGCCCGCTATTGAATAAAAACTGCACAAGAGTGCGGTTTTAGGGACAACGGAGAGCGTTCGAATGGGCCCTTACCTGCGATGACGTTCGTGAAAAACGCTCTAATCTTCTTGCGCCGTCAGGAACTACAAGGGGTCCAACTCCTCGAAAAGGTCGCAAGGCCGGCTTGAACTTACAACGATTCCAGTTGTTCCTGCTCTGCTACGCGGGAGGGCGCGCCTAAACCGACCGCGTTAAAAGGCATCGTTTGTACCGGCATATGATGCCAACGTTGCGGAGTACCGCGACCGTCGATCATTTCGATCATCGCTTAAACCTAATACGTGCGAGCACCCAACTGAGATTCTGCAACATAGGACAATAGCAGTTTCTAAATACAGCATCGGGGAGCTACGAACGACTCATCTCAAAACCTCGGAAAAAACGTGCATTAGCCAGACCGCTGCGCTGGCACTACTTACACCTCTTTTTGTGATTTCGAGATTTTCTCCTCCAGATACCGCGCCAACTCTCCGCGCAAATCGGCCCTTTCAAGTGCGAAATCAATGACTGCTTTTATGTAGCCGATTTTATCTCCGGCGTCATACCTCGAACCATCTATCACGTGCGCGTAGACATCGCGTTCGTTGAGGAGCACACGAATGGCATCAGTAAGCTGCAGCTCGCCCCCTGTTCCACGAGCGACGCGCTTGATGCTACTAAAGAGATCAGGAGTCATCAGGTACCGACCGACGATGCCCAGATCGGAGGGCGCTTCAGAAAGCGCCGGCTTCTCGACGACGTCGCTCAGGCGATAAACGGACTCATTTATTCGTTCCCCTCGAATAATGCCGTAGCTCGAGATCTTATTGGGTGGCACGTGTTCCACGGCAATGAAGGGGCTTTGATATTTTGCAAAAAGCTGTATGAGTTGTCTTGTGCACGGCACCGCGGACCGTATGATGTCGTCGCCGAGCAACACCGCAAACGGCTCATTTCCCACGTGTTTCTCTGCTTTCAAGACGGCATCGCCCAGCCCTTTTGGCTCTTTTTGCCGTATGTAATGTATGTCAGCGAGCGTCGAGATCGCCCGTATCTCCTCTAATTGCTCGTGCTTGCTACTGTTTGCGAGATGCGTCTCAAGTTCCGGGGAGAGATCGAAGTAGTCCTCGATCGTTCGCTTGCCCCGCCCCGTGACGATGATGATGTCATCAATGCCAGAAGCGATCGCCTCCTCGACCACAAACTGGATGATGGGCTTGTCCACAATTGGCAGCATCTCTTTTGGCTGTACCTTGGTGGCGGGAAGAAACCGCGTCCCCAATCCCGCAGCGGGGATGACGGCTTTTTTTATGGGCTCCATACGCGGTGTACGATTCAACAATGGTCTTGAAAAAGGTTGTTATTATGATTGATTCCATGGTTGATTCATCACCTGCTCGCTGTGCACCATTGAGACGTTTGCTAGCGCCAACGAAAATACATTAGGTGTTCTGTTTGTTGGAGCAGACAGCGCTCAACGTTTGCTTCACAAAAACTGAGTGGAAGCCCCGATACGACTTTAACGTTCGCTATCACGTTCAAACACTACGCGAGCTTGTTGTATCGGGACGACGGAGGGCATTCGAAAGTCGCCCTCACTTGGAATAGAACTCGTGAAACAACGCCGCATGCTTCTCCGGCGCTGTTAAAAACTCGAGCAGCAACGGCTCTTCGACCAGCTCATACATCGATTTTCGCTTAACCAACCCACACTCGGGCGTCTCTTTCGGATAAGCTACCCGTATCTCAGGCACGTTATCGTATGCCCGGTTGTGCAACAGCCTTCCGTTAATGAGCTCATAGTACGCCCCCCCGTGAAGCTGCGTGTAGGGCTCGTAGAGCGACTTGAACGACCGGGACACCCAGTTGGCCATCTTGAGCGTTTTTTCCGACGGGTTGATCGTCACGTGCCCGTAATTTGGCGGGACGATTACCTTATCGCCGCGCGTCGCCTTAACCAAGATGACCTCATCGACGCGGTGTTCGTTTTGCACACGTTGCAGCACGTAGTGGGCGTCGCCGTCGAGCACCTCGTAAACCTCCGGATAGGTATACCCCCGCTTCGGGTTAACGCGCGGGTGGTAGTGCCCGTACGTTTTAACGAACTCAAGCCCCATTTGAAGGGGAGGGATGATCGTGATATCAAAGCGAAGGTGGTGGCGCTTAATCGTGTCCGCGTCGGTCGGCGTGAGCGAGAGGTCCCGGAACATGTAATACGCGTCGCAGTCAGAAACGCCTTCAAACCACGCGGTGTCAAACGCGACGTCACGCAGGTCATAGAGTCGTCGGATATCGGGATCGATCTGCCGTTCGCCAAACTTGAGTCTCAAACGCTTGCACTCCTAAAGCGATGGATAGCCCTACAGTATTTCACTTGCCCCTTAACTACCTTTGCGTTTTTACACGTCCATACGTGGTTTGATGTTATAAGCAAAAAGCGCGTAGAGTCTAACAGCCGCGCATTTGCCGGTAACGCCTAACGCACATGAAAGCCATCATCCTCGCTGAGAACGATAACAGGGAGTTGCGACCACTCAACAGCCGAAAGCCAGGCGCTTTAATTAAGATCAATGGAATTCCGCTGCTCGAACATCAGATACTGAGTTATCTGAAGGCTGGAATCGCCGAGGGGTCCATTATAGTCGTTTCAGGCTACCACCACAACGCTGTCAAACGCTTTCTGAAGCGCGTGCACCCTGAGATACGCCTTGTGACAAATGCCGACTATCATTTAAAGAACGTTGCGCGTTCGTTGCACCTCGCCCTTCAGACCGCGGAATTCGACAAAGAGGGCCTATTCGTCAGCAGCGGCGAATGCATGTATGATTATCACCTGATCGAAGAGCTGACACGGTCCAGCACAAACGCCGTTGCTGGCGATACGGGTCGATCCAGCGGCGCTGCGATACTTGTACAGAGCGGACGCGCCGTTCGCGTCAGCGCGACTATCACCACGGAGGGGGTCACGGCAGTCTCAGCTGACGTATGGAAGCTCAACGCTCGTGCGGTCGCTACCCTCAAACGCGTCGTAGCAAAACGCGCTGTTGAAACAGATGTGTCAATGGCAAAAGCACTCAACGATCTCGTCCGCACCGTGCGGGTAACACTTGCTGATGTCGCCGGCGTCAATTGGGCCGCCATTCGCTCGATGGACGACTTGTGCGACGCCGACAAGCGATTTAGCCGTTTCACCTTGTCCAACACGCACTGTTTCGTCCTCGACTTGGACGGAACGGTATACGTGGGAGATAGACCAATCCGCGGCACGCTGGAATTCATCGACCGCAACAGAGGAGAGCGGGCGTTCTATTTTGTCACCAACAACACGTCAAAGCTTCCCGAGGACTATCGCCTTCGGCTCAATGCGATGGGCATCCCGGTCGATGGCGACCACGTCATCACACCGCTCGCCCCGCTAATTGCTTACCTGCACGCGCGCTCCATACGGAACGTTTACCTACTCGGAAACGTACGGTTTGAAGCATATCTGCGACAAGCGCTACCAGAACTGCAGCTGACCGCAGATCCGGACGCGTGTGAGGCGCTCATCGTAGCGTACGACACTGAGCTCACGTACGACAAGCTGCGAGCCGCCGCGATATTGCTGCAGCAGAACTCGCGTTTGCTGTTTCTTGCGACGCACACCGACCTCGTGTGCCCATCTGAACTTGGATTTGTCCCAGACTGTGGCTGCATCCTAGCGGTGCTCGAACAGACGACGGGTAGACGACCCACCGCGGTCTTTGGCAAACCCAGCCCCCGCTTGTTAGAGCGCGTTACTGAGCAATACGGCGTGGGTCAGATGACCATCGTTGGTGATCGATTGTATACCGACGGGAAGATGGCGCACAACGTCGGATGCAGTTTTATTTGCGTATTAAGCGGCGAAACGACGCGCGAGCAGATCGACGATTTGGATGAGGACGAATTTCCGACGTTAATCGTGAAAGATCTCAGTGAGCTGCTGCGAGCCGAGCCCGACCGTAAGCTGCTACCGTAAGAAGATGGCCAAGATGACCCCAACCTTACCGCGTTTTCAGAACCGTCAAGAGCAGTTACCGCGGCTAGGACGCGTAATCGCTTGTGCCATCGGTCAGCGACCCGACAGAGGAGAATCACGACATAGTTTGCGTTTGATATATCTAATTGATTTTAAAAAATATTTGACGTAATTAAAGCGAGCTGGCTGACCGTCGATCTATCAAGTGCATCTCGAGTATGAAATTCGAAAAACGACGCGGTTGATCGGTAACGCCCGTCAGAACCGCGAAAGCACAGATTTGTCAGTGGCACGCACGCTAAAGCGCAAATAAGCCAAAAGCAACTCGACACTATTGATAGAGCTCCGTGCAATCTTCACAACTCTCAGCACGCGTACAAAAATACCTTTAAACTGTACGCGTGCTCCAGCTCAAGCGCTAGGTGTTACCGTTTTAAAGCCTGCGTTACGACACCCAGATCCAGCCCTGATTATAGGGATCCCAGGCGCAGTGGCCGCACGAGGTCACAACACTGGACGCCACTGCACAACAGGCTGTTGTGGGGCATGCGGTCGGACACGTCACGGGGCACGGACAGCAGCAGCACGATGAGGTGGTGCAGCTCGTGCACTGAGCGCTCGCGGTCGATGGACAGGTCGTCGTCGCAGCACACTCAGCTGACACGTTCATCGCCGTGAATAGCGAAAGGGCTACGAATAGCGCCAATGCAAAAATAATTGGTTTTTTCATCTTCTTTCCTCCAACGCATACGTCGAGCGATTGTCTCCCTTCAGTGCAGCTTCGTTAGGTTGTACCTTCACACGATCGTATAAATCTCTTTGCTAAATTGATAAACTTTAGCGATGTCGTAAGGCATCGAAACTTGACACGCCCTCGCAGCACATCTCTCATCTACCTTCACGAGTGACTTATACATACTTTTCTCGGTTAGAGCGGCCCGACGATACTCGCGGGTACTGCATCGCATGCGCACGTAGTCATCTCATTGACCTAAAGAGGTCGTCACTCATCGTCGTTTTTTTTAGTCAGTTATTCGCGACTGGGTTTTCGCTCTCCCTTCTCGGGCCGCTGGCGGAAACTATTTATCGAAACGACAGACATTTCGCCAGTATGCGGCGTGGGCTTATTATAGCAGTGCTCATCTGCGCGTTTATCGTCCTGGCAGCGTCTACGATGTCAACGTAACCTATCAAGTCGATAACCCGCGTGAAAGCGCGGTGAGCGCGAACTATGACGCGTATATCGGACGTAACGTCATGATATCGGGCGAAGTCGTCTCAACGGGAGCTGGGTCATTTGAGCTTTTGGGGGCGCAGAACGTCTATACGGTCTTTTCGACAGAGCCGGTACAACCGGGGAACCACGTCACCGTCGTCGGCACGCGGGGCCCAGCCACCAGCTACAGGCCGTGACGATGGCCGTGTCGCCGTGGGTGCTCGCCGCGCTCGTTTACGTGCGCTCGTTTGTCGCGCTCATCTTTGTAGCCGTCCTCTTTTTTGCAAGCTGGCGTTTTGACCGGCAGGGGTGGGTAATACGGCCGCGGAAACCTAGCTTAAAAGAGCAGGACGGTGCGTAGCGTGGACTGGATGGCGCACGTTGCGTTCGTCTTCATCGTCTGCGCGCTCCTTGCGCTCAAGTGGCCCGTGTTCGGCGGGCGCAACACCGTGCTCGTGATGATCAGCGCGTTGCTGCCGGACATCTTCAAGCTCTACCTGCCCCTGCAGCACATCTGGACTAACGCGGGGGACGCGTTGATGCTCTTCCACATCCCGGTCGGAACGCTCCTCGTCTGCGGGATATGTGCCCTGCTCTTTGAAGAGGGGACGCGGGAGCGCGTCTTCCTGTTGTTCGCCTTCGGGATGGTCACGCACTACGCGCTCGACGCGCTGTTGATCAGCGTCACTGGAGGGCTCGTGTTACTGTATCCGCTCAGCTGGGAGATGTGGCAGCTTGACCTCGTGCGACCTGACAACTGGCTCGGGACGACGATTCTCGTGGCTGCTGCCGTCGTTGTGTGGCTTGTGTTGAGGGCGTGGAGACGCACACCAAAACTTAACCAAAACTTAACCACATGTTGGGTCATGCGAAGCGTGGGCTTTACATAATTTGGCAGTAACGCGCTGGTTTGATAAAAGAACTCCTCTAGATAATTATAAAGATAATTTTATAATTAAGATATCCTTTTTTGAGACTGGGGATATGAAAGATATTAAAACAAAGGAGCGTTTTGAGGCGCCGCGGGCGCGGGGCCTCCCGCTTCGAAAATAGCTGGTGAACTCAAGGTGAGAGGGCGCTCTGATCAACGGGAAACGCAATCTAGCCGAACAGGTCGATAACCTTTGCGCCGTCGCACTCGAGACGTTGCAGCCGCGATAAAGAACGCGACGGTGTCATGGGCCAACAATGCGGTTGCGCGTAACGGTCTCCCGGAGCATTTCTTTACCTAAGCACGCGAGATGAGAGGGCAATTGAGTGCGCACGCACGATCCGAATCTGCTCCGTGGCTCAATTGTCTTCTTCCCTGAGGCTCACCTTTGTCGCGACGTCGAGTGTCACGCTACGCCCGAACTCAAATCTAGGTTCGTCACCACCTGATCGGTTGTTCGCTGGGCGGGTGCCTGCCGTTCGCGCACCGTTTTCTCTGCGACTCGGTACGCCACTGCTTTCTCCGCTGCAGTGTTGTCTGCAACGCGGTACGCCACTGCCTTTTCTGCCGCGGTGTTTTCGGCGACTCGTAACGCCACTGCTTTCTCTGCTGCCGTATTCGCTGCTGCTACCTTTTGAGCAGCCGATTGGCCTGCGGCAACCTGGTCTGCTGCTGCGTGATCAGCCGCTGTTTTTCGAGCCGCTGATCGCTCTTTGACCGCTTGATCGGCTGCCGCCCTTGCCGTTGCCGCTTGGCCTGCCGCCGCGTTGTCAAGTGCGGCTTGGTCAGCTGCCACGTTATATGCCGCTGCCTTTTCTGCCGCTACTTGGTCGGTAGCGGCCTGTGCTGCTAATGCTTGCTTGGCTGCAACTTGGGATGCCGCTGCATCATCGACCGCTGTTTGGTACGCCGCTGCTTTCTCCGCTGCTGCCTGATTTGCTGTCGCCTTTTCTGCGGCCGCTTGCTCTAGGGCTGCTTGCGACGTGGTGGCCTTTTCCATGGCGACTTGGTATGCCGCTGCCTTTTCCGCCGCAGCGTTCTCTGCGGCTACCTTTTCGGCAGCCGCTTGGTCTGAGGCAGCCTGGTCTGCTGCGAGCGCATCCGCTGCTGCCTTGTCGGCCGCTGCCTTGTCGACTGCTGCCTGATAGGCACCTGCCTTTTCTGCCGCAAGTTGGTCTGCTGCAGCCTTAAGGCGTGCCGCCTGAGCGGCGTCCGCTTGTTTCACCGCTGCCCGTTCGGCTGCCTTGTCAGCTTCGACTTGCCGCGCTGCGGCAATGTTGACAGCGAGGCGATGCAGGAACGACAGTCGCGACGCGTACGTTGCGGCTTCGAGCTTCGCCACCCTATCGGCTGCCTTGTCGGCCGCTGCTTGCTTGGCTGCCGCGAGCCTAGCGGCGTTTTCAGCCACTGCTTGCTTGGCCGCTGCGAGCTTGGCGGCCTTGTCAGCCGCTCTGTCGGCCGCTGCCTTTTCGGCGGCTGCCTGATCGACGGCGGCGTGATCCGCTGCCGCTCGGCAGCGGCTGCCTTGTCGGCTGCGACCTTGTCGGCAGCTGCCTGATAGGCGGCTGATTTTTCTAACGCCGCTTGATCGGCCGTCGCTTTGTCACGCAGTGCCGCCTCCGCGGCCGCCTTATCAGCGACTGCGGTAGCTGCCGCCTCCTCGTTCGCCGCTGCCTTAGCTGCTGCGAGCTGGTCGAGGACTGCTTTTTCCGCCGCAAGATTGTCCGTAGTGACTTGGGCTGTCGCTGCCTTTTCTGCCGCCACTTGGTAGGCCGTCGCCTTGTCTGCCGCGAGTTGGTCGGCGGCGGCTTTTGCTGCTGACGCCTCATCGGCTGCCGCTTGGGATGCCGCTGCCTTGTCTGCCGCTGCTTGGTAGGCGACTCGCCTTGTCTGTCGCGAGTTGGTCGGCGGCGGTTTTTGCTGCTGACGCCTCATCGGCTGCCAGCTTGGGATGCCGCTGCCTTGTCTGCCGCCGTTTGGTAGGCGACTCGCCTTTTCTGCCGCGACTTGCTCGGTAGCGAGTCTTGTCCAGCACCGCCTGATCAGCAGCTGCTTTGCCGCCGTCTTATCGAGCGCCGCCTGATCAGCAGCCGCTTGTGTCGCAGCTTGTTCGGCCGCTGCCTGGTCGAGTGCTACCTGATCTGAGGGGGGCACCTCGTTTACCGGCGTCGTTTCTTCGGCGCACACGGGCGCAATGAGGTGCGCGGGCGCGAGTACAAACGCACATAACGCGACTACACACAGAACGAACGCAGCCACTCTTCGGGCCGATCGATCGATGGTATTTCGGTTCATAGGACTTCGTCTCCTTCGAAGTGGTGCGTAAAAACCGCGTCGATTTTTTCATGTTAGTGGGCTGACACTGAGCGTCAACCACAGTCAGTCGGGGCTTCGACGAAACGCAGAGCCGAGCGCATCCTGCTTCACCGCGGGAAACGCACAAAAAGAGTTGCGGATCACGCTCATGTGCTGCGGTTCTCAGCACGACTTCGTTTGTGGAACGATTGGATGAAGAGCATATAAATCCATGGTTGTAAATAATTTTAAAATGGACTTATTTTGGCTAAATATCGTTAAATTGGCAATATTTTGTAGGAATGGTGGATAGCGTCATGTTTGTGCAAGTCGCACCCCGGAAATGACTGCTTGCCACGACACGACAATATGGTGAAGACGTCGCAAAATGAACCCCTTAAAACGGCGCGTTGGCAAAATAAAGGCCGTCAAGTTGATAAAATTGATAATGATTGATCTTTCGTACTAATTGTGAAGAATATCAATTGTGGCGCGGTCGCGCGTCTTCCTGTTTTTCGCCTTCGGGATGGTCACGCGCTACGCTCGATGTGCTGTTGATCAGCGTGACGGGCGGGCTCATGCTGGCGTATCCGCTCAGCTGGGATATGTGGCAGCTTGACCTCATACGACCTAACAACTGGTTGGGCACGAGCACGCGTTTCGGGATCGTAAAGTTCGTAACGCTGACCTATGCATCTCCTATTTTTATGTAATAATTTTTATAAGTTAAATTAGATTTTATTTTTTTTGGATGTTGCATGTTGTGACGTTCATGCGTTCGTGCTGCAGATTGCAGAAGGTGGCGGGTAAGTCGCTGGACTTCTAGCACGCTATTCGATTCGTCGCTCTTAGCTTGAAATCTTCAATCAACCGAAGAGATGTCGTTATCACACAGCCCGCTTCACAACACTTACATACCTATGCTCGCCATGAACATGGATAGATTTGATTCAAATGAATATAGAATCTGTCAAGGACAAATTGCGTGCGCTCGGCGTGACGATCCCGACTGGTACGATCCGGCGATGGTCGGCAGAGGGGCTTATCCCCCCACCATTGCGGGTGCAGAATCCAGACGGGCGCGGATGGCTGAGCGACTGGCCTGAGGCCACCGTTGAAGAAGCGGCTGCTGTGTGGGCGGTGCGCCACCTGAACACGAAGGTCGCTGCGCCAACGGTTGATGTCATCAAAGAGGTCAAGCGGCTCGTTCCGCAGGTGTACGAGGCTCCGTGGGAGCTCCGCACCTGGGCGGTGGCGCCTGACGGGAAGCGCGGCATCTATCTGGGCTCTGCGGAGCTCCATCCGCACCTCCTGCTCTGGGTGATAACCATTGAGAAGGTGCGACGTAACTGGCCCATCGTGAAGCCGGCCCGCGTCACGGTAATCTTGACGCGGGAGGTTAACCCTGACGGGACGCGTTCGAACCGGTTTGAGGGCATAGCTCTTGAGAGTGCCAACGAGAACGGGCTCCGGATCACGCAGAAGGCGAGCTCGCGAACGGGCTTGGAGTTGTTAATTGATGAAAAACAGGTGTTGGATTAGAACAAAGGAAGAGATGACTGAGATGATAGAAAAACCTAAACAAAAACAGGCAAGAATGATGCTCGCTACCTGGAACGGTGCGCGTGAGCGATGTTGTCAGTAACGTGTAGACTTGCAGTGTGCAGCCCGCGTCTAAGCGCAGGATGCTTATCCGGCGACGGAGGCAGCGCATGAAAGAACTCGAGGATAGAAAGCGGTTCATCGACATGCGATCGGATGACATGTCGGTTAGCAAAGATCGCTCAGAAGCTCCACGTTTCGAGACAGACACTCGCGAAATTGGGAAAAGGTGCATGAGAAGAGGAGATCTGGCGGCTTCAATCGATGAAGTTTGACGCCCTTGAAGAAGAGTTCAGTATAAAGCGGCTGGGGCGTATGCGAGCTCGTACGGCACGATGCTCCGGCGTGTGAAGGAGGAGCTCGAGCGGCGCGATCTGTCTGATGTCCAAACCGCTAAGCTCTTTGACTTGCAGTTGAAGCTGATCCCCGAGTTGAAGAAGTTGTTTTCAATCACCCCTCTAATGAGCGATCAGGAAGTCGGGCGGATGATGCTTATGCGAGACAGGATCGAGCACCCGTGGACTGAAGTTACCCCTGAACCCACCACGTCGCACTCCGATACCGACGCTAAAGGAGGGCGATGATGGTGATGACGATAGCGATGAACAGTACACCAACCCTAACTAACGGGCTTATCGGTTACTGCGGTGCTGTAAGTTTCTGAGGTAGCATACAGCACGTGGGGAACGATGGTGACATGACTGAGGCCAATCTCATTGAATCAAAGCCGGAGGCGGCATACATCGCATGTTAACCCTCAGGCGTGATTGTTTCGCCGAACGTCGTAAGCGGAACGTAAGGCTGCTCTGATTGGTCGATGACGACTCTGCCGTCGCTTTCTAGCCACGCGTGAGCTTCAAACGCCTTCTTACTGCCCTCCGGCTTAGTCACCCCGACGTGAACGATGGCATGATAGCCATAGTGCGAGAGGAGGATTTGTCCTGCGAGAGCTTGTGTCAGGCACGTCGCACGAGGTATTAGCTGCTAAGAACGAACTACGAGGAGGTGATGGCGTGAGTCCGCTTAGGAACGTAGAATATCTATTATTACTTGTGTTATTGGTCGGCTTCGGGTATATGATCTACAAGTTTGGGTTTTACTGGAGCTTCGCAGCTGCATCGTGATTCCGCTGATTATCATTGCGCTGCTGTTTCTTGAAGATCGAAAATAACGTGAGGCATGGCTGTCTAAGTCGATAAGCTTTCGTGTTTCGATTTGGAATAAGGAGGCAGGTCGAGAGACAGGCCCACCCTTAGACTAAAGCACTGCAAACAAACGAACAAATTGATATGGTAAACGCTGCTGCGACGACTGCAACTAACGGCTCGCGCTTAGCGCTGTCACAGTCGGCGTAAAAAAAGGGGCCCTCGCACAGCTTTAGCGTCTCAGTCCCTCAAGTCGCTTGTTAACCTTATCAAGACGTGCACTTAGAGCGTCCCTGTATTCCTCAAGCATCTTGATCTCTTCGTCAACGTCCATCAGTGACAGCCCAAATTCCATTCCCATGTGCATCCCTGCGCCCATTCCGCGCCGTGGTACCCGTGATGACGATGATGTCCACCACAGCCACAGCTGCACCAGAACCGCACCCGCAGGAGCAGCCCTCATATGAGTGATAATTATCTCCTCCACACATTTTCCTTTACCTCCTTATGCTATTCCTTAAAACGCCGTTCGTAGAACCCGATCAAATCGTCAAAGAGCTGTTTCCGTCTTAACGATCGTGCTCAGCCCCGTCTTTAGGACTTCAGCGCCCGTTCCGTCACGGTATACACTCTCCTGTCCGGGCCGGAATCCCCCCGCTCCCACGCCGATGCAAGCAACCCCTTCGCTTCCATCCTTCGCAGCACCGTATAGATGCTTCCGGGCTCCAGTTTGCTACAGCCACAGGTTCGTTCTTCAATCTCGTCGAGGAGCTGATACCCCGTAGTGGGGGTTTCATAAAGAATCCGGAGCGTCAGAAACTGTATCCAGCTGCGTTCCGGAGACGTTTCCCAACACCCACAACGATTTTCATTGCACACGAGCCTGACACCTCTATATAACATTGATATATACAGCAATCTTATATAGCTTTGTCTGATATTTGAACTCGTAATAAAAAATGCAACAACAACGAAACGCCGTGATTGCAGTTAACGGATTAACAAAACGATTCGGCGCCATCACCGCCGTAGACGACATCTCTTTTACCGTACCTGAAGGTGAACTGTTCGGGTTTCTCGGTCCAAACGGTGCCGGCAAGACGACGACTATCAGAATGCTTACGGGCATACTCACCCCAGATACCGGGGACGTCTCTATCTGCGGGATTGACATCCAAAAGCACCCAATCGCCGCAAAGATGCGAATGGGCATCATCCCCGAGATGAGCAACGTGTACACCGAGTTGACGGCCAAACAGAACGTCGTCCTCGCCGGTCGATTCTACGGTATGCACCGGAAAGCCGTTGAAGAACGCACGGATCTGCTCTTGCAACAGTTTGAACTGTCAGACAGAAAGGACGATCGCGTCGAGGGGTTCTCAAAGGCATGAAACAGCGGGTGCTCATCGCAAGTGCGATTGTGCACATCCCAAAGGTGCTGTTTCTCGATGAACCAACCGCGGGACTCGACGTGCACAGCCAGCGCCTTATTCGCGCCATTATCCGGGAAATGAACGACGCGGGAACAACGGTGTTCTTGACGACCCACCATATTGAGGAGGCAAATGCTCTGTGTGATCGGGTTGGCATTATCAACCGCGGGGCACTTGCTGCTATCAATACTCCTGAGCGCCTGAAGCAGGCGTTCAAAGAGACGCAGTCCGTTGAGGTCGCGTTTGATACGCCCACCGATATAGGGGAGATTGAACGCAGCGGCTTAGTGCATCGAACGGAACGGGCGGGCGATAAGTGGCGCTTTGTACACGGACGATCCTAATGCGCTGGCTAAGTGTGTGTTCGCCTTCGCCCAAAGGCGGAAGCTTTCCTTTACCGCGTTGAGCATCGAAGGCGCCAGCCTAGAAGACGTCTTTGTGACGGTGACGGAGGGCAACGCCATGCCCCGTGATGCCCTTCGCAGCTACCTGCGCGGCATAGCGCTTATTGCGGAAAAGGACATGCGGATTTACTACACGAAACCGCCGGTGCTTATGTTTCGGCTTTTTATTTCCGCTTTTTATGTTCCTCGCGTTCTCGTTAGGCAGGAGCGCCGACCTTCACACGCTGTTCCCTGGCCTTGCGGCTATGTTTGTGTTCTTCGTGGCCTCGTCCGTCGGCCCGTTGATCACCCCGTGGGAGAAGCGAGCCGGCACCTACGAACGGCTCCTGTCCTTTCCGTGACCGTGAACACCCTGATTCTCGGGGACGTTGTCGCTGGCATGCTCTACGGCATCATCATCAACGTCATCATCCTCGCCGCTGGAACGGCGGCGTTTGGCTACGCGGTGAGTGTCACCGGAGTGCTCATAATTGCGATAAGCCTCGTGCTCGGCGCGTTCTGTTTCTCAGCGCTCGGCGTGCTCCTCGCGTCGCCGGCGAGCACGAACCCCCCCCAACGTCATGCTGCTCTCAAACCTTGTCCGCTTTCCGCTGATCTTCATCAGCGGCATTTTTGTGCCGATTGCGAGCCTCCAGGGGATTGCAAAGGTGGCTGCGGTACCTGTTCGCCGATCACGTACCTCGTCAACAGTTTTGGATCTCGGTTTGCTCAGGGGGCGCCGCGATCCCGCTCCTGATCGGGTGGGCCGTCCTCATCAGCTTTAGCGTTGTCTTTGTGCTGTTAGCGCGCACGTTTCTGCGGCGAAATCTATGAAAGGCCTTAAAGATCGATTTACCGCCACGTTAGTCCTTAACGAACACACCACTATAGCGAGGGCCCATATGGAATGACTTTTCCATGTGAAACGCGCGTTCGTGCAGCCCAGCGTTCGCCATGAGCTGTCTGATCTCGTGCGCCGGGGTGCCGTGCTCCTCGCGTATCGGATCTCGGATGAAGAGCCTGCCGCCCTTTTTCAGTTTGCGTGACAATATGCTCACGTTCTTCTGTCGTACGTCTGCGTCGACGTGATGCAACACGAAGTGCACGACAACGATGTCATAGGCGTCATCGGGGATGTCCAGTGAGGCGATGTCCCCGAGTTTGAAGTCGACGTTGGGTACTGCTTTAGCCGCTTTTTTACCACGTCCATCCACACCGTTGAGACGTCGATGCACGTCAGGTGGCCGCCCCCCGGCGCGAGGCGCTCGGCGATGTGTCGCGTGATCCTGCCTGAGCCCGACCCGTAGTCAAGCACCCATTCACTCCCTGTCAGGCCAAAGCTTTCGACGTAGCGTTTATAGGAGCGGGAGCCTACATACCCACCCACCACAGTGGAAAGGACTTTAAGAGAGCTCGGTTCTGTAAAACACATGTAAAACACCATTTTTTTTATTACCACGTGCGATCTTAGAACACAACGCGCATACCAGGCCTTATTCTAAACAATTCTCTTTAAAAAAGGGGAAGAGCACGAGGCTAAGCCTCATGCCTTTACGACGACGGTGCTTGCAGCACGATCGCCAACCCGCTGCTTCATATCTGACGTCCAGATAAGGATAGCACCGAGCAGATATGGAATAAAGAACGGAATGGCGTCAATGACCCGCAGGATGTTCCGCACGGCCGCGTCTGCGTATTCGATCTTTGTCCCGTTATCTCTCACCACTTTGATCTTGACGATCATCTTACCAACCGTCTGGCCGTACGACCCTTCGAGGAGTATGAAGTACAGCAAAAAGATGAGCAGCGAGACCCCTCCAGAGAGCCATGCGAGCGGATTGGGCGTCGACGCGAAACTGGGGGTTCCCTCGGTAATCGTCACCATGACGATGGGCGTTTGGAGCGGGAACGTCAGGATGCCTGAGATAATGGCGATAATGATGGTATCAATGAGGATTGCTACAAAGCGGATTGCGACGCCCTGATACGGTGAGGGTGCTGCGTAGGGCGCTTGAAACGTCGGAGCGGGCGCGGACGGAGCGGCGCTGGGTGGCTGCGGTTGTGGGGTGTCTTGTGGAGGAGCTTGTGGTGTGCCTTCAGCTATCAGCTTTGCGCCGCAGCTTTCGCAGTATTTAGCGCCGGGTGACGCAGGCGTGCCGCATTGTTGACATGTGTCTTCATCCATGGTTTTCACCTCCTTTTCGTGTTCTTCGTCGAACGATACGCAGCATGAATAATTAGTTCTTTGCCGTCTTATGCGGACGGGCGTGGCTATAGCACATATATAGCATGAATACAAACGTTTCTCGATTCAAAAACGGTGAGCTGAAAGGCCATCGACGATCGAGGTGAATCCTGTGAGTCATAAGTTTATCACAATATTTGTTGTTGCAGCGATGGCGTTTGCTGCGTGCGGCACGGTCGGGATGACGACGAAGGTCGACGCAGCGGTGCAGACGAAGATCGAACTGGTGGCCACAAATCCGGATCCAGGAATTAACGAGCCGGTAACGTTCTCCGCTATACTCAAGACTGACGCGTCCTATATTATCCCAAATAAACCGCTCACGATCTACCACACCTTCAACGGCGTGCGCTATGACGACGTGGTGAACAAGCTCGCGGACAGCAACGGCACGATAACGGTCACCGTAAGCTTCGGGTCAGCCGGCGTGCGCTACTACTACGCAACGTTCGCCGGTGACAGCCAGTACCAGAAGTCGACGGGTTCGCTACGCGTGAACGCATACGCGTCGCTGCCAACGTACATCACGCTAGGCTGCTCGAAGACTCAGGCAATGGTCAATGAGCCGGTCACGTTCACCTCGCAGCT
This sequence comes from uncultured beta proteobacterium, assembly GCA_963702595.1. Taxonomy (GTDB): domain Bacteria; phylum Pseudomonadota; class Gammaproteobacteria; order Burkholderiales; family Burkholderiaceae_F; genus JALORV01. The sequence goes on along the minus strand of CAVPDC010000018.1, from coordinate 188,692 downwards.
CAGCCTATACAATACGTGGAAGGTGCTCGCGGGGAAGCCGGTGACGATCTACCACACCTTCAACGGCGTGCGCTATAACGACGTGGTGAACAAGCTCACGGACAACGACGGCACGATAACGGTCACTGTGCCCTTCACGTCGCCAGGCGTGCGCTACTACTACGCAACGTTCGCCGGTGACGCCTACGGCTACGAGAAGTCGACGAGTCCCGTGGTGACGGTCGCGGTAGGTTCGACGAAAATCGCTCTGTCGGCTTCGACGACGAGTCCTAACGTCAACGAGCAGGTGACGTTCACGACACAGCTCACGCGCTCCGACACGAACGCCCCGCTCGCGAACAAGCCGGTGACGATCTACCACACCTTCAACCACGTGCGCTATGATGATGTCAAAAATAAGCTCACAGACAGTAACGGTCAGGTGACGTTCAACGTGCCCTTTACGTCTACTGGTGTCCGCTCCTATTATGCGACGTTCGCCGGAGACGCCGACTACGGGAAGTCGACGAGTCCTGTGGTGACCGTGACGGTAGGGGTACCGACGAAAATCGCTCTGTCGGCTTCGAGCACGACCGCTTACATCGGCTTGCCCGTAACGTTTACCGCGACGCTCACGCGCCCTGACACAAACGCCCCGCTCGCGGGGAAGCCGGTGACGATCTACCACACCTTCAACGGTGTGCGCTACGACGACGCTGCAAACAAGCTCACAGACAACGCGGGTAAGGTAACAGTGACCGTGACCTTTAAAAACGACATTGGCACACGCAGCTATTACGCGACCTTTGCCGGAGATACCCAGTACGCAGCGAGCTCGACTGGTACGTTGTCGGTGATCGTAAAAAAACCAATTTAGGAGTATCTGCAAACCCCAGGCTTGCTGGATGGGCGGGTGCTAGCCCTCGCTCGCAAGCGTCACGTTGTCTGGACGTGCACTCACCCAAAGCGACGCAAGACCGCCCCTAGCGCGGGGCTTTCCTTTTTCTTAATCAGGACGACACACAGAGTGTGCGCGTATGATGCGATGTTCGCCGGTGAGGAGACGCGCACCCGCTCTTGAAGTGGAGCCGTTAAGGTGACGGTCGACGCGCTGTCCTCGACGCAGATCGTGCTGCAAGCCTCAACGGTTGGTGCCGGTCAAGAGGCTCCGACGACGACAGTACGTCTCTACTCGAATAACTTAGTCGGGCTACCAAATAAACCACTCAAGATCCGACATTACTTCAACGGAGTGCGCTATCCACTAAATTGATAAATCGGCGCAATATTGGCAGATCCAAAAGCGCAACGCTTTTGAGTCAGGCCTGTGTCACTGTTTAGACGGCGGTCTCTGAGCACCGCCAAAGTAAAAGGGAGGTGACTAAATGAAAAGACATCTCGCATTCATTCTCATTGCTGTTATGGCCGTTTCTGCGTTAAGCACTGCTGGCATGGTCACGACGCAGAAGGCTGCGGCGCAGATGACGGCGACACCGATCACGGTGGCGTATCAGGAGGGGGCGGTCTATACCTTTACGCCCAAGCAATACAACATTCACGAGGCGTTTTTTGTCCCGTTCGCAACGAGTCAAGGAACGCCGCGTCACACCGAGGCCGCAACGGGAGGTGCAATGTACACGTCGATACGAACGACGGCGACACAGTGCGGCACGAGCGCAGCACGAGTAGGAACGTACTGGAAGCTTACCGGTGACTGGGACGCTATCAAACAACGGCCGTGCAAAGTGACCGTCAACTGTAACGCCGTCCTCTCCGCGAAAGGAGGGTCAGATACGGTCGCGAGGGTGGTAGATCCCCTTCACGGAGTATTCCACGAAGAGGTGTATGGCAAAGACCCGGTGCACCAGAAGGTCGTGAAGATAATTTGTATGCGCACCACCACCGTAGAATACTTCTTCGGACAAAACGGTGATGGCACCATAACTGGCTTTGCCGGCGCCGATGCGAGCGCGAGCGTCTACCCGGGGCCACAAGCAGGTCAGGCCTCTGCATCGGTCGTCTGCACCAGCATCGTGCTCGAGTTCCCTGCGAGCTGAAGTCTAGAGGAGCGTAACGCTCCTTTTTCTTTTTTAATGGCAGCGTTCGATAGCGACGTTATTTGAAGACGTTCAATCGTATCGTGGCAACTAACTTGAACGCTTCAAAACCCAAACTCAAAGATCGCCACCCCGTATGCTGCGGGGACTAGCTTATTGTTGACTGCGCTATTCAGATTTCGTCAAACCTTGTTTTCCCTCGAAGTCACACGCGTCAGATACGGCAATATTTATAACACGGAAACGAGAACTTGTGTGGTTCAAAAGGCGGTGACGGTTGGCGTCACCACGGAGGTGAACCCTTTGAAACAAAAGTTTATAGCATTATTATTGATTGCAGCGATGGCGTTTGCTGCGTGCGGCGCGGTCGGGCTGACGGCAAAGGTGGACGCAGGCGTCGTTTATGGAACGACGACGATGCTCGTCGCCTCGAATGCTGCTCCGGGAGTTAACGAGCCGGTCACGTTCACTGCACGGCTCTCTGGCGCAAGCGGCATGCTCGCGAATAAACCAATCACAATCTACCATTACTTTAATAACGTCCGCTACAATGACGTGGTGAACAAGCTCACGGACGGCTTAGGCGGAGTTTCGGTCACTGTGCAGTTTACCTCGCCCGGCGTGCGCGATTACTACGCGACGTTTGCCGGTGAGACCACCTACGCCGCTTCGAGTGGAGCGGTAAAGGTGACGGTGAACGCGCTGCCCTCGACGCAGCTCTATCTGCAAGCCACGACCGCGGTGGTGCCGGTCAACAAGCCGCTGACGTTCATAGCGTTCCTCGCTACGAACCCGAACAATCCAGTCGGGCTCCCGAATAAGCCGGTCACGATCTACCATTACTTCAAAGGGGTGCGCTATGACGACGTTGTGAACAAGCTTACTGACGGCACTGGTCGGGTCTCGGTTACCGTGCCCTTCACCTCGACTGGCGTGCGTGAGTACCTACGCGGAGTTCGCCGGTGACGTCGGCTACGGAAGGTCGACCAGTGAGAAGTGGACGGTGGACGTAGGGACGACTACGGTGATCTCTCTGTCAGCCTCGACGATGAGCTCGGCAGTCAACCAGCCGGTTACGTTCGTTGCAACACTCTACGAGAGCGTTCCTGCTACTGACACAGCGGTAGTCCTGAGCGGCAAGCCGGTCACGATTTACCACTACTTCAAAGGGGTGCGCTACGATGACGTTGTGAACAAGCTTACTGACGGCACCGGTCAGGTCTCGGTTACCGTGCCCTTCACGTCGGCAGGCGAGCGCACCTACTATGCGTCGTTCGCCGGAGACGCCGCCTACTGCAATTCAACAAGTCTTAAGGTGTCGGTAAAGGTGGGAATACCGACATCCCTCCTTCTGCAAGCCTCGCCGAGGAGCTCGGTAATCAACCAGCAGGTTACGTTCACCGCGTATCTCACGCGACCTGACACGCACGCTGCGATCCAGAATAAGCCGGTCACGATCTACCATTACTTCAGAGGGGTGCGCTATGACGACGTTGTGAACAAGCTTACTGACGGCACCGGTCAGGTCTCGGTTACCGTGCCCTTCACGTCGACCGGCGTGCGGGAGTACTACGCGTCGTTTGCCGGCGACAGCCAGTACGCGTCGTTTGACACGAGTAATTGGCCTTTATCGATGGTCGTTACGGCACCTTAGCGTAGAAACTCGTTTGTAAGAAACAGCGCCGTTTGATGCCGCGACCGATACGACAAACGCGCGTGCATTGCGTTCTTGACGGGTGATCAGAGGGAGGTTACGCGCACCCCCTCTCTCCTTTTTCGCTTTTCCCTATTCGACTGCAGACGCGTCCTCAAAGCGGAACCCTTTATTACCATGCCCCGTGTCACAGAGTGGATTAATTCAAGGAGATAAACACAATGCAGTTACGAACAAAGGTGATAGCGGTTGCCATAGTCACCGTCTTCCTCGCTTCAGTGGGGGCGGTGGGGGTGGTGAGCGCGCAAGTAACCAAGACTCCCAAGTATGATACGACCCTTATAATAATGGGGTACGGGCAGGTCACGCAACCGGGCAAACCGATTGAGGTCTTCGGACAGCTTTTTTCAGGCAGCTCAGGGCTCGCCGGGATGACAGTAAAGGTGTATACGCAGCGGTTGGGGACGACCTCCGTTTTCGGACATGAGATCGGGAGGCCGTCGCGCCCGGAGCTGGTCGCCACGGTTAACGATTGGGGATTGGGGACGACACAAAAAACGTTAGTATCGTTCAAGGAACGGGGCGATTACTGCGTTTACGCCACTTTTGACGGAGCCACGGGCGCTGACTCAAATTACTATCGCCCGTCACAGAGCGCAAAGGTGGCAGTGAAGGTGACGAACACGCCGACGTCGCTTTTGATGCGTAAGCCAACGCTGACCTTTGCGACGACCAGCGCCGATCACCAAGTGGCCTTTGTCGGCGACTCATTCCGTGTGGGTGGACAGCTTCGCAGCTTCGCTCCTGACTGGGCAAGTTCACCTACATCAGACAAAACCCTGTCACTTTACTACCAGTACAAAAGACCTGGCTCGGACACGTGGGGAACCCCGGTGCTCATCGGAACATCCGTATACGAATACGGCGGGTATGGACTTGAGTACAAGCTAACGCAGCCCGGCTATTACCGTTTCCAGGCAAAGTTCGCAGGAGACCCCGTGTGGAAGCGGGGCGGATACGACGCCTCGGCGAGTAATTATGTCGACGTGTTAGTAAAGACCGCAACGCCTGAAGAGACGACGCAGCTCAATCTTGCCGTCAGTAAAACCACCCCTTACACCGGCGAAGCCGTGACGTTCGGGGGCGTTCTGCAAACGACCGCCTCACCGCCCGTTCAGATCCCCAACGCAAACGTCTACCTCCAACTCTCGAAAGACAACGTCAACTGGTCTTGGGCACCCGGGAGCGGGTACCAAGGCGACTTCAGCGCTCTGACGGGTAACAACGGCGCATATACCATCTCAGGGTACTTTGCCACTCCGGGCGTCTACTACGTTCGCACCGTTTTCACGGGCACGAGCGAATACAGCCAGGCTTATACGTCCTCAGTGAAGGTCACAGTAAGCTTACCGCCGATTAACCCGCCGTCTTGAGCGTAATTGGGGTCCAGCGACGTTAAACGGCCTCAGAGGAGCACAACAAATGACGTTGACAGAGTGGCTGCGTTTAAATGGTTAAATCGGAGGTTAGAATGAGAGAAGCGTCAAAATATGTCGTAGCAGCGTTGTGATGTCTGATGATCAGCGTCGCGTGCACGGCGGGGTGCACGTCGTCGAATACCCCATCGTCGCCGAGCACCCAAGCGGCTGCCAGCACGGTGAAGACAGCTATTGCTGAAAACGCGTATCCAGCGCATCTTGAGGGGGTGGATATCTCCGTGCACTACCTTGGGTCGCCGCAAGGCATCGGTCACGCACACAACGCCGCCCCGCGGCGACAAATAGGAAGTCTACAACGTCACGATCAAGGACATTAGCGTATCAGATTACGTGGTGAGTAAGCGCAACTTTTACGTGAACAAGAGCGATGTAACTACGGCTTCATTAGGCTGCTCCTGCTCGTGGCCCGGGATAGACGCTAGCTGAAGCACCGGTTGTGCGCCAAGAAGAAGAAAGGAAGGTAAAAGACACTGCCTTACCCAGCCGTCACCTCCAGCGGATAACTCGTCGACCCCGCATACCGGTTATCTCCAGCGAACGTCGCGTAGTAGATGCGTGTGCCAACCGACGAAAAACTTACGGTAGCCGTGATCTGACCGTTGGCGTCAGTGAGCTTGTTTGCTGCATCGACGTAGCGTATATTTTTGAAGGTGTGGTAGATCGTCACCGGCGTGTTCGCGAGCTGGGCGTTCGTGACAGAATCCGTAAGCGTTGCGGTAAACGTGACCGGCTCACTTAAGGCCGGAGCAGTATTTAAGACGTTCAGGGCGATTGACGTCGGTACTTAACCTTGTAACGCTTGTAGTTCGAGCACCACATTCAGTACTTGCGGGTAGAGTTTTCCCTGCGCCGTACACGTGCGGACGAGATCAGTGGTGTCCGGTGTGCCGCGGAGCTCGCAGCCGTCGGTGCGCTTGAGGAACTTAGACTGGAGGGTGTGTGCTGCGTCGCTATATTTGCCGTACTGCAGCTGGAGCTCAGAGGCGGTAAGCACGACAAGGAGGGCGCTCCTGGTACCGGGTATGAACGCTGAATTAGGAAGATTGTTGACGGTTGTTCTGAGCGCGGCGAGGTCCTTTTGGACCGATCCCTTACTGACGACCTTAACGGTGACGCTCGTGCTGTTGCTCCCGGCGTAGGTGTCGTTGCCGGCGTACGTGGCGCGGTACTGATAGGTAGCGGCGGTTGCCTCACTGACGGTGATGCTGTAGGTGCCTTTTACGGTCGTGGTGGCGGTCTTGCCGGGTACATTTGTCCACTTGGTGTAGCTGACTCTCTTCTGGAGTTGTATGGTGGCACCGGCGACCGGATTCCCGTTTGCTTTCAGCGACCCGCTGACGGTGAAGAGGTCATTAACCGCAATAGTCGATTTCGAGGCCGCAACAGTAAGCGCGGTGGGGTAAACTTGAGTGCCAATAGCATAGACGTTATCGTCAGGATGTTTAGTCCCTACGTAGACGACGCCGTTCGCTACCGCTGGAGATGATACACCTCGTCTCTCGTCGTGTAGTTCCAGAGCTTAGCTCCGTTGGTCGCGTTCAGCGCGTAGACGTCATGGTCTAAGCTCCCGACATAGACGACGCCGTTTGCGACGGAGGGAGAGGAAAACACCCGGCCGCCTGTCGTGTAGTTCCACAACTCGTTGCCATTTGCCGCGTTGAGCGCGTAGACCTTATAGTCGTGGCTCCCAACGAAGAGGATGCCGTTAGCGACGGCGGGGGAAGACCATACTTCACCCCCTGTTGTAAAGTTCCAGACCTGCGCACCGGTGTTAGCGTTGAGCGCATAGACATCGTGGTTAGAGCTCCCGACGTAGACGATACCATTGGCTACAGCGGGGGAGGACGCGCCTACTCCTTCGTAGGAATTTATCGTGAAGTTCCAGAGCTTGGCGCCGGTGTCGGCGTTGAGGGCGTAGATGCTGTAATCATTACTGACGACGTAGACGATGTTATTGGCGACGGCTGCGGAGGCATAGACTTGGTCACTCGCCGTGTAGTTCCAGAGCTTCTCTCCGTTGGTCGCGTTCAGCGCGTATAAGTTATGATCATTGCTCCCGATGTAGACGACGCCGTTCGCGATCGTGGGCGCGCATTGCGAGCTACCGCTGTCGTACGTCGTGTTCCACAGCTCATTGCCGTTTGTAGCATTGAGCGCATGCACCTTGCCGAAGGTATCCCCCACGTAGACGACGCCGTTAGCGACGGCGGGAGGTGCCCCTATGCCTTGGTTTAGATAGTGCCACAATTCTGCGCCCGTCGCGGAGTCAATCGCATAGAGATCACCGGCAGCGGCATAGACGATGCCGTTGACGCAAATCGCGCCATCAATCCATGCATTTGCCGTAAAATTCCATTTCAGCTGGCCATTGGACATCAGACTACCGGCGACCGGGCTGAAGTCGCCAGTCTGCTCGGCGTTGTACCGCCACATGATTGTGTCGGTCTGCGCCGCTACCGACCCCACCCCCATCGAAGTGAGGAGGACAGTCAGCACAGCGAGCGTTAACACCTTTGTTAATAACCGCATTGTGTTTACCCCACCAATTAGTTCAACGAGATACCGGCACGAAGTTATTAAAACTATTTGTTTTGCTCTTATCGCAAAAAAAACGAACAAGCGGCTCAGAAGCTTAATGAGCTCCCTAACGTCAGCAGAGTTAATCAGCCATACCGAAACCGCAAACCTTAATTGCGATGCCCGTGTTACTATCTGGATTAATTCAAGGAGATAAACACAATGCAGTTACGAACAAAGGTGATAGCAGTTGCCTTAGTCACCGTCTTCCTCGCTTCAGTGGGGGCGGTGGAGCGTGGCGAGCGCGCAGGTTGATAACACCCATCACAGCTATGACACGACGTTAACAATTATGGGTTACGGCCAGGTCACACAACCGGGCAAACCCATCCAGATAGGTGGGATGCTTTATACGTGGCCAGCGTTTTCTGGGATCAACGGGCCCGTGAAGGTTTATACCCAGCGGACGGTCACTGTCTTCGGACGAGAGCTCGGGAGACTTTCGGGCCCTGAGCTGGTCGCGACCATTAACAATTGGCATACGGGAGGGGCATCAATATCGTTCAAGCAGCCAGGCGACTATTACGTCTATGCCACGTTTGAGGGTGGCGTCGGCGCTGACTCAAACTACTATAAACCGTCGCAAAGCGGAAAGATGCTAGTGAAAGTGACAAATGCGCTTGCGATACAAAAGCTGTCGCTTTCAATGCGGAAGCCGACACTTACTTTTCTAACGACGGGCGCCGATCACCAGGTCGCTTTTGTCGGTGACTCAATCGGCGTGGGCGGGCAGATTCGAAGCTTCCCTGCGGACTTTCCAGTAGGCAAAACACATGTCAGTGTACTGTCAGTACAAACGACCCGACTCGGCCACGTGGGGAGCCCCGGTGCTGATCGGAAAAGCAGTATGCGAATATTGTAATTACGGAGTTTCGTATAAGCCGACGCAGCCCGGCTATTACCGCTTCCAGGCAAAGTTCGCCGGAGACCCTGTGTTCCAGAGAGGAGGATATGACGCCTCAGCAAGTAACTACGTCGACGTGCTTGTAAAGACCGCAACGCCTGATCAGATAACGCAGCTCAGCCTTGACGCGAGCACGGCCACCCCGTATACGGGTGAGGCTATCTCGTTCGAAAGCGTTTTGCAAACTGCCTCAACGCACACTCCGATCCCCAACGGGAAAGTTAATCTGCAGTTCTCAACGGACAACGTTAACTGGTCCGGAGACTTATCCAAGGTACTCAGGCGATCACTTTGCTACAACGGGTGGGAACGGCAAGTGCGTTATCACAGGGTCCTTTGACACTCCAGGCGTCTACTACGTCCGCACCGTGTTCTTCGGCACGACTGAATACACGCAAGCGTTTTCTGACTCAGTGAAGATCACGGTGGGCTTGCCACCGATCAACCCGCCATCTTGAGCATAACCGGCCCAGCGACGTTAAACGCTCTCAGCGAGCAAAACAAATGGCTTTAATAGAATGGCCGCCTTTCAAGCGTCTCAAAGAGGAGTTTAGCATGGGTACACCACCAAAATACCTCGTAGCAGCCTTGTGTGGCCTGATGATCCTTGTCGCGTGCGCTGCTGGTTGCACATCGTCAACGACGTCACCGAGCCCACAAGCGTCCGCAAGCGTGCAACCGTCAGCCGGACCATCCGACAAGTTTACTAGTTTGTACGACAGTCGCGGGTCTGATCCCGACCCATCGGCGATACCGCGGTATCAGCCGTCGGTCCGGGTCATTAGTCCTGGTAACTACAGTACGGGATGGGTCTATCACACAAAGGATTCCGTGTCGAGCGTTAAAGCGTTTTACGAGGCGCAGATGCCCAAGTTGGGGTACCGTCCGTCGGACACGGATGACAACATCTCAGACGGGTGGAGCGTGTCTTTCGCAAAAGGTAACGCCACGGTCCTCATAAGTGCGGGCCGCCCCAGCTACGATGACTTCACGACGATATCTTTGACGCCCACCGCTGCCGTGCAGGTGACCCCAATTCCAGCGTGAACGGTTGTGCTAAACGCATGCGAGCACATCGGGGCCTCGTGTCGCCAGCGTCGCGAGCGCTCGTCTATCATAGGGCGCAGCAGTAGCGATACGCACAGAACGTGAAGCGCAGCCCGTTCATTCTCCCCTCAGTACGCCCGTTTTAACACAGCAGATCGGTCTGCACTGCGGCCAGTTCACGCGTGACCTAAGAGTGGGTGCGCGCTCCGCGGCACGCCGGATTCCTTGGATCTCGTCCGCACCTGTGCGGCGCAGGGGGGGGTCTATCCGCAGGTGCAAGATTTGATGAACGAACTGGACGCGTTACGGGGTTCGTAAGGCAGTGGCCCTTACCACCCCCTTTTTTTTGCATTCTCCTTGATCCATTGCCCTCTCTTTTCGCGCGCAGCCTCGCTCAAGCACGAGCGCACATTAACGCAAAGCGCATGAAGCTTGCTTTTGCTTTGACGTGATTCTGCTGAACGATGGGGAAAAGTGCGCCATAACGGCTGCTTAACGGTTCTCTCGTTACCCGCAGGAGCGTAGGCGCACCCCCCTGAAACTCTGGAAAGCCGAGGCACATTCGTCCAATTGATAAATCGACGCAATATTGCCAAACCCAAAAGCGCAACGCTTTTCAGGGGGTAGGCGTACTAATTGAAAAAACGGCGGTCTCTGAGCACCGCCAAAGTAAAAGGGAGGTGACTAAATGAAAAGACATCTCGCATTCATTCTCATTGCTGTTATGGCCGTTTCTGCGTTAAGCACTGCTGGCATGGTCACGACGCAGAAGGCTGCGGCGCAGATGACGGCGACACCGATCACGGTGGCGTATCAGGAGGGGGCGGTCTATACCTTTACGCCCAAGCAGTACAACATTCACGAGGCGTTTTTTGTCCCGTTCGCAACGAGTCAAGGAACGCCGCGTCACACCGAGGCCGCAACGGGAGGTGCAATGTACACGTCGATACGAACGACGGCGACACAGTGCGGCACGAGCGCAGCACGAGTAGGAACGTACTGGAAGCTTACCGGTGACTGGGACGCTATCAAACAACGGCCGTGCAAAGTGACCGTCAACTGTAACGCAGTTCTCTACGCGAAAGGAGGGTCAGATACGGTCGCGAGGGTGGTATATCCCGCTCACGGAGGATCTCAGCCGTTCCACGTTGAGGTGTACGGCAATGACGTGGTGCACCAGAAAGTAGGGAGGATAACGGAGACACGCGCGCTCACCGTCGAAAACTTCTTCGGACAAAACTCAGACGGCACCATATTTGGCTTTGCCGCCGCTGACGCGAGCGCGAGCGTCTACCCCGGGCCACAAGCAGGACAAGCCTCAGCAGCTGTTATCTGCACGAGCATCGTGCTCGAGTTCCCTGCGAGCTGAAGTCTTGAGGAGCGGTACGCTCCTTTTATCTTTTTTTGTGCAGATTAGAACACTACTCTATCTGGTGGAATCGCATCGTGTGGCGGCTGACGTTACGTCAGCGTCCACCTTGCTAAAAACGCGCGACGCGCGGAAGAGGATGACGCGATCGTGGATCTCGCTCATCCGACGTCGTCCCTCCGCGAACCGAGACAGGAGTCTAATAAAGCAATACTTATAGCGCGGAAACGACTATTAGTCTGGTTCAAGTGACGGATAGCGTCACGACGGAGGTGAAACACTTGAAACGAAAGCTAATAGCATTGTTATTGATTGCAACGATGGCGCTCACCATATGTAGCGCCGTTGGTGTGACGACGACCGCAAAGGCAGCTGCTCAGACGCCGTCTAGAATAATAACGTACGCGCCGGGAGCGAAGTACATCTGGCTCGGCAGCATGTGCTCGGATCACTTGGTAAAGAGCTACGCACAGGACGTATTTCACTACGAGCGCTCCTACGCAGGCACCGCCGTTGCAATGACGAAGACGCCGCCGGGAAGCTTTGGCTCCAACTCCGCAGACGTTGGCACGTCGTGGGTTCTCAACCCAGGCCGTTACAGCTGGAGCGACATCGCGTCAAACCAGGTTGTCGTAACGATGACCGTGACCTACGTAATCAAGGCTGATTCCTATTTCGGAACTATAGCTACCGCCAATTGGGGGGTCACCGGACACGTGCTTGGGTCAGATTCTGTGACCGCCGATGATCAGCCAAACACGAAGGTCGTGACGAAAACGGCGACGTTTAAAGGCTCGGTGAGCGATTTCTTCCAAGAAGTCAATGGAAAACTCGTCGGCAAGGTGTGGGCAGGAGCGTCCTCGGCCGTTGTCGCGCCTACTCCCGGAGCGCGAGAGTTCGCTTTCAGTCAAGTCACCATAAACGCTCTAGCACTCCAGTTCCCGAAGTAAGCGGCTAGGAAGTCGCTTACCTCGCTTTTTTCAGTTGCCCGCGGATAATTGGGAAGTGTAATCAGGTTAATTCTTTAATGGGTATTAAGCGATCCACAAACAAAACATAGCAATGACAACGCCCTCGCTGCCGACGAGCACAACGTCGATCTGATCTCATTCAGCTTTTTCAAGTAACTGAGCAAAGTCTACCGCATCACGCAGGTCCTGTTCGTTTGGCCTTCCTTTAGCAACCCCGCCAACCAGTTTAGTGAGCCCGTACGTGTCAAACCCGCGACACGAAAACTCACCGACGATGACCCATCCCTTAGCCTCCAGTTGGCGTCTCAAGGCACGATGGTAGCCCCTTAGTTTCTTGTCACCCCTTGTTGAGAAAATAAACGCGTTTTTATGAAGATCGGGAAGCCTGTCGACCAGATTGTTTAGCCCCCGATAATGCTTTCCGAATGCAATACCTGAGCCGAACCCGATGAGGTCATAATGCTCGAGCTCCTCTGCTTTTACGTCACGAGGGCTGACAACGTCTGCTTTCAGAACTGCCGCCATCGCGTCAGCAATTTTTTTCGTGTTTCCGTGGTGATAGGACTGGCAAATAATCAGCGTTTTCATGATTTGTCTTCCCCTCTTTTTAGTCTCCTCGTTAAGAAACTCCTTTTGCTTGAAGAACGAAACAATTATATAACAACGAAGGATAAAAACCGTTCTGCGCGCTTTGCGTGCACGGGCAGCGGGGTAGTGCCACGTCACCACCGTAGACATTTATTCTCGTTGCCCTCCCTATTCAATAACCTTCTTTTACGTTTCATCATGATAGAGCGCGTCTGGCAGCCGCTCTGTTTGGAATATCCTGCAAAGGAGGGCAGATCGCTGTCTCTTTACATGCCTGCGAATGTAAGCACCCGGAATGCTATCCCGCCACCGACAAGCGCCAACACAATGGTGAAGATCGAGATACCGACCGCCCACCGCATGTTGAGCTCCCGTGAGATGACGCCAAACGTCGCAAGGCACGGAACGTAGAGCGTGACGACGAGGCAAAACACGAATATTTGAACGGGGGTCATCACTGTGCTAAACACGAACGTCCCTGACGCGATGGCGAGCATTTCCATGGCCATCTCCTTTCTCAGCACCCCGTAGATGAGACAAATGCCCGTAAAGGCGGGAAGGCCCAGAATACCGACGGTGATGGGCGCCATTGGCGCTTCGATGAACCGACTCATGCCGGTCAGTTCCAACCATCCGAACACGATGCTTCCCACTACCAGCAGTGGAACAGCGATGTAAATGAACTCCTTCATCCGTAGCCACGTCTTTTTGAGAACGGGGACGAGTTCTGGCCTGCGCACGAGCGGAATTTCGAGCACGAGCCCAGGCGTCCGTCCCGGGACGGTCGATCGGAGGAGCCTTCCTGACGCGATGATGAGGACGAACGAGATGAGGTAGATCGCGAGCGCGTACGGAATTCCCGCATATGTCGCCGCAACACCCAGGATTATTGCGGTGCGCGCCGAACACGGAACGAGCGTAATAAGAACGGTCGTAATGATACGCTCCTTTTTCGTCGGAAGCGCACGCGTCGCCATAATCGCAGGCACGCTACACCCGTAGCCAAAAAGCAGCGGGATGAGCGATTGGCCATGCACGCCGATGAGGTGCGCTTGTCGGTCAAGAAGCATGGCGATACGCGGGAGGTAGCCAACGTCTTCAAGAACGGCGAGGAAAATGAAGAAGACAAGGATATACGGAATGGCGATGGCGAGTGCCGCCGCTAAAGCGAGCAAGGTAGAATGCACAGCGGACGTGATGAACGGATTGGCGACCTGCGCGTCAACGACCCCGTAGAGCGGTGGGAAGACGACCTCGCCAAAGAACGTGGTTATCAGATGACTCAGATAGCCGCCGACGTAGAAGATAAGTGCGAGCATGCCGCCGATAAGGCCGACGAGCATGGGATATCCCGTCCGCGGACGCGTCGCAGCCTCGCCAAACTTCTCTGCAAACGTTAGCTTGTGCACTTTCCTGACCAGCACCGCCGTCGCAATGAGGGCAGCCGTTGAGTGACGTCCTCGGGCGATGGTAACGGCGACGTCTTCACCGTGCGCCCGCTCCACCCCCTCCCTTAGCTCTTTGACACGTGCGAGTGTGTGTGCGTCTACGCGCAATTCAAAATCCGTGTCGCCTTCGAGCAGGCGTGCTGCAAAGCCCCGTTTTGGGAAGGTCGTCTCGGGGAGCAGCGGGATAATAGCTGCCAAAGCGCGTTCGACGTGGTCGTCATAGCTCACCTGTCGATGCGCCCGTTCCCGTTCGGTATAATTATAAGCGGTTTCGAGCGCCACGTGTACGCCTTCCCCCTGAGTAGCGATCGTCGGCACCACGTGTGTGCCAAGCTGTCTTTCAAGTTCAGCGACGTTGATGTCAAGGTCGAGCGTCCTTAACAGGTCGACCTGGTTGAGGGCGATTATGACGGGAAGGCCGAGCTCGAGGAGCTGCAGCGTCAGATAGAGGTTTCGTTCGAGCCGTGTGGCGTCGACGATATCAATGATCGCATCAAGTGGCGTGCTGAGGAGGAACTCCTTGGTCGCCGCTTCGTCTTCGGTGACGGACGTGACGGAATATACACCGGGAAGATCGTAAACGATGATGTCGTGACCGTGAAGGCGCGAAAGCCCCTGCTGCACCATCACGGTTGTCTGCGGGATATTAGAGATGATGACGTTAACGCCCGTCATCTGGCTAAACATCGCACTTTTGCCCGCTGAGGGGTTCCCGATGAGCGCGATCCTCTTAGGTGCGTTCTTTTTTAAAGCCGTGTCAAGCATAGACGTGGTACGTTGTCAGCTCCGCTCCTTTAGTTCGACACGTTGCGTCTCCCTCGCAGAGATGCGGGCTAGCCCGGGGTCGCCCCAGAGGGGGCGCCTCTCCGTCTCCGTCTTATTCCCTCCCCCACCTCTTCCGGGCTTACGAGGAGGGATTCCGCAACGTCCCTGCCAAGGGCGATTTGCGTATCCTTCATCTCGATGACAAGCGGGCCCTTCGAGATCGTCTGTAAGACGCGCACGGTAAGCCCTGGGATAAGGCCGAGCGAGCACAGCCGACTGATCGTCTCCGGGTCAGGGGACGTTAAAAACCGTATCGTATACAGCCCTTCCTTAACCTCAGACAGCTTCGAAACCGGGGTCTGGTCCTCTGTATCGCTTGCGGGTATCGCGCTTCCGCCAGGACACGTTGACGGGTGTCCTAGTTGAGCGGAAAGGTTGTCAATGGCCGCATCCGAGATGACGTGTTCGATTTCGCACGCCTGCGTATGCGACTCGTGTTGGCCGATCCCGCAGATGTCCACCAAAAAGCGCTCGAGCAGCCGGTGCTTTCGCTTCACCTTTGTCGCGATCTCATATCCGGCCTCGGTAAGCGTCGCACCGCGGTAGGGCGTATAGTTGATGAGCCCCTTTTCGCTCAGTTTCTTGAGCATCTCGGTGACGCTCGCGTTCCGCACGCCAAGACAGGCAGCTAACTCTCCTGTGGTAGCGGCTTGTGGCTTCCCTTCCTGCTTTGTGTAAATGGCTTCGAGATACTCCTCTTCTGAAGAGCTCAGCTCATATTCCTGCGACATAGATCTCTATGTAATATTTAGGCCAACCTAATATATATTTTTTAGGCTAACCAAAACTGGCGTTCGCCGCTCCGGGGCGTCCGTTGTCCATTCCCAGCGCCGCACGATTCGTCAACTATATTACGGAAACACACCATTCGTAAAAGGCCGTTATGTTACAGGAGACGCACCCGTGTTAAGCAAACTCAAGAGCATCGCTGATCGCCTCCTCTCAAGACCTGCCAACTTCCTTGTCAACCACGGCTTCACCCCCAACGTGCTGACCCTCATTGGCCTTGCGATCGGCGTCATTGCAGGCATCGTCCTTGCCTTTGGATTCTTCGTTGCAGGCGGCGTACTAATCCTCTTGACAGGCTTCGTTGACATGCTCGACGGGGCGGCGGCACGCAATGGACACGTCACAACGACCTTTGGTGCGACCTTAGACTCGATATCAGATCGTTACGTCGACTGCATTGTCTTGCTTGGCCTCGGCGTGGCGGGCGTCAACTGGCTCTACGTCGGAGCGGCCTTGATGGGCTCCTTACTCGTTAGTTACGTCCGCGCCAAGGCTGAGGGCATGGGTATTTCGTGGACCGTTGGGATCGCTGAGCGAAGTGAGC
The DNA here is from genome assembly GCA_963702595.1 of uncultured beta proteobacterium. Lineage (GTDB taxonomy): Bacteria > Pseudomonadota > Gammaproteobacteria > Burkholderiales > Burkholderiaceae_F > JALORV01. The sequence goes on along the minus strand of CAVPDC010000018.1, from coordinate 172,441 downwards.
GCCTCATCATCCTCGCCATAGGACTTATCGTCGGTCTCGTTGAGCCTGCAGTATTGCTCGTCGCCATCCTCGCGCAGTTCACCGCACTTTGGAGAGTCGGCCTACTGCTTCGACGGACAGCCCGTTAAAACGAGATTTCACCGTCGCAGCTTAGCAGTCTCCATCTTATTCGATAGCTGCGAGTGAAAAACGTAGTCAATCCGCTGACCGCTTTTTCTACGGGTGAGTGCAATAATCTAAAAACAGTGCGATAATACCACCAGACGGGTCTTTACGTGTTTGCGCTTTCGAGGTGCGCTTTAATCGCGCGAAACGCATCGACGGCCGCATTTCGCTGTTCCTCAGTGAGCGCTCTGCCAGAATAGTTGGCACGCTCATAAATGGTGGTCAGTTTGAGCAAGGGCTCCTGTATTTCCGGCACAGCAGCTTCAATGGTATGATACTTCTCCCAGTGCGTTGCGTGCGACGCTATCGTGACCTCGTGAGTTGTTGCGACGTCCATTATTGCCGCATCGTAGAGCATATTGACCGCCTGTTTGTCACTACCCCGCTCAAAAAACTCGTGCGCCTGTTTCAGCACACCGGTTTCAGCAACGCTTTCTGGCGCCTCCAGTTCGGGCGGTTGTACCGCCACATCTTGCGGTGTCTCATCGACTGGGAGCGCAGCGCTTTCAGCGGGCAAGGCAGGTTCAATTGCTTCTTGTGGTTCTTCATCGGTGAACTCGGCCTGCTTATGCTGAATTGGCCCCTTTTCAGGTTTTGCCCGCCGCTTACCAAGATCCCCGAATACCTTCACTCCGCGCATTCGCCGTGCATACAAATAAAGCCCAACAAGGATCGCCACAGTGATGATGGCAATAATGAGATAAAATGGCACCAGATCGACGGTAATCGTGGTCACGGCGCTCGGCGTGCTTATAAACGAGGCATTCTGAGGCTCAACGACCGTGTAGATCGTCGCACCGGCCGACAATGCCGCTGGGAAGTAATACACCCCGACAGGAACGTCAAAGGAGTAGTCGCCGTTCGCGTTCGTTTTTGCGTCGGCCAGTTTGACATCACCCATGTGGAGTACGACAGTCGCGTCTGCCAACGGTTTTTTCCCGTCAGTAACCTTGCCAGTGGCCTGGAGCGTGCTGCCGAGCGAGATGCTGACTGGGCTGACCGTTACGTTATTCGTCACCGTTGCGTTCGCCGGTGATGCCTGGGCGGCAACACTCAGCACGCCGCCGTGTGGCGAACTATCACCCATAAATGCACAACCAGCCGCGATCATCAACGTCAAGCAGAGCGCAGCACACACAAGTCGGGATTTACGAACGGAACGAGTCACGAGACACACCCATTTGCTAATGCAACTAACCCATAGGGCCGGTTGCCACAGACAACAACACGGCAGTGTTATAAAAAGATACGGTTTTGCTTCAGCCAACGAGCACTTATACGGGATTGCGACCCGATTCAGATACGCATCGTTGTTGGCCTCTCCGCTCGATTCGCTCGATTCGCTCAATCATTGAATCGCTTATACAGGTAGTTCGCCACTAGCTGGAAGATCAGGATGAAGATGATGAGCATCGTGAGGTCAATAAACGGGTTGAGGACCGTTTTACCGGAGTATCCGCCCTGGATAAGGTCGTTTGCGTACGTGAGCGGTGAAACATAGGCGAGCATCTGCCCAAAGGAGGGGAGTGCGGCGAGAGGAATGAAGACGCCGGATATGAAGATCAGTGGAAACCTCACGAGGTTCACCATGGAGATGATATCTCCGGGACTCTCGGTCGGATATGCAGCAAAGAGAGAGGCCATCGTCGCAAAGCAGAATGAACTCAGAAGGACCCCGAGCACAATGGGGACGATACTCACGATGGGCGTCCTCAAGATAAGCAGCGCCGCGACAAATACCACAGACGCGATACAAACGCTATAGAGAAGACCGCTCAGGCTCTCGCCCAACACGAGCGCGTTCAGGGAGATAGGTGCAGAAAGCAGCCGGTCAAACGTCCCTGTCCTCCGCTCGATCGGGATCGATACCGGCTCGATCGATGACGCCGAGAAGAGGGTCGTGATGCTAATCAGTCCCGGGATCAGAGCAGCGGGTGTCGAAAGTTTCCCTGCCGTAAACGCAAGGAACATGAAAAGAGGAAAGAGCACTCCGCCGACGATGGTCCCGGGCCTGAGGTAGTAGATGGCGACATCTTTTTTCGCAATCGCCCACGAGGCAACGAGCTCGCGGGAAAGGCGGTCCTGGAGCCCCATAAGGTTAATCGATGGCAGTAACTCCACCTCCTGAGCGCTCCAGCCCGGTCAACTTGACAAAGACGTCTTCAAGGCTCGGACCGAGCGTCGTGATGCTGATCACCCGTGTGTTGTGGGCGCGCGCGTATGCCGTCACGCCTTCGATGACCTCAGACGGGTCTTCAGTGTAGAGCCTGTACTTATCACCTTGTTTGCGGACCTCGTTCACCGTCGGAATCTTGCGGAGGTCGTCAAGCTGTGTTGGAGCGCTACTGTCAAAGGAGACCTCGATCGACTGGACGCTCTGAATCGTCTTTTTCAGCCGTTCGGGCGCATCGATGGCGGCGATCAGGCCCTTGTCGATGATCGCTACCCGGTCGCAGAGGACGTTAGCCTCCTCGATGTTGTGTGTTGTCAAGAACACGGTAACCCCCTGCTGGACGAGGTCGCTGATGACGTCGCGGATGATGAGGTTGCTCTGGACATCGAGCCCGGAGGTCGGTTCGTCAAGGAAGAGCAGGCGCGGGCTGTTGACCAGTCCCATGGCGATGGTCAGCCGCCGCCTCATCCCCTTGGAGAAGCCGTGCACTTTGTCACGCCGACGCTCATACAGCTCAAAGCGCTTCAGAAGCTCGGTCGCGTTCTTCTCCCGCTCGCTTCGACCAACGCGATAGAGCTGCGCGGAGAACATCATGTTCTGCCACCCAGTCAGGTCGGTGTACACGTTGGAGGTCTCAGAGACGATGCCCATGGATTGCCGTGCGGCAACGGTCTCGCGCACGATGTCGTGGCCAAAGATGGTCGCGGTTCCGGCGGTCGGAGGTGAAATCCCGGTCAGAATGCGGATTGTAGTTGTCTTCCCTGCGCCATTGGGACCTAAAAACCCGAAGATTTCCCCAACCCCAACGGAGAAGCTAATATCGTTGATGGCGGTGAGGGGGCCAAATTTCTTGACAAGATGAGAGACTTCAATTGCGTGCACGTGTTCCACAAAAAAGGTGCACAGATCATCTATATTAATCACTCGCAACGCCCGCGACGTCTTTGAGCGCGCGCGTCGACAAAAGGTGTTTTAGAGCGACGATGCCCTGCGTGGACAGCTAGCGTAATATCCGCTTTGCCGCCTCTTCATACGCGGTGATGAGATCGCCTCGCTCGTATCGGAAGACGTCCTTATCGACCGACTGACCTGACTCCTTTAACCAGAGACGACAGGTGTCGCAGCTAATCTCATCGGCGAGGAGTATCGTACCGTTTCGTGCCTTCCCGAACTCCAACTTAAAATCGGGCAGGAGGAGTCCCCGCTTACCGAGGTACTCCTTCAAGATGGCGTTAATGCGCAGCGTGAGCTCCCGCACGGTCGCCAGCTCGTCCTCTGAGGCGAGATGCAGCGCGCGTATGAGGTCGTCGTTGAGCATCGGATCGCCGTACGGGTCAGACTTATAGTCGATGACGATCACCGGCGGGACGAGTTTCTGTCCCTCCTTGAAGGGGTACTTGCGAACGATCGAACCGGCAGCGATGTTCCGGGCGATGATCTCGAGTGGGATGATCTTCACCGCCTTTACGAGCATCCGGGCATCGCCAACCATGCGAATGTAGTGCGTGGCGATCCCGTGCTCTTCTAAGAGCTCAAAGAGCCGCGCGGAAATCTGTGCATTGTACCGTCCCTTGTCCGGCACCGTCGATTTTCGCTTCCCGTCAAAAGCCGTGACGTCATCGCGGAACTCCATGAGATACTCATCGGGGTTCTCCGTTTTGTGCACGGTTTTTGCTTTTCCAATGTGAACGATGTCCATAGCGTTACCTTGTTTTCCTCTTGCGGAAGCCTTCCTCATCAGCCAGCTCGCCAATGAGCGGCGCAAGCGCCGTGCGGTACCACCCAGCGTGTACGTACTGCGGATAAATGGCCAGCCGCTGAGTAAGCCCCACGCCGAGGTCTGCGACATCCGGCCATTCATGCTCCGGATTAATATAGTCGACCGTCACCGTCGAGATCCCACCCAGATCAGAAGCTCCTGCACGAAGGAGAGGCGCAATTTCGGCGAGGTTGGGCGGCACCTGAATCGCCACTTCGTCAGGGAGGAGATGGCGCGCGAGTGCGACAGTGCGGATCAGCACCTCGTTACCGGGGCTTGGTGATCCTGCCATGCGCGTGCCCGGCTTCGGGGCGAACGGTTGAATGATGACCTCTTGGATGTTCCTGTATCGGTGATGCAGATCCGCCAGGAGTTCGAGCGAACGGATGCGGTCGCCCCAATCTTCCCCGATCCCGATGAGGAGTCCTGTGGTAAACGGCACGTGCAGCTTGCCCGCGTCCTCAATGGTCCACACCCGGAGTTCTGGGTCTTTGCCAGCACAGCCCTCGTGGGCGCTCACCGACGCCGTCGTCTCAAGCATCAGGCCCATGCTCGCGTTAACGGGTTTCAAGCGCTCGAGCTCGTCGAAGGTGATGATGCCAGGATTGCTGTGTGGGAGTAGTCCAATGGCAATGGCTGCCGTACAGAGATCACAGAGATAATCCAGAAAACTGTCGTAACCGAGCGCCCCAAGCTTCTTAAGAAAGCCCGGAACCTTGTACGGGCGCTCTCCAAAGGTGAAAAGTGCCTCCGTGCAGTCGGCGTCCTTGGCCTGCCGCAGCAAGGCTTCGACCTCGTCTGGCCCCATAAGGTGCGCCTCAGCGTCGCCGATGTCTCGTCGAAATCCACAGTAGCCACACGCGTTACGGCAGATGTTGGTCACCGGAACAAAGACGTTGCGGGAGAACGTGACGCGTGTCGGAAGGGCAAAAGAGAGCGTCTCCAAAGGGGCAGTGACGATATCTGCGGTGCTCACGTCCTCAAGCGACATAAAAGCGAAGCCGTTTTTACCTCTACATGACCGCGGTAATATATAAATAACGGGGACGCAAAGCCACCGGTGTGGCGACGATGCACACGGTAAAAGCGGTCGTGCCGTTCAAGACGCGCGGAGCGAAGACGCGGCTTGCGCCGTTTCTCTCTCCTGACGAGCGCATGGCCTTTTCAAAGGCGATGCTTCGCGACGTGCTGCACAGCTTGCAGGGCATTCACGTGACGATCCTCGCGACCGAGGACTTCAACACAGGGTGCGACTGGGCGCACGTGCAGCTCAACCACCACGACTTGAACACGGCCATCAACGAGTATATCAAGCACGAACGAGATCCGACCCTCATCGTGATGTCGGATATTCCGCTCATCCAAGAGTGGCACGTCCGCGAGATGATCTCTGAGTGCATCACGCTCGTACCCGGCCGCGGCGGCGGCACAAACGCCATCTTCATGCGAGACCCCTCCCGATTCAAGGTCGACTTCTACGAGGTGAGCTTTCTCAAACACGTTGCCATCGCCAAGGAGCGCGGGCTTCCCCTCAAAATTCTCGACTCGTTTTACATGAGCACCGACGTTGACAAGCCTGAAGATCTTGCCGAGGTGCTCGTCCACTGCCCCAGCCACTCGTGTGCGTACTTGCGCTCAATCGGCGTCCGGCTCAGCTACGGCAAGAGCCGCATCAGCGTCGAACGCGACTAATCGATTAAAATCGCTAAATCCTAAAACGAATCGCTGCTTTGAGGGAGGTTAAAAGACGGGCGTGAGCCACTGCGAATAGCGCGGATCGTTCCCGCGCGCCGCGTTAAAGTACGCGTCCTTAAGCTCCTGCGTTATCGTGCCGACCGTACCGTCGGCGATGGGGATCCCATCGACGCTCGTTACGGGGGCCACTTCTCCTGCGGTGCCGGTTAAAAAGAGCTCGTCGGCTGCGTAGAGCTCTGATCGGCTGATCCGCCGCTCATGCACCTTGTAACCGCGGTCCGCACAGATCGTAATGATCGCGTCGCGGGTAATCCCCTCAAGAATATCATCTGAAACCTCGGGCGTGAGCACCGTACCCTTACGCACGAGAAACACGTTCTCGCCGCTCCCTTCTGAGACGAACCCATCCTTGGTGAGGAGAACTGCCTCGTCGTACCCGTCTTGGACCGCCTCGACTTTTGCGAGGACGCTGTTGACGTATGCTCCGGCGAACTTGCCCGTTGGTGGGAGCGCGTTGTCTGAAACACGTGCCCATGAACTCACGCACACTTTAAGGCCAGCGCCGTCGTCGTTCGAACCCCCATCGCCGTCGACGAAGTAATTGCCCATCGGTTCAATGTAGATCGCGTAATCGTTTGCCCTCCCGTATGGGTACAGGCCAACGGTCCCGGCGCCCCAGTAGATGATCGGTCGTATGTACACGTCCTCTTTAAGCCCGTTTTTGCGCACGACGTCAACGATCGCGTCCGCAAACTCCTGCTTCGTGAGCGGCACTGTGAGCCTAAGCACGCGCATGTTGCGATACAACCGCTCGACATGCTCTGTTAGTCGAACGATGAAGCTTTGACCCTTTTCATCGTTATGATAGGCCCTTATGCCCTCAAACACAGCAGTACCATAATGGAGCGCGTGTGTGGTTATGTGAACCGTGGCGGCGCTCCACGCCACGTACTTGCCATTCATCAGAACTTTGCGACTCATCCAAGACCTCTTTGTCAGCTCACGATCGCTGTTATTCGATAAAGCGTGTTTCTTCAATGCGCAACTACCCATTTAAACCTTTTTTTCTCGAGCTACGCCATCAGATGAGTTATATACCGGCCACCGCAACTAATTGTCCAGGGCCTGTAGTATAGTCTGGATAGCACAGTGGCCTCCGGAGCCTCTAACCCGGGTTCAAATCCCGGCAGGCCCGCTCTTTTTCATCGCCCCTAAGACGCGTCCGCGAGCGGTTGTATTCCGATTTACGTTACCACTAGTAGCTTGTCGAGTAAGTGCGTTGCACTTTTTCAAGCCGTTTTTACTGAGAGCCTTCGAGAACGCGACGCATTACTTCGTGCCGCACCACGTTAAACGGAAGGTTACAAAAGGGGAACAGTCGAATTTCGATCACGTCGCCGGTTTTCGGATCAACGACGAATGGGAAGTCAGCGCAGACCGTCGGTCGATCCGCATAGACGTGGCACTGATTATCCTCGCCAAGAAACTCACACGGCTTTGATTTCTTGAGCGCGTGAGTGAAGCGATGGTCATGGGTATCGGCAAATGGCGCGCAATGCCGTGCGACAAACTCCGCGGATGATAGCTTAAGTCGAGCGCTCAAGCGCTCAACGTCGGCAGACGTCAACCTGACAATGTCGAAGTAGCAACAGCCCGGAAGCACACAGTTAGCGCACAAACGTGCTGACGCATCGTCTGAGCGAAGATCGACTTTGGACAATCGCTCGCGTGACAATCCGAAGTGCCACCCCCCTTCACGTTCACTGATGACGTCGTCAACGATGCGAGTTATGCGTTCCATTGCGCTTCTATCCGGTGCAAGAAGCCCTTTGTACACCTTCGCAGCCAGGGTGCGTCGTAGCTCTTCCTCTCGTCCCGCCTCAAAAAGGCGTCCGTAAGAATCGCCGTCCGCCTGCTGAGCAGCACGCCCGTTGGCCGCACAACGTGCTTCACCTTTTTTGCGCCGTCTTGTCACCACTCGTTCTTTGCTCCACTGATGTCCTAGGCAACGGTCTTGCACCGCACCCTAATAGAGCTTCCCACGCCAGATGAAGAAGAGATGCCGCTACGAGCTGAGCCGCGGTGCATCGCGCGCATGATGGGCGCTGAGGGCGGCGGAGGCGTGCCCTGCGCTCCGCAATCAAATGCGGGCCGTGAGTCCCCTTTTCGTAAGAAACCTATTAATGCTAGGATGCGCTCTTAAGAATGATGTCAGACAAGATAGACGGTTTGCGGGACTTGCTTGAGCGACTTTCAAACGCACATGGGGTTTCCGGACACGAAGGAAGCTCTCGCGATATAATCAAGCACGAGCTCACCCCCTACGTCGATGAGATTCGGACGGACGCGTTTGGCAATCTGATCGCGACCAAGAAAGGAAGCGGGCCGTCGGTCATGCTCTCACGCATATGGACGAGGTCGGCCTGTCCGCGAAATTCATTGACGAAAACGGGTTTATCTACTTCATCGGCATCGGTGGTTGGTTCGACCAAACGCTATTAAACCAGCGCGTCACGCTCCACGGAACCAACGGCGGCGTAGCCGGAGTGATCGGTTCAAAGCCACCTCATATTCTGGAGGAGGAGGAAAAGAAGAAACCGATCCCGATTAAGGACATGTTTATGGACATCGGCGCAGCAAGCGCTGAAGAGGTGGAAAGCCTCGGCGTGACAATCGGCACGCCAGTCACGATCGATCGACAGTTCACGCCGCTTTCGAATGACCTCGTTACCGGAAAGGCGCTCGACGACCGGGCAGGGTGCGCGATGATATCGAGGCCATGAAACGCACGAAGGCGACGACGACGATATTTGCGGTCGGATCGACACAGGAAGAGGTTGGCCTGAAGGGCGCCAAGACGGCATCATTTGGACTCAACCCTGACGTCGCCATAGCCACCGAGACCAATATCGCGGGCGACTATCCCGGCATCGAAAAAAAGCTGGCGCACTTGGAACTCGGCAAGGGCCTTCTGTCACCGTGGTCGACGGGGGCGGTCGCGGGCTCATCACCCCCGACTCGGTGCTTCGCTGGACTGAAGAGACGGCAGCAAAGGCACAAATCGCCTACCAGCGTGATGTCAGCTCGGGCGGCACTACTGACGCTACGGCAATCAACCTGACGCGAGCCGGGATACCTGCCGGCGTAGTGAGCGTCGTCACGCGGTATCTCCACACCCCCGTCGAAGTGCTCAACCTCGAGGACCTCGATGCCGCCGCTGAATTAGTTGCCCGAATGCTTAAGACGGTCGGCGATTACTTTTAACGTTCTGGAGCGGTTCAAGCGATCGACGCCGCGAGCGTGAGAGCTTTTATATAGTTACGGCTTCATTTTAACCGCGTGGAAGTGACTACCGTGAGGGATCGCTTTATTTAACGATATCAACTTTTTCGACACGACCCTGCGCGATGGTGAACGACCCCTGGTGTGTCGCTCACCGCCGACAAAAAACTGTGGATTGCTAAGGCACTTGACAAACTCGGCGTCGATGTGATCGAAGCGGGATCCGCGATCACGTCGGAAGGGGAGCGTATCGCTATCAAAGGCGTCGCGCATGAAGGGTTGCGTGCTGAGATCTGCAGCTATGCGCGCGCCCTCAAGGGTGACATCGATTATTGTCTCGAATGCGACGTCGGCTCGGTGCACCTTGTCGTGCCAGTGTCGGAGTACACATCGAAAAGAAGCTGCGCAAGGATCGAGAAGACCGTCCTTGGCATGGCCGTGGACACGACCTCCTACGCCGTTGATCACGGCCTCTTAGTGGAGCTCAGCGCCGAAGACGCATCGCGCGCAGACGCTGCCTTTTTGCGCGAGTTCTATCGTCAAGGTGTCGCCGCGGGCGCACAGCGGCTCTGTTACTGCGATACCGTCGGCGTCCTCGTCCCTGAGCGCGCTGCCGCTGAGTTCGCCGGCCTCTCGCAGATCGCGCCGATGAGCGTCCGCTGTCACGATGACTCTGGCCTCGCAACAGCGAACTCAGTCGCTGCTCTGGGGGACCCACGGCCACGTGAAATGGAAACGCCGGGTGGCGGCGGACGAAGGTCCGCTGCTGGCGGCCCTGATCCAGGAAGGGCAGGCGGGACACAGCCGCGTGGAGGCCGAATGGCGGGTGATGGCCGGCGATCCGTTCGTGGACCTGCATCTGCGCGTGCATTGGCAGGAGCGGCACCGCGTGCTCAAGCTGGTTTGGGACCTGCCCGCGGACTGGCAGCCGGCGACGCGCCTGGACGGCATTGCGGGCGGCGGCTGGCTGGTCCGCGACAATGACGGCGCCGAACGCCCTGGCGGCGCCGCTTCCGGCGCCCAGGCTGCTGGCCCTGGCGGTGGCGTTGCCCCGACGTTTTTGCCCTGGACGCCACCCCGGCGCGCCTGCGCCTGACCCTGCTGCGCGCGCCGCTCATGGCCCATCACGTGCCGCATGACGGCCTGGCCCCGCGCCGCACCTATGCCGACCAGGGCGAGCATGTCTTCCGTTTCCGTTTTTACGCCGGCCCTGCTGCCAGCCTCGCGCCGGAGCGCCTGGAGCGCGACGCTGCATCTCAACCGGCCACTCCTGATCGCCGACCTCACCCGCGGCATGCCTCCGCTCCGCGGCTGATGCAGATGGGTGGCAATGGACGGACCTTTGAGTCGTGCCGGCTGACCCGGATGTCCGCGCCGCCCGGCACGGCCTTCAACACGCGCGCATCGCCCTCCACGCGGGCCGAACACATTCACCGGGCTGTAGGCGCGCGGCTGGTCGCCCGGGCTCACCGGCGTGGGGCCGAAGAAGATGCAGAAGCAGCCGCCCACGGGCCAGTACGATCTGTTCTACTGGGAGTGTCGAGGCGGCAACTGGTCTTCCGTTTGCTGCACTGCGCTCGATGGCTACTGCGATGTCATCTCCCCCTACAACTGCCGGCGGCTGCTCGAGTTGGGCCTGGGGTTGGACCCGGCATACCGTCGCCGTCCCTACGAGTTGCACCGGCACCTGTGCCGGCCCGAATATCGGGCAGTGCCGTTCAACGAGACCTGGCTGGAGTCAATGGAGTCGCTGCTGCCGAAGTGGTTCCCATGGCGCCTGCGTTTGCGTCTGAGACACCTCGGCAGACCTCGCATCGACGGCTAAGTGCGGACCGGATTTCGGTCCGTCTGACGCGGGTGCATCTCACTTGGATCGAGAGGGTGGAACTCGGCGTGTCAGGGCGGTGGCCAACCAGAAGCCTTCGATTGCCTCCGCCGCGCGCTCGGTAAAACTCATCTCTTGAGTGCTCGTTGCCATACGCCCTGGATTTGCGCAAGCAAAGTCTTCTCTGCGCCTTCCGGCCGTCCGGCCGCCAACCAAAGGATCGTTACCATCGCCGCGTAGGCGAGGAGACCCGTCAGGCAGGCAACGATCAAGCCGACCAGGGTCGGCACCGGTCCCCGGGACATGGGCTCGACATAGCGCAGGAACTGGTCCACGACCGCGAACATGACTGCGCAGGCGACAACGGGCCGCCAACAGGCTCCCCATACGTCGACAGGCCGTATCGACGTCTGCGAGAAGAAGATCAGGTACGTGACAGGCAGGCCGATGCCGACGCTGTGCACCAGAACGGCCCAAGCGGTGCCGGTGAGGCCGAAAGCGTGGGTCCCATAGAGAAGAAGCGGGATCAGCGTTGCCGCATGAATCGCACTTGTCAGCGCGATGAGGCGTGGGCGTCCGATTGCGTTGTAAACCGAGCCGGTGTTCGTCTGCAATACGTTGGAGGCCCCGGCGAGGGCAAGGAGGGAGATCAGCGGGATCGACTCAAGCCACTTATCTCCGAGGGCGACGCGAACCAATGGGTCGGCAACAGCCGCCAGCCCGACGCTCGCCGGAAGGATCAGAATTGCGATCAAGCCCAGCATCGAGGAGAAGCTCTCGCGCAGACCGTCCGGATCGGTTGCGAGTCCCACATAGCTCGGGAAAAGTACGCGATTGATAGGTGCAACCATCTCCGTCGATGGGAGATTGGAGACTTCGAACGAGACGCTGAAGATTCCAAGGGACCCAGGGCCGAGCTGGCGACCGATGATGAAGTCGGCGCTTCGTACCCGTACAAAGCTGACGATCCCGTTGAGCAACAGCCAGCGGGAAAACCGGAACAACGCGCCGGCCTCCGTGAGGCAGAAGCGAGGGCGGTGGGTATGAAGGAGGTAACTCATCATGCAGTTGACGCCTGCGCTGATCAGCATTCCGGAGAGCAGGGCTCGGTAATCTCTCAACCAGATGGCTAGCGGAATGGTGACCAGGATGCCCGCTATCTTTGGCACGACCTGCATCAGGAAATCGCGACCGAAGGCCATCTGCCTGCGGAAATCCACAGTTCCGGTGTTTCCTAGGCCGTCTATGAAGTACTTTATTCCGATGATCAGCATCACCGCCTCGAGCCGTGGCTCGCGGTAGAAGGCAGCAAACGGGATGGCCGACGCCGCAAGCGCCACGGCGATTGCCAGGCCCATTAGGACGTTCAAGGTCCACGCTGAGTCGTAGTGGGCCCGCGTAATGTTTGATTCCCTGATCAGTGCCGTTTCGAAGCTGAACAACGTCAGAAGCTCGAAGCCAGCGGCAACTGCCATCGCCATCGCCACGAGGCCAAAGTCTGCCGGTACGAGCAGACGCGCCAGTACGACGGTGCTGACGAGACCGAGCGCGCGGACGATGGCACGGGCAGAGGTCATCCATGCGATGCCGACGGCGACCTTTCGCTTGTGACTATCGTGCATGCCTGAGACTCAACTGGACCAACGTGACGGGCGGTTCAAGCCTGGGAAGCCAAAGGGTTGCACAGCTCGCACGCGCCAGTTGGCGCCCGAAGTTGGAGCGGAGCGCTCCGGAGAGTGTCACGCCGGGCGGTAACGTTGCTCCGGGCTCGTGCTGAGAACCATTTCCTGCAGTAGCGAACTTAGTTGGGCAGCCCGCGCATCCCAGCTGTTTGCCTTTGCGACTGCCATACGATCCGCAGGCGATCCTCGCCCATGTCCGGAGAGGGCGGCGGCAATGGCCGCCTCCCATTCATCGGCGGACTTCGAAATGGCGATGACGCCCTCAAACTGACGTACAGCCGGTAGATCAGATGCAACGACTGGCAGCCCGCACGCCAGGTATTCGAACATCTTCAGTGGATAGCCTGCAATGGTCCAGCGGAGCATTCGATAGCAAACCAGCCCCACATCGAGGTTCTGCAACACCCCGGACAACCGGCTCTGGACAACCGGTCTTAGCAGGTGAATGTTCTCCCGGGCGCTCATTTCAGCGATCAGCTCAGCGTCCCCTGGGCCAAGATTTCCAATCTCGCCAACAAAGACAAACTGCCAACTCGGTCGCCGGCGCGCCAGGGCAAGGATCAGCTCAAGGTCAACTTTCTGATTGATCGCTCCCACGTAGCCGATTCGGGGCCGCGGAATATTCGCCAGTTCCGGCGGCTCGGGCTGCACCGAGTCGGGCGCGAATCGGTTCAAATCGACGCCATTGCCAAGAACCTCAACGCGCCGATCCTTCCGGCTGCGCATATCGTCTGCGGTTTCCTGCGACGTTGCGATGACCAGATCGGCAAGCTCTAGCAGGGCGTTCTCCGCAGCCTCGATGGCATCTCCTCCCTGTCCCATGAAGCGAAACAGGTCGTATGCGTGATAGACGATGTGGTCCGCACCGATCGCCCTGACGAAGGGTAGGTACTCGGGATGAAATACGTAGGCGACGAGCGGCCCCGGACTGCCCGCTAGGTGGCTTCGCCACCGGAGGCAAGCGGCCTGGATCGCAAGGCGATCAAGAGCCTTGATCCGTGGTACGCGCACCAGGAAGCGGCCCCGCCGGTCGACACACACTCCGTTGCGCTCTTCGAATCTGCTGAAGATCGGAGAACGGCGATACGCGGCCGACTTGCGTTGCCAGGACGACCATATTCCATTTGAATAAACGATCCGATGCTCAGCCGCGAGCCGAGATAGCAGGTTCTGCCGATTCATCCACGGCCCGTCCCACTCGTTGGGGGCAAGGGCAATGATGCGCAGCGGACTCATTGCGTTCATTGTGCACATTCGGCGCCACGCGGATACGCTGCGCGAAGAGACAGGGCTTTCCCCAGGCGGGGTTCAGTTGGCGTCACTTCAGCAACTTAGCTCAGGTGGGGCACAGTTTTCCTGCCGTTTACCCATGACCTAACGTTGTCGCAGTCTTGCGACCAAGCCCTCAATCGTACGGCGTGGATTGAGTAACTTGTCCAAAAAGAGGTCGCACAAACTAAGGCCGATTCTCATTATCGGCAATGTTCGCCCGATCGAAGCCAGCTTAGACGCATGAAAGTCCCAGTAATCGCGACCTCTGAAGGCCAGCGCGGCGCGCGCAAGCGCCCTCACATACTGCGCTTCGAGCGTCTTGTGGCGGGACTTGAACTCGTCGGGCGACAGATATTGCGGCCCGTACTGTTCGACCAATGCCAGATTGACAAAGTACTGGACCTCGAAGGCTTCGAGACGGCCAGACACTGACGAGTTTCCACGTCTCAAGTACGCAAGAACTTGCGGCACACGCCCGAAGTCCGCTTCAGCGAGGATCTCGAAGCACGCCATCGTGTCGGTGTTCACAAACCCGAGAATGAAGAAGGGGTCGCGGCGCCGGACCGCAGACGAGCGATACAGAAGACACGTCGAAGAGCCGAAGTACGTGCCACCCTTTAGCAGGCGAGTGCGGCAGGCCTCCCTGCCACTGAACAGGGAGCGGTCGAACGGCAGCCCTTGTCCGGCAAGCGTGTCTCCGGCGATATAGCAGCACCCAACGATGGCAATTGCTGGACTCTTCTCTGCGAGCGCAACCATTTCGGTGACGCAGTTAGGCAGTATCCAGTCGTCGGCCTGCACGATCTTGCAGTACTCGCTTTCTGTAGAAATGTATCGCAGCGCACGGTTGTAGTTCGGGTCCTGGTCGATAAACTCGGTGTGTCTGACGAGCTTGATGCGCGAGTCCTGGAGAGCGTATTTCTGAGCGATCTCGAAAGACCCGTCAGTGCTGCAGTTGTCCGCGAGGATGTACTCGAAGTTTTCGTAACTTTGGGTGAGTACGCTTCGTATCGCGGTTTCCAGGAATTCGACTGTGTTGTAGAAGGGCGTGACTATGCTTACAAGCGGATGCGATGTGGCTTTATCTGGTCCTGATCGGATCGTGGTTTCTGACACGGCGCACTTCTATAGCGTAGGGGCCGAAGAGTCAGACAGGTGTCAGGCTGACAGCGTCATTCGTGCGAAGGCCGCGAACGCACGCCCAGAACTCATCCCGAATGCGGTCAAGGATCGGAGTGTCCGGAGGCATCGTCCGGCCTTCGAGCCGCCGCACGACTCCAATTTCCATAAGCGTTCCGGCCAGGGCGATCTCGTCGGCCGTCATCAGCTCGGTTCGGTCCATCGGCCGTCGTTCAAAGGGAATTCCGAGGGCCTTGCAGAGCGACTCGACGATATTGACAGTGATGCTTTCGAGGCAGCCTTCGTAGGCGGGAGGCGTCGATAGCCGACCGTCGCGCACCATCAACACGCAGGAGCCGGTCGCTTCAGCTACACGCCCCCAGGCGTTCAAGAGAAGCATGTCGGAGAACCCTTGGCGGCGTCCGTCGATTCGCGCGAATCGTCCGATCTGATAGTTTGCCGCTGACTTGATGCGGGCTGGCAAGGATGAATCAATCGGTCGCTGCCACGTGCTCACGCCGACATCGATCGGATCGGGCCTCTTCATTTCCTGCTGATAGCAGGTAATGGCTAGGTCCGACACTGTATCGACGCCCCAATGGCCCTCGATAGCCAACAGGGTAGGTCGCAGCCATAGATCGCGGTCCTTCTGAAGCAGCGCCTTCGCCAAAGTAAGGCACGCTTGGCTGAAGGTCTCGACTGTCATGGCGAACGGCAGATGCTGCAATAGTGCGGATCTGACCAAGCGCTGATAGTGATCCTGGACGGCCAGCAGCGAGAGTCTTCGGCCATCATGGCTCCAGTACCCCTTGATGCCTTCGAAGACGCTTATGCCGCGTATGAGCGACTCCGAGCCGATGTGGATCGTTGCGTCTCCCCAGGCAACAATCTGGCCATTCAAGTAGGCAAACGGTGGTCTTTGAAGTTGTGCCATCGCGTGTCGACTCAGTTGGTGTAAGTAGCAATCAATGCGGTCGGGCGGGCCGCACCGCTGACTCGAACGAACCGCCTCAGAGTGTGCCTTTGCGAAGTTGAAATGCTTCGGCCATCCCACTGCGCGCTCGGCACTCGAGCCCGCGCAGCCGCATCAGGGCCAGGAACGTTTCAGCTTTGAACCAAGGTTTCGAACGCTGGCTGCCAAAGTACTTGAGCAGGTGGTTCACCTTTTTCTCGCTGATGGCATTCGTAAGCGGAACAAAGACATTTGGGTGACCAAGATCACCTTCGAATTTTGGAATTTCATACTCCAGAATAAGGTGATCGCGCCAACTCTGCCAGGTGAGTTCTGCCACGGCGCGATGGTCCTGATGTCGATCTTCGAGCCGATGCGTAAGGACTACATCGGCGTCAGAACGCTGTCGGAGCTCTTCCAAGAAGGCCTTGATGCGCCTGAAGTCCGCAGGAAAGTGTGCGTCCTCGAACTCGCCCAGCACGACCTCCAATCGAGCGGCACGTCGCAACAACACCTGCGCGCTGCGCTGGGCTTCTTCCGCGCGCGCGCCGGCTGCGCTCAGCACCGCCCAGGTGATCTCCACGTGCGGGTAGACATTGATCCAGCGAAGCAAGGTTCCAGCGCAGCCGATTTCGATGTCATCACTGTGCGCGCCCAGACAGAGGACACGCAGGCGCTTAAGGTTGCATCCGAGAGTCAATGGCAGCATCGTCCGACGACCCCGCTCAGCGATTCCAAAGCATCCACGGACAGTTGCCGCGGGCCTCCATTCGGTCAAGTGTGATCTTGTCCTTGAATGTGTCCATGTTTTGCCAGAAGCCTCCGTGACGGTAGACCGCGAGCTTGCGCTGAGCGATCAAGCGCTGGAACGGCTGCTCGACGAGTTCATCGCCCTCTTCGATGACATCGAAGATTTCAGATCGGAGACAGAAAAATCCGCCATTGATCCAAAATTCGGAGTCGGCAATCTGGCCGAAGCCAGTGACGAGTCCGTTGTCGTCAGAATTCACCGAATGGAAACTCTGACTGGTCCTCACAGCGATGAAGCTCGCAGTGACCTGTCGGCGCCGAAAGTCCTCGATGTGCTTGTCGAGATCTAGGTCGGTAAGACCGTCAGCGTAGTTTGCGAGAAACTCGGACTCACCGTCCAGAAACTTGCGCACCCGCAGGAGGCGTTGTCCCAAGTTGGAGTGCAGTCCTGTGTCCACAAAACTGATACGCCAGTCATCCAGATCGCTGCTCAGCAGTTCGACCTTCTTGCCGCCCTCGGACAGGACGAAGTCGTTGGACATGCATTCACTGTAATTCAGAAAGTACTCGCGAATCAGGTCCCCGCGGTACCCGAGGCAAAGAATGAAGTCCTTATGACCGAAGTGCGCGTAATAGCGCATCAGGTGCCAGAGAATCGGGCGGAAGCCCACGTTTACAAGCGGCTTGGGGATGGTGTCGGAGTGCTCTCGAAGCCGTGTCCCGAGCCCTCCGCAGAAAAGGACGACCTTCATTGTTTCAACTCAGGAAGGGGACGTTGGGCATCTGGCAGGGTGCGTGCCAGGCCGGCCCGCTCAAGTGCATCCGCGGCCTCTTCCACTAACGCGTAGTCGAGCCCCGACCTTTCCGCTACCGCAAGGAGGTCGTGTGCGCCGTCGGAAAGATTCAGTAGCCATAGCAAGGCGTTCTCGGTCTCGCCGATGGCTCTGCCGCCGCCAAGGCTTCCGTACAGACCTCTACGTCCCAATTGAGGTTCTCCCTTTGGGCTGAGATTCATCAGGCGCCGGTTTCCATCTGCGATCGCAATGAATCTTGCCAATGCGACGATCGAGCCAGCCAGCGAATTGACTGTTACGAGCGAAAGGTCATCGGCGGACGTGTGGTATTCCGGATACTCACCTTGCGTCGCGCGCGTCAATCTGCCGACCGGCAAGTCAAAGCCTGGCGAACAGAACTGACGCTCATCGTACCCGTATGGCTCGAAGTCGATCAGGCGATTTGAGGCTGACTGAGTCCGAAGTACGAACTGACCGACCCGGTCAGCAAGAGAGTCTCCTCGCCGACTGCGCTTGAAAGTCAGCGGCTGGGGGCCGCCCAGGAGCCCCAAGGTCAGCCCGGCGCGAAGCGTGGGCAGCAGGTGCTCATTGCGTGCCAGCCACGTCAAGGAGCCGATCGTTCCCGGTCCGAAAACAAACCGCCAGGTGAGCCGTGGCCGTTCCTTTTGCAGGGCCCTGGCGAGCAGGGTCGCCACCGCAATGCCAGTTAAATTGTCGTTCGCCAGCGACGGATGGCATGTGTGGCAATACACGATCGCCTCGCCTGGACCGAACCCCGGGATGATGCATTCTGCGTAGGTGAGGCTGCCGGCCTCAAGTGTCGATCTGATCACGACACGATACGGGCCGGGCACAAGGCGCTCTCGGTCCCGATGTCGCATGCAGAACCCCCAATTCCGCTTGTAGTAACTGGTCCGATAGGGGATCCAGTCGGGATGCTCCGGCATGGAGTGCAGGTGGGGGTCCAGTTCCCCCAGCGACATTGTTTGGTCGACAGGCTCGGAGTAGCTGACAACGTGCAGGTTGCTGTCGCGAAAGTCGACAACGCGTCTACCCTGCGCATCTGCGATAAACGCGTCCTCGATGTTCCATTCCGGTGGCACTAACCAGTCGAAAGCTGGCGTGCCACTGGCGACTTCGAAGCGACTGAGCGGGACCCGGCGCTCAAGTATGTCGAGGGTCTGACGAACGCCGTTTCCCGTGATGCTACGACAGAGCGGATACATCTCCGCCATGAGCTGCAATGCTTCGCCAGCGAGGCGGTTTGCTTCAGCGGGCTCCGTGAGGCGTTGCAGCAACACGACTCGTCCTAAGCAGCCGCCAACGCGCGCTCGAATTTGCGTCGATGATCAAGCGCATTGAAGTCGCGGTAATCGCGGTCTCGCTCAACGATGGTTGTCACCGGTCGCGGCCATCGAACATTGAAGGCCGGATCGTCGAACCTGACTCCGTCTGCCAACTCGGCGCGGTAGTAGTCCGTCATCATGTAAAGGACGTCGGAGTTGGCGACAAGAGTCTGGAAGCCGTGCGCAACCCCCGGCGGGATAAGCAGCGCCACACGGCTATCGTCGGTCAGTTCAATTGCAAAGTGTCGTGCGAATGTTGGCGAATCAGGTCGAAGATCGACGACGACATCGTAGATGCGGCCACGCTCACATCGCACGAGTTTGAACTCCTTCGAGGGTGGCCAGGAAAAGTGCATGCCGCGAAGTGTGCCGGCGTTGAGATTGTGCGAGATGCTTGCCTGGAGCATGCCCGCAGGCATCCCGCGGGCCGAGAACTCATGACTGCACCATGTTCTTGCAAAGAATCCGCGCTCGTCGATAAGGAGTTCCGGAGTGACAATGCTGACCCCGCCGATCGGCGTGTCTTCGAAGTTCAACGCGCGCTCCAATTGAGGTCGTTGTCCAACTGACCGGTGCTTTGAAGATGCTTTAACTGCTTCAGGCGAGTGAACGCGCGGAACTCGTATGTCTGCCTGTCGAAAGCGATGCGCTTGAAAAGGCGCGCCAGTTCGTCTGCCCCCGCTGCCGCCGTCCAGCGAGGAGAGAAGCCGGATAGCCCGCGTTCTATCTTGTCGAAGGAGACGCGGTAGCTGCGATTGTCGGCGCTCGGAGGTCCAGCCGTCACTTCGCAGCCAGGAAATGCCGCCGCGACGATGGCGGCGATCTCCCGGATGCGGTAGTTCTCTGCAGTGCGGCCGACGTTGAAGATCTCGCCGTTAACCTCGTCGGCAGGCGCTTCAACAGCGCAGCGCATCGCCTCGCAGACATCCTCAACATGAACGATGGGCCGCCACGGACTACCGTCACTAAGCATCGCGATTCGACCCTGTACATGCGCCATTGCGCAAAGATCGTTCAGGACGATGTCGAAACGCATGCGCGGTGAAGGTCCGTACACCGTCGCATTGCGGAGAAACACGACGCAGAAGTCCGCACCCGACATGCTGCCGAGATCGCGCTCAACCAGCGCCTTGCAACTTGCATACGCTGTTTGTGGATTTATCGGCGACGACTCATCCAGAAAGTCACCTGTTCCGACGCCGTAGACGCTGCACGAGGAAGCGTAGACAAAGCGCCGGACTCCGGCAGCTCCGCGCGCAGTTCGCGAGATGAACGGAGCCCTCGTGGTTGATCTTGTAGGTGATTTCCGGGCGATTCTGTCCGAGGGGATCGTTGGATAGCTCCGCAAGATGAATGACCGCATCCATCCCGGCGAAGTCCGCTGGCGTCAAGGCGCGTAGGTCCTTGAAGCTCGTATGAGGGGTGAAGTTGAGTCCAATTGAATCCAGATAGAGGCAACCGTCGCGATAAAGACCTGTATCGACGCCAGTGACCCGGTGCCCTCTGTCGTGCAGCCACGGCGCCAGGCGCGCGCCGATGTATCCCTCTGTGCCGGTGACAAGGATCTTCATTCGAATTCTTTGTGGGATGGAATGCTGATGTGAGAGCTCTAACTTACTGCCTCGCCCGGTCTCGAGGTGGCTATCGACTAAAGGAGTCTAACTTCCGGAATCGGCACCACAAAGCGCCCGCCCCATTCGCTGACATACGCCGCGGTCTGCACGATCTCGTCCTTCAGGTTCCAGGGCAGTATCAGCAGAAGGTCAGGCCGTGCCTCGCGAATCTTGTCGGGATGAAGGATCGGAATTCGAGTGCCCGGAGTGAAGGTGCCCTGCTTATGTGGATTGGCGTCGACTGTAAAGTCGAGAAAGTCGGTGCGAATTCCGCAGTAGTTGAGAAGCGTGTTGCCCTTTCCCGGCGCACCATATCCGACGACGTGCTTCCCCTGTTCTTTGGCTTCGATCAGGAAGGACAGAAGCTTGCGCTTGGTAGCTTGCACCTTCAAGCCGAAGTCACGGTAGCGCGCCAGGGTCAGAAAGCCATCGTCGATTTCACGTTGGCGCAACCGGGGTATGGACTCCCTCACGGGAACCGCATCATCTTCTGTATGGCGAGCAAAAATTCGCAGGGAACCTCCGTGCGTGGGCAACTCTTCGACATCAAAGATCGTCAGGCCATGGTGCGAAAAGACCTTTTCGACCGTGACGAAGGAAAAGTAGCTGAAGTGTTCGTGGTAGATGGTGTCGAACTGAGTCTCCGCAATCAGGCGCTGCAGGTGGGGGAACTCCATCGTTATGACGCCATGCGGGGCCAGCAAGACCTTCATCCCGGCGACAAAGTCGTTCAGGTCGGGCACATGGGCGAGGACGTTGTTTCCAAGCAGTAGGTCCGGTCGGCCGTGCGCCTGCGCTATGAGCTTCGCAGTTTCAAGACCGAAGAAGCGGACCAGGGTCGGTATCCCCTTGGCGACGGCCGCTTCGGCGACGTTCGCGGCGGGTTCGATTCCGAGCACGGGAATCTGCTTGGCGACAAAGTGCTGGAGGAGATAGCCATCGTTGCTCGCTATCTCCATGACCTTGTGGGTCGGGCCGAGCTTCAAGCGCCTGATCATCGCGTCAGAATAGACCCGTGCGTGCTCGACCCACGAGCTTGAGTAAGAAGAGAAGTACGCGTAGTCGGAGAAGATGTCCGTCGGCGCGACAAACTCCTCGAGCTGGACGAGGAAGCATTGGTCGCAGACCAAGGCGTGTAGCGGGTAAAAGGGCTCCATTTCGTTCAGTTGATCTGGCCGGATGTGGGTTTGGCAGAGCGGAGACACGCCGAGATCAACAAAGGTGGTTCGGAGGATGGCGGAGCAAAATCGACAGCGCGGCGTCGACCTCTGCGGTCGTGCGCGACCATTTATCGTTTCAACATGTTCCTTCGGCTTCATTCTCGTGCTTCTCTCGCGTCAATTTGATCCGGAATCAGGGCACGATCCCGTCATAACCGGGGAGGATAGGGGGAAACGAAGTGCTACGCGTCAGCATGTAGATCACGGCAGGCTCTGGAACTTGGCGCGCACCGACCGAGCGCGAGACGAGGGTGCGCCTAACGTCCGTTCTGTCCGATGATGCCTTGCGGAACATCCGCTGTTGCACTTGAAATTGTGGCCCGGCCGACGAGCGGTGTAGCTGCCGCCGTGGCACAAACCGCGAGCCTTTGAGAGGATCCCTAACCCCTAACCAACGGAACGCGGGCTGCGCTTCAGACCATGGAAGCCCGCGGAGCATTGACCGAACCTGACTTGGGCGTTCAATTGACGGAACCTGCCGAACTCTCGATCGACGCCGATCCGGCGCGCCGCGTAAGCGAACGAATTGTGTCAGCCGGGCGGACCCCAATGCGTCGTTGTCGTAGCTCATGACGACTTCCCGTTGCTACCCTGGCCGGAGGAAAGGGCTGCTTGCCATTGCTGCACTTGCGTCATTGCCGTGGATGTCCGGCGCTCGGTCGTCCGTGCCAGGGACTCCGCGACCCACATCCATGCCGGGCGAATCTCGTCAGATTCGCGTTGGGGCCAGAGGTGACGTTGTAACGCTCGCTGAGGCCTCCAAATTCGCGAGGGACGGCGACACAGTCTTGGTCGAGGCAGGCGACTACCGTGGCGATGTTGCGGTCTGGGGTCAGCGAAACCTCACGATACGTGGAGTCGGCGAACGCCCGCGACTTATTGCCGATGGAAGGAGCGCTGAAGGCAAGGCGATCTTTGTGATTCGAGGCGACGGCGTCCGTGTGGAAAACATCGCATTCACCGGCGCGCGGGTCCGGGGAAGAAATGGTGCTGGCATCCGATTGGAGAAAGGGCGCCTTGAAGTGGCGCGATGCCACTTCGAGGACAACGAAAACTGGAATCCTAACCTCGAACGACTTAAGTGTTGAACTCTCAGTTGATCGCAGTTCATTTGTCGACAACGGAGCCGGCGACGGCCAGAGCCACAATCTCTATGCGGGGAGCATCGGCAAGCTCAGCATAACTTCGAGCTACTTCGCGAGGTCGCGGGTGGGCCATCTCCTGAAGAGTCGTGCCCGCGAGACGCATGTGATGTACTGCCGTCTAAGCGGGGAGAGTGGCACTTCGAGCTATGAGCTTGAGTTCCCAAGCGGAGGGGTTGCGGTGGTCGTGGGTTGCCTGATTCAGCAAGGGCTCAGATCAGAAAACGCCACGATCATTTCCTACGGGGCCGAGGGATACCGCTGGCCGCGCAATGTTCTGCAGATCTCCTACTGCACACTTGTTAACGATGGATCGACCGGGCGGCAAATTTGTGCGCGCCGCACAAGGCAATGTTTTTGTCTCGATGATCGAGAATCTGCTCGTCGGGGACGGGACTGTCGAGGTCAGGAGTCGTTCTGCGCTGATGCGAAACATGATCGGACGTCGGAGCGACTTTGCCGACGCTTCCAAATTGGACTTCCGGCTGAAAAAGACCGCAAAGCCTTTCGGGGCTGTAGGCAAAGCCGGAAGCTTAGCGGGCGGTAGCGCGCCTCCTGAGCGGGAATACGTGCATCCCGCGGATAGCGTCCCGTTGCCACCTCTCTCGGACCTGAAGCCACTCAGTCCAGGCGCTTTCCAGCGCGCAGGAGACTAATCTTGTCAACTTGGGCAGGCTCGATCCTTCGTTGAGGGAAGGGCAAAAAACTGCGACGGAGAAAGCAAAAGGCCCGCTTGCGCGGGCCTTTTGCTCGGGCATCCTGGCGCCTAGTCGCGCCGACGCCTCGCCGCCGCCCCCAGTCCCACGAGCGCCAATCCCAGCATTGCCATGGTGCCGGGCTCCGGCACCTTGTACGTCGCCGAGACATAGTTCTGATAATCCGGTACGCGTCGGACTGTTGGGTACCGGGCTTTCGAACTTGTACAACGTCCAGTTGGTGTATCCGTCGCCGCTATAGGCACCCACCTGGGTCAGCAGCGACTGCGCGGCCGTGCTGACAGCCGTCGTCCCGCCAGTCCACTTGAAGCTGCCCCCCGACAGATCGAGGCCACCGTCAAAGACGATCTCCCAAACTGCAACCTGGAACGCTGCTGCTGAGGTCGCATCGGCAAAATTTCCGAAATTCGTCTGACCGGCATTCCAGAAGTCGCCTGCCGACTTGTTCGGATAAGCAAGGTCGTACAGCTTGCGCAGGTCGTCTTCGTTGAAGATGCTGGAAGCGTAGGGATTCGGGCCGGCATTGGCGTGCTCGCCGAGTTCGATGCAGAAGAAACGGAGAAAGGAATCCGCCGGCTTAACGCCTGCGTCCCAGAAGTTGCCGTTGAACTGCCCACCAACGCCGCTGTAACCAGTGACGCTGACGGCGGCAAATCCGGCGCCGCCGCCGGGATTGTTGACGGTCAGTTGGCCATTGCCTGGGGTATATGTCCAGAACTCCGCTGCGCCGACGGAGGCCGTTGTGGCAAGCAGCGCGACAGCGGTGATTGTTCTTCCTAGGTTCAACTTCATTACTCGAACACCTCAGGTTGGCGGTCCCGCCTACATGGTATGCAGGAGCTGTGCCATGTTTCGTAAGTCAATGATTTGTAGATGTTTTGTTTTGAGGCTCCGTTCCTGCGGCGCTAGCTTTGTAAGCCTGACTCGACACTAGGGTATTTCCGCGCTCAGACAAATGGCGGATGGCTCGACGGCGGATTCCAGCGCTTGGCGGGAATCGAAATGCCCGCCAACTTGCATCAGCGTCTTGCTCCGCGCGGTCGGCGGTGTTGTTCTCCTGAAAGCTGGGTGATTAGGTAATGCACTTGGGCGGGCCTTTGGGGTCCGGCTTTCGGAGGAACGTCAATAGATCTGAAAATCAAACTTCAAAAGTCCGCGGGACGGCGTCAACTGCAGACCGGTATGTTCGATCGTGTGATCGGGGGCTACAAGCGAGTCCAGTGACGCGTGCGTCTGGACCTTAAGACTGCGCCGCAGAAATGCAAAGGGCCACCACAAGTGGTGGCCCTGCGAAAATTCTGGCTCCCCGACCTGGACTCGAACCAGGGACCTGCGGATTAACAGTCCGTCGCTCTACCGACTGAGCTATCGGGGAAAAAGGCAAGCCCACAAGTATAGCGGCGCGCACCGGGCCTCGCAAAACGTTAGCCGCCTCTAGAGGACTTTGGCGATGGAATCCGCCACGTACTCGACGTTCTTCGAGTTCAGCGCGGCCACGCAGATGCGTCCGGTCGACACCGCGTAGATCCCGAACTCTTCACGCAGGCGCGTCACCTGCTCGCGGGCTCAGGCCGGTGTACGAAAACATCCCGTTCTGGCGCTCGATGAACGAAAAGTCGCGCTTTGAGGTGCGGGCGGCCAGGCCCTGCGCCAGCTGGCGGCGCATCGCCTTGATTCGCTGGCGCATCTCGCCGAGTTCGCGCTCCCAGTCGGCGCGCAGTTCGGGAGTGTTGAGGACGGTGGAGACGACCATGCCGCCATGTGTCGGCGGCGTGGAGTAGTTGGCGCGTATGACGCGCTTGAGCTGGCTCAGCACCCGGGTCGACTCGTCCTTGCTCTGGTCAACGATCGTCAGGGCGCCGACCCGCTCGCCGTACAAGGAGAAGCTCTTCGAAAAGGAGCTGGAAACTAGAAAGGTCACGCCGGACTCGGCGAACAAACGGACCGCCGCGCCGTCGGCATCGATGCTCTCGCCGAAGCCCTGGTAAGCAATATCGAGGAAGGGCACAAGGTCGCCTGCCTTGACGGTGTCGACGACCTGCTTCCACTGTGGCAGCGAAAGATCAACTCCGGTCGGGTTGTGGCAGCAAGCGTGCAGGACGACGATTGTCTTCGGCGCGAGGGCCCTCAGGCCCGCGAGCATGCCGCCGAAGTCGACTCCTTGCGAGGCTGCGTCGTAGTAGGGATAGGTTATGACGCTGAATCCGGCGCTTTCGAAGATTGCCCGATGGTTCTCCCAGCTCGGTTCGCTGATCGCGACGCTGGAGCTCGGCAATACCCGGCGCAGGAGATCCGCTCCGATCCGCAGTCCGCCGGTCCCGCCGAGGGCCTGCGCCGTGAGGACGCGGCCTTGCGCGATCAGCGGCGAGTTCGCGCCCAGCAGCATGCGCTGCACGGCGGCGTCGTAAGCGGGGATGCCCTCGATCGGGAGGTAGCCGCGCGGCGACGGTTCGGCCGCGCGACGGCGCTCGGCCTCCGCCACGGCGCGCAGCACGGGAATGCGGCCATCCTCCGTGAAGTAGACCCCGACGCCAAGGTTGACCTTCTGTGAGCGCGTGTCCTGGTTGAATGCTTCGTTCAAACCCAGGATGGGGTCACGGGGTGCGGCGGGTACGTCGGCGAAGATGGAACCACTCATTGGAGTCCTGTTGTACGGCAGCAAGCCGCATTTTTCTATTGAATCAGCTAGTTGGAGGGAGTTTCTAAGAAGGTAGCTTAGGCGATACGGCTTTCGCTGCGGCGAGCCATAGGCGCTGCGGGTGGCAGGGCGACACACCGTAGCCGCAAAGATCTCAGCTCAAGTCCGGAACAGTTCTCAATTCCTTCGTAAGTCTTTGATTTTCATGCGCCGGCCGCTCGAAAACTCTACCTATAAGGTATGGGCTTTTTTGCAGCGCGATGCTAGCATTCGCGCCTGCCTTAGCGCTATTGCGGTGCAAAAAGAGTCGAATTGTGTTCCTGACGTTTCCCGACAGCCCTTTTCAGTTGCATCAGCCTTTCGAGCCGGCTGGCGATCAGCCGCAGGCGATCGATGCGCTGTCGCAGGGTCTCGTTGACGGGCTTGCCTTCCAAACGCTGCTTGGCGTGACGGGTTCGGGCAAGACGTTCACGATGGCGAACGTCATCGCACGCGCCGGATGCCCAACTTTGGTACTCGCGCCGAATAAGACGTTGGCGGCACAACTTTACTCGGAAATGCGCGAGTTCTTTCCGAACAACGCCGTCGAGTACTTCGTTTCGTACTACGACTATTACCAGCCGGAAGCCTACGTCCCGTCGCGCGACCTCTATATCGAAAAGGACTCGTCGATCAACGAGCACATCGAGCAGATGCGCCTGTCGGCGACCAAATCCTTGCTCGAGCGGCGCGATGTAGTGATCGTGGCCACGGTATCGGCAATCTACGGCATCGGCGACCCGTCGGACTATCACTCGATGGTTCTGACGCTGCGCCACAAGGATCGCTACAGCCAGCGCGACATCATCGTGCGGCTGACGCAGATGCAGTACAAGCGCAGCGAGCTGGACTTCACGCGCGGCACCTTCCGCGTTCGCGGCGACACGATCGACATTTTTCCGGCTGAGCACGCGGAACTCGCCGTGAGGGTCGAACTCTTCGACGACGAGATCGAGTCGCTGCAGCTGTTCGACCCGCTGACCGGGCGCGTACGCCAGAAGATCCCGCGCTTCACGTTGTATCCGTCGTCGCACTACGTGACGCCGCGCGACAACGTTCTGCGCGCAATCGAAACGATCAAGACGGAACTCAAGGAGCGCATCGAGCACTTCGTGGCCTGCGGCAAGCTGGTCGAGGCGCAGCGTATCGAGCAGCGCACGCGCTTCGACATCGAGATGCTCAACGAGCTCGGCTTCTGCAAGGGCATCGAGAACTACACGCGGCACATCTCGGGCTCGCAGCCCGGCGAGCCGCCGCCCACGCTGGTCGACTACCTGCCGCCCGACGCCCTGATGATCGTCGACGAATCGCATGTGACGATCCCTCAGCTCGGCGGCATGTACCGCGGCGACCGTGCGCGCAAGGAAACCCTCGTCGAGTTCGGATTCCGGCTGCCTTCGGCCCTCGACAACCGGCCGCTGCGCTTCGACGAGTTCGAACGCAAGATGCGCCGCTGCGTGTTCGTCTCGGCGACCCCGGCGGACTATGAGATGGAGCATTCGTCCCAGGTGGTTGAGCAGGTGGCGCGCCCCACCGGCCTGATCGACCCGGCGGTGGAGGTGCGGCCAGCGCGGACGCAGGTCGACGACGTGCTGTCCGAAATCAAGCTCCGTACCGAGCTTCGCGAGCGCGTCCTGATCACCACGCTCACCAAGCGCATGGCCGAGGACCTGACCGAATTCCTGTCCGAGCACGGCGTCAAGGTGCGCTATCTGCACTCCGACGTCGACACCGTCGAGCGCGTCGAAATCATCCGCGACCTGCGCGCCGGGGTCTTCGACGTGGTGGTGGGGATCAACCTGCTGCGGGAGGGGCTGGATCTGCCCGAAGTCTCGCTGGTGGCGATCCTGGACTCCGACAAGGAAGGATTCCTCCGGTCGGGACGCTCTCTGATCCAGACGATCGGACGGGCCGCACGCAACCTGAACGGGAAGGCGATCCTCTACGCCGACACCGTGACCAATTCCATGCAGCGGGCGCTTGACGAGACCGAGCGCCGCCGTACGAAGCAGCGCGCCTTCAACCTGGAGCACGGCATCGTGCCGCGCGGCGTGGTGAAGGAAGTGCGGGAGATGATCGACGGTGTCTACGACCCGAGCGCGCAGCGCGAGCAGCAGGCCGCGGTGTCGGCGAGCGCCGGGTACGAGGTGATGTCCGAGAAGCAGGTGTCCAGGGAAATCAAGCGGCTCGAGAAGCAGATGTTCGAGCACGCCAAGAACCTCGAGTTCGAAAAGGCCGCGCGGGTGCGTGACCAGCTGGCCCTGCTGAAGGAGCAGGTCTTCGGGGCGGGCGGAGCGACCAACGTCGTGCCGCTGGTGCCAGGGGAGAGGGCGGCGTGACCCGGGCCGCCGTGGAAGTGGAGGTCGAGGCCCATGGTCGGGCGGGCCTGAACTTTCGGCGGTTTGGCGGGTCTGCGTGAATTGGTGTCGTCCGCGAAGGCGGGCGAAGCGTTGAAGTTTCAAGGGAAAGACGTGCCTGCAGTCATGGGCACGCTCATAAATCGGCGCGATGAGCGGCCAACGGGAAAGGCGAACTAGGCTATGACCAAGATCCTCTTTGTTTGCATGGGCAATATCTGCCGCTCGCCCACGGCGGAGGGTGTTTTCCGCAAGATGGTGACCGACGCCGGGCTGGACGACAGCGTCCTCATCGCCTCGGCCGGAACGCACGCGTACCACGTCGGTGAGCCGGCGGACGTCCGG
The DNA here is from genome assembly GCA_963702595.1 of uncultured beta proteobacterium. Classification (GTDB taxonomy): domain Bacteria; phylum Pseudomonadota; class Gammaproteobacteria; order Burkholderiales; family Burkholderiaceae_F; genus JALORV01. The sequence continues at coordinate 143,557 of CAVPDC010000018.1, read as the reverse complement.
GCCCAGCAGGCCGCCCGCAAGAGGGGCTACGACCTCGGCGAGTTCCGTGCCCGCCAGATCACTCAGGACGACTTCCGCGATTTCGACCTGATCCTCGCCATGGACTGGGAGAACCTCTCCCTCCTGCAGCAGCAGTCTCCGCGTGGAAACAAGCACAAGCTTGCCTTGCTGATGCGCTTCGCCGGCGAGTTCGACGCGGCGACGGTTCCTGACCCCTATTATGGCGGGCCGGAAGGCTTCGGTACGGTCCTGGACTATGTCGAAGACGCCTGCCAGGGTCTGCTCGACGTCGTGCGCAAGCGCGCGACGATGTACGCCGCCGCCTGATCCCCGTCTAGGATCGCATCCCTTGAGCGGGGCGCTACGGCGCCCCGTTCTTTTTCACCGTGCCCGTAAGCTTCGAGTCCACCATGACGCCCACCGAGATCCTCGACTTCTGGTTTGGAGCCGACGCTTTGACGCCACGCGACTTCTGGTTCGGCAAGTCGGAGAGCGTCGACGCGGAGATTCGGTCGCGCTTCGGAGCGGCGGTCGAGGAAGCGCTCGTTGGGTCCCTCGACGACTGGGCCGCGACGCCGGAGGGCTCGCTGGCTCTGATCCTGCTGCTCGATCAGTTCACCCGCAACATCTTTCGCGACACGCCGCGCGCGTTCGCAGGCGATGAGGCGGCGCTGGGGCATGCACGAAGAATGGTCCAAGCCGGCCTTGATCGGCCCTTCGATGCCTTGCGGCGCTGGTTCATCTACCTGCCGTTCGAGCACTCCGAACGGCTCGATGACCAGTACGAGTCGCTGCGGCTGTTCGGCGAACTGGCGCGTGAAGGCCAGCATGGGCCACTGGAATGGGCGCAGAAGCACTTCGACGTCATTCTTCGCTTCGGGCGCTTTCCCCATCGAAACGAGATCCTGGGCCGGGCATCGACCCCGGAGGAATCCGAGTTCCTCCGGCAGCCTGGCTCGCGCTTTTAGGGCCGGACCGTCCACGCACCGAGCGGTTCGCCGCGCTCGCTAGAATTTGCCTTCTCCGACTTCGTGCCGATAGAGGGCCTGCGCTTCATGACATCTCCGTGCCTGCTGGCGCTCGACACTGCGACGGAGACCTGTTCGGTGGCGCTGCTGAAGGACGGGGCCATCAGCTTGCGCATCGAGGTGGTCGGCCAGCGTCACTCCGAGCGAGCCCTGCCGATGGTGGATGCGATTCTGCGCGATACCCGCACCGAGCTCGGCGATCTCGATGCCATCGCATTCGGCGCCGGGCCAGGCTCCTTCACCGGTTTGCGCATCGCCTGCGGCCTGGCGCAAGGACTGGCGTGGGGCGCGGGCAAGCAGGTCATCGCGGTCGGGAACCTGATGGCGCTGGCAGCGCGCGTGTTCGAGCAGGCGCCCGACTGCCGCAGCGTCCTGTGTGCGATCGATGCGCGCATGCACGAGGCTTATTGCGCGGTGTACCAGCGCGGGCCGGAGATCCTCGAGGTCCGCGCGCCGCAGCTGGCCAGGCCAGCCGAGCTTGCGGCGCTCGCGCGCGATGCGGATGCCGTGGCGGGCGACGCACTTGTGGCCTTCCCGGAAGTGTTGCCAGAGCTGGGTGAACGCCTCGTGCTGTCCGGGCTGCGTGCGGACGCGGCCGACATCGTGCGCCTGGCGGCGACGGATTCAATGCGAGCGCGTGCGGTCGCACCGCATGAGGCGATGCCGGTTTACGTGCGAGATCACGTGGCCTTGACGACGGAAGAGCGCCGACTGCGCGCGGCGGCCGCATGAGTGCGCGGCTGAGGAACGCGGAAGGATGCACGCCTCGCCGTCAGGGGGCTGGCCCATGAGTGCTCAGTTGCGGCCCTCGGTGGAGCGCTATGCACCGATGACCGAGGCGGACCTCGATGACGTCGCCGAGGTGGAGGGGCAGATCTACCCGTTTCCGTGGACGCGGGGAAACTTCGCCGACTCCCTGCACGCTGGCTACAGCTGCTGGGTGCTGCGCGACGCCGGCGGCCGGCTGCAGGCCTATGCTGTCGTCATGCTTGCCGTGGACGAGGCGCACCTGCTGAACCTGAGCGTTGCGCGAGACGCCCAGCGGGCCGGGCTCGGCTGGCGGACGCTGCAGTGGATGGCCGATGTCTCCCGCGATCACGGAGCGCGCACGATGCTGCTCGAGGTGCGCCCGAGCAACCCGGCCGCGCAACGCCTGTACGAACGCTACGGATTCCAGCGCATCGGCGTTCGTCGCGGCTACTACCCGGCGCAGGACGGGCGCGAGGATGCCATCGTGATGCGGATTTCGCTGTGACGCTCGATCCGCGTCGCGCTCGGCTATGGAATGCCATGGGACTGGGTCCGGTGTGGACGCTGCGCGGGTCGGCGGCGGTCGCCGAGGTCGTCGAGGTCGCCGAGGTTGTCAACGTCGTCGAAACCACGCCGCCGAACCGACGTGAGGCGATTGCACGCATGGGGTGGGACGAACTGGAACGCGCGGTTGCCACCTGCACGGCCTGTACGCTGAACGCGACCCGCACGCAGACAGTGTTCGGCGTCGGCAATCGCAGTGCGGAGTGGATGCTGGTCGGGGAGGCGCCCGGTGCCGAGGAGGATGCGCGCGGCGAGCCGTTCGTGGGCCAGGCCGGGCGGCTGCTCGACAACATGCTCGCGGCGGTCGGTCTCACCCGCACGGGATCGGATGCGCGGGCTGTCTATATCGCCAACGTGCTGAAGTGCCGGCCACCCGGCAACCGCAACCCCGCGCCGGAAGAGGTCGCATACTGCGACCCGTTCCTCAGGCGCCAGATCGAACTCGTCAACCCCAGGCTCGTGCTTGTCATGGGCCGCTTTGCGGCCCAATCGCTCCTCGGCACCGAGGCGAGCATCGCGAGCCTGCGTGGAACGGTCCATCACATCGACGTCGCCGGCCGGCGTGTGCCCGTGGTGGTGACCTATCACCCTGCTTACCTGCTGCGCAACCTGGCCGACAAGGCCAAGTCTTGGGCCGATCTCTGCTTTGCGCGCGACGTGGTGGCCGACGGCAGCTAGTGGCGCGCTTCGCCGATCAGCGCCACGGAGTCGAACTGGCGCTGGTTGTAGCGATGGCGGAGCATGACCATCACCATCGAGACCGCGACGAAGAGCCCGAACAGCAGCATCACCGCCTGGATCGACAGGTTGAGCCAGATCAGCAGCGCGTAGAGACCGAGCATCACCAGGATGCTCAGGTTCTCGTTGAAGTTCTGCACCGCGATGGAGTGGCCCGCGGACAGCAGGACGTGCCCGCGGTGCTGCAGCAGCGCGTTCATCGGTACGACGAAATACCCGGCGAGGGCGCCGATCACCATCAGGATCAGGCAGGCGATGATCACAAAGTAGCTGGCAGTGAACATTCCCAGCTGCACCGAACCGTCAGGTACCGTGTTGCGGCTGTAAAGCGACGCGAGCGCCACGATCACGCCCATCGCAACACCCACCGGCAGTACACCCAGCGAACTCTTCAGCGACACGCGCGACGCGGCGTACACCGCGCCGAAGGCGATGCCGACCGCCACGATCGCCTGCAGGATGGCGGCTTGGCTCAGATTGAGCCCCAGCACCTGCTCGGCCCACTTCAAAACGATGAACTGCAGCGTCGCGCCCGCGCCCCAGAAGAGCGTCGTCACGGCGAGTGAAATCTGTCCCAGCTTGTCGCGCCACAGCACGTTGCAACAGTGCGCAAAGCCGACCAGCAATTTCCACGGATGCACGTGCTGCTTCGCATAGCGCGCGCCGGTGTCCGGAATCAGGATGTTGACGAACGCGGCGGCCACGTAGATGCCTGCGATGACGGCGATCGCGGACTCGGCGGGATGGTCGATCTCGAGGTCGACCATCGGGGCGTCGAAGGCAAGCAGCCAGGCAGATACCTTGGGGCTAATTAGCACGCCGCCGAGGAGGAAGCCGAGAATGATCGAGATCACCGTCAGTCCCTCGATCCAGCCATTGGCCACGACGAGCCGCTCCGGCGGCAGCAGCTCGGTCACGATGCCGTACTTGGCCGGCGAGTAGGCTGCCGCGCCGAAGCCCACGACCGCATACGCGAGCAGCGGGTGGACGCCTATGAACATCAGGAGGCAGCCGCCGATCTTGATGGTGTTGGTCACCAGCATGACCCGGCCCTTCGGAAAGGAATCTGCGAACGCCCCGACGAACGCAGCCAGCCCGACGTAGGAGATGACGAAGAACAGTTTCAGCATCGGCGTCATCCAGCTCGCGGCACCCATTTCGCGCAACAGCGCGATCGCTGCGATCAGCAGGGCGTTATCCGCGAGCGACGACAGGAACTGCGCCGCCATGATCGTGTAGAAGCCGCGATTCATCGGCCGAGGCGGGAGCGCAGTGCGGGCAGGGGAGGCAAGGCGATGAAGATGAGTGCGCCGCTGCCTGACGCAGTCGACGCGGTCGTTATAGCACGCAGGTTGCGGCGGATAGTGAGCGGTGCTCGTTATGCTACGGCCGTCCGACAGTTCTCGTTCACGCATCCCGTGCCACGTCCGATCCACGCTCGTATCAGTCTTGATGCAATGCGACACAACCTCGCTGCCGCACGCGCCCGTGCGGCCGGGCGCAAGGTGTGGGCCGTGGTCAAGGCCAACGCGTACGGTCACGGAATCGAGCGCGCGGTGCAGGGGTTCGCAGAGGCAGATGGCCTCGCGCTGATCGACCTCGACGAGGCGCGCCGCGCGCGGGCTGCCGGCTGGACGCGGCCCATTTTGCTGCTCGAAGGACTCTTCGCTGCGCCGGACGTCACCGCTGCGCGGACGCTCGGGCTCACCGTGGTCGTGCATCACGAGGAGCAGGTGCGCCTGCTCGAGACAGCGCCGCCGGGCGATCCGATCGGCGTCCACATCAAGTTGAATACCGGCATGAACCGGCTCGGCTTCGCGCCAGACGAATTCGCGGCGGCGCGGGCGCGGCTCGCCCGGCTGCCGATCGGTGCGCATCGAAAGCTTGTCGATGCACTTCGCAAATTCCGACCGCCTCGATGCGCAGGCGGGTCCCGTCTCCATGACCGAACAGCTGGATCGCTTCGAATCGGCCTGCCGCGACCTGCCCGAGCCACGCTGCTTCTCGAACTCGGCGGCGCTGTTCCTGCATCCACCACTCGCCGAGACGTGGGTGAGGCCGGGAATTGCACTCTATGGCGCGTCGCCGGCGGCCGAGCGGCCGGCTGCGGAGCTGGGACTGCGGCCCGTGATGACGCTGACCTCGCGGCTGCTTTCGATGCGCACGGTAGAGGCAGGCGAGGCGGTCGGCTACGGCTCGCGCTTCGTGGCGCGCCGACCGACGCGCATTGGCGTCGTGGCCTGTGGCTATGCGGACGGCTATCCACGCCATGCGCCGGATGGAACCCCGGTGTCAGTGGCCGGTAGGCGCGTGCCCATGGCGGGGCGCGTCTCGATGGACATGATCACGGTCGATCTCAGTGATGCGCCGGAGGCGCAGGTCGGAAGCCCGGTCGAACTCTGGGGCGACGGGATCCCGATTGACGAGGTGGCGACGCTGGCCGGCACGGTCGGCTACGAGCTGATGTGCGCGCTCGCGCCGCGCGTGCCGGTGGAAACGGTCGCCTGAGATGGCGAAGGCACGTACCCAGTTCGTCTGTTCCGAGTGCGGCGGCACCAGCCTGAAGTGGCAGGGGCAGTGTCCGCACTGCAACGCCTGGAACACGCTGACGGAGAACCGGATCGAGGCGGCGAGCGAGCACCGCTACGCGGCGTTGGTGGCCACCGCACCGGTGCAGTCGCTGGGCGAAGTGCAGGCACGGGAGACGCCGCGACTGCCGAGTGGCATCGAAGAGTTCGATCGCGTGCTTGGCGGGGGTCTGGTCGAGGGCGGCGTGGTGCTGATCGGCGGCGATCCCGGCATCGGCAAGTCGACGCTGCTGCTGCAGTCGCTCGCCGTGCTGTCCCGGCATACGGCCGTGCTCTACGTCAGCGGCGAGGAATCGCCGGCGCAGGTGGCCCTGCGCGCTCGGCGGCTCGGGCTCGAAGCCAAGAAGATCCTCCTGCTGTCCGAGATTGCGCTGGAGCGCGTGGTTGCGACGATCCGCGACGTGAAACCGGCCGTTGTCGTCATCGACTCTATCCAGACCGTCTACACCAGCGAGCTGACCTCGGCGCCGGGGTCGGTGTCCCAGGTGCGCGAGTGCGCGGCTCACCTCACGCGGCTTGCCAAGCAGCAGGGCTTCATTCTGATCATGGTCGGGCACGTCACGAAAGAGGGCGCCCTTGCCGGGCCGCGCGTGCTCGAGCACATGGTCGACACGGTGCTGTACTTCGAGGGTGATACGCATTCGTCATTCCGACTGATCCGCGCCTTCAAGAACCGCTTTGGTGCGGTCAACGAGCTCGGCGTGTTCGCGATGACCGATCGCGGTTTGAAGGGCGTCAGCAATCCGTCGGCACTGTTCCTGTCGCAGCACGGGCCCGATGGCCACGGCGGCGACGTGCCGGGATCGTGCGTGCTGGTCACGCAGGAGGGCACGCGACCGCTGCTGGTGGAAATCCAGGCCCTGGTGGATACCGCGCACGTGCCGAACCCGCGTCGACTTTCGGTTGGCCTCGATCCGCAGCGGCTCGCGATGCTGCTGGCGGTTCTGCATCGCCACGCTGGAATCGCCGCCTTCGACCAGGACGTTTTCATCAACGCCGTCGGTGGCGTGCGGATCGGCGAACCGGCTGCCGACCTTGCCGTGCTTCTGGCCATCGTGTCGTCAATGCGCAACCAGCCGCTACCGCGAGGACTGGTTGCGTTCGGGGAGGTCGGCCTGGCCGGAGAGATCCGTCCGGCGCCACGCGGGCAGGAGCGGCTGCGCGAGGCTGCCAAGCTCGGCTTCTCGCTGGCGCTGATCCCGCGCGCCAATGCACCCAAGCACGCGATCGAGGGGCTGGAGGTCGTTGCGGTGGATCGGCTGGAACAGGCGCTGGAGCGCATTCGCCACTGAACCGTTGAAGCCGCTTGAAGTCCACCGCTCTTGCCGGCAGCACCTCTCAGTCTTATGGAGGGTAAGTGTGCGGTGCGGGGCGGCCGACGCGCGGCACTTTACGGAGGATTGGCGATTCCTTACAATTCTCCAGTTTGTAAGGGTTTGAATCGGGGCGCAGACATGGCAGAGGCGACGATCACGAGCAAGGGACAGGTCACCATTCCTGCGGGCATTCGCAAGTCGATGGGACTGACGGAGGGCGAGCGCGTGGTTTTCACGGTACTCGACGATGGCACCACGGTAATGCGTGCCAAATCCCGGTCGATCGTGGAGCTCAAGGGAATGCTCAAGAGCGCCCGCGGCCGGAAGGGCCGAATCTCGATTGCGGAAATGAATATTGGCCGCAGCTGATGCCGGGCCTCGATACAAACGTCCTCGTCCGTTGGCTGGTCGAAGACGATGACAGGCAAGTGGCGCGCGCGAAGACCTTGTTCGAAACGGCCAGGTCGCGGCGCGCCACACTGTTCGTTCCCGTCACCGTCATTCTTGAGCTTGAGTGGGTACTGCGATCCCGCTATGGGTTCGACAAGTCAACGGTGCTCGGCGCGTTCAGCGCATTGCTCGAAACGCAAGAGCTTGAGTTCCAGGCGGAGTCGGCGATTGAGCGCGCCTTGCATCTCTACCGTTTGGGGGCAGCCGAATTTGCAGATTGCCTGCACGCAGGGATCTGCGGCGCCGCCGATCGTTCGCCCATGCTGACACTTGATGAGCGAGCCGCCCGGCTGCCCTCTGTCAGGAGCCTGGCGACGTAAGCGTCCGCGAGCCTCTGTGGCCGTCAGCCAACCACAGGGTCACCGATAGCTCGGGCTGCGGCAAGACCCGATCGCACGGCTGTTTCAAGCGTGCAGGGATAATCCGAGGCAGTCCAGTCGCCGGCCAGGGCGAGGCGCGACAGGCCAGTGACGGACGACGGCCGCTCGAGATCCGGTATGCAGGCGAGCGTGGCTCGTCGTTCGATGATGGCGCGCGCGGCGCGTGGTGCCGGCAACCCGTAGAGATCCGTCATCTGCCGTGCAGCGGCCTCGCACAGGGCGTCGAGGGTCGGCTCTTCATGTGTGCCGCCGGTGCTGATGACCAGCGCCAGCACGCCGGCATTGTCTGCGTCGAGCGCACCTCGATTGAACACCCACTGGCCGTGGTGACGTCGGGTGGCGTCCTCGACGAGTGCGTTGAACAATCCGGGCATGCGTGCCTCGGCCTGCCTGGCGTACTTCAGGTACACGGTCGTGATGGGCTGGTAGCGGAAGCGCTCGATCATCCGTAGTTGCGGTCGCATGGCGTCCGCGTGTAGCCCGAAGACGCGCTGAAGCTGTGCGGCGGGAGCGGCGTACACGACGCCGTCCACGTCGAGCGAGGCGTGATCTCCGCCACTGCGAATCGCGAGCGACCAGCCGCGCTCCGAACCGCGGGCGAGGTCGACTCGACTGCTCCGGCGTACTGCGCCGCCGCGTGCCACGAGGTAACGCTCGACAGCGTCCGGCATCGCAGCGGAGAGGTTCGCGCGTGGCAGCCACATCTCGGCCGCCGTGGCACTGGCGCCCAGACTGTCGCGCAGCACTGTTGCAAGGACTTGGGCCGAAGCTTCGGCGAGGGGCGTGTTGAGAGCCGCGAGCGTGAGCGGGCGCCAGATGCGCTCGACCAGTCGCGGCGTCTGTCCGAGCTGCTGCAGCCACTCGCTCGCCGGACGATCCGGCAGCACGGTCCAGTCGAGGCCCCGTACGCGCGGCAGGAATCCCGCCAGCGCCAGACGGTCGCGCCAGCCCAGGCCGCGCGCCGTCAGCAACGCCGCCGCGAGGTGCCAGGGTGCCGGCAGCCGCGCGGCGCGCATACGCATGCCGTCCGGATAGGCGATCTCGAAGGGGCGGCGCGCAAACGCCGTGTCCAGCGCCACGCCAACCTGCGACATCAGTGCGGCAGTGGCCGTGTAAGCGCCGATCAGGAGGTGCTGGCCGTTGTCGAGCACGTGCCGTTCGCCGGCAAGTTCGAGCACCAGTCGGCGCGCCCGCCCGCCCAGTTCCCCACCCGCCTCGAGCAGCGTGACCCGGTGGCCCAGGCGAGCCAGCTCGGCCGCTGCCGCACAGCCGGCCCAGCCGCCGCCGACGACCGCGACGTTCAGGTCCGACGTCACGTGGAGACCCAGGTCTTCCACGCGATCCACAGCTTTCTCAGCGGCGTCAGCGCGATGCGCTGCTGCAGGACCTGGTAGTTCTCGCGCTCGATCTCGTCGAGCAGGGACACGTAGATCGCACCCATGATGAGCCCGGCGCGCTGGGATCGGCGGTCCTCCGGCGGCAGCAGCGACAGCGCTTCACGGTACTGCGTACGCGCGCGCTCTGCCTGGAAGCGCATCAGCGGCACGAAGCCTTCGACGTAGCGTGCTTCCAGAAGGTCGGCAGCCTTGACGCCATGACGCTGCAACTCGTCCAGCGGGAGGTAAATGCGGCCGCGGCGCGCGTCGTCACCGACATCGCGGATGATGTTGATGAGCTGTAGCGCGCGTCCGAGGCGGCCCGCGTACTGGATCGTCTGGGGATTAACGAACCCGAAGATGGATGCCGACATCTCGCCGACGACGCCCGCAACCAGGTGCGCATAACGCTGCAGGGCTGCGTAGTCCAGGTACCGGTTTTGCCGCAGGTCCATCTCCATGCCGTCGATCACGGCATCCAGCCGCTCGCGCGTGATGCCGAAGCGCGTGTCGATGAAAGGCTGGATGGACTGCGTCACCGGATGATTCGGCGCACCGCGGAACAACGCTGCCAGCTCGTCGCGCCACCAGGCGAGCTTGGCCTGCGCCACCCCGGCGTCGCTGATCTCATCGACAACGTCGTCGACTTCGCGGCAGAAGGCGTAGACGGCCGTGATGGCGCGCCGACGCTCCGAGGGCAGGAACAGGAACGAATAGTAGAAACTCGAACCGCTCGCCGCGGCTTTCTGCTGGCAGTACTCGTCCGGAGTCATCGCCATTTTCGTGCCGGCCGGCTACTCGCAGGCGGCGAGTTGCGCTGTGCGCCGGGCAGGAGCGTCGCGCCGCGGCCGGCAGAGCATTGGTCAAGCGTCATTTTCCGCCGGGCTGGGTGACAACATGCCTTCTCAGGCGGGCAACGCGTTGCCGTGCAGGCTGCGCCACGCCATTAGCAGCCAGTCGCGCGTGACCAGCAGCGGCCTGCGGCGAAACACGTCGCCCTCGCAACTGTCGATGCGCTCGAGGATGCGCAGTCCGCCGTGCACGACCAGCCTCAGTTCGAACCCTATGCGACCCGGCAATGTCTCGCGTCAGCGGGGCGCCTGAGTGTAGCAATCGCCTTGCGCGCTCGACCTCGAAACGCATGAGCTCGATCCAGGCGCCGTCGACGCGGCCGGCGGCGATCTGACTCTCCGCCACGCCGAAGCGCTGCAGGTCTTCCTGCGGCACGTAGACGCGCCCCTTGCGCCAGTCGACGGCGATGTCCTGCCAGAAATTCGTCAGCTGCAGGCCGGTGCAAATGGCGTCGGACCACGCGAGGGCCTGTTCGTCGCCGCGTCGGTACATCGCCAGCAGCAGGCGACCGACCGGATCGGCCGAGCGGCGGCAGTAATCGCGCAGCGTCTCGAACGTCGGATAGCGTGTGGTCGTCACGTCCTGCTCGAAGGCCGACAGCAGGTCTCGGAAGCGCGCCACAGGCAGGTCGTGGTCGCGGATCGCGGTGGCCAGATCCGGCCAGTCGCTGGAATTGCCTCGTTCGATCCGGTCGAGCTGCTCGCGCAGTCCGGCCAGCGCGCTCAGCCGCTCGGCCGGTGCCGCGTCGCCCTCATCCGCAAGGTCATCGGCCGTGCGCGCAAAGCGATAGATCGCCCGGATGGCGGGACGCAGCGCGGGCGGTGCGAGCAGGGATGCAACGGGAAAGTTCTCGTAGTGACCGACGCCCATGCGAATCACGCTAGCACAGCGCGTCCGCGCCTTCGAGGCGCGTCGCCTTCCGCTAGAATTCGTCGCTCGTTCCGCGCCGTGCTGGCCTGCGGCCGCGGCGCGAAGGTGGCGAAATTGGTAGACGCACCAGGTTTAGGTCCTGACGCCTTCACCGGCGTGGGGGTTCGAGTCCCCCCCTTCGCACCAACCGATTCTGACTTGCCGCTGTCGTGCGGCTCAACATAAGAACCAGACCATGCAACAGACGATGGACACCCCGGGCGCGCTTGAGCGCCGGCTCGACCTGACCGTTCCCGCGGACTCGATCGAGAAAGAAGTGCAGGCGCGATTGGCCAAGCTGGCGCGCAGCGTGAAGATGCCAGGCTTCCGGCCCGGCAAGGTGCCGATGAAAATGGTGGCTGCCACTTACGGCCCTCAGGTGCAGGCCGAGGTGCTGAACGACAAGGTTGGCGAGGCGTTCAACTCGGCCGTCAACGCCAGCAAGTTGCGGGTCGCGGGTGCTCCCCGGCTCGAACCGCGCACGGTGGAAGGGTCGAATGACCTGGCGTTCTCGGCCACGTTCGAGATCTATCCCGAGATCGCTGTCAGCGACCTCTCCAACACGGAGATCCAGCAGGCCAAGTGTGCGGTGGGCGATGCCGAGGTCGATCGGACGCTCGACATCATGCGTCGCCAGCGGGCCACCTACGAGGACATTGCGCGCGCAGCCGCCAGCGATGACATCGTCACGGTCGACTTCGTTGGCTCCATCGACGGCACGCCGTTTGAGGGTGGCAGCGCGACCGACTTCGCGTTCACGGTCGGCCAGGGACGGATGCTGCCGGAGTTCGAGGCGGCCGTGGCGGGCATGACCGCAGGTGACATCAAGTCGTTCCCACTGACCTTTCCCGCCGACTACAACGCCAAGAATCTTGCAGGCAAGCAGGCCGAGTTCAATGTGACGGTCAAGAAGGTCCAGCAGCCGGTGCTGCCGGCGCTGGACGCGGAGTTTGCCAAAGCCCTCGGCATCGCCGATGGCGACATGGACAAGATGCGAAAGGAAGTCCGGGCCAATCTGGAGCGCGAGGTCGGGACCCGACTCAAGGCGCGGACCAAGGACAGCGCGATGTCGGCGCTGCTCGCTTCCACGAGCTTCGATGTACCGAAGTCGCTGGTCGAGGAAGAAAAGCAGCGGCTCGCGGACATGGCGAGAAGCGACCTCGTGGCCCGTGGCGTCAAGGCCGAGGAGGCGCCGCTCCCGCTTGAACTGTTTGCCGAACGGGCCGAGCGCAGGGTGCGGCTGGGATTGCTGGTCGGCGAACTTGTGCGTGCCAACGGCCTGCAGCCCAAGCCCGACCAGATCCGCAAGCTGGTGGAGGAAATGGCCCAGAGCTACGAGCGGCCGCAGGACGTCGTCAACTGGTACCTGTCCGACCGGAAACGGCTCGGCGAGCTCGAGGCGATGGCGCTGGAGGACAATGTGACGCGCTGGATACTGGACCACGCCAGGGTCGTGGATGTGCCGGTTGCGTTTGACGAACTGATGGGCCACAACCAGCGCTGATAAGTTGCAGCCAGGAGACAGTTGGATGAAGAGCCATATGAGCCCCCATGGCGCCGCGCAGGCGATGGAACCGCAGGGTCTGGGGATGGTCCCGATCGTCATCGAGCAGAGCGGCCGCGGCGAGCGGGCCTATGACATTTACTCGCGCCTGCTGCGCGACAGGGTCATCTTCCTGGTCGGGCCAGTGTCGGACCAGACGGCGAACCTGGTCGTCGCCCAGATGCTGTTCCTGGAGTCCGAGAATCCGGACAAGGACATCTCGCTCTATATCAACTCGCCGGGTGGCTCCGTCTACGCGGGCCTCGCGATCTTCGACACGATGCAGTTCATCAAGCCGGACGTGTCGACGATCTGCGTCGGCATGGCAGCCAGCATGGGCGCCTTCCTGCTGGCGGCGGGCGCCAAGGGCAAGCGCTTCTCGCTGCCCAACTCGCGCATCATGATCCACCAGCCTTCGGGCGGGGCGCAGGGCCAGGCGAGCGACATCGAAATCCACGCGCAGGAGATCCTGAAGACGCGCGAAAGGCTGAACAAGATCCTGTCGGAACTGACCGGTCAACCCGTCGAAAAGATCGCCAAAGACACGGATCGCGACAACTTCATGACCGCGGACGATGCAGTAAGCTACGGACTGATCGACAAGATCTTCGTCAAGCGCGGCGAGCAGCCGTAAGCGGCGAAAGTCGGGGGACGATTCCACACGTATGACGGACAAGAAGGGTTCGAGCGAAAAGCTCCTCTACTGCTCCTTCTGCGGAAAGAGCCAGCACGAGGTCAAGAAGCTGATCGCCGGCCCGTCGGTGTTCATCTGCGACGAGTGCATCGACCTTTGCAACGACATCATCCGTGACGAGACGACGACGGACGCCGGCACGGGCGGCGTCAAGTCGGACCTCCCGACGCCGCGCGAGATCGGCGCCATCCTCGACCAGTACGTGATCGGGCAGGACAAGGCCAAGCGCATCCTCTCGGTCGCCGTCTACAACCACTACAAGCGCCTCAAGCACCTTGGCAGCAAAGACGACATCGAGCTCGCCAAGAGCAACATCCTTTTGATCGGCCCGACAGGATCGGGCAAGACGTTGCTGGCGCAGACGCTCGCGCGCCTGCTCAACGTCCCGTTCGTGATCGCCGACGCCACGACGCTGACGGAAGCCGGTTACGTCGGCGAGGATGTCGAGAACATCATCCAGAAGCTGCTGCAGAACTGTAATTACGAAGTCGAGAAGGCGCAGCGCGGCATCGTCTACATCGACGAGATCGACAAGATCTCGCGCAAGAGCGACAACCCTTCCATCACTCGCGATGTCTCGGGCGAAGGCGTGCAGCAGGCGTTGCTGAAGCTGGTCGAGGGCACGATCGCTTCGGTGCCGCCGCAAGGCGGGCGCAAACACCCGAACCAGGACTTCGTGCAGATCGACACGACCAACATCCTTTTCGTCTGCGGCGGCGCGTTCGATGGCCTCGAGAAGGTCATCCGCAGCCGTTCGGAGAAGAGCGGCATTGGCTTCGGCGCCGAAGTGACGAGCGCGAGCGAGCGGTCGGTGGGCGACGTCCTGCGTGACGTGGAGCCCGAAGACCTGATCAAGTTCGGCCTGATTCCGGAACTGGTGGGACGCTTGCCTGTCATTGCCACGCTCGATGAGCTGGGTGAAGACGCGCTGGTGGAGATCTTGGTCGAGCCCAAGAATGCACTCATCAAGCAGTTCCAGCGCCTGTTCCATATGGAGGGCGTCGAGCTCGAGATCCGGCAGGAGGCGCTCAAGTCGATCGCCCGCAAGGCGATCAAGCGCAAGACCGGAGCGCGCGGCCTGCGTTCAATCGTGGAAAGCGTACTGCTGGATGTCATGTACGACCTGCCCAGCACGAAGAACGTGGCCAAGGTCATGGTCGACGAAAACACGATCAGCGGCGGCAAGCCGTTGCTGATGTACGCCGACCAGCCGAAAGTGGCCGGCGGACCGCGCTGACCGGACTGCCTTCCATCGTCCGTCGTGCGGGGCCGCGACTGTTAGCGTCGCGTGCTAGATTGATCCAACGTGAAGATTCTCCGGGCTTGCATTGACCGGACACGCACCCATATCCAGCGCTGAATCTTCCATTTAAGGGGACGTCCCGATGTCAACGCAGATCCTGCCCCCCGAACGCATCACTTTGCCCTTGTTGCCGCTACGGGACGTGGTCGTGTTTCCGCACATGGTTATTCCGCTGTTCGTCGGGCGCCCGAAGTCGATCAAGGCGCTCGAGGCCGCGATGGAAGCCGGCAAGAGCATCATGCTGGTGGCGCAGAAGAACGCCGCGAAGGACGAGCCGACGGCTGAGGACATCTACGAGATCGGCTGCGTGGCCAACATCCTGCAGATGCTGAAGCTGCCGGACGGCACCGTGAAGGTGCTGGTCGAGGGCGCGCAGCGCGCGCGAATCGAACGTATTGAGGACGGGCCGAGCCATTTCACGGCGGACGTCGTGCCTATCGTTCCCGACATCCATCCGACCGCCGAGGCCGAAGCGCTACGGCGGGCCATCGTCAGCCAGTTCGATCAGTACGTAAAGCTCAACAAGAAGATCCCGGCCGAGATCCTGACCTCGATCGCCGGCATCGACGAGGCTGGTCGCCTCGCGGACACGATCGCAGCGCACCTGCCGCTGAAGATCGAGCAGAAGCAGAAGATTCTCGAAATGCAGGGCCTGAACGAGAGGCTCGAGCACCTGCTCGCGCAGCTCGAGACCGAGATTGACATCCTGCAGGTCGAGAAGCGCATCCGTGGCCGCGTCAAGCGGCAGATGGAGAAGAGCCAGCGCGAGTACTACCTGAACGAGCAGGTCAAGGCGATCCAGAAAGAACTGGGCGAAGGCGAGGAGGGTGCCGACCTCGACGAGCTCGAGAAGAAGATCAAAGCCGCCCGCATGCCGAAGGCCGCGCGCGACAAGGCTTTCTCGGAACTGAAGAAGCTCAAGCTGATGTCGCCGATGTCGGCCGAGGCGACGGTCGTGCGCAACTACCTCGACACCCTGGTCGGGCTGCCGTGGAAGAAGCGCAGCCGCATCAACAACGACTTGACCAACGCCGAAAGGGTGCTGAACGACGATCATTACGGGCTGGAGAAGGTCAAGGACCGCATCCTCGAATACCTGGCCGTCCAGCAGCGTGTCGAGAAGGTGAAGGCGCCGATCCTGTGTCTGGTCGGCCCTCCGGGCGTCGGCAAGACCTCGCTCGGCCAGTCGATCGCGCGCGCGACGAACCGCAAGTTCATCCGCATGGCCTTGGGTGGAGTGCGTGACGAGGCCGAGATCCGTGGCCACCGCCGCACCTACATCGGCTCGATGCCGGGCAAGATCCTGCAGAACCTCGGCAAGGTGGGCGTGCGCAATCCGCTGTTCCTGCTCGACGAAGTCGACAAAATGGGCATGGACTTCCGCGGCGACCCGGCCTCGGCGCTGCTCGAAGTGCTGGACCCTGAGCAGAACCACACATTCCAGGACCACTACGTCGAGGTCGACTTCGACCTGTCGGACGTGATGTTCGTCGCCACCAGCAACACGATGAACATTCCGCCGGCACTGCTCGACCGGATGGAAGTCATCCGTCTTTCGGGCTACACGGAGGAAGAGAAGGTCCACATCGCCCTGCAGCACCTGCTGCCCAAGCAGATGAAGACCAACGGCCTGAAATCCGGCGAACTCGGGGTCGCCGAGAGCGCGATCCGCGACATCATCCGGTACTACACGCGGGAAGCGGGCGTGCGTTCGCTAGAACGCGAGATCAGCAAGATTTGCCGCAAGGTTGTCAAGCAACTGCTGCTGAAGAAGCAGGACCGCAAGGTCCAGGTCGCGGCGAAGAACCTCGACAAGTTCCTCGGCGTGCGCCGCTACAGCTTTGGAGTGGCCGAAAAACAGAACCAGGTGGGGCAAGTCACCGGACTGGCGTGGACCGAGGTCGGCGGCGACCTGCTGACGATCGAGGTGGCAACGATGCCCGGCAAGGGCAACGTGCAGCGCACGGGCTCGCTCGGTGATGTCATGAAGGAATCGGTCGAGGCAGCGCGATCCGTCGTCCGGGCGCGCGCGCGTCGCCTGGGCTTGCGCGATGAAGTCTTCGAGAAGATCGACCTGCACGTGCACTTCCCGGAAGGGGCCACTCCGAAGGACGGCCCATCGGCCGGTATCGCCATCACGACGTCCATCGTCTCGGCCCTGTCGGGCATCCCGGTGCGAGCCGATGTGGCGATGACCGGCGAGATCACGCTGCGCGGCGAGGTGCTTGCCATCGGTGGACTGAAGGAGAAGCTGCTCGCAGCGCACCGCGGCGGCATCAAGACCGTCCTGATCCCGGAAGAAAACGTCAAGGATCTCGCGGAGATCCCGGACAACGTGAAGAACCGGCTTGAGATCGTGCCGGTCAAGTGGATCGACAAGGTTCTCGAGGTCGCGCTCGAGCGCCAGCCGGTGCCGCTCACCGACGACGAGGCGGCCGCTGTGCCTCCCAAGGCGGCCGATGCAGCCGGCAACGCGGAAGTCGTCAAGCATTGACGGAGTCGCAGTGTGCGCCCGTTCCGCGGGTGCACACTGCACATCACTTCCTGCTCAAAGCAAAAAATCGTTTGCTTGCGCTTGACACTCCCATAGCCGCGCGGTTGAATAGATCTCCAGTTTCCGAAGCGCACCTTCGGCCGATACCCATAAGAAAATTTCGCTGCGACGGCCGCCACGCGCTGACTTCCGAAGACCAGCAAAATGAGGGGGTTTACGTGAACAAGACAGAACTGATCGACCACATCGCCAAGCAGGCAGACATCTCGAAAGCCGCGGCGGGTCGGGCCCTCGAAGCCATCGTCGGCGGAATCCGCCACAGCCTCAAGAAGGGCAATTCGGTCACCCTCGTGGGCTTCGGCACGTTCACGGTCAGCAAGCGCGCGGCGCGCACCGGGCGCAATCCCCGCACGGGTGCGGCGATCAAGATCAAGGCTGCAAAGGTTCCGAAGTTCCGGCCTGGGAAGGCCCTGAAAGATTCTGTACAATAGTCGGTTGCGACGCGCTGCACTTCGCTTTTTCGCGGGGGTGCTTAGCTCAGTTGGTAGAGCGGCGCCCTTACAAGGCGTAGGTCGGGAGTTCGAGCCTCTCAGCACCCACCACCGAGCAAGCGGCGGGTTGTTGTTGTACCGCGCGGGAGTGGTAGTTCAGTTGGTTAGAATACCGGCCTGTCACGCCGGGGGTCGCGGGTTCGAGTCCCGTCCACTCCGCCACACTACGAAGGCGAACGCAAGTTCGCCTTTTTTGTTGTCCTGCCGATGATGAATCACTGAGGAGCGAGTTCGCTCATGTTCGATTCGATCCGCTCACACCGCCGCTGGCTGATGTTCTTCATGCTGGTGCTGATCTTCCCGTCGTTCGTCTTCTTCGGGATCCAGGGCTACAACAGCTTCATGGAAACCGAAGGAGCGTTGGCCACGGTCTCCGGCAAGCCGATCACCCAGCGCGACTTCGACATCGCGCAGCGCGATCGGGTGGAGCGCCTGCGCCAGCAACTCGGTGCGGAATTCGACCCACGGGTGCTTGATACGCCCGAAGGCCGCAAGTCAATCCTCGACGGACTCATCATCGACCGCGCCCTCTCGCAGGAAGTCGAGCGGAGCAACCTGATCGTGACCAACGACCGGCTGCGCGAGGTCATCGCCGGCGTACCGGCGTTCCAGGACAACGGGGTGTTCAGCCTCGAACGCTACCGTGCCTACCTGACGGCGCAGGGGTTGACGGAGGCTGGCTTCGAGGAGCGCGTGCGCGCCGACCTGCGCAAGCAGATGCTCGTCTCGGCTGTGCTCGAGTCGACGATCGTGCCCAAGGCCGTCGCCGATCGCCTGGATCGCGTGTTGCTGGAGGAGCGCGAAGTTCGTGTGCTTCCGGTCCGGGTGGAAAACTACCTCGGCAAGGTCGCGGTCACTGATGCGCAGGTGGCCGAGTTCTACGACAGGAACAAGAAGGACTTCGAAACGCCGGAAAGCGTCAAGGTCGAGTACCTCGTGCTCAGTGCCGAAGCGATCTCGGGCACCGCCGCCGTGGCCGATGCGGACATCAAGGCGTATTACGAGCAGAACAAGGGGCGCTTCGGTGTCGACGAGCAGCGGCGGGCTAGCCACATCCTGTTCGCGCCCGAAGGCGGCGACAAGGCCGCGGCCCGCAAGAAGGCCGAGGCCGTGCTCGCCGCGCTCAAGACCACTCCAGGTGACTTCGCCAGGCTCGCAAAGGAGCAGTCGAAGGATCCGGGCTCAGCGGCCCAGGGTGGCGACCTCGGTTTCTTCGGCAAGGGCATGATGGTCAAGCCTTTCGAGGAAGTCGCCTTTACGCTTAAGCCCGGTGAGACAAGCGGCATCGTTGAAACGGACTTCGGCTTTCACATCATCCGTGTCACCGAGATCAAGGCGGCGCAGGTCAAACCGCTCGAAGAGGTTCGTGCCGACATTGAAAAGGACCTGCGCACGCAGCAGGCGCAGAAGCGCTTCGCCGAGGCGGCCGATCAGTTCACGAACCTTGTCTACGAGCAGTCCGATTCGCTGCAGCCTGCGGCTGAGAAGCTGGGCCTGAAGGTGCAGACGCTCGACAGCCTTACGCGCGCGGGCGTTCCCGCCGCGCCGAATCAGCCGCAGGTCTTCACGCCGCGTGTCGTCGAGGCAGTCTTCGCGGAAGACACCGTCAAGAGCCGCCGTAACACGCAGGCCATCGAAGTGGCGCCGGGCACGCTGGTCGCCGCGCGGGTCCTCGAGCACCGGCCTGCCGCGGTGCGCCCACTCGACGAGATCAAGGGGCCGATCCGCCAGCGGCTCGAACAGCAGGAAGCCGCGCAACTGGCCCGCAAGGCGGGCGAGGAGCAGATGGCAGCCTTGATGAAGCAGCCATCGGACACGGGCTTCTCGCCACTGCTCACGGTTTCGCGCCGCGCGCCGCAGGGCATGCCACCGAACCTGCTGGCGGAAGTCCTGCGTACACAACCGGACAAGTTGCCCACGTACGTGGGTGCCGACGTCCAAGGGGCGGGATACCTCATCGCCCACGTGCTGTCAGGCAAGGTGGGGGCAGCCGGTCAGCCGGCGCAACGGGAGGCGGAGCAACGAGCCTTGGCGCGCCAAGCGGCCGCGGCGGACGAAGTCGCGTATGCGGAAGGCCTGCGGGAGCGCCACAAGGTGAAGATCCTGCAGTCTGCCTTCCAGCCCGATGCGGCCAAGCCCGCCAGCGCGCCGGCCGACGCACCTAAGAAGTAGTCCTTCCGTTGACGAGTTCGCGCGCTGCCGCTGAAAAGGCGCTTGCGTCGTCTGACGTGATCGGAAGTTCGCGTGCCTGGCCTGAGGCGCGGAAATTGCGCGCTATCGAACGCAGGTACGCGGGGTCGTAATGCTCGCGCAATAGCTGTTCCACCATCTCGTCCCACGCCTGCTGGTGGGCCAGCGACTTCCACGCGCTGACTTTTTCGTGACCATGAAGCGGCACGAGGCAATCGAGCTGGGTAGCGAGCGTGGCGGGCTCGCGCTCAAAGTGCGCGTACTCGTCGCGCAGCAGCCGGACGCGCACCGGCAGCGGCACGTCAAGCCGGATGCAGGCGGACTCGCGCATCCTGCTCAGCAGCGCATCGGGCACGCGCAGGTTCCCGATCTTCCTGCTTTCGGACTCGACAAACACGGGCCGCCCGGGATCGCAGCGCCGCAGCGCGTCCCACAGCTGCGTTTCGAAGGCCTTTTGTCCCGGTTGGGGCTGGGACGGCAGTCCACCGAGTACGGAACCGCGATGGCACGCGAGCGCTTCGAGGTCGAGCACCTGGGCGCCGATGGAGGCCAGCGCCTGCAGCAAACGACTCTTGCCGCTACCCGTCGTTCCGCTGATGACCTTGAAATCGAGGGCCAGTGGCAGCGTCTCGAGTTCGACCATCACCGCACGCCGATAAGCGCGATAACCGCCGTCTAGCTGCTGCGCGCGCCACCCGATGCGAGTGAGGACGTGGGTCAACGCCGCGCTGCGACCGCCGCCACGCCAGCAATAGACCAGCGGATGCCAGTTGCGTGGCTTGTCGGCGAAGCTGCCTTCGAGGTGTCGGGCGATGTTGTGTGCCACCAGCGCTGCGCCACGCCGGCGTGCCTCGAAGGAGGACTGCTGGCGGTCGAGGGTGCCGACCTCCGCGCGCTCGGCATTGTTCAGCACCGGGCAGTTGATGGCGCCGGGAACATGGTCCTCGGCGAATTCGCCCTCGCTGCGCACGTCGATGATCGTATCGAAGCTCGCCAGGGCGCGAAGTGCCTCGGCGGCCTCGACGGTGCCGTGTTCCCGCTTCACCGGGCCTTCGTTGCGCGCGGTGCCAGCAGCGGGCGCAGGTGCGGCCAGACGTTGTCGAGCATGCGAACCTGCGCCTTCTCGTTCGGGTGGATACGGTCTGGCTGGAACCACTCGAGCGATTCCCCGAACCCGTCGAGGACAAACGGCACAAGTGGCACGCGCAACTCGCGCGCCAGGTCGGAAAACGACTGGAAGAACTTCTCGGAGTAGTCGCGTCCGTAGTTGGGCGGCACCCGCACGCCCACGAGGAGCACGGAGGCGCCCGCAGCCTGACTCGTCTTGATCAGCGCAGCGAGATTGTCCCGCATCGTCGAAAGTGGCAGGCCGCGCAGTCCGTCATTGGCACCGAGTTCGATCACCACGATTCTGGGTCGGTGCTCGGTGAGTAGTGCGGGCAAACGAGTACGGCCGCCGCTCGTGGTTTCACCGCTGATGCTTGCGTTCACGACCGTATAATTCAGACGACTTTCGCGCAGCCGCTCCACGAGCAGCTGCACCCAGCCAGCCCCGCGCGGCAAGCCGTATTCCGCCGACAGGCTGTCTCCCAGCACCAGCAGGACCGGGCGTGACCCCGTGCCGGATGGCACGGGAGCCGCGGCCTGCGCGTGGACGGCCGACATGGGCAGCGCGAGCGCGAATATGACAAGCAGCGTCGCGGCGGATGCGAGCAGGGCGCTGCGAAGAGTGGGAGACGTGGTGACCAAGATTGCCGTGGAGGCCGAGCGCCTCGGAAAGATCGTTCAGGATGCGACAGGCAGCCTGACGATTCTTGATGATATCAACCTGCAGATTCTCGCCGGCGAAACCGCGGCCATCGTCGGCGCGTCGGGATCGGGCAAGTCCACGCTGCTCGGCCTGCTGGCGGGGCTCGACGTGCCCTCGAGTGGCCGCGTGCGCATTTTCGGCGAGGACATGTTCGCGCTTGACGAGGACGGTCGCGCGGCGCTGCGCGCACGGCAACTCGGCTTCGTGTTCCAGTCGTTCCAGCTCCTGCCGCACCTGACGGCACTCGAAAACGTGCTGCTGCCACTCGAACTCACCGGCCGCTCTCCCGAGGGCGAGGAGCCGGTGGCGGCGGCGCGCTCGCTGCTCGCGCGGGTCGGACTGGGCGAGCGGCTGAGCCACTACCCCAAGTACCTCAGTGGCGGCGAGCAGCAGCGCGTGGCACTGGCGCGTGCGTTCGTGTTGCATCCGCCGCTGCTGCTGGCGGACGAGCCGACCGGCAGCCTCGACGCGCGCACAGGCGAGGCAGTGATCGACCTGATGTTCGAGCTGAACCGCGAGCGCGGTTCAACGCTGGTACTGGTGACTCACGATGCGGGCATCGCGAGCCGCTGCGGCCGGCGCATCGAACTTTCCGCGGGCCGCGTCGTCAACCAGTGAGGCCGGCGCGCAGCCGGCGCAGCGCCTCGACGGCGCGACCGGCGACTTCGTCGGCCAGCAGTCCTATGTCTCCGACGCCCTCGGCGCCGCGGCCGTGCAGCCACACGGCAGCCTGCGTCGAGCACCACGCGTCGTGGCCTTGCGCGATCAGTGCGCCGATCATTCCTGCCAGGACATCGCCGGTGCCGGCCGTGGCCAGCGCGGCGGAGCCGGTCGGATTGATCGCGTAGTGCCCGTCGGGCCGCGCGATGACCGTGCCCGCTCCCTTCAGCACCGCAATGCAGTGGAAGTGCTCCGCGAGGCGGCGGGCAGCCGATGCACGATCGGCCTGCACTGACGACGCTGTGCTGCCGAGCAGGCGCGCCGCCTCGAGTGGGTGGGGTGTCAGGACGAGGGGAGCGCCGCGCCCGATCGCACGCCGTTGCAGCTCCGCGTCGGCGGCGATCAGGTTGAGGGCGTCTGCGTCCACCACGAGCGGCGCATTGCGCGCAAGCACCGCCGAGACTGCGGCGTGGCCGTCCGCATCGACTCCAAGGCCGCAGCCGACGACGATCGCGTGCAGATCGTCGAGTTCGGACAGTGGACGGAACATCAGCTCGGGACGGGCCGGATCGACACGAAAGTCGGGCGCCCCGATCGCATCGATATAGACGCGTCCCGCGCCCAGGCGCAGCGCAGCGCGGCCGGCCAGCAGCGCCGCGCCGACCATGCCGCGACCGCCACCGACGACGACGAGATTGCCGTAGGTGCCCTTGTGCGTGTCACGGCGCCGCGGAAGCCGCACCGTGCCGAAGTCATCGACTCCGATCAGGTGACCACTGGAGGCTGGCGCATCGGTACCGATCGGTTCGACGACGACGTCGCCCGCCGCATCGACGCCGTGCCCGGTGTGCAGCCCGGGCTTGTCGCCGATGAACGTCACCGTCGCTTTCGCGCAAACGCCGGCCACGCCGCCGACCCAGGCACCGGTGTCCGCGTCCAGTCCGCTCGGCACATCGATCGCATAGACGAGCGCCTGGCGATTCATCCATTCGACCGCCGCGAGAAACTCGCCCGCCAGCGGACGGGCCATGCCGATGCCGAACAGCGCGTCGACCACGACATCGAAACGTTCATCGAGTGGCACGTGGGGCTCGACACGCCCGCCGCTCGCCGTCCAGCGCGCGTGGGCATCGAGCGCATCGCTGGCGGCGGGCTGCGCGGTGCCGAGCAGCACACACAGCACGTCGTGGCCGCGCGCCCGCAACTCGGCGGCGACGACGAAACCGTCTCCCCCGTTGTTACCGGGCCCGCAGACGATGCAGACAGAACTCGCGGCGCCAGCGTGCTGCTGCGCGATGTACGCCGCGGCCGCGCGGCCCGCGCGCGCCATCAGCGTGCCGGCCGCAAGCGTCCGTGCAGAGGACCGCTCGATCGTGCGGAGCTCCTCGACACGGTAGAGTGGACGACCCATGAGGCAAGGCTAGGCGGCAGCGCCGGCCAGGTACCTGTCCAGCGTCAAGCCTTCGAGATCGATCTCCGGTTCTCGTCCGGCGATGACGTCGGCCACGACCCGCGCCGAGCCGACGGCCATGACCCATCCGGTGGACCCGTGGCCGGTGTTCAGGTACAGGTTTCCGATCGGCGTGCGGCCCAGCACCGGAGGCCCGTCAGGCAGCATCGGGCGTGCCCCGACCCAGAACTTGGCCTGGCGATAGATCGCGGCATACGGGAACCAGTCGTGGGCAACCTTCATCAACGTGCGGAGCGGGCCGTCGCGCAGCGTCATGCCCTGCGTACCGAGCTCGGCGGTGCCCGCCACGCGCAGGCGATTGCCCATGCGCGTGATCGCGACCTTGTAGGTCTCGTCCATCACGCTGGTAAATGGCGCGTGTTCGAACGCCGTGATAGCGGCGGTGGCCGAGTAGCCCTTGACGGCCATCATCGGCAGACGGATGCCGATCGGCGCGAGCAGCGGCAGGCTGTCGATGCCGGCGGCGATGACGTAGGCATCGGCACGGATCGGTCCCACCGATGTGCGTAGCGATTCGACACGCCCGAGCGCCATGTCGGCGGCCTGCACTTCGACGCCGAAGCGGAACTCCACTCCGTCGCGAATGGCGATGTCCTTCAGCTGATGGGCGAAGAATGCGCAGTTGCCGGTTTCATCGTCGGGCAGGTGCAGGCCTCCGGCCAGCTCGGTGGCGGGGTGCAGCGCCGGTTCGAGCGTGCGGCATTGCTCGGCAGTGAAAAGCTTGTGGCGCACGCCGAGTTCGGTGAGCATGGTGCGCGTGGTCGCCGAGACCTCGACCTCCTGCTCGGTGCGGAAGAGCTGCAGGTAGCCGGTTGCCTGTTCGTATTCGATGGCATGACGCGCACGCAGCGTCCGCAACTCCTCCTGGCTGTAGAACGCGAGCCGCTGCATGCGGGCGCGATTGCGCCGATAGCGCTCCATGTCGCACTCCCGGAGCCAGCGCCGTATCCACCGCCAGAGGGCCGGGCTCAGGCTCGGCCGGAAGACGACCGGCGCTTCCGGACGCAACAGGTAGTCGAACACCTTGCGTGGCATGCCCGGCGAGGCCCACGGGCCGACATAGCCGGGTGCCATGACACCGGCGTTGGCGAAGCTGGTTTCCTGTGCAACCCCGGAGCGGCGCTCGATCACCGTGACATCGAGTCCGGCGCGACGCAAAGCATGGGCAGTGCAGACGCCGATGATGCCGGCCCCTACCACGACGGCGCGCATTGACTTCGATTCTTCCTGGTTTTTTGGCGGCGCATTGTAGCTGCGCCCCATAAGCGCCCGTCTAGAGCTTCATCTGGGCGGGCAGGTAGGTCACCAGCTGCGGAAAGAACCAGATCAGCAGCACGGCAATGACCATCATCAGGAAGTACGGAAACGCAGCGACGGCGATCGTGTTGATCTGGCGCTTCGTCATGCCTTGCAGGACGAACAGGTTGAAGCCGACCGGGGGAGTGATCTGCGCCATCTCGACCACAATTACGATGAAGATGCCGAACCAAAGCAGGTCGATCTGCGCGACCTGCAGCGTCGGCAGCAGCACCGCCATCGTCAGCACCACCATCGAGATGCCGTCGAGGAAGCAGCCGAGCACGATGAAAAACACCATCAGCAGCATGATCAGCCAGAACGGCGAAAGCTGCAGGGCGCCGACGGTCTCGGCGAGTTGGCGCGGCAAGCCGATAAAACCCATCGACAGCGACAGGAAGGCCGAGCCCGCCAGGATCAGCGCGATCATGCAGTACAGCTTCGTGGCGGCCATCAGCGCGTCGCGGAAGTTGGCCCAGGTCAGCGTCCGTTGCGCCGCGGACAGGATCAGTGCACCGACCACACCGAGAGCGGCGGCCTCGGTCGCGGTCGCGATACCGGCATAGATCGACCCGAGCACGACCGCGATCAGCAGCACGACCGGAATCAGGTGGCGTGACTCGGCGAGCTTCTGCCGGAAGTTGAGTCGGATATCGGCCGGCGGAATGGCGTCACGGTGGCGCAGTGCCCAGACGATCGTGTACCCCATGAAAAGTGCTGCCAGCATGAGGCCCGGTATCACGCCACCGATGAAGAGCTTTCCGATCGAGACATCGGCCGCCACGCCGTAGACGATCATGATGATCGAGGGCGGAATCAGCAGTCCGAGCGTGCCAGCGCCGGCGAGCGATCCGATCGAGATCTGCTCGGGGTAGCCCCGCTTCTTCAGTTCCGGCAGCGTAATCTTGCCGACCGTCGCACAGGTGGCGGCCGACGAGCCCGACACGGCGGCGAAGATCGTGCAGCCGATGATGTTCGTATGCAGCAGTCGGCCCGGCAGCCATTGCAGCCATGGCGCCAGGCCGCGGAACATCCCCTCGGACAGGCGCGACTTCAGCAGGATCTCCCCCATCCAGATAAAGAGCGGCAGGGCCGTCAGCGTCCAGCTCGACAGCGACCCCCACACGGTCAGTGCCAGCGCATCGCCCCCGGGGCGCGTGGTGAAGAGCTCCATGCCGAGCCACGCGACGCCGAGCACGGCGATGCCGATCCAGACGCCGGCGCCCAGGATCACGAACATCGCGACGATCAACGCCAGGGCGGTCAGTGTCCCCATCGCCGCCTATTCGATGTTCGCGGCTTCGTTGGGCTGCGGCGGCAGCGAACGGAAGCGCAGTACGTAGACCAGCTGCTCGGCGAACGCGAGGGCGAGACCGGCCAGGCCGATCGCCATGGCGAGCTGCGGGATCCACAGCGGCGTCGCGTCCACATTCTGCGAGATGTCGTTGTAGGTGTACGAACCCCAGACCAGGCGTGCCGCGAACCAGGCGAAGTAGCCCGACAGCAGCGTAGCGATGACCAGGCACAACACCTCCATCCACCAGCGCGCCCGGCCGTGCAGTCGCTGCAGGATCAGGGTCACGCGGATGTGGTCACCGGTGCGAAGCGCGTAGCCCATCGCGAGGAAGGACCCGGCCGCCAGGAAGTAACCGGCATAGGCGTCCATCCCGGCCATGGATAGACCGAGCTGACGACCGGCGATGTTGACGACCTCGATCGCCAGCGTGGCGAAGATGAAGAATGCGCCGAGGCCGCCCAGCAGCTTGAACAGCGGATCGAGGAAGGAGCGCACCGTCGCTCGCGTGGAACGGAAGAAGGCCGCCAGCGCGGCGGCCTTCACGGTTCTACTTGCGGAACTGCGTGATGATGGCCTGGCCGTCCGGGCCGGCCTTCGCCAACCATTCGGTCAGCATCGTGTCGCCGAGCTTGTTCAGTTCGGCCTTGAAGGCGGGATTCGGCTCGTACACCGTCATCTTGTTCGCCTTCAGCGTCGCCAGCGATTCGCCGGTGTAATCGCGCATGCGCTTCCAGCCGCGCTCTTCGGCGGTCTTGGCGGCCGCGATCACGGCGTCCTGGGTGGCCTTGTCGAGCTTGTCGAATTCCTTCTGGTTGACGATGACCATGTTCTTCGGCAGCCAGGCGTCGGCGGTCGCGAAGTGCGACAGGCTTTCCCAGACTTTCGAATCCACACCGGTCGCGCCCGACGACATGAAGGAGTCGACGACGCCGGTCGCGAGCGCCTGCGACAGTTCGGCCGCCTGGATCGTCAAGGGCTGCGCGCCCACCATGGCGGCGATGCGCGTCGTGGCCGGGTTATAGGCGCGCCACTTCAAGCCCTTCATGTCGGCTACGGAGTTCAACTGCTTCTTCGTATAGATGCCCTGCGGCGGCCACGCCACGGCGTACAGCAACTTGATGCCCTGGGCGGCGAGGATCTTCTCGACGACCGGGCGCTGCGCCTGCCACAGTTTCCACGAGGCATCGAATCCGGTCGCCACGAACGGCACCGCGTCGGCGCCAAACACAGGGTTCTCGTTCTCCAGCAGGCTCATCAGCACTTCGCCCGCCTGCGCCTGCCCCGTCTGCACCGCGCGCTTGATCTCCTGCGCTTTGAAGAGTGCTCCGCCGGCGTGCACCGTGATGTTGAGCTTGCCGCCACTGGCCGTCGCGACATCCGTCGCGAACTGGTTCAGGTTCTGCGTGTGCGGGTTGCCGGCAGGGTAGCCGGCAGGCAGGTCCCACTTGGTCTGCGCCAAAGCAGGCAGGCCGAAGCCGAGCGCGATGGCGGCCGCCGCGGTCCTGACGAACAGAGTACGTCGATTCATAGTCTTCCCATGTTGGATGATCGGTGCGACGGGACGGCAAACGGGTGTGTCAACATTCCGCCCACCCTCCGGCAGCGCCCACTGACCGGAAATTCCAATTTGCCGCGCGTCGCGAAGCATACAAGCAGCGGCGCCGCTTCGGAGAGCTGCATGAGCGCTGTGCCACAACCCGGAACCTGGGAGTTCTGGATCGATCGCGGGGGTACGTTCACCGACATCGTGGCGCGTGACCCGAACGGTGCGCTCGTCACACACAAGCTGCTGTCGGAGAACCCCGAGCAGTACCGCGACGCGGCGGTGGCGGGCATCCGGCACCTGCTGGGTGTCGCTGCGGGGCAGCCGATTCCCGTGGAACGGATCGCCGCGGTCAAAATGGGGACCACGGTCGCCACCAACGCGCTGCTGGAGCGCAAAGGCGAGCCGACGGTGCTGGTCATCACGCGCGGCTTTCGCGACGCGCTGCGCATCGCCTACCAGAACCGGCCGCGCCTCTTCGACCGCCACATTGTGCTGCCGGAACTGCTCTACGCCCGCGTGATCGAGGCTGACGAGCGGATGGCGGCGCAAGGCGATGTCGTGCGTCCGCTCGACGAGGGTGCGCTGCGCGAGCAACTGCAGGCCGCCTACGACGCGGGACTCCGATCCTGTGCGGTCGTACTGATGCACGGTTATCGCCATGTGGCGCACGAGCAGGCCGCGGCACGGATCGCGCGCGAGATCGGTTATCCCCAGGTATCGGTGTCGCACGAAGTGAGCCCGCTGATGAAGCTCGTGGCGCGCGGTGACACGACGGTCGTCGACGCCTACCTGTCACCAATCCTTCGGCGCTATGTCGAGCAGGTGGCATCCGACCTGCCGGGTGCGCAGCTGCTTTTCATGCAGAGCAACGGAGGGCTCACCGACGCCTGGCGTTTCCAGGGCAAGGACGCGATCCTGTCCGGACCGGCCGGCGGCATCGTCGGCATGGCCTGCGCCAGTCGCCACGCCGGATTCGAGCGCGTGATCGGTTTCGACATGGGCGGCACGTCCACCGACGTCTCGCACTACGCGGGCGAGTACGAGCGCGAGTTCGAAACACTGGTGGCCGGCGTGCGCATGCGCGCGCCGATGATGAGCATTCACACGGTGGCGGCCGGTGGGGGCTCGATCCTGCACTTCGACGGCGCCCGCCTGCGCGTGGGCCCCGACTCGGCCGGCGCCAATCCCGGTCCGGCCTGCTACCGCCGGGGCGGACCTCTGGCCGTCACCGATGCCAACGTCATGCTCGGGCGCGTGCAGCCCGAGTTCTTCCCGCATGTATTCGGCCCGCGGGGTGACGCGCCGCTCGACCGCGACGTCGTGGTCCGGCGCTTCACCGAGCTGGCGCGACGGATCGAGTCCGCGACCGGTCGGGCACAGACGCCGGAGCAGGTCGCCGCGGGGTTCGTCGAGATCGCCGTCGGCAACATGGCCGAGGCCATCAAGCGGATTTCGGTGCAGCGGGGCCACGACGTCACGCGGTACACGCTGACCGTGTTCGGGGGTGCCGGCGGACAGCACGCCTGCGCCGTGGCCGACGCCCTGGCGATGACCACGGTTCTGGCGCATCCGCTGGCGGGCGTCCTGTCGGCGTACGGCATGGGCCTGGCGGACCAGGCGGCGATGCGCGAAGTGACGATCGAACGGCCACTGGCGCCGGACTCCGAGGCCGACCTGATCCAGTCGCTGGACAGGCTGGCCGCACAGGCGCATTCGGCTCTCGAGGCGCAGGGCGTGGGCGCGGCACAGGTGCGACTGATCCGGCGCGTTCACCTCAAGTACGAAGGAACAGACACGGCGCTCGCCGTCGCGTTCGGCACGCTCGCAGCGATGCGCCAGCAGTTCGACGCGGCCTACCAGCAGCGCTTCTCATTCCTGATGTCCGATCGCCGCCTGATCGTCGAGACCGTGTCGGTCGAGGCTATCGGCGGTGGCGACGCGGACGCCACGGCCTGGGTGGCGCAGCGGCCGCCGCGCGCCGGCGCGCTCGAGGCGGCGAGCAGAGTG
This sequence comes from uncultured beta proteobacterium, assembly GCA_963702595.1. Classification (GTDB taxonomy): domain Bacteria; phylum Pseudomonadota; class Gammaproteobacteria; order Burkholderiales; family Burkholderiaceae_F; genus JALORV01. The sequence goes on along the minus strand of CAVPDC010000018.1, from coordinate 113,744 downwards.
CAGGCCTTTTTCAACGGGACCTGGCATGCGACGCCCCTCTTCCGACGCGACGACACGCGGCCCGGCGACTGCATCGACGGACCAGCGATCATTGCCGAGGCGAACGCCACGACGGTGGTCGAGCCCGGCTGGCAGGCAGAGGTCACGCCGCTCGACCACGTCGTGCTGCGCCGGGTAACGCCGCGGGAGGCGCGGCGCGCGATCGGCACAACCGTCGACCCGGTGATGCTGGAGGTCTTCAACAACCTCTTCATGTCGATCGCGGAGCAGATGGGCCTGCGACTTCAGAACACGGCCTACTCGGTCAACATCAAGGAGCGGCTCGACTTTTCCTGCGCGCTTTTCGACGCGCACGGCAGCCTGATCGCCAACGCGCCGCACATGCCGGTGCACCTCGGTTCGATGAGCGAGTCGATCAAGACCGTCATGCGCGAGAACGCCGGCCGCATGGTGCCCGGCGATGCCTATGTCATCAACGATCCCTACCACGGTGGAACCCACCTGCCCGACGTGACCGTCATCACTCCGGTCTTCGATCGCACCGGTGCCGCCGTGCTGTTCTACGTCGGGTCGCGCGGACACCACGCCGACATCGGTGGCATCACGCCCGGTTCGATGCCGCCGTTTTCGCGCACGCTCGACGAAGAAGGCGTGCGGTTCATCAATTTCCGGCTGATCGAGGGGCAGGGTGTCGATCGCCCGGGGCGCATCTGCGAGGACGAACTGATGGCGCTGCTGACGGGCGGACGCTATCCGGCCCGCAATCCGGCGCAGAACGTCGCCGACCTGCGGGCGCAGATCGCGGCCAACGAGAAGGGGCGCGAGGAGTTGCTGCGCATGGTTGATCACTTCGGTCTGGACGTCGTGCAGGCCTACATGCGCCACGTGCAGGACAATGCCGAAGAATCCGTGAGGCGCGTCATCACGCGGCTGGCCGACGGCGCCTTCGAGTACCGGCTCGACAACGGCGCGATCATCAAGGTGCTCATCACGGTGCATCGCGAGCGCCGTAGCGCGACGATCGACTTCACCGGAACGTCGGCGCAGTTGGCGAACAACTTCAATGCGCCAAGCGCCGTCTGCGTCGCGGCGGTCCTGTATGTCTTCCGAACGCTGGTCGATGACGAGATCCCGTTGAACGCCGGCTGCCTGAAGCCGCTCGAGATCATCATCCCGCGCGGCTCGATGCTGAACCCGGACTATCCGGCCGCCGTCGTCGCCGGCAATGTCGAGACCTCGTCGTGCATCACCAACGCGCTTTATGGCGCGCTCGGCGTCATGGCCTCGGCACAGGGCACGATGAACAACTTCACGTTCGGCAACGACCGGTATCAGTACTACGAGACGATCTCAGGCGGGTCGGGCGCAGGCACCCTGCGTCTGCCGCAGCAGAACGGCGCGGTCGAGGGCTTCGACGGCACCGACGTCGTCCAGACCCACATGACGAACTCGCGGCTGACCGACCCCGAGGTGCTCGAGTTCCGCTATCCGGTGCAACTCGAGAGCTATTCGATCCGCGCCGGTTCGGGTGGCGCCGGCCGCTGGCACGGTGGCAATGGCGGCACGCGCAGGGTGCGGTTCCTGGAGCCGATGACGGCGTCGATCCTCGCCAACAACCGCTCGATCGCTCCGTTCGGCCTGGCCGGTGGGGCAGCGGGTGCGCCGGGGCGCAACTGGGTCGAACGCACGGACGGACGGCGTGAGGAACTGCCGCATATCGGCTCGGTCGAGATGCAAGCCGGCGACGTCTTCGTCATCGAGACCCCGGGCGGGGGCGGCTACGGCAGCACGGGATGAAACTTGAGGCCCAAATGACGTGATCGGGGCGCGGATTTCACCCCAAGGACAGGGGATGCGGTCCGCATAATCGTTGCAGCTTTCAAGGCTGCCCGATGAATGCTCCGGAACGACTGGGACTCCCCGACGCGCTCGCCACGCTTTCGATCTGCTACGCCCCGCTGATCGACAAGCATCGCCGTGCGGTCGGCACGCGCCTGACGATGCTTTCGGCGCGGGCACCGGATTACCTTCCGGTCGGCCACATTCTCGAGCAGCTCAACGAGGTCTGGCCCGAATCCGGCGCATCGGTCCTGCTTGCACCGCTCGATGCTACGTTCGACGAGTCGCTCCTGACATGGCGCGCGCCGCCCAACGCGCTGCTCGAGGTTCCCACGATTGCGCTGCGCGACCCGGACCTGCAGCGCCTCGTCCAGCGCGCCTTTCGCAAGGGCATCCGGATGGCGCTGCGCGGCCGCCCCGACGTGCCACTGCCGCCTGCCCTTGTGCGCTGCTTTGAGTACTCGCTGATTCACGTCAGCGAGGACCGCCGTCGCCTGAAGGATGGCCGGACGCGCCCCGCGCCCCCCAATGCGATCCGACGCATGCCCTTCGTTACGACGGGGGTACGGCGCGTGGCCGACATCGATGAGGCCTATCAGCGCGGCGCCATGGCCAGTGTCGGCTGGCCGATGGACGACACGGAACAGCGCCCGAACTGTCGCCTGCGCCCGGACCAGGGCAACCTGCTCGAGCTGCTTCGAGTCGCGAGCGATCATCCGGACACCGGGACGATTGCCCACGGCATCCGGCGCGATCCGGTGCTCGCATTCAAGCTGCTGCGGATGGTCAACTCCGACGCCTTCGAGACCTCGGAGCCGGTCGCCTCGATCCAGCGCGCGGTGCAGGTCCTGGGCCGCGAGAAAACCTTGCGCTGGCTGACGCTATCGCTGGAGAGCGCGGGTGAGCATTTGAACGCGCTGCCGCTGGTGCGCGCCGCCACCCTGCGCGGACTGTTCCTCGAGAACCTTTCATCCGTCGTCCCGACGATGGACGCAACAACGCGCGACGAGCTTTTCGTCACCGGCGCCTTCTCGCTGCTCGACCGGATCACAGGCACTCCGATACCGCGGCTGATGGGCCCGGTGGGAATGGGCGGCAAGGTCACCGAGGCCATCGTGCACAGGCAGGGACCGTATGCGCCGTACCTGGCCGTCATCGAGTCGATCGAGCGCAGCGATCCGATGGCGATCCGGCGTCACCTCGACGCTCTCGGCATCCCGATCTTCGACTGCAACCAGGCGCTGATGCGCGCGCTGGCCGCGACGCAGAAGCTGGACGCGGAACAGGAGCATCGTTCCGAGGAGACGATCTTCGCGCCGGTATAATCCGCGCGCCGATCACGCCTGACGCGCGCGTCCTGCGCGTTCTTCCTCCTCGATGACCCCACACGGTAGGTTCTACGCGCTCGCCGGGCCGGGTGCGCTGTCCGCTTTCCGCGCGGCGCGCCTGCTCCAGCGCCTGCAGGCAGTCGATCCGGGCGTGCATGCCGTCTCGGGCCAGTTCATGCACTTCGTCCACGCGATTCGTGCGCTGGATGACGGCGAGATGGCGCGCCTGAACGCGCTGCTGGACTACGGTGATCCGGCGGCCGCATCCGCGGACGGATTGAGCCTGCTCGTCGTTCCGCGGCTCGGCACCATTTCGCCGTGGGCCAGCAAGGCCACGGACATCGCGCACAACACGGGGCTGGCCGCGATACACCGCGTCGAGCGCGGCACTGTGTATCGGGTCGAACTGAAGCGCGGGTTGTTCAAGGGCAGGGAGCCCGATGCCCCCGTCAAGGAGCGGATCGCCGCGGTGCTGCACGATCGCATGACTGAAAGCGTCATCGATCCCGCCACCGATCCGGCGCGGCTCTTCGCCGAACTGGAGGGCAAGCCGGTGCAAGCGGTGCCGGTACTTGCCGAAGGGCGTTCCGCGCTGGTACAGGCCAACGGTGCGCTGGGCCTGGCGCTGTCGGACGACGAGATCGACTATCTGGTCGACGCCTTCCGGCAGCTCGGGCGCGACCCGAACGACGTCGAACTGATGATGTTCGCGCAGGCGAATTCCGAGCACTGTCGCCACAAGATCTTCAACGCGAGCTGGACCATTGACGGTGTCGTAAAGGACGCGACCCTGTTCGGCATGATCCGGGCGACGCATGCGAGCGCACCGCACGGAACGATCGTCGCCTACAGCGACAACGCTGCCGTTCTCGAGGGGCGTACCGTCAGCCGCTTCTATCCGCGCAGCGAGTACCGCGCGACCGACGGCAGCGGAGCGATCGGCGTCGACTACGCGCCACGCGACGAGCTCACGCACACGCTCTTCAAGGTCGAGACGCACAACCATCCGACCGCGATCGCTCCCTTTCCGGGTGCCTCCACCGGGGCGGGCGGCGAAATCCGCGACGAGGGCGCCACCGGCCGCGGCGCGAAGCCGAAGGCCGGCCTGGCGGGCTTCACGGTCTCGAACCTGCGCATCCCGGACATGCCGCTGCCGTGGGAGAAAGATCGCGACGTCACGAGTGCCGCAACGGGCGACGAGCTGGATTACGGCTTTCCGAGCCGCATTGCGGACGCGCTGGCGATCATGATCGAAGGCCCGATCGGCGCGGCGGCATTCAACAACGAGTTCGGCCGGCCGAACCTGCTCGGCTACTTCCGTGCCTACGAGCAGAACGTGGCTGGCAAGCGCTACGGTTACCACAAGCCGATCATGATCGCGGGCGGCATCGGCAGCATCCGTGACGATCAGGTGCGCAAGCTCGATTTGCCGCCAGGCACGCTGCTGGTGCAACTCGGCGGTCCCGGCATGCGCATCGGTCTTGGCGGCGGCGCGGCTTCCAGCATGGGCGCCGGCACCAACACCGAAGCGCTCGACTTCGACTCCGTCCAGCGCGGCAATCCCGAGATCCAGCGTCGCGCACAGGAAGTCATCGACCGGTGCTGGGCGCTGGGCGACGGCAACCCCGTGCTGTCGATCCACGACGTGGGTGCGGGCGGACTGTCCAATGCGCTGCCGGAACTCGCCGATCAGTCGCAGCGGGGCGCGCACATCGACCTGGCGACGATTCCGGTCGAGGAGAGCGGCATGAGTCCGCTCGAGATCTGGTGCAACGAGTCTCAGGAGCGTTATGCGCTTGCGGTGGCGCCTGATCGTCTCGCCGCCTTCGACTGGATCTGCCGTCGCGAGCGTGCGCCATACGCCGTCGTCGGCCAGGTCGCCGCGGACGGCAACCTCGTCGTCGGGCGGCCCGGCGCCGTGCCGGCGGTCGACATGCCGATGAACGTGCTGCTCGGCAAACCGCCCCGCATGCACCGCGATGTACGCAGCGTCACCGTCGGCTTGCCGCCGATCGAGACCGTGGGATTGTCGATCGAGCAGTGTGCGCTCGACGTACTCCGCCATCCGACCGTGGCCAGCAAGTCATTCCTTGTCACCATCGGCGACCGCAGCGTCGGTGGCATGAACTCCCGCGACCCGATGGTGGGGCCGTGGCAGGTACCGGTAGCAGATTGCGCGGTCACACTGATGAGCTTCGACGGCTACGCCGGCGAGGCGATGGCGATGGGCGAACGCACGCCGCTGGCGGTCATCGACGCTGCCGCCGCGTCGCGCATCGCGATCGGTGAGGCGATCACGAACATCGCGGCGGCGGACGTCGAACTGCGCCGTATCAAGCTGTCGGCCAACTGGATGGCGGCCTGCGGCCAGACGGGCGAGGATGCGAGGCTCTTCTTCGCGGTGCAGGCGGTGTCCGAGCTATGCCAGCAACTCGGGATCAGCGTTCCTGTCGGCAAGGATTCCCTGTCGATGAAGACGGCGTGGCGCGACGGAGCCCAAGACAAGACCGTGTCCGCGCCGGTATCGCTGATCGTGAGCGCGGCCGCCCCGGTCGACGACGTGCGGCGTTCGTTGACGCCACAACTGGCGGCCGATGCCGACACGCTGCTCGTGCTTGTTGACCTCGGCGCCGGGCGCAACCGGCTGGGCGGTTCCATCCTCGCGCAGGTCACGCAGCAGATTGGCAACGAAGTGCCCGATGTCGACGATGCCGCGCGCTTAGCTGCCTTCGTCGATGCGCTCAGAACGCTGCGGCACGACGGGCGTCTGCTCGCTTATCACGATCGTTCGGACGGTGGACTCTTCGCCACGCTGGCCGAGATGGCCTTCGCCGGGCACTGTGGCGTGACGGTGAACCTTGACGTGCTGGCGGTCGATCCGGTCGCGGTCGACTGGGGCGACTTCAAGATCCGTCCCGAGCAGGTCAGCGTGCGGCGCAACGAGCTGATGCTGAGGGCATTGTTTGCAGAGGAACTCGGTGCTGTGCTGCAGGTAAGGGCCGCCGACAAGACCGCCGTCATGGACACGCTGCGCGCGGCCGGCCTCGGCGCCGTCAGCCAGATCATCGGCAAGCCGAACACCCGGGACGTCGTCGAGTTCTGGTGCGACGCGAAGCCAGTGTTCTCACGCCGCCGTGGCGAGTTGCAGAAACTCTGGACTGAAACCTCGTGGCGCATCGCACGGCTTCGCGACAACCCGGCGTGTGCCGATGCCGAGTATGCGCGGGCGTATGACGCCGACGATCGCGGGCTCTCGCTGGCGCTCAGCTTCGATGCGGCCGACGACGTTGCTGCGCCGTATATCGCAACCGGCGCAAGGCCTCGTGTAGCGATCTTGCGCGAGCAGGGTGTCAACAGCCAGACCGAGATGGCCTACGCCTTCCACCGCGCGGGCTTCGGCGCGGTCGACGTGCACATGACTGACCTGATCGAAGGCCGGCAGTCGCTCGCCGATTTCAAAGGCGCCGTCGCCTGTGGCGGCTTCTCGTACGGCGACGTGCTCGGCGCGGGCGGTGGGTGGGCGAAGACGATTCTTTACAACCCGAAGCTCGCAGAGATGTTCAGCGCGTTCTTCGGCCGCACCGACAGTTTTGCGCTCGGCGTGTGCAACGGTTGCCAGATGATGAGCCACCTGCGTTCGATCATTCCCGGCGCCGCCGACTGGCCACGCTTCGAGCGCAATGCCTCGGAACAGTTCGAGGGCCGCCTGGTGCAGGTCGAGATACCGGAATCGCCGTCGCTCTTCTTCGCCGGCATGGGTGGGAGCCGCATCCCGATTGCCAACGCGCACGGCGAGGGGCGCGCGGTGTTCGGATCGAGCGCGGCGCAAGCCCGCGCGGTGGTCGCGATGCATTACGTCGATACGCAGGGACAGGCGACCGAGCGCTATCCCTACAACCCGAACGGCTCGGCCGGTGGCATCACGGGGCTTACCACGCAGGACGGGCGCTTCACGATCGTGATGCCCCACCCCGAGCGTGTGTTCCGGACCGTGCAGATGTCATGGCAGCCGCCCGGCCTCGGCGAGGATTCGCCGTGGATACGGATGTTCCGCAACGCGCGGCGCTGGGTCGGCTAGCGCGCATTTCGGGCGCGCTAGTTCGACCCACCCACCTCAGCGCGGCGCCGCGGCGGCGGCCTTGCCCTTGGTAACTTCCGTGAGTACTTCCGACGTGATGTCGTACGCCGGATCGGCATAGATCAGGCTGCCCTTGTCGTACACCAGCGTGCCGCCTTTCTTGCGCGCGATCTCGGTGGAGACCCGGGCGATGTCGCCGCCGATCTGCGCGCGTAGTTTCTGGACCCGCTGCTGCACATCATTCTGCGTCTTCGCCATCAACTGCTGGCCTTCGGCCTGTTTCGCCTGCAGCTCCTGTCCCGTCTTCTGACCTTCGGCGCGAATCGCATCACGTTGTGAAGCGGCGAGCGTGGGGTCATCGAAGCGCGTCTGCTGTTCCTTGAGCTTGTCGGCCAGCGCGCGGATGTCCTTCTCGATCCGCTGCAACTGTTCGGTGACCTTCTTTTCTTCGGCTTTGAGTGCGGCCTGCTGCTGCTGCGTCTGCGGGTGGGCCTCGAAGACACGCCCCATGTCGACGACGAAGATCTTCGGCGCCGGTTGTGCGACGGCGGACAGTGGAAGGCAGGCGAGGGCGGCCAAGGCCAAGGGGTACAGCGATTTCATCGGGTTTCCAGTCAAGGCAAAAGTGCAGAGCGTACCGGTTCGCGGAACCGCGCATGGAAGGCACCAAGCTGGGGGGAATTTGCCCGCCAATTTTCTGCGCTTGGGCCGGTCCATTAGGACTCTCTCCCGCATCCCGCAAATAGGGCATGAATCGTCTCTGAGCACCTTCGATCGTCACCACGTTCGGGCGAAGAGAATTTCCTCATCGCTCCAGCCAAGCGGGCGTCACGTCCTGCCTGCGCGGACAACAGCAAATGAGGGAATGGCATCGCAAGGTGCCGATCACTGGATTTGAATTCGCTTCGTAGCGCGCCGGCGATGGCAATCGCAGTCCTCCGGGAATGCGCAGGCATTCGATGCAACCTCAACCGTGCCCGCCGCGTTGTCGCACGTGCGGCAGTCGCCACCGTACTAGCGCTCCTCTCGACGTTGAGCTCAGCGGTCACCGTGAATCCCGCCAGCCTGCCGAACGGCACGGTCGGCACCGCCTACAGCCGCACGATCTCCGCTACCGCGGGCGTGGCCCCGTACACCTACAGCGTCAGCGCCGGCGCGCTGCCGGCGGGCTTGACGCTCAACGCCTCGACCGGGGTGCTCGCCGGCACGCCGACGGCGGCCGCGACCAGCAGCTTCACGCTGCAGGCGACCGCCAGTAATGGCGTGATCGGAACGCGTGCCTACAGCGTCACGATCAATCCGTCCATCGTGGTGAGCCCCGCTACGCTGCCCGGCGGAACGCTGGGTACCGCCTACAGTCAGCACCGTCAGTGCGACCGGCGGAACCGGGACCTATACGTTCAGTAGAAGCGCCGGAACTTTGCCTTCTGGCGTCACCCTCAATGCGACTACGGGCGTGCTCAGCGGCACGCCGACGGCGACAGGCACCCGCACTTTCACGATCCGCGCGACTGATGGCAACGGCGCCTTCGGATCGCGCGCCTACAGCGTCACGATCGGAGCCGCGATCGTCGTGAATCCCGCAACGCTGCCGGGTGGCAGCGTTGGATCGGCCTATAGCCGGACCATCAGCGCGACAGGCGGCACCGGCACCAAGACATTCAGTGTCAGTGCTGGTGCGTTGCCGGTCAGGGCTGTCACTGAATGCCACGACCGGCGTCATTTCTGGAACCCCGACAAGCGCCGGGTCGAACAGCTTCACGATCCGCGCCACCGACAGCATCGGCGCCATCGGCACGCGCGCGTATGCCGTCACGATCAACGCGGCGATCACGGTGAGCCCGTCCACGCTGCCGAACGGAACGTCGGGAACGCCATACAGCCGAACAATCAGCGCCACGGGCGGTACCGGCACGTTCACGTTCAGCGTGAGCGCCGGCAGCCTGGGAGGAGGGCTCGCGCTCAACGCGTCGACCGGGGTGATCTCCGGCACGCCGACGACCGTGGGAGCACGAAGCTTCACGATCCGCGCGACCGACGGCAACGGGCCTTCGGAACACAGGTTTACAGCATCACGATCAATGCGGCGATCACAGTGAACCCCGCGACGCTGGCCAATGGCACGGTCGGAACGGCCTACAGCCGGACCGTCTCGGCGACCGGCGGCACGGGTTCCTACACCTACAGCGTCAGTGCCGGAACGCTACCGGCCGGGTTGACGCTCAATGCATCGAGCGGCGTCATCTCCGGGACGCCCACGACGCGGCGGCCAGCCCGTTCACGATCCGCGCCACCGACACCCTCGGAGCGATTGGATCGCGTGCGTACACCGTCACCATCGCCCCGGCTCCGATCGTCGTGAGTCCATCGAGCCTGCCCGGCGGTGCGGTCGGCGCCGCCTACAGCCAGGTCGTCAGCGCCACGGGCGGAACCGGCGGCTACACGTTCAGCGTGAGCGCCGGCAGTCTGGGCGCCGGGCTGACACTCAATGCATCGACCGGCCTGATCTCAGGCACGCCAACGGCCTCGGGAACACGCAGCTTCACGATCCGTGCCAGGGACAGCAGCGGTGCCACCGGGACACGCGCATACAGCGTCATCATCAATGCTGCGATCGTCGTGAATCCGGCCACGCTTCCCGGCGGCACGTCAGGGTCGGCCTACAGCCAGACGATCACGGCCACGGGGGGCAACGGCACGTACACCTTCGCAATCAGCGCCGGATCCCTGCCGGCGGGACTGACGCTAAACGCGTCGAGCGGAGCGCTTACCGGTACGCCGACGGCGGCAGGAACCAGCAGCTTCACAGTACGCGCGACCGACGGGAACGGCGCATCGGCCACGCGCGCTTACACGGTCGCCATTGCGGCGGCACCGATCGTGGTCAATCCGGCGAGCCTTCCGAGTGGCACCGTCGGCAGCGCGTACTCGCAGACCGTGTCGGCCACGGGCGGCAGTGGTGGCTTCAGCTACAGCCTCAGTGCCGGAGCGTTGCCTGCGGGGCTGACGCTCAATGCATCGAGCGGCGTGATCTCCGGTACGCCGACGACGGCGGGCGCCAGCAGCTTCACGGTGCGCGCCACCGATGGCACGGCGCCTTCGGAACGCGCGCCTACACGGTCACCATCGCGGCGGCGCCCATCGTCGTGAACCCGGCGAGCCTGCCCACCGCCACCGTCGGCACGGCGTACAGCCAGACCGTCAGCGCCACCGGGGGCACCGGCAGCTACACGTTCAGCGTCAGTGCGGGCGCTTTGCCCGCTGGGCTGCTGCTCAATGCATCGAGCGGGGTGATCTCCGGCACGCCGACGACGGCCGGCGCCAGCAGCTTCACGGTCCGCGCCACCGATGGCAGCGGCGCCTTCGGATCGCGCGCCTACAGCGTCACCACCAGCGCCGCGGTCACCGTCAACCCAGCCACCCTGCCGAACGGCACGGTCGGGTCCGGCTACACGCAGACAGTCACAGCCAGTGGCGGCAGCGGCAGCTACACATTCGGCATCAGCACTGGCTCGCTCCCCACCGGCTTGTCACTGAACGCGTCGACGGGCGCCATCACTGGAACTCCCAGCGCAGCGGCGACGAGCAGTTTCACAATTACCGCCACCGACGGCAACGGTGCCACCGGCTCACGCGCCTACACCGTCACGATGAATGCCGCCATCGTCGTGAGTCCGGCAAGCCTGTCCAACGGCACGATGGGGGTGGCTTATGCCCAGGCGGTGTCTGCCACAGGAGGCAGCGGTAGCTACACGTTCAGTGTCAGTTCCGGCGCACTGCCGGCAGGCCTCACGTTGAATTCATCGACCGGCGCGATCACCGGAACACCGAGCACGGCGGCGACGAACAGCTTCACAATCTCTGCCACCGACAGCAACGGCGCCGCGGGATCGAGGCCCTACAGCGTCACGATCAATGCGGCCGTCACGGTCAATCCGGCCAGCTTGCCCGGCGGTACGGTCGGCGCCGCCTACAACCAGACCATCAGCGCCACAGGCGGGACTGGCACGTACACATTCAGCGTGACAGCCGGCGCACTGCCTGCCGGGCTCACGCTCAATCCGACGACGGGCGTGCTGTCCGGGACACCGAGCAGTGCGGCAACAAGTGCCTTCACGGTTACGGCGACGGATGGAAACGGCGCCACGGGTGCGCGCGCCTACACCGTGACCATCAATGCGGGTATCGCGGTGAATCCCGCATCGCTGCCAGCCGCGACGGCGGGAACACCCTACAACCAGTCAGTGTCGGCGACTGGCGGCACCGGCACCTATACGTTCAGCGTGAGCGCCGGAACGCTGCCTACGGGACTGACTCTCAATGCGGCGACCGGTGCCATCACCGGCACGCCGACGACCGCCGCGACAAGCAACTTCACGATCACAGCGACCGACGGCAACGGGGCCACCGGTTCGCGTGCCTATACATTCGCGGTGAATGGGGCCGTCACCGTGAATCCCGCGACGCTGCCGGCGGGCACCGTGGGCGCGGCGTACAGCCAGACGGTGAGCGCTGCGGGCGGTAACGGAAGCTACACGTATAGCGTATCGGCCGGTGTACTGCCGGCGGGCCTGTCGCTGAACGCAAGCACCGGCGTGATCAGTGGAATGCCCACCGCGGCCGCCACGAGTGCGTTCACGGTCAGGGCTACGGATGGCAATGGCGCCATCGGATCACGGGCCTATTCCGTCACGGTCAACGCGGGCATCGCGGTCAACCCGGCCGCGCTGCCGAGTGCTGCGGTCGGCACCGCGTACTCGCAGGCCGTATCGGCAACTGGCGGCTCCGGCGTCTACACATACAGCGTGAGCTCCGGAAGCCTGCCAGCCGGCTTGTCCCTCAACGCGTCGACCGGACTCATCACCGGGACGCCGAGCGCCGCGGGAACGAGCAACTTCACCGTGACCGCCACGGACGGCAACGGTGCTACGGGGTCGCGCTCCTTCACGTTCACCGTCAATCCATCGCTGGCATTGAACCCGGCCACACTGCCAGGCGGCACGGTCGGCACCGCCTATTCGCAGGCCATGACTGCCACGGGCGGCAGTGGCACCTACACCTTCAGCGTTTCGGCGGGCTCACTGCCGGCCGGACTGTCGCTCAATCCTGGCACCGGATTGATCTCTGGCACGCCAAACAGTGCCGCTGCCAGCATGTTCACCATTACGGCAACCGACAGTGCCGGAGTGACGACGTCGCGTTCCTATGGCGTGACGATCAATGCCGCGATAGCGGTGAATCCGGCCACTCTGCCGAACGGCACCGCAGGTACGGTGTACACGGCGGCACTCTCGGCTATCGGCGGCAACGGGTCATACGCCTTCAGCATTTCCAGCGGCGGCCTGCCTGCCGGGCTTGTGCTGAATGCCGCGACCGGCAACATCAGTGGAACACCGACGACCGCCGCGACGAGCATCTTCACGGTAACGGCGACCGATGGCCTCGGCGCGACCGGTTGCGCGCCTACACCGTGATCGTCGTCACGGCCACCATCACGCTCGAGTCGACGACCCTCGGCAATGGCGTCGTGGGCAGTCCGTACACCCAGGCGATCGTCGTCAGTGGCGGCGTCGCGCCTTATGCCTATTCGATCACGGCCGGGCAGCTTCCAACGGGCGTGGTGCTGAATCCGACAACGGGGGCTTTCGTCGGAACGCCGACCGTGCCCGGCACCTACTCGTTCACGGTGCGCGTTGTCGATGCAAACGGAGCGTCGGGCGTCTTTGCGCAATCGATCGTCGTCGAACCTCGGCCCGATCCGAGCCAGGATCCGACGGTGCGTGGCATCGCCGCGGCACAGATGTCGGCGGCAGGCCGATTCGGCTCTGCGCAGATCCAGAATGTCGGGGCACGCGTGCGCATGCTGCACTTTGGCCAGGATCCCTGCAAGCTGCAGTTCGACGTCGGTACCAACGTTCGCTGGGAGCGCGCAAGCCCGTCGGCCGATCAGCCAGGTGACCGCACGGATGAGCCCGCGCCAAAGAAGGATGCCGAGTCAGAGGAGCGCAAGCGCTGCGACAGCCCGATCGCCGTCTGGGTGGGCGGCAACATCGACTTTGGCTTCCTGCGCCCCAGCACGGCAACGGACAGGGGCGACTTCACGACGTCCGGCCTCACCCTCGGCGCCGATTCAAAGGTGATGCCTGGCCTCGTGATTGGTGCGTCGCTGGGTTACGCGCGCGACACGACCGACGTCGGCTCGGGCGGGAGCGATAGCCGCGCGCGGGGCTCGAGCATGACTCTCTATGGCTCGTATGAGCCGATCAAGTCCGTGTACATCGACTTTTGCTCGGGTACGGCACTCTTGATTTTGACTCGACGCGCTGGCAGAACGCCGCGAAATTCCTCGGTGGACGCAGTGGCGCGCAAACCTTCGGATCACTGGCGTCAGCGGCGTGCTCGGATTCGGCCCCCTGCAGCTTGCGCCGTATGGCCGCTTCGATCGTGTCCGAAGCCGCCTCGACGCGTATGTTGAAAGCGGAGCGGGTGGCGCCGCGCTGAGCTTCGGTGAAGCTACTGGAAGCGAGAACATCGTGGCGGCTGGCATCTTTGCGAGCTACCGCCTACCGGTGGGGCGCGGGACCCTCGAGCCCAGCCTGCGATTGGAGGCGCGCAGGGTCCAGGCGCCGTCGCTGGATCAGTCGCTTTCCTATGCAGACATGCCGGGACACACCTATGTGATCCGCGAGGGTGGCACAAGCGACACCCAGGCGCTCGGCGGGCTCGGACTCGTATTCCGGGTGGACGATGTACTGTCGTTCGGCGTCGAGTACAGCTACACCGGCAGTAGCGGAACGTACCGGAACGAGACGGTGCGCGCCGTCCTGCGCGCACCGTTCTGACCAGCTCTCTCGCGATCGGCGGAGCGGTCCGCGGCTGGGCTACTTGCCGAACGTGACCGCGCGTCCGCTTGTCACATCCCAGGCCTTTCCGTCGACGAGGCTGATGCGATAGAACTCGCGCACGAATCGTCGCCCGGTCCCTCGCTTGCGACTACTCGCGCCTCTTCCGGGCGCAGGCGAAGAGGGCAGCCTTCGGAATCGTGATAGCGGTGACCCGCTCCTTTTCACACGCGCAGCGCTGACGACTCTGGCAAATCTCTGTGCAAGTCCGCGCATGTCGTATGCAATTGAGTCAGGTTCTACGTCCCTGACCGGATCGGCGAACTCGTGCTCACTCGCTCCCTGCCTGGATCGCGGGTATGTGGCTGCTGCGCTAGATTGCGTCCGTTGACAAGCCTCGCCTGGAGTCTCGCCATGAGCATCGCTGCGGACGTCGTCATCGGTTTGGTCGGACTGTTGCATGTTTACTTCCTCGTCCTGGAAATGTTTCTTTGGGATAAGCGGCCGGGGCTGCGAGCCTTCGGAATGACCCAGGAATTCGCTGCGTCGACGAAGGTCCTGGCGGCGAATCAGGGCCTCTACAACGGTTTCCTCGCCGCCGGTCTGTTCTGGGGTCTGTCGCTTGGTAGCGCCGGTTTTTCCGTAAAGACTTTCTTTCTGGTTTGTGTCGTGGTGGCGGGCGTGTACGGCGCCGCAACGGCAAGCCGAAAGATCCTGTTCGTTCAGGCGATTCCGGCTGCCGTCGGGCTGGCGCTGCTCTACCTCGGCTGATGCCTCTTCCACGCAAGCTGAGCCGACGGGCCGGCGTTGTCATCGCTACGTGCGGGTTGATTGCCGTCCTGGCGCTGCTCGCCTGGGTTGCTTCGGACCGAGTAGGCCACGATGCCACGAGCCGGCCGTCAGCGACGCCGCCTGAGACGGTGGAGCTGTGCGGCTTCGGGCCCACTAAGCCCATTCGAAATACGGGTGACTATCCGCCCGCGGTGCTCGAGAAAGCCGAGCAGACCTTTTCGGATGTCGCCGCCGATCTGGCTTCTCAGTCCGCACCGCAGACGCGGGCAGTGGGACTCTATGCCAGGCTCGTTGTAGCGATGCGACTTGCGGCCAGAGCAGACCAACAAGCTGCTAACGATTGCACTGACGAGCCGTGCACGCAGCGTCGATGGAAGATCGCAAAGGAGGCCGCGGCACCGCACGCCGAGGCGCTCGCCCGTCTAGCTATGACTTCGCAGGACCCTGTTGCCTATGCGTTCGCACTCTTCGGCTGCCGATTGAACCGGGACGAAGGTTCGTGCGCGCAATTGTCTATCGAGCGCTGGGCGCAGCTTGAGTCAGATAATGCGGTGCCATGGCTGCACCTGGCCGGGGACGCTGCCCAACGCAAGGACGAGGCTGCCTTGCGCACGGCGCTGCTGAAGGCGTCGCGCGCAAGGACATCCGACTCCCACGGATCGTCCACCCTGCAAATGGCTGAACAACCGGCTGCGCGTGCCCTCGATGCGGCGCCGCGCTTGGTGTACCTGTCGCAACTGCTCGGGGTCTACGCCGCGCTTCCCACTCCGCCGCACTTGGCAGTGAGCCAAGCCTGCTCGGAAGAACGCCTGACCGATCCGGACCGCAAGGCTCTGTGTGGAGACCTCGCGACGATGATGACGGAACGGAGCGCGTCGCTCGTGGAGCTTTCCTTGGGAACGACGATCGGCGAACGGGCAGGGTGGCCCGACGAGCGCGTACGTCGCTTGCGCGACGAGAAGGACGCGATCTTCTTCATCGGTCAGGTGGGTTGGGTGGCCGAGGACGTTCACAGCTGCCGCTTTCTCGAGCAACTCGAAGCCCGGACAAAGGAACTCGCGACGCTGGGCGAAGTGCCATCGGCACGGAAAGATCTTGCCGCCAGCGACCGCTCGGCGGCTGAATTGGCTCAGGACTGGCGCGACTTGCAGAGCCAGCGCGAAGGCGCGTCAAACAAAGGTGCGGATCGCAACTAAACGGGCCACCTGAGTTCGCGTGTCGGTCACGTTCGACACGAGCGTGCTAGCGCTGGTCATTCTTCGCAGGCAAACAGCATGCCGATTGCGGCGCGAGGCACCGCAGCGCCGCCGGGCCGTGTTGACTAAGCCTTAAGGAACGTGCGGGCAACCTGCAGCAGCAGAAGCCCGAAAGTCGCCATGACGGCAAGGATCGTGGCCCGCATGGAAAATACTTCGTGAAATGAAATGAACCGGCGTTCGCGCTTTCGCCGACGCTTCTCTCCGCTGCTTGCGCTCATGACGCACCTCGACATTCCCCGCCGAGCACGGCACCTGCCCACATTTGGCAGGCAGAAGTACCGCAAAGGCTTGGAGCAAGAATCGAGCCGAACGGATTAGCCAACGGCGAATCAAGCATTTGCGCTCGCATTGAGCCGGTTTCTTCAGGCGGTTGTAAGGCTGTCCGACACAGGTTCCCGCGCTCCCGTCCGGTGCCCGCGAGCCAGGACCGCGCGGCTCAGCTTCTGCAGAATCAGGTTGGCGCGGTCCCAGGCGGTTTTCACGACCCGGCGACAAGAGAGCGAACGATCACGGAGATGCACGGGCGCCAGCCTTGAACTAGACCTGCGGGTCACTTCTTTGACCCATTGCGCCGGCGGGCGAACGACGGCTGCACGTTCACGCGCATTGGGTGGAGCACTGGTGATATCGGCGGTCGGCGGGGCCTTCAGAGTGTGCGCTTGGCCGGCACCGCATCCCGCGACCTCTGCCAAAGTTGACGGCAAAACGGACACAATGTCGCTGCTTCTCATGGTGGAGTAATCAATTGGCTTTTGATCCGCAGGTTGCCGCAGCGACCTACATTGACTCGATTGGCGCCGAGGCACTCGCCAAGTCCGCCGCGTACACCTCAGGAAGTCACTGGCTGCTCCTCTGGGGCCTGCTGGTCGCGATCGCCGTGGCCTGGCTGATCATCCGCGCGGGGCTCCTTGAGCGCGTCGACACGCGGTTGGGTAAACGCGGACCGAATACGCGGGCATTTCTGGTGAGCCTCGTGTACTTCGTCCTCGCCGGTGTGCTGTCGCTTCCGTGGGGAATGTACGAGGGCTGGTTTCGCGAAACCAGCTACGGTCGCTCCTCGCAACCCTTCGGCGATGCCCTGCTGCAGAACCTGCTCGGGATCTCAATCTCCGCCATTTTGGGCGGACTTTTCTTCATGGGCGTGTACGCGCTCATTCGAGGAGCAGGTAAGCGTTGGTGGGTCTGGTCGGGTGCGTTGGCCATCGGTGGCATCTCCGCCGTCCTGCTGGTAGCCCCCGTGGTCATCGAGCCGCTCTTCAACGACTACAAGCCCTTGCCGGAGGGTCCGGTACGGGACGCCCTGACCGGCATGGCAGAAAAGGCTGGCATCCAGGCGGACCGGATCTTCATATACGACGGATCGCGCCAGTCCAACAACTTCACGGCGAACGTCAGTGGGATCGGTCCCTACGCCCGCATCGCCATTTCTGACATTGCGCTGAAGGGCGCGTCGCTCGATGAGGTTCGCGCCGTCACGGCCCATGAAATCGGGCATTACACGCTGCACCATGTGTGGCGTTCCGTGTTGCTGCTGTCCCTGATCGTGATGGTCGCCTTCCTTGTCGCCGATCGCAGCTACGGTTGGGTTGCGGCGCGGATGGGTAGCCGCGCGCCGCTCGCCGGCCCGACCAGCGTGCCGGTTGTCATGGTGATGGTGTCATTTCTCTTTCTGCTTGCTTTGCCGCTGGCGAATGGGATCACCCGGATCGGCGAGACGCAGGCCGACCGTTACTCCTTGGAGACGGCGCGGCTACCGGACGCCCTGGCGAGCGCTCTGGTGAAGACCGCGGAATATCGTTATCCCCGGCCGAGTGCGGTGCAGGAGTTCCTCTTCTATTCGCATCCGTCGGTCGAGCGGCGCGTTCGCATGGCAATGGACTGGAAGGTGGCCAACACGGTTGACCCAGCCAAGTGACACAAGGCGGCCAGGGAGGAAACTCAACCCTGGTCAGGACGGTCGGAAGCTGACTTCTCAGTCGGGTTCGTATGCCACGCGAATTCCTTGAAGCGCGGCTACAGCTGGACGTGTCGCGCACCTTCGTGGATCTCCCCGAAGCAGCGACAATTCTTGCGGCGCGACGTAATGGGCAGTCGGTCGTTCTCGGGAGGACTTTGTGTCAAGTCTTGTAGAAGCAGACCGGGTCGAGGTTCTTGTTCTGGTCGACAACGTCACCGACAACCTCTCGTCGACGCCGCTGTTCGTCGAGAACGAGTGGCCACGACTTGTGGAGGCGCGGAATGCTTGCGCTTTCGGGGCGATGTTTGTGTTGTGCCGCCCACGGCCTGTCGTGCGCGATCACCGTCTGGAGCGGCGAGCGTGCCCGCACGTTGCTGTTCGATACCGGGCCGGACGAAGTGGTGTTCGAGCGCAATGTTGAACGGTTGGGCTTCGACGTTGCCAGCGTCGAGGGCATTGTGCTGTCGCACGGCCATTGGGACCACTGCGGTGCCATGTTGCGCGCGCTTCAGATGATTCGGAGCCGCAACGGCGGCCGCGACGTGCCGACCTACATGCACCCTGACATGTACCGAACCCGCGCAACAAAGACTGCCGACGGCTCGCTTCGGATGTTCGAGGATGTGCCAAGCGCCGCGCAGCTCACGCAACACGGGGCGGAAATCGTTCACTCGACTCGGCCCCAGTTGGTGCTCGATGACCTTGTCTATGTGAGTGGAGAGATTCCCCGCGTGACGGCGTTCGAGATTGGCCTGCCAGGCCAGCATCGCAAGAGCGACGACGGCAGCGGCTGGGAGCCAGACCCACTCATCATGGACGAGCGCTTCATCGCAGTGGCGGTCAAGAACAAGGGCCTCGTGGTCTTTACCGCCTGCTCGCATGCAGGTGTCGTTAACGTGCTCAAGCACGCGCGAGGCTGCTTTCCTGCGTTGCCCCTGTACGGCGTACTGGGCGGCTTCCATCTCGCTGGAACAAACGAGCGTGTGATCCCCGATACGATCGAATCACTGCGCGAATTCGACCTCTCGGTGATCGCCGCGGGCCATTGCACCGGCTGGCGCGCGACAGGCGCGCTGGCAAGCGCCTTTGGCGATGCGGTCGTTCCGTCAGCTGTCGGAAAGCTATTCAAATTCTGAACGCGGCAGAGTGCAGCCTTTCGGCGCCACAAGCTGAGTTGCTATATGGCAGACATGCTGTCGAGCAAGTAGCTGGTTTGCTGAGGTGCGATACTTGCAGAGGACTTCCGTCTGCAGGCCGACCAACCCAGGAGAATTCATGAGAACTTGGCTGTCCGCTGCACATCGCGTTTTCGTCATGGGTCTGTTGGTTCTTTCATGGGGTGCCGCTCAGGCTCAGACTCGGCCGCCGGTGCCAACCGACGAAGAGTTGCGCAGGGCTTTCGACTCCGCCGATGTCAACAAAGACGGGGTGATTGACATCGACGAATCGGTAGGCAATTCAATTCTCATCTTCGCCGTCCTCGACAAGAACAAGGACGGTTACCTTTCGTTCGACGAGCTGCCCGGCTACGACCCGAACCGGCTAAAGCGCGCCGACCGGAACGATGACGGCAGGCTTTCGGTCGGCGAAGTCGCATCCGACCGGGTCTGGGAATTTTTCGAAGCGGATACGGACCGCAATGGGGTCGTCACCTTCGAGGAAGTACGGCTCTACATCATCAAGCTGCGCAGCGCGCGCAAGTAGGAGAGAGACGATGAAGAAGTTTCAGCGCTTGGAAGCTGCATTCATTGCTTCGGTTACGGTCCTAGGTCTGGTCAGCTGCGCCAACATGACCCCGCAGGAACAGAACAGGGCGACTGGTCAGGTCGTCGGTGGCGTCACAGGCGCCGCGCTCGGATCACTCGTCGGCGGTGGCGCCGGACGCACCGTAGCGATTGCATCGGGTGCAGTGATTGGAACGGTCGTTGGCGGTCAGGTCGGCAGTCAGCAAAAGTAGCCGCTCGCTTGCCGCGTGAGCCTCGCGGCGTCCTTGACGACAGAGGCGGACAGTGGCGCAATCTTCGTCTTTGACGGGACGAGCCAGGCTTGTTCGCACACGAAATCCTCGCCCTGCCGCCTCTGGCGGCGACCGAGTTCCGAGGGACCACCGCGGCCACTTGCCGCTGGCGCGAGCAACTTCAGGGACAAGGTACCGTCCTTCGGTCCTTCGAGTTCAACGAAGTCGATTTTTGCCATCGGCGTCGACGTATCCGGAAGCGCCAGGCGTGCGAGGTTTCGCCGTTTCGCGCGCAACGCTTCAGACAAGGCAGATCGATTGACCGCCGCAGCCGGCCGGGAGTGGCGCTTTCTAATCGCTGTCCAGATCGGGTCGCCCCGATCGCAGAACTGCGGACAGGGCTCGCGCTTCGCGCACACATGGAATGCGCGGACATCGAGCGACGCTTGCGAACCACATGGGTTGAGTCGGCATTGACTACACTCGTCGAACCTGCGCCGGCGATCTAACCGGGGCCGACTCAAAGGAGTTGCTCATGAATCTGCGCACCGCTTTGCTGGCTTTGCTGCTCGCGGCGTTTGCCGGCTTTCTCGCCCTCAACTGGAACGTAGTCACCGCGCCGACAACACTGTCCTTTGGATTCTGGACGGCGCAGGCGCCACTCGGCTTGCTGCTGCTTGGCTTTACTGTGCTGATCGTGGCCATGTTTCTCTTTCTATTGCTGGTCCAGCAGGCAACAGTGCTCGTCGAAACTCGGCGCACGGCTAAGGAGTTGGCTTCGCAACGGACACTTGCCGACCAAGCTGAAGCATCGCGTTTCACCGCCCTGGGAGAACACCTGGACAAAGAGATGCGTCGGCTTGAGGCTCAGGCTGCTACTCGGCACGAAGCACTCGCGCAGCGGCTGAATGGGCTGGAAGCCGCGCTACGCGCACACGTCGATCAGGCCGGCAATTCCCTGGCGGCATTCATAGGGGAGCTTGACGATCGCGTCGAGCGGATGGCGGCCGCAAGGGGCTCTATGCCGCCGAACCCCTGAAGGTGCCTAGGTTCGCAATCAGCCTTACCCACCACCCGAAATCATTTGGAGAGCACAACGATGAATCAGATGAAGCAGGCTATCGCAAAGGTCCCGTTTGTACTTCTGGCGGTGCTCGGAATCGCCGGCTGCGCATCAACTGCCACCAAGGAAGTCGTGGCCACGAAAGAGGCGCCGGCGGCGATCGGGCCTTACTCCCAAGGGATCAAGTTCGGCAACATGCTCTTTCTTGCGGGGCAGATTTCCATTGATCCGAAGACGAATCAGTTGAATACGGGACCTATCGAAGAGCAGACCAGGCTCGTGCTCGACAACTTGAAAGCAGTCCTGGCTGCTAACGGCATGACGATGGACGACGTGGTGTCCACGACGGTCTTTCTCAAGGACTTGAATGAGTTCGGCAAGATGAACGCCATTTATGGGAGCTACTTCAAGGACAAGCCGCCGGCGCGTGCAACTGTCCAAGTGGCACGGCTGCCGCGTGATGTACTGGTAGAGATTTCCGCCATAGCCGCGAAGTGACACGGTTGCAGCTTCCGCTCGTTAGCGCAAGCCGCGCGGGTTCAATCAACTTTGCCAGAGACTGTCGTTAGTCGGCCAGAGGCCGCCCCAACAAGTCGTCAATCGCCGGGCCAGGGCGGACCTTGTTGCCTTGTGGGGCGCTGGAGCCAATGGCTACCTGGAACGAATCCGCCGATAGGACAATTTTGGTGTCATTCGAATGAGCGCCATGGATTTCCGTGAGATCACTGCCGCCGACGTGCCAGCGCTTTTCTACGTTCGCCCGAGAACGCGCGAGAACGCGTTGACGCTCGGGGAGCTGCATCAGCTCGGCATCAACCCGCAGAGCGTCACGGAAAGCCTCTGCCACACCACCAGGGGCTGGGTGTGCGACGACGCCGGCCGGGTCGTCGCGTTCTCCATGGCCGATCGCGCGACAGGGGAATTCCTGGTGATCGCCGTGCTTCCGGAGTACGAGGCGGAAAGGCGTTGGTGGCAAGCTCATGGCCTTGGCCGAGGAATGGCTCGTGGCATCGGGCTGCAAGCGGGCGTGGCTCACCACGGATCTCGACACCACGCTTCGCGCTTACGGCTGCTACCGCAAGCGGGGCTGGACCGACTGGAAGATTGAAAGAGGCCTGCGGTGGATGGAGCTCAGCCTTCCTTGATCGTAGACGGCCGCTATCGAGAAGCCGGCCACATCTGCCTCTGTGCGAGGCGAGTTGCGCAAAGGTCAACATACGCCACCCGGTCAGACGCAAGCATCCTTGAACCAAAGGTACGTCAAGCCGGTTTCCGTCCGGCTTGGGAATGCTCAACCGAAGTCCGGTAAAACTCCGCCATACAGCAACGACGTCCGATCGACGATGAATGCCGTGACGTACGCCAGAGCAAACAGTTAAGCCGCAATCACGAGTGGCCACGTGCAGCCGCCGGTCTCGCGCTGAACGATTGCCAGCGTCGACAGACACTGCGGCGCAAACAAGCGCCACGCCAGCAATGCCAGACGGGTCGCGAGCCCCCAGTCACGGGCGATCAGCGGTGCCAGGGACTCGGCGGCGTCGATGCCGTTGGCTGACAAGGAATAGACCGTTCCGAGCGCGCTGACTACAACTTCGCGCGCCGCCAGACCCGGCACCAGCGCGACACTGATCTGCCAGTTGAATCCGATCGGCTCGAACAGCACAGCGAGAGCCCGACCGAGCATTCCCGCGAAACTGTGGAGGATGGGAGCGCCGACGGCGTCGGCTGGTGGAGTGGGATAGCTCGAGAGGAACCACATCAGCACGGTCAGTGACAGGATGATCGTGCCGACACGTCGTACAAAGATGAAGACTCTCTGCCAAAGCCCCAATGCAATGTTGCGCGGGGAGGGCAGGTGATACTGAGGCAACTCCATCAGCAGTGGGCGCACGTGACGGCCCGCGGCGGTGAATCGCTTGAGGACCCAGGCCACAATCATCGCGCCAACGATGCCGGCAGCGTAGAGGGATAGCAGGACGAGTCCCTGCAGCGCGATCCATCCTCCGAGTACGCGTTGCGGAATGAAGGCACCGATCAGCAGCGTGTACACGGGAAGGCGCGCCGAGCATGTCATCAGCGGCGCGATCATGATCGTCACAAGTCGGTCGCGAGGGTCGGCGATGGTGCGCGCGGCCATGATGCCCGGCACGGCGCAGGCATGACTCGACAGCAACGGTATGAACGATCGGCCGGATAACCCGACGGCGCCCATCAGGCGATCAAGCAGGAAGGCAGCACGCGGCAGATAGCCGGACTCTTCCAGCAGCAGGATGAAGAAGAAGAGGATCACGATCTGCGGCAGGAAGGCGATGACGCTGCCGGCGCCTGCAATGACGCCATCGACCAGCAGGCTCCTCACCCAGATGTCGGGAAGCAGGTTGCCAACGCCCGTCGCAAGCCACGAGGTCGCTGCCTCGATCCAACGCATCGGTACCTCGGCCCAGGCGAAGACGGCCTGGAACATCAGGAACAGGAAGGCGGCCAGCAGCAGCGGTCCCACGACCGGATGCAGGACAACGCGATCGATGCGGTCGCTCGCCTCGTGGGGGATCAGTTCATCGAGTCCGAGTCGCTGCAGGATCGTGCGAACCGCATCGTGGTCCGCTAGCAGGCTCGAAGGCTCGAGCGTCGCTTCGTGCGCAGCGGTTCGATGCCAGAGGTTCGGGTCGTTGAGGATGCGCCGGAGTCCTGCATCTCCCTCGCGGGCGATGCCGACCGTGCGCACGACGGGCACACCCAGCGCTCCGCCCAAATGGTCGGCGTCTATCGTGATGCCGCGCCGCTCGGCGAGGTCGGTCATATTGAGCGCCACGACACAGGGCAGACCAAGACGGCGTACCGCGAGTACCAGCCGCAGATTGCGCCTCAGGTTGGTGGCATCGACGACGCAGACGACGAGATCCGGGCGACGTTCGCCCAGTGCCTGGCCGTTCAGGACCTCGCAGGTCACGCGCTCATCCGGTGAGCGGGGGTGCAGACTGTAGGTGCCTGGCAGGTCGAGCACCCGGACGGTCTGGCCGGCGTGGGTGATCAGTCGACCTTCCTTCCGCTCGACGGTGACGCCAGCGTAGTTGGCCACCTTCTGGCGGCTGCCGGTCAGAAGATTGAATAACGCTGTCTTGCCGCAGTTCGGATTGCCGACCAAGGCTAGAAGGCGACCCGGTGGATGCAGGTGCACGACCGCCGTTGCAGTCATGACTTCACCACGACCGCTGGCCATGGCCGAACCCGCACGCAGGCGGCCTCGATGCGACGAAGCGCGAAGGTTGAATGCCCGACGCGAACGGCGAGCGGATCGCCCCCGGGTCGGCCGCGGGTCAGCACGAGGACGCGTTCGCCGGGCAGGAATCCAAGCTCCTCGAGCCGCTGGTTCCAGCCACGGCCGTCGTCCGGGTAGACGACCTCATGGATCACGAACGCCGTCGCGAGCGGAACCCGGTCGAGCGTCGTAATCGTTTGGGCTGAATGAGTGTCGGTCGCGGTCGCGGCGGCGACGGCGCTGCGTTCAGGGGCATCGGGAAGTGCGCGGGCCATCGAGGCCAAAACTAGCACAAATGAGAATGATTCTCATATGCGCCTAATCAAGGCACAGCGAGTTCAAGGCTTCTGAAGCACGCCTCCGGAAGCCGCGAATCGCCTTGGCGGCGCGACGCCAAAGGAAAAAGGGGCGCACGCGGCGCCCCTTGGACGCAGTCAATCGATCCGCTACTGGATCTTGGCGCCCTTGGTCAGGTTTGCCACGAAGGCCTGAACTTTTTGCTGCTGCAGCGACTCACGAATCTGCGGCGCGACCTGCTCGAGCGGCGGGAACTGCGTTTCGCGCATGTCCTCCAGCCGGATCACGTGCCAGCCGAACTGGGTCTGCACCGGGACTTCCGTGGTTTCGCCCTTCTTCAGCTTCATCAGCGCTTCGGAGAACGGTTGCACATAGGCGTCGGGAGCGGCCCAGTCGAGATCGCCGCCGTTGGCAGCCGAGCCCGTGTCCTTGGACTTCTTGGCGAGCTCCTCGAACTTCGTGCCCTTCTTGAGCTGTTCGATGATGACGACGGCTTCATCCTGCTTCTCGACCAGGATATGCCGCGCACGGTATTCCTTGCTGCCGACGGATGACTTCTGCTTGTCGTACTCAGCCTGGACCTGCGCGTCGGTGATCGGGTTCTTTTCCATCTCGTCGCGCAGCAGCGCCTGAATCAGCGTGTTCTGCCGCTGCACGTCGAGCATGAACTTGACGTCCGCCTTGTCAGGAATGCCGCGCTTGCCTGCTTCCTGCAACAGGATCTCGTTCTGGATCAACCGTTCCTTCACCATCTTGCGCAACTCAGGCGAATCCTGCTGTCCCTGCTTGACGAGTTCCTTGACCCACGCGTCCTCGCGCGTCTTGGGAATCGGCTTGTTGTTGACGATGGCGACGTTCTGGGCGAGGGCGAATCCGCTGGCCAGTGCCAGGGCCGCGAACATGGCGAGTCGTTGCATGAGCATCAGTGTCCGGAGGTATGGGGAGGAAGCGGCGCCGAGCCGGGTCGAGTCTCGTCGGGCGCCAGCAGCGTCATCGCGAGCGCGTGAATCTCTCGCTGCATCAAGTCTGCCAACGCATCATACACGAGGCGATGTCGCTTCACTCGCGGCTGACCCGCGAACGCGGCACTGACGAGGGTCATCCGGTAGTGGCCCCCGCCGCTTGCGGCACCGGCGTGCCCTGCATGCATCGCGCTTTCGTCCGCGATCGAGATTTCGATCGGGTCAGGACGTGCAGTCGCTCCCGCATGCGCTCGATCGTCCCGTCAGGCATCGGGCACTTCCTTCATGTGGCGTGCAAGATAGACACCGATGCCCAGCGTGAAGACAAGAGTCAGGCCGAACAGCCCGAACAGCTTGAAGTTGACCCAGGTATCGGTCGAAACCGAGTACGCCACCGCCAGGTTCACGAAGCCCATCACAGCGAAGAAGGCGATCCAGGCCCAGAGCAGGCGGCCCCAAACCGGGACGGGCACGTCGAGTTGTGTCCCGAGCAGACTCTTCAGCAGGTTTCGCTTCCAGATGACGTGGCCGAGGAGCAAAGCGGCGCCGAACAGCCAGTAAAGGATGCTGGGCTTCCACTTGATGAACGTTTCGTCATGGAACCAGATGGTGGCTCCGCCGAAGACGATGATCACTACCAGACTGACCCAGAGCATCGGATCGACGCGCTTTCCGCGCACCATCAACCAGCCCACCTGCATCAATGACGCGATGATGGCCACCGCAGTGGCGAGCAGGATCGGCGCCTGACCGTCGGGCACCGTCCCGTCGCCAACCATCCAACCGAGCGCAGCGCCCGCCATCGCAATCGACTGTTGCGGGAAAGAGCCCGCCACCTTGTAGGTCACGAAGAACAGGATGACCGGCAGCAGGTCGAACAGCAGTTTCATTTCTTGGCTTTCTCAACGCCGGCCACTTCGAACGTAAGCGCGGCGGAGTTGATGCAATAGCGCAGGCCCGTCGGCGGCGGCCCATCAGGGAAGACATGGCCCAGGTGCGAGTCGCAGACGTTGCACACGATCTCGGTGCGGATCATGCCGTGGGTCACGTCGTGCTCTTCCCGCACATGGGCGGGGTCGAGTGCCTTGAAGTAACTTGGCCAGCCGCAACCGGAGTCGAACTTCGCGTCGGATGCGAACAGCGCCGTACCACAGGCCACGCAGCGGTAGATCCCGTGCTCGTGGTGATCCCAGTAGCGCCCTGTGAAGGCGCGTTCGGTCGCCTTCTCGCGTGTGACCGCATATTCCATCGGCGCGAGCTGCGCGCGCCACTCGGCATCAGTCTTGTGGATCTTGTCCATCCGCGATTCCTACGACGAACAGGAGAGGTGGAGCGATTGTGCCCATTCGGGCGGCTCGGCGGCGTAGGCCTCGTGCTCGGGCTGCTCGTCATAGGGGCGCTCAAGGATGTGCAGCAGGCGCGCCACCTCGTCGAAGTCACGCGGGCCGTCATCACCTCGCGCCTTGCTTATCGCGGTCTCCGCGAGGTGATTGCGCAGCACGAACTTCGGGTTGACCCGGTTCATGCGCACGGCGCGCGCGGCATCGTTGCTGTCTTCGGCGGCCAGTCGCTGGCGGTACTGCGTCGCCCAGGCATCGAAGGCGGCGCGATCGATGACGAGGTCGCGCACGGGTGCATCCTCGGCGAGCTCGGCCGGGACGGAGCGCAACTTCGCCAGTTGCCTCCAGAAGCGCGTCCAGTCGGTTCGGTTGGCATTGAGCAGGTCGATCGCCCCGCTGACGAGCTGCGAGTCTTCAGGCCGCGCGATGGCGAGCCCGAGCTTGGCGCGGAAAATCTCATCGATCGCCCGTGCATATTCGTCGAGATACACGTCGATCGCGGCCTTGGTTGCATCGAGGTCATCGGTCAATGGCACCAGCGCCTGTCCCAGCGCATAGAGATTCCAGTGACCGATCTGGGGCTGCATGCTGTACGAATAGCGGCCGTGCTCGTCACTGTGGTTGCAGATGTGGTCGACGTCGAAGGCATCGATGAAGCCGTAAGGACCGTAGTCGATCGTCAGGCCGAGGATCGACATGTTGTCGGTGTTCAGCACTCCGTGGCAGAAGCCCACGCCCTGCCACTGCGCAACCAGCCTTGCCGTGCGGCGCGCCACGCGCTCGAGCAGCGCCAAATAGGGCTGTGCCGAGTCGCGCGCGTCCGGGTAGAAGCGGTCGATCACGTAGTCGGCCAGCTGGCGCAGCGCGTCGTGCTGCTCGGTCCAGTAGAAGTACTCGAAGCTGCCGAAGCGCACGAAGCTAGGCGCGAGCCGCGTGACCACGGCCGCGCTCTCGACTGTTTCCCGGATGACCGGGTAGTCGGAGCCCGTGACGGCGAGGGCGCGCGTGGTCGGAATGCCCAGGCCATGCATCGCTTCCGAAGCCAGGAACTCGCGGATCGAGGAGCGCAGTACGGCCCGGCCGTCGCCCATTCGGGAGTAGGGGGTCTTCCCCGCCCCCTTGAGCTGAACTTCCCAGCGGCAACCGTCGGGACCCAGAACCTCGCCGAGCAGCAGCGCGCGACCGTCCCCGAGGCGCGGGACATAGACCCCGAATTGATGACCGGAATAGACCGCCGCCAGTGGTTCGGAGCCCGCCAGGGGCACATTACCCGTCAGAGCGGCGACCAGACCTGGCTGGCTAAAGAGTTCAGGGGCGAGTCCCAGTTCAGCGGCGGCCCGATCAGACTTCGCCACCAGGTAGGGCTCCGGCAACGGTGTCGGGCCGAGCCGCGTGTAGAACGCGTCGGACAGTCGGGCGAACGAATTGTTGAAGGGTCAGCCCCGCGTCGAACGGCGTGACGCTGGCCGGAACGGATGCTGGTGCGGGCGCGAGTACGGGGGTGTCCAAAGGGGTTCTCCGGCGCGAGATTCTACGGCGCGCCCCAGTGCCGGCATCGGCGTTGTCGCGGCTTGACGAGACTTCGCCAAGCCGAGAGGATGTGGGGCCTTGCGCGCGGGAATCCAGCGTCGAGCGGGAACTTACAGGGAGAACACTTATGTTGCAGGGCCTGATGATGCGGATGCCGCTGCTGATCTCTTCATTGATCAGGCACGCGGATCGCCATCATGGTGACGTGGAGATCGTGTCCCGAAGGGTGGAAGGTGACATACACCGCTACACCTACCGGGAACTGCACCGGCGATCAAGGCAACTCGCCAATGCGCTGGAGGGGCTCGGAATCCGCAGCAGCGACCGGGTGGCGACGCTGGCCTGGAATGGCTATCGCCACATGGAGCTCTACTTCGCCGTGTCGGGCTCGGGCAGCATCTTGCATACGATCAATCCGAGGCTGCACCCGGAGCAAGTGGCCTGGATCATCAACCATGCCGAAGACAAGGCCTTGTTCTTCGACCTGACTTTCCTGCCGCTGATCGAGGCCGTGGCGCCCCATTGCGGCGGCGTCCAGCACTGGGTCGCGATGTCGGATCGTGCGCACTTGCCGGGCACGAGCAAGCTCGCGAATCTCTTGTGCTACGAGGACATCGTCGGCAGCCATTCCGACCGCTACGAGTGGCCCGAATTCGACGAGAACACCGCGTCGTCGATTTGTTACACGTCGGGCACGACGGGGCATCCGAAGGGCGCGCTCTACAGCCATCGCTCCACGCTGCTGCACACGATGGCGGCGGCATTGCCGGATGCGCTCAACATCTCCGCGCGCGACGCGATACTGCCGGTCGTTCCGATGTTCCACGTGAACGCGTGGGGCCTGCCGTATGTCGGACCCATGGTCGGCGCGAAGATCGTCTATCCGGGGCCGCACCTTGACGGCAAGTCCCTGTACGAACTCTTCGAGGCGGAAAAGGTGACCTGCTCGGCGGGCGTGCCCACGGTCTGGCAGGGGCTGCTCGCCTACACGGAGGCCAACGGCCTTCGCTTTTCGACGATGAACCGCACGGTGATCGGAGGGTCCGCCTGCCCGCCGGCCATGATCAGGCTGTTCCAGGAGAAGTACGGCGTGCACGTGCTGCATGCCTGGGGCATGACGGAGATGAGCCCGCTGGGCACGTCCTGCACCTTCAAGCAGAAGCACGCGGCGCTGTCGGCGGACGAGCGTCTAAAAGTGCAGTACAAGCAGGGGCGCGTGCTCTTCGGCGTCGACATGAAGATCGTCGGCGACGACGGCGGTGACCTGCCGTGGGATGGAACTTCGTTCGGCGACCTGCTGGTGCGCGGGCCGTGGGTCGTGCGCGAGTACTACAAGTCCGACGGCGGCAATCCGCTGAAGGCGGACGATGCCGGAGCGTCGTGGTTCCCGACCGGCGACGTCGCCACGATCGATCCCGACGGCTACATGCAGATCACCGATCGCAGCAAGGACGTCATCAAGTCCGGCGGCGAGTGGATCAGCTCGATCGACATCGAGAACGTCGCGGTGTCGCACCCGGCCGTGGCGATGGCGGCCTGCATCGCGGTCCCGCACCCGAAGTGGGACGAGCGGCCGCTGCTGGTGGTCGTGAAGAAGCCGGACGCGCAATTGACGCGCGAGGAGATGCTCGCGCACTACGAGGGCCGGGTCGCCAAGTGGCAGGTCCCGGACGACGTCGCCTTCGTCGATGCGATTCCGCTGGGAGCCACCGGCAAGATGCTGAAGGCGAAGCTGCGCGAGCAGTTCGTCGGACACAAGCTGCCGACGGCCTGATTGGCCGGCAGCCGGGCCCCGCGCGCGCGGTCATGTGAAGTGCCTGCGCAGCGATAATCTCGTCCTCCGTTCGCGGAAACGACGCCAGCTACCGGGAGACTGCCCTTGAACATCCACCTCGCTTTGGGACGACTGGCCTTCGCTGCGCTGATGTTGCTCACGGCATCGGCGTTCGCGCAGACCAAGGCGGTTCCCGCCGGCAAGGCGGCACCGGTGCCCACGGTGGCGCCGCCGCAGGTGGTCAAGATCGCCTTCGTCGATCCGCTGTCCGGACCGTTTGCCGGCACGGGCTCGAGCCTGCTGCGGCATTTTCAGATGATGGCCGAGATCGTCAATGCGCAGGAACTGGCCGGCCCCGGGATCCGCTTCGAGATCGTCCCCTTCGACAATAAGGCCTCGCCGCAGGAAACGCTCACCGTGCTGCGGCAGATCGTCGACCGCGGAATACGCTTTGTCGCGCAGGGCAACGGCTCCGGTGTCGCTCTCGCCCTGGTCGACGCGATCGAGAAGCACAACGAGCGCAACCCGGCGCAGTCGATTGTCTTTCTCAACTACGCCGCGGTCGACCCCGACCTAACCAACAGCAAGTGCAGCTTCTGGCATTTCCGCTTCGATGCGAACACGGACATGAAGATGGAAGCCCTGACCACGTACATCCAGGGCCGGCCGGAGGTGAAGAACGTCTACCTGATCAACCAGAACTATTCACACGGCCAGCAGGTTTCGCGCGTGGCCAAGGAGATGCTGGCGCGCAAGCGTCCTGACATCAAGGTGGTTGGCGATGACCTGCATCCTCTCGGGCAGGTCCGCGACTTCTCGCCCTACATTGCCAAGATGCGCAGCACCAACGCCGACACCGTCATCACGGGCAACTGGGGCCCCGACCTCGCACTGCTGGTGCGCGCCGCACGTGACGCCGGACTGAAGGCGCAGTTCTACACGTACTACGCCGGGACGTCCGGCACGCCGACCGCCATGGGTGCGGCAGGCGAGGACCGCGTGCGGATGGTGTCCTATTGGCATCCCAACATCGCCCCCGGCTATCCGTACGAGCAGATCTACCTCGACTACAAGAAGCGGTTCAACGAGGAGTGGTTCACGGTTGCTTCCTTCACATCGCTCGCCGTGCTGGCCGAGGGCATCAAGCGAGCAGGCTCGACCGATCCGCTGAAGGTTGCCTACGCCATGGAAGGCGTGAAGCTCAATGCGCCACATGGCGCTATCGAGATGCGTGCGGCCGATCACCAACTGCTGCAGCCACTGTGGATCTCGTCCTGGGCCAGGGTCGGTGGTCCGAACAGGCACGACATCGAGAAGACCGGCTATACGTGGAAGACCGAGGCGGCCTATGCCACCGACGCCGCGTCGCCGCCGACCACGTGCCAGATGAAGCGCCCGCCGCGGACGCCGTAGGGTCCGGCCCCTGTTGACCGACGGCCCGCAGCCCTGGGCCGCTTGCTCCCTGAAGGTTCCCGCTTGCTTGAAGCTGCCCTGAGCCAGACGCTGTACGGCCTGAGCTACGGCCTGCTGCTGTTCATGCTCGCATCCGGGCTGACATTGATTTTCTCGATGATGGGCGTGCTGAACTTCGCGCACGCGAGCTTCTACATGCTCGGCGCTTACTTCGGCTACCAGTTCAGCGCATGGATGGGCTTCTGGCCGGCGTTGCTGATTTCACCTGCGCTGCTTTTTATCATCGGGGCAGCGGTGGAGCGGTGGGGCCTGCGCCGAGTGCACCAGTGGGGACACGTGCCCGAGCTGCTTTTCACGTTCGGACTGTCGTACATCATCGTCGAACTGGTGCAGGTCATCTGGGGCCGCACTGCAGTTCCTTACCGCGTGCCTGCGGAGCTTGACGGCCCGGTCGCATGGCTGCAGGGCCTGGGCATTACATTTCCGCAGTACCGGATGTTCATGATGGCGGTGGCGGTCGGCATGCTGGCTGCGCTGTGGCTCGGGCTCACGCGCACGCGCGTCGGCCTCGTCATCCAGGCGGCGCTGACGCACCCGCAGCAGGTCGAGGCACTCGGCCACAACGTGCCGCGCGTGTTCATGCTGGTGTTCGGCACCGGCGCCGCTCTCGCAGGGCTGGCCGGCGTCGTCGGCGGCAACGCGTTCGTGACAGAGCCCGCGATGGCAGGCACGGTCGGCGCAATCGTCTTCGTCGTCATCGTCGTGGGCGGGCTGGGCTCGCTCGCCGGAGCGTTCATAGCCTCCGTGCTGATCGGCCTGCTGGAAAGCTTCGGGAAGGTGTCGGATCTGAGCGGCACCAAGGTGCTGGGCTGGCTGGGCATGTCGGTGGCGCCTGACCATGCGCTGCAACCGGTGCTGGCCTTGTCGCTCTCGCAGGTGGCGCCGGTGCTGCCCTACGTGCTGCTGGTGCTGGTACTGATCGTGCGGCCGAAGGGCCTGCTCGGCACGCGCGAAGGCTGACCGATGCACGCACCGCGCGAGATCCGATTCCGGCCAATCAACGTCGGGCGCTGGCTGGTGTGGGGCCTCACGGCGCTTCTCTTCGTGCTGCTGCCCTTCGCATTCCGGCAGGGATTCGCCCTTACGCTGATGTCGCAGATGGGCATCATGATCATCTTCGCGCTGAGCTACAACATGCTGCTCGGCCAGAGCGGGATGCTGAGCTTCGGACATGCGGTGTACTCCGGGCTGGGCGCGTTCTTCGCCATCCATGCAATGCGCGCGATTGCGGGCGGCACGCTGGCATGGCCGGTCTCGCTGCTGCCGCTGATCGCCGGCGCTGGCGCGGCGTTGTGTGGTGTCCTGCTGGGCTTCCTGACAACGCGCCGGGCCGGGACGCCGTTCGCGATGATCACGCTCGGCATCGGCGAAATGGTGTTCGCCGCGGCGCTGATGTTTCCCGGACTTTTCGGGGGGGAGGGCGGCATCACGGGCGATCGCACGGCCGGCCCGCCGTTCGCCGGCATCAGTACGCTCACGTTCGGCCCGCAGATCCAGGTGTACGCACTGATCGCGACGTGGTGCTTCGCCTGCATGATCGCCATGTACGCCCTGACGCAGACGCCGCTCGGCCGCATCGCGAACGCCGTGCGCGACAACCCCGAGCGCGCCGAATTCATCGGCTACAACGCGCAGCGTGTCCGGTGGCTGATGCTGATCCTGTCGAGCTTCTTCGCCGGCATTGCTGGCGGACTCAGTGCGATCAACTTCGAGATCGTCGTCACCGCGGAGAACGTCAGTGCGATCCGGTCGGGCGGAGTCCTGCTCGCGGCTTTCATCGGGGGCGCGGCCTTCTTCTTCGGACCGATCCTCGGTGCCGTCGTGTTCACTTTCTTCGCCGTCGCGCTGTCCGAGTACACGAAGGCCTGGCAGCTTTACCTCGGCGTCTCGTTCGTGTTGCTGGTGATGTTCGCACCGGGTGGACTGTCAAGCCTGCTGCTGATGAACCTGCGCGCACTGAAGTACAGGAAGTTTGCCCGGCTGCGCGATCCGTATGTGGGTGTGCTTGCCGCCGCATTAGGCATGGCGCTCGGCAGCGCGATGCTGATCGAGCTCACTTACCACGTCACGCTGGACGCCGGACAGGGATCCGTAATGTCGCTGTTCGGGTTGCCGATGGACGCCGGCGCGGCGGGTCCGTGGGTGTTCGCGGCGACAGTGCTTCTGTCGAGCCTGGCCGCCTTCGCGTTCTACCAGCGTGGCTTCAGTCGCTCGTGGGAGGCGATACAGCAGGAAATCGAGGACTGGGTCCGGGACAATCCGACATGAGCGCCGCTCTCGAACTGGCCGGTGTCCGCAAGAAGTTCGGCGAGTCTGAAATCATCCGCGGCGTGGATCTTGCAATCACCGCCGGCGAGCGGCACGCGATCATCGGCCCTAACGGTGCCGGCAAGTCAACGTTGTTCAATCTCATCAGCGGCCGCTTCGGCGTGTCGGCGGGCGACATCCGGCTGCACGGCACTCCGATCACGAACCGCCGGCCGTATGAGATCAGTCGCCGGGGGCTGGCGCGCAGCTTTCAGATCACAAACATCTTTCACCGGCTGTCGGTCTTCGAGAATCTGCGCTGCGCCGTGTTGTGGTCGCTCGGCCACCGCTATGCCTTCTGGAAAAACCTCAACCGCCTGTCCGACGCGGAGGCACGCGCCGAAGATGTGCTGCAGCAAGTTGGACTGCGGCGGCGGCGCGATGCGCTTGCAGGATCACTCACTTACGCCGAGCAGCGTGCGCTCGAGATCGGCATCACCATCGCCGGCGGCGCCAGTGTGATCCTGCTCGACGAGCCCACGGCGGGCATGAGCCGGGCCGAGAGTCGGCATGCGGTCGACCTGATCCGCGAGGTCACGCAGGGCCGGACGCTGGTCATGGTCGAACATGACATGGGTGTCGTCTTTGGACTGGCCGACCGCATCTCGGTGATGGTCTACGGTCAGATCATCGCGTCGGGCACGCCCGCCGAGATCCGTGCCAATGCCGCGGTGCGCGAGGCGTATCTCGGCCAGGAAGCGGAGGGCGCGTGAGCGCGGGGCAGAGCCATTCTAGGCAAACGTCCACGTCAGCGCCGAGCTTGGAGGATTCCGCTGGCGAGCCCCTGCTGCGCGTCGAGAATCTGCAGGCCTGGTACGGCAAGAGCCATGTCCTGCACGGGGTCGATCTCACCGTCGGACGTGGCGAGATCGTGAGCCTGCTGGGTCGCAACGGCGTCGGCCGCTCGACAACGGCCAAGGCGATCATGGGGCTGGTCAATGCCACGGGGTCGGTCCGGTTCAAGTCGCACGAACTGATGGGGCGGCAGGCCTTCGAGATTGCTCAACTAGGCGTCGGCTACGTGCCGGAGAGCCGGGACATCTTCCCGACGCTCACGGTGGAGGAAAATCTGCAGCTCGGCATCCAGCGCGGCCGTCGGGGCAGTTGGAGCTATGCCGACGTCTGGCGTCTGTTTCCGCGCCTGCAGGAACGAGCACGCACTCCAGCGGGCGTGCTGTCGGGCGGTGAGCAGCAGATGCTGACGCTCGCGCGTACCATGATGGGCGAACCGGAACTCGTCATCATCGATGAACCGACCGAAGGCCTGGCGCCGATGGTCGTCGAACTGGTGGGCCGGTTCCTGCTTGAATTGCGTGACCGCGGCCTGTCCATCCTCCTTATCGAACAGAAGCTGACGATCGCCATGCAGATCTCGCAGCGCGTCTATGTCATGGGCCACGGGCACATGGTGTTCGAGGGCACCCCCGACGGACTTCGGACCAACAAACTTGTTCGCCAGGAGTGGCTCGAGGTCTGAGCCACGATTTCAATCCAACGGAGTCTTCTTGATGACTACGCATTACGAGCGCCGCGGCCAGGTTGCCGTGCTGCAGATCGACAATCCGCCAGTCAACGGGCTCGGCCACGTCACGCGCAAGGCACTGCTGGACGGACTCGAGCGCGCACTCGACGATGCAGCGGTCAAGGCTATCGTCATTACCGGTACCGACCGCGTGTTTTCTGGCGGGGCGGACATCCGCGAGTTCAACACGCCGGCCGCGCTCGCGGAGCCGAACCTGCTGCAGCTGATCGATGCGGTGGAGCGTTCGCCGAAGCCGGTCATCGCTGCGATCAATGGAGTGTGCATGGGAGGCGGGCTCGAGCTCTCGCTCGGATGCAACTACCGGGTTGCAACGCCAGATGCTGCGCTGGGCCTGCCCGAGGTCAAGATCGGGCTCTTGCCGGGAGCCGGGGGGACGCAGCGGCTGCCGCGCGCGGTCGGCGCCGACCTTGGCCTGCGGATGATCGTCAGCGGCGATCCGATACCCGCGGCTGAGGCGCACAAGCACGGCTTGGTCGAGCGTATCGTTGATCGCAGTTCGTTCGAGGGCGTGCTGCAGTTTGTCGCCGAGGTCGTGAAACGAGGGCGACATCCGAAGCTGCGCGACCGGTCCGCCGCGCTTCCGGCCGGTGTGGCCCCGGCTGCATTCTTTGCTGCTGCGCGCAGCGACGTGACAAGGCAGGCCCGCGGGCTGCCTGCGCCGCTGAAGTGCCTCGACGCCGTCGAAGCCGCCGTCACGCAGCCTTTTGACGAGGGCCTGGCGAAGGAGCGCGGCTCTTTCCTCGAGCTCGTGCAGTCAAAGGAGTCGCAGGCGCTGCGGCATGCCTTTTTCGCCGAGCGGACCGCCGCCAAGATTCCAGATGTGCCCGACGATACGGCCACGCGCCCGATCCGCGCCGCGGCCGTGCTCGGCTTTGGCACGATGGGCGGCGGCATCGCGATGAGCTTCGCCAACGCCGGGATTCCCGTCACGGTGTTCGAGAAGGACCGCGCGGCGCTCGACCGCGGCGTCGCGATGTGCCGCCGCAACTGGGAAGCGACCGCGAAGAAAGGCCGCCTGACGGCCGAACAGGTCGAGCAGCGTGTCGCGCTGCTCAAGCCAACGCTGGATTTCAACGCCGTCGGGTCCGCCGACATCGTGATCGAGGCCGTCTACGAGGACATGGTCGTCAAGCAGGACATCTTTGCCCGGCTCGATTCGGTGATGAAGCGCGGCGCCATACTGGCAACCAACACCTCCACGCTCGACGTCGACCAGATCGCGGCAGCGACGTCGCGTCCCCAGGATGTCATCGGCACGCACTTCTTCAGCCCGGCCAACGTCATGCGCCTGCTGGAAGTCGTGCGCGGCCGTAAGACGGCGAAAGACGTGCTGGCAACGGTGATGCAGCTCGCCAAGCGCTTGAAAAAAGTCGGCGTCGTCTCCGGCGTCTGCGACGGTTTCATCGGCAACCGCATGCTGGAGCAGTACGTGCGACAGTCGCTGTTCCTGGTCGACGAAGGGGCTTCGCCACAGCAGATCGACGCCGCACTGTCGAAGTTCGGCATGGCGATGGGGCCGTTCACGATGTACGACATGGCGGGCATGGACATTGGCTACGCGATCCGCCAGCGGCGCTATGTCGAAAAACCACACATCACCTACAGCCGGCTTGCTGATCGCGTCGTCGAACTCGGCCGGCTCGGCCAGAAGAGCGGCAAGGGCTGGTATCGATACGAGGCCGGGAGCCGTACGCCACTGCCGGATCCGGAAATCGACGCGCTGATCGAGGCCTACCGTGCGGAGATCGGCCTGCGGCCGCGCCGCATCGCTGACGAGGAGATCGTGCAGCGCTGCGTCTACGCGCTAGTCAACGAAGGTGCGCGCATCCTCGCGGAAGGCATTGCGCTGCGGGCGAGCGACATCGATGTCGTCTACCTGACGGGCTACGGGTTCCCGGTCGCGACCGGCGGGCCGATGTTCCATGTGCAGCAGACGGGGCTGCCGAAGGTGGTAGACACGATGAAGCGTTTCGCGGGTAACCCGCACGCCGATCCCACCTTCTGGGAGCCGGCCCCGCTGCTGGTCACGGCGGCCGCCGCCGGCCGCTGGCCGAAGTAATGACGATGGAGAAGATCCTCAGCCGACGCGACCTCGCGTTCCTGCTCTACGAGTGGCTCGACGTCGAGGCCCTGACGCGACGCGCCCGCTATGCCGAGCATTCGCGCGAGACGTTCGATGCCGCGCTCGACACCGCTGAGCGCATCGCCACCGATCTTTTCGCGCCACATGCACGCAAGAGCGACCTCAACGAACCGCTGTTCGACGGCGAGCGGGTCACGCTGATCCCCGAGATTCGGCATGCGCTCGACGCCTTCGTCGCCGCAGGCCTGATGGCGGCGGAACACGATGAGGCTTTTGGCGGCATGCAACTTCCGCTGACGGTCGCAAAGGCGGCCTTCGCTTACTTCAAGGGCGCAAACGTCGCAACCAGCGGTTATGCGCTGCTGACCATCGGTAACGCCAACCTGCTGCTGGCACACGGGTCGCCGGCGCAGGTCGACGCCTTCGTCCGGCCAGCGCTTGCCGGGCGCTGCTTCGGGACCATGTGCCTGTCGGAGCCTCAGGCAGGTTCATCCTTGTCCGACATCACGACTCGCGCTGAATTCGAACGCGACTCGCTGCTGGGTGCGCAGTACCGGCTCAGCGGCAACAAGATGTGGATCTCTGCCGGAGAACATGAACTGTCTGAGAACATCTTGCACCTGGTGCTGGCGAAGGTTCCTGGCGCCGACGGCAAGCTCGTCCCGGGTACGCAGGGAATATCGCTTTTCGCAGTGCCGAAGCGCCTGGTGGCGGTCGAGGGCGCCGGCCCGCAGTCGCGCGTTACGCTGGGCGAACGAAACGACGTTGCGCTCGCGGGACTCAATCACAAGATGGGCTACCGCGGCACGACGAACTGCCTGCTCAACTTCGGCGAAGGCAAGTTCCGGCCCGAAGGCCGGGCCGGCGCCGTCGGCTATCTCGTCGGCGAGCCCGGCCGCGGCCTCGCCGCGATGTTCCACATGATGAACGAAGCGCGTGTCAGCGTAGGCCTGGGCGCCGCGATGCTCGGCTACACCGGTTACCTGCACGCGCTGGAGTATGCCCGCGGGCGCCCGCAGGGTCGGCCGATCGGGCCGGCAGGCAAGGACCCGGCGCAACCCCAGGTGCCGATCATCCGGCATGCGGATGTGAAGCGCATGCTGCTGGCGCAGAAAGCCTATGCGGAAGGTGCGCTGGCGCTGAACCTCTACTGCGCGCGCCTGCTCGACGAGGAAAGGACGGCCGAGTCTGCCGCTGAGCGCGAAGCGGCCACGCTGCTGCTGGAGATCCTGACGCCGATCGCCAAGAGCTGGCCATCGCAGTGGTGCCTGGAAGGCAATGCGCTAGCGATCCAGGTGCACGGCGGTTACGGCTACACGCGAGACTACATGGTCGAGCAGTTCTATCGCGACAACCGGTTGAATGCGATCCACGAGGGCACCCACGGCATCCAGGCACTGGACTTGCTGGGACGCAAGGTCGTCATGCAGGACGGTGCGGCATTCAAGCAGCTGGGCACCCGCATCGAAGACACGATCGGCCGCGCGATCCATGCGCGGCATCCCGACACACAGCGCTGGGCGGCCATGCTGACCGACCGGGTGCGCCGCGTCGCGACCGTCACGCAGCGGGCCTGGGCGGCCGGCGACCCTGCGCGGACGCTCGCCAACGCCACACCGTACCTCGAGGCCTTTGGTCACGTGGTGATGGCGTGGATATGGCTCGAGCAGTCGCTCGCGGCTTCGAAGCACTACAGCCATGACGGCAGCGGCTTCTACCATGGCAAGTGGCAGGCCTGCCGCTATTTCTACCTGTACGAGCTGCCGAAGGTCGATGCCATGCTGGAACTCGTCGAATCGCTCGACGCGACGACGCTCGATATGCAGGACGGCTGGTTCTGAGGAAGCGATGCTGAGACACATTGTGATGTGGAAGCTGAAGGAGCACGCCGAAGGTGCGGACCGCGCCGCCAATGCGCGCCGCATGAAGGAGCTGCTCGAGTCCTGCGCGATGCTGCCCGGCGTGGTCAAGTTCGAGGTCGCATTGCCGCAGCCGGGGCTCGAAGCAACCTACGACGTGGTGCTGTACTCCGTCTTCCGCGACAAGGCCGCGCTCGACGCCTACCAGGACCACCCGCAGCATCTCGCGATCCGGCCTTTCATCAGCGCGGTTCGGCAGGAGCGGCAGTGCATGGACTACGAGGTGTGACGCGATGAGCCTGAAGCAACGACTGGACCTCACCGGACGCACCGCACTGATCACCGGTGGCTCGCGCGGGCTGGGACTGCAGATCGCCGCGGGCCTGGGCGAAATGGGTGCCCGTGTCCTGCTGTCGGCGCGCAAGGCCGATGAGCTCGAACAGGCCTGCTCCGCGCTTGGCGCACAGGGCATCGACGCCGGCTGGATCGCCGCCGACGGCGCGCTGGACGCCGATGTGGCACGCCTGGCCGAGCAGGCCATCGAGCGACTCGGCCATGTCGACATCCTCGTCAACAACGCCGGCGCGACCTGGGGCGCCCCCGCCGAAGATCATCCCGTGGAGGCATGGGACAAGGTCATGAACCTCAACATCCGCGGCGTCTTCCTGCTGACCCGGGCGATTGGAAAGACGAGCATGATCCCGCGCCAGTACGGCCGGATCGTCAACGTCGCGTCCATCGCGGGCCTGCTCGGCAATCCGCCGGAACTGATGCATACGATCGCCTACAACACCAGCAAGGGTGCGCTTGTGAATTTCACGCGCGCGCTCGCCTGCGAGTGGGGGCGCTACAACATCACGGTCAACGCCCTGGCGCCGGGCTTCTTCCCTTCGAAGATGACGAAGGGCGTGCTGGCGCAGTTCGGTGTCGAGGCGTTGGCCAAGTTCGCGCCGCTCAAGCGCATCGGTGACGAGGAGGACCTCAAGGGCGCCGCGCTGCTATTTGCCTCCGAGGCTGGTCGTCACATCACCGGGCAGGTACTCGCCGTCGATGGCGGGGTCTCGGTCTATTAACTGTCATCGCAGTCATCGCAGTCATCGCTGAAACAAGGAACCTGTATGCCCAGCTATCGCCGCATTGTCCTCGCCAGCCGCCCGAGCGGGGCGGCGTCGATGTCGAACTTCCGGCTCGAGGAAGTTCAGACGCCGGTCCTGAAGGAAGGCCAGGTCCTTGTCCGGAACGAGTGGCTGTCGCTCGACCCCTACATGCGGGGCCGCATGAACGAGTCCAAGTCGTACGCGGCCTCACAGCCGCTGGGCGAAGTCATGATCGGCGGCACGGCCGGCTCGGTGGTTGAGTCGCGCAACCCGCAGTACCGGGCGGGCGATAAGGTCGTGGCCCACCTCGGGTGGCAGGAATTCGCCGTCAGCGACGGGACGGGCATCTACAAGGTTGATGCACGGGTCGTTCCGTTGTCTGCCTACCTGGGTTCGGTCGGCATGCCCGGCGTGACGGCGTGGTACGGACTCAACCGGATCATTGCGCCGAAAGAGGGCGAGACGATCCTCGTTTCCTCGGCCAGCGGTGCCGTGGGCGGCGTCGTGGGCCAGCTCGCCAAGATTTCCGGCTGCCGCGCCGTGGGCATTGCGGGCGGCGCCGAGAAGTGCAGCTACGTTGTGGCCGAACTCGGTTTCGATGCGTGCATCGACTACAAGTCCCAGGATGTGAACCGCGCGCTGAAGGACGCCGCGCCGCAGGGCGTCGATGGGTACTTCGAGAATGTCGGCGGCAACATCATGAACGCCGTGCTGCCGCGCATGAATGCGTTCGGTCGCATTGCGCTGTGCGGCCTGATCGCCGGCTATGACGGCGAGCCGATCCCGATCACGAACCCGACCTGG
Source organism: uncultured beta proteobacterium (assembly GCA_963702595.1). Lineage (GTDB taxonomy): Bacteria > Pseudomonadota > Gammaproteobacteria > Burkholderiales > Burkholderiaceae_F > JALORV01. Next base: position 72,301 of record CAVPDC010000018.1, on the reverse strand, counting down.
TTCCTGATAAGCCGGCTCAAGATGCAGGGATTCATCGTCAGCGAACACATGGACGTCTGGCCCACGGCCCTGAAGGAACTGGGGTCGCAAGTCATCGCCGGCCGCATCAAGTACCGCGAGTCGATCGCGCACGGCATCGAAAACGCACCGCAGGCCTTCCTCGGCATGCTGCGTGGCGCAAACTTCGGAAAGCAGCTCGTCAAGCTTTTCTGAAGGAAGTCGGGCAGGGCCTAAGCCGCCCCGCGGTCGAGTCATTGTCGGAGGTCCGCAGGCGCCTGCGGAGAGGTCAGTCGCCAGTCGAGTTCGCGTTCGCCATCAGCAGGCGCCATCCATGGGCACCCAGCTGGCGCAGGGTTTCGATGTTGCGTTCGTAGATGGCTGCGGCATTGGGATAGGCCGCCACGGCGCGGGCGATGCTGTCTTCGCGCAGCAGATGCAGCATGGGGTAGGGTGAACGATTGCTGAGATTTTCGACGTCACCGGGGGAGGTCCCTTCGAACTGATAATCGGGGTGGAAGCTCGCCACCTGCAGGACACCGTCGAGACCCAGCTGCTCGACGGCGGCGTCGGCGATCTCGAGGAAGTCGTTGTAGTCGAGGAAGTCGGTCAGCACATGTGGGTGGATCAGCAGCGTGGTGTCCACCGCCTCGGGATCGGCCGCAGCCAGGAACTGCAATTCACTTACCAGGTCGTCGAGTAGCCCTTGCGCGTCACGAGCTGCGCTCTCGACCCACCGAATCTGCTGCTTGACCTGCACGGCCTTGGCAAAGGGACACAGGTTCAGACCTATGACCGCATGCTCGAGCCAGTGCCGCGTGACCGAAATCGCATTCATGTTGTCCGCTCATCGCCGGCCGGGCCCGGCGCCATGCAGGGCCCACGCCAAGGCCGGGTGCCTATCCCTGCGCGTTTCGCCTGAGGGCCTCGAGTCGGAGTGCAATAGAAAGTTCGAGCTCGTTCAGTTTTCGCTCCAGCGCGTCGCGTTCCGGGCCCTCTGCTTCCGTCTGCAGCTGCGCTCGAATTTGCGCGCGCTGCTGGAACATCTCGATCTCCGGGGGCGTCACGCCGGCATCCTTGAGGATCTTGAACGGCATCCGCAAGGCCTCCGGCGTCTCGTCCCAGCCGACGTCCGCGGCGAGCGGCTTGCCGTAGCTGGGAGCCTGCTGAAGCTCGCCCGTTGAGGAGACCTCCTGCAGGTGTCTAGCGATCTCTTCGTCCAGGCTTCGCATCCGCGCCTCCGCCATGCGATGAAGCATCCATTGTGCAACCAGAATGCGCCCTGGTCGCGTCGTGTCCGCGCGCGCTCTGGCCCGTTCCGAGCTGGGCGTGAGTCGGCGCCGCGTTCGCTGCGGCCCGCTTCATGTCCGCCAGCAGTTCGCTGGAACCGGCTCCCCACTTTGAAATGACACTGCGACCAGTCCCGCGACGCCAGCCAGGGCCTTTAGCAGCTGCAGAATGCTCAGGTAGATCGGCATGACCACCAGGACGCCGCCAATCAGGGTGGTCTTGGTGAACCCCGCGATGGCTTTCATGCGCCTTCTCCAGTGAACTCATGTCCAGCGGCACTGTGAGCCGTTTGGTGGGGGTTGGTGGACGCTGCTTGCGACCACGCAGGTTCGGTCGAGGAGCCGTCCTGGTCGCTGGGTTATTCTCAAAGCTATGGAAACTTTTGACGACAAAGTCGCAGTCATCACAGGCGCGGGCGGCGGTTTCGGGCGTGAGTTCGCGCGCCTGGCGGCTCGTAACGGCATGCGCCTGGTGCTCACCGATGTGCAGCCCGACGCGCTCGATGCGATCGTCAACGAGCTGCGCGAAAGCGGCGTCACCGTCCTCGATCAAGTCGTCGACGTCGCCGACAGCCGCCAGATGGCGCAGCTCGCGGACCGCGCGTTCACGGAGTTGGGGGGCGTACACCTGCTGATGAACAACGCTGGGGTCGGCTGCGGCGGCTACCTGTGGGAAAACTCCGAGCGCGACTGGCAGTGGGTGATGGGGGTCAACCTGATGGGCGTGGTGCACGGCATCCGCCACTTTGTACCGCGCATGCTTGCGGCGGAGGCCAACGGGGAGACCGGCCATATCGTCAATACGGCCTCCATGGCAGGCTGGCTCGCGCCGCCGCTCATGGGGGTCTACAACGTGTCGAAGCACGCCGTGGTCGCCCTCACCGAGACGCTCTTTCACGACCTTAGACTGGCGCAGTCGGGGCTGGGCGTCAGCCTGCTGTGCCCGGCCTTCGTGCCGACCGGCATCGCACAGTCCCATCGCAATCGGCCAGCGGAGCTGGCGAACGATGTCGAGGTGCCATCGAAGCGCATGGCGCAGGCTGGCCTCGAAAAGGCCGTGTCGAGCGGACGTATCAGCGCTGCCGATGTCGCTGCGATGACGTTCGATGCCGTGCGTGCGAATCGCTTCTTTGTGTTCACCCACCCGCAGATTCTCCCGGGAGTGGAGGCGCGTTTCGAGGCGGCGCTGGCGGGAAGCTCGCCCGCGGATCCGTACGCGACGCGGCCGCAGACCCGGCCCGCGTCCGCGGAATGATCTCGACCGGAAAATTCGCCGACGTCGGTCGGGGCATACGGCTGCACGTTGCCAGCGCAGGTGACCCGGCCGCGCGACCGATCGTGTTCCTTCACGGGTTTCCGGAGTACTGGGCGGCCTGGGAAGACGTGCTGCCTTACTTCGCGACGAATTGGCACGCTGTCGCTCCCGATCTGCGTGGTTTCAACCTATCGAGCCAGCCCCTCGACATCGCGGCCTACCGGATGCGCGAAATCCTCGCGGACCTCCAAGGCTTGTGCGACCACCTGCAATGGCCGCGCGTGACCGTGGTCGCCCATGACTGGGGTGGGGCGGCCGCGTGGCAATGGGCGATCGCGCACCCGGAGCGTGTCGAGCGCCTCGTCGTCCTGAACTCGCCACATCCAATTCCCTTCCAGCGCGAGCTCGCCGGCGACCCTGTGCAGCAGGCGGCGAGTGCCTACATGAACTGGCTGCGCGCTCCCGGCGCGGAACAGGCCCTGACCAGGCACGACTATCAGGCGCTCGAGGGGTTTTTCCTCGGCATGCAGCGACCTGACCATGCGTGGTACACGCCCGACCGGGCGACACGCTATCGGGAGGTTTGGGACCGGGGACTGACCGGCGGGCTCAACTACTATCGCGCCTCGCCGCTTTACCCGCCGACCGCAGCCGACCCCGGCCCGGCGGCCCTGGTCCTCGACCCATCCAAGTTCCGGGTCCGGGTACCGACGCTTGTGCTTTGGGGCGAGGCAGATACCGCGCTGCCGCTAGGCCTGCTCGACGGCCTGAGTGAACTTGTCGACGACCTTACGATCGAAAGGCTGCCCGGCGCGACGCACTGGCTGGCTCATGAAGAGCCAGAACGCATCTCGGCCGCAATCCACGCTTTCTGTGGCGCCTCCTGAGCCGTCCGATTCCCGCTTGATCGCACGGCAGGACAACGGTGTCCGGGTCGCTGGCAAAATCGACCAACCATACGTTTGATGGAGCAGCACTGATGAAGCATTTCATGCGCCGCGGGCTTGCCGCGGCTGCGCTCTGGATCGTGGCGGCCACCGCGCTCGCGCAGGCGACGCCGCCCCTGCCGGCTGGTGTGACCCGCGGCCAGACCGTCGAAGGGATCACCGAATACCGCCTGGCCAATGGGCTGCGCTTCATCCTGTTCCCTGATCCGTCGAAGCCCACCGCGACCGTCAACATCACCTACCTGGTCGGATCGCGGCATGAAAACTACGGCGAGACCGGCATGGCGCATCTGCTCGAGCACCTGATCTTCAAGGGCTCGAAGCGCCACCCCAAGCCGGATGCGGAGTTCAGCAAGCGCGGGTTCCAGAACAACGGCACGACCTGGCTCGACCGTACCAATTACTTCTCGACGTTCCAGGCCAGCGACGACAACCTGAAGTGGGCGATCGACTGGTCTGCCGACGCCATGGTGAATTCGTTCATCGCCAAGAAGGACCTCGACTCGGAAATGACGGTCGTGCGCAACGAGTTCGAGATGCGCCAGAACAACCCGTCGCTGCAGATGTTCGAGCGCAACCAGGCGATGCTGTACGACTGGCACAACTACGGCAAGTCGGCCGTCGGCGCGCGCTCGGATATCGAAAATGTGCGCATTGAGAACCTGCAGGGGTTTTATCGCACCTACTACCAGCCCGACAACGCCGTGCTTATCGTCGCCGGCAAGTTCGACGAGGCCAAGACGATCCGGTGGATCGCCGACGCCTTCGGTCGCATCCCCAAGCCCAAGCGGACGCTACCGGTGCTCTGGACCGTTGAACCGACACATGACGGTGAGCGGCAATTCACGATCCGTCGCAAGGGCGAAGTCCAGATCGTGACGGTCGCCTACCGGCTGCCGAGTTCGCTGCACCCGGACCTGCTTGCGGCCGACGTTGCCGTCGATGTGCTCGGCGACACGCCGAACGGACGTCTGTACAAGGCGCTGGTGGAAACCGGCAAGGCGGCGCAGGTCTTCGGCTCGACAATGGGTGCGCGCGACCCGGGGTTCGTCGTGTTTGGCGCTGTGGTCAAGAAAGGCGAGCCGCTTGAGCCCGTTGCGCAGACGATGATCGAAATCATCGAAGGGTCGATCAGGAAGCAGCCCGTGACCGAGGCCGAACTGAAGCGCACGCTGCAACAGCAGGCCACCTCCTTCGAGCGCACGCTGGCCAACCCTCAATCGTTCGGCGTGGGCCTCTCGGAGTACGTCGCGCTTGGCGACTGGCGGCTCTTCTTCTACAACCGAGATCGCATCGCCAAGCTGACCAGCGCGACTGTCGATGAGGCAGCGGCCCGCTACTTCGTGCGCGACAACCGGGTCGTCGGGTTCTTCGTACCTGAAGATAACCTTCAGCGTGCGGAGATTCCCGTGGCACCCGCCGCGGCACAGGTGCTTGCGGAGTTCAAGCCGTCGGCTGCCGGGCAGTCCGGCGAGGCCTTCGACCCGTCACAGGACAACATTGACAAGCGCACGCGCGTCGTCACGGTCGGAGATCTGAAGATCGCGTTGCTGCCGAAGAAGAACCGCGGCGAGACGGTCAACGTCCGTACTAATTTCCGCTGGGGCGACGTCACCACTTTGACGGGACGCAGCATCGAGGGCGAACTCGCAGGCGCGATGCTCAGCCGCGGCACCGACAAGCGCACGCGCCAGCAGATTGCCGACGAGATGACCCGATTGCAGATGACTGGCGGGCTGCTCGGATTCCAGACTACTCGCACGCACCTGCCCGATTCCCTGCGGCTCTTGGCCGACGTCCTGCGCGGCGCGAGCTTTCCTCTTGCGGAGTACCAGCAGCTGCAGCGGGAACTGGTGACCGGGCTGTCGTCGCAGCTGGACAATCCGGAGGCCTTGTCGCGCGATGCAATGTCGACGCACTTCAATGCCTATCCCCCGGGAGATCCCCGCCACCACATTCCGCTCAAGCAGCGCATCGACGACGTCGGTAAGACCTCGCTCGAGTCGGTGAAGAAGTTCTACGCAGACTTCTACGGTACAGCGCGGGGCGAGATCTCGATCGTGGGTGACTTTAACGACAAGGAGGTCGAGTCGCTGATCAAGGAACTCTTCGCCGGGTGGGCCTCGAAGGCGCCCTATGCACGGGTTGACCGCGAGTACCGCGAGGTCAAGCCTGTGCGGCTGACAGTCGATACGCCGGACAAGGAAAATGCCGTCTTCCGTGCGCGGCTCGACTTTCCGTTGCGTGACAACGATCCCGACGCACCGGCGCTCCTGATCGCCAACGAGATCTTTGGCGGCGGCAGCGGACTCTCGAATCGGCTGATGGTGCGGCTGCGCCAGAAGGACGGCCTGAGCTATGGCGTGGGATCGGGCGTCTCGCTCGGTTCCCGCGAGCGCTATGCGATGTTCACGATCGGCGGCCTGTCGGCGCCGCAGAACGTGAATCGCGCCGAACAGGCGGTGCGGGAGGAGATGGAGCGGGCGCTGAAGGAGGGCTTTACCGCGGCCGAGGTCGAGGACGCGAAGAAGGGCCTGCTGCAGGCCAGGACGCTGAACCGTTCGCAGGACCCGGTGGTCGCAGGCGCCTGGATCAGCAACCTGGACCTTGGACGGACGTTCGCCTTCTCGAAGCAGTTCGAGGACCGTCTGCGCGCCGTGACGCCCGAGCAGGTGAATGCGGCTTTCCGCAAGTACATCGACCCGGCCAAGATGACGTTCGTGATCGCGGGCGACGCGAAGAAAGGCGCGAAGTAGTGGCGTACGCGGAGTACCGGCATCGCTTCCCGCTGCGGGTGCGCTGGGCCGAGGTCGACCCGCAGGGTGTCGTGTTCAATGCAAACTATCTCGCCTACACCGACGTCTGCGTCACCGAATACTGGCGGGCGATCGGGATGGTCTATCCCGGCGCGTTGCTTGCTATCGGCGTGGACCTCTTCGTGCGCAAGGCCACGCTCGAATATCACGCGCCGGTCGCGTACGACGACGAATTGGAGATCTGCGGACGGATCGCCCGTTTCGGAACCACGAGCCTGACCTTCCGGGTCGAGATGTTCGCGCTCGGAAAGCATGACCGTGCGCTGGTGGAGGGCGACCTGGTCTACGTCTGCACCGACCCCGTAAGCAGGGCGCCGCAGCGGCTGCCGGCGCTGCTGCGCGAGCGCGTGCTGGCCTTTGAGACGATCGTCCCCGCGGAGGCAGCGGCCAATGTTGCGGGTTGAACTCGGCGACTGGGCGGCGTTGCAGCGCTGGGCGGCGCCGATTCGCACAACGGTCTTTGTCGAGGAGCAGAAGGTCCCGGCGGAAATGGAGATCGACGACTGGGATCCGCAGTGCCTGCACGCCGTCGCATTCGATGGCGAAGGCAATGCGCAGGGCACCGGGCGGCTCCTGCCCGACGGCCACATCGGTCGCATGGCCGTGCTGAAGCCGGCGCGCGGAGCCGGCGTCGGCAGTGCACTGCTCACCGCCTTGATGGATGCCGCGCGGGCGCGTGGCCAGCGCGAAGCCATGCTGAGCGCCCAGACCCACGCCGTGCCTTTCTACGAGCGGCACGGCTATGCCGCTTGCGGCGCTGAGTATCTCGACGCCGGCATTCCCCACGTCGACATGCGCAGGGACCTGTAGCCGCGTTAGTTGGGATCGCGTGTCTTCAGCCGGGCCGGGCGCGCTTCGGTGTCGATCATGAACTCGAAGTGGCGGTCGTCCCAACGCTGGGGATCGGTCGTGTCGAACGTGCGTTCGTAGAAAGTCGCAAGGCCGTCAGCACGCACCGTCAGCGCCGTGGTCGCGCGCGTGCCGTAGCCGTTGGCCCGAATCTGGATCGCCGAAAGCGCACGCTCCCAGTCCAACGGCACGCCAGTTTGGGGCAGTTCCGGATCGCGCGCGAGTGTGCGGTCTGCCATCAGGTCCAGCAGGTCATCGATGCGCACGCGACTCGCAATCGTGCAGGCGAATCGAGCGACGGCGCGATTGACCTTGGGCCAGGGCGTGTCGAGAAACGCGTTCGACAGGCCGTAGACGCCAGGCTCGATCATGCGGGGTTGCGCGTCGTGCCGGTTGCTGTAGTAATGCAGTGAACCGGGCTGGTTGCCGTCGGTCGCCATGACATCACCCGCCAGCATGTTGAAGCCGTTGAACGCCGCGGTGCGGTGGGAGTGGCGCTCGAGCCATCGGTCGACGCGTTCCGGCGTCTGCAGCGCCGCCACGACGAGCGCGCCGCGCGACGGTGCGTGGGGGTTGCGTTCGCTCGGTGAGCGCACATTGGTCAGCATGGCGAGGCGGCCACGGCGCGTGATGCCGAACCAGGTGCCCCCCGCTTCCTCGTCCTGCCCGGCCAGCAGCGAGACTGCCTGTCCCCACCAGGCCGCCGGCCGCGTCCGGCGCGTATAGAACTCATCGCGATTGCCCGCAATGATCAGCGGGTAGTCCGGATGAGCATGCCAGGCGAGAACGATCAGGCACATGGCGTCAAAGGCTGCGAAACCGCTCGATGCGGCGTGCAGTCATCATTTCAGAGGGCAGTTGACTCTCGCGCAGGGCCGAGGCAAGCACTGCGGCAAAGGCGCCCGGATCCTGAATGCCTTCATAGACTTCCATCCAGGTCGGTGTTGTCGTTTCGCCGACACGCTCCTCGATGCTTACGCGACCCACGCCGCCGGTCGACAGGCGCTGCTGCATGGCGCGCAACCGCTGCAGCGCCTCCCGTCCGCCGTCGCGCGGGGCCGGGTAGTAGATGTACCAGTTCTCGAGAACGCTGTTCATGCCGTCGGATCGAACAGTTCGTAGGGCAGGGGCAGGACTCGCAGCGCGGCGCCGCCGACCGCCCCGACTTGCAGCGTCCCGGCACCAACGCGATCGACCGGCGCTTCGAACAGCAGATCAACGCCCCCACCGGGCGCGCGTGCCGCCATGACGACGGTGCCGATCGGTTGCTCTTGCCCGGACTGGAACACGTCGGATCCTGCGGCCGGAGGATCCTGAGTTTCGGCGTGGGCGACCTGCATCCGGCGTTTCAGCTTGCCAAGATACTGGCTGCGCGCCACGATCTCCTGCCCGGGATAGCAGCCCTTCTTGAAGTTCACGCCGCCCAGGACTTCGAAGTTGATCATCTGCGGCACAAACTTTTCCTGCGTGGCCGGGAACACGGTCGGAACCGCGGCGGCGACCTCGCTCCACCACCAGGCATCGCTTGCCACCACTGGCAATGCCACAAGAGCTGCAGGGAGCGATGTTCCGGCCTGGGTAAGCAGGAAGCGCTCCGCGACGGCAGGTGCGGCGGGCAGGCGACTCACGCGCAGGCCAGCGTGCTCCACGGAGGCCCATGTTTGCGCGGGAGGTTCGATTCCCGCCGCACGCAGTGCCGCAGACGCTTGCGGTCCGAGTAGGGCATGCGTGGTCCACTGGTCGCTCGCATCGGCCAGCCTGACCTTGGCTCGGAGAATGAACATCGACAGTCGCTTCGCAACCGGAGCGACCAGTTCCCGCGGCAGTTGCAGCACGATGGCATCACCGTCACGCCATTGATGAAACGTCGCAAGCAGGCGGCCCTTGGGCGTGCAGTAGCCGTTGAGCTGCAGCGCATCGTTGCCGAGGTGCGCAACATCGTTCGTCAGCTGCGACTGCAGGAATGCAGTTGCGTCAGCGCCGTCTACGCGAATCGTTCCGAGTTCGGACAGGCGCGCGACCGCAGGCGCGTTGAGCACCGCGGCCAGGTCCGCGGACGAGGCCGCGAAGGCGCCAAGGGATACGGGTGAAAGGACTTCGTCAGGCATGTGGCATGAGGGTGAGTTCGTGGCAGCTATCATAGGTGCCGTTGGTCGCAATGTCTCCGGGAAATGGCGAAGACTTCGCGTGCACGGGCGTGGGCCGTGGTCGCAGTATTGGTGCTCGCATGTGCGGCTGGGGCGTATGCGCTCGGCCGCTGGTATGTCTACACGCGCCCGCTGCCGATGAGCGCTGATCGGATCGAGTTCCGCGTCAAGCCTGGCGCTTCGGTCCGCGGTATTGCGCAGTCGGCTCAGGCGGCGGGCGTCGAGGTCAACGAGTTCGCGTTCGCCGCGCTTGCGCGAGTCACGGAGTCGGCCCAGAGCCTGCGGTCTGGGCGCTACGCAGTCGAGCGCGGAACGACGCTGGCCGGACTGCTGGCAAAGCTGCGGGCCGGCGACGTCATCCACGAGCGGCTGACTATTGTCGAAGGCACGACGTTCCGTGAACTGCGCGCGCAACTCGCCGCGACTGCAGACCTGCGGCCGGACAGTGCGAAGCTCTCACCCGCCCAGTTGCTGCAGGCGATCGGTGCCGTCGAGTCGCACCCGGAAGGAGTGTTCTCTCCCGAGACGTATCTATACGACCCCGGCAGCAGTGACCTCGACATCTGGCGCCAGGCGTATCGGTCCCAGATGGCCGTACTGCAACAGGCGTGGGACGCACGCGATCCGAAGCTGCCGTACAAGTCGCCGTATGAAGCGCTGATCATGGCCTCGATCATCGAGAAAGAGACCGGGCAGGCTTCCGAGCGCCCGCTGGTCGCGGGCGTGTTTGTCAACCGACTGCGGCGCGGCATGCTGCTGCAGACAGACCCGACGGTCATCTACGGGCTCGGCGATCGGTTCGATGGCAACCTACGCAAGCGCGATCTCCTGACCGACGGTCCGTACAATTCCTACACGCGGGCCGGGCTGCCGCCGACGCCCATCGCGCTGCCGGGCCGGGCCTCGATCGAGGCGGCGCTGCGCCCCGCCGCCACCGATGCGCTGTACTTCGTCGCGCGGGGCGATGGCTCGTCGCACTTTTCCAGTTCGCTCGACGAACACAACCGCGCCGTCGACAAGTACCAGCGGGGCATCGGCAAATGAGCGGGCGCGGCCGCTTCATCACCTTCGAAGGCATCGACGGGGCCGGGAAGAGCACTCAGATCCAGGTCGTCGCGGACGCACTGCGCGCGCGAGGCATCGAGCTCGTAATAACGCGCGAGCCGGGCGGCACGCCCCTCGCGGAAGCCCTGCGCACTCTGGTGCTCAGCGAACCGATGGACGCGGCGACCGAGACGTTGCTGCTGTTCGCGGCCCGCTCGGATCATCTCGAGCGCGTGCTGCGTCCCGCACTGGCTGCGGGGCGCTGGGTGCTGTGCGATCGCTTCACCGACGCAACCTACGCCTACCAGGCGGGCGGGCGTGGCGTGCCGGTTGAAAAGATCGCCACGCTGGAGCGGTGGGTACATCCTGATCTGCAGCCTGACCTGACGCTCCTCTTCGACGTGCCACCCGAAGTCGCGGCGCAGCGCCTGGCGCAGGCTCGGGCCGCGGACCGCTTCGAGTCGGAGCAGCTCGGGTTCTTCGGGGCGGTGCGGAAGCAGTACCTCGAGCGGGCGGCGGCTTTCCCGGACCGGTTCTTCGTCGTCGACAGTGCGGCGTCGCCCGCGGTCATCCGTGACCAATTGACGGACCTGATGTCACGATGGAACGGCTGATGCCGCTGCCGTGGCAGGAACCGCTGTGGCGACAGCTGGCCACGGCGCCTGAGCGCATCCCCCACGCGCTGCTGCTGCACGGGGCGCGCGGCATCGGCAAGCGGCACTTCGCACACGCCCTGGCGCACGCACTGCTATGCGAGGCGCCCGATCGCGAGGGCCGATCCTGCGGCCAGTGCCCAAGTTGCCATCTGCTGGCGGCGGAGAACCATCCGGATCTGCGCCGGCTGATACCGGAGATCGATCAGCCGCAGCGTGAGGATGCCGAAGAAACCGAGGTCGCGTCGACCCCAACCAAGCCGACCAAGGCCAGCCGCGAGATCCGTATTGACCAGGTTCGCGCAATCACGGAATTCCTGACACTTGCAGCGCATCGCGGCGGCCGCCGCATTGTCATACTCGCGCCGGCCGAATCTCTTAACGGACCGGCCGCAAATGCGCTGCTGAAGCTGCTCGAGGAGCCGCCGCCTGGCGCGCTTTTCCTGGCGGTTACAGACGAAATCGATGCCGTGCTGCCGACGGTTCGTTCGCGCTGCGTCCTGCTGCGGGCGCCGGTCCCGAGTCGGGATGCAGCGCTTGCCTGGCTGCGCGGTCAGGGAATAGCCGATGCGGAGGATGCCTTGGCCGAAGCCGGGGGCGCCCCGATGGAACTTGCACATCCGGACGAGAACGATGCGCGTCGCCTCGCGCCTGAGCTGAAGTCCCGTCTGCTGGAACTGCTGGCCAAAGGCGGCCGGCTGAGTCCGCCCGACATCGTTGCCGCCGTACCGAAGGACACTTCCCTGGGCGATGCGATCCGTCTGTTTCAGCGTTGGGGATGGGACTTATTGGCGGAAAGGACGGCCGCGCGCGTTCGTTATTATCCGAAGCAGAAAAAGGCGCTGGCCGCGGTCGCACGCGAGTGTGACCTGGAACGATTGCTGGGATGGCTCGGCGAACTCGCCAACGCGCAGGCAACAGCCGATCATCCGCTCAACACGCGGCTCGCTGTGGAAGGCCTGCTGATGGGCTATCTGGACGCGGTCCGGCCCGCGCGCTAACGGACGGGGATACGAACGGCTGATGAATGACCCAGCGGGAGCCAAGGCAGCGGGCAACGGCCAGCAAGCCAGTGTTCGACCTGCCGTCTTATCACTGTCGATCAAGGAAAAGGCTGCTTTGTATGCGGCCTACATGCCGTACCTGAAGAATGGCGGCATCTTTGTTCCGACGACGCGTCCATACCAGCTTGGAGATGATGTCTACCTGATCCTGACGCTCCTGGATGATCCGACGCGGATTCCGGTGGCGGGCAAGGTCGTCTGGATCAGCCCCGCCGCCGGCGGTAACAAGACGCCGGGCATCGGCGTGCATTTCCCGGCCGACGAGTCGGGAATGACGGCACGCAAGCGCATCGAGGACTCGCTGGGCGCGGCCCTCAAATCGGCGCGTCCCACCCACACGCTGTAGTCTCCCGGCGGTCGGAAGCTCCGCCCACGGATCACAGCCGTGACCGCCTTCAATGTTCGTTGACTCCCATTGCCACCTGGCATTTCCTGAACTGTCGGGCGACCTGCCTGGCGTGCTGGCCCGGATGCGGTCAGCAGGGGTCGAGGCGGCGCTGAGCGTCTGCACGACGCTGCCGGAGTTTCCCGCGGTACTGGATAGCGCTACCCGGCACGACAATGTCTATGCCTCCGTGGGCGTCCATCCCGACTCCACCGGGACACCCGAGCCGTCGGTCGAAGCGCTGGTGGATCTCGCCCAGCACGCCAAGGTCGTTGCGATCGGGGAGACCGGGCTGGACTACTACCGCCTCCCGGAGCCGCTGGACTGGCAGCGGGAGAGATTCCGGGCCCACATCCGGGCCGCGCGCGCCTGCCGCAAGCCCCTGATCATCCATACCCGGTCCGCGGCCGCCGACACGCTGCGCATCATGCGCGAGGAGGGTGCGGACGAAGTGGGCGGGGTCATGCACTGCTTCACGGAGTCGGAAGAGGTTGCGCGCCACGCGCTCGACCTCGGCTTCTACATCTCGTTCTCGGGCATCGTCACGTTCAAGAGCGCCAGGGAGCTTCAAGCCACGGCCACCATGGTGCCACTCGACCGACTCCTGATCGAGACCGATTCGCCTTACCTGGCGCCGGTGCCCCATCGCGGCAAGTCAAACGAACCGGCCTTCGTGCGACACATCGCCGCGAAACTGGCGGAGCTTCGGAATGTTGAAGTGGATGCCATTGGACAAGCCACCACGGCTAATTTCTATAGCCTTTTCAATTTGTTAAAGCGCTAATTTAAAGTTGTTGCTCGAGAAGTGGCAGATCGGCGGCCAAGAAGGTATAAGAAACAGTGGCTTGGCATTTATTTCTAAAGTGAATTGCTAGACAGTTTTGTGTGGATTCTTCAGTCGGTAAAGAACATGAGGGCGCAGCGGATGCCCGGCTGGAACGCGCGGGTGGTCAAACTCGCCGGTCACGTCGTTCGCCATGCCAAGGCGCTCCATGACGCGCCGCGACCGCACGTTCCTGAGGGCCGTGAACGACACGATCTCGGGCAGCGCGAGCTGGCGGAACCCAAAGTCCAGGGCGAGCCGCGCGGCCTCGGTCGCGTAACCGCGTCCCCAGCAGGCACCCGCCATGCGCCAGCCGACTTCGACACAGGGTGTGAAGTGGGCTTCGAACGTCGGTACCGACAGGCCCACGAAGCCGGTGCAGTTCCCGTCGATCTCGAGGCACCAGAAGCCCCAGCCGCGCGATTCGAGACCCGCTTGCGCCCGCGCGATCATGGCGTCGCTCTCGGCCCTCGACAGTGTCGCAGGAAAGAACTCCATCACGACTGGATCTGCATTCAGGGCGGCGAACTGTTCGGCATCGCGTGCTTGCCAGCCGCGCAGCAGGACGCGCTTGCCTTGCAGGGCGGGAATGTCCATCAGACGAGCATCCCGACGAGCGCGGCCGTGGCACAGGTGGAGAGCAGTCCGGCGAACACGGACTTCATCCCCAGTTCGGCCATTTCCGCACGGCGCCCGGCCGGAAGCAACGCCGACAGGCCGCCCAACATGATTCCGAGGCTGCCGAAGTTCGCGAAGCCGCACAGTGCGTACGTCATCAGCAGGCGGCTGCGATCGGACAGAGCGGCCGGGGGCAACTGCGCCAGGTCAAGGTAAGCGATCAGTTCGTTCAGCACCGTCTTCTTGCCGAGCAGGCTTCCGGCCGTCGGCACCTCTGCCCAAGGAATGCCGATCAGCCAGGCCAGCGGCGCGAAGAGCCAGCCAAAGATGCGCTCGAGGGTGAGGGCCGTCCCGCCGATCGCGGGCAGCAGGTCGAGCAGTCCGTTGACAAGGGCCACAAGTGCAACGAACACGACCAGCATCGCCACGATATTCAGGAGCAGTTGCAGTCCTTCGAGCGTGCCCCGGGTGAGCGCTGCCACCGCATTCGCATCCGGGCGCTCGAAGCCGACCTTTGTACCGGGGGTCAGTCGGGGTGGCACCATGATCGAAGCGACCGCGATGGCCATGGGAGTGGCCACGATCGATGCCACCAGCAGATGGCCCAGGGCGTTCGGGATGATCGGAGCGAGAAAGGTGGCATAGAGAACCAGGACAGTCCCGGCGATCGTGGCCATGCCGCAGTTCATGACGATGAAGAGTTCACCCCGCGAGAGGCCCGCGAGATAGGGTGCGATGACCAGGGGAGCTTCCACCATGCCGACGTAGACGTTCGCCGCGGCGGAGACACCGACTGCCCCACCCAGTCCCATCGTGCGCTCGAGCAGGCGTGCGAACGCACGCACCAGCAGCGGCAAGACGCCCCAATGGAAGAGCAGGGCGGACATGGCAGCGACGAGCAGCACCAGCGGCAGGGCCCGAAACGCCAGAACGAACGTGGCCGCCGGCGCCGTCACGGTGAACGGGGGCTCGGCACCACCGAGGTAACCAAACACGAGGCCGGTTCCGGCCTGCAATGCGTGCTCGAATACATCAAGTGCCGTGTTGAGGCTCGCGAGCAATGTCGCGAGCGGCGGCACCTTCAGAAAGAGGACTGCCAGTGCCAGTGCGAGTCCTATCCCGCTCGCAACCAGGCGCCATGGGACTTCGCGGCGTCGCTCGGATACCGCCCACGCCAGCGCCAGCAGCCCGATGAGGCCGACGGCGCTCTGCAACTGTTGCATCTCACCCCTCCATGGAGCGAGCAGATTGGAACACAGCCTCCACGCGTGCGCAGTAAGCTTTGCGGGGTTTCAAACTCGGGACTTGCATGAACGCCCTCGACATCCCATCCGACTTGCACACTTCGTTCGAGCGCCAGCGTGCCAGCTACGATGCCGCGCCGTTCCCTGAATGGCGGACTCGGCGCGATCGCCTTGAGCGACTGCGGCGACTGGTCTGCGAGCACGAGTCCGAGATCGAAGCGGCGATCGATCAGGACTTTGGCGGCCGCCCCCGGATGGAGTCCCAGATTGCGGAGATCTTTCCGAGCCTGGCCGAGATCAAGGGAGCGCTGAGGCACGGCGAGCAGTGGATGCGGCCTCGCGGCGCCCTGGTCTCGAAGTGGTTCTTGCCGGCGCGCGCGCATGTGATGCCGCGGCCGGTCGGTGTGGTCGGCATCATCGTCCCCTGGAACTATCCCTTGTTCCTCGCGATCGGCCCGCTGGTCGCGGCACTGGTTGCCGGCAACCGGGCGATGGTGAAGATGTCGGAGTACACACCGACGTTTTCGCAGCTATTTGCGGACCTGGTCGGCAAGCACTTTCCGGCCGACGAGGTCGATGTCATTACCGGCGGACCTGACGTGGCGGCGCAGTTCTCCGCTTTGCCGTTCGATCACCTTCTGTTCACCGGTTCAACAGTGGTCGGACGGCATGTCATGGCGGCCGCCGCGCCAAACCTGACGCCTGTCACGCTGGAACTCGGCGGCAAGTCGCCGACCGTGGTCGCTCCGGATTACCCGATCGAGCGGGCCGCGCAGCGCGTGCTGGCGGGGAAGCTGCTCAACGCCGGCCAGACATGCATCGCGCCCGACTACGTCCTCGTCCCGCGGGCCAGCGTCCCGGCCTTCGTTGCGGCGCTGCAGGCAAACGCTGTGCGCATGTACCCGCGGGGGCTGCAGGACCCGAACTATTGCAGCGTCATCAATCAGCGGCACTACGGTCGGCTGATCGGCTACGTTGATCAGGCGGTCGCGGCCGGCGTCAAAGTCGTGCCGCTCTTCGCAGGGGCCGATCGCGCCGACGAAGTCCATCGCCTCGCACCGACGGTGCTGGTCGATCCGCCCCGTTCACTCGACGTCATGCGCGAAGAGATCTTCGGCCCGGTGCTGCCGGTCATCGGCTACGACAAGGTCGACGAGGCGGTCGCATTCGTCAATGCCCAGCCGCGACCGCTTGCGCTTTACTGGTTCGACAACGATGCCGCCCGGGCGGAACGCGCGCTGAAGCAGACCCATGCAGGCGGCGTGTGCGTCAACGAAACGCTGATGCACGTGGCGCAGGAGGAACTGCCGTTCGGTGGAATCGGCCCATCCGGCATGGGCCACTACCACGGCAAGTGGGGCTTTGACACCTTCAGCAAACTGACGCCCGTGTTCCGGCAGTCGCGCCTGAACGGTATGAACCTCTTCATGCCGCCTTACCGGCCGATCGTCTCTACGATGCTGAGGCTGATGAAACGCTTGTAGGGTCCGTAAACGCCTGGCTCGCGCATGTGCGAGCCAAGCGTCAACAGGCCCTTGTCGATCGCGGCGTTCCGCATCGATATCAGCCGCCGATGTAGGACATCTCGACCTTGGGTCTGCGCGCGGTCGCCTCGGAGCGAAGCTCCGAATAACGGTCAGCGCGCTCGCTCCAGATGCGGGCGATGGACGCCTGCAGGACCGCAAGATCCGCCGCGGGCTGATCCGGCGCGCCGCGCAACAAGCGCCGCAGGTCATATCCGCGGTCTGCAAACAGACACAGATAAAGCATGCCCTCCGTCGAGAGCCGCGCCCGGGTGCAGCTGCTGCAAAAGGCCTGGGTGACGCTGGAGATCACCCCGATCTCACCACCTCCGTCGCGATAACGCCAGCGCTCGGCGACTTCACCGGGGTAGTTCGCGTCGATCGCGCTGAGAGGCCCAACCTCGCGCCCGATGCGTTCGATGATTTCGGCCGACGGCACGACGTCGTCCATGCGCCAGCCGTTGGAACTTCCGACATCCATGAACTCGATGAACCGGACGATCTGGCCCGTCCCGCGAAACCGGCGCGCCATCGGCACAACCTCGCCGTCGTTGACGCCGCGCTTGACGACCATGTTCACCTTCACCGGCCCCAGTCCGGCGGCGGTCGCGGCATCGATTCCCGCGAGAACTTCGGCTACCTCGAAGTCCACGTCGTTCATGCGCCTGAACACCGCATCATCCAGGCCGTCGAGGGAAACGGTGACGCGCCGCAGTCCGGCGTCAGCGAGGGCGCGAGCCTTTCGTGCAAGCAGCGAGCCGTTGGTCGTGAGCGCGATGTCGAGAGGACGGCCGTCGATCGTCGTCAGGCGCACCAGCATTTCAACGAGCCGGTGCAGATCCTTGCGCAGCAGAGGTTCGCCTCCGGTCAGGCGGACTTTCTCGACGCCGAGCGCGATGAAGGCCTGCACCAAACGCGTGATCTCTTCAAAGCTCAGCAGGTCGGCGTGCGGCAGGAACCGGTAATCGCGGTCGAAGATTTCTTTCGGCATGCAATAGGTGCAGCGAAAGTTGCAGCGGTCCGTGACGGAGATTCGAAGGTCGCGCAACGGCCGCCCGAGGCGGTCGCGCACCTCGCCCGCGGGCTGCCCGGCGGCGGACACACCGGGCACGGCCAGCCGCGCCGTGCGCAGGTCGAGCAACTGGATAATGCGGTCGGTCATGCGTCCAATGGTAGCGGCGGAACGCGCAACAAGGCGCGGCGCGTCACGCCGCGCCCCTTACCCACACTAGGCGGACGGGCTTTGTCCCGAACGCGTCTCGACCTGGATCAACGGACCTTCGTCGAGCGCTGGCAACTGAGGACGCTCGCGCGGCACGCGCGCCAGGCGCGGCTCCGCGGCCAGTCGAGCCTGAGTCTCACTGAACTTGCGGGGCTCCGTCTGCACTAGGCTCAACCCGGCCAGTTGCAGGACGGCCTGCAGTTGCTCGATCTGCATCGGCGCCGGCGCAACGTCAGGCAGCGCGTAGGTCGTCGGCATGACGATCATCTCCGGCGCTTTGACGGCGACCGGACGCTGCTGCGCGACTGGCAGATCTTTGTCGCGTGAAGTCGCCGGTTCGGCCAGCGGCTCCACCAGAGGCGCCATCGAAGGAGCGACCGCCGCCGCGACGACCGCCGGAACAAGCTCCGTCTGATCGGTTTCTTCGTCCTCGACCAGTTCGTCGGCCTCGGCCGACTTGTCTGTACTCAGGGCCGATTCACCTTCAGCGCCCCGGCCACCACGCCCGCGACGGCGACGACGCTTACGGCCTCGGCGCTCCTCGGATTGCGCCTCCGCCGTTGTCGCGTCAGCGGTGACGAGCGCTCCACCGACCGGTATCACCGGCTCAGCCATTTCCGCTGGCGCGACGGGGACCAGTGCGGCAGTTGGTGCCTCGACAGGCTCGACGCGTTCCTTGCGTTCGCCGCGGCGTTCGCCTGGCTTGCGATTTCTGTTCGGCGGTGGTGTTTCCTCCGCCGTTGCTTCGCGTGGAGCAGCGTCGCGCTCGGGCCGCGCCGCTCCATCGGCGGGACGGCGTTCTTCGCGTTTGTCGCCTCGACGGCCGTCTTTCCGCTCCTCACCGCGTCCACCGCGCTTGTCGTCGCGGCGGCCATCACGCCGTCCATCGCGCTCGCCGCGTCCGCGGCGACGATCACCGCGGCCGTCGCCTTCGCGGGCCGGCTTCTCGCCGACGACCTTGACGGGTGCCGGCAGTGCGGCCGGCTGGACGGCGGGCATCTCTCCGGTGAAGAACGAAACGATGCGCCCCCACAGTCCTGCCCGCGCCGGGGCGGCGGGCAATGACGGCGCCACCACCGCGGCGGGCAGAGGCACGGTCATGGGCGCAGGCGTCTCGGGCACGATGCCCTTGACCACCGCCTCCTGCTTCGGGCGGCCGCGCTCTTCTTCGACCTTGCCGCGCGTATACGGCGTGTCCGTGCTTGGTGCGAGTTCAGCGGCGCGTTCAAAGCTGGCCTTTGATTCATCCAGGCGCGGATCGTCGTGCCGCAGGCGCTCGACGTGATAGTGAGGCGTCTCGATGAACTTGTTCGGTATCAGCACCACCGACACGCGCAGACGTGCTTCCAGCTTGGCGATGTCGCCGCGCTTCTCGTTCAGCAGGAAGGTGGCGACTTCGACCGGCACCTGCGCATGAACTGCAGCCGTGTTGTCCTTCATCGCCTCTTCCTGCAGGATGCGCAGGACATGCAGCGCCGAGCTTTCGGTATCGCGGATCACTCCGACACCGTTGCAGCGCGGGCAGGTGACATGGCTGCCTTCGCTGAGCGCGGGGCGCAGGCGCTGGCGCGAAAGCTCCATCAGGCCGAAGCGCGAGATCTTGCCCATCTGCACGCGGGCGCGGTCGTAATGCAGCGCGTCCTTCAGACGGTTCTCGACTGCCTTCTGGTTCTTCGACTCCTCCATGTCGATGAAGTCGATGACGATCAGTCCGCCCAGGTCGCGCAGCCGCAGCTGGCGCGCGGCCTCATCGGCTGCCTCGAGATTCGTGCGGGTCGCGGTTTCCTCGATGTCAGAGCCGCGCGTGGAGCGCGCCGAGTTGACGTCGACCGCCACCAGCGCCTCGGTGTGGTCGATGACGATCGCGCCGCCCGAGGGCAGCGGGACCGTGCGCGCATGCGCCGTCTCGATCTGATGCTCGATCTGGAACCGGGAGAACAACGGTACGTCGTCCTTGTACCGCTTCACGCGCGAAACGTTGTCCGGCATCACGTGCGCCATGAACTGGCGCGCCTGCTCGTAGATGTCGTCGGTGTCGACCAGGATCTCGCCGATCTCCGGATGGAAGTAGTCGCGGATCGCCCGGATGACGAGGTTGGACTCCTCGACGATCAGGAACGGGGCCGGGTTGGCGCGCTTCAGTCGCTGGCCATCGGGGCTCGTGGTGTCGTCGACGTAGCTCACCTTCTTCTTGCCGGGATGATCCGGATCGTCGACGGCGAGTTCGTACTGCGGCCGCGATGCATCCTCAATCGCAAGCCAGAGCTTCATCAGGTAGTTGAGGTCCCACTGCAGTTCCTCGGCCGTGCGGCCAATGCCTGCAGTGCGCGCGATGATCGACATGCCGGCCGGCAGTTCGAGCTTGTCCATCGTGTCGCGAAGTTCCTGCCGGTCCTCGCCCTCGATGCGACGCGACACGCCGCCACCGCGCGGGTTGTTCGGCATCAGCACGAGGTAGCGGCCGGCCAGCGAGATGAACGTGGTGAGCGCGGCGCCCTTGTTGCCGCGCTCTTCCTTCTCGACCTGGACCAGGAGTTCCTGACCCTCGCGCAGCGCTTCCTTGATGCTCGCGCTGCGGACGTCCACGCCCTCACGGAAGTAGGAGCGGGAGACTTCCTTGAACGGCAGGAACCCGTGGCGCTCCTCGCCGTAGTCGACGAAACACGCTTCGAGACTGGGCTCGACGCGGGTAATGACGCCCTTGTAGATGTTCGACTTGCGTTGCTCTCGACCCGCAGTCTCGATATCGATGTCGATCAGCTTCTGGCCGTCGACGATCGCCACGCGCAGTTCCTCTGCATGCGTGGCGTTGAACAACATGCGCTTCATCAGCACTCCTTGCGCCTTCTCAGGGCGCTTGTCAGTGCCGGAATGAACGGGGGTCAGTGCCTACGAGTCTCAGCGGTCACGCCTGGCGCGGGGCCAGACGTGTCCGGCCGCGCGCGGCGGCCCTCCGAAAACCGTGTCCACGGCGCGAACGAACCCACCCACGCCGCCGATGGGCGGGCCTGGCTGGGGGTCGGCGCGAAAGTCATATGGCAAGGATTGCTCGGAATTCGATCTCGCAAATGCGCGGCGGCTGAGCCGCGCGGCTTGTTCCACTCAGTTCATTTCGGCGGGACCCACACCGCGTGGATCCACGCAGTCGGCGGAAATTTCCGCCTCGGACACCTCGCGGCGTCCTCACTGCGAATTCAAAGAGACGATCGATCGTCTCGAAACCCGCGCGGCCGGAGGGCCACCCGGGAACCATTGCTACCGGACCAAGCATCCAGCGAAGCCGTTAGTCGGCATCGGCCAAAGCTACAATCCATCGCGTGTGAGGTCTTTCCTGCGCCCGACCGCAGCCGGACTTTCCTTCCCAGGCGCGCCAACTTTGGCGCCAACCGCGGCCCGGGGGCCGCGGGATTCTCCGAGACTCCGGAAAAACCTCGACGCCTCAAGTATATGCAAGATGGACGCGGCCCGTAAAACAGGAAAGCGGCAGCCAGCCGCCCGTGTTCGCTTGAAGAGCGAGGACAAGGGCAAGGACAACTCCAATGGCGCCGTGGCGGCCGATCGGGCCAGCCACCTGCGGGTCGACGCCGAGTACGCCGGCCAGCGCCTCGACAACTTCCTGCTGCGAATCGCCCGGGGCGTGCCAAAGAGCCATGTCTACCGCATCGTTCGCAGTGGCGAGGTGCGCGTCAACAAGGCCCGGGTGACAGCGGACTATAGGGTGCAGGAAGGCGACGACATCCGAGTCCCGCCCATTCGAACGGCGAGACCGGGCGATCCTCCGGCTCAAGCCTTTGCCCCGGCCCTGATGCCGCCGATTTTGTTCGAAGATGAATTCTTGATCGCCGTGGATAAACCCTCCGGTGTCGCCGCGCATGGCGGAAGCGGGGTAGCGCACGGCGTCATCGAGCGCGTCCGGGCGGCGCGGCCGCACCAGGCTTTCCTCGAACTGGCTCACCGGCTCGACCGGGAAACCTCGGGCATCCTTTTGCTCGCCAAGTCGCGGCGGGCATTGCTGTCCCTGCACGAACAGCTGCGCGAAGGCAGGATCGACAAGCGGTACCTGGTGCTGGTCGCGGGCGACTGGAACGACCAGCGCCGGCATGTCCGACTGGCGTTGACGAAGTTCGTGAACCAGAGCGGCGAGCGGCGCGTGGCCGTCGACACCGAAGGCGCCGCTTCGCACACGATCTTCAACCTCAAGGAGCGCTACGGTGCTTTTTCTCTGCTCGAGGCCGAGCTGAAGACCGGGCGGACGCACCAGATCCGCGTCCACCTGGCGCACCTCGGCTTCCCGATTGTCGGCGATGACAAGTACGGGGACTTCGAACTCAACCGGCGCGTGGCCAAAGGGGAATCTGGTCCGCGTTTCGGACGTATGTTTCTGCATGCCTGGACCACGCAACTGGCCCACCCCATCAGTGGGGAGACGCTGGCACTGACCACACCGCTGCCGCCGGACTGCAGCGAGTTCCTGCATTCGCTGAAATCGAAAACTGATGGCAAGTCGAAGGTTTGACCTGGTCGTCTTCGACTGGGATGGCACGGTCGTCGACTCGACGGCGATGATCGCGCTCAGCATCCAGAAGGCGGCGGCCGACCTCGGATTGCGGGTTCCTACGCGCGAGCAGGCGAGCCATGTCATCGGGCTCGGTCTGCAGGACGCGCTTGCCGGTGCGGTGCCGGACCTCGACGCGGGCCGCATCGAAGAGTTCTCGGCCCGCTACCGCCACCATTACTTCGCGGGCGAGCCGGAGATCGTGCTCTTCAGTGGAGTGCGCGAATTGTTGGTTGAACTTGCGGAGGGCGGGGCCCGGTTGGCGGTGGCCACCGGAAAGAGCCGCCGCGGACTCGACCGCGCATTCGGCGCGACCGGACTGGGCATGTTCTTCGCCGCATCGCGCTGTGCCGACGAGACTCACCCCAAGCCGCATCCGGCGATGCTGCTCGAACTGACCGACGAGCTCGAGGTGCCGGTCGAGCGCACGGTGATGATCGGCGACACGACGCACGACCTTGCGATGGCGCGTGCGGCGGGCACTGCCGCGATCGGGGTCACGTACGGCGCCCATCCGCGCGAGCAATTGGCTGCGCTGGCTCCGCTCGGCCTGGCCGAAACGGTCGATCGGCTGCGCGCATGGCTGTTGGCTTCGAGCTAGTTCCTCTCTGTACGTCGGACACGCTGGTCGACGGGAGCCGCGGCGTGCGTTTCGAAGTGCTATTCCGGAGCGAGCCGGTGCCGGCATTCGCGGTGCGGCACAACGGCGTCGTCGTCGCCTACCTTAACCGGTGCGCCCACGTGGCGATGGAGCTTGACTGGCTGCCGGGCGAATTCTTCGAGCCCGACGCAGAGTTCCTGATGTGCGCAACGCACGGCGCGCTGTACGACCCGGCGACGGGTGCGTGCCGTGGCGGTGCCTGCATGGGGCACGGTGGCCTCCGTGCGTTGACGGTGGTCGAGCGGGAGGGGACGGTGTTCTGGGTTCCCGACGCGCAGGCGCGACCAGTCCACTAGGCGAGCAGCAGGAAAACGCAGGGTCTTCGCTCCAGCGGTGGCCGGACGCCGGCGCGCCATTCGGCGACCGAGCGCGTCTGCGCGTACTCGGTGGTTCCGGTGAGGTCGACGGCAACGGTCACCCGCGTGCCGGGCGCGCAGGCAGCCAGAATCGCGTCGAACATCGCGCTGCTGCGATATGGCGTCTCGATGAAGGCCTGCGTCTCGCCGGCGCGGGATTCGCGCTCGAGCGCCTGCAGCCGCCGCGCGCGCTCGGGTGCGGCCACCGGCAGGTAGCCGAGGAAACGGAACTGCTGTCCGTTCAGTCCCGAAGCCATCAGTGCGAGCAGCAGGGACGAGGGGCCAACCAGCGGCCGGACCGGCACGCCGCGCACGTGCGCGGCGGCGACGATGCTGGCTCCGGGGTCGGCGATGGCGGGGCAGCCCGCTTCCGAGACGAGCGCGCCGTCGCACCCCTCGAGCAGCGGCGCGAGCCAGCCGTCGATCATGTCCCTTGCCGGTTCATGGCCGATCTCACGAATGTCCAAATCGCGTAACGGTGTGGGATGCCCGATCGACTTCAGATAGGCACGCGTGGACTTCGCATTCTCGGCAAGGAAGTACCTCAGCCGGCGGGCTATGCCAAGCACGGCGTCGGGCAGGACAGTCTCCGCCGGGGTGTCCGAAATCGGGCAGGGCAGCAGATACAGGATGCCGCTCACGGGTCAGCTTGGGGAAAGGATCTCGACTCCGGCATTGGCCAGCATCGCGGTCAGCCGAATCAGGGGCAGGCCAATCAGGGCCGTCGGATCGGTTGATTCGACGCTCGCCACGAGTGCGATGCCGAGCGACTCGATCTTCGCTGCTCCGGCGCAGTCGTACGGTTCGTCGAGGCGCAGGTAGCGCTCCAGCGCAGCGCGCGGCAGGGTGCGCATCAGGACCGTGGTCGGAACGCTGTCAGCTTGCAGCGCTTCGGGCCGCGGGCCGATGACTGCCAGAGCCGTATGGAAAACGACCTGCTTGCCTTGCATGCGCTCGAGCTGTGCGAGGGCCGCAGAATGAGACAGCGGCTTGCCGAGGGCGGCGCCGTCGATCTCCGCAACCTGATCGGACCCGATGACCACCGCTCCGGGGCGGCGCGACTGCACCTCCTCGGCCTTGGCAATGGCGAGACGGAGCGCTGTCGCGCGGGGGGCTTCACCGTCGAGGGGGGTCTCGTCCACCTGCGGTGCCTCGACGTCGAAAGCGAGTCTCAAGCGCTCCAGCAATTCGCGTCGGTAGCGCGAAGTTGATGCGAGTACGATCGTCGGCCGGTTCATGGCGCGCGCAGTTTAGCTGCGCTCTTCGGGTGAAATCGAGCATGGCGGAACATCCTTCGCGCACGTACGACGCACTCGAGCTGGCGCGACACGGGCGGGTCATCGAGGGCACGCTGCTCGTAAGTGAGATGCCACGGCTCGCCTCAAGCGTCGCTCAGCCTACAGGGACGCTCAGTTATCGCATCGTGGGCCGGCTCGACGACCGAGGTCGCGCGGGAGCACTGCTGCGCCTGACCGGCGACCTGGCCCTTGCCTGCCAGCGCTGCGGCGCGCCGCTATCTTTCCACCTTGAGCGCGAGGCCGCTTTCCGGTTCGTTGCGAGCGAAGAGGAACTCAATGCGGTGCCTCTGGACGACGACGACGAAGCCGAGGCGATCGTGGGAGGTCACAGCATGGACCTGGCTGCGTGGCTCGAGGAAGAAGCGATCCTGTTGCTGCCGCTGGTGCCACGCCACGACGACTGCCAACCGATCGCCATAGAAGCGCGCGAGGAATCCGTCGCGCCGACGCGCCCGAACCCGTTCGCCGCGCTGGCCCAACTTAAGGGGGACCGCAAACCGCACTGAACGGCCGGGGTTCCTCTGCGGGTGCGGCTCAGGTAGAATTTCGCGTTTTATTCCGTGGGGTTAGCCATGGCTGTCCAACAGAACAAGAAGTCCGCTTCCAAGCGCGGCACGCATCGTGCGCACGATTTCCTGATCAACCCGCCGACGGCAATCGAGCCGACGACCGGTGAAGTGCATCGTCGTCACCACATCAGCCCGGGTGGCGTCTATCGCGGCAAGAAGGTCCTGCAGACCAAGAACGACGAGTAAGCTTTCTCGATCAGTCCACTGATCGGTCCATTCCTCGTGCGCGTCCGTTCGCGCGTCAAGTTTCTTCGTTGTATCGAGCATCCGCAGCGCGCCAGCGTCGCGGACGGCGCCCGCTCGCGGTGAGCGTCCGCATTGCCGTCGACTGCATGGGCGGGGATCACGGCATCCCGGTCACTGTTCCTTCCGCGCTCGCCTTCCTCGCCCGCACGCCAGACGTAGCGCTGCTCCTCGTGGGGCGCGGTCCCGAGGTGGAGCGCGCCCTGCCGGGGGCCGTCAAAGGGGTCGAGGTCGTTCACGCCGATGAAGTGGTCGAGATGCATGATCCCCTGGCGACGGCGCTGCGCATCAAGCGCGCGTCATCGATGCGGATTGCCGTCAACCTGATCAAGGAAGGACGCGCCGACGTCGTGGTCAGCGCCGGCAACACCGGCGCCCTGATGGCGATCTCCCGCTTCGTACTTAAGACGCTAGACGGCATAGACCGTCCCGCGATCGCAGGACCGATCCCCAACCAGTTGGGCCGCGTCACGACGATGCTCGACCTGGGTGCGAACGTCGACTGCACGCCGGAACACCTTTTGCAGTTCGCCATCCTCGGCTCGGCCCTGGTCGCCGCCGTCGAAGAAAAGGAGCGCCCCACCGTCGGGCTGCTCAACATTGGCGAGGAGATGATCAAGGGCAACGACATCGTCAAGCAGGCTGGCGAACTGTTGCGCCAAAGCCCTCTCAACTTCCAGGGCAACGTCGAGGGAAACGACATCTACAAAGGCACGACCGATGTCGTGGTCTGCGATGGCTTCGTCGGCAACGTCGCGCTTAAGACCTCGGAAGGCCTGGCGCACATGATGGGCGGTTTTGTGCGCGAGGAATTCAAGCGGGATCCCCTGTCGCGGCTGATGGCGATCGCCGCCTATCCGGTTCTCAACCGCTTCCGGCGACGTGTCGATCCGCGGCGGTACAACGGCGCCAGCCTGCTCGGCTTGCGCGGTTTGGTGCTCAAGAGCCACGGATCTGCCGATATCGTGGGCTTCGAGTGCGCCCTGCAACGTGGCTACGAGGAGGCGCGGCATCGAGTTCTCGAGCGCACCGTCGCCGTGATGCAGCCCTTCGTCGCGCAGCTGGAACAGATGCACGGTGGTCGCCCGGAGACGACCGAGCAGGAAGCATGAGTCCGCAAGTCCGCCCCCGGCGCGAGCCGGCAAACGCGCGACGCGAGGCCCGTCCGTCGAAGCGCTTCTACGCAAGCATCATCGGCACCGGGTCGGCACTGCCTGGGCGCGGCGTCTCGAACGACGAACTCGCACGTGACCTGGCAACACGCGGGGTCGAGACGTCCGATGCGTGGATCGTCGCCCGCACCGGAATCCGCCACCGCTACATCGCCGAGCGCGGAACAACGACGGCAGAGCTCGGTGCGCGTGCCGCGCGCGCCGCGCTCGAAATGGCCGGCGTCGATCTCGAAAGCATTGACCTGATCGTTGTCGCGACATCGACCCCCGACCAGATCTTCCCGAGCGCGGCATGCCTGATCCAGGCGCGCCTGGGCCACCCGGGCTGCCCGGCCTTCGATGTGCAGGCCGTCTGCAGTGGCTTTGTCTATGCGCTGACGGTTGCGGAGGCCATGCTGCTCGCTGGCAGGCATCGCCGGGCTCTCGTCATCGGGGCCGAGGTTTTCTCGCGCATCCTCGACTGGAACGATCGCACGACCTGCGTGCTGTTTGGCGACGGCGCCGGAGCGGTTGTTCTGGATCGGACTGACGGGCCGGGCATCCTGGCCAGCGAATTGCATGCCGATGGCAGTCAGGCGGGAATCCTGTGCGCGGCAGGGCGGGTCAGCCACGGCGCGGTGGAGGGGCACCCGTTCCTGACGATGGAAGGCCAGGCCGTCTTCAAGCTGGCGGTGACGGCGCTCGGCGCCTCGGCGGCCGACGTTCTCGCCTCTGCAGGAATACCGCCCGAGGAGCTCGACTGGCTGATTCCGCACCAGGCGAACATCCGCATCATGAACGCGATCGCCCGGCGCCTCGCGCTGCCTGATTCGAAAATGGTCGTGACCGTCGACCAGCACGGAAACACGTCGGCGGCCTCGGTTCCGCTGGCACTCGACGTCGCTGTGCGTGACGGACGTATTCACCGCGGGCATCACATACTGCTGCAAGGCGTGGGCGGCGGTTTCACATGGGGATCGGTGCTGTTACGGTGGTAACACTATGAAACTTGCATTCGTGTTTCCGGGACAAGGTTCGCAGTCGGTCGGCATGCTGTCGAGCTTCGACGATCCTGCAGTCGGCCGCACACTTGATCGAGCCTCGGCGGCACTTGGCCAGGATATTGGTTCACTCATCGCGAACGGTCCCGTAGAAGATCTCAATCTGACCGTTAATACGCAGCCCGCCATGCTGGTCGCAGGCCTTGCAATCTACGAGGCTTGGCGTTCCGCCGGCGGCGCTTCTCCGGCGCTGGTGGCAGGGCACAGCCTTGGCGAGTACACGGCGCTGACGGCGGCCGCGGCACTTTCGCTCGAGGATGCGGTGCGGCTGGTCCGGTTCCGCGCCTCGGCCATGCAGGAGGCCGTGCCGGTGGGCGTGGGCGCGATGGCAGCGATCATTGGTTTGTCGGACGAAGATGTAAGCCGAGCGTGCGTGACCGCTGCGGAGGGACAGGTCGTCCAGGCGGTCAACTTCAACGCGCCGTCGCAGGTGGTCATCGCCGGACACAAGGCGGCGGTCGAACGCGCCTGCACCGCTGCCAAGAAGCTGGGCGCGAAGCGTGCCCTGGTGCTGCCGGTCTCGGCGCCGTTCCATTCGTCGCTGTTGCAGCCCGCCGCAGAGCGACTGCGGGCGTACCTCGCGACGATTCCGATCAAGACGCCCACCATTCCGCTGATCAACAACGTTGACGTGGCTATCGAAAGCGACCCGGCGCGCATAGCCGATGCGCTCGCGCGCCAGGCGGCGGGGCCGGTCCGGTGGGTTGAGATCGTGCGTTCGCTCGCGAGCCAGGGCGTGACCCATGTCGTCGAATGCGGTCCGGGAAGGGTGCTGGCGGGGCTCACGCGGCGCATCGCACCAGAGCTCGAAAGTCTGGCGATCTTCGATGCCGACAGTCTCAAGGAAGCGCTGGCAGCCACCGCTGCCTGAGGAGGCCGACCCATGAACGTGTTTCAGCCTGGCTGCCTGGCCGAAGAGGTGGCGCTGGTGACCGGCGCCTCGCGCGGTATCGGCCGAGCAATCGCCGAGCAGCTCGCCCGTGCCGGTGCCACTGTCATCGGCACGGCGACCTCCGAAGCCGGCGCGCAGGGCATCTCCTCGCGACTTGGCGAACTCGGTGCGCGCGGTCGTGGCGTCGTGTTCGACGTGCGCGATGCCGCGGCGGCCGAGGTCCTGGTCGAGAGCGTCAGCAAGGAGTTCGGCAAGCTTTCCGTTCTCGTCAACAATGCGGGCATCACACGCGACACACTTGCCCTGCGGATGAAGGACGACGACTGGGCGGCCGTGCTGGACACCAATCTTTCGGGCGTCTTCCGCCTGTCGCGCGCCGTGATGCGCGGCATGATGAAGGCGAAGCATGGTCGCATCATCAACATCACATCGGTCGTTGGCGCGGCAGGCAACGCGGGGCAGGCTAACTATGCGGCGGCCAAGGCCGGGGTCGTCGGCATGACCAAGGCCCTCGCGCGCGAGGTCGGCAGCCGAGGCATCACCGTGAACTGCGTGGCGCCGGGCTTTATCGACACCGACATGACGCGCTCGCTCAGCGAACAGCAGACGCAGACCTTGCTGACCCAGATTCCGCTTGGGCGGCTTGGGCAGGCCGAAGACATCGGCGCGGCCGTCGTGTTTCTCGCATCACGGGCGGCGACTTATGTCACCGGGGCCACGCTGCACGTCAACGGGGGTATGTACATGACCTGAAATGGGCGCCCGTTCGGGAGGAACGAAGGGTGCCTCTGTTAGAATCCGCGCGAATTTTTTCGCCGGCCGACAAGATGGCGATGCGTACCGGCAGCAATGCAACCGCGGTTCGCGGCGCGTCGCCGACACACACGGGGCAGGAGGAGTACATGGAAAACATCGAACAACGCGTCAAGAAGATCGTCGCTGAGCAACTCGGCGTGAACGAGGCCGACATCAAGAACGAATCGGCCTTCGTCGAGGACCTCGGCGCCGACTCTCTCGACACAGTCGAGCTGGTGATGGCCCTGGAAGACGAGTTCGAGTGCGAGATCCCGGACGAAGAGGCCGAGAAGATCCGCACGGTCCAGCAGGCCGTCGACTACATCAACGGCCACCAGAAGAAGGCCTGACGCAGCTCGCGTCGGCTGCGGCCCAGAGGTTTGATGTCAGGCAAGCGCCGCGTCGTTGTCACCGGACTCGGGGTCATCAGCCCGGTCGGCAACGACGTTTCCAGCGCTTGGTCCGCCTTGCTTGCCGGGCGGTCGGGCGTCGGCCCGATCACGCGTTTCGATGCGTCTGCATTGCATTGCCGTATCGCCGGCGAGGTGAAGGGCTTCGACGTCACGAGCGTGATGTCCGCCAAGGAAGCCAGGCGCCTGGATACGTTCATCCACTACGGAGTTGCTGCGGCGACCGAGGCGCTCCGTGACTGCGGTCTGGAAGTCACCGACGCCAACCGTGACCGCATCGGCTGCGTCATCGGCTCCGGCATCGGCGGCCTGCCGATGATCGAGGAAAACCACTCCGAGTTGCTGAATCGCGGGCCGCGACGGGTTTCACCGTTCTTCGTGCCCGGATCCATCATCAACATGATCGGCGGCACGATTTCGATCATGTACGGGCTGCGCGGCCCGAACATTGCAATTGTCACGGCCTGCACGACTGGGCTGCATTCAATCGGCGACGCCGGACGCATGATCGAGTACGGCGATGCCGACGTCATGCTTGCAGGCGGAGCGGAGTCGACGATCTGCCCTCTGGGCCTCGGGGGCTTCGATACGATGAAGGCCGTGTCCACGCGCAACGATGACCCGGCGACAGCGAGCCGCCCGTTCGATCGGGATCGCGACGGATTCGTGCTCGGCGAAGGCGCGGGAATCGTCGTGCTCGAAGAATACGAGCACGCGCGGCGCCGGGGCGCTCGCATGTACTGTGAACTTGTCGGGTTCGGCATGAGTGCGGACGCCTACCACATGACTGCGCCGAACATGGATGGTCCGCGGCGCTGCATGCAGGTGGCCCTTCGCAACGCCGGAATCAACGCCGATGAGGTCGACTATCTCAACGCACACGGCACGTCGACGCCGCTGGGCGACATCAACGAGACCAAGGCGATCAGGGCGGCCCTGGGCGAACACGCCGCCAAGATCGTAGTCAACTCGACCAAGTCGATGACGGGACACCTTCTGGGTGGCGCGGGAGGGATCGAGTCCGTGTTCACCGCGCTGGCGCTGCACCACCAGGTGTCGCCGCCGACGATCAACATCTTCAACCAGGACCCGGAGTGCGACCTTGATTACTGCGCCAACGCGGCGCGCGAAATGAAGATCGACATCGCGCTGAAGAACTCGTTTGGCTTCGGCGGTACGAACGGCACCCTGGTCTTCAAGCGGGTTTGAGTGCTTCTCGGCTGGGCCGTGCTGCGGCCTTCGATGCGGGAACGACGGTGGTTGCAGCTCGCCACTTTGACCTGCGCTCGGGTCGCGGCGCTGCTGACAGTGGCTGCATTGGTGCTGGATCCACGTCACCCTTTGCGCGTGGGGACAGCAGCACTGCTCGCGCTAGCGGCGGCCCTATGGGGTGTACGGCAGCTTCGCGCCAAGGGGGCAGCCACAGTCGAGATCAGAATCCGGGATGGCGATGTCTGGCTGCGGGAGGAGGCAACCGACCTCGAAGTCCGGGAAGAGAGGGCGCGATGTGTCTTTGCGGCGCCATGGTTGATAACCTTCCGCTTCGGCTCCAACTACGTCCGACTTTGGCCCGACTGCCTCCCGCCCGACGCCTTCCGCCGCGTCCACGCCTGCGTGCGGTGGGAGCGAATCGCCACAACAGATGCACTGGGACCCACTGGGGCCAATGCCCACCGAAATGAAACCGATCCCTGAACTCGAGTCAGCCACTGCGCGCAGCGTGCCGGCGCGCTGTACCGGGCTCAGCTGCCGCCGGGGCGCTAAGGGTGTCTGATCGTGATATCGACCAGCAGCTGGTCGAGCGCGTGCAGCGCGGCGACAAGACGGCATTCGATCTCCTAGTTACAAAGTACCAGCGGAAGATCTTTCGCCTGCTCTCCCGGTTTATCCGCGACGCGGCCGAGGTCGAGGATGTTGCCCAGGAGGCTTTCATCAAGGCGTACCGGGCGTTGCCCAACTTCCGTGGCGACAGTGCCTTTTACACCTGGCTTTACCGCATTGCGATCAATACCGCGAAGAATCACCTCGTCTCCCAGGGCCGGCGGGCGCCGACCTCGACCGAAACAGAAATCGAAGATGCGGAAACTTTTGACGACGGCGAGCACCTAAGGGATCTGAACACGCCGGAGGCGATGCTCGCATCCAGGCAAGTGGCCGACGCCGTCAACCGGGCGGTCGAGCGACTGCCGGAGGACTTGCGGACCGCCGTCGTGCTGCGCGAGCTGGAGGGGCTCAGCTATGAAGAGATCGCCGAGACCATGAACTGTCCGATCGGGACCGTTCGATCCCGCATTTTCCGTGCGCGCGAGGCGATCGCCGAGGAACTGCGACCAGTACTCAGTACGACTAAAGACACGCGGTGGTAGGGTAGGACCATGGAAAAATCAGCGATGAGCACGAACCTGCACCCCGAGTGGGAGAGGCTGTCAAGCCTGGTGGACGGCGAACTCGATCCGGGGGCCGCAGACTCCCTGTTGACGGCTCTGTGCCGTGACGAGGAGCTGCGCAACGAATGGGTCATGCTGCATATCGTGGGGGATGCCCTGCGTTCAAGCGAGGTTGCCGCGGAGCATGCCCCGGACTTCTGCGCCCGGGTATCGGCGGCGCTGGCGCTCGAGCCCACCGTTCTGGCGCCGCGCGTTAGCCCGGTCCGTCGGTCGGGAGCGCTGCGCCGCTACCTGGCGCCCGGCGTCGCGATTGCCGCGTCGGCGGCCGTGATCTCATTCGTGGCTGTTCCGCTGCTGCAGTCGCCCACCGTGGTCGCTCCGACCCAGCAAGTGGCTGCAGTGGCTGTCCCGACTTCGGCACCGACGCCGCCGGCTGAAGTGAGCCGGCGCGCCGCTGCCACCGTGGCCAAGGCTCGCTCGCTCGATGTTTATCTGGCAGCCCATCGCGAGCTTGCCGCGGGCGTGGCACTGCCGCGGGCGACTCCTTATTTGCGCACACCGGGCGACGCTCCGGAAGGTCGCTGATGGGAACGTTCCGACCCGCTGCGCGGGCCGCCGTGGCATTGGGTCGTTGGCTTCCGTTGCTGGTCATGACGGCTATTGCCAGCGTCGCCAGCACGGCAACGCGTGCGCAGGACCGCCCGCGATCCGAGGCAGCGACGCAGGTGCGTACGCCGCTGCAGTGGGTGCAGGCCATCCAGCAGGCCGCAGTCCGCGTGAACTACAGCGGCACGGTCGTGTACCAGGCCGGAGGCGACATGCGCAGCTCGCGCATCACCCACGTCTATGACGGCAAGCGGTCGCAGGAACGGGTCCAGACCCTCGATGGCAAGCCTCGCGAGTACCTTCGCACGCGCACCGACAACAACGACGAAGTGCACTGCCTGATTCCGGAGTCGCGGCGCATTGTCATCGAACACCGCGCCCTCGAGGATCCGTTTCCCCGGGCTGATCGGCGCGCCGGCGGCGGACATTCTGAAGCTCTATCAGGTCGAGGTGGGTGGCATTGAGCGCGTGGCCGGCATCGAATGCCAGGTGCTGACTTTCGTTCCCAGGGACGCCCTGCGCTACGGCTATCAGCTTTGCGTCGAGTCTGCGAGCGGGCTGTTGTTGAAGTCGCAAATGATCAATGACCAATTCGACGTGCTGGAGCAGGTGGCATTCACCGACGTGCGTATCGGCGAGCGTATCGACCGGGCGCGTCTGAAGCCGGCCTGGTCGACGGAGGGCTGGTCCGTGGAACGTAGCGATCACCGCCGCGTCGACCTGGCCAAGGCGGGATGGGTGGTGCCCGCGCCGGATGGCTTCCGGCGGACCAAGGAAATCACTCGTCGCATGGGCACGAGGGACGCGATGCAGGTCGTCTTCAGTGACGGGCTGGCGACTGTCTCGGTGTTCATCGAACCGGGTGCCGAGTTGAAGCCCCTGACCGAGGGCGTGCAGATGATGGGACCCACAGCAGCGTATTCGCGCCGTGTCGGCGACGCGCTGGTGACGGTCGTCGGGGAAGTTCCGCCCGCGGCGGTGCGCGGCGTGGCAGGTTCTGTCGAGTTCAATGGCCCGCGCTGACGGGCGAGTTCAAGGAAGCCAGAGGATCAAGGGAATGATGAAGAGATTAGCCGCAGCTCCTGTTCGCACCGTTGCTGGTGGTGGCCGTTCCGTTGCTGGCGCCCGGCGCACAGGCACAGACGGCACAGACCCTGCCGGACTTCGCTGACCTTGCCGATCGGGCGGGCCCGGCGGTCGTCAATATCCGGACCACGGCGCGCGCGGCCTCCGGTGCCAGTGCGCTGCCGTTCCCGGATATCGATGAGAACGACCCGATGTACGAGTTCTTTCGGCGATTCTTTCCCAACCCTCCGCAGCAGGGACCGCGGCAGGGCCCGGGACCCGGCCAGGGTCCGGGACCGCGGCGCGATGTTCCGCGCGGCCTGGGTTCGGGTTTCATTCTCTCCGCCGACGGCTACATGCTGACGAATGCACATGTGGTGGAGGGCGCCGACGACATCACCGTTACCTTGACCGACAAGCGGGAGTTCAAGGGCAAGGTGATTGGCGCCGACCGTCGCACCGATGTGGCCCTCGTGAAGATCGAAGCCACCGGCCTTCCGACCGTGAAGGTGGGCGATCCCAACCGGCTGCGGGTCGGTGAATGGGTGCTGGCGATCGGTTCGCCATTCGGCCTCGAGAACACGGTAACGGCCGGCATCGTCAGCGCGAAGGCGCGCGACACCGGCGAGTTCCTGCCGTTCATCCAGACCGACGTCGCGGTCAACCCCGGTAATTCGGGCGGGCCGCTCATCAACATGCGCGGCGAGGTCGTCGGCATCAATTCGCAAATCTTCACGACCTCCGGCGGCTACAACGGGATTTCCTTCGCAATCCCGATCGACGAGGCAATGAATGTCCAGCAGCAGCTTCGCTCGTCGGGGCGGGTCATTCGTGGGCGCATCGGCGTCGGCATCGAAGGCGTCTCCAAGGAAGTAGCCGAGGCCATCGGCCTGGGTGCCCCGCGCGGTGCCTTGGTCAACTCGGTTGAAAAGGACGGCCCGGCCGCGAAGGCCGGACTGGAGGCGGGCGACGTGATCCTGAAGTTCGACGGCCGCCCGATCGAGCGCTCCAGCGACCTGCCGCGCATCGTCGGTGGCACCAAGCCGGGCACCAATTCGACTCTCAGCGTGTATCGCAGGGGCGGGCAGCGCGATCTCAAGGTGCTGGTCGGCGAGATGCCGCAGGAACGGCCGCGCAGCGCACGGGCCACCGAGCCTGCCAAGCCGGCAGTCCCGGCCAACGTGCTCGGCCTCGGCGTGTCCGATGTCGCTGCGGACAAGTTGAAGGAACTGGGGGTGAAGGGCGCCGTGCAGGTCGACTCCGTCGACGGACTCGCGGCCAGTGCCGGACTCCGCGCCGGCGACATCATCACGCAGCTCAATAGCGGCGAAGTCGGCAACGCGAAGCAGTTCAACGAAGCCGTTGCGAAGCTGGATCCGAAGAAGGACGTCGCGGTGCTGGTCCGCCGCGGCGAGGCTTCACGGTTCATCATCATTCGCCGCTGAGCCGGCGAGTCCGCGCGCCGCGGTAAACTCCGCGGCTGTACCGGGAGTGGGGGTGCGCCTAGCGGTCACCCCCTTTTCTTTGTTCAGCCGCGCGGAGCCCCCGCAGCCGACACCAAGATTTTCACCGCTGGTACCCCAGGCCGACCGGTTCGGCGCACGACGCATGCAGCATATCCGCAACTTTTCCATCATCGCGCACATCGACCACGGCAAGTCGACGCTAGCGGATCGCCTGATCCAGCGCTGCGGCGGCCTGTCCGACCGTGAGATGGAGGCGCAGGTGCTGGACTCGATGGACCTCGAGCGAGAGCGCGGCATCACGATCAAGGCGCAGACCGCAGCGCTCGAGTACGTCGCCGCGGACGGCCAGAAATACAACCTGAACCTGATCGACACCCCGGGGCACGTCGACTTCAGTTATGAGGTCAGTCGGTCGCTGTCGGCCTGCGAGGGCGCGCTGCTGGTGGTCGATGCATCGCAGGGCGTCGAGGCCCAGACGGTCGCCAATTGCTACACGGCAATAGAACTCGGCGTCGAGGTCCTGCCGGTCCTGAACAAGATGGACCTTGCCTCCGCCAACGCCGAGGAGGCGCGCGCCGAGATCGAGGACGTCATCGGCCTGGATGCCCATGACGCGGTGCTCGCGAGCGCCAAGACCGGCATGGGGCTGGAGGAGATCCTGACGCGGATCATCGAGCGGGTTCCTCCGCCCAAGGGCGACCCTGCGGCTCCCTTGCAGGCGCTGATCATCGACTCCTGGTTCGACAACTACGTTGGCGTCGTGATGCTGGTCCGCGTCGTCAACGGGTCGATCAAGCCGAAAGACAAGATCCTGCTTATGGCCAGCGGCGCAACCCACCTAGTCGAACAGGTCGGAGTGTTCACGCCCAAGTCGCGCGGCCGCGAACTGCTGTCGGCGGGCGAGGTCGGCTTCGTCATCTCGGGCATCAAGGAACTGCGCGACGCGCACGTGGGCGACACGGTCACACACGCCGGCAAGCCGGCGAGTTCGCCGTTGCCTGGCTTCAAGGAAGTGAAGTCGCAGGTCTTCGCAGGGCTGTTTCCGGTCGAGTCCAATCAGTACGAAGCGCTGCGCGACGCGCTGACCAAGCTGCAGCTGAACGACGCCTCGCTGCACTTCGAGCCCGAGGTGTCGCAGGCGCTCGGATTCGGCTTCCGCTGCGGCTTCCTCGGGCTGCTGCATATGGACATCGTGCAGGAGCGGCTCGAGCGCGAGTACGACATGGACCTCATCACCACCGCCCCGTCGGTGGTGTACGAGGTGCTGCTGCGCGACGGAACCGTGCTGTCGGTCGAGAACCCGTCGAAGATGCCGGATCCGGCCCGGATCGAGGAGATCCGCGAGCCGATCGTCGACGTCACGATCTTCGTGCCGCAGGAGTTTGTCGGGCAGGTGATCACGCTGTGCATCGGCAAGCGCGGCATCCAGACCGACCTCACGTACCACAGCCGCCACGTCATCCTGAAGTACGAGTTGCCGCTGGCAGAGATCGTGATGGACTTCTTCGACAAGCTGAAGTCGGTCTCGCGCGGCTACGCGTCGATGGACTACGAGTTCAAGGAATACCGCGCGGCGGACGTCGTCAAGGTCGACATGCTGATCAACGGCGACCGGGTGGACGCGCTGTCCGTCATCGTGCACCGGGCCAACGCGATCTACCGCGGCCGGGAAGTGACGGCCAAGATGCGGAAGCTCATCCCGCGCCAGATGTACGACGTGGCGATCCAGGCGTCGATCGGCGCCAACATCATTGCGCGCGAAGACGTCAAGGCGCTGCGCAAGAACGTGCTGGCCAAGTGCTATGGCGGTGACATCACGCGCAAGAAGAAGCTTCTCGAAAAGCAGAAGGCCGGCAAGAAGCGCATGAAGCAGGTCGGCACCGTGGAGATTCCGCAGGAAGCGTTCCTCGCAATTCTGCAGGTGGAAGACAAATGAACTTTGCCCTCATCCTGTTTGTACTGACCGTCTTCACGGGGGTCCTCTGGGTCGCTGACAAGCTGGTCTTCGCCAAGCAGCGGCGGGCGCGGGCCGCCCGGCTGCTGGCCGACTTCGACAGCCGCAACGCAGCCGCGCTGACGCGCAAGGAAACCATCGTCGAGCAGGAGCGCCGCAGCCTGGAGGAGGGCGCCGTCCGCCAGCCCGCCTGGCTCGAGTACACCGCGAGCTTCTTCCCGGTCATTCTGATCGTCTTCCTGCTGCGTTCATTCCTTTACGAGCCCTTCCGCATCCCGTCGGGTTCGATGCTGCCCACGCTCGAGGTTGGCGACCTCATCCTCGTCAACAAGTACGAGTACGGCATCCGCCTGCCCGTGATCAACAAGAAAGTGATCGGAGTCGGGCAGCCGAAGCGCGGTGATGTGATGGTGTTCCGCTTTCCGCTGAATCCATCGCAGGACTACATCAAGCGTGTCGTCGGACTGCCAGGCGACCGCATCGAGTACTTCAACAAGCGACTTACGGTCAACGGCAAGGAAGTGCCGCTGAGGAAGCTGGATAACTACTACGATCCGGATCGCATGCAGTACTACGCCCAGTTTGACGAGACCCTCGGGGAAGTCGGCCACCGGATCATCGTCAACGAGGGCGTGCCGCCGGGGCTGGGCGGTGGCTACCCCAACACCCACCCCGGTGCGTGTCAATACAGCGGCAGCGGCATCGTCTGCACGGTACCGCCGGGGCACTATTTCATGATGGGCGACAATCGGGATAACAGCGAGGACAGCCGTTTCTGGGGTTTTGTCCCGGACGAGAACATCGTGGGGCGTGCCTTCCTCATCTGGATGAACTTTGGCAATATCGGGCGCATCGGCGGCTTTCGCTGACCGAGGTTTCAGTCAAGTCACTGAAAAGAAAGGGAAAATGGACAAATTCCGAACTCGCCGGCGGCAGCGCGGACTCAGCATCATCGGCCTCATCTTCATCGGGCTGATCGTGGTGGGCCTGCTGGCCCTGGGCTTCAGGACCGTGCCAGCGGTCATCGAGTACATCGCTATCGAGCGTGCGGTGCAGAAGATCAAGGGCGAGGCCAACACGGTTCCCGAAATCCGCGCCGCCTTCGACCGGCACGCGACGATTGACGACATCACGTCGATCAACAGCAAGGACCTCGACATCACGAAAGAAGGCGACCAGATCGTCGTCAGCTACGCCTACGAGAAGAAGATCCCGGTCATCGACAACGTTTCCCTCGTGATCGACTTCGCTGGCACGACGCGTGACCGCGCGCAGCGCAAAGCGGTGCCGTGAGCGGCCTGCCGGGAACCGGATCCGATGGAACTTCTGGCGCTTGAAGGGCGCCTCGCCTACACGTTCGTCCAGCATGCGCTGCTCGAGCAGGCCGTTACGCACCGCAGCCACGGCGCGATTCATAACGAGCGTCTGGAGTTTCTCGGCGACGCGGTGCTGAACTGCGCCATCGCGCAGATCCTGTTCCAGAAGTACACGCGACTAGACGAGGGCGACCTCTCGCGCCTGCGCGCCAACCTGGTCAAACAGCAATCGCTAGCTGATATCGCCGAGCGCCTGGTGCTGTCTGATTTCATGCGGCTGGGCGAGGGCGAAATGAAGAGCGGCGGGTTCCGCCGCCCGTCGATCCTCGCCGACACGGTGGAAGCCATTTTCGGTGCCATTTTCCTCGACAGCGGCTTTGACGCGGCAAAGAGTGTCATCGGCAAGCTCTTTGACCCGGTGCTCAAGACCGTCGATCCGAAGACGCTCGGCAAGGACAGCAAAACGCTGCTGCAGGAATACCTGCAGGGCAAGCGCATTGCGCTGCCCGTGTACACGGTGGTCGAGACGCGAGGTGCCGCGCACAACCAGGAGTTCGAGGTCGAGTGCGCGATTCCGAAGCTCGAAATCAGCGTGCACGGTACCGGTCGCAGCCGGCGCGCGGCGGAGCAGTCTGCCGCGAAGCAGGCCTTCGAAGCGGCGCAACTTGCCATCGCTCACCTGGGCAGGCGCACGCGCAAGAAGGCTGCCGCACCCGCTGCCGCAGAGGGTGCCGCGTCCGAGCCGGCGACTCCGGCGCCGGACACTTTGACCACGCGCGACCCTGCCTGATGACGGAAGCAGTGCGCCGCGTCGGCATGGTGGCGGTCATTGGCCGTCCGAATGTCGGCAAGTCGACGCTTGTCAACGCGCTGGTTGGGGAGCGCGTCAGCATCACGTCCCGCAAGCCGCAGACCACGCGCGATCGCATCCTCGGCGTTCGCACTGATGCGGATGCGCAGTACATCTTCGTGGATACGCCCGGATTCCAGCGGCGCCATCGCAGCGCGTTGAACACGCGCATGAACCAGGCCGTCACCGGGGCACTGACGGACGTCGATGCGATTGTCCTCGTCATTGATGCGGCCGGCTGGACCGCGGCGGATGACACCGTAGTAAGCCTGTTGCCGCCGGCTTCCGACCGGGTGATCCTCGTGCTGAACAAGATCGATCTCATCGCGCAGCGCGAGCGGCTGCTGCCTTTGATGGCGACCTCCATGCAGCGCTATCCGTTTCACGCGATCGTTCCTGTCAGCGCCGAGAGGCAGCGCCAGCTCGACGATCTGCTCAAGGAAGTCCGCGCGCTGCTGCCGGAAGGCATGCCGCTCTTCGACGCCGACCAGTACACCGACCGCAGTGCGCGCTTTCTCACTGCCGAGCGCATTCGCGAAAAGGCTTATCGCCTGCTGGGCGATGAACTGCCCTATGGCGTCGCGGTGACCATCGACCGCTGGGACGAGACCGACGCCGGCGCCGAGATCATCGCGACACTGGTGGTGGACCGGGATTCGCACAAGGGCATCGTCATCGGCAAGGAGGGCGCGAAGCTGCGTGAGATCTCCCGCCTCGCGCGCGCCGAGATCCAGGAAATGCTCGGCAAGTCGGTGCACCTCGAGGTCTGGGTAAGGGTGCGGAAGGGCTGGAGCGACGATCCGTCGGCGCTACGCAAGCTTGGCTATGGCTGAGAGCGTGGCTGTGGCCGGAAAGGGCGTCACCCCGCGACGCCGCCGGGACGAGGCGCGGGTCGACCATCAGCCGGGCTTTGTCCTGCACACAACAGCTTGGCGCGAGACCAGCCTGATCGTCGAGGCGTTCACGCGCGATTTCGGCCGCATGTCACTGGTTGCGCGCGGAGCGAAGCGTCCCACGTCGCAGTTCCGCGGCCTGCTCTCGCCGTTCACGCCACTCGCCTTCTCGTGGAGCGGCCGCAGCGAAGCCAAGAACCTCGTGCGTGTTGAGTGGGTCGGCGGCCTGGCTCCACTGCGAGGGGGTGCCTTGCTCTCCGCCTTCTACGCCAATGAACTGATCGTGCGCCTGCTGGCGCGCGCGGATCCGCACGAGCGCCTGTTCGCGAGCTACCTCGACATGCTGCACGGGCTGGGTGACGCCCGGCTCGACGTCGCGCTGCGCGCTTTCGAGCTCGATCTGCTGCGCGAGGTCGGGTACGGGGTGCCGCTAGACCGCTGCACCGACGGTAAGCCGATCGACCCACGGGCCGAGTACGTCTTTCGCGTCGAGGCCGGGGCTCACCGAGTGGTGGCGCATGCGCGCGACGAGCACGGCTCACGCGTGTCGGGAACGACATTGCTGGCGATGGCCCGCGGCGACTTCGAGGATGCATCCGTGGCGTCCGAGGCCAAGACCATGCTGCGACATCTGATTCGCTACCATCTCGAAGGAAAGCCTCTCAACACGCGCCGCATTCTGCTCGACCTTCACCAGCTCTGACGCATCACCCACCCCGAACCCATGACGGCGCTCAGCGTCAACCTCAACAAGGTCGCCCTGCTGCGCAACACGCGCACGATCGGCATTCCGAGCGTCGAGCATGCGGCCGTGCTGGCGCTGGAGGCGGGCGCCGATGGCATCACGGTCCACCCGCGGCCGGATGGGCGCCATGTGCGCGCGCCGGACGTCGCGCAGTTGTCGGCACTGCTCGAAAAGTGGCCGAGTTGCGAGTTCAACATCGAAGGCAACCCATTTCACGGTCTGCTCGACTTCGTGGCACAGGTCCATCCTGATCAATGCACGTTCGTCCCCGATGAGTCCGGAGCGTTCACGTCGGACCACGGCTGGAATCTCCCTGCCGACAAGGAGCGGCTGGCGCCGCTGGTGCGACAGGCGCGCGAACTGGGTGCCCGTGTCAGCCTCTTCATGGATCCTGTGCCCGCCGCCATGGAACACGCGGCTGCGCTGGGTGCGGACCGCATCGAGCTCTACACGGAACCGTACGCGCAGGCATTTGGAACAGCGGCACAGGAGGAGGTGCTCGGTCGCTATGTAGCCGCCGCCAACGCCGCGCGGCGCGCCGGACTCGGTGTGAACGCCGGGCATGACCTCAATCGGGACAACCTCGCACCGTTCCTGCGCGCGGTGGGCGCCGATGAAGTCTCGATCGGCCATGCATTGATCGCCGATGCGCTCGAGTTCGGCCTGGAAGTCACGGTGCGCCTGTACCTCGCCGAGATCCGCAAGGCAGGGGCCTGATCGTGATCTACGGCGTTGGCACGGACCTGATCGAGATTGCGCGCATCCGGGCCGCTTATCTGCGCTTTGGCGAACGCTTCGCCCGCAGGATCCTGGGTCCGCGTGAACTCGAGCGCTACCACGCGAGGCGGGCGCGTTCGGACGAGCGGGGCCTCACGTTCCTCGCCACCCGATTTGCCGCCAAGGAAGCTATCTCCAAGGCGCTGGGGCTCGGCATGCGCACCCCGATGTCATGGCGAGCCGTCGAAATCGTCAATGAGCCCTCCGGCCGGCCCATTGTGTTCCTCAGCAGCGCGGAACTGCGGCAGTTCGCGCAGGGGCGGAAGCTGAGACTGCATGTGTCGATCACCGACGAGCGCTTGTTTGCCATGGCGTACGCCATCGCTGAAGCGGAGGAGGGCGCATGACGGTTGGCCCCGTGGTCGTCGGCATCGATGGGCTGGAGCTCTCCACGGAAGAACGCGAGCGGCTGGTACATCCGCTGGTCGGCATGGTGATCCTGTTCTCGCGCAACTTCGACTCCCCGGAGCAGCTTTGCCGGCTGACGGCCTCAATCCACGCGCTGCGCGATCCGCCGCTGCTGATCGCGGTCGACCACGAGGGTGGGCGCGTGCAGAGGTTCCGCAATGGCTTCACGCGTCTGCCGGCGATGCGGCGCCTGGGTGAACTCTGGGACAGGGACGTACTGCAGGCCTCTCGCGTCGCCGCCTCGTTCGGCTACGTTCTTGCGTCGGAGCTTCGTGCGCATGGCGTCGACCTCAGCTTCACACCGGTGCTCGATCTCGACTGGGGGCGCAGCGACGTCATCGGCGATCGGGCGCTTCATTCCGATCCTCGAGTCGTCGCCATGCTGGCGTCACAGCTGTGCCACGGGCTGGCGATGGCCGGCATGTCGAACTGCGGCAAGCATTTCCCTGGTCACGGCTGGGCGGAGGCCGACTCGCATATCGCCATTCCGCACGACGAGCGCAGCAAGGCAGAGATCCTGGCGCGTGATGCCGCGCCGTATCGCTGGCTGGGGCCGCAGCTCACGGGGGTCATGCCGGCCCACGTCATTTACGACCAGGTGGACACGGGGCCAGCAGGATTCTCGTCGCGCTGGCTGCGGATCCTGCGCGGGCAGTTCGGTTTCGCCGGTGCGGCGTTCACCGACGACTTGCTGATGGAAGGAGCCAGCAGCCAAGGCAGCGTCGTCGAGCGCGCCAGGGCCGGGCTCGGTGCGGGTTGCGACCTGGTCCTGGTTTGCAGCGACACCGCCGCGATGGATGCTGTCTTGTCCGGCCTGCGGTGGCGGCGGCCAAAGGTCTTCGACGAGCGCTACGGAAGACTGCGACCCCGAGGCGCTGCGGCAGGGATCGACAAGCTCCAGTCGACGGAGCTTTACCAACAGGCTCGGGCTGATGTCTGCGAGTTATCTAGTTGACCGTTGTGCAAGTGATTGATGCAGCGAAGGTTCGCCTAACCTGCCAGAGTGTTGACCACCCCGCAAAACGGCGTTTTGAACCCTGGGCTCAGTTATTCGGCACTGATCACCGAACTGATTGACCTTGCGCTCATTTC
This sequence comes from uncultured beta proteobacterium, assembly GCA_963702595.1. Taxonomy (GTDB): domain Bacteria; phylum Pseudomonadota; class Gammaproteobacteria; order Burkholderiales; family Burkholderiaceae_F; genus JALORV01. Next base: position 28,875 of record CAVPDC010000018.1, on the reverse strand, counting down.
GCGTCGCTGATCGGCCATCAACACTCATAGCGGTTGTGTCTCCATAGCGGACAGAGCCATCATCGAGACGACACGATCATGGGCACTCCCTGGGGCACTTCCGACCTGCTCTCGACGCCCTGGCGGTCGCTCACCACGAGCGCGGTGTCGGTGCAGGTCGGGGATTTCATGGTGTGCTCCTAGTGAGGGTTCATTCGTCAGAGCTGCCGAAGCCGAACAGGCTGAGCAGACTCGTGAACAGGTTGAAGATCGAGACGTACAGCCCGACGGTGGCCAGCACGTAGTTGGTTTCGCCGCCGGTGACGATGCGGCTGGTCTCGAACAGGATCAGGCCGGCCGACAGCAGCGCGACCATCGCGGCCACGGCCAGGCCCAGCGCCGGAACCTGCAGGAACACCGCGCCCAGGCCCGCGATCAACGCGATGACCATGCCGGCGAACAGAAAACCGCCCATGAAGCTGAAGTCGCGACGGGTCGTCAAGACCCAGGCTGACAAGGCCATGAAGGTGGCGCCCGTGGCTGCTAGGGCCAAGGTCACGACCTGTGCACCACCGGGCAGTGCCAGCGACTTGGCCAGCACCGGCCCCAGTGAGTAGCCCATGAAGCCCGTCAGCGCAAACACCGCCGGCAAGGCCCAGCCGCTGTTCTTGAACTTGTAGACGGCGAAGAGCAGGCCGAAGTAGCCGCCTAAGGTCAGCACGATGCCCGGCGTCGGCAGCTGGAACGCGACGCTGGCAGCGGCGGTGGCCGCGCTGAATAGCAGCGTCATCGACAGCAAGGCGTACGTGTTGCGCAGCACACGGCTCGTACCGGCGACATCCGTGGGTGTCGCGCTGCCTGCGGCGAGCGGCGCCGAATGCGCGGCCTCCGGGCGGGCAGTCGAGGGGATGGGCGTCATGGAGTTCATGGTGTCGAGTCCTAGAGTCGTTCGGGTTCAGCGTTCGTGACTGATGAAGCGTTGGCGTATGCGGCGGGAGTCACTCTCTCGGCGCAACAGGCGCATGAGAAAGCGCGCAGCGCGCGCCAGCGCGTTGTCCAGGGCAGTGCGCCAGTCGCTGGCCACGGAGGCGACGACCACCGACCCTGCTCCATCGGTCCGGAGTTCTACCTGGCAGCGCTTGTCGATGCCGCCGCGCGGTCCGTTCACGTCCGACATCTGCACCTCGGCGCGTGGCACCAGCCAGCCCAGGCGTCGCAGCACGAAGCGCACGCGGCGCTCGGTCAGGTCGCGCAGGGCAGTGGCTTGCGGATGGCGGGACTTGAAGAGCACTTGCATCACGGATCTCCAGCGGTTGAGGGACAGACGGAATGTGAGGCGCGTAGCGGTTCTGGAAAAGCAGCCTTTCAAGAACGAGAACATCGGATAAACCTGAACATAGGACGGAGCTTCGGACGCAGACTTCGGGGTTTGGCGGCTCCGGCTGGCAAGCGTTGCAGCGCGCATGCATTCGTGGCTCGTCACCCTTTGGAGAAACACCCGATGCCCAACGCTCGAACCGCCAATGCCGTCCGTCTGGAGTTCGCACCTGACTCCCTGGTTCAATCCAATCTGTCAGGGGCGGCCTTCACCGGCGACTGGCTCTGGGTGGCGGGCGACGAAGCCTGCGGCCTGGACCGCCTGCGCCGGCTTGACCCCGTGGGGTGCGAGGCCTTGCGCTTCGGCGAGGTGCGAGACTTCCCGCTTGCCGATCTGCTGGACTTGCCCGGCACGGCCGGGGAAGAGGCCGATCTGGAAGGCATGGCCGTGGCCGACGGCTTTCTCTGGGTGGTGGGCTCGCATGGCCTGAAGCGCAAGAACGCCAAGCCGGACCGGGATCACGTCGACAACGCCAAGCGACTGTCGAAGGTAGCGCTCGACGGCAACCGGCGCCTGCTGGCCTGCCTGCCGATCGAGCCTGACGCCAAGGGCGAGCCCTGCCTGGTACGGCTGGCGCAGGATGGCCGGCGGGCGCTGCGCCTGAAGGGAGATGCGCAAACGAACTTGCTCACCCGTGCGCTCGCCGCTGACCCCCACTTCGGGCCGTACATGGAAATCCCGGGCAAGGACAACGGCTTTGACATCGAAGGCCTGGCCGTGGACGGCCGCCGGCTGCTGCTCGGCCTGCGCGGCCCAGTGCTGCGAGGCTGGTCTGCACTGCTCGAGATCGCGATCGAGACCCGCAGCGACCCGCTGCGCCTGGCGGCCCTGGACGACAGTGGCACGTTGATCCGCAAGCACTTCCTGCAGCTCGACGGCCTGGGCGTGCGGGACCTGCACTTCTCCGGAGATGACCTATACATCCTGGCCGGCCCGACGATGGTGCTGAACGGCGAGATCCGTGTCTTCAAGTGGCCTGCAGCCCGGCCCCTGCTGGCGGCCAACCGCGAGCCGGTGCGCTTCGAGTCGGCGCTGACCGAGTCGGTCTCGCTGCCGCACGGACGCGGCACCAACCGAGCCGAGGCGATCTGCGACCTGCCGCCGGCCCTGTCGGGCGGCAAGGCGCGCTGGCTCGTGCTGTACGACGCACCTGGTGCCGATCGCAAGGAGGGCGAGCACACCGTCTTCGGTGACCTGCTGCGCCACGATTGACACCTTTCGCCGCCTGTCTCGATTGACCATGTCCAGTTGCCCCGAGCTCGAACCCGCGGCACCGCTCCAGTTCGTCATCAATGCGGTAGCGGGCAGCAGCGACGCGGAGGCGAAGCGCGAAGTCATCGAATCCGCGCTGCGGGCTGGTGGACGGCAAGGTGACCTGCTGTTCTGCAGCCCCGCCGAACTGTCCGGCGTAGCGCACCAGGCTGCAACAAAGGCTATCGCTGACCGCACGGCCGTGGTCGCCGTCGGTGGCGATGGCACCCTCAACACGGTGGCGCAGGCCGCGCACGCCGTGGGCTGTGCCATGGGGGTGGTGCCGCAGGGCACGTTCAACTACTTTGCCCGCACGCATGGCATTCCCGCTGACCCGACCGAAGCGGTCCGCCTGCTGCTGCGTGCGGCGCCGGCGCCGGTTCAGGTGGCCGGCATCAACGACCGCGTGTTCCTGGTCAACGCCAGCCTCGGGCTCTATCCCGACCTGCTGGAAGACCGCGAAGCCTACAAAGCCCGCTTCGGCCGCAGCCGCTGGGTGGCGTTCGTGGCGGCCTGTGCGACGCTGCTGCGCGCACAACGCCGGCTGCGACTGCACATCGAGATGGGTGGCACGGTTCGCGACGTGCAGACTCTGACACTCTTCGTGGGCAACAACCGCCTGCAACTGCAGCAGTTCGGTGCAGAGCCGGAAGACACGCTGGCCGGCACGCCCGGCGACGGCAGCATTGCCGCGCTGATGCTTCGGCCCATCGGATCGCTGTCGATGATCGGGCTGATGCTGCACGGAGCAATGGGCAGACTGGGCGAAGCCGCCGGCGTGGAGGGGTTCGAGTTCCAGCACATGGTGGTGCAGCCGACGCTCGCACCCGGCCGCAGGGAGGTCGTCGTGGCGTTCGACGGTGAGGTGGCACGCATGCGCGCGCCCATCGACATTCGTGTGCTGGACAAGCCCCTGTACCTGCTTCAGGCCACTGGCACAGCGGTCCCGGCAAACGCGCAAGTGGTTGCGGCATGAGTGTCCTGCTGCAGATCTCCGACACCCACTTCGGCACCGAACAGCCGCATGTGGTCGAGGCCCTGGTCGCCCTGGCAGCCCGTCAGCGGCCGGATGTGGTGGTCCTGTCCGGTGACATCACGCAGCGTGCGCGCCCAGCCCAGTTTCGCGCGGCAAAGGCCTTCGTCGACCGATTGGGCGCGCCGGTCCTGGCCATCCCGGGCAACCACGACATACCGCTCTTCGATTTGTGGACGCGCCTGCGCCGCCCCTATGCCTGGCACGTCGCGGTCTTCGGGTCCGAGCTCGAACCCTCGCATTCCTCGCCCGACCTGATTGTGGTGTGCGTCAACACCACGCGGGCCCGGCGGCACAAGCATGGCGAGGTGTCCGAGCTTCAGATCGACCGCGTCGCCTGCACCCTCGCGGGCGCCACAGCCGAGCAGTTGCGCGTGGTGGTGGTTCACCAGCCCGTGGCGGTGACACGCGAGGAAGACGTGCCGAACCGTCTGCGCGGACATGCGGCTGCACTGCAGCGCTGGGCCGCCGCCGGCGCCGACCTAGTCATGGGCGGGCACATCCACCTGCCCTACGTAATGGCGCTGCCCGGCTTGGCACGGCCAGTGTGGGCGGTGCAGGCGGGAACGGCAGTCTCGTCGCGGTTGCGCGAGGGCGTGCCTAATTCGGTGAACTTGCTGCGCTGGGGCGCGGATTCATCCCCGGGCTACTGCCAGATCGAGCAGTGGGACTTCTCGGCTAACGACCGGGCCTTTGTTCGCGCCAAGATCAGCGAGGTCCGCCCGACCAGGGCATGAAGCGCGCGACAACGCGGCGCATCCGAGGCGTCGGACCCGCTTGAGGGGGGTGGCGCTCCCCCGGACGTTGTGCAGATGACAGCGCCGGCATGTCAGTCGGTTCGAGTTTCCCGAATCTTGACTCATGGAAGTTCTGCTTTTTCCGACGACGCATTGCATCCACATTCCGATGTGTTCAAACATTCTTTGAGGCCCGACCATGCAGGTTCTCTTCCGTTCCAGAAAACCCCGGCCCGTCCGTTGGCAGCAGCGCGGTATCGAACGCTTGGGCCACGCCTGGATTACCTGCATCGGCTGCTGGCAGTGAGCCGCCCACCCGAGGCGCTGGCGTTGATCCCGATCCGGGCCGCGGGGCCGCATGTCACCCGCCAGCGGCACCAATGCACCTGGCGCGATTGACAGCCCCGGCGCACTCCCGCCGACGTCTACTTTTGGGGTGCCACACGCTTCACGCGACACCCCGTCTCCCATTCATTCACGACAGAAAGACAACTGCCATGCGATCCTATCCGCGCAACAGCCCCGAAGCCGCCGCACGCATCGTGGCACTCGTCCTCATCGCCGACGGTCACGTCTGTCGTTCGGAGTTCGATGTGTTTGAGCAGTTGGATGGGCCGCGCGAACTGGGTATGCAATCCAACTGCTTGCCCCGTATCGTCCAGACACTCTGCGAAGACCTGCTGATGGGCGACTATGGCAGCGGTTCGATGTTGGGCGCCGTGGACGAGGGCGCCTGGGCCTCGCTGATGGCCGAGGTGGACGAGCCGGCGCTTCAGCGCAAGGTGCTGCGGCTCGCGGTCGCTGCCGCGCGCGCCGACCGGCATCTTGCCGACGGGGAAGCCCTGGTTCTGGCGGCTGCTCGCCGCCATTGGGGCCTGGGTGAAGAAATAGAGGCAGGAAGCCCGGTCGCTGGCGCACCCCAGGCGTTGTGAGCGAAGGCGCTCAGGCGCGCGCCCCGGCGATGACCTGCAGCACCAGCGGGTGATGCTGCCCGCGGCGTGAGCGGATGGCGTGGATCTCTTCCTTCACCTCATCGCAGCGCCCGAGCAGGCGCAGTCCGCGCATCAAACCCACGTCACTGGCGCCAAGGCGGCTGACCGGAAACACCCCCAGCCCGCGCGCAGCAAACACCGCCAGCAACGCGCTGTCCTCGAACTCGCCGACGATGTGCGGCCGCAAGCCCTGGGCCTCGAACCAGCGATCCAGGGTGGGGCGCAGCGCCGAGTGGCCGGTCGGCAGCAGCACGGGCAAACGATTCAGCGATTGCGGAAACTGATCCACATCGGCCTTGTGCACATGGGCGGCTGGCCCGTACCACTCCACCGGCGACTCGACGAGCCGTTCGCTCGTCAGGCGAAGGTTCGGGTTGCGCGGAGCCGGCTGCCCGGCCAGCACCACGTCCAGGTGATGCAGCGCCAGTTCGGCCAGGAGTTGCTCGAATTCGCCTTCGTGGCACACCAGCCGCAACGATGGCGTGGCCAGCACGGACTCCAGCAGCGCGTGCGCGGCCAGCTTGGAAATGCCGTCCGACAGGCCGACGGCCAGACGGGCGACCTTGCCACTGGCCGCCTCTCGCACTTCGTCGGGGATCAACTGGCCCAACTGAAAGATCTCCTCGGCGCGGGCGAAGGCGGCCTGACCCGCCTCGGTCAGCGCCACGCCGCGGCCGGCGGGCTTGAGCAACTGGTGGCCGAGCGCCTTCTCGAGCTCCCGCACCTGCGCGCTGATGGTCTGTACCGCCATGTCCAGCCGCTCGGCCGCGCGGGCGAAGCCGCCTTCCTTGGTGACGACCCAGAAGTAGTACAGATGGCGGTAGTTCAGCATGCCGATCTCACATCGGAAAAACAGAAGTCTATATCTGTCTAGCACTGGTTTTTTCGAATCTCGAATAACGGAAGACTAGCGCCTGCGCTGTTAGTCATAGGGGAATCGATCATGTTCTACGTACTCAGCTGGTTTGTGGTGTTCAGCCTCCTGGCGCTTTGGGCGCTGGCAGCCTGGGCGGTACATGCCGTCGCCGTGTGGACGGTCTCGAATGCAGGTGCGCTGACAGGCGCCGCATTGGGCGTCGAGGGCGTTCGTCTGCCGGAGTGGCTGGCTCCCTGGGTGCCGGCGGAGATCGTGCAGGCGGTGACCGCGCTGCTTTCGGGCCTGGCGCCGGCTGTCGAAGGTCTGCTTCAGGCCGCGCCGGCGCTGGCTGGCGGCCTGACCGGGGTGACCTGGGTGATCTGGGGCTTCGGCAGCGCGCTGCTCGTCCTGCTGGGGGCGGGGCTGCACCTGCTCGTTGCGATGTGGCGCCGCCGCGGAGGCGGCTCCGGTCCCCAGCCGCGCCCGCAGGTCGCCGCATGACGGCAAGGATTCCTGGCGCGGGAGCGCCGCGACGGCTGCACACAACTCGGATCTTGTGACCGCCTGCGTGAGGCGGGCCCCGCTGGCGATGGCGCACGTGGGGCCGACGCTCACGGGGTCGATCGGGTAGATGTTGCGATGGCAAGGGCCCCGGCCCAGGGGCATCGTGCTGCCGGGCGCGGCGCAGGCGCGACCGCAGTGCTGCGCCGGGCGTTCCCGTCCGGTCCTGGGGCCGGTGCTGAGGCTGCTGATTGGCTCAAGCGGCGGACGGGCCAGCGGTGGGCAGATGTTTGTAGCTATAGTGCCCAATCATGAACATGGTGATGTTTCTTGGCGGCCTGATCCTGCTGGTCATCGGTGCCAGTGCGCTGGTGCGCGGCGCGTCCAAACTGGCCCTGTCGTTCGGCATCAGCCCGCTCGTCGTCGGGCTCACCATCGTTGCCTTCGGCACCAGCGCACCCGAGGTCGCGGTGAGCGTCGGTGCCGTGCTCGACGGGCGCGACGACATCGCCATCGGCAACGTCGTCGGCAGCAACATCTTCAACGTGCTGTTCATCCTCGGCATCAGCGCGCTGATCACGCCGCTGATCGTCAACGTCCAGCTGATCCGCCAGGAGGTGCCCATCATGATGGGCGCCAGCCTGCTGCTGCTCACACTGGGGCTGGACGGCCGACTGTCGTTCTTTGACGGTGGCTTTCTCTTTGTGCTGCTCGTGGCGTACACGGTGTTCCTCGTCGTGCAGTCGCGGCGCGAAACACGGGCCGCCAAGGACGAGTACGCGGGCGAGATCAAGCCCGCCGAGGCCGGTGCTTGGGACAGTCGGCTGCCCGCGCAGCTGCTGCTGATCGGCGCCGGCCTGACCGCGCTGGTGTTCGGGTCCGATTACCTCGTGCAGGCCTCGGTGAACTTTGCCAAGGCGATGGGCGTGAGCGACCTGGTCATTGGCCTGACCATCGTCGCCGCCGGCACCAGCATGCCCGAGGTGGCGACCAGCATCACCGCGGCCATCAAGGGCGAGCGCGACATTGCGGTGGGCAACGTGGTCGGCAGCAATACCTTCAACATCCTCGGCTGCCTCGGCTTGTCGGGGCTGGTGTCAGGCGACGTGGGCTTGGTGATGGCGCCGTCGCTGCTGGCCTTCGATATCTGGGTCATGCTGGCAGTGGCGCTGGCCTGCCTGCCCGTCTTCATGACTGGCCGCGAGATTGCGCGCTGGGAAGGCGGCGTCTTCCTCGGCTATTACGTCGCCTACGTGGCTTATCTGATCCTGGCCGCGCAGCAGCACGACGCGCTGCAGCCCTTCTCGGGCCTGATGATGGGCTTCGTCGTGCCACTGACCTTGGTGACGCTGGTGGTGGTGATGATCCGCCGTCCGGCAGCAGCGGGTGAGCCGTGAGTCGATGAGCCCGAGCACGCAGACTAGATCGGACTGCCGCGGAGCCGTCAATCGGCGATGCCATGACAGTTGACGCTAAGGGCCGAAGCGGTACAGCCGAAGACTGCTTCCGGGAGTTCGTGAAGTCGACTTTGGGTTGCGAAGCTACCACTAAGCGAAGGTCGCTAACGGGGTCAATTGCTGACCTACGCGGCGTCGGGGAATCACCTGAACGCGGCCACTTCGAGGCCGAGTTCCGAAGAGGCATCCGGATACTCAAGGTTCTCTGCCGTGCACGAGCGGCGTTGGCATCACGCGCAGCTCCGCGGGCTCAATGAGTTCAGTCTGGTGCGTCGTTGTCGGAGGTGCGTGACGCTTCGCAGGACGTCGACGCGAGGGCGGGCTTTGGAGACGCGATCCGTCTGCTCACTCCGCGGCGGCGACCAGCAATGTTGCGAGCGCGGTGCCCGCACCGGCCGGCACTCCGTAGCGTTCCATCGTCGTTGCGGCGTCACCGGCGATGACGACCACCGGAACCGTGGTCCGCTCGAGCTGACCGCGGCCGGCAAGCTGGCGCTATCGCACGCCGATGAGATCTTTCAGATCGGTGCGGAGCTGGAAGGCCATTTGCGCAATCGTTCGGCCGGCACTGAGCTGCTGCTGCGGGTCGGCGTGGCCGATGTTGTTCCCAAGTCGATCGCGTACCGGTTGCTGGCACTGGCGATGTCGCTCGCCGAACCGGTGCGTCTGATCTGTCAGGAAGACAAGCTGGAGCGGTTGTTCGCGGAACTGGCGATCCACAAGATCGACCTCGTCCTCGCCGACCGCCCGCTGACGAGCGACCTGGGCGTGCGCGGATACAACCACCCGCTGGGGCACTGTGCCGTGGATCTGCATGCGGTGCCGACGCTGGCGGCGCGTTATCGCTCGGGCTTTCCGGGCTCGCTTGCCGGTTCCCCGATGCTGATCCCGGGCGCGGCGTCGACGATGCGCGGCGCGTTGCTGCGCTGGCTCACCGACCAGCGCATTGAGCCACGCATCGTCGGCGAGTTCGACGACAGCGCGTTGATGAAGGCGTTCGGCGGGGCCGGCGCCGGGTTGTTTCCCGCACCGGCGGCGATCGCCGGGGAAATCCGGCGGCAGTTCGGTGCGGAGATCGTCGGCCGCGTCGAGGGCGTCGAAATTCGGTACTTTGCCATCACGGTGGAACGCCGCCTGACTCACCCGGCGATCGTGGCAGTCACGCAGGAGGCCAAGCGGGCGTTGTTCCCCAACGAAGCCGCGTGACCTCGGTGAAGACTCAGTTCCGGTTCCGGGCGAACTGACCGGGCTGACCCTGCCGGATGAGCAACCGTGGTGTGGCGCGTTTGGCCGTCATCGACTGGCGACCGAGCCCAGCAATGCCGCGGTGAGGGAGCCATCCGCGCGGGCGCATCACCAGCACGTCCAGCGACGCGGTCCGCGCAAACCATGCAGCTGCAGACACAGTGATGCTTGGGAGGCGTCGGACCCACCTGACATCCTGCGCCGATCGGCCGACGGGCCGGCTCAGGCGCGTCTTCGCTTTCGGATCAACTTCTCCAGCGAGATCACCGGGAGGATGATCGCGCCGGCCGCGGCGCTGTAGAGCAGTGACTGCGTGGTCAGCGGGTAGGTGGAGAAGACCGCCTGCATCAGCGGCGCGTAGATGAACAGTCCCTGCAGCGCAAGAATCGCGCCGATGCCGATGAACACCGTCTTGTTGCTGAAGAAGCCGATCTTGAAGACCGAGTCTTTCAGCGAGCGGCAGCTCAGCATGTAGAAGACCTGGAACATGATCACCGTGGTGACCGCCATCGTCTGCGCCTCGCTCACGATCTGGGCTTCGGTCAGACCGGTGCTCGCGCGGGCGGCCATCTCCAGCTCGTACCTCCAGAGGAAGAGGCCCACCGCGCCGGCGGTCATGAGCGTGGCCGCCAGGAAGGTGCGGAACACCACGAACTTGTTCAGCACCGGCTCCCTCGGGTCGCGCGGCGGGCGGTTCATCACGTCCGGCTCCTTCGCCTCGAAGGCCAGCGGCAGGGCAAGAGTCACAGCGGCAACCAGGTTGATCCAGAGCAGCTGGGTGGGCAACATCGGCAGCAGCAGGTCCTTCACCACCTGGCCGTCGATCGTCTTCTCGACCAGCGGGAAGAACGCGACCGCATAGATCAGGATCAGCGCGAGTCCGAGGTTGGTGGGCAGCACGAACGCCAGCGATTTAATCAGGTTGTCATAGACGCGGCGGCCTTCTTCCACCGCCGCGGCGATGGAGGCGAAGTTGTCGTCTGTGAGCACGATGTCGGCGGCTTCCTTGGCGACCGACGTGCCGGTGATACCCATCGCCACGCCGATGTTCGACTGCTTGAGCGCGGGCGCGTCGTTCACGCCGTCGCCGGTCATCGCTGTCACTTCGCCGTTCTTCTGCAGCGCGCGCACGAGGCCAAGCTTGTGCTCGGGGGCGACGCGGGCGAAGACGTTGTGGCCCTTCACGATCTCGCGCAGGGCGGCTTCGTCCATCTCGGCGAGCTGGACGCCGGTCACGGCCTTGGCGCCAGGCTCGGCGATGCCCAGCTGTTCACCGATGGCCTGGGCGGTACCCATGTGGTCGCCGGTGATCATCTTGACCGTGATGCCGGCTCGGTGGCAGGCGCGGATGGCGTCGATCACCTCGGTGCGCGGCGGGTCGATCATGGCCTGCAGCCCGGTGAACTCGAAGCCCTGCGCGCAGTCTTCCATGTCCAGTCCGGCGCGGTCGAAGCGCTTCTCGGCAAAACCGAGCACGCGCATGCCTTCGCTCGCGAACGCCTCCACCTGGCGGATCGCCGTGTTGTGGTCCACGTTGCTGCAGCGCCTGAGCACCGCCTCGGGCGCGCCTTTGATGAGGACCCTCTTGCCCTCGGTGCCCCCGTCGTGCAGCGTGGCCATGAACTGGTTGGCGCTCTCGAACGGGATCGTGTCGAGGCGGGCGTGGTGCTCGCGGGCAAGCGCCGTGTCGATTGCGAACTTCTCTCCAGCGGTCACGAGCGCGCCTTCGGTCGGGTCGCCGGTGATCTGCCAGCGGCCTTCCTTCTGCTCCAGCGTGGCGTCGCAGCAGAGGATGCCGGCCAGCAGCAGTTGGTGCACGTCGTCGGGCGCGGGGGTGAGGGGGTTGCCATCCTTCGACAGGCGGCCGACGGGCGCATAGCCCGCGCCCTCCACGCGGTATACGCCCGAGCCCGGCAGATAGAGCGCCTGCACGGTCATCTCGTTGCGCGTGAGGGTGCCGGTCTTGTCCGAGCAGATCACCGTGGTGCTGCCCAGCGTCTCCACCGAGGGCAGCTTGCGCACCACGGCGCGACGGGCGGCCATACGCTGCACGCCGATCGCCAGCGCGATGGTCACGATGGCGGGCAAGCCCTCGGGAATGGCACCCACCGCCAGCGTGATGGCGAAGATGACCGATTCGCGCAGACCGGTCAGCAGGTCCACGCCGCCTTCCGACATCGCGCGGGCCGTACCCACGAAGAGGATCGCCACCGAGATCACGGCGATGCCGACGGTGAGCACGATGCCGATCTTGTGCAGCGCGATGCTCAGCGGGGTCGCCACCGCGGTAGTCTCCCCCAGCATCGTGTTGATGCGGCCGAGCTCGGTGCCGTTCCCGGTGGTGGTCACCACGCCCAGGCCCGTGCCGTAAGTCACCAGCGAGCCGCTGAAGGCCATGTTCCTGCGGTCGCCCAGGGTGGCGTTCACGGCCACCGGTTGGGTCATCTTCTCCACCGGAACCGACTCGCCGGTCAGCGCTGCTTCGTCGATCTGCAGCGTGCGCAAGTGGAAGAGGCGCAGGTCGGCGGGCACCTTATCGCCGCTTTGCAGGAACACCACGTCGCCGGGCACTAGGTCGGCCACCGGCAACTGCACGCGCTTGCCGTCGCGGGCAGCGGTGGCGAACTCCGGCACCATCGCGCTCAGGCTTTCGATCGCCTTGCTCGCCTTGTACTCCTGTGCGAAGCCGATGATGGTGTTGATGATCACCACCGCCAGGATCACGAGGCCGTTCTTGATGCCGTCCGCCGGGTCGACCAGCATCGCGATCACCGCGCTGCCGATCAGCACCCAGATCAACGGGTTGTTGATCTGGCCCCAGATCAGAGCCATGACCGACGCGCCGCCCTTCTTGTCCAGCAAGTTGGCGCCGTGTTGGCCCAGGCGCTTCTGGGCCTCGTCGGTGGTCAGTCCGTCCCGAGTCGCGCTCAGGGCGGAAAGCACATCATCAGGCGCCTGGGTGTGCCACGGACGGTTGGCTGCTTCCTGCGAGCCTTTGTCGAGTGAATAGACCACGGTTCCGCTCCTCAGTGCATCAACGCGCCAGCCTTGGCGCGGGCATCTAAATGAGGTCGCGTTGGTCTTGCATCGCCGCGTTCGCCTTGGGCGGGCGGCGTGCTCCGGGCGGGTCCGTTTCCAGACCGTGTTGACGCCCGAAGCCACTTGGGAGCTACTCCCCAGCACTTCCTGCCGACGTCGCATGTTACCTGCCTTCACCGGCAGGTTTCGCCGGCGCGCGTGCCAGAGCGCTCGCAAGCATGGGTGTTACCCCACGCGGCGATTTCTCAGGCGACCGAGCAGCGTTCGGCTGAGCCGAAGAATGCTATTGGGATTAACTCGGACGCCGGCGACTCCGCTGACAGGAGTCAACGTCTGCTCCGGTTCTCAGGTCGTGCCAAAGCGCGCCACCTAGAATTTGATCGCGCGCGTGCGCTCGCGCGGCGCTGATGACGGGCGCACCCGCTGCGCGATCTCCGTGGGAGCCCGAATGAAACTGCTCATACCGGTCGACGGCAGTCCTCACAGCGAGGCGGCGCTCCGATTCGTCGCAAGCCGGCCGTTTCCCTGTGAAGCTCGTCCCCAGATCGATGTACTGAACGTCCAGTACCCGATACCGCCGCAGGCCGGATCGGCGGCGGGGGGACCTCGTGTATGCGTGGCACGAGGCCAAATCGCGCAGCGTGCTGCAGCCCGCCGTGGCGGGGCTGCGGCAGGTGGGACTGGATCCTGCGTGGTTCTATCGGGTCGGGAGTCCGGGACCTGAGATCGCGGAGTGGGCCAGCGAACACGACTCCAACCTGATCGTCATGGGTTCGCACGGGCGAACGGCCCGCATGAACGTCCTGCTCGGCTCGGTGGCGCGGACGGTCCTTGCCGATTGCCGCACCCCGGTGTTGCTGATCCGGCAGGGCAGTGCGACGAGAGCAAACTCGCTGCGCGTGGGCCTTGGCTTCGGCGGCAGCGAACACAGCCACGCCGCGCTGCGGTTCACGCTTGCCCATCAGGCGCTCTTCGGCCCGCAGTTCACGCTGCACCTCGCGCACGGTGTCGACGAGGTGCCGATCCAGGTGCGGACGGCGCTCGCCAAGCTCGAACGCACTACGTTCAAGCACGAGGAGGGAATCTGCACTGTTTGGACTGTTGACCGTCGGTTCACCAACGCGCAGGACAGTTAGCCGCGTCGGCCTCGGACCCGACAAATGGGCCGCGCGGCCAGGATTTTGTTGGCTAAGACGGTCAACTTGCTGAGTCGAAGCCAGCTGATGTCTGCGAGTTATCTGATTGACCGTTGCGCAAGTGATTGATGCAGCAAAGGTTTCGCCTAACCTGCCATATTGTTGTCCACCCCCCAAGACGGCGTCTTAAACCCCAAAGCTGCCTATCCGAGCAGGGCTCCGGCGCAAGTCGACCGTAGCGTAGCCAACAAGCCTAAGGGTCAACCGCTTTGCCGCCTAATCGATTCGTCGACGCGAGGCAACGGATTCAGTCAAGCGAGCCGACAGATTCTTGGTGTTCAGCGCACGCTGGCCAAGGTCATCGGTCAGAACGTCAGCGCAGTGTCCACCAATCCAGGCTGAAGAACCTCAGGAATCTTTCCAAAAGCAAATCGATTCGATCGAAAGCGCCGCTGATTAGACCGCCAAGTAGAAGAGCGGCAACTAGAGCCACCAGAGTCCCGGGAATGGCAAGGCGGTCATTGGACTCGCTACCGCTCTTATTGCCTTAGCCGGGGCGGTGCCGACCGGAAACCCTGCGCTTATAGTTTCGGCTCTGATCAATCTCCGCAGCGCAACAGAGTCCGTCTGAGAGGCGGGCTTGCGTTGCCACTAAACGCTCGCGGCGAAGGGCTTGCACAGGGCAGCAAACTGGCGCGCTCCGACAACAGCTTCAACGGCAAACCGCGCGACAAATGCATGCGCCTGGAATGATTCCAACCCGCACCGAGGCGCCGGTCGTGATCGAAGCCTGCCGCCACCAGTTCTACACAGGCCGGCCCAGCAGTAGCCTGACCTACTTGAACGCTCATGCCTTTGATCCGCAACATTGCCCCTCAACCGAGAGAGCCATCCTCCAGAGACGGACGGCTTGCGGGAGACGAGGCAGATCAATACCCCACAAGCGCGATCTGCAATTTGTGTTTGAGCTTGCGGTACGAAAGGGTGCGTATTAAATATACAAACGGTGCTTGCTTCATCTCTGCCTTCTATGAGGCGTACTTTGCTTTCGACGCGACTGCGCCAGCGTGACGCGGCGTGTAGAAGCAAGGGAGCGCCGAAATGAGGCCGCAGACCCGACGGACAACGACGTTACGACGCACTATTTGAACGGCGGGAGGACGCGATGCGAAGATCACCGGGCGACACTAGACCGGAGTATCGGCAACTTCGGATCTATGCGATTGATCCCATGGTCGCGCGTGCCGGCGAGCACCAGGCAACGATGCAGATTCGTTTCGAGGAACTGCCGTTGCGTAAGGACGAAACCTCGAAGGCGGCCGTCAGCTTCCACGGACGCCGCTTGGAGGTCGTCGACGTCGATGCATCCGGCGCGATCCCGGTCTGGCTGAAGCCCGCGAACCTCGATGACGCGAACATTGCCATGCAGCTCGGACTCGAGCCGGCTGAGTCCGACCCGCAGTTCCACCAGCAGATGGTGTACGCAGTCGCGACGCGTACGCTGGAGCAATTCGACCGCGCTCTCGGGCGCGTCACGTACTTCGGCGGCAGGCGCCGATTGCGGCTCGTGCCTCACGCCTTTCGCGGCAGCAACGCGTTCTATCACCCGAAGCTGCGTGCCATCTTGTTCGGGTACTTTCGCGCGAGCAGGGACGCGCCGGGTGAAAACCTGCCGGGGCAGGTGATCTTCACGTGTCTCTCGCACGACATCATCGCTCACGAGGTAACGCATGCCATCGTCGATCGCTTAAGGCCCTACTTCAATGTCGCGACGAATCCGCACGTCCGCGCATTCCACGAAGGATTCGCGGACATCGTCGCGGTGTTTCAGCGCCTGACCTTCCGCGACCTCGTGCAGCGTGAGTTGCAGAACGCGGGCGCGGACATCCGTAAGAGCCGCCTGCTCTTCGACATCGCGGCGCAATTCGGTCAAGGGCTCGGGAGCGGCAAGGCGCTACGCACCGCCCTCGACAGCAAGACGAAGATTCAGGACGTGCGCGAGGAGCATGCGCTCGGTGCGGTGCTTGTGGCTGCGATCTTGGAGGCGTTTCTCGCGTCGTTCGAGAGCCGATCGGTGGATCTCATTCGAATCGCGACGGGAGGAACTGGCGTGCTGCCGCAGGGCGCGCTGCATCCGGACCTGGTTCGCAGGCTTACGGCGGAGTGCGTCCGAGTCGCTCAGTCCGTCCTCACAATGTGCATTCGCGCTTTCGACTATCTGCCGCCGGCAGACGTGACGTTTGGCGCATTCCTGCGCGCGCTCGTCACGGCGGACTGGGAGTTGAATCCGCTTGACGAGCTGGGGCTGCGTGCTTCGGTCATCGAGGCGTGCCGACGGCGCGGGATCTTCGCAGCCGAGGCGGGTTCGCTCGCGGTCAGCGCTCTGCTGCTTGATGTCGCGCGCGATGACGAGTGGCGCAAGCACGAGGCGACGTTCAGCGCTTGGGTGAAGCTCGCGATCCAGTTTGACATCGAGGAGCAACGTGCTTCGACGCCCGAGGACGGCGGGGATGTATTCGTCCCCGAAGCTCAGGCGCAATCCGACCGCGCGTTCGCGCGGCAAGCGCCGCCGGTGCGTTCGGATTTCTCTGAAACTTGGACACAGGACGATCTTCCATCAGCGACTGTGCTCGGGAACGCGATCGTGGATTGGTTCAATACGCTCGCGCCGGACGAGCGGAAGCGTCTAGGGATGCTGCCCGATCAGGACTTGCAGCGCCCGCACTTCCATTCCAATCGCCGCGTTACCTCTGACGGCACCGCGCGTTTCGGTCTCGTGGTTCAGCTCGTGCAGATGCAATTGCTTGGCGTCGGCGGCATTCAGCGAGCTTTCCCGACCGGGTTGACGCTCGTGATTGACGTTACGGGCAAGGTTCGCTTCGTGATCGGCTCGGCGCCTTACGAGTCGCACCGCCAGGATCTCGAAAGGATGGCGCTGTCTGCCACGACTAACGCGCTTGGCTGGCCGGTCAACGACCCACTGGCCGATCCGTTCGCTGTCGACTATCACGGAATGCACGAGGCGAGAGCATGACCGGGACCAGTAAGAGGCGCGGCGGAGCCACGAAGAGCGACATCTCCGTCCGAATGTACAAGGTCGGATTCGGCGACTGCTTCCTAATACGAATCCCGACAGGGGATGGTGAACGACGAATGCTCGTCGACTGCGGATTTCACTCGCAGGGCAAAGGAGACTTCAGTGACCGGGAACTGGTTGAGCAGATCAAGGAGCATCTGAACGGCAAGGGGCTTCACGTTGTCGTTGCGACGCACCGTCACCAAGATCACATTTCGGGTTTCGGCGAGAAGGATCTTTGGGCGGACGTGACAGTCGAAGAAGTCTGGCTGCCGTTCACCGCAAACCCGGACAGCGCGCAGGACGAGCCGGCGCTTCGAGCATGGCAAGGATTGATGGACGCAGCAGCCTCGATCTGCGACGCGAACGGCGCGCTGACGCCCGCGGCGCTCGCAGCGCTCGGCTCGCGCGACGCAGTCGATCAAGCGGCGGTCGCGTTCATGCTCTGGAACGCGCGCGCAAACGAGCCCGCAATCGAGAACCTGCTGCACGGCTTCAAGAGGGCCGATGGCCGCCCCTCGACTCGACGTTTCTTGCCCGAGAAGGGGGATTACCCGACGAGTTTCATTACACCCGTGCTGCCCGATGTCAAGGTTCACGTGCTCGGCCCGCCGACGGATCAGGCGATGCGCAAGAACAAGAAAGTCCCGTCGACGTGGGGCTTCGACTCGGCGTTGGCGGGCGCACCCGCGGCTCCGTTCGATTCGCCGTTCTCTGAGGATTGGCGCGTTCCGACAGAATCCCTTCCCTATCGGCGGCCGTTCGTCGACAAGTCCCTCGAGGCGATCCGGCTCTTCAACGACGACTTAATGTATGCCGCGAGGGCACTCGACGGCTTCCTCAACGGCGAGAGCCTTGTTCTCGTCCTTGAGATCGGCCGCGCGCGTTTGCTGTTGCCCGGCGACGCGGAGGTCGCGACATGGATGACGATTCTCTCCAACCCAGCGGCGCTCGATCTCGCGGCCAGCGCGACCTTCGTGAAGATCGGCCATCACGGTAGCCACAACGCAACGCCGTTGGTGTTCGTCAAGGAGCACCTCGCCGAGAACACGCCCGCGATGATCTCGACACAAGAAGGGCCCGGCAAGTATCGCAACGGTATCCCGCTCCAGGATCTCTTGTCGGAGATGGGGCTGCGGCACATGCCGTTCGTTCGCAGTGACAAGCCGCCAGCCGCGAAGCAAAGCGTCTTTGTTCCGGAGAAAGACGGCCACTGGATCGACTGCAAGATACCGTGCTGAGAGAGTCCTACAAGGAGTGGGTCCAGAACGTTCGACTTCGCTGAGTGGCGTGCTTCAAAGGCACAGGGTCCGGCCTGGAGCTGGACGCTCAAACGGAGATATATGAGCCTAGAACTGCCATCAACCTCAACTCGATGCGAGGCACGCCATGTCCCTGCCTTTTGCCGGCCAGACCTTCCAGTTCACACAGCCCGATGGCAGCGCCATTGTCGTGCGTGGTTGGGGCAACCAGCACCTCGCCCGCTTCGAGACGCCCGAGGGCTACACCGTGGTGCAGAACCCGGCCACCGGATGGTGGGAGGTCGCCCGACCGTCGCCCGATGGCATGAACCTAGAGCCCGTGCCCGGTATGCGCTCCAGCGCGGACGCGGCTAGCGCCGGCGTGCCGCGGTCGGTGCGGCTACGTGCCGAGCGCACCCGGGCAATGGCGAGGGAGTCCGCTCTAACCATGAGCGGGCGTCGCTGCGAAGAGCGCCGACGCGAACGCCAAACCGAGGCCCGCGCGCTGCGGCGCTTGGCCGCGCGCGGCGCAGGCGTGCTGGCAGCGCCGCCTCGCCGCGGCACGGTGGGGGACTTCATTGGCCTCTGCCTGTTGGTGGAGTTCCCGGACGTGCCGGGCACCATCACCCGCGACGAGGTGGAGCGCTTCTGCAACCAGCCGGGCTACACCGGCTTCGGCAACAACGGCTCCGTGCACGACTACTTCCTACACAACTCGCTGGGCCGCTGCCGCTACACAAATGTGGTCGCGCCGTACTACCGCGCTAATAAGCAGCGCAGCTACTACACGGACGAGTCGGTGGAGCAGCCCATCCGCGCACGCGAGCTCATCAACGAGGCGCTGGCGCACTGGAAGGGCCAGGGCTTCGACTTCTCCACGCTCACGGTGGACGGCAGCAACTACGTCTACGCCATGAACGTGTACTACGCCGGTCCCACGGTTAACAACTGGAGCAAGGGCCTGTGGCCGCATGCCTTCCACATGGGCACGCCGGTGCCGCTGGTCGGCGCCAAGCGGGCCATGGACTACCAGTTCACCAACATGGGCAACGAGCTGACACTGGGCACCTTCTGCCACGAGAACGGCCACATGTTGTGCGACTACCCGGACCTGTACGACTACGGCGACGAGTCCGGCGGAGTGGGCGCCTGGTGCCTGATGTGCAGTGGCGCGAACGTGAACCCCAAGAACCCCACGCAGATCGGCGGCTACCTCAAGCGCTTGTCGGGATGGGCGGCCAGCGTGACCACCATTGAACACGACCGTCAGTTCAGCCTGCAGGCCGGCGCCAACGAGTTTGCGCTGCTAGCCAAGGACGATAAGGAGTACTTTCTCATTGAGGCGCGCCATAAGACCGGGCGCGATGCCGCGCTGCCCGGCCAGGGCCTAGCCATCTGGCACATCGACGAAGAAGGCAGCAACAATTTCGAGCAGATGAGCCCTACGCGGCACTACGAGTGCTCGCTGGAGCAGGCCGACGGCCAGTTCGAGTTCGAGCGTGGCAGCGACAGCTGGGGCGACACGGGGGACTTGTTCGCCGGTGCCATGGCGCGCTTTGGCGACGACACTACGCCGGCGAGTCGCTGGTGGGACGGCACGCCCTCGCAACTGGTGGTTGACAGCATCGCGCCGGCCGGGCCGCAGATGCAGTTCCGTTGCCGGCTGGGCGGCAGCACACCTCCGCCGGTGGCTCAGCGTTTTGAGGCGTCTCCGAACCGCAACATCCCGGACAACCAGGCCAGCGGCATCACCGAAACGCTGAACCTGCCCGCCGGCCTAGTTGTGGACTCTTTGGAGGCGGAGGTGGACATAATCCATAGCTGGCCTGGTGACTTGGTCGCAACGCTCGTGCCGCCCGTCGGGGCGGCCGTTGTGCTGCATAACCGTCAGCAGGGCAACGCGCCGCAGGGGATGAAGTTGGTGCTAGACGCAGCCGCGCTGCCGGCACTGGCCACATTGCGCGGCCAGTCGGCGCAGGGCCCATGGCAGCTGAAGGTGCAGGACTTGGCGGCCATGGATCAAGGCCAGTTGGTGCGCTGGGCACTGGTGGTCACACCGGTGGCCGGCGTGGTTGGTCCGACCGGCCCCCAGGTGCTGAACGACAACGCTGGCGTGACCGTACCGGACAATCAAAGCGCCGGCATCACTCGTAGTCTGCAGGCCACGGGCAGCGCCTCGTTGGGGCAGGTGGACGTGGCCGTGGACATCAGCCACCCCTACATTGGCGATCTGCGCGTGAGCTTGGTTTCACCCACGGGGACCGAGGTGGTGCTGCATGCCGGCACCGGCGGCAATGCCGACGACATCGTCGCGACGTACACCCCTGCCACCACGCCGGCCCTAGCGCAGTTGGCCGGCCAGCCGCTGGCGGGCAAGTGGACCTTAAAGGTGGCCGACTTGGCGGCCGAGGACGTCGGCAAACTCAATCGCTGGGGGCTGACGCTACACCCTGAAGTCTGACGGAGGTCCAAACCGAGGGTTGGCCGACAGCTACTGAAAGTTGGAAGCGGCCGTGGCGATGTCTCTTCACCATGTTCAAGCTCAGCCCGCTTCGGTCAAAGGGCATTCGCTCGTTCATGGATCGCGATAAGGCAATCGCACGGACTAAGACAAGTACGCGCCGGATTGAGAGGAGCAGCATCACCGCCTTGCGTTACCCGCGCACACGCGATGTGTGAATTTTCACGTTGAGTTGGTTAGTTGAGGCGCCTAGTCTGCCTGCAGCTGCGGTGATAGCGCCGCGGCAGACATGAACGGGAGGCTCTCATGGCCAGATTTGGCATCGACGCCATCCGCAACTGCGGCAACGCGCGCGCGGCCGGCGAAACCACTTCCAGCGATCTCACCTACACATTCAATCGATCCAACGGGTTCGACAGCAAGCTACGTGGCGCCGGACATACCCGCGCGTTCTATTGGGCGAACACCGACTGCTGGGAGACAGACATTCGCGACAACGACCGCGGCGGCGATGACGTCAGCTGGGTCGACGACGTGGACCTCTTCTGGATCGAGGCCCATGGCAACAACAGTGGAGGCCAAGCGCTGATGCTGTTTGATACACCGCAGACCAGCTGGTTCACATACTCGGGTGACTGGCAACTCGGCGAGAACTGGAACGGCGAGTGGGTGATGGCCTTCTCATGCAAGACGGTGGATCGCGGCAACGTCGCCGGGCTTTGGAACATCTTTGCGCGCCTACACATTTACTGCGGTGCCTGGGACAACATGTACGACGGCATCACGACAGACGAGTGTGGTGAAGACGTGGCGCACAACCTGGTTCACGGCGATACGGTGTCTCATGCCTGGCATGACGGCGTATCAGATTGGTGGGTCGATAACCACCCGATCACCGTTTGCGTTGGTGATGCCGAGACCTGGAACGGCGGCAACATCCGCTGGGACCGAAGCCACTTGAATCGCGATCACTTGTGGGGCCACGGAAACGTCGAGGCCGACCTTGCGCCAGCTCAGCAGGCCTGCATCTTGTGGCGCTGGAGCGAAGGCTGACCCCAACACGAAGATTTCCAGGAGAAAGCTCATGGATCTAAACAAACTGATGGATTCACTGGCCTCCTTCCGTGGCGATGTGCCAAGCGAGGTTCAGATCCTGCAGCTCCGCCGCAACTCAATCGAGGAGCAGCAGCAACGTCTCCGCAAACTGCTGAAAGTGAGCGGCGACGCTTGTGATTGCCGGTTCGAACGAGGTCAGTGGGAAACGAGCGACGAGCTAACTGTGGTGCGGCTTCCCCGAGGCGCGCGCGCGGAGCTCTACCACGCCAGCGGTGCAGTTCGATTCAACAACGGAACGCCACCGATGGAGCGCTTGTTCAAGGACAGCGAGCCAAAGAAGCAACTGATTGAGCGCAGCGACCGGTTCTTGCAGGGATTGGGCATCGCGGAGACGCTTGGTCGCGGCGAGTCCCTTACATTCGAACGTCTGTGGCTAAGCAAGGCAGCTGGTGCCGACAAACAGGGAAAGCGCACAGAGCCGGTACTTTGCCGCGCTGTGGCTGCATATCGACATCGAATCGAAGGGATCCCGGTTCTCGGGCCAGCATCGATCACGATGCATCTTGACGGAGCGGGCGGCCTCGACGCCTTCAGCACGCTGTTGCGCAGCCCGGGAGGCGAGGCGCTTGACCGCGCCAAGGTGATACCACCGGAACGCGCCGCCCGGCAAATCGTGCAGCGGCTTGTAACGCAATTCGAGGCTCCACGCGCTGGGAGTCTAAAGACGTCCGAATTTGACATTGAGTGCCGCGACGGGCTGCTGTTCGGGTATTTCAGCCTGTCAAAGCGCAAAGGTCAGCGGCTGCTTGCGCCGGTGTATGCAGCAGTACTGGATGTTCAGCATGAAAAGGTGCGTCAAGGTCTCGTGCACGTAGTCGCGGCTACGGAGCGCAACTACCTGCAGCTCGATTTTTCGAGCCAAGAGAGCCCGACCCCAGCCACGAGCAAGTTCAACGGCAAACGCTGCTGCCGCTGAACGCGGGGTACCAGCAAGGGCACGCTCGCTGCACGACGAATTTCCGTTCGTCGGGTGCGGCGTGCCCAGCGGCTGGGCGACCGACATCCAAGGCGATCGCGGCGTCAAGTTATCCAAATTTAACGGTCTCGTCTTCCAGCGCCGGTCAATGCTGTACGGCACCTCGGTCCGCCCTAATTCCCGTTTCAGCAAGCCGAAGCGTCCAGCCGAGTTCTCCGACGGCGATGCCCGCAAAGCTTCGAGCACGCATTCGAGGTTCGGTCCTGCGAGGAGACTCTGCGCGATCTCCCTGAGGTGGATCCCGTTGAGGGTTGGCCGCTAATCATGAAGAAATCTCCAAAAGGCGACTAGTGTCAAGCGAACGACTCGAACTGCTAGACGCGCCGTCGCCCGTTCCTTCGGCCGCGTTGCGGCAATCGACCCTTCTACCCTTGATCAGTCACTGTTGATCCTTTTGACTCGGCGGCCAAGGCTCATGCTTCGACGCGCTCGCGCGGTTGAGTACGGCAGATCGGCTCTCGACCGCCAAGCTGTGGCGTGAAGCTTTCTGACAGACAAGATTGCACCGCTGGGGCAGCCCTATTCTGAGGGATACAGTCCACGGCATGACGGATGATGGACTGGGAGCGTCCGTCTAGCTACGGACATCCGAGCACGCAAGCGACCTAGCGATCGCAGGAGCCGTCGGGGCTGGAAACGGGGGAGGGGCAATGTGGGTCTATATCGACCAATTCTGGCGGCGCGCCAAGACGCCCTTCGCAATTTCACTGGGACCCGTCCAGTTACTGCTCTCCATGCGGCGAGCCGTCAAGATCTCAAACAATCGGCGACGTCGCGAACTGCACGCTCGCGCATGGGACACGCACAGCGCCTCGGCGGTGCGGGACACCGTTCTGCCGGCTCCCGATACGAAGACGGCACGAGACTCCACGACCGACGTCGCGGTGATCGTCGGTGCCGGCCCTGGCTTCGGCCATGGGGTGGCCACACGCTTGGCCGACGCCGGATTCCGGGTCGCCTTGGTGTCCCGCGCAACGCGGAGCGTCACGATACTCTTGTAGCAAAGCTTCGAGACACGAATCCGTGGGTGCACGCCTACGGTTGCGACGCGACGCAAGAATCGTCAGTCGTCGATATGTTCAAGCATGTAGTCGAGGACTTCGGAGAACCAACGCTCGTCGTGTATGCGGTTCAGGAGGGCGGCCGCGCCAAATTCCTGGAGGCCGAGGCCGCGGCAGTCGAGCATGCCTGGCGCTCGAATTGTCTTGGTGCATTCATCGTCGCCAAGGAAGCCGGTCGGCGCATGGTCGCGCGTGGGAAAGGCACGATCGTGCTGGTCGGAGCGACCTCCGGCCTGCTCGGTCGGGCAGGCTACGTCACCTTTGCACCCGGCAAGTTTGGCTTGCGCGCGCTCGGTCAAGTTGCGGCGCGCGAGCTGGGTCCGCTAGGGGTCCATGTGGCGCACCTTGTCATCGATGCTGATATCGACGAGTCAGGTGAGGGGCATTCACAAGGCCCAACCATGCAAGGAGCAGACATTGCGGAGCTGGTTTACCAGCTGCATCGTCAGCCGCGCTCGGCATGGACGCAGGAGCTCGACGCACGTCCGCACGACGAGCGGTACTGGGAGCACTGCTAACCCAGCAATCCGATACAAGTCTCTGAACCGTCGCCCGCAAGAGGCTGCAGTGAGTCGGCGGTAGCCGACGTTCGCCAGGGGAAGGAGAATAATGTCGACGCGGAGGTGGGCAGGCAAGGCAGCTTCTGGTCGGCGTCCGAGGCAGTGCCCGACCCATAGCGGTCCTCTGAAGTTTCCAAGAGCGGACGCATCCAACCTGCCCAAGAGCGGACGAATCCCGCAGACGAGAGTAGGTCGCTAAATTGACTTGGTGCCAAGCTGCCGCTCGAGCCGCCCCAATGGCTCCTTGAAGTAGGGGCTGACGCGCGGCTGCGCAATAAATGCGCGCCTCGCCTGCGAAGCAAGTTCCTCCGCCTGCTTGCGGTTGCCGAGTGATAGTGCACAAAGGCCAGTGACGGCACGCACTCGCGCAAGCTCAGGGCTGTTGGGACTGATTTGGCGACTCAACGCTTCCTCCGCCATGACGAGGTGTGACAAGCCAACGACTCGCTGGCCCGCCGCGCACGCCAGCTCGCCATGGAACGCCCAACTGTCGATGTAGAAAGAGTTCGTGTTAGTCGGGTCAATCTTCCCTGTAGGAATCGAGCTGGCGGGCAGCGCCTTCATTGCACCGCGGATGTCGTGTGCGTCCAGTCGCACGCGCGCGAGTGCGTCAGGAATCACATCGGAGTAATTGGAGGTCCGGTCTCCGGTGTTGTTTCCGAACGACGGGGCTGAAAACAGGAAGGTCTCTGCCTCCCCGTGGCGTCCCTGCATGCTGAGGTTGCGCGCAACAAACCACCAGTCGTACGCCGCGAACGGCGTGCTACCTAGACCCATCTTGACGCGAAACGCCATCCGCTCGCGAAGCGCGCGATCGGCTCCCTCGTGATCCCCCAAGACATTCTGCGTAGCGGCGGGCGGTTGGTGCTACACGATCCTCCGCCGGGACACATAGACCCCATCACTTTGCCCAATGGGCGCCAACTGAATCTGGTGCGGGCGACCGGCACGAGCCGCAACGACTCCGGTTTCGTGCTTTGCGTCGACGACGTGTGGGGGAATTCGACGCCGCGCAGTTGGCTTCTGACCGGCGACGCCGACTACAACTGCTTCTTGGACCTTCTAGGCGGTCGGACCTACGAAGCGTGTGTGGCCCCGCATCATGGAGCGACTCTCGCAACGTCTACGTCGGTCGCCAAGCCGGACCAATGGAGGCGGCTTGTCTTCTCGTTCGGACCGAACAACGAGCACGGGCGCAACGGACGGATCCATCCGACGAAACCGACAGTCGACTCGTACGTCGCTGTCGGATGGGACGTCGAACCGTGGAAGCACGTCGCCGAACCCGGGCACAGAGCAGGAACGAAAGACGTCCGCGCTACTGGTCGCAACGGACCTTCGGGCGAGCATCTCGGTGGCGTGTTCATCGAGTGGGGTTTGCCAAGTCGCCCTCCGAAGTGGTGCGGCGGCACCGGCTGCACCGCCAACCTACTTCAGTTCACTTAGCTAGCCTCACAGTCAGCGACGAGCGGAGGAATGCATGCCACGCGACTCGGAGCGGGAACTAGTGCATTGTCACCGTAACCGGTGGCTGTTCAAGCTGCTCTATTTCGGTGGGTCGCGGATCTCCGAAGTCGACGAATACAAGCTGTGGGACGACTACTGTCGATCCGCTTCTTGTTTACTGTCGGGAAAATCTTCGTGACCGCTCTCGGCGCTCGCCGACTTCCCTTGGGGTCGACAGCCGCGGTTCAGATCACGGATTCTATGAGCGGTGCATTTGCGGACATTGCTTCCGGCGGGTTTCACCGAACTAGGCAATCGACACTTGAGCGCAGCGAGTGCTGCTTTGCCAGCCCGGCTTCGCGAGCACCCGACGGGCAGGGCGCCGCCTGATAGGAGCCCGGACGGAGAGTCACGGCGTTCGCAGGGCTGGCGCGGCGGGTGCCCTGGCCCCGTTCGAGTTGTGATACGACACCACCGGCGCGGAGGGCGGCTCTTTTGGCGTTGCTCGCTTTCGAAACCTGCTCGCCTCGGAGCCAACAAGCACGATGGACCGAACGGTGAGAAGGGCGAACGTTCGTTGGCGACGCCGAAAGGTCACCGAGGCCACTTGCGTTCGTGCAACGACGGCGTCGGGGCGTAGAGTGTCTGCGTGGGCCGCTAGCTGAATCTGGCCTGTTTGAGCTGTTGACCGTCGGCTCACCAACGCGCAGGACAGTTAGCCGTGTTGAAGCCTCGAAGCCGACGAATGGGCCGCGCGGCCAGGATCTTGTTGGCTAAGGCGGTCAAGTTGCTGGCACGAAGCCAGCTGATCGGCTGGACCTGATCACTGCGGCGGGAATGCGCATAATGTGTATTATGTCAAATGAACAGGATACTTTAATTCCCCGCCGATAACCCATTGAACCACTGACCTAATCCCCCGCCCGAGCCGCCACTTCTCTCGTCGATCGGCCCAGGACACGCGCTTCGGAAGCCGGGCACGCGCCCACGCCGGCTGGTTGTCCCAGCCTGGACAACCAGAAACCGCCCAGCGCCGTTGCCGGCATATGAAGGCAATCTTCAGCGGGTGACGGTGATTCAACTTCTGGACCGACACCTTGGGCTCCTGAAACCCTGATGGGCGCTCCCCAAGGAGATTCCTCCGGGGGTGACCTTGACGGCGCGTTGGCCGGCCTTGTCCGCCAAGACCGGGAAGCCGCTTGATCCGGCGCAGCGCTCCGCAACGGCCGCTTTGACGAATGCGCCGTGGCGCAAGTCGACCCACACTTGCCATCGCGTTCGCCCGATAGCTGACGTGTTTTCAGACCCGGAAAGCTGCCATCGAGTGGAAGGTCAGCTTCGGCCACGTTGATCCCACTGGAAGTCAGTCTCTTTCGCTTCGACCTTGCTTGAAACAAACAATCGCGGCGCTCGGCCCGCTATGGACGCTTTCGGTGAGCAGCGACGGCGGGCCAGCTGGACCCACCACGATGGTCGTGAGTGGACTGAAGACTGTGGTGGGCAGCCGCGTTCCTCTGATTTGGTGGTGGCCCTGACCTTCAGGAAGGTGGTTTCAGTCTGGGGGTGGGGAGCCTTGAGTCCCCCACCGACATCGAACAGCGCGGCAATCCACTCATCTATCCCATAGGGTGTGAGGGCCGTCGCTGAACTGCTTAGCCTCCCGCGTTGTAAAGTTGCATTGCCTCGAAAGTGCAGATCCAGGAAACGTTCACGCCGGCCGCCGCCTTTCCATCGACGCCCCAGGACTGGATCTCCACCTCCAGATCCTGCAAATAGTTGCCGGAGATTAGTTCGTCGCCATCGACGCCTCTAAGGAAAAGAGACTCTATCGTCGCAACTGAGGTCGCCCGGGTGTCGCGCAGCGGCAATTGCCGGGGTGCCACCGTGGGCCGATACCACCACCATCGGCTCGCCGACGGCAACATAGAAATTGCCCGCAGCGTCGCCTTCGGCACCGCACAGAAGCTTCCCGAGGGGAACGACGACCTTGCCATTGCTGTCCGTCGTGTCACGTCCACACGTGACCACCAACCATGCCTTCGAGCAGGAACTGCTGGCACCCGTGACGCTGTAGCGAACCGCGTGATGAGCGTTCAGCCTTACGGAGTAACTGTGCCGTTTCAGGCGGTTAATTAAGCCGTCCACGGCCCCAGGAGGCAGCTTCGAAACCGCCGCCTCGATCTCTGAGACCTGCTTTGCGAGCTTGTCTGTTGCCATGGGCTGCTCCATCGGAAAACCGCGCCGATTCTTCTCGCTCGCTCTCACACCGTCAAGGGATTTGTTCGCAATGCGGTCACATATGCCCCGTTGTCGTCCCCACGCACAGACACGCGCGTCAGCCCGGCGCCGCCGTGACACCGAGCGCCGGACTCCCACCATCTCCGCCAGGATCCAACACCCATTCCCTCCACCACACAGCCCCCCCTCCCTTCCCCCCCCCCCACCCCCCACATCCCCATAGCACATCCATTCACAGTTCACAAAACAAAGCCACACACACACTCCACCACCCAGCTCCGAGGAAGCAGCGGAGCACACGCTCACCACCACACAGACAGTCCCATTCCCTCACCCCCATCACTCAGATCCCGCGGAGCTCAGTTCCAGTGCCGTCCAGATCCGGCGGCGGCGAGCGCGGTTCCGATTACCACCACCACGTTCATCTGTCAGGCGCGAAGGAGGCTGTTGGAAGCGGCAGCTCGTGGCCGGGGCGTGCCTTTCGAACCGCGGGTGAAGCGCGACCCAATCTAGACGGCTTGAAGTGTTCGAATGTAACCTCCGCCCCTGACTTCTTTGCGGCGATGCCATCGACGGATGTCAGCGCAGGCGCGAGGGCGAAAAGTGTGGCAGCAAGCGTATTGCGGAACATTGTGCTCTCGATAACGGCGCCCGTAGGCGAAAACCCAACACTCGTAGGTCTGGCGAATCACCCGATTGGGTGAAATCTGTAAAAAATCACCCGTCTGGGTGTCGCGGCGTAACGGCAAGCACCGTTACGGTTATGGCGTGGACGACACCATCCCTCCAATCCTGGAGCCGAGCGCGCCGCTCGGCCGGTGCAACTGCGCATCGGCCCGGCGGCTGCGCCCGACGCACGCGGCGTCGACGCGCCCTGGCCGTCTGCCGCCTCGGCCTCGCGCCGGCTGACGCAAAGAATCGCGCGCGTCCTCGATCTCCCGAGGACGGGATCGGAATCGCGATTCCGGCGGTGCACGCGGTGAGCGCCGCGGCCAAAGCCGTCGGGCACCCTGCACTGCCCGCGGAGTGCAGCACCCTGCAGGAAGCGCTCGAGCGCGCCAGCCACCGCGATGCCGCGTTCGATGCCTCGCGTTGC
>CAVPDC010000017.1:0-16956 GCA_963702595.1 uncultured beta proteobacterium | reverse complement strand
ACCTGCAGCACGCCGTCAGCAGCTCGCCGATGATCTTGGCGAATCCGATGATGCGCACCTTGTACTTGCCGTCCGCCGTTTCGAACTTGGCGCGGACGGCTGCTCGATCGACTTCGTCAGTTCGCCGTAGTTGATCCGCTTGCCGGTCGCGGGATCGACGTCGAGCAACGGCACTACGATCGTGCTCGACTTGAAATCGTTGGCGACGAGGTTGCCGACGAGCCCGGCGCGCAGCACGTTGCCGCGCAGCCGCTCGTTGCTCTTGGCCGAACCGTCGTAGGTGTCCGGCATCACCGGCCCGCCGGAGAACCCTTCCTCGGTCACCTCGACCCAGCGAACGACCGGCATCCACAGCGACTTGACCCAGGCGCGGTCCACGCCCGGCGTCAGGGAGAGTTCGCGTTGATCTTCTTCAGCGTGTCGAGGTACTCGGGGTCGAAGATGTCGCCCTGGGTGTTCTCGACGACGACTCGCAGCGTGTTGCCTAGACCGCGCAGCTGGCTCTTGTTCGCAAGATAGTTCGAGACGTAGGATGCCCCTGCGGGAGCATCTTCTGGTAGCTCGCGTCGAGGCTGAGGCGCGTCGCCAGGGCGAACAGCACGATCGTGATCAGGGCGCAGGCGACGATCACCACCATGCGGTGGTTGAAGATCAGGCGTTCGAGCCCGTTGCCCGACTGCTGGTCGAAGTCCGCGAGATTGCGGATGACCGGCATTGATTCGATGTTGGCGGTGGGGGCAACCATCGTGGTGTCCTTTGCGGGCGAGTGCTTCGACGGCGGTGTTCAGCGCGCGGCGGGCGTGGGCGCGGGTGCGGCCGCGGCGGCGGGGTCGACGACCAGCACGCCGACAGGAGTCGCAAACGCGAGCTTGCCGGCCCCGGCATCGGTCACCGCGGTGACCGGGATGGCTTTGGCGAGCTTCACCCGGTTGAAGGACTTGCCGCCGTCGGTGCTGAGCGCGATGCGACCGCCCTGGTCAGCGATGACCAGCGCGCCTTTCTCTGTGCGTACGCCGCTGACGATCGTCGCCGGCAACTGGCTGTCGACCTTGCTCCAGGTCTTGCCGCCGTCATCACTGCGGAACACGTTGCCGCGCAGGCCGAAGACGAGCACGGCGTTGCCTCCGCCGTCGATGACTCCGAACAGGCTTCCCCGGTAGTCCACCGGCACGGCCCGGAAGCGCTTGGCGGCCGGATCGAACCGCAGCACCAGTCCGGCCTCGCCGGCGATGAAGAGCCCGCCGGCCGCCGGCCGGATCGAGTAGAGGCTGAGAAACTTCGGGTTGTCGGTCCGATCGAACCAAGGCTCCCAGGTCTTGCCGCCGTCGCTCGTCGCGAAGATCAGGTTGTAGGCACCGACGACATAGCCGTTCTTGTCATCCTGGAACCAGACGTCGAGAAACGGCTTGTCCGGACCCTGCTCCATGAAGCGCTCCGCTTCCGTGAGCAAAGCCTTCAGTTCGGCCGATGCAGGGTCGTCCCGCGAGAGCCCCTCGAGGTGCTTCAGCAGGATGCCGTTCGCCGCGCGACCGTCGAGCTGCTTGATCCAGGTCTCGCCGCCGTCGGTCGTCGCCAGAACCACGCCGTCATGGCCGACGGCCCACCCGTTCCTGTCACTGGGGAAGTACACCGCCGTCAGGTCGGAGCTGACCGGCACGGCCGCCTGTTTCCAGCTCGCGCCGCCGTCGGTCGAGACGACGATGTGACCGCGCGGCCCGACCGCGACGAGCCGGCTGCCGACGCGCGCGACGGACTGCATCAGGCGGCGCGCCGCCAGCGGCGACATCTGCGCGGGCCGGTCCAGCACGTCGGTCACCGCGGCCGGCGCGGCGGCGGCCTTGTCCGGCGCCTTCGACTCCTGGGACCCACAGACGACGGGAACGCCGCAGGCAATCAGCGCCAGCAGCCAGGCTCTTCGGATCATTGTTTGTCTCCCACCCTTGCCCCCGCGCGACCGAGTGCCTCTGTGAGCACTACGGCGACGCCACGCGCAACCCCTGCAGCTCCGGGCCGAGCTGCACCGCTCGGGTTGCCTATTCTGCTCTTAGACGCTGGATGATCGGGACCGACACTTCCCGTCCCTGCACCGGTCGTGCTGTAGATCAAAACGGCGCCCGGATACGGGCGCCGTTTTCAATGCAAAGAAACCGGCCGGCGAGGAACCGAAGGCCGACTGACTCGACGACGGCCGGCCGTGGGAATCCCGCCAGCAATCTTCCCCGTCAGCGCACCCCGGCGCCCGCCAGAGAATCGGGCGACCAGTCACGCTCGGGCAGGCCGTCGTTGTAGAACAGGCCCTTGTGCAGGCCGCACATGCCCTGGAAGCCGTAATTGCCCGCGATGAAGTTGTAGTAGTACTGCAGCGACGTCGTCGGTGCCAGCTGGTCATAGCTGAACGGCGTTGGCATGAACTGCGACACGAAGAGCTGGCCGCGCGCGTCGTACTGGTCAGTCGCCACGATGATCCAGCTGTCCTCGTCGATGTAGAGCACCCGCTTGGCGTAGATGTGGCGCTTGCCTTCCTTCAGCGTCGCCTCCACGACCCAGACGCGGTGCAGTTCCCAGCGCTCGAGGTCGGGATTCATGTGCTTGGGCCGCATGACGTTCTGCGGGGTGCCCGGCTGGTAATACAGCTTGTACGAGTTGTACGGGATGTACATCTCCTTCTTGCCGACCAGCTTGAAGTCGTAGCGGTCCATCGCGCCGCTGAACATGAATGCATCGTCGTAGGTCAACGCTCCGGCGGCACCGGGGTTGGGCGTGTCGTAGGCGAGATCCGGCGCGGCCTTGACGCGGCGCTGGCCCGGCAGGTACTGCCACGCACGGCGCGGTTGCTCGAGCGGGTTGACCGAGTCCTGGACCAATACTGCCTCGCCGTTGCGGCGTGCCGGCCCCAGGTAGTTCAGCTTGATCCGGAAGTAGATGTCGGTGCCCTTGATCGCATCCGTCTTGTTGCCAAGGTAGATCGGGTATTCCTGCCACGACTCGCCGACGGTCGCCAGCGTCGGCACGCCGGCCGAGTCGACGTTCCACGCGTCGTACTTGGGACAGTAGGTATTGCCGGTGAAGCGCAGCAGGTGGTTCCACATCACCTCGTGGCCGGTCTTCGCGATCGGGAACGGCACGCCGGGGATCGCCCCTTCGACAGAGAGCCCGCCGTTGGCGGTCTTGGCCGTCACCGCGTTCTTCGCGGCGTTGTCGAGCAGCCGCTTCGGATACGTGACCGGCCGACGCGTCGGGTAGACATCGATGCGGTAGGTCCCCGGGTTGCGCTTGATCAGTTCCTGCATGCCCATCGTCAGCTTGTCGGCGTGCTGGGCCATGTTCTTGGCGTCGATCGTCAGCCGCGGCTTGTCGGCGGCGAACGGATCGGGGCGGAAGCCGCTGCCCTTGACGAACCCCGCCGGCGGCGTCGTGAGCCCGCCGGTCCACTCGGGAATCGTGCCGTCCTTGTTGCCGGCCCGTTCGGCGCCGATCGGCGTCAGCGTCGTGCCGAGCTGCTTGGCCTCCTCGGCGGTCACGGCCGCGAGGGCCATGCCGCCGTATGCGACAGACAGCGCCGCCGCGACCAGTGTGTTTCGAAACATGGAGTTGCTCCTCATCAGAATGTCGTCTTGAACGTCAGCGCAATGAAGTCGCGGTCTTGCAGTGTCGAGAACGTACCGTTGAATGATGTTGACCGCGCCCGCCGAGCAGGTGCCCGGATTGACCGGCACGCCCGGGCACATCGACTTGTCGCCGTAGAAGCCGACGTATTTCAAATCGATGCGGTACTTCTGGTAGATGTCCACCGCGACACCGATGCCGAAGGTGCCGGAGCCTTCCGAGCCGCCGTGGGAGCCGAGCGCCGAGTTGCCCGAGATGCCCTGCGACCACGACAGCGGCGCCAGGACGTCGACGCCCGGGAACACCTGGAACCAGGTCGGCGTGAAGTTGATCGCCAGGCCGAAGTAGTTCTTGTCGACCCGGTCGATCTGCGAATAGCCGCTGCGGCCCTTGAACACGGCTTCGTTCTGCGTGACGTCGAGCCAGGTCATCCAGGTCAGCTCGGTGGCCCAGGTCGCCGCGTCGAATACCGCTGTCTTGCCGAACGTGCCCAGCAGGTTGACGAGGCCATGCATCGTGTTGC
Organism: uncultured beta proteobacterium; assembly: GCA_963702595.1. Lineage (GTDB taxonomy): Bacteria > Pseudomonadota > Gammaproteobacteria > Burkholderiales > Burkholderiaceae_F > JALORV01. The sequence goes on along the minus strand of CAVPDC010000017.1, from coordinate 12,827 downwards.
CCTTCGCTCCCGGCGTGTCGCTGTCGGGCAGCGCGTTGGTCGCGATCGCGCCCGGCACCAGCGGGGCGAACGCCGCCGGCAGCACCGTCACCGGATCGCTGGAGAGCGGCATGTTGCGACGGTAGCTGAGTTCGGCGCCGACGCTGATGCCCCAGAGGTTCTTGGCGAAGCTCAGGCCGAAGATGTCGATGTCGGATCCATACGCGAGGTTGTACGTGCCGATTTTGCCAAGCTGCGTCAACTGCTGCAGCGAAGCCGCGCCCGGATTGACGTAGCAGTTTGTCGCCGACGATCGGCGTGCCGCCGCGGGCCGCACAGAGCTGCGCCGGCAATGGCAGCACTGCCGGCGTCACCATGACCTGCGGCATCATGTCGTAGGTCTTGCGGTAGTACGCGCCGAGCGTGCCGTCCAGCCAGTCGGGGCTCCAGCGCGCCGCCAGGCCCCAGTTGCCGGTGTTTTCTTCCGGCGTGATGTCGGTACCGCGCCAGAAGCGCTGCGTGCCCGTCGCGTTGGCGATCAGCGACTCTCCGCCCCAAGAGGATGCGTCCTGGAGCGTGAGGTAGGAGCCCGACTCCGGAAGGCGCCAGGCCTGATTGGAGAATCTCTGCCAGTTGAAGAAGTACTGCGCCGCGACCGACCAGTCGTCGGACACCTGCGCCTGCAGGTTCAGGCCAACGCGCGGGCGGAAGATTTCCTTCGCCTCGACGCCCGGAGTCGACAGGCCCTTCCAGACGTCGAGCGGGTTCTGCGAGTAGGCGACGCTGTGGACCGCGCCGTTGAAGAGCAGGCTCTCGCCCCAGAACACCGTCGTCTGGCCGAGCCGCACGGTGACCGGCGCGCCCGCGACTTCGAAGCGCGTGAAGCCGAAGACGTCGAGAAATTCGCCGGAGCCGCCGCGCGCGTAGCGGTCGGTGTAATCGGGCAGGCCCAGCGCGGGGCGGCCGTTGACGAGGTGGTTCGAGGTCTGGACCGAGGTATTGTCGAGCGAGTTGTAGCTCGGATCCCACCACCCCGCCGCGCTGACTCGGAAGCCCGTGGTCCTCTTGTAGACGACATCGAACTCCGACAGCACGTCGAAGCGCGTGAACACCTTGCCCTGGCTGAAGTTGCGGTTGCCGTCATCGAAGTTCGGATTCTTGATCATCGCCTCGTCCTGCGATGCGATCCGCTGCACGACGTTGAGCCGCACGGTGTTGTCCCAGCGGATGACGACATCCTCGTTGCCGATATCGAACTCGAACGCACTCGCCGCGTTGGGCAGCGTGAATGCCGCGAACAGCGCAGCGCTGATCGCCGTCAGTCGAAGTCCGCGGCCCCCGCCGGCGGTCTGGTTATGGTTCATTGAGTCTCCCCTCCTGATGTGCTGTGTGGGTGTCCCACGGCGCGTTATAGGTCGAATTTGGACGAATGTGCACTACGTAACTACTCTGCCCCCCGGTTCGTGTGGGGGATATGAGACGCGCTCGGTCTCCTTCAAATGTTGCGTCATGTCAGACCGCGCGCAGTTGCTTGGTCGGCATCTCTGCTGCGCCGCAAAAAAAATCGATCGCTTCGTCCACCGAACGCGCCTTCAGCAGACGCTCCTGCACCTGCGCCGGCGACCAGCGGTCGGGCGCAACGGTCGCGGCAAAGCGGGCCGCCGCCGAGGCGTCATCGAAGAATTTCAGGAACATGCGCTCGAGCTGGCTCGCGTCGCACAGGCCGAGTTCCAGGCGAAAGTCGACCCGGCCCGAGCGGATCGCCGCTTCGTCGATCAGTTCCGGATGGTTGGTCGTCAGGAACACGACCGAACCCTCGTGCGCGGCGACGCCGTCGAGCGCGTTGATGAACCCGGAGTACGAGACCTTGACGCTGGTGTCGGCCTTGTCGCGCTGGCGGAAGAAGGCGTCGACATCCTCGATGAGGATCACCGAACGCTGCGGCACCGACGACAGCAGGTTGCCGATCTTCTCGTCGGTGACGGTGGGCGACGCGAGGCTCAGCACGCAGACGTTGAGCGCCATTTCGGACGCGATCGCCGTCACCAGCGAGGTCTTGCCGGTGCCCGGCTGCCCGTACAGCAGGTAGCCGCGCCGCCACGGAATGCCGAGCGTTTCATAGCGCTCATGCGAGGCGAAGAAGCGGTTGAGATCCTCGAGGATCGATTCCTTCTGGCCCGCCTTCAGCACGACCGAGTCGAGCTTGCGGTTGTTGCCGAGCCGCGCCCGCATCCATTCGTTGTTGTAGGGACTCGGCATGTAGACCGCGATGCGGTTCAACTCGCGCGCGATGCGGTGTTCCATCGCGGCGTGCACCAGCGCCTCGAGCGGCTGCTTGTTGCGGCCGAAGGTGGAGAGCGCGATCTTCTCGAAGATCGACGGGCCGACCTGCACCTCGCGCTTCATCCACATGACGCGGCCGTCTAGGATAGAAGAGGTGGAAGCCTTCGCCGGGAGACAGCACCGTGAGCGGCCGGCCGCCCTGCTGCAGCTCGTCGTGCAGGCTCTGGTAGCTCGTGCCCTGGCGGACCGCGCGCGCGGTGAAATTGTTGAGCCGCCGCAGCGACTCGCGGCTGTCCATGTACTCGACCAGCGCCGGAAACATCAGCTCGTCGCGACTGTCGACCGTCAGCGTCGTGATCAGGAAGTGCTTGGCCCAGCCGAAGAGCTTGCCCGGGACGTCACGCAGCCAGACGGCGACCAGCCCCAGCAACGCCAGTGTGAGACCGCCCGAAAGCAGCGTGTTCTGCCCGAACACGGCCTGCAACCAATCCGTCACGCCTGCTCCCCCTCGCCCACGGGCGCGACTTTAGCCCGGCGCCAGGGTTCCGACTTGCGGCGGCGCACAAACGGTGCAGAATTTCGGACATGCTGAACTCGATCCGCGACTTCTTCGACCGCCACATCGGCGCCGCACCGGCCTCGGTGAGCGCCATACGATCGAACTCGCCACCGCGGCGCTGCTGATCGAGGTGGCACGCGTCGACCAGGGCGCTACGGCAGACGAGCGCGTGGCCGTGCTGCGCGCCGTGCGCGAGAAGTTCCAACTCACGCACGAGGAGGCGGAACGCCTGATTGCGCTGGCCGAGGAGGAGATGAAGCAGGCGAGCGACTATTTCCAGTTCACGTCGCTCATCAACCGCCACTTCACGCAGCAGCAGAAGCAGCGTGTCATCGAGCTGATGTGGCGCGTCGCCTACTCCGACGCCAATCTCTCGGCGCACGAGAACCACCTGATGCGCAAGGTGGCCGACCTGCTTCACATTACGCACGGTGATTACATCGCCGCGAAGATGCGGGCGCAGGGCGCGGACGACTGATGCCAGAGCGTCGCGGCGCCGCCTGGCTCCGCAGAGCCCCTCACGGCGACACGGTCGGACGAATCAGGACCTTCCTTTCCTTCCTATATAGTCATAGGCCGAACCCGCGCTGGACCACGAACCATGAATGCGCGCACTCCTCCCAGCGGCCCCTCCGACTCCACCGAACTCGGCGTGCCGGTGTCGCAGAAGATCCGTGAGCGCCTGCAGAAGGCGCGCCACCGGTTCCACGCGAACGATTGCATCGCGCCGTACATCGAGCCCGACGAGCTTGCCCTGCTGCAGGATGAAGTTGAGGGAAAACTCCTCGGCGTGCTGCAAAGCCTCGTCATCGATGTCGAGAGCGATCACAACACGCGCGACACCGCGCGCCGCGTCGCCAAGATGTACCTGATGGAAGTGTTCCGTGGCCGCTATGCGGCGATGCCGCCGATCACGGAGTTTCCGAACGTCGAGCACCTGAACGAGCTGATGATCGTCGGGCCGATCACCGTGCGCAGCGCCTGCTCGCATCACCTGTGCCCGATCCTCGGCAAGGTCTGGATCGGCGTGCTGCCGAACGAGCACTCGAACCTGATCGGGCTCTCCAAGTACGTGCGCCTGGCCGACTGGGTGATGAGCCGGCCGCAGATCCAGGAAGAGGCCGTCACGCACCTCGCCGACCTGCTGCTGGAGACGATGCAGCCCGACGGCCTGGCGATCGTCATGGAGGCCGACCACTTCTGCATGCAGTGGCGCGGCGTCAAGGACACCGACTCGAAGATGATCAACAGCGTGATGCGGGGCTCGTTCCTGAAGGACCCCAACCTGCGTCGCGAATTCCTCGCCCTGCTGAACCTGAAAAGCGCCTGACCGGAGACCGAACGCGATGCTTGTACGCCTGCTTTATGCCAGCCGCGCGGCCGCGCCCGTGACGCAGGAGATTATCGAGTCGATCCTGCAGCAGTCGCGCGCACACAACCCGGGCCTTGGCATCACGGGCGTGCTGTGCCACGGCGGCGAGGTCTACATGCAGGCGCTCGAAGGCGGCCGCGATGCGGTCAACGCGCTCTATACGAAGATCGTGCGCGACACGCGCCATCGCGAGGTCATGCTGCTGCACTACGCCGAAGTGCCCGAGCGCCACTTCGCGGGCTGGACGATGGGCCAGGTCAACCTGACCAAGGTCAACCCGTCGCTGCTGCTGAAATACTCGGACAAGCCGGTGCTCGACCCCTTCACCGTCTCCGGGCGGGCATCGATGGCGCTGCTCGAAGAGCTGATCGCGACCGCGCAGATCGTCGGCCGCGCCGGCTGATGCCGCATTATCGCACCTGCGGCGCGGCGCCGTAATATCACTGCTTCACAATTGAATTGGGGACCACCCCAGGGAGCGACGATGCGAACGCTGATGATGCTTGCCATCTTGCTGGCGCTGGCGGGTTGCCAGACCGTTTCCAAGGGACCATCTGCTGCGGCGAAGCTGGACGCATCGAAGGGCGGTCGTGTCGTGGGCACCGTCACGTTCCAGGAGGCTGATGGCAAGACGACGGTACGCGCCGAGGTCAATGGCCTTGCGCCGAACCGCCAGTTCGGATTCCACGTCCATGAAAAGGGCGACTGCTCGGCGGCGGACTTCACCAGCGCTGGCGGTCACTTCAATCCCGAGGCTAAGCCGCATGGCGATCACAAGTCGGCGTCCGCCCATGCGGGCGACCTGCCGAACCTCTCGTCAGACTCCCAGGGAGTCGCCGTGCTGTCCTACACGACGCCACTTCTGACGGTTGCGCCAGGCCCGAATTCGGTGGTCGGCCGCGCGGTGGTCGTGCACGAGAATCCCGATGATTACCGCTCGCAGCCGGCCGGCAACTCCGGGCCCCGCATCGCGTGCGGCGTGATCAAGAGCTGAAGCGCTGTTTGTTCGCGGGCGAGGCGCGCTTTGATCAGTGCGCCTCGGTCGGCGCTGCTCGCGCCGGTAGTCCCAGGGCGGCGTGGGCGCGGCGACCGTCCACAGGCCGCTGCGCGAAATGCGCGCCTGCTCCTCCGCCCGCGAATAGTCGAGGCGGGCCTGCGGCGACTGCTCGTGCGCATACTTCACGTAATGCCAGGCAAGTCCGCGACGCACCTGCTCGAGCCCCACATCGACGCCGTCCACGAGCACGCGGCACACCGCGCGGCCATAGCGGTCCGACTTCAGGCATTCGGCGCGCGCACTGCGGCCGTGCGCGAGATCCGCGAGCGACTGGCGCGCCCGCTGGCCGTACGGCTGGGTTCGCTCTGGGGCGTCGATGGCATCGATGCGGATGCGGTGTGTCGCCTTGCCTCCGTCGAGCAGCGTCAGCGTGTCGCCGTCGGCAATACCGACGATCGTGCCGATCCACTCGACAGCGGTCGCGGACAATGGCCACAGGAAAATCGCGAGCAGCAGCAGGCGCCGCAACGGCAGGTCGGGTCGGGGCGTCATGACAGTCCATGCTAGGAATCCACCGCGTGCGCGGTGATGCAGTAAGCGGCGGCCCCGGGCTGCAATTCGTGCCTCCAACCGCTACCATCGCGCCCCACACGGCGCACGACGCCCAGAAGGAGTCAGGCATGTTCATTCGCTCGATCGCTGTCCTCGCCCTCGCGGTACTCGCCAGCGGTTGCGACACGCTGAGCAAGGGTCCGTTCGCCGAGGCGCAGCTGAAGGCCAGTGACGGCAGCCGTGTCTGGGGCCGGGTCACGTTCCACCAGCCCGAAGGCGGCACGTTCCTGGAGACCAGCCGTTGGAGTGCGCCGGTGGCGGGCGCCGCCGCCGACAGCAGCGTCGGGAAGATCTACGTCCGTGCCGACATCAGCGGCCTGCCGCCGGGTCGGCAGTTCGGAATCCATGTCCACGAGAAGGGCGACTGCTCCAACAACGGCATGGGCGCGGGCGGGCACTTCAATCCGAAGGGCAGGCCGCACGGCCGTCATGACGCGCCGGAGCATCATGCGGGCGATCTGCCGAACCTGATTTCCGACGGCGAAGGCGTCGCCATGCTCGCGTTCACGAGCCAGGAGCTGACGGTGTCTCCGGGACCCAACTCGGTCGTGGGCCGCGCGGTCGTCGTCCACGAGAGCCCGGACGACTACCGCACGCAGCCGGCCGGCAACTCCGGTGCGCGCATCGCCTGCGGCGTCATACGCGCTGCGAATTAGGGCCTGTTAACGCTTGGCTCGCGCACGCGCCGGGGCCTCAGCCGATCAGCAGGGCGGCGTAGCGCTGCAGGTCGACGTTGCCGCCGCTCACGATCACGCCGACACGCCGGCCACGCACCTCGATCGCCGGTTCGAACGCGGCCGCGGCGCCGAGGCAGCCGGTCGGCTCGACGACGATCTTCATTCGCCCGGCGAAGAATCGCATTGCGCGCTTCAACGCCTCGTCGCTGACGGTCACGACATCAGCGACCAGCGCCTGGATCACCGGAAAGGTGTAGCGGCCGGGGTGCTGCGTCTGGGCGCCGTCGGCGATCGTGTGCGGCACGTCGATGTGCACGATCTCGCCCTTGCGTAACGACTGCTGCACATCGTTGCCGGCCTCGGGTTCGACGCCGATGACGCGGCAGTCCGGCTGCAAGTGGTGCGCCGCGACCGCGCAGCCCGAGATCAGGCCGCCACCGCCGACGCAGACCAGCAGCAAATCGAGCCGACCCACGTCCTGCATCAGCTCGAGCGCCGCTGTTCCCTGCCCGGCCATTACATGAGGATGGTCGTAGGGGGGAATCAGCGTCATGCCGCGTTCGCGTGCCAGTCGCTGGCCGATCGCCTCGCGATCCTCGGTGTAGCGGTCATACAGCACCACTTCAGCGCCGTAGCCGCGTGTGGCCTCGATCTTGATGGCCGGGGCATCCTGCGGCATGACGATCGTCGCCGGCATCCCGAGCAGTCGCGCCGACAGCGCGATAGCCTGCGCGTGATTACCCGACGAAAACGCCACGACACCGCCCTTGTGCTGCTCCGGCGTGAACTGCGCCAGGGCGCTGTAGGCACCGCGGAACTTGAACGCGCCCATTCGCTGGAGGTTCTCGCACTTGAAGAACAGTTCCGCACCGGTGAGTTCATTCGCAGTACGGGAGGTCAGCACCGGCGTGCGATGTGCGACGCCAGCCAGCCGCTGCGCGGCGGCCGCGACATCGGTGTAAGAGATCGCAAGTGTCATGGCGCGAGCTTAACCGCTGGACCCCGAAAGACTGTTGCGCCGCCGCCATCCTGCCGGAACGCAACAGACGCGTGCACGCTGCACACCTGCGCGCTAGCGCGTCAGCGGCGCCGCGCAGTGACCGGCGCCTTCGACCTTCTCGTGCCCGAATTGCCATGGCAACGGCTCGGCGAATCGGTTGTGCGGCACTGAACGCGCCCAGTCGAGCGCGAGCAGTCCGAGCGCGACGGCCCAGAACATCGCAGCGAAGGCCACCACCCGTCGTTTCATCCTTTTAGCCCCAGCCGTGAGCGGAGGCGCACACCGACCAGCGAACCGACAAAGGCCGCGGCGAACCAGATCCAGCCGTGCAGGCTTCCTGTGGAGATGCCCGAGAAATAGGCCCCGACGTTGCAGCCGAACGCCAGCCGCGACGAATAGCCGAGCGCGACGCCGGCGACGATCGCCGCGATCCACTGCGACGCGCGCTGTGCTTCCGGCGGCGGACACGCGTTGCCACGCCAACTCGCCGCGATCATCGCTCCCGCCAGCAGGCCGAAGTTCGTGATCGACGTGACATCGGTCAGCACCGACGCGTGAATGTGCGCCTGCTGCGCCGCGCGGCCCCAGAACGGATTGGACGCGAGGTCCATGCCGAGCGCGCTCGCGATCTTCGCGCCCCACAGGCCGAGGCCGTAGACGATGCCCCAGGGCTGGCCGGCAATGACGAGATTCAGCACCGCGAACACCGCGAGCAGCACCGCGCCGACATAGACGGCCTTGCCGCGCCAGCGCGTCTGCGTCGTGCGGCGCCGGCGCCAGAGCCACGCGGCCAGCGCGCCCAGCACCGCCAGTTGCAGCACGACGGCGCCGATCGTGCCCAGGTGATCCTGCAGCGCGATCGGCGGCAAGGCCCCGAGAGCCAGCCAGCGGTCGAGATGGGCGGCGCCATAGAAGCTGCCGAAGATGAAGCCGGGCAATACCGCCAGGGAAAATCCGTTGCCGAGCCCGGCCTTGTACAGCGTGCCCGAGCCGCAGCCATCGGCGATCTGCATCGCCAGCCCGAACACGAACGCGCCGATGACGACGCTGACGGCCACCGGTGCGACCGCGCCACTCAGTTCCGCGTGGCTTGCGATCAGCGGAATGGAGACGACCATCGCGAGCGCGATGGCGAGAAACTGCGCCAGCAGCCCGGTCGGGTCACGCTCTCGGATCCACACGCGCCAGCCGGTGGTGAAGCCGAACGACACGCCCGCGAGCACCGCGCCATAGCCGATGCCGACAATAAAGAGCAGGCCCTGTCGCAAGCCGACCAGCCAGATCACGGCCAGGCAGGCCAGGGCCGCCGCGATGACGAGCCCGCCCACCGCGCGAACTCCGCGCGTCGCTACGGACGGTGCAGCTGCCAGGTCAGTAATCGACACGGCCGACATTATCGGTCCCGTGCAGCACTACATCGCGCCAACCCCTTCTTTCAGCTGCATCCAGAACTGCTCCAGGCGACTCGGCACGTTGGCCATTGGCAGCCCGGCGTGCGACCAGCCCACCATCGATTCCGGATAGAGCTTCACGTCCTTCTGCCCGATCACCTCGGACAGCACGAACCAGTTGGTCGCGGCCCAGTGCCCCGTATTGCAGAAAGACACCGTGGGCTGCGACGTGTCGATGCCCTCGTGCGCCGCAACCTGCTGCACCTCCGACGCAGGCTTCAGTGTCGCCGAGTCCTTGACGAACCAGACGTCGTGCGCGACGTTCTTGGCGCCGACCAGAGTGCCGGGCGTGCGCGCGGCAGCATGGCGCGCTTCCCCGCGGAAGTACGACGGCGGCCGCGCGTCAAGCAGCACCGAGCCGGAGGCCGCCGCCCGTGCCACCTCGTCCTGCGTGGCGATGACTTTCGGGTCGAGAACGACGACATAGGTCGACGGCGAAACAGCCGCGGTGTCGGTACTGACGGCCAGTCCGGCCGCACGCCAGGCCTTCATGCCGCCGTTGAGGATCGCGAGCTGTTTCAGGCCGGCCGCCTTCAACGTCCAGTAGACCCGCGCGGCCGCGCCAAACTCGGTGGCATCGGTTCCCTCATAGACCACGACGACCGGCGTCGCGGCATCGATGCCGAGGCCACGGATCAGCACGGTCAACGCTGGCGTGTCGGGCAAGGCTCCCGGGTTCTCCTTGGGTCCGCGCCACTTCGCATACGGCGCAGAGCGCGCGCCGGGGACATGGCCGCGCGCGAACGCCGCTGGGCTGCCATCGGCAACGCGAATGTCGACGATGCGCAACGACGGGTCGCTTGCCTTCGCTGCCAGTTCGGCGGGCGTGATCAGCGGCTGCGCCGCTGCCGCCAACGGCAGCAGGAGCGCGCACAGAAACGCGGACGGGTAACGCATATCAGTCCCGATGGTGGGAGTCGAGTGGCGAGTGTGCCGCAACACTTGCTCAACACAGAGACGATTCGGTCATGTCCTTATGCCCCTGCGCGCCTCCGGGCCACACGAAACCTTGACCGCGTCGCTTGCTGATCGTCCTGTTCGCTTGGATCATCCAGACAATGAACCGCCGCGATGACACCGCGTCCCGCCGGGAGGCGCGGCTTGCTCAACTGGGCGTGCGCCCGCGCCGCGCCTGGCTGGCATCGCTCGCGTCGGCCGTCGCAGGAGTTGCGCTGCCGACAATCACTGCCGCACAGACCGACTTCAAGCGGGCGCGCGAGCGTCTGCTGGCCGAGATAGACGCCGACATGCGGGCCACGGCCGACAGCACCGGCCGCGCCGCGCTCAGTCCGGCTGTCCGGCGCGCGCTCGAAGTCGTGCCGCGCGAGCGCTTCGTGCCGCCCGGCCTCGCAGCGCAGGCCTACGACAACCGGCCGCTGCCGATCGGTGAGGGGCAGACGATCTCGCAACCGTTCATCGTGGCGCTGATGACGGAACTGCTCGATCCGCAGCCCGGTGATGTCATGCTCGAGGTGGGCACCGGATCCGGTTACCAGGCTGCCGTGCTCGCGGCCTGCGTGCGCAAGGTCTATTCGATCGAGATCGTGGCGCCACTGGCCGAGCGCGCCCGCATCGCACTGGATGCGGCGGGCGTGCGCAATGTCGAGACCCGCGTCGGCGACGGCTACCGCGGCTGGCCCGAGGCGGCCCCCTTCGACGGCATCATCGTCACCGCCGCTCCCGACCATGTGCCGCCCGCGCTCGTGCAGCAACTGAAGCCGGGCGGACGCATGGTGATACCGGTCGGCCCGTTGCTCGCGGGACAGGATCTGCTGCTGATACGCAAGGACGCCGACGGTAGAGCCGTCACGCGCAGCACGATCCCGGTGCGCTTCGTGCCGCTGACGCGCGAGCGCTGAGCTCGCGTCGACCGCGAAACGCCGCGCGGCGGCGGTCAGTAGACTCTTCGCCTTTCCTCCACGCCTGCACTGGAACCATGAATACTCGTCGTCTCGGCCGCTCCGGCCTGAAAGTATCTGAACTGTCGTTCGGCTCGTGGGTCACCTACGGCAACCAGGTCGACACCCGCGCCGCGCGCGAGCTGATGGCCGCCGCCTTCGACGCCGGCGTCAACTTCTTCGATAACGCCGAGATCTACGCCAAGGGTGACAGCGAGGTCATCATGGGCAAGGTGCTGAAGGAACTCGCCTGGCCGCGCATCAAGTACATCGTGTCGACCAAGTTCTACTGGGGCATGCGCACCTGCGCCAATGACAACAACACGCTGAACCGCAAGTATTTGCTCGACGCCATCGACGGGTCATTGAAGCGCCTGCAGCTCGATTACGTCGATCTCGTCTACTGCCACCGCGCGGACCCGCACACGCCGATCGAAGAGACGGTCTGGGCGATGCACAACATCATCGAGCGCGGCAAGGCGCTCTACTGGGGCACGAGCGAGTGGAACGCGGACGAGATCCGCGCCGCGTGGGACATCGCGGACCGGCGCAACCTGCACAAGCCGGTGGTGGAGCAGCCGCAGTACAACCTGTTGCACCGCAAGCGCGTCGAGCAGGAGTACGCGCGGCTCTACGAGGACATCGGGCTCGGCCTCACGACCTGGAGCCCGCTCGCCTCGGGCCTGCTTTCGGGCAAGTACCGGAAGGGAATCCCGCCGGGATCGCGCGGCGCGCTCGAAAGCTACGCGTTCCTGCGCGACGGCCTCACCGATCCCGCGAAGAACGCGCTCGTCGGCAAGCTGGAAGCCGTCGCGAAGGAACTCGGCTGCACGCTCGCCCAGCTCGCGCTGGCCTGGTGCGTGCGCAATCCGCACGTCAGCACGGTGATCACCGGCGCCACGCGCGTCGAGCAGATCAGCGAAAACATGAAGGCGCTCGACGTCGTGGCGAAGCTCACGCCCGAAGTGATGACGCGCATCGACGGCATCGTCGGCGGCGCCGCCGGCTGAGATGCGCGGCGCTCAGCGCCCCATGCGCGCGCTGTACGACGCGCCGATGCGGTCGATGAGCTGCGGGTCCTTGCTGATGTCGCCCTTGGTGCGGAACTCGACCTTGGTCGTGCCATCCGGCTGCGGCGCGACGGTCGCGATCACCGTGATGGGACCACGCGCACCCGTGATCAGGCCCGCCGCCGGATTGGCGTCGCTCACCTTGACACCCTGATCGGCCATCGCGCCCAGCATCGCGTTGTAGGCGCGGTCATAGGTGCTCGGTTGTGGCGGCGGCGCATAGGCCACGCAACCGGCGAGGGCGAGGACGGCCGCGAGGGCGCCGGCGCGCAGCAGCCCGCGGCGAAGCGAGAGTGTGTTCATCTGACGTGGACCCCGTTATGAATTGGTTTGTCGAGGAGCTGCGCTCCGCCTGAACGCGTGCCGAATCAGCCGAACGGGCGCACGCCGATCAACGCCGCGTGCAGCCAGAACGCGAAGGCGGCCCATGCGACGAGGCCGACGACCACCGCCGTCACGTCACGCGTGATCGGCCCGACGACGTACACGGTTCCTGCCGCACGATCGCGCCGCCGCGCGGCGATGTAGTCCACGATCGCCCACACGAGGAATGCGCCGAACAGCACGACGTCGGCCAGCGTGCCGTTGGCGAGCAGGTGGGCGAACGCCCACACCTTCACGCCCGCCACCATCGGGTGGCCCACCGCACGCTTGATGCGCGTGCCCGGCACATACGCAGCCACGAGCAGGATGAAGGCCGGAATCGTCAGCAACGCCGCGACATGCTTCGTCCAGACCGGCGGCGAAAACAGGATCACGGGTGCGCCGCGCGCCACACCGTAGCCCCAGACGATCAGCACGAAGCCGAGGATCGAGACAATCGAATAGACGCCCTTCCAGGCATTCAGCCCCATCGCGGCGATGCGCGCGCCGCGCCAGGACTCGGCAAAGATCCGCACCGAGTGCGAACCGAGGAAGATCACCAGACC
>CAVPDC010000016.1:0-251918 GCA_963702595.1 uncultured beta proteobacterium | reverse complement strand
AAGAGCACAGCTATTGTCGATCAGTGCCTGACCTCTAATCGACATCAGTTGCGCATCTGCACCTGGGCTGGAGTTCGATCGTGCCGGGGCGCGGCGGCACGCCTCCTATACTGCGTGGAAGTTGACCCACACTCGCAGCGAAGCGGAATGAGCGAGCAGACAGACGTTGATGTTGCGGTGGTCGGCGCGGGCGTGGCCGGCCTGGCCGCCGCGCTCGGCCTGTCCCAGCAGGGACTGAAGGTGTCGCTCATTGGCCCGCGGGCACGCATGCACGTGCGCTCGGAGAGTGCTCCGTTCGACGGTCGGATTTATGCCGTGGCGCCAGCGACGATTGAGTTGCTGGAGCAGCTTTCGGTCTGGAAGCGGGTTGACGAAGCCCGCTGCGCGCCGGTCGAGCGGATGCGGGTCTTCGGCGATCGCGGCGATGAGCTGGCGTTCGATGCTTACGGTGCAACGGTCGAGCGACTGGCGACGATCGTCGAGGAGTCGGAGTTGCTGCGCGTGCTCGAGGCGGCCTGCGACTTTCAGCCTGCGATCACGCGCGTCGACACCACATTCGATTCGTACGCGGTCGAGGGCGATGCCGCGGGCGTGCGGTTGGGCGACGGGGCGGCACTTGATGCACGACTGCTGATCGGCGCGGACGGAGCACAGTCCGCCGTGCGCGCGGCGGCCGGTCTCAGCGTCACCGTGACGGACTACCAGCAGAACGCGGTCGTCACCAATCTGGCATGCGAACGCGCGCACCTGAACACGGCCTGGCAGTGGTTCACCGACGAGGGCGTAGTGGCACTGCTGCCGTTGCCCGGCAACCATGTGTCGCTGGTTTGGTCGGCGCCGACTTCGCTCGCACAGCAACTTGCCGCGCTCGAACCGGGGGACCTGGCCGAGCGTGTGACGGAACGCACGGCGGCCGCACTCGGAAGGCTCTCGCCCGCGGGGCCGGCGCTGGGATTTCCGTTGCGGCTGGTCGTCGTCAGCCATCTGATTGCTCCGCGGGTCGCGCTGGTCGGTGATGCGGCGCATGTCGTGCATCCCCTCGCCGGGCAGGGGCTCAACCTGGGCCTGCAGGATGTCGGTGCATTGCTCGAAGTGATCCGCGGGCGCGAGGCTTTTCGCGACATCGGAGACACGGTTCTGTTGCGACGATACGAGCGCAATCGTGCCGAACCGATCGCGCTGATGCGCGCAGCCACGGATGGACTGGCGCGCCTGTTCGGCATGGATGACGCGTTCGCGCGCTTCGTCCGCAATGCGGGGATGGCAGCGGTGGATCGGGTAGGGCCGCTCAAGAACCTGCTGATACGCCAGGCGCTCGGTTGAACTCGATCGGCGGTTGACGGTCTGACGGGCCTCGACCTTTGCGGCCGCTACACTTCGCCGCCAATTTTCTGGAGATAGCAATGAATCGTTGGTTGCAGCGTGCCGCCATGCCGGCCCTGGCCCTGCTGTGCAGCGTGGCCCTGGCCCAGGCGCCGAAAGGATCCGACGCAGCGAAGGGCGCACCGGCGGCAGGCAGCCCGGAGGCACAGGTGGCGGCGCGCTTCGCCGAACGTTCCGGCATGAAGGCCGACCAGGTGTTTCGTGGTCCCGGCGGATTGTTCGAGGTGCTTGTGCGCGGCGAGATCTATTACGTCGACCCGGCCGTCAACTTCGTCATCACCGGCCGCATGTTCGACACGAAGACGCGCGAGGACCTGACGCAGAAGCGGCTCGACACCGCGTTGCGGGTGGATTTCAAGTCGCTGCCCTTCGATCGCGCGATCAAGACCGTGCGCGGCAACGGTTCGCGTGTGCTGGTGACGTTCGAAGACCCGAACTGCCCGTATTGCAAGAAGCTGTGGCAGAACATGCAGCAACTGAACAACGTGACGATCTACACTTTCCTGTACCCGATCCTTTCGCAGGAATCGCAGGAGAAGTCGAAGGCGATCTGGTGCTCAAAGGATCGGGTTGCCGCATGGGACGACTACATGGTCCAGGGCAAGGCGCCTGCGGCGGCGGCGGCTGACTGCAAGACGCCGCTCGAGCAGAACCTTGCGCTCGGGCGCGAATACGGCATCAACGGAACGCCAACCATCATCTTCACGGACGGCAGCCGCAGCGGCGGCGCGATGCCCATGGAAGCCATCGAGCAGCGCCTCGGCACCGCGAAGAAGTAAAGCCGGCGGCCTCAGCGCCGCTGCAGAGACTCGGGCGTATTGCCGCGGGGCACGAGCAGCCACGCGCTGACGTCGTGCTTCTGGCGGCCGGCAATGCTGCCGGCCGCGTTGCCAAACCCCCAGAAGAAGTCGAAGCGCAGCGGTCCCCGGATCGCTCCCCCGGTGTCCTGCGTGAGCATCGGCCGCGTCATCGCAGAGCCCGTGGCGGGATCGGTGGTGGCAATCACGACCGGCGCGCCGAGCGGGATGTGGCGCGCATCGGCGGCAACCGAGTACCCGGGTGTCAGCGGAACGCCGAGCGCTCCGACGGGGCCGGTGTTCGGATCGCCGAGCGGCAGTTCGCGGAAGAACACGAAGCTCGGGTTCTGGTCCAGCAGTTCCTTGGCGCGTGACGGGTTGAGCGCCACCCATGCCTTGATGCTTTCCATCGAGGCTTGGTCCAGCGTCAACTCGCCCTGGTCGACCAGCCAGCGTCCAATTGAGCGATACGGGTGGCCATTTTGGTCGCCATAGGCCAGCCGGATCATGCTGCCGTCGGCGAACTGCACGCGACCGGAGCCTTGCACCTGCAGGAAGAAGGCGTCGACGGGATCATCCACCCAGACCAGTTCGTTGCCGGCGAGCGGCTCGCCGTTCGTGATGTCGGCGCGCGAAGGGTAGGGAACGATGCGCCGTCCCTGCAGCTTGCCGCGCAAACGCAGCGTCGAGAGTTCCGGATACACGCTACCGAGGTCGACTGCTGAGCAGGTCGGCGGGCACGCGGTAGATCGGCGTGCCGTACTTCTCGCTGCGGCTGCGGCTGCCGCGCAGCAGCGGTTCGTAGTAGCCCGTCATCAGCCCGACATCGCGCGTTTCGACTTCGCGCTCACCCTCGACGCGCCGTGCGCGCACGCGATAGGCGTCGAAGCGAGCGGCGAAGAACTTCTGCACGCTCGCGCCATTGCGACCATCGACTGTCACGGCCTGCGCGCATGCGTCGCGCCACACGTCGCGTTGACCGAGCGCACGGCAGGTCTGCAGGAACGCCGGCCAGGCAGCAACCCAGTCCTCCGCGCGCGTCGCGGGCAGGCGCTCGAAGGCGACCGGTTCGTAGACGGCGCGCGCTTCGACCGCTGTCGGAGCGGGTGCAGGCGCGGGAGCGGGGGGTGCCGGTGGTCGAGGTGACGGTGGCGCTGGCGGACGCGCGGCGCAGCCGGCGAGCACCAGGGACACCAGCAGGGCCGCACCGAGGCGGCCCCTACAATGTGCAGCGACAGGAAGGGACGTCATGTGGCTCATTCTGCTTGAAGCGGCGCTCGCGCTCGGGGCGCTCGTGTTCATCGTCTGGTGGACGATGTTCCACAAGCCCGGTCGCAAGCGGCCGCGGGACCGGTAGCCGCCTCGCTCCTCGGAAGGAAGGCGTCGCCGCATGCTCCAGCCACTTGCCCGGCGCGGCGGGCCTGAGGAGCGGCCGCCGGACCTCAGTGCAGTGTGCGCGGCGTCGACAACACGAACTCGGGAATCGGGGCCTCAAAGGCCGTACCGTCATCGGCAACGCACTGATAGCTTCCACGCATCGACCCGACAGGGGTCGGCAACGGACAGCCACTTGTGTATTCGAACGCTTCGCCCGGCTGCAGCACCGGCTGCTCACCGACGACACCTTCGCCGCGCACCTCCTCGACCGCATTGTTGCCGTCGGTGATGATCCAGTGGCGCGAGATCAGCTTCGCAGTGCGTTCACCGGTATTGCGGATCGTCACCGTGTACGCGAACACGTACTGCTGCTCGTCGGGATTGGAATGCTCGACGAGGTACTGCGGGCGCACGTTGACGGAAAACTCGTACTTGGCCATGGTCCCCCGGCGCCAATGCGCTGGTCATGAGTTCGCAGGAGCAGACGATCTACGGCCCTTAGAATAGCTGCGCCCCGGTTAGTTTCCGGGCGTCGACGACAGGACCTTCCCGATGGCCGCTTCCTTTCGCATTGCTCCGAGCATTCTCTCAGCCGACTTCGCGCGGCTGGGTGAGGAAGTCCGGGCCGTCGTGGCCGCCGGCGCCGACTGGATCCACTTTGATGTCATGGACAACCACTACGTCCCGAACCTGACCATCGGCCCGCTGGTCTGCGAGGCGATCCGGCCGCACATCCAGGCGCCGATCGACGTGCACCTGATGGTCAAGCCGGTGGACCGCATCATTCCGGACTTCGCCAAGGCCGGGGCCAACATCATTACGTTCCACCCCGAGGCGTCCGAGCACGTCGACCGCACGCTCGCGCTGATCCGCGACTCGGGCTGCCAGGCGGGCCTCGTGTTCAATCCGGCCACGCCGCTGTCGTGGATGGACCACGTGATGGACAAGCTCGATGTCGTACTGCTGATGTCCGTCAATCCCGGCTTCGGCGGCCAGAAGTTCATCCCCGAGACGCTGGCCAAGCTGCGCGCCGTGCGCGAGAGAGTGGAAGCCCACCGCCGCGAGACCGGTCGTGCGATCCTGGTCGAGGTCGATGGTGGCGTAAAGACCGACAACATCCGCGCAATCGCGGAAGCCGGCGCCGATACGTTCGTTGCCGGCAGTGCGGTGTTCGGCGCCCGCGATGCCGATGGTGGTTATCACGGCATCATGACGCGGCTGAGGCAGGAACTCGCCGGGGCGGAAAGCGCGCCATGACAAAGCCGTGGCGGGCGCGCGCCGTGTTGATCGATCTCGACGGCACGCTGCTCGACACGGTTCCCGACCTCGCTGCGGCCGTCAACGCCATGTGCGCTGAACTCGGTCAGTCGGCCTTGCCGACCACGACCGTCGCCTCTTACATCGGCAAGGGCGCCGACGTGCTCGTGCATCGCGTGCTGACGGGTTCCCTCGACGGACGCGCCGCGCCGGATCAGTTCGAACGCGCGAAGGGATCCTTTTACCGCCACTATCGGCACTTCAATGGACATGCGGCGCTGGTGTTTCCCGGGGTGCCGAGCGCGCTCGCTGACCTGCAGGCGCGTGGATTGCGGCTGGCATGCGTCACCAACAAGCCGCGTGAGTTCACGCTCGACCTGCTCGAGCGCGTGGGCCTCGTCGAGTACTTCGAGGTCATCATCAGCGGCGATGACACGGTCCAGAAGAAACCGCATGCGGCGCCGGTGCTGGCCGCCTGCGAGCGCCTCGAGGTCTCACCCTCGGAAGCGGTGATGATCGGAGACTCCGAGAACGACCTGCTCTCGGCCCGCGCGGCCGGATGCCGGGCGATCCTCGTCGAAGGCGGCTACAACGAGGGTGTGGCGGTCAGTTCGCTGCCGGCCGATGCTATAGTTGAAACGCTGTCGGACGCCGTGCAACTGATCGCCGCGCCGGCCACCTGATCCACGACATTCGATGAATCACCGCGACTCTCGCGAATCCGTTTCCCTCGGGGCATGGCGCAAGGCCTGGTGCCGGTTCTGGCACGCCCAGGGGGTCTGGTCCTGGCGCCGCTAACTGACTGACTGCCGCGCCCCGTGCGCGGCCTCCCGTTGGTGTTTCTTGGCGCAGCGCCCGCTGCGCGTGACTCGCAGGTGACGTGTGACCGAACTTGAATTCAAGGCTCTGGCGGCACAGGGCTACAACCGCATCCCGGTAATCGCGGAAAGCTTTGCCGATCTCGAAACGCCGCTCTCGCTCTATCTGAAGCTGGCCAACGAGCCCAACACCTTCCTGCTCGAATCGGTCGTCGGCGGTGAACGCTTCGGCCGGTACTCGTTCATCGGCCTCGCCGCACGACGGGCGCTGCGTTCCTTTATCCGCGACGACGGCTGCACCACGGAACTGCTCGAAGGCGGGCGCGTGGCGGAGACGATCGACGGCGATCCGCTCGCCGCCATCGGCCGTTTCTTTGACCAGTTCAAGGTCGCGCTGCGACCGGGCCTGCCGCGTTTCGCGGGCGGGCTGGCCGGCTACTTCGGCTACGACACGGTGCGTGTCATCGAGAAGAAGCTCGCGCGGACCAAGCACGACGATCTCGGCGTGCCGGACATCCTGCTGCTGCTGGCCGATGAGGTGGCCGTCATCGACAACCTCGCGGGGCGCATCTATCTGATCGTCTATGCCGACCCTCGCCAACCGGAGGCGTATGCCAGGACGCGGCAGCGCCTGCGCGAACTGAAGGCACGTTTGGCGCGACCGATCGAACCGCCCCACGCGCGCGCCAGCGTGCGCCGGGAGGAATACCGCGAGTTTGCCAAGGAGGACTACCTCAGGGCAGTTGCGCGCGCCAAGGAATACATCGCGGCCGGTGACGTCATGCAGGTCCAGATCGGGCAGCGCATTCACAAGCCTTACGCCGACTCGCCGTTGTCGCTCTATCGCGCGCTGCGGACGTTGAACCCGTCGCCGTACATGTACTTCTACAACTTCGGCGACTTCCATGTGGTGGGCGCTTCGCCCGAGATCCTGGTCCGCAGCGAGGACCGTGAGGGCAAGCGGATGGTCGCGATCCGGCCGATTGCCGGCACCCGGCCGCGCGGCAATACCCCCGAGCACGATGCGATCCTCGCAGCCGAACTGGCCGCCGATCCGAAGGAGCGGGCCGAGCACCTGATGCTGATCGACCTCGCCCGCAATGACATCGGGCGCATCGCCGAGATCGGCACGGTCAGGGTGACCGAGCAGTACGTCATCGAGAAGTACTCGCACGTGCAGCACCTTGTCAGCCATGTCGAGGGCGTGCTGAAGCCAGGCATGACTAACCTTGACGTGCTGCGCGCCACGTTTCCTGCCGGCACGCTGTCCGGCGCGCCGAAGGTGCGGGCGATGGAAATCATCGACGAACTCGAGCCGGTCAAGCGCGGCATCTACGGCGGCGCCGTCGGCTACCTGTCGTTCGCCGGCGACATGGACCTCGCGATCACGATCCGCACCGGTGTGATCAAGGGCAATGTGCTCTACGCGCAGGCGGCCGCCGGCATCGTCGCCGACTCGGTCCCCGAGAACGAGTGGAAGGAGACCGAGGTGAAGGCGCGAGCCGTCCTGCGCGCGGCCGAGCAGGTCGAAGATGGCTTCGACGCCGAGTAGGGGACGACCATGCTGCTGATGATCGACAACTACGACAGCTTCACCTACAACCTCGTTCAGTACTTCGGTGAACTCGGCGAGGCTGTACGCGTATTTCGCAACGACGAGATCACGCTCGCACAGATCGAAAAGCTCGCGCCGGACCGCATTTGCATTTCGCCGGGGCCCTGCACTCCCAACGAGGCTGGCGTGTCGCTCGGTGTGTTCGAGCACTTCGCGGGCCGCGTTCCCATTCTCGGCGTGTGCCTCGGGCACCAGGCGATGGGCCAGGCTTACGGTGGCAAGGTCGTGCGGGCGCGGACGCTGATGCACGGCAAGACCTCGCCGATCGCGCATACCGGAGTCGGTGTCTTCACCGGACTGCCCACCCCGTTCGAAGCCACGCGCTATCACTCGCTCGCCGTAGAGCGTGCCTCGTTGCCGGACTGCCTCGAAGTCACCGCTTGGACCGTCGATGGCGAAGTCATGGGCCTGCGCCACAAGTCGCTGCCCGTCGAGGGCGTCCAGTTTCATCCGGAGTCCATCGCGACCGAACACGGCCACGCGATGCTGCGTAACTTTCTGGTGCAGTCCGGTGGCGTGAAAGGATAGGAATGTCGATTACACCCACTGAAGCGCTGGTCCGGTGCATCGAGCACCGCGAGATCTTCCAGGATGAAATGCTGTGGCTGTGGCGACGGCTGATGAGCGGAGATCTCACGCCGGTGCAGATCGCGGCGCTGACAATGGGCCTGCGCGTCAAGAAGGAAACGATCGGCGAAATCGCCGCAGCGGCGCAGATCATGCGCGAGTTCTCGACCAAGGTGGAACCCGCCGACCGCTCGAATCTCGTCGATCTGTGCGGCACGGGCGGTGATGCCGCGCACACGTTCAACATCTCGACCGCCGCGATGTTCGTCGCCGCGGCGGCGGGGGCGCGTGTGGCCAAGCACGGCGGGCGCGGAGTCTCGTCCGGTTCGGGCAGCGCGGATGTTCTGGAGGCGCTGGGCGCGAAGATCACGCTGAGCCCGGCCGCCGTGGCGACGAGTATTTCCGAGACCGGCATCGGTTTCATGTTCGCGCCTAGCCACCACGCCGCGATGAAGCACGCCGCACCTGTGCGCAAGGAGCTGGGGGTGCGCACAATCTTCAACATCCTCGGGCCGCTGACCAACCCGGCGGGTGCACCCAACCAGGTGATGGGCGTATTCCATTCTGACCTGGTCGGCATCCAGGTGCGCGTGCTGCAGCAACTCGGCTCGAACCACGTGCTGGTCGTGCATGGCAAGGACGGCATGGATGAAGTGTCGCTGGGTGCCGCCACGCTGGTCGGAGAGCTGAAGGACGGAGAGGTACGCGAGTACGAGATTCATCCGGAAGACTTCGGCCTGTCGATGGTCTCCAACCGCACGCTCAGGGTCGCCAATGCTGACGAGTCGCGCGCGATGCTGCTGGATTCCATCAACAACGTCGCTGGCACGCCGCGCGAGATCGTGATCTTCAACGCTGGGGTCGCGCTGTATGCCGCGAACGTCGCGGACTCGATTGGCGATGGCATTAGTCAGGCGCGCGCGGTGATCGCCAGCGGTGCGGCGCGCCGCAAGCTCGACGAATTCGTGGCGACGACGCAGAGGCTGGCCGGTTGAACGCGGGCAGCTTGCGCGGTCCCTTGTGCCGGGTGATTCAGGCCCGCGCGCGGCGCATCGTGCTGCGCGCGGGGACACGGCGCGATGTGGCGCGCGTCGCCCGCGCCGGAGCCGCTGCCTCGATCGCCGAGCATCGCCTGATTCCCGACATCGCATCGCCGCGGCACGATGCGCGCGCGGCTCGTCAGGATTGGGGGCGTGCCATCTCCAGCCCGCGCAAGCGTCTCTTCGTCGCGGTCTGCGGCACTGAGCTCCTTGGCGCGATCGGTGTCGACCTCATTCTTTCGAAGCATCGGATGGCGCATGTGCGTCGTCGTATCTATCTGCACTCGCTGTTCATCGATCCGTCGGCGCGTCGCCTCGGTTTGGCCCGTCGGCTGACGCGGCTGGCGCTTGACTGGGGGCGCGGCCGCGGTGCGACGCAGGCGCGGCTGGAAATGGCGGCGCCGAACCGATCCGCACGCCGACTGTACGAGTCGGTCGGCTTCCACGTGCGGGAAATGATGTTCGCGCGACCTTTGTAGTATCGAGCGATGGACGACATCCTGCAGCGAATCCTGGCGACCAAGCGCGACGAGGTGCAGCTTGCACGCGAGCGCGTGCCGCTCGCGCAACTGCTGGCAAAGGCCGTCCAGGCGGGCGCGCCGCGCGATTTCACCGGGGCACTGCGAGCAGCCATCGAGGCGGGCCGCAGCGCGGTGATCGCCGAGGTGAAGAAGGCCTCGCCGTCCAAGGGCGTGCTGCGTGCGGACTTCGATCCGGCCGCCATCGGATCGAGCTACGCCCGACATGGCGCTTCGTGCCTCAGCGTGCTGACCGACGTGCAGTATTTCCAGGGCGCACCGGAATTCCTGCAGCAGGCGCGTGCGGCGAGCGGGCTGCCGGTGCTGCGCAAGGACTTCATCATCGACGACTACCAGGTCTTCGAGGCGCGTAGCTGGGGGGCGGACGCGATCCTGCTGATCGTCGCGGCGCTGGAACGGTCGCGCCTGCATGCACTCGAGGCGGCCGCGCACGAGCTCGGCATGGCCGCGCTGGTCGAAGTCCACGATTCCGCCGAACTCGATCTCGCGCTTGAGTTGAGGACCCCGCTGATTGGCATCAACAACCGCAACCTGCGGACGTTCGAGACGCGGCTCGAGGTCACGCTCGATCTGCTGTCGCGCATCGGTCCGGATCGCATCGTGGTCACGGAAAGCGGGATTCTGTCGCGTGCCGATGTGGCGCGGATGCGCGCAGCCGGCGTCAATGCGTTCCTGGTCGGCGAGGCCTTCATGCGCGCCGACGACCCCGGCGCCGAATTGGCGCGCCTGTTCGGGTGATCGATACATCGGCGCTGGCCGGCGGCTGGCGAACGCCGGTGGACCGGTTCTTCGCGAGCGCACAGGGAGGCACACTGCAGACGTTCCTGGCGCAGCGAAGTGCCGACGGCGCGCGCATCTATCCACCGGAGCCCCTCCGCGCGCTCACACTGACTCCGCTCGACGCGGTCCGCGTGGTCATCCTTGGCCAGGACCCGTATCACGGTCCGGGGCAGGCGCACGGGCTGGCCTTTTCCGTGCCCGACGGCGTGCGGCCTCCCCCGAGCCTGCGCAACATCTTCCTCGAACTACGGACCGATCTCGACTGCGCAACGCCTGAATCCGGGAATCTGGAACGGTGGGCGCGTCAGGGAGTGCTGCTGCTGAATGTGGTGCTGACCGTCGAAGACGGCCTGTCCGGCAGCCATGCGGGCAAGGGCTGGGAGCAGTTGAGCGATGCGTTCATTACGGCGCTGGCGGAGGACGCCGCACCGAAGGCATTCCTGCTCTGGGGCGCACAGGCGCAGGCGAAGCGGCCGCTGATCGACGCGGCGCGCCAGGGACATGGAGTGTTCGCCGCGAACCACCCGTCACCGCTCTCGGCCCGCCGACCGCCGACGCCGTTTCTCGGCTGCCGCCACTTCTCAGGCGCCAATGCTTTCCTCGCGCAGCACGGGCGAGGCAACGTGGACTGGTGTCAGGCGTAGGTGAACGGTGGAGTCGCTACGTCCCCTCGTCACTACCTCCACTTTCGGAACTCTTCCGCAAGCGGCGCCCGGTCAGAAGCGCCCAGAAGAACACGGCCAGTGCGCCGACCAGCACGACAAAGGACATGGAAATCAGCGCACCGCCGAGCGGCGGCAGAGGCCCATGAAGAAGTAAGAAGAAGGCTGCGCAGGCAACGGCAATGGCCGAAGCCGCAACGATCAAACTGAGCTTTGCAATCCGCCTGCGGCGCTCTCGCTCCAGTCTTGTCATTCTGATATGAACCTCTCTGAGGTGCCCCTTAGGCTAGAACGCATTGTCGGTTCCTGGCTGCCATCTGAACCTCGACTCACTCGCGCTTCCGATCGACGAGCAGTGCAACGGCGATGGAGCAAAGGAAGAAGAAGGCCTGCAATTCGAGGCCATAGCCTCCCGTCCTGCCGATCGTGAGCAACTGCGTCGGGTGTGCAAGGCCAACGGCGATCACCATGTTGATCGCCATGATCCAGGCTGCCGGTCCAACCAGGATGCCGGCAATGATCAGCACTGGCGCCACGATCTCGCCGATCAGGACGCCGTAGGCGAACCAAGTCGGCAACCCAGCTGCAGCGAGCAGTGACTCGATGCCGCCCAGGCCGCTTTGCAGTTTGGCGACGCCATGAAACAACATGAGCCCCGCCACGGTGAAGCGCAGGAGCAACACGCCCGAGCGTTGATGGCGGATATCGGAGGCAAGAAGCATGGCGGAACACGAGGTGCAATCGGAGGCGAAGTCGAAATGCTAGCGAGGAACCGAGGTCAGGAAGACCCCGGGTAAACGGCTATGGCGGCCTGTGGCGGACTTCAGCCTGCCTGTCCCAGCCAACGGCGCCTTAGCGCAGCGGCGTGGCGCGGAGGCTTCGGGTCGGGTTTGAGCAGCATCTTCGGTGGCGGTTGCGCGCCGACCTGAAGCCGGAAGGCCATCAGCTCGTCACGCCGAAACGCGTGCACCTCGATGAAGTCGCCCGGCAGGTAACGGGCGAGCCGCTTGTCGATGTTGTCTGCGGTCACGCGCAGTCCATCGACCGCGAGCAGCACGTCGCCGCCGGAAAGCCCGGCCGACTGTGCGGGAGTGCCGTCATAGACATGTGTGACCTTCGCTTCGCCGCTCGCTGCGAGTGTGCATCCAAGCATTGCGAAGTGCGGCTTGTCGAGCGCCGGCCGGCGCTCGAAGTCTATGCCGAACGGAGCCAGCAGTCGCCCGAAGTCGGGATCGCGCGTGCCTTCGGTCCACTCGCGCAGCACGCGCTCCAGATTCAATCCGCTTGCCTCTTCCGCGGCGGCGAGCACATCCTCCTCGTCCACGCCGGCGTAGTCCGCGCCGCCGTCCCTGTAGCGCCGCCACAGCAGACGCATGACGTCGTCCAGCGACTTGCGGCCCTGCGTTTCGGCGCGGATCGTGAGATCGAGCGCGAGCGCGACGAGCGAGCCCTTCTGGTAATAGCTCACCACGCTGTTGGGTGCATTCTCGTCCTGGCGGTAATACTTGATCCACGCGTCGAACGAACTCTCAGCCACGCTTTGCTTCAGGCGGCTGGTCCGTTGCATGACGGTTGTCATCGTCGTGGCCAGCGTGTCGAGATACTGCGTTTCGGTCAGGAGCCCCGCACGGGCCAGCAGCAGGTCGTCGTAATAGCTGGTGAATCCTTCGAACGCCCACAACAGGCGCGTGTGGTTCTCGCGCGTCAGGTCGTACGGCACGAAGGCGGCCGGCCGGATGCGCTTGACGTTCCAGCTGTGGAAGTACTCGTGGCTCGCCAGACCGAGAAACGTGCGGTACCCGGACGTTGCCTCCTTCATGCCTTCGTAGGGGAGGTCGTCGCGTCTGCAGATCAGCGCGGTGGAGTTGCGGTGCTCCAGCCCGCCGTAGCCGTCGCCCACGGCCAGCGTCATGAACGAGTAGCGCGCAAACGGCGCTTTCTTCGAACGCGGTTCGAACAGGCGGATCTGCTGCTCGCAGACGCGTGCGAGGTCGCCTGTCAGGCGCTGCAGGTCGAGCTTCGGCACCCGTCCCGTGATGGCAATCTCGTGCGGGACGCCGAGCACGTCGAATCGGCCAAGCTCGAACGCGCCCATTTCCACCGGGCAGTCGATCAACTCGTCGTAGTCCTGCGCAACGTACTTTCCGAACCCCAGGCGGCGCGTACCGCGCGCGGGCGCCAGCCCGGTGACGACCCTCCACCCGGAGTAACGCGCACCAGCCGGGGGCAGGATGTCGACACTGCAGGGCTCATGCTCGTGGCCGATCGGCAGCAGGAAGACGCTGGAGCCGTTGAAGAACCCATGGGTTTCATCCAGGTGTGCCGCGCGCACCGAAAGGTCCCACGCATAGACCTCGCATGCCACCTCGAGCGCGCCCTTGACCGGGGCCGAGCGCCAGGTGTGCTTGTCCAGCTTCTCGATCGGCACCTTGCGGCCGCCGGCAACGGCGCTGATGCGCACAATGTTGCGCGCGAACTCCCGGATCATGTAGCTGCCTGGGATCCAGGCCGGCAGCATGAAGAGTTGTCCCTGCGGATCGGGCTGCTCGACGCGGCAGATGACGTGATACAGGTGTGCCGCGGGATGGGCGGGGCGAATCGCGTAGTGGACGCTCATGGCAGGGCAGGCAACGGGACGCGCGAGTGTAGAGGCTCGCGCCGCCCCGGGGTGGAGCTACTGGCGTAGCACGTCGAGTACTTCGGAACGGAACTCGCGCTGGTACAGCAGGTAGATGATCCCGGCCGTTCCCAGCGCGAAGGCCAGCGGCGAGAAGAACCACAGGATCACGGCGAAGGCCATGTAATAGGCGCGCAGGCCGTCGTTGAAGGTCTCTGCGGCAAGTCCGACGACGCGCCCGGCGCGGTCGGCAAACTCCTCGCGCGACGCCTCGCCACTTTCGAAGGCCTTCGGATCCGGGGCGGAAGCGATCAGCAGTGCGCCGAAGGTGTATTGCCGCATCGACCAGGTGAAGCGGAAGAACGCGTAGACAAAGACGGCCGCCAGCACGAAGAGCTTGAAATCGAAGACGAACGGCGAGGTCCGAGCGGCAAAGGGAATCTCCTTGACCACCTTGGCCGCCTCTTCGGTGGCGCCGAGCAGTGCCAGCAGACCGCCGATGATCAGGATCGTCGTCGATGCGAAGAAGGATGGGCTGGTCGAGAGATTCTGCACGACGACGCCGTCAATGACGCGGTTTTCGCGTGCCGTGGTCTGCATCATCCACAGGCGACGAAAGCGGTTCGTCGTCGCGAGCAGCGATCCGCGTCCGGCGCTGGCCCGGCGCCGCGCGAACGCTGCATAGCCCCACCAGCCGAGTACGAACCAGACCAGCGCGAGCGCGTCGGTCAGCGTGATCTGGCGGAAGAGATCGAGCAGTGACATCGATTCGGGGTCGCGCGGGTCTACTTGGCGGTGCGCAGTCGACGGGCGTTGGAACGCACACGGAGTCGAACCGGCACAAGCGACCGGCTGGCCATCGCAAGCGAGGCTAACGCGTTGTTCCGTCCGATGCGCTTCGCCGCACCGTGCGGAGAACGCCTGCCCAGGGCCAGCGCCCAGAAGTCGTTGACCATCTGCTGCTGCATCCGCCAGCCGACCTGCCACATCGCCGTCTGGCCCGCGAGCCCGGCATCCCACTTCTCCGACACCATGCGCATCGCTTCGCGCCGGTTTCGTGCGCTGGCGAGCCCTGGCGCCGCCGTCAGACGTGCGGTGCGTGCCTGCACGACCTGAGGCGCAGTGAGCGCGATCTCGCTGGCACTGAGTGCCAGCTTCCACCATTCTTGCATCAGGCTGATCATCAGAGATCCTCTAGCATGTCGACGTCGTACAGTACTCCCGGATCGTCGACCTCGATGAGTTGCGGCGGGTGCCGCGCGAGCACGTTGCGGGCGCCGGTGTCGCCGGCCGACGCCAGCAGTTCCGACCGCATCGGTGCCGCAAAGCCGACGGGGTGACCGCGTCGACCGCGGTAGGCCGGAGCGACGGACGCAGCACCGGCATGCAGCGCATCGACGATCCGACGCACGGTGTCCGGCTGTATGGCGGGCATGTCGGCCAGCGCGATGACCCAGCCGTCGGCCGACGAGGTCGCGCCGACGCCGCAGGCGATCGACGTGCCTTGCCCCTCCGCCGCCCGCGGATTGACGACGAGCGTGCAGCCTTCCGCCTGCAGCAGGTTGTGCAATTCGAGCTGGCTGTCCTCCCCGGGTGGTGCCACGACGGCGAAAACTTCATCCAGTACGACGCGCAGCGTGCGTGACGCGGCGATCGCTAGAGGCGCCCCGGAGTGGCTGCCGCGCGTGGCGGCCTCCAGAAGCTTGAGCCGCGCTCCACTCGGGTCGAACCGGGAGCCCCGGCCTGCTGCCAGCAGCACGCCAACGATGTGCGAGGTGGCTTCGGGCATCGCTCAGCGCGCACGCAGGCGCGCGACGATCCACACGACGACGCCCGCCGCCATGACGTATAGCGCCGCCTGAACGGCACGGTTCTCGAGGGTGTAAACGAGGCTGCGGTACAGCAGAAAGGCGCAGGTGCCGACGAAGATCATCGGCAGCACCGGGTAGGCCGGCACCTTGAACGGCCGCGCGACGTGGGGCTGGGTGAACCGCAGCACGAACAGCGCGATACCGGTCAGCAGGAAGAAGAACCAGAATACCGGCGCGGTGAAGTCGACCATGAACTTCACGCCGCTCTTGTTGACGGTGGCCAGCAGTACGAGCGCGAGACTGATCAAGCCGGTGACCAGGTAGGCCGCGACCGGCGCATTGCGCTCGCTGTTCCAGCCGCTCATGAAGCGGAACACCGGCCAGTCGTTGCCTAGCGAGTAGTTGGTGCGCGCCGCGACGATCATCGTGGCGTTGATCGAGGTGAGCGCGGCCAGGGCGACGATGGCGCCGATCGCCTTTTCGCCAAAGGTGCCGAACGCGTTTCTGGCGACGTCGGCCGCCACGGCCTGGCTCGACTTCAGGCCCTCGAAGCCAAGACCGGCGAGCAGGGCGGCGATGAACAGCACATAGATCAACGTGACGACCAGAAGTGCGATGACGAGCACCTTGACGATCGAGCGCGTTCCCCCTTTGACCTCGGCGGAGATGTAGGCAGCCTCGTTCCACCCTCCAAACGTGAAGAGGACGAACAACAGTGCCGTGCCGAATAGCGCCGGGACCGCGTTCGAGGCTGCAGGAGCCGGCGCAGCGCCCGTTGCCGGTGCACTGAACCCGGCGAGCACGACCATCAGCATGCCCAGCACGAGCAGTCCCGACAGCAGGTTCTGCGTGCGCGCAGATTCCTTCAGTCCGGCAATGTTCACGGCGGTCAGCGCGACCACGATCAGCAGTGCATAAATCGTCGAGGACCGCTCGCCAAGCGAGAGCACACGGCTCATGTAGTCGCCGAAGACGAAGGCGAGCAGCGCGATCGAGCCCGTGGTGATGACCAGTACCCGTGCCCAGGCGAAGAAGAACGAGAGATCCTTGCCATAAGCGCGTGTCAGGAAGTAGTAGTCGCCACCGGCGTTGGGAAAAGTTGTGGCGAGTTCCGCGTAGCAAAGCGCCCCGATGAGGGCGAGCGTGGCGCCGAACAGCCACGCGCCGAACATCCACTCGACGGAGCCCGTCATGCCGGCCACCAGCGGAGGAAAGGAAAAGATGCCGCCTCCAATGATGATGCCGACGATGATCATCACGCCGTCGAACACGGAAAGCACGGGCTTTGGCGCGGCCGCCGCCACATTGCCGGGCGAGGCCGGGCCTAGATTTCTCGTGTCACTCATCGAATGCCTTTCCCAATGTGAAGAGCCCCGCCGTAGCGGGGCTCCAGGATCTCTGCGTCCGAGGATCGCTTACTTGCCGTAGAAGCGACCGCACTGCGGCAGCATTTCGGCCCAGGCGGCAGCGCGTAATGCGCCTTGCGGCGCGCCGGTGACCTTGGTCTCGACGCTGCCACTCTTGAGCGTCCCGACCAGTTCGTTGCCTCGAACCGTCCCGGTGAAGTTGCGCGTCACGCCCTTGTCATCGTTGAAGGCAAAGCGCAGTTGATCGCCGCGCAGCGTGGCGCCCACGAGGGGCTGCTTGGGCGCACCGCTCACGACGTCGCCGGTGAGTTTCTGGAACATCTGCGTGAGATTCACCGCGGTGCTGGCACCGCCGGCGTCGCGCAGCACCCAGGTTCCGTCCACGCGCGCCGGCACGATCCACAGGTAGGCGGTGCGGTACTCGAACTCCGAGGTCTCGTCGGCCTCCCAGTCGCCCATCGTGAACTGGTGAGAGGTCACGCGCGTGCCGGGCTTCATGCCGAGGATACGATGACGCACGCACAGGTTCAGTTCTGGCAACAGGTACATCGTGATGACCGTGGCCTTGCTGAAGTCTTCCTGGAAAATATCGCCCTGGATGATCTTGGTCTTGCTGGCCACGCCGTCGGCCGTGACCATGCAGTTGGCGAGCTTGGCCATGTCGGGGTTGTATTCGATGCCGACCGAGTTGGCACCCAGCTTGCCGGCGGCAATCGCGATCTTGCCGTCGCCGGCGCCGAGGTCGTAGACGAGATCCTGTGGCGTCACCTTCGCCATGCGCAACATGCGCTGCACGAGTTCGTCAGGCGTGGGCACCCAGACGACATCCTTGCCTGACTGGCCGACCTGCGGCTTGTAGTCCCGCTCGCAGTCCTTGCGATCTCGAGCGTTGGCGTCGACTACAAAGGCGGCGGTGAGCAGGCACGCGGCGGCAAGGGCCAGGGGACGTGCGTAGGTGCGAACAATCATGCGGACTCCTGCGGGTTGGTCAGGCGAAGGGGTGATTCTGCCGCAACGTTCCCACGGGCGTCAGCCGCTGGGACATTGCAGCACCGGCCAGGCGTGACTAAGCCTGGGCAAGATCGAACGGCAACTTGCGCAGGCGCTTGCCGGTCAGTGCAAAGACCGCATTGGCGACGGCGGGCGCGATGGGCGGCGTGCCGGGTTCCCCGACTCCGGACGGATCGGCCTTGCTCGGAACGATGTGCACGCTAATCTCCGGCATTTCAGGCAGCCGCAGCACAGGGTAGTCGGCAAAGTTGCTCTGCTGCACGACGCCATCCTTCAGCGTGATTTGGCCGTGCAGTGCCGCCGACAGCCCGAAGGCCATCGCGGACTGGACCTGGGCCTCGACCGTCAGGGGGTTGACGGCGAAGCCGCAGTCGATCGCCGAGGTCACCTTGTGGACGCGGATCGTGTTCTTGTCGACGGACACCTCGACGACGTGCGCGACGATGGACCCGAACGACTCGTGCACTGCCACCCCGCGGCCACGTCCCTTGGGGACCGGGCTGGTCCAGCCCGACTTGTCGCGCACGAGTTGCAGCACGCCGCGCACACGTGCGTGCTTGGGATCGAGCAGCGCGAGCCGGTAGGCGATCGGATCCTGCTTCGCGGCGCGGGCCAGTTCGTCGACCATCGTTTCCATGACGAACGCGGTGTGCGAGTGGCCGACAGAACGCCACCACAGCACCGGTACGTTGACTTCCGGGTGATGCACGCTGACCTGCAGATTCGGCAGACGGTACGGCGTATCGACCACGCCTTCGGTGGCCGAGGAATCCACCCCGTCCTTGACCAGGTACTTCTCGAAGGGTGTTCCCTTCAGGATCGACTGGCCAACGATCGTGTGGCTCCAGCCGCGCAGCGCGTTGCCCGCGTCCAGGCCCGCGACCACGCGGTGCACGAACAGCGGGCGGTAGTAGCCGCCACGGATGTCGTCCTCGCGGGACCAGATGATCTTCACCGGCGCATCGATGCCGGCTTGCTTCATCGCTTTGGCGATGTTGACCCCCTCCACCAGGTAGTCCGACGACGGGTTCGCACGCCGACCGAATCCGCCACCTGCCTGCATCGTGTTCAGCGTCACCTGCTCGGGCTTCAGCCCGGACGCGGTCGCGATCGCCAGCTGGTCGATGGTCTGGAACTGTGAGCCGCACCAGACGGTGCAGGCATCCGCCTTGAGGTCGATAACCGCGTTCAGCGGCTCCATTGGCGCATGCGCGAGATACGGAAACTCGTAGACGGCCTCGATGCGCTTGGCAGCCTGCGTCACGGCGGCGGGATCGCCGTCGCTGCGCGCGGGGAGTCCTGGCTGCAGCGCAATTTCGCGGTAGATCTTTAGCTGATCGGCCGTCGTCGGCCCGGTCGCGGCTTCCCACTTGATGTCCAGCACGTCGCGCGCGGTCTTGGCCGGCCAGTAGCCCCTGGCGATGATGGCAATGCCGGTGCCGCCGCGGTCGACCGGTACCTGCACCACGGCCTCGACACCCTTCACGGCGCGCGCCTTGGTCGGATCGAATGCCGCTACCTTGCCGCCAAAGACCGGTGGGTGGACCAGCAGTGCGACGCGCATGTTGGGCAACGTCTTGTCGATTCCGAACTGTGCGCTGCCGTTGACCTTTTCCTGCGAGTCCAGGCGCCGCGTCGGCCGGCCGAGGATGAAGTAGTCCGCCGGGTCCGCCTTCAGGCCGACGCGCGTCGGCAGCGGCAGCTTGGCCGCCGCTTCGGCGAGCGAGCCATAGCTCGCGCGCCGCTTCTGACCGCCGGGCTCGATGACGAATCCATTGCGAGTATCGAGCTTGCTCGCGTCGACGCCCCACTGTTGCGCGGCCGCCGCAACGAGCATCGCCCGCGCCGAAGAGCCAATGACGCGGTACTGCTTCCAGCTCGACGCCACGGATGTCGAGCCGCCGGTCATCTGGATGCCGAAGCCGGGGTCGGCGTACACCTCGGCGGCCGGCGCGAGCTCGGCCCGCACCTTGGACCAATCGCAGTCGAGTTCCTCGGCGATCAGCATCGGCAATGCGGTGCTGACACCCTGACCGAACTCGAGACGATTGACCATCACCGTCGTCGTGCCGTCGGGCGCGATGCGGATGAACGACGACGGCGGGAACACCATCTTCTTGGCGTCCTGCGCCGTCGCCTCGAACGCAAAGCCGAGCATGAGGCCGCCGCCGGCCGCCCCCGTTGCCTTCAGGAATTCACGCCGGTTCAGCTTGACCGGGACCAATCGGGCAGCGCCCTGCGTGCGCAGGGCATTCTCGAGAAAACGCATCGTGCTCTCCTAGGCCAGGGTTCGCGCCGCGTCCTTGACCGCCGCGCGGATCCGCGCGTAGGTCCCGCAGCGACAAAGGTTGCCTGACAGCGCAGAGTCGATGTCGGCCTCCGAGGGGTTCTTCTTGCTCTTGAGCAGTGCGGTCGCGGCCATGATCTGGCCTGACTGGCAGTAGCCGCACTGGACGACGTCGTGCTTGATCCAGGCATCCTGGACGGCCTTGCCCACGCGGTCACCGGCCGCGCCTTCGATCGTGGTGACGGGC
Source organism: uncultured beta proteobacterium (assembly GCA_963702595.1). GTDB lineage: Bacteria > Pseudomonadota > Gammaproteobacteria > Burkholderiales > Burkholderiaceae_F > JALORV01. The sequence continues at coordinate 231,743 of CAVPDC010000016.1, read as the reverse complement.
GCGCTGACCGATGAGATCGGCGTGACGCAGGAACGCACCGGTTGGCCGCCGACGTGCACCGTGCACGCGCCACACAGCGCGATGCCGCAGCCGAACTTGGTTCCGGTCATTCCGAGGTTGTCACGCAGCGCCCAGAGCAGGGGTGTGGCGGGATCGGCGTCCACATCGACGGCCTTGCCGTTCACGGTCAAGCGGGTCATCAAGCAACTCCTTGAGGGAAATTGGCGTTAACTGCTGTGCGCGGTGTCCGGCTTTGGCGGACTCAACGGTTCACGTTGACAACGATGCGGCCGCGCACGCGTCCGGCGAGGATATCGCGGGCGGCGTCGAACGCGCCGGCAAGCGGGACCTCACGGGTGATCGTTGAGAGCTGGGCGGCAGGCAGGTGCGCCGCCAGCAGGTCCCAGGCGGCCTCACGCCGCGTCATCGGCGCCATCACGCTGTCGACACCGGCAAGCGTGACGCTGCGCAGGATGAACGGAGCGACGGTCGCCGGGAAATCCATGCCGCCGGCGAGGCCGCAGGCGGCCACCGTGCCGCCCCAGCGCGTCTGCGCGCAGACGTTGGCCAGCGTGGCGCCGCCTACCGAGTCGATGGCGCCCGCCCAGCGTTCCTTCTGCAGCGGCTTGCCGGGTGCGGAAAGCGTTGCTCGATCGATGATCTCCTTGGCGCCGAGCGATCGCAGGTAGTCCGCTTCGGCGGCCTTGCCGGTCGACGCCACGACCGCATAGCCGAGCGACGCAAGCAGGGCGACGGCAACCGACCCGACGCCGCCGGTCGCGCCGGTCACGAGAACTTCGCCCTGCGACGGCACGACGCCGTGAGCCTGCAACGCCAGGACCGACAGCGCCGCCGTGTAGCCCGCTGTCCCGATCGCCATGGCGTCGCGCGTCGAAAAAGGCGCAGGCACGCGTACCAGCCAATCGCCCTTGACCCGGGCCCGTTGTGAAAGGCCGCCCCAGTGTGTCTCGCCGAGACCCCAGCCGTTGACCACCACCTTGTCGCCAGGCTTCCAGCGGGCGTTCCCGCTGGCTGCGACGGTGCCGGCGGCGTCGATGCCTGCCACCATGGGCCACTTTCGCACGACCGGCGAGGTATTGGTCAGCGCAAGTCCATCCTTGTAGTTTATGGTCGAGTAGTCGACGGCAAGGACGACGTCATCGTCGGGCGTCGCCGCCTCCAGTTCCGCCTCCGAGATCGCACGCACCTCGGCCTTGAAAGACTCGCCATCCTTGGAAAGCACGATTGCCTGCGTCATCACTCGGCACCGGTAGGGTCTGAACCGCCGATGATAGAGCGGCGCCGGGCCGATGCACGAGCCGTCGCGTCAGTGCGGGAAGGCCGCGATCAGCGCCGCGAGCAGGCAGAGCGCCGCGCCGATCGTCAACCGAGTGCGCAGCGCGAGGTACCACGCGGGTACGGGCGTGGCATAGAGGCGCAGCAGTTGCCCGTCTACGACACGTACCAGCAACAGATCGCCGATCAGGAACGCGAGGACCACGGCCGCAGGAATGCCCAGCAACAGCATCAGGAGCGCGAGCCAGCCCAGCAGCGAAGGAATAACGCCCCAGCCAAGTGCGTTCCAGGACCGGGCTTTATCGAGTCCAGGGTTGGCCAGTGCGAGTCCCCAATGCACGGCACCGAGGAATGACAGGATGACGGCGGCATAGGCGACCAGTGCGAACTGCACCCGCAGCGCCGGCTCGTCGCGCCACGGCAGCCACGACAGGACTGCGAGCACGAAGAAGGGCGTCAGTCCGAGATTGCCGAGCAGGGTGGCGATGCGTTGTTCGATGATGGTCGACATTCGCGCTCCGGGTAGGCTGCGATTATGTCGCGGCCGCGGCTCGCGCCGGGTCGCGAGGGCCGGTCGATTCGGCGTCGTGTCGAACGAATGCGCACGGAAGCTTGTCGTCGCACAAGGGATGTCCCGCGGCGGAGTGAAATCCTTGGACGGTCAACTTTTGGAGCCAGATGAGATGAGCGTCGATGTCATTGTCGTTGGGGCAGGGCTGTCGGGTCTGGTGACAGCGCATCGGCTTCATCGGCTGGGCCTGCGCGTGCAGGTGTTCGAAGCGGCCTCGCGGCCGGGCGGGGTGATCGGCTCCGAGCGGAAGCAGGGTGTGCTGTTCGAGCGTGGACCGAACAGCGGGATGGATACGACGCCGCTGATCAATGCGCTGCTCGACGAGCTCGGAATTCGCGATCAACGCATCGACGCGAGCAAGGCATCGTCCCGGCGCTATATCGTGCGCGGCGGCCGCATGATGGCGTTGCCGACGTCGCCCGGAGCTTTCATCACGACTCCGCTCTTCTCGTGGCGCGCGAAACTGCGACTCTTCGCCGAACCCTTCATCGCGCGGGCCACCGCGGACGAGGAAGAGACGGTCGCCCGATTCGTGCGGCGTCGGCTCGGGCCCGAGTTTCTCGACTATGCAATCGAGCCCTTTGTCTCCGGCATCTATGCGGGCGATCCGGACCAGTTGTCACTGCCGGCGGCATTCCCGCGCCTGCATGCGCTGGAACAGCGCTACGGCAGCCTGCTGCGCGGCGCGATCCTCAGTGCTCGCGAGCGTCGGCGGAGCGCGGAGCGGTCCAAAGGTTCCGCCACCAGTTTTTCATTCCGCGAGGGCTTCCAGACGCTGACCGACGCGCTTGCCGCGACACTACCGAGCGTGCAGTGCGGGATGCGGGCGACTGCGCTCAGGCGTGCGGCGAGCGGGGATCTTTCCGTCTCGTTCGAGAGAACTGCCCAGGCAGAACATCGCGCTCGTGCCGTCGTACTGGCATCTCCGGCCTACGTAACAGCACGATTGGTCGAGCAACTTGCACCGGATGCGGCGCGTGCGCTCGACGAGATCGCCTATTCGCCCGTTGCTGTAGTGATCAGCGCATATCGCAGACGGGCCATCGGCCACGCCCTGGATGGGTTTGGCGTCCTCGCGCCCGCAGTCGAGCGGCCGGGCATGCTGGGGTCGCTGTTTTCCAGCACGATGTTCGAGAACCGTGCCGCCTCCGACACGGTCGTGTTCACGACCTTCCTTGGCGGGCGGCGTGACCCGACACTGGCCACGGCGCCCGACGCCGAACTCCTTACGAGGGTGCACGGCGAGCTCAACCGGCTGGTTGGCGCGAGCGAGCCACCCAGTTTCAACGAAATCACGCGCTGGCCGCACGCGATCCCGCAGTACACGCTGGGACACCTGCAACGCATCGGTGCAGTGGACCGGGCCGAGCAGGACGTGCGCGGGCTCCACTTCTGCGCCAACTATCGCGGTGGCGTCGCGATCAGCGACTGCGTCATCAATGGAGAGGCGATGGCGCAGCGAGTCGTTCATGAGCTTTCTGCGGCCCGGGCCGGTCGGGCCGACCTAGACGCTGACACCGTCTCTTGAAGCGGCCTGTTCGCGGACGGCTTTTCCCTCGATCGGGCGTGTCGAGCGCGCACGCGCCATGGCAGAATCACGATCGGAAGTCGCGCCCGGCGACTCCGCCGTCTGGGCGCCTGCTGCGTATGAGGTCCCGCTGAGCTCCACCGTCATCCCGCTGAGGCAGTCAGCCGTCGAGCGCTCGCTCAAGCAGGCGAGCTTTGACACGGCGGGAGTACCGTTACTTGCGGTCAATCACAGCGGCCAGATTCTCGCCATCAACTCCGAGGCAATGTCGCTGGCCGGCGGTGATTCGGCAGTCGGCCGCAGCATCGCCGAACTGCTTGGATTCCTGACTCACCGGGCGTTCGCTCGCCGGTGGCAGCGCCTGTGGTCGCGGCTGTCGGCCGAGGGCCACTGCGAGTTCGAGGCGAAGCTCCCGCTGCGCAGCGGTGCGCGACTGACCGCGCGCTTCTTCGTGCGGCTGTTTCGTTTCGACCAGGACGACTTCGCCTCGATCTCCGTGGTCGATACGACGGCCGAGCGCGCCGCGCGTCGTCGTGGCCGCACCTTCGATGCGCGTTCACGCTCCCTCGCGCAGCATCAGAGCGAACTGACGATCGTGCTGAACGCCGACCGCCGAGTCATATTCGCATCAGCGGCGCTGGAGCCCATCACCGGCGAGCACGAGGGCGATGTCATGGGATCGCCGTTCGAATTCATCCTGGATCAGGCGTCACGCATCGAGTTCCGGCGGGCGGTTGACCGCCTGCTGCGCGAATCTGCGGGCGATCGCCAGTCCACCTCGCTCCATCTGCGCACGCGCGCGGCGTTGGCGGGCAATGGGCGGAGCCTGTCGTGTGTGCTGGCAAACTGCCTCGGCGATCCGCGCGTACGCGGGCTGGTGTTGACAGCGCGCGATCTTGGACCGGCCGAGCGCGCGCAGGCGCGGCGACTCCGATTCCGCGAGCGCCTGCTCGAACTGGCGATTCAGCCGAAGTCGGATTTCACGCAAACCCTGGCCACGGTGCTGCGCTCGACCGCAGAAGTGCTCGACGTGTCGACCGCCAGCTTCTGGCGCTTGTCGCGTGATCCCGACGTCCTGCGCTGCGAGGCCTTCTTCGACCACGGGGCCGACCGCTTCCTGCGCGACTGGGTCGGGCGCGAGTTCCCCGCCACCCGGTTTGCCGCGTACTTCGCGCAGTTGATGAACCGGCAGCCGGTCATCGTCAACGACACGCGGACTTCGCGCCTGACGACGATGTTCACGGGCGACCCGGTGTGGGGGCACGTCCGGGCATTGCTCGACGTGCCGATCCTCGTCGAGGGCGACGTGCACGGGGTGCTGTGCCTGCAGCACCGTGACGTCCGCTACTGGGACGAGGACGACGCCGGCTTCGCGAACACGACTGGCCTGATGCTCGCCTTGTCGATGGAGGCGACGCAGAGGCAAGAAGCCGAGACTCGAATCGAGCACCTCGCTTGGTACGACGCGCTGACGGGCCTGCCGAATCGCAACCTGCTGCGCGAAACGATGCGGGACATGATCATGACCGCGTCGAATCGCAAGCGCCGCATGGCGGCCATGCTGATCGACCTGGATCGATTCAAGGATGTCAACGACACGCTGGGTCACCTGGTCGGTGATGCCCTGATCAAGTCCGCCTCCGACGTGCTGCGCGAGACGGTCGGCGAGGACGGGACGGTGGCGCGGCTCGGAGGTGATGAGTTCGTCGTGCTGATCAGCGAGTTCGTGCACCGCCAGGAAGTCGCGTTGCTCGCCGAGCGGATCGCCCAGGCGCTGCACCGGACCGACCTGGTTCCGAACATCGATACGCAGGTCTCCGCGTCGATCGGCGTGGCGCTCTTTCCCGAGCACGGCCGCGACATGAGCACGCTGCTGAAGAACGCCGATGCGGCGATGTACCAGGCCAAGCGCGACGGCCGCAATCAGTTCAGCTTCTTCAATCCCATCCGCTACGAACGTGCGGCGCGCGAGGTGCAGCTTGGAATCGAGCTCGTCAAGGCGGTGCAGAGCGAGAACCCGCAGTTCATCTGCGAGTACCAGCCGCAGATCGAGATGGCAAGCGGGCGCGTGGTCGGCCTTGAGGCTCTGATCCGGTGGAATCACCCGGTGCACGGCATGCTGACGCCCGACCGTTTCATCGGCGTGGCGGAGGTAAGCGGCCTGTCCGAGCGCATCACGCGCTGGGTCCTGAACGAGGTCTGCAGCCAGATCAATCGCTGGCGCCTCGTGAAGCCGGACTTCGATGTGCCGGTGGCCGTCAACGTTGCGGGCCGCGAGATGGGATCGACCGCGCTGCCGATCCTGGTGCGCAGCGCGCTGGTGAAGCACAACATCGAGCCGCGGCTGATCGTGCTGGAAATTACGGAGCGCACGCTGGTCAAGGAAAGCGAGATCAACAATGACGTCCTGGCCGAGCTCGCGTCAATCGGAGTCGGCCTCGTGCTCGACGATTTCGGCACCGGATACTCGATGCTCGGCTACCTCAAGCGTATGCCGATTCACGCGCTCAAGATCGACCAGTCGTTCATCGAGGGCATCCCCGCGGATCCGGACAGCCGCGCGATCGTGCACGCCATGCTCGCCGTCGCGCGTCACTTCCGGTTGAAGGTCGTGGCCGAAGGCGTCGAATCACAGGACCAGGTCGATTACATGCGCGAGATCGGCTGCGAATTCGCACAGGGCTTTTTCTACTCGCGGGCCATCTCCGGGGACACGATCCTCGACTACCTCGCGCGCGAGTCTGCAGCTTCCTGATCGCTGCGCGCCCGGCATTACACTCGGGCGACACTGCGAGGAGGCACGTCATGGAGTACCAAAACATCCTGGTCGAGGCCCGCGGTCGCGTCGGCCTCGTGACACTCAACCGTCCGAAGGCGCTCAATGCGCTGAACGATCAGCTGATGGACGAGTTGGGTCATGCGCTGCTTGCATTCGACGCTGACGAAGGAATCGGCGCCGTCGTGATCACCGGCAGCGAGAAGGCCTTTGCGGCCGGTGCGGACATCGGCGCGATGAAAGACTGGTCCTACATGGACGTCTTCAAGTCCGAATACATCTCGCGCAACTGGGAAACGCTGCGGCGTATCCGCAAGCCTGTCATCGCCGCGGTCTCCGGTTACGCGCTCGGAGGCGGTTGCGAACTGGCGATGATGTGCGACATCGTGTTCGCCTCTGACACCGCCAAGTTTGGCCAGCCGGAGATCAAGCTCGGCATCATCCCTGGCGCCGGTGGAACGCAGCGCTTGCCGCGGGCTGTCGGCAAAGCCAAGGCGATGGATCTCGTACTGACGGGACGGATGATGGATGCCGCGGAGGCCGAACGAGCAGGACTGGTGTCGCGTGTCATTGCCGCCGACAAGCTGCTGGAGGAAACGCTTGCCGCTGCCGCCACGATCGCCGGACAGTCGCTGCCCGCCGTAATGATGGCCAAGGAAGCGATCAACCGCGCCTACGAAGCACCGCTCGCCGAGGGAATGCTCTTTGAGCGACGTCTCTTTCATTCACTGTTTGCGACTATCGACCAGAAAGAAGGCATGGCCGCGTTCGTCGAGAAGCGGTCCGCGAACTTCCAGCACAAGTAGCAAGTTCGGCTTCGCAAAGCGGAGTCGTACGTGCGAGTCCGGGCAGCAACTAGAGCATCCTCCCTAAGTCGCCCCGCGGGGATCGCGTCGCCCTGACTCGCAGACTCCTACAGCGTTGTGGAACAAGGACTTAGGGGCCATCAGGTGAATGTCATTGCGTGACCACATCCGACGCTCGAGGGGTCGCTGCTCGCCACTGAATGAGAGGCAAATGAGGCCGCTCCTTGAGTTCCGCTCAGAGGTCGGCTTGACACGAATTTTCCTGTCCCTCATAATTCCGCTTCTTCGCTGCCGCGGTTGCGATGCAACATCTTTGACCGCGGCGAGCACGCTCTTTAACAACGAAACAGCCGATAAGTGTGGGCGCTTGATGAAAGGCGCAACCGGCACGGAAGGTCGTCGTGGTCTCACACCACGACATCAACTGACTGCGCCGGCTGAACTCAAGACATTAAGTGCTCACGCAATGGAAAGAGGGAAAAGGTGTCGACACTTCGGTGGAAACATCAAATACCTCGATTCCAGCGAGTGAGTAATCAATCGTGCCTAGCACGGTTGCGCAAACAGAATCGAACTGAAGAGTTTGATCCTGGCTCAGATTGAACGCTGGCGGCATGCCTTACACATGCAAGTCGAACGGCAGCACGGGGGCAACCCTGGTGGCGAGTGGCGAACGGGTGAGTAATGCATCGGAACGTGCCCAGTAGTGGGGGATAACCAGTCGAAAGATTGGCTAATACCGCATACGACCTATGGGTGAAAGCGGGGGACCGTAAGGCCTCGCGCTATTGGAGCGGCCGATGTCTGATTAGCTAGTTGGCGGGGTAAAAGCCCACCAAGGCGACGATCAGTAGCTGGTCTGAGAGGACGACCAGCCACACTGGGACTGAGACACGGCCCAGACTCCTACGGGAGGCAGCAGTGGGGAATTTTGGACAATGGGCGCAAGCCTGATCCAGCCATGCCGCGTGCGGGAAGAAGGCCTTCGGGTTGTAAACCGCTTTTGGCAGGAACGAAACGGCGATTCCTAATACGAGTCGTTAATGACGGTACCTGCAGAATAAGCACCGGCTAACTACGTGCCAGCAGCCGCGGTAATACGTAGGGTGCAAGCGTTAATCGGAATTACTGGGCGTAAAGCGTACGCAGGCGGCTTTGCAAGACAGGTGTGAAATCCCCGGGCCTAACCTGGGAACTGCATTTGTGACTGCATGGCTAGAGTCTGTCAGAGGGGGGTGGAATTCCACGTGTAGCAGTGAAATGCGTAGAGATGTGGAAGAACACCGATGGCGAAGGCAGCCCCCTGGGATGAGACTGACGCTCATGTACGAAAGCGTGGGGAGCAAACAGGATTAGATACCCTGGTAGTCCACGCCCTAAACGATGTCTACTAGTTGTCGGAGGGTAACTCCTTCGGTAACGCAGCTAACGCGTGAAGTAGACCGCCTGGGGAGTACGGTCGCAAGATTAAAACTCAAAGGAATTGACGGGGACCCGCACAAGCGGTGGATGATGTGGATTAATTCGATGCAACGCGAAAAACCTTACCTACCCTTGACATGCCACTAACGAAGCAGAGATGCATTAGGTGCCCGAAAGGGAAAGTGGACACAGGTGCTGCATGGCTGTCGTCAGCTCGTGTCGTGAGATGTTGGGTTAAGTCCCGCAACGAGCGCAACCCTTGCCATTAGTTGCTACGAAAGGGCACTCTAATGGGACTGCCGGTGACAAACCGGAGGAAGGTGGGGATGACGTCAAGTCCTCATGGCCCTTATGGGTAGGGCTTCACACGTCATACAATGGCTGGTACAGAGGGCTGCCAACCCGCGAGGGGGAGCCAATCCCAGAAAACCAGTCGTAGTCCGGATTGCAGTCTGCAACTCGACTGCATGAAGTCGGAATCGCTAGTAATCGCGGATCAGCATGTCGCGGTGAATACGTTCCCGGGTCTTGTACACACCGCCCGTCACACCATGGGAGTGGGTTTCACCAGAAGCCGTTTGCCTAACCGCAAGGAGGGCGGCGACCACGGTGAGATTCATGACTGGGGTGAAGTCGTAACAAGGTAGCCGTACCGGAAGGTGCGGCTGGATCACCTCCTTTCTAGAGTACGCGCTTCGAGTTAAGCGTCCACACTTATCGGTTGGTTCTTGCAGCAGCGAGTGGCGCAGGGTGGCGCAAGAGGTAGAAGTATTGGCGTCGCGCAGCGCCAGGCCCTGACGAGTTTGCATTTCGGAAGGGTCTGTAGCTCAGCCGGTTAGAGCACCGTCTTGATAAGGCGGGGGTCGTTGGTTCGATTCCAACCAGACCCACCACACTCGGTGCGGGTGAAGTGCCGGGGGTGTAGCTCAATTGGGAGAGCGCCTGCTTTGCAAGCAGGAGGTCATCGGTTCGATCCCGTTCACCTCCACCACTACTTGAGCAGACGTCAAACGAAAGTCCGTACCGCGGATTTCCGTTTGACCATTGGTCAAATCGCTGTTTCGATCTTTAACAATTCGGAAGAAGCAAAGCGTTTCAACTCTGCGCCTGGTGATGAGCCAGGAGAGAGTTGATAACGGGTTGTGATTGCATTCGAGCTCTCAGCAACAACTGAGAACAACGGCAATGCGGTCGCTTGTTAACCGTGCCTGGCAAAAGGCGGCAGGGTTATAGGATCAAGCGACTAAGTGCATGTGGTGGATGCCTTGGCGATTACAGGCGATGAAGGACGTGGCAGCCTGCGAAAAGCTGCGGTGAGCTGGCAAACAAGCGTTACTAGCCGCAGATGTCCGAATGGGGAAACCCACCCGCAAGGGTATCCCGCGCTGAATTCATAGGCGCGTGGAGGCGAACCTGCTGAACTGAAACATCTAAGTAGGCAGAGGAACAGAAATCAACCGAGATTCCGAAAGTAGCGGCGAGCGAAATCGGACCAGCCTGTGCGTTTTAGCTTCGGTTCTAGTGGAACGGTCTGGAAAGTCCGGCCATAGCGGGTGATAGCCCCGTACACGAAAGATCCGGAGTGGAACTGAGCGCACGACAAGTAGGGCGGGACACGTGAAATCCTGTCTGAATATGGGGGGACCATCCTCCAAGGCTAAATACTCGTAATCGACCGATAGTGAACCAGTACTGTGAAGGAAAGGCGAAAAGAACCCCGGGAGGGGAGTGAAATAGATCCTGAAACCGCATGCATACAAACAGTAGGAGCCCGCAAGGGTGACTGCGTACCTTTTGCATAATGGGTCAGCGACTTACATTCTGTGGCGAGCTTAACCGTATAGGGAAGGCGCAGCGAAAGCGAGTCCGAATAGGGCGTCCAGTCGCAGGGTGTAGACCCGAAACCAGATGATCTATCCATGGCCAGGCTGAAGGTGGGGTAACACTCACTGGAGGGCCGAACCGACTACTGTTGCAAAAGTAGCGGATGAGCTGTGGATAGGGGTGAAAGGCCAAACAAATCTGGAAATAGCTGGTTCTCCCCGAAAACTATTGAGGTAGTGCCTCGCGTATCACTCCAGGGGGTAGAGCACTGTTATGGCTAGGGGGGCATGGCGCCTTACCAAACCATGGCAAACTCCGAATACTTGGAAGTGTCAGCGCGGGAGACAGTGCACCGGGTGCTAACGTCCGGACACGAAAGGGAAACAACCCAGACCGCCAGCTAAGGTCCCTAATACCGACTAAGTGGGAAACGAAGTGGGAAGGCTAAGACAGTCAGGAAGTTGGCTTAGAAGCAGCCATCCTTTAAAGAAAGCGTAATAGCTCACTGATCGAGTCTTCCTGCGCGGAAGATGTAACGGGGCTAAGTCGGTAACCGAAGCTGCGGATTTGCGCGCAAGCGCAAGTGGTAGGGGAGCGTTCTGTAAGCCTGCGAAGGTGGCTTGAGAAGGCTGCTGGAGGTATCAGAAGTGCGAATGCTGACATGAGTAGCGTTAAAGAGGGTGAAAAGCCCTCTCGCCGTAAGCCCAAGGTTTCCTGCTCCACGTTCATCGGAGCAGGGTGAGTCGGCCCCTAAGACGAGGACGAAAGTCGTAGTCGATGGGAAGCAGGTCAATATTCCTGCACCGATCTCCAATGCGATGGGGGGACGGACTGTTGAAGATCATCCGGGTGTTGGATGTCCCGGTTTCTGATCGTAGGTGGCCAGTAGGCAAATCCGCTGGCGTATCACCGAGGAAAAGGATCGAGTGGCGTAAGCCGCGAAGTGATTGGATGTGGTTCCAGGAAAAGCCTCTAAGCTTCAGTTGGAGACGACCGTACCGAAAACCGACACTGGTGGGCGAGCTGAATATGCTCAGGCGCTTGAGAGAACTCGGGAGAAGGAACTCGGCAAATTGACACCGTAACTTCGGAAGAAGGTGTGCCTTGGTAGCGTGACGGGAGAAACGCCCGAAGCGTGAAGAGGTCTCAGAGAATCGGTGGCTGCGACTGTTTATTAAAAACACAGCACTCTGCAAACACGAAAGTGGACGTATAGGGTGTGACGCCTGCCCGGTGCTGGAAGGTTAAGTGATGGAGTGCAAGCTCTTGATCGAAGCCCCAGTAAACGGCGGCCGTAACTATAACGGTCCTAAGGTAGCGAAATTCCTTGTCGGGTAAGTTCCGACCTGCACGAATGGCGTAACGATGGCCACACTGTCTCCTCCCGAGACTCAGCGAAGTTGAAATGTTTGTGATGATGCAATCTACCCGCGGCTAGACGGAAAGACCCCATGAACCTTTACTGTAGCTTTGCATTGGACTGTGAACCGATCTGTGTAGGATAGGTGGGAGGCTTTGAAGCGGGGCCGCTAGGTCTCGTGGAGCCAACGTTGAAATACCACCCTGATTTGTTTGCGGTTCTAACCTGCGCCCGTCATCCGGGCGGGGAACAGTGCATGGTAGGCAGTTTGACTGGGGCGGTCTCCTCCCAAAGGGTAACGGAGGAGTTCGAAGGTACGCTAGGCACGGTCGGAAATCGTGCTAATAGTGCAATGGCATAAGCGTGCTTAACTGCGAGACCGACAAGTCGAGCAGATGCGAAAGCAGGACATAGTGATCCGGTGGTTCTGTATGGAAGGGCCATCGCTCAACGGATAAAAGGTACTCTGGGGATAACAGGCTGATACCGCCCAAGAGTTCATATCGACGGCGGTGTTTGGCACCTCGATGTCGGCTCATCTCATCCTGGGGCTGTAGCCGGTCCCAAGGGTATGGCTGTTCGCCATTTAAAGAGGTACGTGAGCTGGGTTTAAAACGTCGTGAGACAGTTTGGTCCCTATCTGCCGTGGGCGCTGGAAGATTGACGGGGGCTGCTCCTAGTACGAGAGGACCGGAGTGGACGCACCTCTGGTGTACCGGTTGTCACGCCAGTGGCATCGCCGGGTAGCTACGTGCGGAAGAGATAACCGCTGAAAGCATCTAAGCGGGAAACTTGCCTGAAGATTAGTCTTCCCGGAGGCTTGACCTCCCTGAAGGGTCGTCCAAGACCAGGACGTTGATAGGTCGGGTGTGGAAGCGCGGTAACGCGTTGAGCTAACCGATACTAATTGCCCGTGCGGCTTGATCCTATAACCGTGCTGCCTCCTCAGTGAGTTGAGGCGCGAACGCAAGCACGATCGCCACGTTGCGTGGCCTTTGCTTCTTCCGATTTGGATCTTTCGAGCGCGACCGCATAGCGGCCGCATTCGCGAGGTCAATCAGTTTTGCCTGACGACCATAGCGAGTTGGAACCACTCCTTCCCATCCCGAACAGGACAGTGAAACGACTCAGCGCCGATGATAGTGGGATGTATTTCCCGCGAAAGTAGGACATCGTCAGGCTCGCCATACCGACGCCCCGATACCGCAAGGTACCGGGGCGTTTTCATTTGCGGCGCCTGCCGGCTCCTATACTGGCTTTCTTGCCGCGGGAGGCTGCATGGAACGCTTCACGATTTCGCTCGACGACCAACTGGCGCACGAGTTCGATGCGCTGATCGAGAGCCGCGGCTACAGCAACCGGTCAGAGGCCGTGCGCGACATCCTGCGAGCGCACCTAGACCGGTTCCGCGAGGATGCGGACGAGAACGCGCACTGCGTGGCCAATCTCTCCTACGTCTACAACCACCATGAGCGCGACCTGGCCGAGCGCCTGACGTCGCTGCAGCATGATCACCATGACCTGACGATCTCGACCATGCATGCGCATCTCGATCATGACCACTGCATCGAGAGCGTCATGCTCAAGGGACGTTCACGTGACGTCCGTCGCTTCGCCGATGCCCTTTCGGCAGAGCGGGGCGTCAAGCACGGTCAACTCAATCTCGTCACGGTCGAGGTCGAGCACCCGGCCCGCCACGTTCCACTCCCACCTGACTCCCAACCACTGACCGGCAGCACAGCGAACACCCTTGATTCCCGACAAGGACCGGATAAGAAGAATCGGTCTAAAGTTCATACGCCGAAGAAGGAGGGTTGTGTGCACGAACTACCGACGGAGTGGACTGCGCTCTGTGCCCTTGTGTTCCTGCTGGGCCTGAAGCACGGATTCGATGCGGACCATCTCGCAACCATTGATGGTCTGACGCGCTACAACGCGCGGCATGGCCGCCGTTTCGGTCGCTATTGCGGTGCGCTGTTTTCACTCGGCCATGGCGCGGTCGTGCTGGCGATCGCGCTGGTGGTCGGGGCGGCAAGCGAACGCTGGGATGCGCCACAATGGCTCGAGCAGTTCGGCGCGTGGACGTCGATCCTCTTCCTGACCCTCATCGGGATCGTCAACCTGCATGCGGTGCTGACGGCATCCCCGGGCGAGGTTGTTGCGCCGGTCGGGCTGAAGGGGCGCCTGCTTGGGCGCCTGAATCGCGCGAGCCATCCAGTGACCGTGGCGCTGGTGGGAGCGCTGTTTGCGCTTTCGTTTGACACTTTGAGCCAATCGGCGCTGTTCGCGGTGACGGCAACTCAGTTCGGCGGGGTCGGCCACGCCCTCCTGCTCGGAGTTCTCTTTGTCTTTGGCATGCTCGTGACGGATGGGGTCAACGGATTGTGGATATCGCGCCTGATCGCGCGTGCCGATCAACTTGCCTGCATCGCCTCGCGAGTGATGAGCCTGGCGGTATCGGGCGTTAGCCTTCTGGTTGCAGCGTTCGGCACGGCTAAGCTTGCGTCGCCTCTTGTCGATGCATGGAGCGAAGGCAAGGAACTCGCATTTGGCTCCGTTGTCGTCGCGACCATCGCGCTGTCTTTCGTGGCGGCGCTGATGCTTGCACGGCGGACGGCGGTCCAGACAGCCTGAGCCCTCGACACAGCCTGCTGCAACGGCGGGAACGGGCAGAGTTTCGAGCACAATGCGTCGCTGGGACTGAGCTGGAGTCGGCATGCGCCTTCTGCGCTGGCTGGGGTGGAGCGCGCTTCTGCTTGCGCTGCTGATTGCAGCCGCAGCGCTTTGGTACCGGCAGGCCAGTCAGCCGCTGCACGAAGGCAAGCTTGCCGTTCCCGGGCTTGGATCGCCCGGTCAAGGCGCGGCGCGACGAGCAGGGCATTCCGACGATCGTGGCCTCGAGTGAACGCGATGCGGCGTTTGCGCTGGGATTCGTGCACGCACAGGACCGGCTCTGGCAGATGGAGTTCAACCGGCGGCTCGCTGCGGGGCGTCTGGCTGAAGTGCTTGGACCCTCGGCTTTGCCGACGGACCAGTTTCTGCGCACGCTGGGCGTCCATCGCGTCGCGCAGAACATCCATCAGTCGCTGGATGCAGAGCACCGGGCGCTGCTCGATGCCTATGTCGGCGGTGTCAACGCGTACCTGACAACGCGCAGCGGTCCACTGCCGCCGGAATTTCTGCTGACCCGCGCGCCCGCGCCGGAACCGTGGACCCCTGCGGACTCGGTCGCCTGGTCGCTGATGATGGCGTGGGACCTCGCGTCGTATTCGATGCGCATGGAACTACGGCGCCTGCGCCTGGCGCAGAACTTTACGCGCGCGGAGATCGAGGACCTCTATCCACCGTTGCCGGGTGAAGCACCGCCAGTTGCCGCGGACTACGTGGAGATGTACCGCCTGCTCGGGGCGTTGAAGTCCGCGCAGCACGAAGCACGAGAGCGATTACTCGCCGAGATCCCGACGGCCGGCTTCGGCCAGGGCGAAGGTCTCGGCTCGAACAACTGGGTACTCGCCGGGCGGCGGACGGTCAGCGGCAAGCCGCTGCTCGCGAATGATCCGCACCTCGGTCTCACGGCGCCCTCGGTCTGGTACTTCGCCGCACTGCAGGCTCCGGGGCTAGACGTCATCGGTGCGACGCTGCCCGGCCTGCCGGGCGTCGTGCTGGGGCGTAACTCGCATGTCGCCTGGGGCATGACGAACACCGGCGTGGACCAGCAGGATCTCTACCTCGAGCGACTCAATCCCGACGATGTGCACGAATACGAAACGCCGACCGGCTGGCAGCGCTTCGCCGAACGCATCGAGCGCATCAAGATCAAGGACGGGGCGGACGTCGATCTCGTCGTGCGCGAGTCCCGGCACGGGCCGGTGATCAGTGGGCTGGCCGCTATCGACAAGAGCTTCGTCCATCCGCGCTATGTGCTGGCACTTAAGTGGTCGGCTCTGGAACCAACGGACCGTACGCTGCCCGCCATCCGTGCCTTGAACCGCGCGCAGAACGTTGCAGACGCCGAGCGGGCGCTGGGCGACTTCCAGATCGTCACGCAATCAATGGTGCTGGCGGACGCCGACGGTCGCATCGGTTTCGTCGTGACCGGCCGGATCCCGCGGCGCACCGCGGACAACGACCTGCGCGGCATTGCGCCGTCCCCCGGATGGGATGCCCGCTACGACTGGGACGGGTACCTGCCGTACTCGGAGGCGCCACGCCTCCTGGACCCGGCATCGGGCTTCATTGCGACGGCGAACAACCGCATCGTTTCCTCTGAGTATCCGCATCACCTCACCTTCGACTGGTTCGCGCCGTACCGCCTGCGGCGCATCGAGCAACTGGTGGACGCGCGCGAAAAGCACGACATCGCCTCGACTCGGGCCATACAGGCCGACGTGCTGTCGCTTCCGGCGCGCGAGTTGATGGCGGCATTCGCCGCCGCCCAACCCCTGTCGATCGCGGGGCGTGAGGCGCTTGAGCGCCTGAAGGCGTGGGACGGAACCATGTTGACCGAGCGGCCCGAGCCGCTGCTGTTTCACGCCTGGCGGCGTGAACTAGCGTGGCGCGTGTTCGCTGACGATTTCGGCGAACTCGCGGTGGACTTCGTGGCGGCGTCCGACATGACTCGTGCGCTGCTGCATGTGCTGACGAGCAAGTCACCGGCGCGTGACTGGTGCGATGACCGTCGCACCGCTCAACGCTTCGAATCCTGCCTCACGCTGATGTCCGAGGCGCTGGATGCGTCCGTGGAGCGGCTGACCCGCGAATCCGGCCGCGACGTTGCCGGCCTGCGCTGGGGCGATGAGCACCTCGCCGTCGCGGAGCATCGACCCTTTTCGAGCGTCGGGCCGCTTGCGCGACTCTTCGACCTGAGCACTGCTTACCCCGGAGATACGTTTACCGTCAACGTCGGGGCCTTATCGAATCGCGTCGATGCGCCGTTCAGAACGCATCACGCGGCGAGCCTGCGCGCGATCTATGACCTGGCGTCACCGAGTGCTTCGACCTGGGTGTTGTCGACGGGGCAGTCCGGCCATCCGCTATCCGAGTTCTACGCGTCGATGCTGCCGTTATGGCGCGACGTCGAGTACTTGCCGATGCGGACCGCATCGAAGGGCACGCGTGAACTCGAGCTGACGCCACGGCGTTAAATGTTGTGCCCGACCGTCCGCGGAGGACATCCCGGCATCGCCGGCCCTGTCTCGACGGAAGGAACTCCGGCAACGATGTATCGAGCGTTCGATCGATGCCCGCTTCAGGAGCTTGCCTGCAACTGGGCGCGCCGTGCCGCACCTTGCAGAGCGGCGGATTCCAGCACGGCGGTCGGTTTGTCCCCGAGGGCCGCAGTGATCATCGACTGCGCGACGTCCTCGACCGACACGGGCCTGAGTGATGCCGGCAACCAGGTTCGCACCGGCCGCGTCATCGCCAGTACAAGCGATTCGCCCCACCGCCGTTCGGTGCGCGGACCGTCCAGCAGGCTGGGGCGAAGGAGCACCAGGGATGAACCTGCAACCGCGCGCAGATCGTCCTCCGTTTCACCCTTGACACGGTTGTAGAAGGCGCGGCTCTTCGCATCGGCACCGAGCGCACTGACGACGACCAGGCGAGAGACCGGCACGCTGGCAGCCCAGCGCGCGAACGCGAGCACGAGATCGTGGTCGACGCGGCGGAACGCCTGCTGCGAACCGGCGGAGCGGATCGTCGTGCCAAGGCAGCAGTAGGCGTCGACGGGCGAATGGGGCAGAAGCGGCGCAAGGACGTCGTCGAGCGCATCGAAGCGGGCGGGTGCCTCGACGAGCCTGGGATGTTCCAACTGCAGCGCGCCGCCGCGTCAGCGCGATGACCCGGCCGTAGGCCGGCGTGCGTGCGAGGCGGCCGATGAGTTCGCGCCCGACGAGGCCGGAGGCGCCGGCGACCACGGCCGTGCGCTCGGTTGTTCGATTCTGCCTTCCCGCCACCGGTGCTCCGTCGTCCCGCGGCGAGGGTTCGCGCGCAGCGACATCATCGTCGTTATCGCGTGGCCCAGCTTTCAACAAACAATCTGCGGACAGAGGCCGCCCGGCAGCCGCCTATGGGCGTGCGCCAGCTCGGACCAGCTGTTGCGCGATGTGCTCTCCGAGTCGCGCCAGATGTTGCCAGCTCGCGAAGTCCTCCGGCATGCGCTGCACGACGATCTGCAGTCCATCGGCGCGGAGATTGACCTCGACGCTGTCGTCGGTGCGGAAGTCCTTGGAAGACGGCGCTGCCCAGTTCATCAGCAGGGTCTGCAACTGCTCGTCGACCCAGCCGCGCGGCATGTCCGGGGCGACGGCAACGGCGAATCGTTCCCGGAACAGCGGCCGGCCCTCGGGCAGGTCGATCGCGCAGTCGTAGAAGTCGGTCTTGTCGGAGCCAACTCCGTGACCTGCCATGGCCTGTGCAATGCCGCTGACCACACCCAACAGGACCCGGCCAACCACGCCGCTCTCGAGCCCGAAGCGCTTGCGGCCGATGATCACGAGGGAAAGTGACGGCGTGCGCAGATTGTTGCTGCGCCAGGTGGCTCGAGGGGTCGGCGACTTGTCGCCGCGGTCACTGTCGTACCACATCTCCCACTCGATGCCGGCAGCCGAACCGGCGAATCGGTAGTCGATGCGTCCGGAGCGCTGGTCGTCGTAGGTCCAGCCCAGCTTGCGAGCCTGCACGCGCCGCTCGAAGTGCCGCTGGCGCTCGAGTTGGCGGGCCTTGAGGACAAGCCAGATGATCGCCCCTGCGACGGCGGCGATCACGGCAAGCACAAGTACTCCCTTCATACGGGCGTTCAGGCGGCTCGGAACAGAATTGGATCGAAGGCAAGGGAGCACGCAACGCGCGCTCCGGGCCGCAAAGAACGGATGCTACGGCTTGGAGACTGCAGTCGATCCGGCGAATTGCGGAACAACGTCCTCACCTTCGGGGGGCGCAACAGGCAGTAGCTCCTTGCACTGCCGCATCGTTGCTCCTACGATCGAATGCGATGCGCGCTGTTGCGATTCTGATCATGATCCTGCTGGCGGGCTGTGCGGCGGTCCCTGTCGTGGAGCCGCCCGCCGCATCCATCACCCCGTTTTCTGCAGGCGGGGCCACGCTGCCCAAGGGCTGGCAGCCGCTGATCATCAACCGAACCAAGACGCCGACCGAGTACCGACTGGCGCGTGACCCTGTCACTCGGGAGATCGTGCTGCATGCCACGGCGGACGCCGCGGCGAGTGGCCTGCGGCAACAACTCGACGTCGACCCCGGCACCTGGCCCGTCGTGCGCTGGCGCTGGCGCGTGGTCGACCTGATCGTTGGTGCCGACAACCAGGATCGCTATGCCGAGGACTCGCCCGTCCGCCTGATGCTCTTCTTCGATGGTGACAAGAGCGCGCTGCCCATCAAGGAACAGATGATGATGGAAACTGCCAGGCTGCTGACCGGCCAGGAGCTGCCGTACTCGACGCTGATGTACATCTGGGAGAACCGGTTCCCGGTGGGCACTGTGCTACCGAACAGCTTCACATCGCAGGTGAAGCTGTTCGTGGCCGGCAGTGGCCCTGACGTCCGGCTCGGTCAGTGGAAAGACTTCGAGCGCAACTATGTCGAGGATTACCGGCGCGCCTTCGGGACCTCGCCCGGCCGGTTGATCGGCGTCGGAATCATGACCGACACCGACAACACCGGAGAACGGATCGAGGCGTTTTATGGCGACATCGAGCTGAAGCGCGCGCCTTGAGGGTTTGCCCGGCCAGGGTCCGGGTTTGACGCTGGCGCCTTCTTTTTGTGATGATCCGCCGGTTGTATACAAGGAGATCACGATGCGCCGCCTTGCCATTGCCGCACTTTCCGTCCTCGCGCTCGCCGCCGTCCCGGTGGCGGAGGCCAAGAGCCTGCGCTGGGCCAGTCAGGGGGACTTCCTGACGATGGACCCGCATGCCCAGAACGAGAGCCTCAATAACACCGCGGCGTCTTACATCTATGAATCGCTGCTGACCTACAACGAAAAGTTCGAACTTGTGCCAGCGCTGGCGACGTCATGGAACCGCGACGGAAACCTGCTCTGGCGCTTCAATCTGCGCAAGGGCGTCAAGTTCCACGACGGCACGCCGTTCACGGCCGATGACGTCGTCTATTCCATCGAGCGCGCGATGTCGCCGACCTCGAACTTCCGCCAGTTCACGACGGGAGTGCAGGGCGCCCGCAAGATCGACGACCACACGGTGCTCGTCTACACGACGGTGCCGAACCCGGTTCTGCTGCGGCAGCTGACCGAGGTGCGGATCATGAGCAAGGCGTGGGCCGAGAAGAACAAGGTCGTGCAGCCGCAGAACTTCGTGCAGAAGGAGGAAACCTACGCCGCGCGCAATGCCAACGGAACCGGTCCCTACATGCTCAAGTCGCGCGAGGTCGACATCAAGACGGTATTCGTCGAGAACCCGAACTGGTGGAACAAGGCGGGCAAGAAGGGCAATGTCACCGAGGTCGTCTACTCGCCGATCAAGTCGGAGTCGACCCGCACCGCAGCGCTGCTGTCGGGCGAGCTCGACTTCGTGCTCGACCCTGCGCCGCAGGACATCGCCCGCATGAAGCAGAACTCCGCGATCAAGGTGGTCGAGGGTGCCGAGAACCGGACGATCTTCATCGGGCTCGACCAGCATCGCGACGAGTTGCAGTTCGCGAATGTCAAGGGCAAGAACCCGTTCAAGGACCTGCGCGTGCGACAGGCGCTCTATCAGTCGATCGACATCGAGGCGATCAAGCGCGCCGTCATGCGCGGCGCGTCGGATCCCACCGGCGCCATCATCGCGCCGCAGGTGCACGGCTGGACCAAGGAATCGAACCAGCGGCTGCCCTACAACGTCGATGCGGCCAAGAAGCTGCTGGCCGACGCCGGCTACCCGAACGGTTTCGAGTTCACTCTCGACTGTCCCAACAACCGCTACATCAACGACGAAGAAATCTGCAAGGCGCTGGCGTCGATGTGGGCGAGGATCGGCCTGAAGGTGAACGTCAACGCGATGCCGCGCGCCACCTACTTCCCGAAGATCCAGAAGTTCGATACCTCGGCCTACCTGCTCGGCTGGGGAGTGCCGACCTTCGACGCGCTGTACACGCTGCAGTCGCTTGGCCGCACGGTCGGTGCGGGCGGTGACGGCAACTTCAACCTCGGACGGATCAGCAACGCCGAGTTCGACAAGCTGGTCGACGGCATCAAGAGCGAAGTCGACCAGAAAAAGCGTGACGAGATGATCGCCAAGGCGCTGATGCTGCACAACCAGCAGGTAATGCACGTCCCGCTGCACAACCAGGTGATACCTTGGGCGATGCGCAAAAACGTGAATGTCGTGCACCGCGCCGACAACCGCCTGCAGGCCGAATGGGTGAAGATCGACTAGCCTGGCACTGTTGCGCCGTCAGGGCGCCACTTGTTTCGGGGCCGGTTTCGCCGGCCCTTTTCTTTCGCACTGCGCTTTTGCGACGGACGCACGGTCGTTTCGCTCGGGTTCCGCGCTATATTTCATCGAGTTGACAGCCCGGTCGTCCGCACCGGGCGTTTTGTTGTCCCGGGATGCTCGCGTTCATCATTCGCCGCTTGTTGCAGGCTGTCCTTGTCATGCTGGCGGTGGCGCTCGTGGCGTTTCTGCTCTTCCAGTATGTCGGTGACCCCGTGTCGCAAATGCTCGGGCAGGATGCAACGCCCGAAGACCGCGCACGCCTGCGCACCGAACTGGGGCTGGACGAGCCGTTCTACGTCCAGTTTTCGACGTTCGTCGGCAATGCAGTGCAGGGCGACTTCGGAATCAGCCTGCGCCAGGGACGCGCGGTATCGACTCTGATCAAGGAGCGGCTGCCGGCCACGCTCGAACTCGCGTTCACGGCGGCCATCCTCGCGATCGTCGTTGGAATACCGGCCGGCGTGTACACGGCGCTGCGACGAAATTCATGGCTGTCGCAGGCGCTTCTCGCGGCCTCGCTGGTCGGGATCTCGCTACCGACCTTCCTCATCGGCATCCTGCTGATCCTGGTCTTCGCGGTGCAGTTGGGCTGGCTGCCTTCGTATGGCCGCGGCGAGGTCGTCAAACTCGGCTGGTGGTCGACGGGTTTCCTGACGCCTGCCGGATGGAAGCACCTGATCCTGCCTGCCATCACGCTTTCGCTGTTCCAGCTGACCCTGATCATGCGGCTGGTGCGCTCGGAAATGATGGAGGTGCTGCGCACCGATTACATCAAGTTCGCGCGCGCGCGCGGGCTTACGGACCGCGCGGTGAACTTCGGCCATGCACTCAAGAACACGCTGGTGCCGGTCATCACGATTACCGGACTGCAACTCGGCGGCATCATTGCCTTCGCGATTGTCACGGAGACGGTCTTCCAGTGGCCGGGCATGGGCCTGCTGTTCATCCAGTCCGTACAGTTTGCGGATATACCCGTGATGGCGGCGTATCTGTGCCTGATCGCGCTGGTCTTCGTCCTGATCAACCTCGTGGTCGACCTTCTGTATTTTGCGGTCGACCCGCGCCTGCGCATCGATCGCGCGGCGGCGGCGCATTAGGGAGCGGTGCGGATGGGCAGTTATCTGGGTGCGGCACTGAGGGGACCGCTGGCGGCGATCCTGCCGCATCATGAGGGGCTCGCCGAATTCCGCCGCGACCTGCATTCCCATCCGGAGCTTGGCTTCGAGGAGCACCGCACTTCGGCCCTGGTTGCCGAGCGCCTGCGCAGTTTCGGCGTTGACGAAGTGCATACCGGCATCGGCGGCACAGGCGTGGTCGCCGTGATTCACGGCCGCGGACACTCCCGCCGTTCTATCGGGCTGCGGGCCGACATGGACGCGTTGCCGATGAACGAGGAGAACGAGTTCGCGCATCGTTCCACGCGACCGGGGCTGATGCACGGCTGCGGCCACGATGGCCACACGACGATCCTGCTTGGGGCTGCGCAGTACCTCGCACGAACCCGTCGATTCGATGGCATCGTCAACCTGATCTTCCAGCCGGGCGAGGAAGGTTTCGCCGGCGCCAAGGCGATGATCGACGACGGTCTGTTCGAGCGCTTTCCGACCGACGAGGTCTACGCGCTGCACAACTGGCCCGCACTCGAACCGGGACGGATTGGCCTGAATACCGGGCCGATGATGGCGGCCGCCGATCGAATCGAGATCGATGTCAGCGGCACGGGCGGCCACGGCGCGCATCCGCACCGCACGATCGATCCGGTGGTCGTTGCGGCGCATATCGTGACGGCGGCGCAGACCATCGTGTCTCGCAACGTCGGCCCGCTCGACGCCGCGGTACTCAGCCTGTGCTCGATCCAGGCCGGCAACCCCGCCGCCTACTCGGTCGTGCCGCGCGAAGCGAAGCTGGTCGGCACGGTGCGCACGTTCAGCGCCGACGCCCAGGATCTCATCGAACAGCGACTCACCGAACTGGTCGAGTCCACGGCACGCGCCTTCGGAGCCGAGGCGAAGCTTGTCTACGAGCGCATCTATCCCGCGACGATCAACCATGCGGCGCAGG
The DNA here is from genome assembly GCA_963702595.1 of uncultured beta proteobacterium. Taxonomy (GTDB): domain Bacteria; phylum Pseudomonadota; class Gammaproteobacteria; order Burkholderiales; family Burkholderiaceae_F; genus JALORV01. Next base: position 208,650 of record CAVPDC010000016.1, on the reverse strand, counting down.
CGAGGTTTGCCGGCGACGTCGCGGCCGAGCTGGTCGGCGAGGACAACGTGGTGCGTGACCTCGAGCCGTCGATGGGGGCCGAGGACTTCGCCTTCATGCTGCGCGTCAAGCCTGGCTGCTATGTACGCCTCGGCCAGGGTGGCGGGGAAGGCGGCTGCTTCCTGCACAACACCCGATATGATTTCAACGACGCCGTGATCCCGCTGGGGGCGGCGTACTTTTCAGCACTGGCCGAGCGCAGCCTGTCGCTCGCCGCTCAATCACCGTCGTAGGAGGCACCGCATGAACGGGTTCACTCGAGTCTCGTCCCGCACCGTGGCGTGGGCGGCCGTCGGCATCCTCGCCCTGGGCATGTTGGCCCCGGTTCGGGCGCAGACCTTCAAGTTCGCCAACCAGGGCGACGCGCTGTCGATGGACCCGCACTCGCTCAACGAGTCGCTCCAGCTCTCGTTCACGGGCAACCTGTACGAGCCGCTGATCGGCCGCGGCAAGAAGCTTGAACTGGTGCCGGCACTGGCGACGGACTGGAAGCAGACCGCACCGACCGTATGGCGCCTCAATCTGCGCAAGAACGTGCAATTCCACGACGGCACGCCGTTCACCGCCGACGACGTCATCTTTTCGTACAACCGCGCCAAGAGCGGCGGCTCTGACGTCAAGACCTATGTCGGCTCGATCAAGGAGATCCGCAAGGTCGACGACCTCACGATCGACATCGTGACCAACGAGCCATTTCCGATACTGCCGGACGTCATCACCAACTGGTACATCATGTCCAAGAAGTGGTGCGAGGAGAACCGCGCGGTGGAGCCGGTCGACAAGCGCAAGGGCACCGAGAACACGGCGTCCTTCAAGGCGAACGGCACCGGCCCGTACCGGTTGCGCGCGCGGGATCCGAACGTGCGCACAACTCTGCAGCGCAATCCGGGCTACTGGGACAAGATCGAGGGCAACGTGCAGGAGGTCGTGTTCACGCCGATCGGCAACGCCTCGACGCGCGTGGCGGCGCTGCTGTCGGGTGAGATCGACATGATGGAGCCGGTGCCAGTGCAGGACATCGCGCGCATCCAGGCCAACCCGGCCTTCAAGGTCATGCAGGGCCCGGAGCTGCGCACGATCTTCCTCGGCATGGACCAGTCACGCAACGAATTGCTGTCCTCGAGCGTCAAGGGCAAGAACCCGTTTAAGGACAAGCGCGTGCGCCAGGCGTTCTACCAGGCGATCGACATCAACGCGATCCAGAAGGCGGTCATGCGGGGAGCGTCCGCGCCGACCGGACTGATGATCGCGCCCGGCATCACCGGGTTCCCGGCGGATCTGAACAAGCGCCTGCCCTATGACCCGGAAGCCGCGAAGAAGCTGCTGGCAGAGGCCGGCTATCCCAACGGTTTCGAGGTTGGCATGAACTGCCCGAACGACCGCTACGTCAACGACGAGGAGATCTGCAAGGCCGCCTCCGCGATGCTGGCGCGCATCGGCATCAAGGTGAATCTGGTGGCCGAGACCAAGGGCTCTTACTTCCCGAAGATCCTGTCGCGCAACACCAGCTTCTACATGCTGGGCTGGACGCCGGGCAGCTATGACTCGCACAACCCGCTCTTCGCGCTGCTGGCCACGCCGGGCGCTGGCGGCCAGGGTCAGTTCAACCTGGGCACCTACAGCAATGCCAAGGTGGATGAACTTACCAAGGCGATCGCGACCGAAACGGACATCAAGAAGCGTAACGCGATGATCGCCGAGGCGATGAAGATCCACCAGGACGACGTCGGCCACATCCCGCTGCACCAGCAGGCACTCGCCTGGGCGATGAAGAGAAACGTCGATCTCGTCCAGCTGGCGGACAACTATATGCCGCTGAAGTGGGTCGCGATCAAGGGCGCGGCGCAGTGATCCGGCGCTGAGACGACGGCATGAACGCACTCGCACGGCTCTGGGACAGCGACGTCGCCTACAGCTTCCGGCAGTCGCCGGTCGCTATCGGGGCCACGCTGGTCGCGTTCACGCTCATCTTTGCGGCCATCTTTGCGCGCTGGGTTGCGCCGTACAACCCGTTCGACCTGGCGACGATCAATCTGATGGATGCATCCTTGCCGCCGTCCTGGGAGGAAGGCGGCAATCCGAATTTCTGGCTCGGTACCGACGACCAGGGTCGCGACATCTTCTCGGCCGTCATCTACGGCATGCAGATCTCGCTGCTGATCGGGCTGGCGTCGGTGGCGCTGTCGGTCGTCATGGGCGTCGGGCTCGGCCTGCTCTCCGGTTACGTGGGCGGGCGGCTCGATGCCTTCATCATGCGTGTGTGCGACGTGATGCTGTCGTTCCCCGCGATCCTGGTGGCGCTGCTGATCGACGGCGTAGCGCGGGCGCTCCTGCCGCGCGATTCGCACAATGAGCTCGCCTTCGGTGTGCTGATCCTCGCGATCGCGCTGTCTGGCTGGGTGCAGTACGCGCGCACGGTGCGCGGTTCCACACTCGTCGAGAAGAACAAGGAGTACATCCAGGCCGCGCGGGTGATCGGCGTGTCACCGTTCAAGATCATGCTGAAGCACGTGCTGCCGAACGTGCTCGGGCCCGTGTTGGTGCTCGCTACCGTACACATCGCGACCGCGATCATCACGGAGGCGACGCTGTCCTTCCTGGGGGTCGGCGTGCCGCCGACCACGCCGTCACTCGGAACGCTGATCCGCATCGGCAACGAGTTCCTGTTTTCCGGCGAGTGGTGGATCACCATCTTCCCCGGCCTGGCGCTGATCCTGCTCGTCCTTTCGGTCAATTTGATGGGCGACTGGCTGCGCGATGCCCTGAATCCGAAGTTGCGTTGAGCCGGCGGCTGGCCGGTGTTCGACGTTTGCGCGAGGAGAAGAACTATGACGAAGCAACAAGCAGCACTTGCATCACTCACCGCCGCTGCGGTCCTGCTGTCCGGTTGCGCGAGTTCGTTTCATGGGTCGTATCTGGTCGGTCAGCGTTATTTCAAGACCAACATCGATACCCAGCCGGTGATCATTCTGGGCGTCGACAACTGGGATACGACGGAACGACGCGTGCTGGTCGAACCGGGCGTTCATGAGATCCGGGTCCAGGCGATGCCCGTTCCGGGCGCGCCACAGGAAACCGGGTCGCTCAAGCTCGACGTGAAGCCGTGCTTCACGTACTACATCGTCGCGGTTCGCGAAAACCGGATCACGGCGAACTTTACGACGCGGGTCGATTACGCCGAACCGCTGGCCGGCTGCACCCCGCCGCCCGAAAAGAAATAGGTCGCATGGCCGAACCGCTGCTCGAAGTCCGCAACCTCCGCATTGAGTTTCCGACGCGGCGGGGCACACTCGTCGCAGTCGACGACGTTTCTCTTTCCATTGCGCCCGGCGAGGTGCTGGGGGTGGTCGGCGAATCGGGGGCCGGCAAGTCGTTGACGGGTGCTGCGATCATCGGACTGCTGGAGCCGCCCGGTCGGATCGCCGCCGGCGAGATCAGGCTTGCCGGACTGCGCATCGACAAGCTGCCGTACGACCAAATGCGCAAGATCCGCGGCCGCGAGATCGGCGCGATCTTCCAGGACCCGCTGACGTCGCTCAATCCGCTCTATACCGTCGGGCAGCAGCTGGTCGAAACGGTCACGACACATCTGAACATGTCGGCCACCGCCGCGCGCCAGCGGGCCGTCGAACTGCTCGAGGCGACGGGCATTCCGGCCGCCGAGCGCCGCATCGACCACTATCCGCATCAGTTTTCCGGCGGCATGCGTCAACGGGTGGTGATTGCACTGGCACTGGCGGCGCAGCCGAAGCTCGTGATCGCCGACGAGCCGACGACGGCGCTCGACGTCTCGATCCAGGCGCAGATCATCTCGCTGCTCAAGACACTCTGCCGTGACCACGGCACGGCGGTGATGCTGGTGACGCACGACATGGGCGTCATCGCGGAGACGGCAGATCGAGTCGCGGTCATGTACGCCGGTCGCATTGTCGAGATCGGACCCGTCGCCGACGTGATCCATCGTCCCCAGCATCCCTACACGGCCGGACTGATGGGATCCATTCCGAGCATGGTGGCCGACGTCGAGCGCCTGACGCAGATCGACGGGGCGATGCCGCGCCTGACGGCCATCCCGTCGGGATGCTCGTTTCACCCCCGCTGCCCACGTGCGTTCGAGCGTTGCACGCGCGAGCGACCTGACCTCATGCCGGCCGGCACGTCACGGGCGGCGTGCTGGCTGCACGAGGCGAACAGCCTGGTGCGGGCCGCCTGATACCCATGGCTGCCATGCTGCGCGAGGACGAAATCAAGGGGGATGTCGCCGCCGGCAGCGAGATCATCGTCATGGCCGACGGCCTGGCCAAGTACTTCGACGTCTCCGCGCCTTGGCTGAACCGTATTCTGGAGCGCAGCGGACGGCAGGTCCTGCATGCCGTCGATGGTGTCAGCTTCACGATCCGTCGCGGCGAGACACTCTCGCTGGTCGGTGAATCAGGTTGCGGAAAGTCCACCGTTGCGCGTTTGCTGGTTGGTCTCTACACGCCGACCCGCGGCCGCGTCGAGTTCTTCGGCCACGATCTGGCAGAAATGAATACGGCCGCCGGCCGCCCATTGCGCCAGAAACTGCAGATGATCTTCCAGGACCCCTTCGCGAGCCTCAACCCGCGCTGGCGTGTGCAGGACATCATCGCCGAACCGCTGATTGCACACGGACTGATGCGCGACAAGGTGCAGATCACGGCGCGGGTCGACGAACTGCTGCATCAGGTCAAACTGGCCCCAGCGGACAAGGTGAAGTACCCGCACCAGTTTTCCGGCGGGCAGCGCCAGCGCCTGTCGATCGCACGTGCCCTGGCCACCAAGCCGGAGTTCCTCGTATGCGACGAGCCGACATCGGCGCTGGATGTCTCGGTGCAGGCGCAGGTGCTGAACCTGATGAAGGACCTGCAGCGCGAGCTGGGCCTCACCTACCTCTTCATCTCGCACAACCTGGCCGTTGTTCACCACATCTCCGACCGTGTCGGCGTGATGTACCTCGGCAAGATCGTCGAACTGGCATCGCGCCAGCAGATCTTCAGTGCACCTCGCCATCCGTACACCCGCATGCTGCTCGATGCGATCCCCGACCTCGAGATGACGGGCCGGGCGCGGACTCCGGTGGCGGGCGAAGTTCCCAACCCGCTCAATCCGCCGACCGGATGCACGTTCCATCCGCGCTGCCCGCACGCCAATGCGCGCTGCCGCAGTGAAGTCCCTGGCTTGCGGGTGGTGCAGCATGCCGAGGGTTCCGCCGAAGTGGCGTGCCACGCGGTCGAGGAAGGGCGCATCTAGCGGAGATTGCCCGGGCTGTCCGGTGACCCGCCGGTGTCGGTAGCCGACAGCCCTGTGCTCATTCCGTGGCAACGGGCCCTTGCGCGGCGGCAGCCATTCAGGCGTCTGCCGTTTGTCCGCGGTTCGCGAAGTTCGGGACTCTGAGGTTCGAACCTCTCCGGGCCGGAGTGAAGCGCCGCCCGGCGCGACGAACTGCGCCTGCGGCTGATGAAGCGCGCAGCGGCGCCTGGGCGCGATGAAACCGGCCCTGCAGTTCGCGCCGCGATTTCTGCACCCCGTCGCAAGTCGCTCGCCGACGAGCCGTGCTCTGCCTACAGTGCGTTCATCGACACCAAACACTGCTGTCCGCACGAAAGGACCGAACGATGAACGCCAACTACTCGACCCCCACCCGCGTCAAGCTCAGCGCCTTCGTCGGCGCCGTGATTGCCAGCATCGTTGTACTGGGCAGCACCGTGGCCGGCATGCAGCCCACTGACGAGTTCAACGGCCAGCTGGTGGCGGCGGAGCGCGTGGTCATCACGGCCGCGTCGAGCGCGTCGGCGACCCGCTGAGCGCGGCGCGCTGACACGCACGGCGACCGGTCCCGCCACGCGCATCGCGCGCCCCGCGCCGTACCCAGCAAAGCCCGGCTTCGGCCGGGCTTTCGCATTTCTTGACCCCGAGATTGCATCGTCGTCGCGCTCGCGCCGGACAGGGATGAGGCGCTCGACCTGGCCACGGTCAGCCCTTGCAGGGCGAGACGATGTGCCACAGCCTGGGCGTACGGGCGGCGCTACCGTTGCACCGTGCCGGTGCCGTTGGTTGCGATGGCGGTCGGGTTGATCTTCGCGGCCAGCAATGCCGCCTTGTCGTCGTCGGCCAGCGAAGCGACCGCGCTGAACAAGGCGATCGTCGTCACGGCGGCGGCCGTCGTCGCGATCGCGTGCTTCCATGGATGCTTGAACATTTTGCGCTCCGTTACCGTTGGAGTTGCTGGCTTGGCAGCCCCGAGGGCTAGTTGTCCGCCACTTGGCGGATGAGCAGCATTTCAACGGCTGCAGACTCCGCTCGCCACGGAGAATTGCGTCGCACGGTTGCGGCAGATTCACGCCGCGACATCGGCTCGCACTGGTGCCGCTCGGATAACAGCAGTGCGACCGAGCTTCGCCGGTGCTGGCCAGAACAACGCATCGCCGCGGGTCGGTGCGCAGCCGGACTTGTCCATCAGGATGGCGCGCGGCGCCCGCCGCGGCCGCACGCCAATGCTCAGGACGCGGATGCCGTCCTGGCGCCGGCGGGGAAACTCGTGAGCGTCCTCGTCGTGCTGGCCGCCGCCATGTCGCGTGCTGCGATCTGGACCACACTGATGTCCCAGCTGGCGAGGAGGACACGCGTCACCGCGCGCCTCTTAAGGGACGTGGTGTCGACGAACAGGAACTTCTTTCCTGGCAACGATGCAAGCTTCGACAGCGAGCGGCGCAGGCGGGCATCGAGGGCACTGTCCGCGAGATGCGATGCCGCCACCATGGCCGACACGATGATCCGCTCGCAGGCGGAGCCCTGCAGATCGGGCTCATCCTGGTCCGCCGGACGCCGCGGGTTCCAGCGCCAGCGCGTCTCCATGTTGCCGAGATCGTGCTCCAGCAGCCACTCGGCGGCGCGAACGATGAGTTGCGCGCGTTGGAGCTGGACGAGGTGATCGTAGGCCTGCTCTCTCAGTGCAGTGAGCTGTGCGACGCCCTCCTGGATCGATTCCACGGGCGGGTAGTCGATGCGTCGAAGCGCCAGCACTGCTCGCTGCGTGTCATGGAGGATCTTTTCCCTGGCGTCGTCGAGAGTTCCGAGTTCAAGCATGAGCAGGCGTGTCGGCGTCCGTGTTGGCGTGGCCCGCTTTCCATCGCGGATGACCGTTCGCCGATGACGTGCAAGTTAGAGGGGTTTTCGAAGAATGCGAAGTCCACGCCCTCGCCTATCTTGGGTGCAATTCGATCAGCCGATCGGACGGGGTGGCAACAACACTTCACGCGGCAGGCGCGGGTCGCAAGGGTGTGCATGGGAAATGTTCCCACGCGCGAGGGTGGTGCAGATCGAGAGTCGTACCCCCACACCACGCGAATGGCGGTTGCGCGGCGAACTACAGCAGTGGGACCACGCGCTTTTCGCCGCGCTCATAGACAACGTGAGCGCGCCCGACCAGCAGCGGGTCGAGCGCACCGATGTGGTCGATATCCTTGTTGCTGTAGGCCAGCTTGTACAGCACGTATCGCATCGCGTTCAGGCGCGCGCGCTTCTTGCAATCGGACTTGATCACGGTCCACGGCGCTTCGGCCGTGTCGGTGTGGAAGAACATCGCTTCCTTGGCTTTCGTGTAGTCGTCCCACTTGTCGAGCGAGGCCATGTCGACGGGCGACAGTTTCCACTGCTTCAGCGGGTGAGTCTCGCGTTCCTTGAAGCGACGCCTTTGCTCGGCGCGACTGACGGAGAACCAGAACTTGATCAGGTGCACGCCGCTGGCGACCAGATTGCGCTCGAACACCGGAGTCTGCCGCATGAACTCCTCGTACTCGTGGTCCTTGCAGAATTCCATCACGCGTTCAACGCCGGCGCGGTTGTACCAGGAGCGGTCGAACAGCACGACTTCGCCGGCCGTGGGCAGGTGCTGCACGTAACGCTGGAAGTACCACTGGCCACGCTCCGTCTCGCTGGGTTTCTCCAGCGCCACGACGCGCGCGCCACGCGGATTCAGGTGCTCCATGAACCGGCGGATCGTTCCGCCCTTGCCGGCCGCGTCGCGTCCCTCGAACAGGATCACGACCTTCTGCCCGGTGTCCTTGACCCAGGCCTGGAGCTTCAGCAACTCGACCTGCAGCCGGTACTTCTGCTTCTCGTACGTCTTCCGCGACAGCAGGTTCTTGTACGGATAGCCACCGGACCGCCAGTCGGTCGACAGTTCCTCGTCGGGGCCGAGCGCGACACCGGCCGCGGCGGCGCGCTGGGCCAGCAGCGCTTCGCGCAGGACCGCGGCGTCGTCGGGCGACGCGCCGGCGAGGATCGCCTCGAGAGAGGCGAGCAGTGCGCCGCGGTCATCTTCGGGAATGTGATCCAGCACATCGCGCACCGCGGCCAGCTTGGCCTCTTGCGCGGCGGCGATCGCTTCGCCAACGGCGTAGTTCTCGATGCCGCTGGGGGTCAGTGACGGCGCGGTGTCGCCCTGGGTGGCAGCGCGCGGGCGGGTTCGCACGGTCCGCTTGGTGGCGGCACGTCCAGTCTGGCGGCCGGTGGCCGGTCGCGTTGTCGTCATGGTCGAGTCCCTTGGGAGTGGAGGTTCAGCCGAGCAGTCTGAGCAGCTTCGGCTCGGTTGCGACGGCCGCCATCAGGCCGCCCATCAGCGCGCCGGTGACGCCGGGGCAGCAAGCGTCCTGCCCGGCCAGGAACAGGCCACCGATCGGCGTGCGCGGCCGCAGTGCGTCGCTGAGGAAGCGGGCCGGCGTGGTCGCCAAGCCGTACATCGCGCCATGTTCGGCGCCCGTATAGGTGGCCACCGAGATCGGCGTGGACGAGGTGACGAAACGGACCATCGGCGCCAGGCGCGGGTAGTGACGGCCAAACTGCGCCAGGAGGTTCTGCTCGATCCTTTCCTTCAGCTCCAGGTAGCCGGGATCGCGCGCCTCGCCACGCTTCATGCTTTCATGCTCCCACGGAGCGAAAGCGTCCGGGTCGACGAAGGCCACGATCTCGCAAGTGTGCCGTTGCATGGCACCCGCCTCGTGCGTCGGATCCTTCAGGGACGGGAAAGAGACGAACATCATCGGCGCATCGGGCTCGATCAGGGGGTTGCGCCAGAGCTGGTCGACATCCCAGCTCTCGTAGATCCAGTCGTTGGCCGGGGTCGCCCCGTTGGCGGCGATGTCGCCCTCGAGGCCGAGATACAGGCCGATGTAGCCGACCGAGGGCTCGATCTCCAGCACGTCGCGCGCCCAGTCGTAGTTCACCTCCTCAGAGGGCAGCATGCGCAGCGTGCTGCGCACGCCGGCATCGGAAATGACGCACGGCGCGTCTTCGGTCGTTCCATTGCTCAAGAGGACTCCTTGCACGCGACCGTCGGCAACGCGGATCGCCGCGACCTCGGCGCTCACGCGCAGCTCGCCGCCGGCGGCGATGACGGGCTCCGACAGGGCGTTGGCGAAGACGCCGGAACCTCCGACCGGATACCAGGCGCCGTCGAAGTAGCTCGACATGATGACGGCGTGCAGCGCGAACGACGCCTTGCTGGGCCGACCGCCATGGTCGCCCCACTGCGCCGCGAGTAGCGCCTGCAACTTCGGATCGCCGACAGTACTCCTGGATCACTTCCCACAACGTGCGGCCGACCCACCGCTCGATCTCTTCTTCCTTCCACCACTTCAGCCCGCGCGAAACCAGCTGCGGCATCGAGTGCGCCGCCAGCACCGCCTCGAGCGCCTTGCGCGCGGCCCGCATGCTGTCGAAGTAGCGGTCGATGCCAGCGGCGTCGGCCGGAAAGCGCGACTTGAGCGTCTCGATCAGTCGCGCGGCGGGATGTTCGAATTCCACGGACATGCCGGGGAAGTGCACGCGGTCGTAGACGGTGCCCATCGAGGCCATCGGAATGCCGTGCGGCGTGAGCGCGTTGAACACCTTCTTGGCCGGGCCCACCTGGCCCTCTGCCTCGCCGGCGCCACCGATGTAGTGCACTCCGACGTTGAACCGGTAGCCATTGCGCTCGAACGTCTGGGTCAGCCCACCCAGCTGCGAATGGCGCTCCAGGACCAGGACTCGCTTGCCTTCATGCGCAAGCGCCGCTGCCGCGGCGAGGCCCCCGATGCCGGAGCCGATGACGATGACGTCCCATTGAGACACGATGCACCTCCCTCAGACGTATCTGACCCTAGCGAGCAGGGTCTGGCCTTGACCCCTGTCAGCGCGTGTCGTCCAGCGCGAGCAGGGCGAATGACGCCAGCCAATGTGTCCCGACGTAGTCGCCGCCAGTCGCGGCCGGCAATGAGGCTGCCAGGTGGGCATCGACGGCTTGCCCGACGTGCGCCTGCAGCGGCCGTGGAAGATCCGGCTGTAGTTGCCGCCAGCACCACGCGCGGGTCAGGTTGACGCCGTGCAGATGGACGATGCGTGCGTCCGACGGGTCGCTGACCGGCACCGGGGTCAGCCAGTGGCCCAGCGCCGCCGCCTCTGGCTGGAACTGCTCCCACCAGTCCGCAAAGGAGCAGCCATCGACAACCCGTTGCATCAGGGCGGCTTCGACGAGGCCGGGAGACAGGAAGTCCTCGCCCGCCGGCTCGTAATCGGCCGGAAACTGGCGGTCGCGGCCGAACCAGAGGTTGGCACGCTGGACGATGGCCTGGCGCAGCGCGAGGTGCTGCACGGCGTCGCACCAGTCGAGCGCGAGCAGAAGCGCGAAGGCGCTGTTGCTGTGCACGCCGGCGCGCGTTGCAAACGCTGCGCGTGGCAGGTAGGCGAGGAACCGGTCGGCGAAGGCATCCGCCAGCGGCCGGAGGGCGTCGCGCCAGGGCGCCGCTTCCGGTGCGATGGTTGCAAGCCGCTCGAGTTCCGCCGCGAGCTTCAGCAGCCAGCCCCAGCCATAAGGGCGCTCGAACGTCTCTCGGTGGGGTCCAGTCAGCGTGGCGAGCTCGCCCGCGATGGCCGTCGCCGTCAGTCGTATGCCCAAATGCTCGCGCGATCGCGAGCGCCAGCGAGTGGTCGGGGAACCGGCGCAGCAGCCGCGCGAGCGTCCAGTGCATGTGGACGCAGGAATGCCAGTCGTAGCTGCCCCAGAAGACCGGATGGAGCCGACGCGGCGGAGCGAGATCCCGCTGGTCGGTCAGCAGCTGGTCGAGCTTGTACGGGTATTCGGTGAGGACGTTCGCGAGCGCGACGCTTGCGAAAGACTGCGCGTGGCTCGAGGTCAGCATGGCGCTAGCGTAGCGCCATGCCGGGAATGCAGCGGGCAGGCTCAGTTCGCTTTGCGAACCTCGCCCGATCCGGCGACGCTCTTCTTGATCACAGGAGTGCCCCGGTAGACGACGTCGCCGGAACCCGCGATCGAGACGGTAAGCATCTGCTCGGCATGCACCCGCGCGTCGCCGTTGCCGGCAATCCGCACCTTGACTGTCTGGCCGACGAGATTTTCGGTCTTGATGTCACCGCTGCCGGCAATGCTGTAGCCCTGCTCCGCGGCACGCCCGGCCGCCGTGAAATCACCGCTGCCAGCAATGGAGACGCCGAGCACGTCGACGTCCAGCCGGTCGATCTTGACGTCGCTGCTGCCCGAAACCGAAACGGCCATCAGCGGGCCGCGCACGGCGTCGGCGTGTACATCGCCGGATCCGCTCTGGGCCAGCGAACTGATCGACTTGAACTCCACGATCACCTTCGGACTGCCGGCGCTGCGGAAGCTCGCTCCGGGTTGCAGGCGGATCTCGAGCGCTGGCGTCGCATCTGTGGTCACGTGGGTCTCGACCAGCGAGACCAGGTTGTCGTCAAAGCGCACGGTGACATGTTCGCGCTCCGAAGCCTTGAGCTCGACATCGATCGGGCCGCTGATGCGGATCGCCGAGAACGCGCCCGGGTTTCGCATGTCATCGATCGTTCGCCCCGAGCCGGTGACTCTGTTGCTGGTCGAACCGACAACCAGGGTGCCGGCAGCTGTGGCGGCAACGGTTTGCGCCGCGGCGTTGCCGGCCAGGACGAGGCAAAGGGTCAGGAAGAGCGCGCGCATAGGGCCACCTTTGAAGTTGCCTCGCATCTTGCCGCTGCGGACCAGGCGCCGCTTGTCCGGTGCGATGGACTGCAGAGGCGGTGGACCGGACGGCAATCCGGGCGGACAGGCGGCGAGCGATTCGCGCGGCTATTTCCCCGCCGGCCGCGGCGGCGGCCGGGTTTCGGGCGCGTCGCGTGCGCTCTGCAGGAGTTCCTGCGCCTCCTTCTGCCCGCGTGCGGCAGCGCGGGAGATCCAGACCACGGCCTCACGGCGGTTGGGCGACAGGCCGTCGTTCGCGGAGAGGAGGGCTATGCCGAGCTGGAACGCGGCCCCGGCGTTGCCGCGTTCGGCGGCGCGTCGCAACAGGGCCTCGGCCAGCGGTGGATCCTTCGGCACGCCGTCGGCGCCCCGCAGCAGGAGGGTCCCGAGCATCCACTGGGCATCGGCCAGGCCGCGATCGGCTGCCGGCTCGAGCAACGCCTTGAGCCGGGGACCGGCGTTCGGCGGCGCCGGCTGCGCCCGCTGGAGGATCTGCGCCAGGAAGTAACGTGCCCAGGCCGCGTCCGCATCGATGTACGGCTTCAGCAGCGCCTCGGCATCCTTGACCTCGCCGACTCGTGCCAGCTCAGCCGCCTTCTGCAGGGCCTGTTCCGAGTAGCGCTGGAAGGCGAGGCTCTCGGTGGCCAGCTGTGCGTCGCGCGCGATGGCGGCAGTCATGGCGTTCTGCGGACTGCGCTCGGAGAGTCCGACCTCCACCAGGAGGCGCGGCTCGGTCGGATGGATGCACGACAGACCGCTGACGTGGAGATAGGGTCGCGTCGCGTTTGCTTTGGCCGCATCCTTGCGCGGTGACTTGTCCTCGGGCTCGCGCGCGGCCAGGGTGTGGCGGGCACAGCGCGTGCCCGCATGCCGGACGATGGCTTCATCGTGCCGGCTGACGACCCATCGCTCGCCGATCCGCGCATGCCGGTCCTGGGCCACCGCCAGCAGCTCCGTGTCGGAGTCGATCGGCTTGTCGAGCAGTTCGCTGACGATCACCAGCACCGCCGTGTTGGGCGGAGCCGCCGACAGGTTGCGCCCCATCGTGCCGCCGCGTGGCGTGCTGTTGGCGACGAACCATTGCTGATCGAGCGGAGTCGTGATGCTGAAGCCGATGAAGGACCACGGCGACCCGGGCGATGTCTGCGGGATCTGTGCCACGTTGTCGTCCAGGCCGGGGGCGGCGCGTTGTGCGAGCGCCGGACTCGAAAGGAAGAGGGCCGCGGCCAGGCCCGGCACGATGAAGATTCGATTCATGTCGGTGACGATCCAAGCGTTGACGCATCATATCGAGCGTGCCATCGGGTCAACGTCCAGAATGCGGGGTAAGTGCCCCGGTCCCGAGTGGTCCACGATGCGGGTGACGCGGACCCGGCGACAACGATGTACCTGAAGGCTTTCGCTGTCTGGCTGCTGATCTTCGCTGTCGAGGTGGCGCACGGTGCGCTGCGTACGCTCTATCTGGTTCCGCTGATCGGGGACCTGCGGTCGCGGCAAATTGGGGTCGCGGTCGGCTCAGGACTGATCCTGCTGGTCACCTGGCTGACCGTGAAGTGGATCGCTCCACGTACCCCGCGCCAGCGGCGCGGCGTGGGCTTCCTGTGGGTGACGTTGATGATCGGCGCCGAAGTGGCGGCGGGCCGTTTCGGGTTTGGCTATCCGTGGGCTCGCATCACGGAGGACTTCGACCCGACTCGGGGCGGCTTCCTGGCGCTCGGCATGCTGGTGCTGTATCTCGCGCCCGGCTGGATGGCGCGTCTGCGGGGTTTGTGATCGGCTTGCGTCACGCGGCCACGCGGCCGGCCATGTCTACCCCGCGGTCGGCCCCTGTGGACGCATCCCTGAGGGGACGGCTGGCCATGAACTCCGCCAGCGCTCGCGCGGTGGGTGTCGACTTCGCGACCAGATCCTCGGGCGTGCACTGCGCCACCGCGAGCCCGCCGCCGGCGCCGCCTTCCGGGCCGAGGTCGATGATCCAGTCGGCTTCGGCGATCACGTCCAGGTTGTGTTCGATGACGACCACCGTGTTGCCGCCATCGACCAGCCGGTGCAGCACATGGATCAGCTTGCCGACGTCGGCCATGTGCAGCCCGACCGTCGGTTCGTCGAGCACGTAGAGTGTCTTCGGCGGGACTTGGCCGCGCCGCGTCACGTCATCTCGAACTTTCGACAACTCGGTCACCAGCTTGATGCGCTGCGCCTCGCCGCCCGACAGCGTCGGCGACGGCTGGCCGAGCGTCAGGTAACCGAGGCCGACGTCCTGCAGCAGCGCCAGCGGATGCGCGATCGAGCGCTGCGCGCTGAAGAATTCGGCGGCGTCGTCGATGTCCATCTTCAGCACGTCGCCGATCGACTTGCCACGCCACCCGATCGCGAGCGTTTCCTCGTTGAAGCGCGCACCGCCGCAGACATCGCACAGCACTTTCACGTCGGGCAGGAAGCTCATCTCGATCGTTCGCACGCCCTGGCCCTCGCAGGCCTCGCAGCGGCCGCCGGCCGTATTGAAGGAAAACCGGCTCGCACCGTAGCCGCGCGCGCGTGCTTCGAGCGTCTCGGCGAAAAGCTTGCGGATCGCGTCCCAGAAGCCGACGTAGGTCGCCGGGCATGAGCGCGGTGTCTTGCCGATCGGCGTTTGGTCGACCTCGAGCACACGGTCGAGCTGCTCCCAGCCCTCGACGGCTTCGCAGCCGGTCCACTCGGGCCGCGGCTTGCGCTGGCCAACGACGCGCTTCAGGTTTTCGAGCAGCACTTCGCGCGCGAGCGTCGACTTGCCGCTGCCGGAAACGCCGGTGACGACCGTCAGGCGCGCCAGCGGGAAGCCGGCGTCGACGCGCCGCAGGTTGTGCATGCGGGCGTCGCGCACCGCAAGGCGCGGCGTGGCGCGCGTTACGGGCCGTCGCTCGTGCAGCGGATGCGCCAGCGGCGCCTTCAGGAACGCGCCGGTGGCCGAATCGGGCGCCGCCATCAGGTCGGCCACGCTGCCCTGAGCGACGACGAGGCCGCCGCGCACGCCGGCCGCAGGACCGATGTCGATCAGGTGCTGCGCGCGCCGGATCGTGTCCTCGTCGTGCTCGACGACGACCAGCGTGTTGCCCTTGCTTTGGAGCTTCTGCAGCGCGTCGAGCAGGATGCGGTTGTCGCGCGGGTGCAGGCCGATCGTCGGCTCATCCAGCACGTACGCCACGCCCTGCAGGTTCGAGCCGAGTTGCGCCGCGAGGCGGATGCGCTGCGCCTCGCCGCCGGAGAGCGTCGGGGCGGCGCGGTCGAGTGCGAGATAGCCGAGGCCGACTTCCTCGAGGAACGCGAGCCGCGAGCGGATCTCGGCCAGCGCGTCGCGTGCGATCTCGGCTTCGCGGCCCGCCAGCGAGAGTTTCCGGAAGAACTCCCCGGCCTCGATCACCGACTGCTGCGCGAGTTCGGCGATCGAGCGGTCACGGAACTTCACCGCCAGCGCGGTGCGATTCAG
This sequence comes from uncultured beta proteobacterium, assembly GCA_963702595.1. Lineage (GTDB taxonomy): Bacteria > Pseudomonadota > Gammaproteobacteria > Burkholderiales > Burkholderiaceae_F > JALORV01. The sequence continues at coordinate 193,120 of CAVPDC010000016.1, read as the reverse complement.
CCGCTGGCCGTGGCAAGCGTCACACGCAACCGCTTCACCCTCGTACCAGGCGTTCCACCACACTTCCTCGCCGCTCTGCTCGGCATCGAAGCCCGTGAGTTTCAGCCCCGTGCCGAAGCAGCCCCCGCACCAGCCGTGCTTGCTGTTGTACGAGAAGAGCCGTGGATCCGATTCCGGGAAGCTTTGCCCGCACGAGGGGCACGCGCGCTTGGTCGAGAAGCTCTTCTGCGTCAGCGCCGGCCCCCAGTTGCCGCGTGCGATCGACTGCTTCAATGTCTGCAGCGGATGGATCACCGTCGCGACACCGTGCCCGTGTTCGAGCGCCGTTGCCAGCGCGCCGCGCAATCGGGTCTCGTTCTCCGCCGTGACGACGAGGTCCGCGACCGGCAGCTCGATCGTGTGTTCCTTGAAGCGCTCGATGCGCGGGAACTTCGCCGTCGGCAGGAACACGCCGTCGACGCGCAGGTGCGAGTGGCCGCGCGCCGCGGCCCATTTCGCAAGGTCGGTGTAGACGCCCTTGCGATTGACGACCAGTGGCGCTAGCACGCCGATGTGTTCGCCCTTCGCCTCGCGCATCACCTGCGCGACGATCGCGTCGAATGACTGCGGCGTCACCGGCACGGCGCAGTCGGGGCAGTGCTGCACGCCGAGCTTCACGTAGATGAGCCGCAGGAAGTGATAGAGCTCGGTCAGCGTTGCGACCGTCGACTTGCGGCCGCCGCGCGAGGTGCGCTGCTCGATCGCCACCGTCGGCGGGATGCCGTAGATCGCGTCGACGTCGGGCCGGCCGGCCGGCTGCACGATCGAGCGCGCATAGGCGTTCAGCGACTCGAGGTAGCGGCGCTGCCCTTCGTTGAACAGGATGTCGAACGCCAGCGTCGACTTGCCCGAGCCAGAGACGCCGGTGATCACCGTGAACGTGTCACGCGGAATGTCGACATCGATCGACTTCAGGTTGTGCTCGCGCGCATTGCGTACTTCGATGACATCACGCGCTGCGCGGCGGCGCTCGCTCATCAGCGTCTGCAGCGGGCGGCCGGCGTCGTAAGCGGGCCGCGGCTCGTTGACCCGCGGCGCATGATTCGCAAGCGCGGCGCGGTACGCGGCCAGTTCGCGCCCGGTATGCGAGCGCGCGGCCGCGATGACGTCATCCGGCGTCCCGACGGCGACGACTTCTCCACCCGCATCGCCGCCTTCTGGTCCGAGGTCGATCAGCCAGTCGGCCGCGGAGATGACGTCGAGATTGTGCTCGATGACGACCAGCGAGTGGCCAGCGGTCAGCAGCTTGCGGAAGGCGCGCATCAACTTGGCGACGTCGTCGAAGTGCAGGCCGGTCGTCGGCTCGTCGAACAGGAACAGCGTCCCACGGGTCGGTGGCTTGCCGCTGGCAGCCTTGGCGAGGAAGCCCGCGAGCTTCAGCCGTTGCGCTTCGCCGCCGGAGAGCGTGGGCACCGGCTGGCCGAGCTTCACGTACTCGAGCCCGACGTCGACCAGCGGCGCCAGAACGCGCGCGACTTCGCCGTCGTCGCGGAAGAAGGCGAGCGCCTCGCTGACCGTCATGTCGAGAACGTCGGCGATGCTGGCGCGCGTCGTGCCGCGCTCGATCGTCACCTCCAGCGTTTCGGGTCGGAAGCGCTTGCCGTCGCAGTCGGGGCAGCGCAGGTAGACGTCCGACAGAAACTGCATCTCGACGTGCTCGAAGCCATTGCCGCCGCAGGTCGGGCAGCGGCCGTCGCCGGAATTGAACGAGAAGGTGCCGGCGGTGTAGTTGCGCTCCTTCGCAATGCGCGACTTTGCGAAGATCGCGCGGATTGCGTCGAACGCCCCGACGTAGCTCGCGGGGTTGGAGCGAGTCGTCTTGCCGATCTGCGACTGGTCGACGAACGCGACGTCGTCGAGCCAGTCATCGCCGAGCAGGCGGTCGAAGGCACCCGGAGTTTCGGTAGTCTTTCCTTTCGCCTTCGCGAGTGCCGGGTACAGCACGTCCTGGATCAGTGTTGACTTGCCGCTGCCCGAGACGCCGGTGACGCAGACGAGACGCTTGAGCGGAATCTCGATATCGATCGCCTTCAGGTTGTGCTCGCGCGCGCCCTGCAGCACGACCTTCGGCGCATTCGGCGCCACCGGCAGCGGACGCGAGGCGTCGACCGACTGTCGCCCGCCCAGGTAGCGGCCCGTCAGAGTCTCGGCGCGGCGCAACTCGTCGGGCGTGCCGTTGAAGACGATGCGTCCGCCGCGCTCGCCCGGCCCCGGTCCCATGTCGAGCACACGGTCGGCTGCCAGCATCACCTGTGGATCGTGTTCGACGACGACCAGCGAATTGCCGGCATCGCGCAACCGGTGCATCACCTCGATCACGCGATGCATGTCGCGCGGGTGCAGTCCGATCGACGGCTCGTCGAGCACGAACAGCGTGTTGACGAGTGAAGTGCCGAGTGCCGTGGTCAGGTTGATGCGCTGGACCTCGCCGCCCGACAGCGTGCGGCTCTGGCGATCGAGCGTCAGATAGCCCAGGCCGACGTCAACGAGGAATGCCAGCCGCGCGCGCAGCTCGTCGAGCAGCATCTCGGTGGCCTCGTCGAGCGGCGGCGGCAGGGTGATCGCATCGAAGAACGCCTTGACGCGTTCGAGCGGCAGCAGCATGACATCATGGAGCGAAAGGCCGGACATGGCATCAAGCTGCTCCTGCGACCACGACGCATGCACGGGTCGAAAACGCCGGTAGCGGCCGTCGGGTGGCATCGCGGCTTCAGCCTCCGGCTGCGCTCCAGCTCTCCAGAGCGTAGCGTCAGGCCGCAGCCGGCTGCCCGCACACACAGGACAGGGTGTGTACGAGCGATAGCGCGACAAGAGCACACGAATGTGCATCTTGTAGGCCTTGCTCTCGAGCCACTCGAAGAAACGCTTGACACCGTACCAGGTGCCAGGCCAGCTCTTTTTCCAGCTCTTCCATCCGGCGCCGCCGCCGATGACCCAGTCCTTCTGCGCGGCGGTCAGTTCGCGGAACGGCACGTCGAGCGGAATGCCGTCCTTCGCCGCGCTCTTCTCGAGATCGCGCTGGTTCTCGATGAACGACTTGGTCTGGAACGGCTTGATCGCGCCGTCGCGCAGCGTCTTGCGCTCGTCGGGGATCACCAGCCCGTAGTCGACGCCGATGATTCGCCCGAAGCCGCGGCAGGTCTCGCAGGCGCCCAGTGGTGAATTGAACGAAAACGTCGACGGGTGCGGCGTCTCGTAGTGGATGTCGCAGTCGGCGCAGTGCAGGTCGGTCGAGTAGCGCCATGTTGTCGCGCTCGCTGCATCATCCTGCGCGTGCACGTCGACGCGTCCGCCGCCGAGCCGCAACGCGCGCTCGAGCGCGTCGGCAACGCGCGAGCGTTCGGTCCCGGCGAAGCGGAAGCGGTCCGAAACGACGTCGAGCACCTTGGAGTCGGCCAGCGCGCGCTCGCCGTGCACCTTCGTGTAGCCCTGCGCCTCGAGGTGTGCGCGCACCTCGTCCTCGCCGAAATTCTTCGGTACGCGCACCGGAAACGTCACCGTCAGCCGAGGTTCGCCGGCCAGCGCGGCACGCGCGGCGAGACTGGCGAGGATCGACCCGGCCGAGTCGCGTCGCACCGGCTGCGCGCACCGGCGGCAGTAGAGCTGCGCTGCGCGCGCGAACAGCAGTTTCAGGTGGTCGTTCAACTCGGTCATCGTGCCGACCGTGCTGCGCGACGTACGCACCGGATTGGTCTGATCGATCGCGATTGCCGGCGGCACGCCCTCGATGCGATCCACCGCGGGCCGGTCCATGCGGTCGAGGAACTGCCTTGCGTACGGCGAGAAGGTTTCGACGTAGCGACGCTGCCCCTCGGCGTACAGCGTGTCGAACACCAGCGAGCTCTTGCCCGAGCCGGAAACGCCGGTCACGACGACCAGCTCGCCGGTCGGGATGTCGAGGTCGAGGTTGGCGAGGTTGTTCTGGCGCGCGCCGCGAATGCGGATCGCACGCCGCGTGTCAGTCGACACGGGCTTGGAGTCGTCGGCCATCGGAGGATTGAGCGCGGGCAGGCGAGCACCCGTTGGAGGTGATGTTACTCGTGGCGTTCTGCGCGCCCGCCCGCGCGCGATGGGGAGGACGGGACCGCGCTCGCGGCAGACGATCGCTTGGACAAACGGGGCGCCGTCGTCTGCACCGACGCAGCGGCATGGCGAAAGCAGCGGGCAACATAGACATTGGAACGCTGAATGGTACTGTAAAAATATACAGCATGGCTGTGGGCACACCCATGAAGACGCTGACCTGTGTCCCGCTGACCACGGTGCGGGTGTCGGCCTGCCCGCGCAGCGCTTGCAGATGGCGAGTGCAAAGCTTGTGAAGTCGGCCGCCGGCCCTGCGGCCAACCGCCTGGGCCTGCGGGCGCAGCACCTGAAGAAGGGCTTGCGCATCGTCCACGAGGACGGTGACAGTGTCCTCTTCGAGGAGGCCTTGATCTGAGTCGAGCGCAGCCAGGCCGGCCGGTCCGGTCGTTGATGCGGGTCAGCGCGAAAGGGCGGGGAAAGCGCAGGCTGAAGACCGACTTCTAATGATCGTCCGGCGCGGGTCGCCGGGCATCGCGTGAACATGGAAGCCACTCTTCAGCCGCAGCTTCAGGCGGTTTTCACTGCGCGCGGCCTGACCAAGATCTATCGCATGGGCGAGGTGGAGGTGCACGCGCTGCGCGGCGTCGATCTCGACATCTACGCCTCCGAGTTCGTCGTGCTACTCGGGCCTTCGGGCAGCGGCAAGTCGACGCTGCTCAACATTCTCGGCGGGCTCGACACGCCGACTTCGGGCACTGCGCGCTGGCGCGACCATGATCTCGGGCACTCGAGCGAAGCTGAGCTGACCCGCTACCGGCGTGAGCATGTCGGCTTCGTGTTCCAGTTCTACAACCTGATCCCGAGCCTGACGGCGCGCGAGAACGTCGCGCTGGTGACCGAGCTGGCGCCGCAGCCGATGTCGCCCGAGGAGGCGCTGTCGCTCGTGGGGCTGAGCGACCGCCTCGATCACTTCCCGTCTCAGCTCTCCGGCGGCGAGCAGCAGCGCGTCGCGATCGCACGGGCGATTGCCAAGCGACCTGACGTGCTGCTGTGCGACGAGCCGACGGGTGCCCTCGACTATGCAACCGGCAAGGTCGTGCTGCAGGCCATCGCGCGCATCAACCAGGAGCTCGGCACGACGGCCGCGGTGATCACGCACAACGCTGCCATCGCCGGCATCGCTGACCGCGTGCTGCGCATGGCCGATGGTCGCATCGCCGAGGTCAAGGTCAACACAACGAAGCTCTCGCCCGAGGAGATCCAGTGGTGAGCATGCTGGACCGCAAGCTGGTGCGGGACATCTGGCACCTGCGGGGACAGGTGGTGACGATCGCACTGGTGGTGGCGAGTGGCATCGCGGCGTTCAGCGCCTCGCTGTCGACCTATGAGGCGCTGAAGCGCATGCAGGCCGAGTATTACGAGAGCGCGCGCTTCGCGCAGGTGTTTGCGACGGCTCGCCGCGTGCCGACAAGTGTCGCGCCACGCATTCTGGAGCTGCCCGGCGTCGCCGCGGTCGCGGCGACACTGAGCTACGACGTGCTGCTGGATCTGCCCGGCGTTGTCGAGCCAACGGTCGGCCGGATAATCGCGCTGCCGGAGCATGGCCTGCCGGCGATGAACCGGCTGACGCTGATGGCCGGGCGCTGGATCGATGCGCCCGATTCGAACCAGGTCCTCGTGAACCAGACTTTTGCCGACAAGCGCGGGTTGAAGCCGGGCTCGACGCTGCGCGCCCTGCTCAATGGCAAGCGCGAGCAGCTCGAGGTGGTCGGCATCGTGCTGTCGCCCGAGTACATCTTCCCGGCGGCGCACGGGGTCGGCGACGACGCCAGCTTCGGCATCTTCTGGATCGGCCGCAAGCGTCTGGCGGCAGCGTTCAACATGGAAGGCGCGTTCAACCGCGTGGCACTGCGACTCGCGCACGGGGCATCCGAAGGTGCGACGATCGATCGGCTCGACCGGCTGCTTGAACCCTACGGCTCGACGGGTGCCTATGGAAGGGACGAGCAGCCGTCGCACAAGGCCATCACGCAGGAGATTGCCGAGATGCGCGTGTTCGGGCTGGTGCTGCCGAGCGTTTTCCTCGGTGTCGCCGTGTTCCTGCTGAACGTTGTACTGACGCGGCAGATCGGCACGCAACGTGGGCAGATCGCGGTGCTGAAGGCGCTCGGCTATCCCAACGTCCGCATCGGCCTGCACTACCTGAAATTCGTGCTGGTGATCGTGTTGCTCGGCATCGTGACGGGCCTCGCCGCCGGTGCCTGGCTGGGCCGCCTGCTGACCGAGCTCTACGCCGAGTTCTTCCACTTTCCAACGCTCGACTTTGAACTGCCGCTTTGGGTGGTGGCGTACGGCGCGCTGGCCTCGCTCGTGGCAGCCCTTGCCGGAGCGCTGCGCGCACTGCAGGGTGTCGTGCGCCTGGCCCCTTCAACAGCCATGCAGCCACCTTCACCGCCGACGTACCGTCGGACCGTGGCCGAGCGCTTCGGACTCGGGCGGCTGTATTCGCCGGCACTGCGCATGCTCCTGCGCGATATGGAGCGCCGACCGGGGCGCGCGCTCGCCACGACGCTTGGAATTGCCGGCGCGGTCGCGATACTGATTTCCGGCACCTGGTGGCGAGACGCAATCGACTACCTGTTCGAAGTCGAGTTCCGCATGCGCGAGCGCCAGGACGTCAGTCTGGTGCTGGCGGAACCGGCGTCGAACAGTGCCGTGTACGAGCTGATGCGATTACCCGGCGTGATGCGCGTAGAGATTGACCGCTCGGCTCCGGTCAGACTCTTGCACGGCCACCGCAGCTACCGAACGACGTTGACCGGTCTGCCAACCGGAGCGACGCTGCGCCTTTTGCTGGATGACGATCTGCGCGATGTGCCGCTGCCCGACGAAGGCCTGGTCATCAATCGCACGCTGGCCGATCTGCTGGCCGTGCGTCCGGGTGACCGCGTCCGGGTCGAAGTGCTGCAGGGCGCGCGCAAGAGCCTCGATGTGCCGGTGGTCGCGCTGGTGGCCGACCTGATGGGCACGCCGGCCTTCATGCACATCGACGCGCTGAACCGCCTGCTCGGGGAGGGCGATGCCATGTCCGGCGCGCGGCTGCGACTGGACGCGTCCGAGCGCGTGCGCTTTCTGCAGCAGGTGAAGGAAACGCCACGCGTGGCCTTCGCCGTCGAGATCGGCCCGATCATCCGCAACTTCCGGGAGACCTCGGCGCGCAACATCCTGATCTTCACGACCGTGCTCAGCGTGCTCGCTGCCACGATCGCCTTTGGCGTCGTCTACAACAGCGCCCGCATTGCGCTCGCCGAGCGGGCCTGGGAGCTGGCCAGCCTGCGGGTACTCGGCATGACGCGGGCTGAAGTGTCGTGGCTGCTGCTGGGCGAACTGGGACTGCAACTGCTGGTCGCGGTACCGATCGGCTGGCTGGCCGGATATGGCCTGTCGGCGTTCATCGTCGGACTGATCGAGCCGGAGACGTTTCGCATTCCGCTGATCATCGAGCCGCGCACGTATGCCTTTGCCGCGCTGGTCGTGCTGGGTGCCGGGGTGGCCAGTGCGCTGATTGTGCGGCGCCGTGTCGACCGGCTCGACCTGGTGGCCGTGCTGAAGACGCGGGAGTGACGGCGCCATCAAGCGCGAGCAAGCATCAAGGGCCAACATGAAACGCAAGCACTGGATCCTGACGGCGGTCGCGCTGCTGGCACTGGCCGGTGCGCTCTTCTGGGCTTTCCGTCCGCAGCCGCTGCGGGTGGAGGTCGCCGAAGTGCGTACCGGTCTGTTCGAGAGCCTCGTCGAGGAAGACGGCAAGACGCGCGTGCGTGAGCGCTATGTCGTGTCGGCGCCACTGGGTGGGCGGCTGGCGCGCGTGCAGTTGAAGGCGGGCGACAGCGTGCAGGCCGGCACCGTCGTCGCCGTGCTATGGCCCTCCGCGCCGGCGATGATCGACGCCCGCTCGCATCGAGAACTTAGTGAACGTGCCGGGGCGGCCGAGGCCGCGGTCGAACAGGCGCGTGCCAACATCGCACGGGATGAGGCTGCGCTCGAGAAGGCGCAGAACGACCTCGCACGCCAGAAGAAGCTGCAGGGCGAGGGATTCTTGTCGCCGTCCGCGCTCGATCAGGCCGAGTTGGCAGTTCGCGTGCAGACGAAGTCGCTGGAGGCGGCCCGCTTTGCGTACGAAGGGGCGAAACACGACCTGGCGCAGGCACGCGCAGCGCTGATGCGTGCGCAGGAAGGCGCTGCCGTCAAGCGGCCGGAATCCGCCTGGCCGATCACGTCGCCCGTCAGCGGGCGCGTGCTGCGGGTGCTGCAGGAGAGCGAGGCCGCAGTTGCGGTCGGCGCGCCGTTGCTCGAAGTGGCCAACGCCGAAGACCTCGAAATTGTCGTCGACGTCCTCTCAACCGATGCCACGCGCATACACGCCGGCGCGCCGGTGCGGATCGACGCCGGTTCAGGCGTGCTGCTGCCGGGGCGGGTGCGTCGCATCGAGCCGGCCGCGTTCACCAAGGTCTCGGCGCTGGGCGTTGAGGAGCAGCGGGTCAACGTCATCGTCGACTTCGACGGCGCGGCGGGCAAGGTCCCCGGACTCGGCGACGCTTATCGCGTCGACGTTCGCATCGTTACGTTCGAGCGCGGCGACGCGACGGTTGTTCCAGTGGCGGCGCTGTTTCGTCGCGGCAACGACTGGGCCGTGTTTGCGCTCGAAGGCGATCGCGCGCTTCTCCGGACTGTCGGGATCGGCGGCCGCAACGCGGAACTGGCGTGGGTCGACGACGGTCTGCGGCCCGGCGAGCGCGTCATCGTTTACCCGAGCGACAGCCTGCAGGATGGGAGCCGCGTGCGCGTGGCGCGCGGCGGTTGAGTGCGGCCGGTCCCGGACTGTCCGGCGGCTTCAGTCAACGCGAACTGGCGTGGCGGTGGATGCGAAGCGGACGAAGTCGTCGAACTGACGCGTGATCAACCCGGGAGTCGGACCGCGGCCCTTTTCGTCACGGCGGTCAAACACCATGTCGGTGCCGACCTGCAGCCTCACCCAGCGTGGGTACGCATACATGTAGCCCGTCAGGTGGTCGATCACCATCATGCTGCTGCCGCCCGGCAGCAGCAGCTGCGCAGGCTGCATGTTGACCGCGCGCGAAACGATGACGCCGCGCGTCAGGGGCACGCCGTCGCGGCGGCACTCGACGACCAGGGCGGACGACGAGCGGCGAACCTGCATGTCGAACATCGGAGTCACGCCGACGTAGTCGGCCGAGGAATTCCCGGCCCGGCAGCTCATGCCGTCGACGACCCGACCTTCCTGGTCGACGGTCTGGATGCTGACCTTCTGCGTGGAATCACCGGCCAGCGTCGCGCAACCCGACAACGCGCCCAGCGCGAGTGCGGTCAGCAGTGCAAGGCAGGTCGTGCGGAGCATGGTTCCGGGACGGGTGGGGACGGTGGTGATGCAAGCCAGCGTACCGGTCGCCACCCCCCGATACCCTCCAGCGAACGGACTAGCCGGCGCCCGTATTCAGCCCCCTTGGAGGTAGGCGCCGGGCCGATGTGATGCGCGTCAAAGCGCCGGCAGCGGGATCCCCGACGATGCGCGGGGATTCCGCTGCCATGAATTTTCTGCGTCTGCTTCCCCCTGCCATCGCCTTGCTGCTCCTGGCCGCCCACTTTTGGCGTGCCCAGTGGTGGCCGCTGGCGATCGCCTGCGTGGCGCTGGTCGGCGTGCTCGCCCTGCGCCGGCCGTGGGCAGCCCGGCTGGTGCAGACCGCGCTGATGCTCGGGTCCATCGAGTGGCTGCGGACGCTGGCGGCACTGGTCGCGGCACGGATGGCCATGGGTCAGCCGTATGCCCGATTGACCTTGATCCTCGGCGCAGTTGCCGTGGCCACCTTTGCGGCCGCGCTGGTGTTTCGCTCCCGCGCGCTGCGCGAGCGCTACAACCTGGGCCGATAAGGCGCGCGGCTAGCGGGCGAGATACTTCTCGACCAGCCGGATCCAGAACGTCGCGCCGAGCGGAATCAGCTCGTCGTTGAAGTCGTAGCTCGGGTTGTGCAGCATGCACGGACCGAGCCCGTGGCCGGTTGCCCGGTGCGAGCCGTCGCCATTTCCGATGAAGACGTACGCGCCGGGACGCACCTTCAGCATGAATGCGAAGTCCTCCGAACCCATCGTCGGCTCGAGCCCGCGCACGACGTTGTCGAGTCCGACGATGTCGTCCATGACGGTGGCCGCGAACTCGGCCTCAACAGGATGGTTGACCGTCGGAGGATAGTTCCACTTGAACGCGACGTGCGACTCGGCACCGTAGGCGGCGGCGGTCATCTGCACGATGCGCCGCATGTGCTCCTCGATCTGCGTGGTCACTGCATCGCTGAAGGTGCGCACCGTGCCAGAGATGGATGCAGTCTCCGGCACGACGTTGGTCGCCTCGCCAGCATGGATCATCGTGACCGACAGCACCGCCGATTCGATCGGCTTCTTGACCCGCGTGATGATCGCCTGCAGACCGTTGACGACCTGCACCGCGACGAATACCGGGTCCACGCCCAGGTGCGGCATGGCCGCGTGCGCGCCCTTGCCGGTGATGCGGATCTCGAATTCGTTGGCTGACGCCATTGCCGGCCCCGGCGCAACTCCGAACTGTCCGAGCTTCAGGTTCGGCCAGTTGTGCATGCCGAACACGGCGTCGCACGGGAAGCGCTCGAACAGGCCGTCGTCGATCATGCGCTGCGCGCCGGCGCCGCCTTCCTCGCCTGGCTGGAAGATCAGGTGCACGGTACCGTCGAAGGGCTGGGTCTCCGCCAGATAGCGGGCGGCCGCGAGCAGCATGGCCGTGTGCCCGTCGTGGCCGCAGGCGTGCATCTTGCCGGCGTGGGTCGAGCGATGCGCGAAGTCGTTGACTTCCTGGATCGGCAGTGCGTCCATGTCGGCGCGCAAGCCGATCGAACGTCGCGAGTTGCCGTGGCGGATCGTTCCGACGACGCCGGTGCCGCCGAGCCCGCGCGCGACCGGGATCCCCCACTCGGCGAGCTTGGCTGCAACCAGGTCGGCCGTGCGGTTTTCCTCGAAGCGCAACTCGGGATGGGCGTGGATGTCGCGTCGGATCTGCTGGATTTCGGCGCGGAACTGGACGACGCGGTCGATCAGTTGCATGGGGATACCTTGGTCTGGAAAGTGGATGCTACTGAAGATGCGCGAGCGCGCCTGCAGGCCCGCGCACGCACGGCCGGCAGGCCCTAGAATCGTTCGCCTTTGCCAGGACACGATCGTGAACAAACCGCTCGCTCAAAACGCGTTGACTCCATCGCCTGCAGCGCTGGAAATGATCGACCGGCTTATCGCGTTTCCGACGGTCAGCCGCGATTCCAACCTCGGGCTGATCGAATATGCGCGCGACCACCTTGCGCGCCTCGGCGTGAAGCCGCACCTGGTGTACGACGCCTCGCAGAAGAAGGCCAACCTCTTCGTGACGCTCGCCGACGAGCCGGACGCCGTCAAGTCGGGGGGCATCGTGCTCTCGGGCCACACCGACACCGTTCCGGTCGACGGGCAAGACTGGGCGAGCGACCCGTTCCGCGCGCACCACGCCGACGGTCGCATCCATGGCCGCGGCACCGCCGATATGAAGGGCTTCATCGCGATTGCGCTGGCATGGACCCCGCGTTTCCTCGCGGCGCAGCGGACGATGCCAGTGCACCTGTCGCTGACCTTCGACGAGGAGACGACGTTCATCGGCGTGCGCAGCCTGGTGACGGACCTCACGGAGCGCGGCATCCGACCGGCGGGCTGCATCATCGGCGAGCCGACCGACATGCAGGCGATCGTCGCGCACAAGGGCAAGCGCGACTTCTGCTGCACGGTGCGTGGCCGGGAGGCGCATTCGTCGCTGACGCCAACGGCGGTCAACGCGATCGAATATGCGGCCCAGATCATCGCGTACATTCGCGCGCTCGCCGACCGCCAGGCGCGCGAGGAGCCGCGCGATGCGCGCTTCACCGTGCCGCATTCGACGCTGCAGACGGGCGTGATCCGTGGTGGAATCGCCACCAATGTCGTGCCGCGCGACTGCGCGTTCGAGTTCGAGATGCGCAACATTCCGGCCACCTCGCACGACGCGATGACGCAGCCGATCCTCGACTACGCGCGCGGCGAGCTTCTGCCGCGCATGCGCGCGGTCGCGCCGGAGTCCGACATTGCGTTCGCGATGGGGCTCGACCTGCCGGCCTACGGCATCGAACCTGAAGCGCCGCTGGTGCGCTGGGCGATGGAACTGGCGCAGACCACGCGGCTCGGCACCGGCGCCGTCAGCTTCGCGACCGAGGCGCCGATCTTCCAGCATGCCGGCGTCCCCACCGTCGTCATGGGCCCCGGATCGATCGATCAGGCGCACAAGCCGAACGAGTACATCTCGCTCGAACAGGTCGCCGCGTGCGAACAGTTCTTCGGGCGGCTGATCGCGAGCCGGCCTCCGGCGAGCTGAGCGTGGCCGGGTCCAATGGCGGACTCGAAGTCGTGCGGGCCGCCTGCCCGCACGACTGCCCGGACAGCTGCGCGATGCTGGTGACGGTCAGGCACGAGGAGGGCCGTCGCGTCGCGATCAAGGTCGCGGGCGATCCGTCGCACCCCACCACGGCGGGAACTCTGTGCACCAAGGTCAGCCGCTATCTGGAGCGGACCTATCACCCCGATCGTCTGCTGCATCCGCTGAAGCGGGTCGGTCGCAAGGGTGACGGGAGGTTCGAGCGCGTTTCGTGGGACACGGCGCTCGACGAGATTGCTGCGCGACTGCAGTCGATTGCTGCCGTCGATCCGCAGCGTGTCGTGCCGTACAGCTACGCAGGAACGATGGGCATGGTTCAGGGCGAGGCGATGGCGCATCGCTTCTTCCACCGCCTCGGCGGCAGCTTCCTCGATCGCACGATCTGCGCCACCGCTGGCGCTGAGGCGTTGAATGCGACGCTCGGCACGCGCGACGGCACCGACATCGAGCAGTTCGGCAACGCGAAGCTGATCGTCTTCTGGGGCACGAACGCGATCGCGTCCAATCTCCACCTGTGGAGCCGTGCGCAGGAGGCGAAGCGCCACGGAGCAAAACTGATCGCCATCGATCCGTACCGATCGCTGACGGCCGAGAAGTGCCACCAGCACATCGCTCTGCTGCCCGGCACCGACGGCGCCTTCGCGCTCGCGGTGATGCATGTGCTGGTGCGCGAAGGCTGGCTCGATCGCGACTACATCGAGCGCTACACGCTGGGCTTCGATGCGCTGGCGGCGCGCGCGCAAGAGTTCGAACCGCTCCGCGTGGCCCGGATCTGCGGCATCCCGGCCGGAGAGATCGAGCAGTTCGCGCGCGACTACTGGGAAATTCGGCCCGCGGCGATTCGTCTCAACTACGGCATGCAGCGCGTCGCCGGGGGCGGCAACGCGGTGCGCGCCGTCGTTTGCCTGCCCGCGCTCGCCGGGCACTGGCGCGATCCCGCCGGCGGCGTCCTTTTGTCCACCAGTGGCAACTATCCGGTCGATGCGGCGCGTTTGTACCGGCCGGAGCTGCTTGCCGGCCGCACGCCGCGCACGATCAACATGTCGACGATCGGGCACGACCTGCTGCGCGCCGATCCGCCGATCGAGGCGCTGATCGTCTACAACAGCAACCCGGTGGCCGTCGCTCCGTATTCGGCGGAAGTCGCGCGCGGCTTCGCGCGCGAGGACCTCTTCACGGTCGTGCTCGAGCAGTTCCAGACCGACACAGCCGACTACGCCGACTTCGTGCTGCCGGCTACCACGCAGCTCGAGCACATCGACGTGCACAAGTCCTACGGGCACCTCTATTTGCTGGCGAACAACCCGGCGATCGAGCCGCTCGGCGAGGCGCTGCCGAACAGCGAGATTTTCCGTCGCCTGGCGGCGCGGATGGGATACCTCGAACCAGCGTTCCGAGAGACCGACGAAGAACTGGCAGCGCAGGCGTTCGCGCCGCGAGGTCCCACCGCCCGCTTCGACTGGCCGCGGCTGAAGCAGGCCGGCTGGGAGCGGCTCGATCTGCCGCCGGTGCACGCGCCGTTTGCGCACGGGCAGTTCCCGACCGCGTCGGGCAAGTGCGAGTTCTGGTCGGACGCGCTCGCGGCCATCGGCGTCGATCCTCTGCCGGCCTATGTTCCGCCGAATGAAGGACCGACCAGCAATCCGGCACGCGCAGAGCGCTATCCGCTGGCGCTGATCTCGCCGCCCGCGCGCAACTTCCTGAATTCGAGCTTCGTCAACGTGGCGAGCCTGCGCTCGGCCGAGGGTGAGCCCTCGCTGGAGATCCACCCGGATGACGCGCGGGCCCGGAACATCGGGTCCGGAGACACGGTGAGGGTGTTCAACGACCGTGGCTCGCTGCTGTTGCGGGCGCAGGTGACCGACCGGGCACGGCCGGGCTGCATCGTCGCGCCTTCGATCTGGTGGAAGAAGTTCGCGCGCGACGGCAAGAATGCCAATGAACTCACGAGCCCGGCGCTGACGGACATCGGGCGCGCACCGACGTTTTACGACTGCCTCGCCGAGGTCGAACGATCACCGTAGCCTGATCCCGTTTGCGTCATGGCGCGCGGCGCCGGCTGAGCCACAATGAATTGGTCGCCGGATACGCTCATGTCGTCACTTCGATCCCTGTTTGCACTGCCCAACGAGTCGGCCTTTGACCCGGCGCGTTGGACCGAGGCGGCGTTTGACGTCTGGCAGGGCTCCCACCTTACGCCGGCGGCGCTGGCACACACTGCCGAGCGCCGCGTGCGCGCGCTGATTGCCTATGCACGCGAAGCGTCGCCGTTCTATTCCCGGCTCTACCGCCGGATGCCTTTGCACGGCCTGCACCTGGGCGACCTGCCGCCGGTGACCAAGGGCCAGCTGATGAAGCACTTCGACGAGGTCGTCACGCAGCCCGGCGTCACGCGCGAGGCAATCGAAGCTTTCATCGCCGACCCCGCCCGCATCGGGCACTCGCTGCTCGGTCGCTTCAGCATCTTTACGAGTTCGGGCACGACGGGTACACCGGGGTACTTCGTGCACGACCCGGACGCGATCGCTGTCTACGATGCGCTCGAAGCGCAGCGTTTTCGCGGCCTGCTTTCGCCCTCCGACGTGTTGCGGCAGGTGATGGAGGGTGACCGCTACGCGATGGTCGCCGCCACGGAAGGGCACTTTGCCGGCATTGCCACAGTCGAGCGAATGCGTCGCTGGGCGCCGTGGATGTCGGGCTGCGTGCGCGCGTTTGCGCTACTGCAGTCCAGTGCCGCGCTGGTGCAGGAGCTGAATCTCTACCGGCCGACGGTCCTGGCCACCTATCCGACGGCGGCCGAGATGCTGGCCGAGGAGCAGGAGGCGGGCCGGTTGCGGCTACGGCTGCGCGAGCTGTGGACCGGCGGCGAAGTGCTGTCGGAGCCAACGCGCCTGCGCGTACAAAGAGCGTTCGGCTGCCGCGTCCGCAGTGCGTACGGCGCGTCGGAATTCCTGCCGATTGCGTGGGAGTGCCCGCATCGCCGCCTGCATGTCAATTCCGACTGGGTCGTGCTCGAACCGGTGGACCGGCAGGGGCGCACGGTCCAGCCGGGCGAACGCTCGCACACGGTGCTGCTGACCAATCTGGCCAACCGGGTCCAGCCGCTGATCCGCTACGACCTCGGTGACGCAATCACCGTGCACGCCAAGCATTGCTCCTGCGGCAGCGCATTTCCCACCGTGTCGGTCGAGGGGCGTTGCGACGATGCGCTGCGCCTGCCGGCCCGCCGCGGGGGCGAGGTGACCGTTGTTCCGCTCGCGCTCGAAACCGTGCTGGAGGAAGGCGCGGGTGCGCATGAGTTTCAGGTGGTGCAGGGTGTCGACGGCAGCCTGACGGTTCATCTTGGAGAGCATGAGCGCAGCCGGCGTGCTCCCGTTCGCGCCGCGCTGCGCCGCTACTTCGAGACCTGCGAGGTGGGGCCGGTCGAGATCGTCGTGTCGCGGCGCGCGCCGGTGCGCGACCGCGCCAGCGGAAAGCTGCGACGCGTCGTCTGCGAACTCGAGCGGTAAGGCACCGCCGCCGGCGGCGGCGACTTGTGCACAATGCCGGCCATGTCCATCGCTGCTAGTCCATTTGCTGCGCATCGGTCTCGCCTGTTGTGGGTCGCGGTTGGCATCGCCGTGCTCGCGCTTGCGCTGTTCGGCGCGGGCTGTTCCACCGTCGATTACTACGCGCAGTCGATCCAGGGGCACCTTGCGATGATGGAGGCGGCGCGGCCGATCCCCGAGGTCATCGCCGATCCGCAGGCGCCACCGCCGCTCAAGCAGCGCCTCGAGCGAGCGCAGCAGATCCGCCGCTATGCGTCGGCGGAACTCGCGTTGCCCGACAACCGCAGTTACACGCAATACGCGGACCTGAAGCGGCCCTACGTCGTCTGGAACGTATTCGCGGCACCCGAACTGTCGATGGCGCTCAAGCAGTGGTGCTATCCGATCGTCGGCTGTGCGGGTTATCGCGGTTACTTTGAACGGGACGCCGCGGAGCAGGCGGCAGGCGAGCTGCGCGCGGGCGGCTACGAGGTCCATGTCAGCGGTGTGCCGGCGTATTCCACGCTGGGATGGCTGCCGGATCCGCTGCTCAATACCTTCATCGGCGGGACTGAAGGCCAGCTGGCCGGGCTGGTCTTCCACGAGCTAGCGCACCAGGTCGTGTTCGTGGGTGGCGACACGACGTTCAACGAGTCCTTCGCGACGGCGGTCGAACGCGAGGGTGTGCGACGCTGGCTTCAGACCTACGGCAACGATGCCTCGCGTCAGGCCTACGCGGAGTTCGCGCAACGACGGGCGCAGTTTCTCCAGCTACTGTTGAAGTACCGGGGGCTGCTCCAGCAGAACTATGCGAGCGATGCCACCGATGCGGCGAAGAGGGAGCGCAAGCAGCAGCTCTTTGCCGAGCTCAGGCAGGAGTACGAGCAGCTCAGGAAGGGCTGGGGTGGCTTCACCGGCTACGACCGGTTCTTCGCCCAGGACCTGACGAATGCCCATCTGGCGGCGGTCGGTGCCTACAACGATCTGGTGCCGGCGTTCGACGCCCTGCTGGCGCAGTCGGGCGGGGATTTCCCGAAGTTCTACGGCGAGGTCAAGCGTCTTGCCGCGCTGCCCAAGGGCGAGCGCGATGGCGCGCTGCGGGGCTTGCAGACGGCGCGCAACTGACGAGGGCAGTGGCTCCGGGTCGTGACGTCCCTGACTGCAGAATTCCGCCGATCGTCCCCGAGCAGCACCGAGCCGCTATGATCGATTCGATCTGGCGCGGGCATCGCACCGCAGTTGCAGCGAATCAAAAGCGCAGCGAAGCACAAACACAGCCCATTGAGGGTGCGCAGTCGGGAGGCAGCGGATGGAACGGTTCTGGTTGAAGCACTATCCGAAGGGCGTGCCCGCGGACATCGACCCCACGCAGTATGCGTCGCTCGTTCAGTTGCTTGAGGAGGCGTTCCGCAAGTACTCCGACCAGGTCGCGTACACGTTCATGGGCGCCGACCTGAGCTACCGGCAACTCGACGAGCATTCGGCGGCGATCGGCGCCTGGCTGCAGTCGCGCGGGCTCGCCAAGGGCGCGCGCGTCGCGATCATGATGCCGAACGTGCTGCAATATCCGGTGGTGCTTGCCGGCGTGCTGCGTGCGGGCTACACGGTCGTCAACGTCAATCCGCTCTACACCCCGCGCGAACTCGAACACCAGCTGAAGGACTCGGGCGCCGAGGCCATTTTCATCCTGGAAAATTTCGCGACCACGCTGCAGGCGGTGATTGGCAAGGTTCCGACCAAGCATGTCGTGCTGTGCGCGATGGGCGATCTGCTGCCGTTTCCGAAGAAGCACATCGTCAACTTCGTCGTGCGCAACGTAAAAAAAATGGTGCCGGCCTACGCACTGCCCAGTGCGCTGCGCTTTACCGAGGCGCTGGCCGACGGCTTCAAGATGTCGCTGAAGCCCGTCACACTGGTGCCCGAGGACATTGCGTTCCTGCAGTACACCGGAGGTACGACGGGAGTCTCCAAGGGCGCGACGCTGCTGCACCGGAACGTGGTCGCCAATGTCCTGCAGTCGGAAGCCTGGTATCTGCCGGCGATAAGCAAGATGGCGGCCGGCCAGCAGGCGATCATCGTCACCGCGCTGCCCCTTTATCACATCTTCGCGCTGACGGCGTGCGCCCTGCTGGCGATGCGCATCGGCGGGCGCAACCTGCTGATCGCGAATCCGCGCGACGTTCCGGGCTTCGTGAAGGATCTGTCGAAGGTCCGCTTCAACGTGCTGCCGGCGGTCAACACGTTGTTTAACGGCCTGCTCAACAGCGAAGACTTCCGCAAGCTCGACTTCTCGTCCCTGAAGCTTTCCATCGGTGGCGGCATGGCGGTGCAGCAGGCCGTCGCCGACAAGTGGCTGAAGCTCACAGGTTGCCCGATCTGCGAAGGCTACGGACTCTCGGAGACCTCGCCGTCGGCCACGTGCAATCCGACCGATACCGACCGCTACACCGGCACCATCGGTTTGCCGCTGCCGTCGACCGAAATCTCGCTGCGCGACGACGACGGCCGGCCCGTTCCGCCCGGAAGGGCGGGCGAGATCTGCATCCGGGGGCCGCAGGTCATGGCGGGGTACTGGCAGCGTCCGGACGAAACCGCCAATGTCATGACCGACGACGGTTTCTTCAAGACGGGCGATGTCGGAGTGATGGATGAGTACGGCTACACCAAGATCGTCGACCGCAAGAAGGACATGATCCTGGTGTCGGGATTCAACGTGTACCCGAACGAGGTCGAGGGCGTGGTGGTGTCGCACCCCGGCGTGCTCGAAGCGGCCGCCGTTGGCGTACCGGACGAAAATTCGGGCGAGGCCGTGAAGCTCTTCGTGGTCAAGAAGGATCCGGCGCTGACCGAACGCGAGCTGATGGAGTTCTGCAAGGAGCAGCTCACCGGTTACAAGAAGCCGAAGTACATCGAGTTCCGTAATGACCTGCCGAAGACCAACGTCGGCAAGATCCTGCGGCGCGAGTTGAGGGATACGAAGCGGGCGGCCTGAGGTGCGGGTCTTCGCATGAAGGGACCTCCATTGGCGGATTGCTCCGTTGATGCGGTCGTGGCAGCAACGGCGCATCGGGCGCAGCAGCATGTCCAGGGAGAGGGTGATGAAGGAACGAAGCAAGCGTGACGATCGGGGACCACCGACCGGGTCGCGCACGGGGCCGCGTGCGCGCGCGACGCAGGACAGGAAATACGGTGACCCTTACCAGCACGCGGCGCGGCCGCCCTCGGATGCGCCACCGCGCGAGCGCCTGAGTGCGCCGGCGGCGGGGTCGGTTCGACTCGACCCCGACGTGGCGCGCGTCTTCAGCGACCCGGCGGCGGTCAACGAGGTGCTCAGAATGGTCATACGCATGGCGCGCCTCGTTGGCGGCCGGCCCGCCAGCGCGCCACGCGACCGCCCGTCCGGGCCGCCACGTGACCGTCCGCCGTCATTGCGCGAGCGAGGTCCGGGCGGTCCTCCGCGCCGCGAGTCTCGCGGCGG
This sequence comes from uncultured beta proteobacterium, assembly GCA_963702595.1. Taxonomy (GTDB): domain Bacteria; phylum Pseudomonadota; class Gammaproteobacteria; order Burkholderiales; family Burkholderiaceae_F; genus JALORV01. Next base: position 173,517 of record CAVPDC010000016.1, on the reverse strand, counting down.
TCGACCGGCGAGTTCGCCGCCGCGTCGACCTCGCTTCGAGAATAAGTAGACCGTCGCGCCAGCGCGACAGGCGGCTGGTCCGCTGTCGCGCGCGGGCAACGCTTGTCGGGGCAAGACCCCGGACGACGATTTGTAGTCGCATTCTTGTGATTCTTCAGGTTTGCGTCGTGCCGGCGTTGGCATAGCCTGAAGGCCTCGGCGAATGCGGTCGTCGCTGGCACAGGCTGCGGAGTTGGTCATGAAGCGGATGCGTGCGGTCAGTCTGGTGGCGTTGCTGGTAGTAAGCGGCGGCGTCGAGGCACAACTTAGCGGGCCAGGTTTGACGATGCCCGCAATAGCCGGCCAGGAAGTCACGTTCGACCTCAGTCCGAGCATCGGTCTGCGCGGCTGGGTCGGGGGGCGCCAGGGAATGCTGGCAAGTGACGGTCTGCAGGCCAGTTCGATGGTGCTGGCGGACTGGCGACCGTTGGCCAGTGGCTTCCGGTTCTCGGGGGGTCTGGCTTATGGGCCATTGTGGTCGGCCACGTCGATGCCCGGCCTCGCACTTGACCGCAGCCTGGGCGACCCATGGGACGTCAACGCCGGTGTCGATACGCGTATCTGGCTCGCGCGCGGCAATCCTTACCTGGGACTGGGATGGGGATTGGGCTCGGGCCGCAAGGGCTTGTACCTGAGCGCCGATCTGGGCCTGATGTATCAGCGTGGTGGACTCTCCGCCTGGGGCTGCCCGGCCGGTATGCCGTCGATGGCATGCGCCCCGGACTTGCGCGCAGCCGAGCATGGCGCCGCCGTGGACGAGGCGCGCATTGCACCCGTGATGTCGCTGGGCGTCGGACTCCGCTTCTGAGTTAGCTTCTGAGTTGCAAGGAGGACGCTCGCAGCTTCAGCCCGCGAGCGGCACGCTCAGCAGTCCACGGTCGCCCTCGACGAGCGCGCGCCGCAGGCTGCGGTAGAGCTGCGTGACGTCGAAGCTCTCCCCGTGTTTCGCGCGCAGTCGGATGTTCATGGCGTCGGCGCGCGCCCGCACGGACAGCGACTCGAGCTTGGCGCGGTCGAACAGTTGCTCGCCGTCGACCGGGTGTGTTCCGCTGAGGGCGGCCAGCACGACGTGGTGGCGACGGCCGAGTCCATTGAACTGGATTTCGACCTCGTTGTTCCGCTCTCTCACCCGCATCAGCATGATCGCCTCCGCTGCGCATTCTCGGCGCGCAATATGACAGTGGGATTTTTGCGCCTGAGGCCGCAATCCGCTGTATGGCGGATTAGGCAACTAGCGTGCCGACTATTCGACGCCGGTCGCCATTGACTTGCGGCGGTGCGGTGGTGCGACGATCGCAAGCTGGCGATCGTGGAACCGGGATAACGAGAGCAGTGCCGAGCCTGCCCCGATCAAGGCAAGGAACATGTCGGACTGCGTGTCCCAGGGATCCCCCTGGGTGCCGAGAAACTCGTCGGCACCTTGTCCCAGCGCCAGGGCGACCCACCATTCGACCAGCTCATAAACGGCGCTGATCGCCAGGGCCACGCAGACGCACAGAAACGCGGTCATGCGGCGCCCGTGCACATACCTGCCGCGCAGCAGGATCTCGCGCGCGATGATGGCCGGCACGAACCCCTGCATGAAGTGTCCAAGCTTGTCGTACGGGTTGCGCGAGAGGCCGAACGCTTCCTGCACCCAGTGCCCGAGCGGGACGCGGGCGTAGGTATAGGCTCCACCGAGGATCAGTACCAGCGCGTGCGCGAAGATCAGCACGTAAAGCAGCGTTGTCAACGGATAGCGTTCGCGTGTGGCGGCGAGCAGCGGCAGTGCGATCAGCACCGGTGCGACTTCCAGCAGCCAGGTCGCCCGGTCGAATGGGCGCCAGCCGGAGGCGACCAGTGCGATGATGGTGGCCACCAGCAAGGTGACGAGCAACGGAGTGCGGCGGTCGATGGTGTTCACGGTGTGGGGAGCGAGGCGGTGCGCGATTATCGCCGCAGGCCTGCTGCTGTGGCGGGCGCGTCGAAGGCGCAGCGACTGCCGGCGCTGGAAGCGCAGGCCGACCGGGTCACGGTTTCCGGCCTGTCGTCCGGCGCTTACATGGCGGTGCAGGTTGCCGTCGCCCATTCGGCGCGGGTCTCCGGCGTCGGCGTGTTCGCCGGCGGCCCGTACTACTGCGTCGGGATCAATCCGGCGCGGGCGGAGAGCGTCTGCATGCAGGGCAACCCTGGGGCCGACGCGTCGATTCTGGACGCCGAACGTCTCGCGATGCTGCAGCTGATCGACTCGACCAAGAACCTGCGCAACATGCGGGCCTGGCTGCTGGCCGGCGAAGCTGACACCAAGGTCGTGCCTGCGGTCGTGCGTGCATCGTACGAGTTCTTCACCCACTACCACCGTGCCGGAGCACAGTTCCGCGTGCTGCCCGGCCTGGGACACGGCCTGCCGACACCGTCGAAGGGCGTACCTTGCAGCGCGAGCGAAAGCCCATACCTGAACCGGTGCGGTGTCGACGAAGTCGGCGAGATGCTTGCTGCACTCGATGCCGGCAACGGGCGAGGCAGCGGCACGCAGGGCCGGCTTCTGCCGTTCGACCAGCCGGAATTCGTGCCGACCTGGCGGCGCTGGTGGTCGTTGTCGTCGCTCGGGCCGACCGGTTTCGTCTTCGTGCCAGCCCAGTGCGAACAGACGAAGACCTGTCGGGTGCACGTCGCGCTGCACGGCTGCAAGCAGGGCGCCAGGGCGATTGGCGACGTGTTCGTGCGCGACTCCGGCTACAACGCCTGGGCGGCGGCGCACGACACGATCGTGCTGTATCCGCAGGCGCAGGCCAGCCAGCCGACGATGCTCGCGTGGTGGCTGCCATTCAACCCCAACGGCTGCTGGGACTGGTGGGGCTACACCGGCACCGACTACGCGGTGAAGAGCGGCGTGCAGATCTCGGCCATCATGGCGATGGTCGATCGCCTGGCCCAGAAGCGGTAGGCGCAGTTTCTGCCAAGGCCGCCAGCAGCGTGTCGATCTCGCGGACGATCGAAGTGCGGCTTGAAGCGAGCGCGTCGGCACCGGCGATGTAGGCGTGACGCGCGATGAGTGCCTGTGCGTCCGCCGGCAATTCGCGCTCGACGTAGCGCCAGCCGAAGTCGAAGCGCTCGGGCCGGTGCTGCATCCCGAGCAGTTCGATCAGCGCCCGCACGAGCACCTGGTAAAAGCCCAGGGCTTCCAGCGGGTGGCCGCGCGCAATTTCCTTGTCCACGAGCATCGCGTAGACCGGCACCATCCCGCGCAGCTGTACGAGCCGATGCCGGCGGCGCTTTGCCAGCGCTGCTTCATCGACCGGCCGCGCTGTGATCGTCCCGCGACGGTCCAGCCACACGATCGGCTCGCCGTGGCGCTCGCGTTCGAGGAAGGTCGCCACCGCGGCAGGCGACAGTACCGAACAGTCGAGTGCGAAGAAGCGTGGCGCATCGGCGAGGAAGTAGAAACGCTGCGCCATGTCGGGGAAGCCGGGCGGCTCGACGCTCCACACGTGCACAATCGGCGCAATGTCTGACAGCGCTTCCTCCGTACTTGCGAAGAGGCGCCCGGCGTACTCCAGCGGGGCGACCACCATCAGGTCGATGTCCGAATACTCGTCGGCACGTCCGCGGGCCGCCGCGCCTCCTTCGAGCAAGGCTTCGACCGCCTCTTCGTCGCGCAGCGCGGCCACGACGCGTGTCGTGACCCGACGGCGGTATTCGCGCGCCGTCTCGCTCACGCCGGTTCCGAACACCAGGCCGATCAGTCCACCTTCGCGTTGGAGAACTTCACGACCCGCGTCCACTTGTCGGTCTCGGCGCGGATGAAGGCGGCGAACTGATCCGGTGTGTTGCCGCCGGGGTCGGCACCCTGCGCGATGAAGCGTTCTCGCACCTCCGGTTGCGCCAGCGCCTTGGCGACATCGGCCTGGATCTTGTCGACGATCGTGCGCGGCGTTCCCGCGGGCGCAGACAGTCCGAACCAGGAGCTCGCATCGAAGCCCTTGAGGCCGGCGGCTTCCTCGATCGTCGGGACGTTCGGCAGCGCCGGCGAGCGCGTGCGCGACGTGACCGCCAGCGCTTTCAGCCGGCCGCTCTTGATATGCGGCAGCGCTGACGGCAGGTTGTCGAACATCACGTTCATGTTGCCGGCGATGAGATCCGTCACGGCCGGCGCCGAGCCGCGATACGGAAAGTGCACCATGTAGACGCCGGTCACCGTCTTGAAGAGTTCACCCGAGAGATGGATCGAGGTGCCATTGCCGCTCGAGGCCATGTTCAGTTGCCCGGGCCGTGCCTTGGCGTACGCGATGAACTCGGCGACGGTGTTCACCGGCAGCTTCGGATTGATGACCATGACATTGGGCACGCCCGCCGCGAGCGTGATCGGCACGAAGTCCTTCACAGGGTCAAAGGGCATCTTCGCCCCGCTCTGCTCGAACAGGGCCTTGTTGATCGCGTGAGTCCCCACGGTGCCCATCAGCAGCGTGTAGCCATCCGGTGCGGCCTTGGCCACCACATCGGCGCCGATGTTGCCGCCCGCGCCGGGCCGGTTCTCGATGACGACAGCGTGCTGCCACATGCGCTGCAGTTCGACCCCGATGGAACGCGCGACGATGTCCGTCGTGCCGCCCGGCGGGAACGGCACGACGATGCGGACCGGCTTGGAAGGCCAGGTCTGCGCCTGCGCCGGCGCCAGAATGGCGCAGGCGACGACAGCGATCAACCAGCGAGCGAACATGATGTCTCCTCCGTGATGGTCTTGTGCGGCAAGTCTGCCGTGCCTGATCGTGTTCGTCTATGCTGGCTGCGAAAGGGCATGATCTGCAGGACGAAGTGACAGGCAACGCGGCAAAGTACGTGCTGGCGCTGGACCAGGGCACCACGAGCTCGCGTGCCATCTTGTTCGATCGCTCCGGGCATGCTGTCGCCACGGCGCAGAAGGAATTCCGGCAGATCTTTCCGCAGCCCGGCTGGGTCGAGCACGACGCCAACGAGATCTGGTCGACGCAGCTCGCGTGCGCGCAGTCGGCGCTGCGACAGGCCGGCGTCGCAGCGAGCGATGTCGCGGCCATCGGCATCACCAACCAGCGCGAGACGACCGTCCTGTGGGATCGTGCCACCGGGGCCCCGATCGCGAATGCCATCGTCTGGCAGGATCGGCGCACCAGTGAGCGCTGTGCCGCGCTGCGCGCCGGCGACAACGAAGCCCGGGTGCGCGAACGGACGGGCCTGGTGCTCGACCCGTACTTCTCCGCCACCAAGATCGAGTGGCTGCTCGACCATGTGCCCGGGGCGCGGATGCGGGCCGAGCGCGGTGAACTGGCCTTCGGCACCGTCGATAGCTGGCTGATCTGGAACCTGACGGGCGGAGTGCACGTCACCGACGTCAGCAACGCCTCGCGCACCTCGCTTGTGAATCTGGCGACGCTCGACTGGGACGACGAGCTGCTCGCGCTCTTCAACGTGCCGCAAGCGCTGCTGCCGCGCATCACCTCGTCGAGCGAAGTGGTCGGCGAAGCGCGGGCCGAACTCTTTGGCGGGCCGATCCCCATCGCCGGCAACGCCGGCGACCAGCAGGCGGCGACGTTCGGTCAGGCCTGCTTCACGCCGGGCATGGCGAAGAACACCTACGGCACCGGCGCCTTCATGTTGATGAATGTCGGCGCGGCACCGCAGGCCTCGGAAAATCGCCTGTTGGCAACGGCCGGCTGGCGCATCGAAGGCTCGGCGAACGCCGCCTACATGCTGGAAGGCAGCGTGTTCGTCGCCGGTGCCGTAGTGCAGTGGCTGCGCGACGGACTCGGCCTCATCGAGCGCTCGGAACATGTCGAGGCGCTGGCGCGCCAGGCGCCTGACAGCGGCGGCGTCGTGCTGGTGCCGGCGTTTGTCGGCCTCGGTGCGCCGCACTGGGACCCGGACGCGCGCGGGCTGCTGATCGGCATGACGCGCGGCACGTCGCGCGCCCACGTGGCGCGCGCCGCGCTCGAATCGATTGCGTTCCAGTCGTGCGACGTACTGGCAGCGATGCAGCGCGACGCCCACCAGCCGTTGACCGAGCTGCGCGTCGACGGTGGCGCCGCGCGCAATGACCTGCTGATGCAGTTTCAGGCCGATGTCATGGGTGTGCCGGTGGTCCGGCCGGAAGTGACCGAGACGACGGCGCTCGGCGCCGCGTACCTCGCCGGCCTGGCGACCGGGGTCTGGTCGGGCAAGGACGAGCTGGCACAGCTGTGGCGCGCCGAGCGCCGCTTCGAGCCGCTGATGCAGGCCGATGAACGCGAATCGTTGATGGCGCGCTGGCGGCGCGCGGTGCAGAGGGCGGCGCAGTGGGTGGAGTAGCCGAGGTGCGGGCGCCGGTCATCGAGCGTGCGGCGCTGCTGGCGGCGTTGCGCGATCCGCGCCCTTGGGACGTGCTTGTCATCGGCGGCGGCGCCACCGGTCTCGGCATCGCGGTCGATGCCGCATCGCGCGGCCTGCGCACCGCGCTGATCGAGGCGCGCGACTTCTCGAGCGGTACGTCGAGCCGCAGCACCAAGCTCATCCATGGCGGCGTGCGCTACCTGGCGCAGGGCAACGTCAAGCTGGTGCGCGAAGCGCTGATCGAACGTTCGCGGCTGCTGGCCAATGCGCCGGAACTCGTGCACGCGATGGAGTTCATCGTGCCGTGCTACCGCCTGCTCGAGCGCGAAACGATGCGCATCGGCCTCGGGCTGTACGACCGGTCTAGCCGGCACGCGTGGCGTCGGCCCTACGCGCTGGCTGTCGCGCGCCGAAACCATCGCCCGTCTGCCCACCGTGCGGCCCGAAGGGCTGCGCGGCGGCGTGTCTTACTGGGACGCGCAATTCGACGACGCGCGGCTCGCCATCGCGCTGATGCGCACTGCCTGCCGCCTCGGCGCCACGGCGATCAACTACGTGCGCGCGGAAGCCCTGCGCGTCGCGGCCGGTCGCATCGACGCGGTGGAAGCAGTCAACGCCGAAACCGGCGAACGCTTCGAATTGCGTGCGAAGGTCGTCTACAACGCGACCGGCGTGTGGGTCGATCGTATCCGTGCGATGGCCAACGCATCGGTGCGGCCGATGGTCGCCCTCAGCCGCGGCTCGCACATCGTCGTCGGCCGACGATTCCTGCCGGGCGAGCGTGCGCTGATGATCCCGAAGACCGCCGATGGCCGCGTGCTGTTTGCCATTCCGTGGCTCGGGCACCTGATCGTCGGCACGACCGATGTGCCCGCCGACGATGCCGCGTGGGAGCCGCAGCCGACACCGCAGGAGATCGAGTTCATCGTCGAGACCGCGCGCGGCTATCTGCGCGATCCGATCGGGACGGACGACATCACCCAGACCTTCGCCGGCCTGCGCCCGCTGGTCGCTAAAGGGACGACGGGTGCGACGAAGACGCTGTCGCGCGAGCATTCCATTGTCATCGAGCAGGAAAACCTGGTTACGATCACAGGCGGCAAATGGACCACGTATCGCCGCATGGCCTTTGATGCGCTGGAGCAGGCGGTGCGCCGCGGCCTGCTGGAGCCGCGCCCGTGCGACACGGAATCGCTGCGCATCGATGTCGATGCCGGGCTCGAAGCCGCGCGCCGCGTGGCCGAAGCCGCAGGCCCTGGAGATCTGGCGACGGTGCTGCGCTATCGCGAACTGGCCGGCGCGTGCGAACAGGCCCGGACGGCCGATGACTTCATATACCGGCGGCTGCGGACTGGGCTGGTCGACCGCCGGGCGGGCGCAGAACTGGCGCGCAAACTCGCGTAGCAGGGGCGAAAAAAAGGCCGCTGCAAGCAGCGGCCTTCGAGAACAACTCTCGTGTCAGTCTAGAACATGTGACGCAGGCCCAGCGCGAACTGCTGCCGGTCGAGGCGCTGCGCCGGAGCGGCACCGGCGGAGACGTTGTTGACGCTCACGTTGCCGTCCCATTCAACCTTGCCGTAACCGATGTACATGTTGGTACGACGCGAGAATGGGTAGGTGTAGCCCACGCCCCAGACCGAGTAATCAGGCTCAAACGAATACGCACCCGCGGCTGTCGTGCCATTGATGTTGTCCGCGTCCGCGTACTGGTACGACGCGAGGATCGAGCCGCCGAACAGCGGCACCGTCACGCCGAGCATCCAGGCGTTGTTGTCGTACGGTGCAGCGCCGCCGGTCGGGTTGAACACACCCGGGTTGTTGGCGGCGGGCAGCAGGCGGATGTTGTCCTGGATCGCGTAGGCGGCGTGCAGCTTGACGATCTTGAAGTCAAACGTGCCACCCAGCTGCGTCATCTTCTGGTCCGGGTTGCCGAACGTCGGGCTGGTGAGTTGGTCACCCGCCGACAGCACGTCATAGGTGGCCGCGAGGAACAACGGACCCCAGGTCCAGTTACCGGCCAGCGTCATGCCCTTGGTGTTGTTGCCGCTCGGAGCGGCTTCGGGACCATTGATGTTGAAGGAGTACGACGCGGCGAACCTGAACCCGGCCCAGGTCGGCGAGGCCCACAGGATCGCGTTGTCTTCGCGCAGCGCGTTCGACGGGATCATGGTCGACTGCAGACCGTTGATGCCCCAGCCGGTCGCGAACGGATCGACGCTGCCCCACAGGTCGAACGAACCCGTGCCCGACGACGGCGTAGCAACACGGCCCAGGACGACAGTGCCCATGGCGTTGTGCTGCAGTCCGGCCCAGACCTGACGGCCGAACACGCGGCCGCCCTGCCCCAGGTTTCCGGTCGAGCCGTCGAATCCACCCTCAAGGGTGAAGACAGCGTTCCAGCCACGACCCAGCGCTTCTGCGCCGCGCAGGCCGAAACGGCTGCCTGACTGATAACCGCTGTCGACGCCGAAATAGTTTTCCTGCGCGTACGGGCTGGCGGGAACGCCGGTCGCGACGCCAAACTCATTCCACTGCACGCCGATATCGAAGATGCCATACAGCGTCACGCTGGACTGCGCAGACGCGGCGCTGGACATCGCGCCGAGAACTGCCAGTGCGATTAGACTTTTTTTCATTCCAAGCTCTCCTAGCTAGTTTTGGGATTTCTTTGGCGCGCTGGCTTTGGACGGCGCCGCGAGCCGTTGAAGCACTTCCCCGGAGGAAGCTGAGAGGATTGTTTCAGAGGGCGGCAGTGAGTCAAAGCTTAGCGGGCAAAAACAACCCAAAAGCCTATCTTTATGTTGCCCCACAGCAACAGGAAACTAGGGGGCAATTCCAGGGCATTTCATATTACGGAATTGTCGGGTGCAGCGCTGGCGCTACAGTCTCGACATGTCCCGGCAATTCTCTCTTGTGGACCGCCTGACCGCAGCTGCCGATCGCGCGCTTCGGACGGTTGCCGCACCGCCGGCCGCCTCCCGCCCGAGCCCGGCGGCAGGCCTGCCACCCCCGCAACGGGAGTTCTCCGACGCTGAACGACGGCAAGTCGCAGCGCTGATGCGGGTCAATCACGTCGGCGAGGTCTGCGCGCAGGCACTTTACGACGCCCAGGCCCTGGCGACACGCGACGCTGAACTGCGCACCTTGTTCGAACGGGCGGCGCGGGAGGAAGCCGACCACCTGTCCTGGACCCAGTCACGCATCGAGCAACTGGGTGGCCGGACGAGCCTGTTGAATCCGCTCTGGTATGGCGGCGCGTTCGCTATTGGCTTGCTGGCCGCGCGTGCCGGCGATCGCGTGAGCCTGGGCTTCATGGCAGAAACCGAACGGCAGGTCGAGCAGCATTTGGACAGCCACCTGGATCGGCTGCCGGTTGACGATCATCTCTCCCGAGCGGTGGTCGAGCAGATGAAGGGCGACGAAGTACATCATGCGGAGAGCGCGACGGCACTCGGCGGGGCGACGCTCCCATTGCCGGTACGCTGGCTGATGAGAGTGGCTGCCAAGGTGATGACTACCACGGCGCACTACGTCTAGTAGATCCAGACGACGCGGGTCACGCGGTCTGGGGCGCTGCAGCCCGCTGCTACACGCTTTCGACAATCGTCTCGGTGCGGATTTCGGCGGTCTTCGCAAGCATCGCCGTTGCCGAGCAGTACTTGTCGTGCGAGAGCGCGACCGCACGCTCGACGACAGATGGGTCGAGGTTGCGGCCACGCACCGTGAAACGCAGCGTGATGGCGGTGAACACCTTGGGGTCCGTCGGCGCACGCTCCGCATGCAGGCTTACCTCGCACGAGCGCACGTCGTGCCGGCCGCGCTTGAGAATCAGCACGACGTCGTAGGCGGTGCAACCGCCGGTGCCGATCAGCACCATCTCCATCGGTCGTGGGGCGAGATTGCGGCCACCGCCGTCGGGCGCGCCATCCATAGCCACCAGGTGCCCGCTTCCTGACTCGGCAATAAAACTCATTCCTTCTCCGGACCAACGCACGGTGCAATCCATCAAAGCTCCCAGAGCGCCGATTCGGCGCGATGCAACAGATTTTGAATGACCACTCAAGATCCGGATGTTACGCGTCAAGTAATTGATATATCACCGATAAATCTACCCGGTAACTGTCGCCTGGGAGGGCTGCGCACCGGCTTTGCTTGCAATGCAGCAACGCCGTTGGCACACTGAAGCCAACTGGGGGTTTATCTGCCCCTCGACCGGTGTCTCCTCCACCCCCAACGGTGGATTTGGCCCGGAGGCTTGCCTCCGGGCCCATTTTTTTGTGCGCTTGCGGAAGCCGCGCGAAAACGCTTAAAATTTAAGGCTTTCCGCGTTCGCCGCCGCCCTAAGTGGACATCAAGCCCGGTCGGCAAGTCCGGGCGGCAAGTTCGGGCGGCAAGTTCGACGCTCAGCTTCGCTTGTCCGACCGGTCGAGTTTGTTCTGACAGCGCAGTAACCAGATTTCCTGATTGGATCGTTTATGAAGACGTTTTCCGCCAAGTCGCACGAAGTCAAGCGTGACTGGTTGTTGGTCGATGCTTCCGACAAGGTGCTGGGCCGGCTCGCGAGCCAGATCGCGCTGCGGCTGCGCGGCAAGCACAAGCCCGAGTACACGCCGCACGTCGATACCGGCGATTTCATCGTCGTTGTCAATGCGGCGCAGCTGAAGGTCACGGGCGCCAAGTTCGAGGACAAGAAGTACTACCGGCACAGCGGCTATCCCGGTGGCGTGTACGAAACCAATTTCCGCAAGATGCAGGAGCGTTTCCCGGGTCGTGCCCTGCAACTCGCCGTCAAGGGCATGCTGCCCAAGGGCCCACTGGGCTACGCAATGATCAAGAAGCTGAAGGTCTACGCCGACCAGCAGCACCCGCACACCGCGCAGCAGCCCAAGGCGCTGGACATCTGAGGTTCACATGATTGGCAACTACAACTATGGAACGGGTCGCCGCAAGAGTTCGGTGGCGCGTGTCTTCCTCAAGCGCGGCAAGGGTCAGATCGTCATAAACGGGCGGCCGATCGAGCAGTATTTCTTCCGCGAGACCGGTCGCATGATCGTGCGCCAGCCGCTGGAACTGACCAATCACGCCGAGACGTTCGACATCATGGTCAACGTGATCGGTGGCGGCGAGTCGGGCCAGGCCGGTGCGGTACGCCACGGCATCACGCGGGCGCTGATCGACTATGACGCGACGCTGAAGCCGGCGCTCTCGAATGCAGGGCTGGTGACGCGCGATGCGCGCGAAGTCGAGCGCAAGAAAGTCGGCCTGCGCAAGGCTCGTCGTCGCAAGCAGTTCTCCAAGCGCTAATCGGTTGCGCGGTCGCGATCGCGGATCCCGCGATCGCGTCTTAGTCGGCACGAGGCAAGTCCCGCGCCGACTGAGTTCTCAGATTGGCGGCCGCGAGCGACACGAGCCTGGCTCCGTCGACTCAGCTTTCCGAGGGCCCCGTTTTGCGGGATGGGCAGCGCGTTTCACCGCGCGCTGCTTCTCGCCTTCGCTCCTATACTGAACCAGACAAGGACTCGAGCCGCGGTCAGCAGCAAGGTCGCGGCTCTTTTGTTTGACTGCGCGCCCGACGCGACGTACCCAAGGCCTGCGCCCGACTGTCGATGAAGTGGAAGCTGTGGCTGCGAAATCTGTCCGTGAGTGCGCCTCGCGTCGCGGTCCGCACACAGTTGCCGTGGGCCATCAGGGCAACACTGGCTGCGGCTGCGGCCGCGCTGGCAGTGATCGGACTTTTTGCCGTCTACCAATACGGCCGCAATATCGGAGTTCCGGTCGACCACGCTGAAGTATTGAACGAGCTCGAGCGCTCGCGCGAGCAGCTTCGAATCGCGAAGGAAGACCGGGATCGTTATGCCGCCGCTGCGGTGCAGTCCGAGAACCAGCTGAACATCGAGCGCGCCGCGCAGAACCAGCTCGCGCAGCAGTTGAAGGCCATCGAGGGGGACAACGCCCGGCTGCGGGGCGACCTGGCCTTCTTCGAGAGTCTGCTGCCGGCGGCGTCGGCATCCCGCGGCGTGGTGATCCGCAGCTTCAAGCTGCAGCCCGATGGCGATGACAACACATTGCGCTATCGGCTGCTGGTGCAGCAAAGCGGCAGGCCGGACAAGGATTTTGTCGGAGCGGTCGAGCTGAAAGTGAACTTCCTGCGGGAGGGCCGCCCCGTGTCGTTGACGTTGCCGGATGCGGCGAATCCGGCTGGCGGGCCGGCTCCGTTGGCGTTCCGGCATTACCAGCGGGTCGAGGGAACGTTCCCTGTGCCCGAGGGTGCCACAGTGCGCTCGGTGCAGGTCGTGATCAGCTCCGGAGGCGAAATGCGGACGCAGCAGACGTTTGCGATGTAGGGAGGAGACATGTTCGGAACCAAGCGCGCCACACCCAAGACGATCGGTACCCTGGTGGGCGCAGGCACTACGATCGAGGGAACACTGTCCTACGTCGGCGGGCTCCGCATCGACGGTACGGTGAAGGGCGATATCCGCAGCGCGAACGGCGAGGCGGGCATGGTCATCATCAGCGAACTCGGCTGCGTCATCGGGGAGGTCCATGCCGCCCACCTGGTCGTTTCCGGCAAGGTCAACGGGCCGGTCTATGTGACCGACGTGCTGGAGCTTCAACCCAAGGCGCAGGTCACCGGCGATGTGCGCTACCGGACGATTGAAATCCATCATGGCGCCGTGGTCGAAGGCCGGTTGATCCATGACACGGCCGAGGTACGCCCCGCCTTGAAACTTGCCGCCGCCGGTACCACCTCCGAGCCTACCGGTACTTGAACTGCCGGCGGGTGGCCGTGCCTATAATCGGCCCGAAATATCGACGATGGAGATCGCCATGAATGCTGCCGTAGAGATGCCCGCCCCGCTGCTTTTCACCGATGCTGCGGCCTCGAAGGTCAAGGCGCTGATCGATGAAGAGGGCAATCCGGGCCTGAAGCTCCGCGTCTTCGTGCAGGGCGGCGGCTGCTCCGGCTTCCAGTACGGGTTCACCTTCGACGAGGTCGTCAACGAGGACGACGCGACGATGGAGAAAAACGGCGTCATGCTGCTGATCGACTCGATGAGCTACCAGTACCTGGTCGGCGCCGAGATCGACTACAAGGAAGACCTCGAAGGCGCTCAGTTCGTGATCAAGAATCCGAATGCCACGACGACCTGCGGTTGCGGGTCGTCGTTCTCCGCCTGAAGAACCATAGGGTTAGCAAAAAGGGGGCGCGCTGCGCTCCCTTTTTTTTCGGCTAGCGCGGATAGATCGCGCCGAGGATGCGCGCGCCCCGTGCTCCCGTGACAGCTGGAATGCTCCCGGTTTCGCGGCGCTTGGAGCGACGCGCCAGCCAGGCGAACGCGAGGGCTTCGACCTGATCCGGCTCGATCCCCAGTGCGGAGCTGGCCACGAGCGGGCGCGGCGCGACGGCGCCTGCCAGGGCGGCCATCAGCGTCGCATTGCGGACGCCACCGCCGCACACGACGACATCGCGCGCTGAAGCGCACCAACTCTTGATGGAATCGCCTATGCAGCGGGCGGTGAATTCCGTCAGCGTCCGCTGCACATCCTGGGGCAGCCGCGCCGAGGCCGCCAGAGCCTTGCCCAGCCAGGCTTGCGAAAACAACTCGCGCCCAGTGCTTTTGGGTGGTTTGAGTTGCAGGAACGGCTCGGCGAGCAGCCGCGCAAGCAACTCCGTATCCAGTTGACCGGTCGCCGCGAACTCGCCGTTGCGATCGAAGGGCTCGGCCCGGTATTGTGTCGTCCACGCATCGAGCAGCACGTTGCCGGGTCCACAGTCGAAGCCAAGGATGTCTTGCTCGCCGTCGGGCAGGTACGTGACGTTGCTGATGCCGCCGATATTGACGACGGCACGCGGGGCTCCCGCGGAGAACGCCGCAGCGTGGAAGGCCGGGACCAACGGTGCGCCCTGGCCGCCCGCAGCGAGGTCACGGCTGCGGAAATCCGCCACGACGTCGATCTGGGTCAACTCGGCGAGGAGCGCCGGCGCGTTGAGCTGCAGCGAGTAGCCGCCCTCGGGGCGATGACGGACCGTCTGACCGTGGGCTCCGATCGCGCAAATGTCTGCCGGTGCGCAGTCGGCCAGTTGCAGGACATCCGCAACGCAGTGCGCATAGACGTCGACCAGTCGCTGAGCCGCGGCACCGGACCGCTCGATCTCGTTGGCGCCGGGCGAGGTCAGTGCCAACAGCTCAGCGTGCAGATCCTGCGGAAAAGGGCGATGTGCATGCGACAGCGCGCGCGGCGCCGGGGAAGAAAAGTCGGCCAGGACGGCGTCGACGCCATCGAGGCTTGTCCCGGACATCAGTCCGATGTAAAGCTCTGACCTGTCGCCGAGGGTGCGATCAACGGCCATGCGGCCGTCAGCGTAGGCTGGTAGCGACGCGAATGCGCTCGAGCAACGCGAGCTGCTCGCGCAGCGGAGCAGCGACCACCGCGAGCGCTTCGCGCTGCGCTTCGCCCAGCGGCTCGGCGCCGGGGAACTGGGCCGTCAGCGGATTGACATGACGGTCGGCGATCTTCACCTCGAAGTGCAGATGAGGCCCGGTCGCCCAGCCCGTCATGCCGACGTAGCCGATAAGGTCGCCCTGGCTGATCCGCGCGCCTTTGACGACGCCCGGGCCGAACTTCTGCAAGTGCGCGTACAGGGTGGAATGCTTGCCGTCATGCCGGATCTCGACGACGTTTCCGTAGCCGCTCTGCCAGCCGGCAAATTCGACCACGCCGCCAGCGATCGTCCGTACCTTGCTACCCATCGGCGCCGAATAGTCGATGCCGCGGTGCGCGGCGTCGTACCCGAACAGCGGGTGCGTGCGGCTGTTGCTGAACCCAGAACTGACGCGCGTGTACTCCAGCGGCGAACGTAGGAAGGCCCGCTTCATGCTGCGCCCACCGGGTGCGTAGAAGCCGCCATGCTTGCTGCCGTCGTCGAACCAATAGGCCTCGAGAGACCGGCCGTCGTTGATGAACTCCACCGCCAGCAGCCGGCCCGGGCGCAGGTACTCGCCACCGGCGTACAAAGTCTCGTAAATGACGCGGAAGCGGTCGCCTTCACGGAGGCTGCGGTGGAAGTCGACTTCGTTTTCGAGCGCGTCGACCATCTGCTGCGCGATCGAGTCCGGAACCTCAGCCTCGTCGGCCGCCGCGAACAGCGAGGACTTGATCTCGCCACTGCGCAATTCGGTCCGCCGCTCGAGGATGAAGTCGGACTCCGAAGCACGGAAGCCGTCCGGCGCAGAGCTGTCACGTGCGACTGTCAGCACCGACGATGTCGCCCCGGTGGCGGTGTCGTCGCCATCGCGATAGGCGCGCAGCCACTCGAGCCGACCCTCTGCACTGATGCTGGCCTGGACAAAGCGGCCCGGCGCAATGCGAAGCAACGGACGTGCCGCAGGATCGGCGCGCAGGAAGCGCGCTGCTTCTTCGTCATCGATGCCCAGGCGGACCAGCAGTGCTCCGAAGGGCTCGCCGCGCTGGACCTTCGCTTCACGGACAAAGGTCTCGCCGCGGACAAGTGCCGGTGCAAGCTGATCGTCGAGACGTGGTGTGCTGACGACTTCGACAATGGGCCGCGATTGGATGTCATCGAGGTCGAGCGCGGCCGGTGCGGCGGCGATGGCGGCGAGTGCCGCCGACAGCGGCAGGAGCGAGAACACGGCTCCAAGCTCGATTCGGCTGCGAGTAGCGCGGTCGAGCTGGCGCCAGCGGCGCAACAGCAATCGCGCGCCAAGTCGAACGTCGGCGCCCAGGCTGCGGAGGTGTTTGGATAGAATCTCGGGGTACTTCAACGGCCGGCTGTCACCAAAAGCGCACCGAGCGGTGCGCTTTTTTGTCGAAGGCCGCAGTATAGCCCGGCGGGGTCTGTCGACCGCCGCTCAAGGCACTGACATCGATGCAGCCCGAACCCGCAAAGACCTACCCGATTACTAGGGAAATCGAGGACGCACTGGCGCTGGTCAAGCGCGGCTGCGACGAGCTGCTGATCGAGGCCGAGTTCGCGCAGAAACTCGCGCGGGCGCGCGCCACGGGAAAGCCTCTGCGCTGCAAGCTCGGGCTCGATCCGACCGCGCCGGACATCCATCTTGGCCATACGGTGGTGCTGAACAAGCTGCGCCAGCTGCAGGACCTTGGCCACACGGTGATCTTCCTGATCGGCGACTTCACCGGGATGATCGGGGACCCCTCGGGCCGCAACACGATGCGGCCGCCGCTGTCGCGCGAGGAGATCGAAGCCAATGCTAAGACCTACTTCGAGCAGGCGGCTCTAGTGCTCGATCGAGAACGCACCGAGATCCGCTACAACTCGGAGTGGTCGGAGCCGCTCGGCGCGGCCGGCCTGATCAAGCTGGCAGCCAAGTACACGCTGGCGCGGCTGCTCGAGCGCGACGACTTTTCCAAGCGCTTCCGCGACAACACGCCGATTGCGATGCACGAGCTCCTGTACCCGCTGATGCAGGGCTACGACTCGGTCGCGCTGCGCTCTGACATCGAGCTCGGCGGCACCGACCAGAAGTTCAACCTGCTGGTCGGGCGCGAACTGCAGCGGCACTACGGTCAGGAGCCGCAGTGCGTGCTGACGATGCCGCTGCTCGAGGGTCTCGACGGCGCCGAGAAGATGTCGAAGAGCAAGAACAACTACATCGGCATCACGGAGCCGCCGGACGAGATGTTCGGCAAGGCGATGTCGATCTCGGACGAGCTGATGTGGCGCTGGTACGACCTGGTGTCGGCGCGCAGCAACGACGAGCGCGCGGCCTTCAAGCGCGAGGCGGCGGAAGGTCGCAATCCACGCGACATCAAGGTGCTGCTCGCCAAAGAGATCGTCGCGCGCTTTCATTCGGCGCGTGCGGCCGACGCGGCGGAGCAGGCGTTCAATGAACGCTTCCGCGCCGGTGCGGCGCCGGACGACATGCCGGAGCTCGCGCTGGCGGGCGAAGCCGTGGGCGGACTCGGCATCGCGGCGGTCCTGAAGCTGGCCGGACTGGCACCTTCAACCAGCGAAGCGGTGCGCAATCTCGAACAGGGCGGAGTGAAGATCGACGGCGAACGTGTCAGTGATCGCGCGCTGAGACTCGACACCGGCACTTACGTGATCCAGGTCGGCAAGCGCAAGTGGGCGCGCGTGACGATCGCCTGAGGGTCCGCGGGCGGGCACGGGGCTCTCCGTGGAGTGCGATCGATGATTGCGCTGATACAGCGGGTGACGCAAGGTCGGGTGGTCGTCGAAGGCACCACGGTCGGGGCCATCGGGCCGGGCCTGCTGGCGCTGGTCTGCGCCGAACGGCACGACGCGGAGCCGCAGGCGGAGGCGCTGCTCGACAAGCTGCTCGCGTATCGTGTGTTTGCTGACGACGATGGCAAGATGAACCGTAGCCTGCGCGACGTGGCGGGTGGGCTGCTAGTGGTGCCGCAGTTCACGCTCGCCGCCGACACGATGAGTGGGACACGGCCGAGCTTCTCGCCGGCGGCGGCGCCGGAGGTGGGTCGGCGGCTGTTCGAGTACTTCGTGGCGCGGGCGCGCGAGCGCCATGCGACGGTGGCGAGCGGGCGATTTGGTGCCCACATGCAGGTTGAATCGATCAACGACGGGCCGGTGACGTTCTGGCTGCAGGTCCGTCCTCGGCAGGAGGCAAAGGCATGAAGATCTGGAGTGATTCCTTCGCAGACGGTAGCGCGATCCCGGGCGACTACGCCTTCTGCGTCATCGACCCTGCAAGTCACGTCAAGCTGGCGTCGAATCGCAACCCGCACGTGGCCTGGGGCGAGGTTCCAGCCGGTACGCGTTCTTTCGCCCTCATCTGTCACGACCCGGACGTCCCCAGCAAGCCGGACGACCTGTTCAAGGAAGATCGCGAGGTGCCGGCCAGTCTGCCGCGCATCGACTTTTTCCACTGGACGCTGATCGACGTTCCCGCGGCAAGCCGCGCGATTGAGGCCGGCAGCTACTCGAAGGAAGTCACTCCGCGCGGCAAGAACGGTCCGGCGGCGATCAACGGCACGCGCCAGGCCCTCAATGACTACACCGGCTGGTTCGCAACCGACCATGACATGAGCGGCGATTACTTCGGCTACGACGGCCCCTGCCCGCCGTGGAACGATGCCATCGTCCACCACTACGTCTTCACGCTTTACGCGCTCGATCTCGAACGGGTATCGGTGGACGGCAGGTTCACTGCAAACGACGTCCTGCGGGCCATCGAGGGTCACGTGCTTGGCAAGGCGTCGATCACGGGCACCTACACACTCAATCCGCGCCTGGCGTGACGTCGACTGCACTGCTGCTGATCCGCCACGGCGAGACCGCGTGGAATGCCGAGCACCGTATTCAGGGTCACCTCGACATCCCGCTGTCGGCGACGGGCATCCGGCAGGCCGCAAGCCTGGGGGAGCGGCTGGCTGCTGAAACGGTCACGGCGGTGTACTCGAGCGAACTGGCACGTGCCTGGCTGACCGCCGTACCGTTCGCGGCCCGTCTCGGCCTCGAAATCATTCCGGACTCTCGCCTGCGCGAGCGCTCTTTCGGAGTGTTCGAGGGACTGACGGTGGATGAGATCGCGGCCCGCCACCCGGAGGGCTTCAGGCGCTGGCGCGAGCGCGACCCGGCCTGGGCGATGGACGACGGCGAGAGTGGACAGCAACTGATCGACCGCGTGCTCTCCGCGCTGGATGACATCGCGTCGCGGCACCGGGGCGAAACGGTCGCCGTCGTCACGCACGGCGGCGTGCTCGATGTCGCCTATCGCGCGGCACGCGGCCTCAGCTGGGATGCAACACGAGAGCATCTGATGCTCAATGCAAGCATCAACCGCCTCAGCGCGCAGGGTTCGCCGCTGGCGTTGTCCATCCTCGACTGGGGTGACGTCGCGCATCTCGAGCAGGCGCGCGACGAGTCGCTGACCTGAGCTTCGTCGCGCAATTGACCGCCGCCATGGCGGCAACGGTCCCGGAAGCTACAGTGCAGCCATGAACCCGACGCTGACGCAGGTCGTGTCGTTCGCCCTGAGTGCCGGGATCGGTCTGCTGGTCGGCCTCGAGCGCGAGCGCAAGCCCTCGGCGAAAGCCGGGGTGCGCACGTTCACGCTGATCGCGGTGCTGGGCTCGCTGGCTGCACTTCTCACGGAGGCGACCGGCTCGGCCTGGGCACTGGGCGCGGGTGCGGTGTGCGTGACCGGGGCTTTGGTGGCCGCCTACCTGCAGGATCGGGAATCGATCCACGACGATGCGGGCACCACGACCGTCGTGGCGGCCATCGCGGTTTTCTTCCTCGGCGCGGCCAACTACTACGGCTATCGCACACTCGCCGTGGCGCTTGGCGTCGGCATGACGGCACTTCTCTATTTCAAGGCCGAGCTCGAAGGGTTCAGCCAGAAGCTGACCGGACAGGATATCCGGTCGATGCTGCAGTTTGCCGTGCTGACGGCCGTCATCCTGCCGCTGCTGCCGGACCGTTCGTTCGGGCCGTACGGTGTCCTGAACCCGTTTCAGATCTGGCTGATGGTCGTGCTGGTGGCTGCCGTCAGCCTCGCGGGCTACGTTGCCTGGCGCCTGACGCTCGGTCGCCACGGTCTGCTGCTCACCGGCGTGCTCGGCGGTGTGGCGTCGAGCACGGCCACAACGCTCGTCTATGCGCGCCACGCGGCCGCCGGTGCCCAGCCGGTGTCGGCAGCGTTGCTGGTAATCCTGCTGGCGAACGCGACGATGCTGTTGCGCGTGCTCGTCCTGGTGGGCGTGGTCGCGCCAGCCTCTCTGCCGCTGGCACTGCTGGTCATCGTGCCGGCACTGCTGGTCGCGGTCGCTGGCGTTGCCTGGCGCTGGTCCTCGGCGTCGACGGCCCCGCCGGCCGGCGAGGCGGCGTTCCGGAATCCGACCCAATTGCGAACCGCGCTCGGGTTCGGCGCGATCTATGCGGTCATCCTGCTGCTCGCGGCCTGGGCCAATGAAGTGCTGGGCTCACGCGGCCTGCTGGCGCTGGCTGCGGTATCCGGCCTAACCGATGTCGATGCGATCACGCTGTCGTCGATGCGACTGCTCGACAAAGGCTCTCTGTCGCAGGTGACGGCGCTTGCCGGCGTTGGCGTTGCGGTCGCGTCCAACCTGGTCTTCAAGGCAGTCGTGGCGGCCTCGGCCGGCGGGCCAAGGATGCGCTGGGCCGTACTGCGGGCTTTCATCGGTCCGCTGCTGGCGCTCGCCGCCGGACTGTGGGCGCTGCACGCACTGGCATAATTTCGCCGCCATCCCGTTCCGCGTGACTGGCGAAAGGGTGAGTACACCCGGGGAGCGCGGACCAACCTGCTACCCGCGTAGCTGCCGTTCGCCTGGGCAGATGGCAAGTGAAATACCACTTGCAACCCGACGCGAGGAACTATGTTCAAGCGAAGCGCATACACGGTCGAAGCGATCGACCCCGAACTCTGGGCTGCCATCCGACAAGAGAACGTCCGGCAGGAACAGCATATCGAGCTGATCGCCTCTGAGAACTACACGAGCCCCGCGGTCATGGCCGCGCAGGGCAGCCAGCTCACGAACAAATACGCTGAAGGGTATCCAGGCAAGCGCTACTACGGCGGCTGCGAGTACGTCGACGTCGCCGAAACGTTGGCGCTCGAGCGGCTGAAGCAGATCTTTGGCTATCCGACGATCGAACTCGCCGCCAACGTGCAGCCGCACTCCGGCGCACAGGCCAACACCGCGGTGTTCCTCGCGTTGCTCAACCCCGGCGACACGATCATGGGTTTGTCGCTTGCCGAGGGCGGGCACCTGACCCACGGCATGGCGCTCAACATCTCCGGCAAGTGGTTCAAGGTCGTGAGCTACGGACTGGACGAGCGCGAGGAGATCGACTACGACGCGATGGAGCATCTGGCGCATCTGCACAAGCCGAAGCTGATCATCGCCGGTGCCTCGGCGTATTCACTGCGCTTCGACTGGGCGCGCTTCGCGAAGGTGGCGAAGGAGGTCGGCGCCTACTTCATGGTCGACATGGCGCACTACGCCGGCCTGATCGCGGCCGGTGTCTACCCGAGCCCGATTCCGCATGCTGATGTCGTGACCAGCACGACGCACAAGACGCTCCGTGGCCCGCGCGGCGGTCTGATACTGATGAAGCCGGCGCTCGAGAAACCGATCAACAGCGCCGTGTTCCCGGGGATCCAGGGCGGCCCGCTGATGCACGTAATCGCGGCCAAGGCGGTGGCGTTCAAGGAGGCGCTGGCGCCCGAGTTCAAGAGCTACCAGCAGCAGGTTCTCACCAATGCCCGGGTGCTGGCGGAGACGCTCGTCAAGCGCGGCCTGCGCATCGTCTCGGGCCGCACCGAGAGCCACCTGATGCTGGTCGACCTGCGCGCCAAGCAGATCACCGGCAAGGATGCCGAGGCCGTGCTCGGGCAGGCGCACATCACGATCAACAAGAACGCGATCCCGAAGGACCCGGAAAAGCCGATGGTCACCAGCGGCATCCGCCTCGGCAGCCCGGCCATGACCACACGCGGTTTTAAGGAAGCCGAAGCCGAGCAGACCGCGAACCTGATCGCCGACGTCCTCGACAATCCGAAGGACCCCGCCACCGTCGCCCGCGTGCGCGGCGAGGTCGGGCATCTGACGGCGCGGTTCCCCGTCTACGGCGCCTGAGCGAGAGCCGACGGCGCTGGCCACGTGACGACGAACGCGATGACCCCGCCCCCCTCTTCGCAGTTGAAATCGGGCCGCTCGCCCGGCCGCTCCGAAGAGCGGCCCGCTGATCAGATCGCGCGAGGCGCACGTGCGACGCCATAGGGTCGCGTACACCGAGCGCGCCCACTAATGCGTTGTCCCTTCTGCCAGCACGCCGACACGCAGGTCATCGACTCGCGCGCGTCGGACGAGGGCGCGACCATTCGCCGCCGGCGGAAGTGCCTGTCCTGCGACAAGCGTTTCACGACCTACGAGCGGGTCGAGTTGGCGATGCCGACGATCATCAAACGCGGGGGCGGCCGAGCTGATTACGACCGGGACAAGCTGCGCGCCAGCATGCAGCTGTCGCTTCGCAAGCGGCCGGTTCCGCGCGAGGCGGTCGACGAGGCGATCGCCCGTATCGAGGACAAGCTGCTTTCCTCTGCGCAGCGCGAGGTCAAGAGCGAGAAGCTCGGTGAACTCGTGATGCGCGAGCTCAAACGGCTCGACAAGGTCGCCTATATCCGCTTCGCCTCCGTGTACCGCAGCTTCGAGGACGTCGACGAGTTCGCCGAGGTCGTCAAGGAGATCCGGCCCGGCAAGCGGGCGCGGCGGCGACCGGCCCGCGGCACCTAGCTGCCGCGTACCTCGCGTCGCGGGGGGCTTGAAACGGCGCTCCGCCGTCCCGAATTGGGAGCCATCGCAGGCGGCGACCTGCAATCAGCCCAATCGGAGGTGCTAAATGAACCAGGTGACTATGCGTCGCAACGACCCCTTTGGTGCGTTGGTCGACGATGTATTCAACGATTTCTTCCAACGGGCCGGAGTGGTTCCGACGCGCGGTTCCGAATCCTCTACGGTAGCGCGGGCGCGCATGGACGTCGTCGACAAGGGCGACAAGTTCGAGATCAAGCTGGATCTCCCGGGCGTCAGCAAGGAGGACGTCAACGTCTCGGTTGAAGGCGCTCGGGTGGCCATCCTGGCCGAGAGTCGCAAGCAACGCGAAGTGAAGGACGGCGAGCGCGTACTGCACAGCGAGCGCTCGATCACGAGCTATGGGCGCAGCTTCGAGTTGCCGGTCGAGGTAACCGAAGACGGCGCCGATGCCAGCCTCGAGAACGGTGTCCTGACGCTGCTGCTGCCCAAGCGCGCCACTGTCGCCGGGAAGCGCCTGACGGTCCGCTGATTGAGGGGGCGTCCTCCCGCGAGGCGGGGTCGGCACAAACGCTGGCTCGCTTGACGTCGGCCGTGGCGCCGATTGACCTGTGTCAATCGGCGCCACGGCGGCGGCTTGCGCCGGCTTGCGTGGTTCCTATCTTGAAACCGGAGGCTCGCAAGAAGAGGCGGGCCGCATTCGCGAGAGGAGGTCATATGGCGAATCTCCTTACACGTCGTCGTACCGATCCATTCGCGCCGCTCTTCGGCGACTGGATGGATGATTTCTGGAACCGGACCAACCTGCTTCCGATGCCGCGTTACGCGGACGTGCCGGCGATGGAGCGTGCCCTGATGGACATCGTCGACAAGGGCGATGCCTTCGAGGTGAAGGTCGACATGCCTGGCGTGAAGAAGGAGGACATCGACGTTTCGATCGAAGGCACACGCGTTTCGATCCGCGCCGAGACGCAGTCCACGAAGGAAGAGAAGGAAGGCGAGCGCGTCCTGCACACCGAGCGCTTTGCGGCGATGTATGCGCGCACCTTCGAGTTGCCGGTCGAGGTCACCGAGACCGGCGCTGACGCACACTACGAGGATGGCGTGCTTACGCTGACGCTGCCCAAGCGGGCTCCGCTGGCAACCAGGAAGCTGACGATCAACTGACCCAAGCGGGCGCCGCTCAGGCGGCACGGCGCAACACCGTGCCGCTGCCGCCCAGGCCGCTGCTCCCGCAGCGGCCTTTTTTCATGTCGGGCGCTGGCCGGCATCACCCAGGTTGCCCCACTCGCCTGGTCGAAGGTCCGTAGAATTCCGCCGATGACCCGCCTTCATCGCGCGCTCGTTGTTTGCCTGGCGGCGCTGACGCTGGTCGCGCTGGTGCCCAACGCGGCGTCCGCGCCCTTGGTCAGGAAGGTGCTCGATGCGGCATCGTCCGGGACGGAGAAGGCAGGGCATGCGCCGACAGCCTCGACTGCCGAGCGACTAGCCGAAATCGTGAAGGCGCTGGACGCGGCGCAGAAGGCCGCCGCGGACGAGCGCGCCGGGAACGTATCCGGTGCCCGCGGGTGCCACGCCGAGCCAGGTCACTGACCTGGGTTTCCTGTTGCAGCGCTTGCCGGTTCTCTTGCAGGCGCAACTCGACGTGCTGGGAGAGATCGAGTCGGCTCGCTCCAAACGCGCAGATGAAGAAGACGCGCTCGCCCGCTGGCAGGGGTTTGACGAGCCCGGACCGTACTCGCTGACGCAACTCGATCGCCTGCTCGACCGGCTCGACGCGGAGCGCACGCGTCTGCATGCGTTCCAGTCCGTTGCCACGCTGAATGCGGAGGAAGTCACCCGCGTCGAGGCGCGGCTGAAGAGCACGCAGGCCGATGAGCGGCTGGCATTGGAAAAGGCCACCGATGGCGTGGTGGCGCCGCTGGAACTGGCGCGACTGCAGACCCGTCGGGTTACCGAGTTGCGTCAGCTCCTGCTGCTGCAAGGTGAACTCAACGCCGAGCTGACGCAGGCCTCGCGGGCGCGCGAGCAACTGCTCGAGCGCCAGGCGGCAGCCATGTCCGCCAACTACCGCTTCAACGAACAGGAATTCGAACGCGTCATCAAGAACCTGCAGGCGCAGCAGCTCATGCTCGATCGTCGGATCGAGGAAACCAGCGCGGCGCGCAGCCGGTCGCTCGCGGAGCGTGACCAGGTTCTGAAGGCTCTCGGTTCGTTGCCCCCGCCCAAGACCGTCGACGAGGTGCGGCGTCACGCGGAGTTGCAGGCCCGTCTGGATGCAACCAACGTTACGCTGGAGGCGCTGCGGACCCAGCAGAGCGCGCTGTCGACGATCAGGAGCATCGCGCCGATCTCGGTCGACGCCTGGCGCCAGCGCTTCGTCTCGCTCAGCGACCCGGATCCGGAGCAGCGGCGCGCGGCAGAGAAGTCATTGGTCGCCCTGCTGGCCCGGGCGGACGCACTCAAGTCCTACGCGGCCGACCTCGCGGCCGTTGCTGACGCGGCGGTCAAGGACCAGCAGCGCCGGGTCGACGCCCTGGACGAGAGCGCGCCAGGCCGGCGCTTCACCCTTGCCGCCCTGGAAGCCACGAAGCGGGCCGCGGACGCGGCGGGCGAGGTGCAGGCGTTGGGGCAGCAGCTCGCGACGGCGCAGAAGCGCTGGCGGCAGGAGTTCGCCGATGCCGCCCAGCAGCGCTCGGCCTCTGAGAAGGCCGCTGCAGTCTGGGCCGAGGCGAAGGATCTGGGACGCGAGGTCTGGGACTTCGAGCTTTTCGCCGTCGAGGACACGGTGGACATCGCTGGCAAGCCCACCACGGTCTCGCGCGGCGTCACGGTCGGCAAGAGCATCGGCGCCCTGCTGCTGTTCGTCCTCGGCTACAAGATCGCCGGCTTCTTC
Organism: uncultured beta proteobacterium; assembly: GCA_963702595.1. Taxonomy (GTDB): domain Bacteria; phylum Pseudomonadota; class Gammaproteobacteria; order Burkholderiales; family Burkholderiaceae_F; genus JALORV01. The sequence goes on along the minus strand of CAVPDC010000016.1, from coordinate 147,959 downwards.
GCGATTCGCGCGCAGAGGCTCATGGTGGAGCGGTTTGCGGTCGACGCGGCCCAGGCCAAGGTCCTGCGGCGCTGGATGATGTTGCTGACCGGCTTCGTGCTGGCCGTGATCACGCTCAACCTGGCGCGCATCCCGTTGACCGTCTTCGCCTTCATGGGAGGTGCGCTGGCCATCGGCATCGGCTTCGGAACCCAGACGCTGCTGCGCAACTTCATCAGCGGCATCATCGTGCTGTTCGAGCGCAAGGTTCGCGTCGGCGATATCGTCGACGTGGATGGCGTGCAGGGCGTTGTAACGGCGGTCGACATCCGCTCGACGACAGTGCGGCAGTTCGATGGCATCGAGACCATGGTGCCGAACTCGCTGCTGCTCGAACAGAAGGTCACCAACTGGACGGGGGAGTCGCCGACGATGCGCCGCGTGGTCAAGGTCGGCGTGGCCTACGGTTCGCCAACGCGACAGGTGGCGGACATCATGAAGGCCGCCGCCGACGAGCACGGTCTCGTGCTCAAGGATCCGTCGCCCTTCGTCATATTCGACGACTTCGGTGACAATGCGCTGGTCTTCGCGCTGTACTTCTGGGTCGATCTGGCCAAGTCCAACGGCATGCAGGTGCAAAGCGACCTGCGCTTCATGCTCGAGAAGCGCTTCGCGGACGCCGGGATCGCCATCGCGTTTCCGCAACGGGACATCCACCTCGATACCGCGCGGCCGCTGCAGATCGAGGTCGTCGGCCGTGCTCCACCGGCACAGGCGTCCTGATGTACGACGAAGCCGACCGCGAGTTCATGGCGCGCGCGCTTGCGCTCGCGACCCGGGCGCTCTACGACGCGGAGCCCAATCCGCGTGTCGGCTGCGTCATCGTGCGCGAGGGCCGGGTTATCGGCGAGGGCTGGACCCAGGCGCCGGGTTCGAACCACGCGGAAGTCGAGGCCCTGCTCGATGCCCGCCGCAACGGACACGACGTGCGCGGCGCCACGGTCTACGTCTCGCTCGAACCCTGCAGCCATTTCGGCCGCACGCCGCCGTGCGCCACGGCGCTGATCGAGGCCCACGTTGGCCGGGTCATCGCGGCGGTCGAGGATCCGAACCCGCTCGTGGCCGGAGGCGGCCTGGAGATGCTGCGCAGCGCGGGCGTCGACGTGCGCTGCGGCCTGCTCGAGCAGGAGGCCGCCGAAGTCAACATCGGCTTCTTCTCCCGCATGCAGCGCGGCCGGCCGTGGGTGCGCATAAAGATCGCGGCCAGCCTCGATGGGAAAACCGCGCTGGAAAATGGCGTGTCGCAGTGGATCACGTCCGAATCGGCACGCCGCGACGGCCATGCGTGGCGCGCCCGGGCCGGGGCCGTGCTGACCGGCATCGGCACCGTGCAGGCCGACGATCCGCAGCTCAACGTGCGCCTGGTCGAGACGCAACGCCAGCCGCTGCGCGTGCTGGTCGACAGCCGGCTGGAGGTCGATCCGGGCGCGCGCCTGTTCGAAGGGGAGGGCAATGTGCTGGTGGCCACCGCGGTCAGTGCGCCGGCGCGCGAGATCGCTCTGAGGGCGCGCGGGGCCGAGATCATTGCCTTGCCCAACGGGAGCGGCAAGGTCGACCTGGCCGCGCTGATGAAGGAACTGGCGCATCGGCACATCAATGAAGTGCACGTCGAGGCAGGGTTCCGCCTCAACGGCTCGCTCGTGCAGGCGGGTATCGTCGACGAACTGCTGGTGTATCTGGCGCCGCTGCTGATGGGCGAGGCGCAGGGCATGGTGCACTTGCCGGCGCTGTCGGACCTGGCGCACGCGCAGCGGCTCGAGTTCCGTGAAGTCACGGCCGTCGGCGAGGATGTGCGCATCCTGGCGCGGCTGCGTCAATAGGCAGGAACGAACATGTTCACCGGACTGGTCCAGGGTGTGGCGCGCATCGAGCACGTCGAGCGACTCGCCGCCGATGGCGGCGTGCGGCTGACACTGGACGCGCGCAGCGTGCCGGGCTTCGCCGTGGGGGTCGGTGACAGCATCGCTCTGAACGGCGCCTGCATGACGGCCACGCAGGTCGACGGCCACCGCTTCACCGTCGATGTGTCCGGCGAGAGCTTGAGCAAGACCGCAGGACTCGACGCCCCGGGCGAGGTCAATGTCGAGACTTCGCTGCGCGTCGGCGACAAACTGGGCGGGCATCTGGTCTCCGGGCACGTGGATGGCATCGGCGAGGTGCTGCGCTTCGTGCAGGTGCAGGAGTCGTGGGAACTCGTTATCCGCGCACCGGGCGGGCTCGGGCGCTATCTGGCGTACAAGGGATCCGTCACCGTCAACGGTGTCAGCCTCACGGTGAACCGTGTGACCGACGCGCCGGATGGCTGCGAGATTTCGATCAACATCATTCCGCACACCTACGCCGTCACGACCCTGCGCAACCTGCGCCCGGGCAGCCGCGTCAACCTGGAAGTCGACCTGATCGCGCGCTACCTGGAGCGCCTGCTGCACCGGACGAACTGAAGCGCGGATGGACAACCAAGCCGCGGGCTGGTTGCTTGCGCTGGCGATTGCCGGCTCTCTCTGGCCCCTGAGTTCGCCCGACCGCCGCCCATTCGCCACCGCTGTCGTTGCTCTGCTGCTGCTCTACCTCGTGGCGCTGGCAATTTCGGCAACGCTGCTGGAGCCTGCACTGCGCCCGTGGTCGACCGTCTTCGCTGCGGCGGCCGTGTGGCTGGTCTTGCAGCCCCTGATCGCGCTGGGGCGGATTTCGTACGCCGAGCTCGGGCTGAAGCCGCCACGCACTGGCAGCCTGCGACCGGCGGTGGTGGTCATGCTGCTGGCGCTGATGGCCAACGCGGCAATCAGCGCGATGCGCGGAGCGTCGCCAGTCAGCATTACGGCTGCGCTGGTGTCGGCGTCTCTCAGTGCGGCGGTCATGGAGGAACTCGTGATGCGCGGTGCGCTGCTTGCCCTCGCAGACCGCGCCAGCCCGCCGCGCTGGATTCTCTGGGGCGCTCCGATCGGCCTGGGCGGTCTCTTGATCACGGCAGCGTTCGTCGCCCTGCACGGCCTGCGGCCCGGCCTCCTGCTCGGCGTTGCGCCGGCGGCAATGCTCTATCTTTGGCTGCGCGCGCGGACGGACAGCCTGGCTCCGCCTATCGTCGCGCACCTGCTATGGAACGGCTCGGTGCTGCTGCTGCACGCCTGAGATCGATCCGCTGACTCTTCTCTTTACCGGATGCTCCCGCCATGTCGAAGCTCTTCACGTCCCTCTCCCTGCGCAATCTCGAACTTGCCAACCGCATCGTCATCTCGCCGATGTGCCAGTACTCGGCCGTCGACGGCAGCCCTTCGGACTGGCACTGGGCGCATCTGGGGTCCCTCGCGCTTTCGGGGGCGGGACTGCTTTGCATCGAAGCGACCGCGGTATCGCCGGAGGGACGGATCACGCCCGGCGATCTCGGCCTGTACAGCGACGCGAATGAACAAGGGCTCGCAGCCGTGCTGCGGATGATCCGTTCAGTGGCGCCGATCCGTGTCGCGGTACAGCTGGCGCATGCCGGCCGCAAAGGGTCGAGTCGTGAGCCGTGGAACGGCGGCAAGTTGCTGCCGGAAGGCGAGGGGGGCTGGCGCGCCGAGGCGCCGTCAGCGGTGCCGCATGCGCCGGACGAAGCGCCGCCGCGCGCACTCGAGGGCGCGGACCTGGACCGCCTGCGAGCGGCATTCGCCAGCGCGGCGGCCCGTGCGGCCCGGCTGGGCGTGGATGCGATTGAGCTCCACGCGGCACATGGCTACCTCCTGCACCAGTTTCTCTCGCCGGTGTCGAACCGGCGCTCCGACGAGTACGGAGGATCGTTGGAGAATCGCATGCGGTTCCCGCTAGAAGTCTTCGACGCCGTGCGCGGCGCGTTCCCTGCCGAGCGGCCGGTCGGCGTGCGCATCTCGGCCACCGACTGGTTGGAGGAGATCGCGCCACCGCCACCGAGCTGGACGCTTGAGCAGTCTCTGGTGCTTGCGCGGGCGCTGAAGGCACGGGGCTGCGACTGGATCGACGTCTCGAGCGGTGGAGTGTCGCCGCAGCAGAAGATCAAGCCCGGCCCCGGCTACCAGGTGCCGTTCGCCGAGATCATCCGCAACGAAGTCGGCCTGGCGACGATGGCCGTGGGACTGATTACCGAGCCACGCCAGGCCGAGGCCATCATCGCCGAAGGTCGCGCCGACCTGGTCGCGCTCGCTCGCGGCATGCTATTTGACCCGCGCTGGCCGTGGCGGGCGGCGCGCGAACTCGGCGGTACCGTCGTCGGCCCGCGCCAGTACTGGCGCGCCCTGCCGCGCGAGGCAGGCGCGATCTTCGGCCCTGTGATCTCAGGCCAGCGCTGACCCCGGGTGGCAATGTCCGGCGACTACAATCGCCGGCTTGGAACGAGCGCCCCCGGAGGCCCTATGAACGCGCTGTCGCTGGTGACGCCGAAGGCAAACGCCGCCGGGCCAATTGCGAGCGTCCCGGAGATCGTCGACGAGCTGCGGCAGGGCAACATCGTCGTGCTGGTGGACGACGAAGACCGCGAGAACGAGGGCGACCTGGTCTTCGCGGCGGACTTCGTCACGCCCGAGAAGATCAACTTCATGGCCAAGCACGCGCGCGGCCTGGTGTGCCTGACGCTGACCGTGGCGCACGCGCGCCAGCTGGCACTGCCGCCGATGGCGCACGCCAACGGTACCGTGCACGGCACCAACTTCACGGTCTCGATCGAAGCGGCCGAAGGCGTCACGACCGGCATCTCGGCGGCCGATCGCGCGCGCACTGTCTGGGTCGCCACGCGGCCGACGGCGAAGGCGTCGGACATCGTGCAGCCGGGTCATATCTTCCCGGTCGTGGCGCAGACGGGCGGGGTGCTGATGCGCGCCGGCCACACGGAAGCGGGCTGTGATCTGACGCAACTGGCGGGGCTGACGCCGGCGGCGGTCATCTGCGAAATCATGAACGACGACGGGACGATGGCGCGGCTGCCGGACCTGATTCCGTTCGCTCGGGCGCATGGCCTGAAAATCGGCACGATTGCCGACCTGATTCACTACCGCGCAGCGAACGAGTCGATCATCGAGCGTTGCGGCAGCCGGACTGTGCGGCTGCCCGCGGGCGAGTTCCAGCTTGTCGTTTACCGCGACAAGCCGAGTGGCGCGCCCCACCTGGCACTCGTCAAAGGCACGATCGAGCCGCAGCGCGAGACACTGGTGCGCGTTCACGAGCCGGTTTCCGTGCTCGACTTTCTCGACGAGGACGCCAGCTCGCATTCATGGCCGATCCCGAAGGCACTGGCCGCGATCGCCGCCGCACCCAGTGGCGTGCTGGTCCTGCTGAACTGTGCTGAACCCGCCGAGCGGCTCTTCGCCAAGTTCGAAGCGCTGGCGGAGGCGACACCGGAAGAGGGTGCGCGGCAGGCACGCATGGACCTGCGCACCTATGGCATCGGAGCGCAGATCCTGCGCGACCTGAACGTCGTGCAGATGAAGCTCCTGGCACGTCCGCGCAAGATGCCGTCCATGGCCGGATACGGGCTGCACACGACCGGCTTCGTCGAGCGCTGATCCGCCGCGGGCCCAATAGCGCTCGCGTACACTGCCTCGCAGGAGGAACAATGGCGATCGATCACCTCGCGCCCGATTTCGACGGCGCCGGACTGCGCATTGGCATCGTGCAGGCGCGTTTCAACGAGTGGGCGGGGCGGGCGCTGTTCGAGGCCTGCGTGGCAGAACTGGTCACGCTGGGCGTCGACGAGGATGACATCACGCACGTTTCGGTTCCGGGGTCGCTTGAGATCCCGCTGGTCCTGGCGCGACTTGCCGGGGCGGAAGACTATGACGCCCTGGTTGCACTCGGCTGCGTGATTCGCGGCGAAACCTACCACTTCGAGGTCGTCGCGAACGAATCGGCGCGCGGACTCGCCCGGGTTTCACTGGCGCACGGCATCCCGATCGCCAACGCCATTCTTACCGTGGAGAACGACGAGCAGGCGCGCGCCCGGGTTGCCGAAAAGGGCAAGGACGCTGCGCGCACGGCGATCGAAATGGCCAATCTGCTGTGGGCGCTGGACGAAAGTGGCGACGACACCGCCGGGGACTGAGCGCGCAGCGGGGGCAGGCAGCCGGGGCAGCGGGCGCAGTGCGCGTCGGCGCGCACGCGAGCTAGCGGTGCAGGGCCTGTACCAGTGGCTGGTGGGCGGCCAGGATGCGGCGTCCATCGAAGGCCATCTGGCGGAAAGCCGCGGCCGCGATCTCGACGAAATCACGGCGAGCACGGACATGCCGCACTATCGCGAACTGCTGAACGGCGCGATCGACGGCGCTGAGGCGCTGCGAGCCGAGTTCACACCGTATCTCGACCGCGGCGTGGAGGCACTCTCGCCCGTCGAGCACGGCATCCTGCTGCTGGCAACCTACGAACTCAAGCACCGCACCGAGATTCCGTACCGAGTGATCATCAACGAGGCGGTCGAACTCGCGAAGAGCTTTGGCGGGACCGAGGGCTTCAAGTACGTCAATGGCGTGCTCGACAAGGTCGCGGCGCAACTGCGCGCGACGGAAGTCGCGCCGCGTTCCTGACCCACGCCGCGGGCCACTTGATGCCTGCGCCTCCACCGCCGTTCGGCGAATTCGAACTGATCGCCCGTTATTTCCAACGGGGCACCGGGGCGGCGCCGCGCGTCGAACTTGGCATCGGCGACGACTGTGCGCTGATCGATGGCGGGCCGGAGTCCCAGTGGGCGGTGACCACCGATATGCTGGTCGGGGGCGTGCACTTCCTGCCGGACGTGGATCCGGAGGCGCTGGGCCACAAGGCACTCGCCGTTAATCTCTCGGACCTGGCGGCCTGCGGCGCGACGCCGCGCTGCTTCTTCCTTGCGCTGGCGCTGCCCGCGGTCGACGAACCGTGGCTGGCGGCGTTCTGCCGCGGGATCTTTGCACTGGCGGATCGTTTCGGCTGCGCTTTGGCCGGCGGCGATACGACACGTTCGGTGCAAGGCGTGACGATCTCGATCACCGCGCTTGGAGACGTGCCACGCGGCAGCGCTCTGCTGCGGTCGGGCGCGCTCGCTGGCGACGAGATCTGGGTTTCGGGCACGCTGGGCGATGGGGCGCTGGGCCTCGCCTGCCGGCGCGGGGCAGTCGAGGCCGCCGCCGATGCTGCGTTGCAGGCGATTACGCGATTGGAGCGCCCGGAGCCCCGCGTAGTCTTGGGTGAACGCCTGCGTGGCATCGCCTCGAGCGCGATCGATGTGTCCGACGGCCTGGCTGGCGATCTCGGGCATATCCTGGAAACATCCGGCGTCGCCGCCGCCGTCCGCTGGGGGGCGGTTCCGCGCTCTGCTGCGCTGCAGCGTCTGTCGCCGGAGCAACAGTGGCAGTTCGTGTTCGGCGGCGGAGACGACTACGAATTGCTGTTCACGGCCCCGCCCGCCGCGGTCGGGGCGGTCGAATCGGCGGCCCGCGCCAGTGGAGTGTCGGTGGCTCGGATCGGGTCGATTCACGCGGGAAGCGGGCTGAGAGTCATCGATGAACGCGGAAGCGCGGTGGACATCGCGCCCCGGGCGTTCGATCATTTCCGCCCATGACGGAACGGACTGCAACCCTGCAAACGATCCCGGCCGCGGGCCGCCCGCCCGATGCCGTGACGGCGCCGTCATGGCGTCTGATGCTGGCGCACCCCGCGCACTGGATCGCTTTCGGGTGCGGCAGCGGGCTGCTGCGCCCGGCACCTGGCACCTGGGGCACGCTGGCGGCCTGGTTCGCCTTCGTGACGCTCGATCCGTTCCTTTCGACGGGTGCCTGGCTGCTGCTGATTACATCGACTGCAGTCGTCGGCGCGTGGGCGGCGGAGCGCACCGGGCGAATGCTCGGCCGCCCGGACCATGGCGCGATCGTGATCGACGAGATCGTCGCCTTCTGGCTGGTGCTGCTGTTCTTGCCGCCGGACCTGCTCGCGCAGGCGCTCGGTTTCCTGGCGTTCCGGCTGTTCGACATCCTGAAGCCACCGCCGATTCGTGCGGTCGATCGCCGCTTCAAGAGCGGTGTCGGCGTCATGGCCGATGACCTCGTCGCCGCGTTCTACGCACTGCTGCTGGCGGCAATCACCGTGCGAGTGCTCGGGTGACGCCCGGGGAGCGGTTGGAGCGCCTGTCGGCGCAGCTCGGGCAGGCGCTGCGCGCGCAGCATCTGACGCTGGCGACCGCCGAGTCATGCACGGCGGGCGGTGTCGCCTACGCGGTCACGATGACACCGGGATCGAGCCTCTGGTTCGATCGCGGCTTCATCACGTACGCGAACGAATCGAAGATGCAGGTGCTCGGCGTTGCGCCTGCCTATTTGCGCGACTTCGGCGCCGTCAGTGAGCCGGTCGCGCGCGCGATGGCGCTCGGGGCGCTGACCCAGAGCGCCGCCCAGGTCGCGGTCGCGGTGACCGGCGTCGCCGGTCCGGATGGCGGTTCGGTGGCAAAGCCGGTCGGCACTGTCTGCTTCGCGTGGGCGATCCGACGCGACCCGGCGCAGGCCGCCTGGGTCAAGACCCAGACCCGGCGCTTCGAGGGCGATCGTGCCTCCGTCCGCACGCAGTCGGTCGACTGTGCGCTTGAGATCCTGATCGGGCTGCTGAGCCAAAGGCAGGACGTTTGATCACGCGACGCCACGCCGGCCGGCCGTTGCATCGCCGGCGCCAAGAGCGTCGCTGTCCAGGCAGCGCTCAAACCGGTTCAGCGCCTCCCAGCCCGACAGAGGAGCGCTGATGGAGAATCCTCTCTTTACCGGCCTCGAACCCGAACATCGTCACCTCAACGGCGTTGACATTTGCTTTCGGCGCGGCGGGCAGGGCGCGCCGATGCTGCTGTTGCACGGTTTCCCTCAGACGCACGCGATCTGGCACCGGGTCGCGCCGCGCCTGGCGGCGCGTTTTTCGCTGGTCATGCCCGATCTGCGCGGCTACGGCGACTCGGCCAAGCCTCCGACCACGGAAGATCACTCTCCGTACAGCAAGCGCACGATGGCGCGCGACATGGTCGAGCTGATGCGCAGCCTAGGCCATGACCACTTTCATCTGTGCGGACACGATCGCGGCGGGCGTGTCGCCCACCGCCTGGCGCTGGATCATCCGGAGGCAGTCGAACGCTTGATGGTGCTGGACATCGCGCCGACCCGCACGATGTACGAGCGCACGACGATGGACTTCGCGCGCGCTTACTACCACTGGTTCTTCCTGATCCAGCCGGCGCCGCTGCCGGAGCGGCTGATCGCGGCCGAGCCGCTGTTCTACCTTCGCGCCAAGCTCGGGGGCTGGGGCTCGGGCGGCACCGGCGTCTTCGATGAGCGCGCACTCACGGAGTACGAACGCTGCTTCACACCTGCCGCGATTCACGCCATGTGCGAGGACTACCGGGCGTCGGCGACGATCGACCTCGAACATGACCGCGCCGACGAGGACCGCCTTATCGAATGCCCGTTGCATGTGCTGTGGGGCGAGCGCGGCGTCGTGCATCGCCTGTTCACGCCGCTGGACGACTGGCGCGCCAAGGCGCGCGGCCCCGTGACCGGACGCGCGACGCCCGGAGGTCACTTCATACCCGAAGAGTCGCCCGAGCTGCTGGGCGACGAAATGCTCGCGTTCTTCGGCTAGCGGCGATGTGGCGCATCCGGCTCGGACTGCTCCTTCTCGCGCCCGCCGTGGCGCTTGCCGCGCCGCCCGCTGAACTCTGCTTGTCGGATGCGCTTGGCCTCAAGGTCGCCGACGCGCGGCTCTTTGAAGGCACCGGTCCCTACCGCGCGCCAAGAGTCTCGGCCGACGCCCAGGCCCAGCGGTACTTCGAGCAGGGGATGGTATTCGGTTGGGGGTTCAACTATCCCGAAGCCGCGCGCTCGTTTCGCGCCGCGACCGTGCGAGACCCCGGGTGCGCGATGTGCCGGTGGGGCATCGCCTGGGCGGTCGGACCGAACATCAATGCGGACATGGAGCCTGCCGAGTTACCGATCGCACGTGACGCGCTGGTGCAGGCGAAGGTCTACGCCACCGATGCGCGCGAGCTTGCGATGGTGGCGGCACTTGCCAGGCGCTTTCCGGCGAGAGGCGAAACGATCGGCGATGCCGAGGCGCGTCGCTACTCGGAGGCGATGATTGCGCTGGCTGACAGCCGACCCGAGGATGCGGACATCGCCGTGCTCGCCGCTGAGGCGCTGATGACAGAACACGCCTACGACTGGTGGCGGGCGGACGGCACGCCGCAGCCCTGGACTCCGCGCATCGTCGCTCTGCTGGACCGCGCAGTGCGAAGTGCGCCGGACCATCCCGGCGCACACCACTATCGGATCCATCTTTATGGCGAGTCGCGCACGCCGGCGGCCGCCGTCGATTCCGCCGATCGGCTCGAGGCGATCGCGCCGGGCGTGGGACACCTCGTGCACATGCCAGCGCACATTTACATCCGGGTCGGCCGCTACCACGATGCGGTGCGTGCCAATGTCGCCGCGGTGGAGGCGGATCGACGCTATGCGGCGCTCACCCGGCCGGACCCACAGTATGTGGCCGGCTACGTCGTGCACAACCAGCACTTCCTGTGGGCCGCCGCGCTATGGAGTGGCGAGTCCGCGGTCGCGCTGGGGGCCGCGCAGGCCATCGCCGAGGCAGCGGCCGCATCGGAGCGTCTCGACGCGGGTACGAAGCAACACCTGATGGGCCTGCCATGGCTCACGGACGTGCGTTTCGCGCGCTGGGACGCGATCCTCGCGCGGCCGGTCCCGCGCGAGGGGCCTTACCTGCAGGGACTGGCAGCGTATGCGCGCGGCACCGCTTTTGCGCGCACGGGGGATGTCGCACGCGCGCAGCGCGAGCTGAATGCCCTGCACGCCGCTCGCCGCACAGCGAGTGCCCGCAAGTTGAAGATCAAGAACATCAATCAGGCAGCCAATGTGCTGGCAGTGGCCGAGTCCCTGTTGCGGTCCGAACTCGCCGCCGCGCGCGGCGCCTGGCACGAGGCGGTGCGTCAGGCCCAGACCGCGGTGAAGCGGGAGCAGGCGCTTCAAATCGACGAACCCGCGGTCTGGCCGCTGCCGGCCTTGCAGGCTCTGGGCCGCGTTCAACTGCTCGCCAAGGCGCCGCGCAGGGCGCTGGACGCCTACCGGCGCGACCTGACGAATCATCCTGCGAATGCGTACTCGCTCGCCGGACGCGCTGAGGCGCAGCGCCGCCTTGGGGAAACCGCGCTCGCGGCGCAATCGCTGGCGCAGGCGCGCGCGGCCTGGAGCCATGCCGACCTGCCGCTGCCAGCGCCCTGAGACCGTGTACGACTGCCAACTCTGAATCTTCGAACGGAAGACCATGCCGACTGAAGTCCTGCTGCTTTTTGCGCTGATACTGCTCAACGGTGTATTCGCGATGTCCGAGATTGCCCTCGTGACGGCCCGTCGCGCCCGCTTGCAGGCCCTGGTCGAGCAGGGCGATGCCGGGGCGGCAGCCGCGCTGGCGCTCAACGACCAGCCGACGCGCTTCCTTTCGACGATCCAAGTCGGGATCACGTCGATCGGCATCCTGAGCGGCATCGTCGGCGAAGCAGCACTGGCGCAGCCGCTGGGCGACTGGATTATCGGGCTCGGTGCCGAGCCGGAGGCCGCGAAGCTGGGTGCCACCGCGCTGGTGGTTGTGGTTGTTACCTACTTCTCGATCGTGCTGGGCGAACTGGTGCCCAAGCGCCTCGGGCAGATTTCGGCGGAAACGATCGCGCGGCGCGTTGCGCGCCCGATCGGATGGCTGGCGATTGCCGCCAAGCCCTTCGTGCGACTGCTGACGGCATCGACCGATGTCCTGCTGCGCCTGGTCGGCGCGCGCACGGATGGCGCCTCGGCGGTGACCGAGGAGGAGATCCATGCGCTGATCCAGGAGGGCTCGGAGACGGGCGTCATAGACGAGCAAGAGCGCGCCATGGTGCGCAACGTGTTCCGTCTCGATGATCGCCAGATCGCCTCGCTGATGACGCCGCGCTCCGAGATCGTGTACCTGGACGTCGAGGACGATCTGCAGCAGAACCTCAAGCGGGTTCTGGACATCGAGCACTCGCGGTTCCCGGTGTGCCGGGGCGGCCTGCGCGACGTGGTCGGCGTGGCCAGCGCGCGTCGCCTGTTGCAGCAGGCGATCCGGGGTGAGGTGCTCGATCTCACGCGGGCGGCCGAGCCGGCCGTCTACGTGCCGGAGTCGCTGACCGGCATGGAGCTGCTGGAGAATTTCCGCGCGAGCGCCGGCCACATGGCGCTGGTGGTGGACGAATACGGCGAGATCCAGGGCGTGGTGACGTCGCAGGATCTGTTCGAGGCGATCGCGGGTGAGTTCAAGCCGCAGCGCACCGAAGACGCGTGGGCGGTTCCGCGCGCCGATGGCTCCTGGCTGCTGGACGGACTGATCCCGATTCCGGAATTGAAGGATCGGTTGAATTTCGGCGCTGCCCCGGAAGAAGAACTGGGTCGCTACAACACGCTGTCGGGCATGGTCATGCTGCTGCTGGGACGGGTGCCGGCCACCGGCGACGTCGTTGACTGGCACGGCTGGCGCTTCGAGATCGTCGATATGGACAAGCACCGCATCGACAAGGTGCTGGCCTCGCGCCTGGCGGGCGCCGATGACGTCATCGGCGTCGACTAGGGCGTCAGCGGCGGCGGTGCAGGTTGATCTCGTCGCGCGTTGCCTGCGCCACGCGCCGGGCCTGCTGGGCGAAGTCGGCGCCGGCGCCCGCGTAAAGGATGGCGCGTGACGAGTTGATCACCATGCCGGTCCCGTCGGCGGTCTGCCCGGCTTGCACGCTGGCCGCGATATCGCCGCCCTGGGCGCCGATGCCCGGGACCAGCAGCGGCAGGTTGCCGACCAGCGCGCGGACGGCCGCGAGTTCTTCCGGGTAGGTCGCGCCGACTACCAGTCCCAACTGGCCATTGGTGTTCCAATCCGTGGCCGCATGGCGCGCGAGCCGCTGGTAGAGCGGGATGCCGCCGGTATCGAGCATCTGCAGGTCATCGCCCCCGCGGTTGCTGGTGCGGCAGAGCAGGAATGCGCCGCGGTCGGCATGGGCGAGGAAAGGCTCGAGCGAGTCGCGACCCATGTAGGGCGAGAGCGTGACCGCATCGGCCTGGTAGCGCTCGAAGGCCTCGCTCGCGTAGTGCTCGGCCGTGGCGCCGATGTCGCCTCGCTTCGCATCGAGTATGACCGGGACGGTCGGATGTGCGCGGCGGATGTGCTCGACCAGCCGCTCGAGCTGCGCCTCGGCGCGCGCCGAGGCGAAGTAGGCGATCTGCGGCTTGAAGGCGCAGACCAGGTCTGCCGTGGCATCGACGATCTCACGGCAGAAGCGAAAGATCGCATCGTCGCCGGCGCGCAGGTGCGGCGGGAATCGCGCAGGGTCGGGATCCAGCCCCACGCACAGCAAGGTGTCGGACTCGCGCCAGCGTGAAGCCAGGCGATCGACAAAGCTCATCTGGCGGCCTATGGCATGCATTGGAGTCGCATCTTACGTGGAGCCATGGCGGCAGCGGCGCGCTGCAATGCTGTGCTAGAACGCGGGTCCGATGTCCCGTCTTAGTCGCCGCGACCTGCTTCTGCTGGCCCTGCTCACGCTCTTCTGGGGCGTGAACTGGCCCGTGATGAAGCTGGGCGTGGCCGAGATGCCACCTCTGTACTTCCGCACGCTGTGCCTCGGTGGCGGCCTGCTCGTCATCGGCACCTGGGCGCGCGCCAGCGGCGTGTCGCTCGCAATTCCGCCGGGGGCCTGGCGCGACATCGCGCGGCTTGCGGTACCCAACATGATCGTCTGGCACGTGCTCGCGATCCTCGCGATCAAGCAGTTGCCCTCGGGACGCGCCGCGATCCTCGGTTACACGATGCCGGTGTGGGCGGTTCTCTGCGGCCTGCTGTTTTTCGGCGAAAAGCCACTGCCCCGCCATTGGCTGGGCGTGATCGCCGCTCTGCTGGGTACGCTGTTGCTGCTGTCGTCGGAGTTAACGGCGCTGGCCGGATCCCCGCTCGGAACCGGACTGATGCTGACGGCCGCTGCGGCCTGGGGCTACGGTACGCACCTGATGCGCCGGCATCTCGTCGACTTGCCGATCATCACGCTGACGTTTTGGATGATGGCGCTGACCGTGCTGGTGATGGCCTTGGCCTCGTTTGCCTTCGAGTTCGAAGAGTGGCGCTGGCCAATGGCGCCGGAGTGGCCGCCGCTCCTTTACAACATCGTCTTTGCGGTCGCGTTCTGCCACGTCGTGTGGTCGATGCTGGCGCGCAAGCTGCCGCCGGCGGCGAGCGGGCTGTCGGTCATGCTGATTCCCGTGCTCGGCGTGTTCTCGGGCATGTGGCTGCTAGGCGAGCAACCCTACTGGCAGGACTACTCGGCGCTGCTGCTGATCCTGCTGGCACTGTCGACGGTATTGCTGCCGGCGCGCCCGGCGGCCTGACGCTGCGCTCGGCACGCAGGCGGTTGCCGGTGCAGCCGCCGGCGCTTAGGCGATGCCCGGTTCCCGACTGGCTCTGCCGGTCAATGGGCAGACGGATCGTCTGCCGCCGGCGGCGGTCGGAGTTCGACTGACATTGGGCTTGACGGCGCTGATCCGGGGCTCTTGCGCAGCCACCAGAACGCAACGGCACCCGCCAGCGCAGCCCAGCGCAGCGTGCGCGAACGCGCCAGCCTGACCACTCCTCCGGCAACCAACGGCACCAGCCAGGGTTGTGCGCGGACGACGCGAACCGCCGACATCGCAACACCCAGCAGGCCCGACGCCCTCGCGCTCTGTGCGCCACTGAGTACCAACCCGGCCAAACCGCGGTGCGACCTCGACTCGAGTCGGTCGAGTTGGCCGGCTAGCATCTCCCGTTCAGCCTTGCCGCGCGCTAGCAACAACTCGCGCCGCAGCTGGCGCAGCTCCTGCTCAGCCCTCGCCATCGCGTGCTCCGTGCAGTCGTCCGCGCAGGGCATCGCGGTCATTCTCCAGTTCGGCCCGGGTCTCGGACAGGATCGGTGGGGCCGCCGCGACCTCGCGGCGAATGACACTGATCGCGATGACACCCGCTACGGCGTACGCCGCGGCGAGCAGGCCGAGTGCCAATGCCCGCGGGCCATCCCAGAAAATCGCTGCCACCCAGAGGGACACTGTCATCAGTGCTGCCAGCATCAGCACGGCCGCAACGAGGCCCAGAACCAGCCACCGAACTGCGCGGTCGCGTGCCGTGGCGAGTTCAAGCACGGCCAGCTCGCCACGCGTCAGCAGCAATGACAACGCGTGTGCAAGCAGCGACCGAAACGACGCCACGACACCCGCCGGGCGATCGGACTCAGCCGCCATGACAGCCCTCGACTCTTGCGCGAAACACCGCTAGCGACGGTTGACGATCAGCCCGAGCAGCACGCCGAGGCCCGCCGCAATCCCGATGGCCGTCCATGGATGATCGTGCACCCATGTGTCTGTCGCCTTGGCGGCATACTTGGCCTGATCCACGACCTTGTGCTCGACGTCCACCAGGCGTGTTTTCGCGCTGGATATGGCCGCCTGCGCGCGGCGCCGCAGGTCCGTGGCCTGCTCGCCGGTCGACTGCGCTGCTTGCCGCAGCAGATCCTCGGCTTCGACCAGCACCGTATTGACGTCCGTCATCAGGCGTTCCTTCGTGACTCGTTCCATCGTTCCTCCTTATGGGCAACACAACAACGTACTTTGAGGGTAGGCGCGGATCATGCGCCTGTCATGACGCAGATCGAACTCCCGGGATTCCCTAACCATTGACATAGACCCAGTTCAGCAAGTCATCGAGCGCGCCTTGCGTAGCGCCCGCATTCGCGTGGTTGACGAAGGCGACCACCGCATAGCGCCGGCCGCTGGCGGCCAGCACGTAGCCAGCCACCGCCCGGGTGTCGACAAGCAGTCCGGTCTTGACATGGGCCGAACCCGCTGCGCCGACGCGTTTGCGCATCGTTCCGTCGACCCCAACCAGCGGCAGTGACGATACGAATTCGGGCATCAGCGGGCCGGCGAACGCGGCGGCGAGCAGCCGCGAGAGGCCGGCCGGCGTCAGGCGCTCGACGCGAGACAGCCCGGCTCCATTTTCAAGCACGAATTCGCGCCGTTCCAGACCCTTGCCCACCAGCCAATCGCCCACCACGCGCTGCGCCCGCTCGGCGCTCGCCGGTTGCCTGGTGGCCTCGCTGCCGATCGTCAGAAAGAGCTGCCGCGACATCACGTTGTTGCTGAACTTGTTGATGTCACGAATGACTTCGGCGAGCGACTCCGATTCGTGTTGTGCCAGCCGGCGGGCGCCCGCCGGCGCTTGGCCGTCACGCGCCCGCCCGCGCCAGCTTCCGCCGCTGGCGGCCCACATTGCCCGAAACACGGCGTCGACGTACTGGGTATGGCTGAGCAGGCTGACGTGCCAGACCCGTTCGCCGCACGAGTGCGGAAAGCCGCCCCGGAACTGCGGGCGCATCGGGTCGCTGAAGTCGCCGCCCAGGCGCGCGCGCCAGTCGCTGCAAGGTCCTTCGATGGCGCGAACGGTTGCCGGGACCGACATGCCTGCCAATTGCGGCACCGCGTAGACCCGGACCTGCCTCGGGTCGACCTCGGGCACGAAGTGGAAGCTGACGCTTTTGTAGTTGAGCAGCAGCGCGTCGGGACCAGCGTTGTAGGGCCGAAGCGACTCGCCGTCGAACGCGCTCGCGTCGTGGTTTGCCTGCTCGAAGGCGCTGCGGTCGAGCACGAGGTCGCCGCCAATCTCGCGGATGCCGACGCCGCGCAGGCGCTGCACGAGTAGCCAGAACTGCTCGACGACGAACTGTGGGTCGCCGCCGCCACGCAAGTACAGATCGCCTTCGAGCGTTGCATTCGAGACCGGCGCGACGGCCAGCGCCTCGGTGCGCCAGACGTACTGCGGCCCCAGCAGTTCGAGGCCGGCCAGCGTCGTGACGAGTTTCATCGTCGAGGCCGGATTCAACGGCAGTTGCTCGTTGACGGCGAGCGCCAGCCCGGTTCCATTCAACGGCACGACGCTGATCCCGACAGCGCCGACCGGCACGTTGGCGACCCTGAGCGCCTGGGCGACCGGGTCCGGAAGCGTCGTGGCCACGCGTGGCGCCTCGCCGCGCGCCGGCCCGACCGACGCGCTGGCGATGAAGAGCGCGATGAGGGCAGAAATCCCTCGCGATAACCATGCGTTGTTCAAGGACTCTTGCCGCCGGCTTGGGCTCATGCGATGCGCCGCAATGCTAGGACGTTCGTTCGATAGACCGGCCATCACGCGCTCGGTAGCCTGCGATGACGCCGAACTCTGTACGCATCGCAGTGCGTGCCGCCAGTTCGCTCCCGTTCCAGGAAACTCCATGATGCTGGTGACTATTCATCTTCGAAGCTTACTGGTTGCACTCGCAGCCTCCTGCCTCCTGGCCGCGTGCGGCGGCGGGGGAGGCGGCGACAGCACGCCGGCGCCCGCGCCAGTTCCGGCGCCGGGCCCCACGATTCCCGAGCCGCCGTCGGGAGGCTTCGCGCCCTCGGGCCCGACCGCGGCACCGACCGCAGCACCGACCGATCCGCAAGCCATTCGCTTCCTTGCGCAGTCGACGTTCGGGGCGACGACGGGCGACACGGAACGCCTGAAGCGCCTTGGCTACAGCGACTGGGTCGAGCAGCAGTTTCTGATTCCGCGGACTTCGCATCTGGACTTCGTGCTGGCGGTGTATCCGATCCCGACTCCGGAAGGCGTGACGGTCACGATCGACCCCCTGTACCAGTCGGTCTGGAAGCAGGCGGTCACCGCACCGGACCCGCTGCGCCAGCGAGTGACCTTCGCGCTGTCGCAGATCTTCGTCGTGTCGGCGGCCGACGCGGCTCTGCAGACGGCGCCGCACACGCTGGCGTCCTATCTCGACACGCTGTCGATCCATGCCTTTGGAAACTACCGCGACCTGCTCGAAGCCGTCACCAAGCATCCGGCGATGGGGCAGTACCTGACCTCGCTTGCCAACCGGGGCGATGGCGGGCGGGTCGCCGACGAGAACTACGCGCGCGAGGTCATGCAGCTGTTCTCGATCGGCCTCGTACAGCTGAACAACGACGGCACGCCGAAGCTGGTCAACGGTGAAACGGTCGACACCTACAGCATGGACGACATCCGCGGGCTGGCGCGCGTCTTCACCGGCTGGGGCTGGGGCAACACCGGCACGCCGGATCCGGTCAATGGCCGCTTCGGCGGGAACAATCCGCAGGACCCGATGCGCCGCGTGATTCCGATGCAGTTCTATGCGCAGTACCACTCGCCGCTGGAGAAGCAGTTCCTCGGCGTCACGGTGCCGGCCGGGACCGCAGGTCCGCAGGCGCTGAAGACAGCGCTCGACACGCTCGCCAGCCATCCCAACGTCGGACCGTTCATCGCGACGCGCCTGATCCAGCACATGGTCACCAGCAATCCGAGTCCGGCCTATGTCGGGCGGGTGGCGGCCGTGTTCAACGATAACGGCAAGGGCGTGCGCGGAGACCTGAAAGCCGTCGTGCGCGCGGTGCTGTTCGATCCCGAGGCCGTGACACCGGCAAGCGGGCCGAATGCGGGCAAGCTGCGCGAGCCGCTGCTGCGCTTCACGGCATGGATGCGCGCCTACAACGCGGCGTCCGCAAGCGGCAACTTCCGGATCGGCGTGCTCGACAACCAGTTGTCGCAGACCCCGATGCGGGCGCCGAGCGTGTTCAACTTCTTCCGGCCCGGCTTCGTTCCGCCGAATACCAGCCTGGCGGCGGCGGACCTGGTGGCGCCGGAATTCCAGATCACCCACGAGATCTCGGTGGCGTCGTATGCGAATTTCATCCAGGGTGCGATCGCCAATGGCGTTGGCACCGGCAGCGACGTCAAGGGCAACTACACGGAGCTGAACGGCATCGCGGACAACGCGGACGCGCTGGTCGCCCGCATCAACCTGCTGCTCGCGTACGACTCACTGTCGCCAGCGACGGTGACGGCGATCCGGGACGCGGTCAATGCGATACCCATCACGGCGAGCAACGCGCGACAGAACCGGACGAACCTGGCGACTTATCTCACGATGACCTCGCCCGAGTTCCTGGTGCAGAAATAGTCGGACGGAGAACACGATGACGACCAATGCTTCCCGCCGCGAATTTCTCCGCACCGCCTCCCATCTCACAATCGCAGGTGCGGCCACGCCCTGGGCCCTGAACCTTGCGGCGATCGGTGCTGCGTCGGCGCAGACGGCGCCGACGGACTACAAGGCGCTTGTGTGCGTGTTCATGTATGGCGGCAACGATCACTCGAACACGGTGGTGCCGTACGACAACGCGAACTACGCGCTGTATTCGCAGTCGCGGACCAACCTGGCGCTGGCGCAGGCCACGCTGCTGCCGCTCAACACGCCGACGAATCCGTCGATGAGCGGGCGGCAGATCGCGATGCGGGCCGAGTTGCAGCCGCTGAAGACCATCTACGACGCCAGCAAGGCGGCCGTGGTGGCCAACGTCGGCACGCTCGTGGTCCCGACGACGATGGCGCAGTACCGGGCGCGCAGCGTGCCGCTGCCGCCGAGCCTTTTTTCGCACAACGATCAGCAGTCGGTGTGGCAGACCTACAACGGGCGCCGCGAAGGCGCGCGCGTCGGCTGGGGCGGACGCATGGGCGACCTAGTGGCAGCGTCCAATCAATTCCAGAACTTCACCTGCGTGTCGGCGTCGGGAACCGCCGTCTTCCTGTCGGGGCAGTCGGCGGTGCAGATGCAGATCGGCAACAACGGTGGTCTGGCAATTACCGGCGTGTCGGGGACGACGCTGTACGGCTCGAGCGCCGGGCCGGCAACCGCCCGCCGACTGATGACCGAAGACCGCGGCAACCTGTTCGAGAAGGACTACAACGCGATCGTCAAGCGCTCGTCCGAAGCCGCGCAGACGCTGAATACTGCCCTCACCACGTTTCCGACGACCGCGGCGCCATTTTCGACGTTTCCCAATACCGGTCTTGGCAACCAGTTACGCAACGTCGCCCGCATGATCGCTGCCCGTCAGGCACTCGGTGCCAAGCGCCAGGTATTTCATGTCTCGATCGGCGGCTTCGACCAGCATTCTGGCCTGATCAACGGGCACGGCGGCCGCATGACGGAACTCGCAAATGCAATGGCTGCGTTCTACAACGCGACGGTGGCACTCGGCATGGCCGACAGTGTGACGGCCTTCACCGCATCGGACTTCGGCCGCACGCTGGACTCCAATGGCGAAGGTTCCGACCACGGCTGGGGTTCGCATCACTTCGTGGTTGGCGGCGCCGTCAAGGGCGGCGAACTCTACGGCACCTGGCCCGACACCGTGCTGCGCGGGCCGAACGACGTGGGCCGCGGCAATCTGTTGCCGACCACAGCGGTCAACCAGTACGCCGCGACGCTTGCGACCTGGTTTGGCATCACCCCTGCGCAGATGGCCGATGTGCTGCCCAACGCAACGAATTTTCCGCAGCAGAACCTCGGGTTCATGGCGTAGTTACGCTGGGTCGCGCTTGAGGCCGGCGTCCGGCCCGTCTCGGCTCCGGTTCGCACGTGCACCGACCCCCTGAGCTCATACGAACGGATGAGAAAGGCGCGCTAGCGGCTGCGCTGATCGTTGCAGCTAAACCTTTTGCCTGATGGACGCGCATCGGGCGCATTCCTACAGTCGCGACGGTGCCACGTGCGCGCGCTCTGCGCCCGCACGTGGACTTGCAACCGCATTGCGCTCCGCTGGAGTAGTTCGCCAGACGAGGAAGGCCATGAACGAGAAGATGCCCCGGATGTACCGATCCCTGCTGGCTTCCGCCGTTGCTGCTGCCATGCTGGCGGGCTGTGGTGGAGGAGGTGGTGAAAGCTCTTCGACCGGTTCGCCCTCTGGCTCCTCGTCACCGGCCGCTCCTTCGGCTCCGTCGGGACCTACCTCGGCCCCGATCACACCGCCGAGCGACACAGAGGCTTTCCGGTTCCTGACGCAGTCCACGATGGGTACGTCCTCAGCCGATATCGCAAAGCTCAAGCAGCAGGGTTTCGACGCGTGGCTCGAGGAACAGTTCGCACTGCCGCGCTCGTCGCATCTCGACTTCGTCATCAGCGAGATCGGCCTCGACGGTGCCGGCGGCACGCAGATCACGATGGACCCGATGTACCGCTCGTGGTGGAAGCAGTCACTGACGGGCAACGACCAGCTGCGCCAGCGTGTGACGTTCGCACTCTCGCAGATCGTGGTGGCCTCGGCGGCCGATGCGCAGCTGCTCAACAAGCCGGCCGCGATGGCCTCGTACCTCGACGTGCTGTCGAAGCATGCGTTCGGCAACTATCGCGACCTGCTGGAAGAGGTCTCGCTACATCCGACGATGGGCCGGTACCTGACGGCACTCGGCAACCGCGCCGATGGTGGCCGGGTGCCGGACGAGAACTACGCGCGCGAGATCATGCAGCTGTTCTCGATCGGCATCGTGCAGCTCAATAACGACGGCACACCGAAGCTCGTCAACGGCCAGCCGGTCGACACGTACACGATGGACGACATCCGCGGCCTGGCCAAGGTGTTCACCGGCTGGAGCTGGGGTAACGAAGGCACGCCGGACCTGCAGGACAACCGGTTCTTCGGCAACGAGGCGGATCGCAAGCGGGAAATCATCCCGATGCAGCACTACCCCAAGTTCCACTCGCCGGAGTCCAAGGCGTTCCTGGGAACGACGATCGCGGCCGGCACGCCGGGGCCGCAGGCGCTGAAGACCGCGCTCGACACGATCTTCAACCACCCGAACGTCGGGCCGTTCCTCGCGCAGCGCCTGATCCAGCGGCTGGTCACTTCGAACCCAAGCCCCGCTTACGTCGATCGGGTAGCGGCGGTGTTCAACAACAACGGCAAGGGCGTCCGAGGCGATCTGAAGGCCGTGGTGCGCGCCGTGCTGTTCGACCCCGAGGCGCGTGACGCGAACGCAATGGCCTCGGCGCAGTTCGGCAAGCTGCGCGAGCCGTTGCTGCGTGTCACGGCCTGGGCGCGCGCGTTTGGCGCCGAGTCGGCGAGCGGTATCTACCGGATCGGCATCCTCGACGAGCAATTGTTCCAGACACCGATGCGCGCACCGACGGTGTTCAACTTCTATCGCCCGGGCTTCGTTCCGCCGAACACGGACATCGCGGCGAAGGGCATGGTTGCTCCGGAGTTCCAGATCACGCACGAAGTCTCGGTGGCGAACTACACGAACTTCATGCAGCAGGCGGTCGGCAACGGTGTCGGCTTCAACACGATGGGGCGACCGGATGTGCGCAGCGACTACAAGGACCTGGTGGCCCTCGCCGAGGACCCGGACAAGCTGATAGCCAAGATCAACCTGACGCTCACCGGCAACCAGATTGGCCAGGCGAGCCTGGCAGCGATCTCCAGCGCCGTGTCGACGGTGAAGATCCCGGCGCCGGTGTCGGGTACGACCGGGCAGACGATCACCTACAACGGCAAGCAGTACACCTCGTGTGCCAACGAGGGTCAGCGCTGCGCGTTCACCGGCACTTATGACGTGATCTATGGTGCCAACGGAACGTTCGCGACGAAAGCGGGCCAGGTGAACGGCGTGGACTGCACGAACGACGTCTTCGGCGATCCGGTCGTGGGTGTGGCCAAGGCCTGCTTCTATGGGCCGATCGCGGCCGCCACCACGCCGTCCAACGTGCCGCCCGCGAACCAGAAGGACATCGATGACGCCAAGCTCAATCGAGTCCGTCTCGCGGTGTTCATGAGCACACTGGACCCCGGGTTCCTGGTCACGAAGTAAGCCGACAGCAAGGAGAAACAACATGACGATGAACGCTTCGCGCCGCGAATTCCTGCGCACAGCGTCCGCGCTGTCGGTCGCTGGATCGGCCACGCCGCTGGTAGTCAACCTGGCGGCGATGAGCGCCGCGTCGGCCCAGACGATGCCATCCGACTTCAAGGCGCTGGTCTGTGTCTTTCTGTACGGAGGAAACGATCACAGCAACACGATCGTGCCCTTCGACAACGCGAACTATCAGCTCTATGCGCAGTCGCGCACCAATCTGGCCCTGGCGCAGAACACGCTGCTGCCTCTGACGACGCCAACCAACCCCTCGATGGTCGGACGCCAGGTGGCGATGCGGCCGGAGATGGCGCCGCTGAAGGCCATCTATGACCAGGGCAAGGCAGCGGTACTGGCGAACATCGGACCGATGCGCGCGCCGATGTCGATGGTGCAATACCGCAACAACTCGGTGCCGCGGCCGATGGGCCTGTTCTCCCACAACGACCAGCAGTCCGACTGGCAGTCGTTCGGACCTGAGGGCACGCGCATCGGCTGGGGTGGTCGCATGGGCGATCTCTTCGCCTCGGCGAATTCCTATCAGAACGTGACAGCCATCTCGACTTCGGGCGCCGCCGTATTCGTGTCGGGCTCGAGCGTCGCGCAGTTGCAGCTGGGAAACAACGGCGCCCAGGGAATACCGGCATTGCAGGCCAATGCGAACGTGTTCAGCACGACGTCCGCTTCGGCGCCGCTGAAGGACATCATGACGGCGGCCAGCTCACACGTGCTGGCCAACGACTACAACAAGATCGTCAAGCGCTCGACCGAGGCTGCGGCGGCCATCAATACCGCGTTGGGTGCCGTTACGCTGACGACGCAGTTCCCGGGCACCGGTCTGGGTAACCAGATGCGCAACGTCGCTCGCATGATCGCGGCGCGCCAGGCGCTCGGTGCGCGACGTCAGGTATTCCATGTCTCGATCGGCGGCTTCGACCAGCACTCCGGTCTCGTGGGCGGCCATGGACCGCTCTGGGCCCAGATTTCGGCTGCGATGGCGGCGTTTTACAACGCCACGGTCGAACTGGGCATCGCCAATAACGTGACGGCCTTCACGGCGTCGGACTTCGGGCGCACGCTCGACTCCAACGGGCAGGGCTCGGACCACGGCTGGGGCGCGCACCACATGGTGGTCGGTGGCGCAATCAAGGGTGGCGAGATGTACGGTACCTGGCCGGATACGGTGTTGCGCGGTCCGAACGACGTTGGCCGCGGCAACCTGTTACCCACCACGTCGGTCGATCAGTTGGTCGGCACGTTCGCAACCTGGTTCGGCGTTCCCGCGGGCAACATGAAGGACGTCATCCCGAACGCGGCGAACTGGCCCTCGCTCGATCTCGGCGTATTCGTCTGACGGTCGATTGACCTCAACAAAAGACAACGGCGCCCGCGGGCGCCGTTGCTATTTGCTGGTGACGCGCTACACGTCAGTTGGATAGCTGCAACAGCCCCAGCCCCACGCGACGGTACGACCCGATCCCGCGCAGCAGCCGCTTTTTCAGCAAGTCGGCGTCGGTCACTTCAAGCACACCTTCGATGGACGAGTAGGGCAGAGTGATCGTCCGGTTGCCGTACGGGAACTTCAGATCCTTGATGGCGACGTTGAAGAAGTCGGGTTTGAAACCAAACTTGGGCGCGACGGCAGCCAGCCACGCCTCAACCTCCTGGACTGTCTTGAACGGCTCGACCTGCTTTTCGCCATCGACCATGCGCTCTCGGCCCACACAGGCTTCAAGCTGGAACCGATAGGGCAGGCCTTCCGCCAGTTGCACGACGAGTCGCTTGGGCGCGAGTGCGCTGACGGCCTCGGCCGGCGGCTCGGCCCATGGGTCTGCCGAATACACCCAGTACCGACCTTCACTGGTGGTATCGGCACGGAACACGAAGCTCAACCCCGCCTTCTTGCCGAAGGTTCGGGAAAGCGCGGCATGTGCGGACAGTGGATCGGAGTGCTTGGGGCCGAACGAGACGGCGGTTTCGTAGAGTTCGACCGTCGGCACGTCCATCTTCGTGTAACTCATGACCGTATCGACGAAGGCGCGGAGGGTCCGGGGACCCTTGCCCTTCGGCTTCGCGGTGCTGAGCCAATGCGATGGAAGTCTTAGCGAAATGTCCATCGACAACCGCCATCCTGTCTGTATGTGGTTAACCACCCCGATTTTCGGCACATTGCGGCACTGCCGTATCACGCAAAGGCATTAGCCCGTCGACGACGTGCCGATGGCCGCCGACCAGTGGTTGCCAGGTCACCAATCGGCGGGATCCCCGTACTTGGCCAGCCTTGGCCAGTTCTGACTGCGATGGCTAGGCGATAGCGCCCATCCGCTCGCAGTTAGTGTGCGCTCGCACCCGGGCCATGCCCTTCTGTATGGGCCGGCTGTGAGTCGCCCTCAAAGAAATATGGTTCGACACCTTGAAACCGGCCCTCTCCGCCACTAGAATTAGCACTCGCCTGCTTGGACTGCTAACAACGCATTCGAGCTGGGTTTCGGAGGCCTGCCTCCACCATTTCTTGTTTCTCGAGTGTCGAGAGATTAACTGCTAGGAGACTGTATGAAGATTCGTCCTTTGCACGATCGCGTGATCGTCAAGCGCCTGGACCAGGAGCGCAAGACCGCATCCGGCATCGTCATTCCCGATAACGCCGCCGAGAAGCCCGACCAGGGCGAGATCATGGCAGTCGGGCCGGGCAAGCGCGACGACAACGGCAAGATCGTTCCGCTCGATGTCAAGGTCGGTGACAAGGTCCTGTTTGGCAAGTACTCGGGCCAGACGGTCAAGGTCGAAGGCGAGGAACTCCTCGTCATGCGCGAAGAAGACCTGATGGGCGTCGTCGCCTAACTGTTCAGCGGCGCCGGACGCGCAGCGTTCGGCCACACTATTTTCAGAGAGAGGTTATATGGCTTCGAAACAAGTATTTTTCGGCGATGACGCACGTCATCGCATGGTCAAGGGCGTGAACATCCTCGCCAACGCGGTGAAGGTCACGCTGGGCCCGAAGGGCCGCAATGTGGTGCTCGAGCGCAGCTTCGGCGCCCCGACCGTCACCAAGGACGGCGTCTCGGTTGCCAAGGAAATCGAACTGAAGGACAAGTTCGAGAACATGGGCGCGATGATGGTCCGTGAGGTCGCATCCAAGACCTCCGACAACGCCGGTGACGGCACCACGACGGCCACCGTGCTCGCGCAGTCGATCGTCGCCGAGGGCATGAAGTACGTGGCCGCCGGCATGAACCCGATGGACCTGAAGCGCGGCATCGACAAGGCCGTCATCGCCGCGGTCGAGGAACTCAAGAAGATCAGCAAGCCCACCACGACCAGCAAGGAAATCGCCCAGGTCGGGTCGATTTCGGCCAATGCGGACCCCGAGATCGGCAAGATCATCGCTGACGCGATGGACAAAGTCGGCAAAGAGGGTGTCATCACCGTCGAGGACGGGAAGTCGCTCAACACGGAACTGGAAGTCGTCGAGGGCATGCAGTTCGACCGCGGCTACCTGTCGCCGTACTTCATCAACCAGCCGGACAAGCAGATCGCAATCCTCGAGAATCCCTACGTGCTGTTGCACGACAAGAAGATCGGCAACATCCGTGACCTTCTGCCTATTCTCGAACAGGTCGCCAAGGCCGGCCGTCCCTTGCTGATCGTCGCCGAAGAAGTCGAAGGCGAAGCGCTGGCGACGCTGGTCGTCAACAGCATCCGCGGCATCCTGAAGACCTGTGCCGTCAAGGCCCCGGGCTTCGGCGATCGTCGCAAGGCGATGCTGGAAGACATCGCGACCCTGACGGGTGGAACGGTCATTGCCGAAGAAACTGGCATGACGCTCGAGAAGGCCACCCTGAATGACCTGGGACAGGCCAAGAAGGTCGAGATCGGCAAGGAAGACACGACGATCATCGACGGCGCTGGCGAGACCAAGACCATCGAAGCCCGCGTCAAGGCGATCCGCGCCCAGATCGAGGAAGCCACCAGCGACTACGACAAGGAAAAGCTGCAGGAGCGCGTCGCCAAGCTGGCCGGCGGTGTGGCGCTGATCAAGGTTGGCGCGGCCACCGAAGTCGAGATGAAGGAGCGCAAGGCTCGCGTCGAAGATGCGTTGCACGCCACGCGTGCAGCGGTCGAGGAAGGCATCGTGGCGGGCGGCGGCGTTGCGCTGATCCGTGCGAAGCAGGCGATTTCCAAGCTCAAGGGCGAGAACACCGACCAGGACGCCGGCATCAAGATCGTGCTGCGCGCAATGGAAGAGCCGCTGCGCCAGATCGTCGCCAACTCCGGCGACGAGCCGAGCGTGGTCGTCAATGCTGTGGCCAACGGCAAGGGAAACTACGGCTACAACGCCGCGACGCACGAGTACGGTGACCTGGTTGAAATGGGCGTGCTCGATCCGACCAAGGTGACCCGCACGGCGCTGCAAAATGCCGCCTCGGTGGCCAGCCTGATGCTGACGACCGATGCGATGGTCGCTGAACTGGTGGAAGACAAGCCGGCGGCGCATGGCGGGGGCGGTGGTGGAATGGGCGGCATGGGCGGCATGGGCATGGACATGTAACTCGGCCGACAGCCGCTCGCGGCGCATAGCGGCGTCGCGCGCGCTGGCCGTACCAGTGAGTACTGTCTGCGCGCGCTCCTTGCTCTGCCTCCGCGAATCGGCCGCCGGGTTGTGAGTCCTGCAGCCTGCATCCGCATCAAATACAAACGGCCCGCATTTGCGGGCCGTTTGTTTTGGAAAGAGCTCGAATCAGTACTTGATCGTGCAGCCGTAAGCGTTCGACGCAGTGGTCGCAACCGGCTTGCCGGAACGTGCGTCTGTCAGAGCGGCGACGACGTAGTTCGTGGCTGACTTCACATCCTCCGGGTTCGCGCTGCGCTTGTCGTCGATCGCGCCCGCATAGATCACGGTGCCCTTCGGGTCGACGACGTACATGTGCGGCGTCACCTTTGCGCCGTAGGCGCGGCCGATGTCTCCCTTGGCGTCCATCAGCACGGCGGTCGGAACCGAGTTCTGCTGCTTGAACCACGTGGCGAGCTTGTCCGGCGCCATGTAGTCCGAATGCATTTCAGAGGTGGAATTCACCGCAAGCCACGCCACGTTGTCGGTGCCGAATTTCTTCTGCAGCGCCTGCATGTTGCCGCTGGTGTAATGCTTCATCACGAACGGGCAGTTCGGGTTGTTCCACTCGAGAACGACATACTTGCCCTTGAAATCGGCCAGCGAAACCGTCTTGCCGTTCACGTCGGCGGCGGAGAACACGGGTGCAGGCTGACCCGCGGTGACGGCGGCGGCGGCAGACCCTGCGGCCGCGAAAAATGATGCTGCTATCAGGGGTACTGCGAACTTCATGCGGAGCTCCTTAATGGATCTTGTCGAGCGCCGCTAGGACCATGTTCTCCGTCAGAAGTTCAGGCAGGACCGTCGGTTGCCCGCTGCGGTCATAAAGGACATACAGGGGAACCCCGTTGCGTCCGAACTCGGCCAGCGCGCGCGTGATCGTTTCGTCGCGGTTGGTCCAGTCGGCCTTCATCCGGACAATCCCGGAGTCGGCAAATCGCGAGCGCACCTTGTCGGTGTTCAGGGCGACGCGCTTGTTCACCTGGCAGGTCACGCACCAGGCGGCCGTGAAGTCCACGAACACCGGCTTGCCCTGCGCTTTCAGATCTGTCAGTGCCTGTGGCGAGTATTCGACCCAGTCGGAACCGGCGGTGGCCTTGCTGCCTGCCGCCACGGGCTCGGATGTGGCAATTGGCGTGAACGTCATCGCCGCCACGACCGCACCCACCAGCGCGACCCAGCGGAAGCGGGCCGCGCCGCGCTGGGCCAACCCGAGCGACCACAGTGCGAAGGAGACCGCCACCAGGACACCGAGCGCCAGTGCGACGCCGCCGGCATCCACCTGCTGCGCGAGCACCCACAGCAGCCACACACAGGTGGCGAACATCGGGAACGCCATGAACTGCTTGAAGAGTTCCATCCAGCGACCCGGGCGCGGCAGCTTGGCCAGCAGCGCCGGGAATAGCGTCAGCAGCAGGTACGGAGTCGCCATGCCGACCCCGAGCATCGCGAATACCGACAGCGCGATAGCCGCCGGCTGTGTGATCGCATAGCCGAGGGCGGCACTCATGAAGGGCGCCGTGCAGGGCGAGGCCACAATCACCGCCAGCACGCCGGTGCCGAAGCTGCCTCGCCAGTCGGACTTGCCGACGAGCGCGTCGGCTGCCTTGGTGTTGCCGAGCCCGCTGCCGAACGTGAACTCGTACACGCCAAGCAGGTTGAGTCCGATCACAAAGAACAGGATCGTGAGCAAGGTGACCACCCACGGCGTCTGCAACTGGAAGCCCCATCCGAGAGCGCTGCCGGCCTGCTGCAAGGCAATCAGCAGCCCCGCCAGCAGCACGAACGAAAGAATCACGCCGACGGCAAACGCGACACCGTGCGCGGCCATCGGACCGCTGTGGGTGCGGTGCTGGGCGAGCCCGATCAGCTTAAGTGACAGCACCGGGAACACGCACGGCATCAGATTGAGGATGAGGCCACCGACGAACGCTGCGCCCAATGCCGCGAGTAGTGACATCGTGGGTGCGGGAGAGGTTGTCGCCGCGGCTGCCGGTGACGCGCTGACGGTTCCGGCGGTCACTGGGCCTTCCACCGTGGCCGCCCAGCCACCGGCCTTGGTCGGTCCGCCATTGACGACGAGCACACCGGCGAGCGACTTGGCATCAGCCTTCACGGGCTTGGCCGCTGTCAGGTAAAGCGCCGTGCCGTTGCTGCGGTCGAGGACCTGCGCCGCAGCGGGTTCGATTCGGCCTTCCTCCAGCGGGAAGAACTCAATCGAGTCGATCCTGCGGTCGGCGGGCACAGTCAATGTCAGCCGGATGCGATCGCCTTCGGTGGTCGCGCGTGCGGTGACGCCTGACATTGCACCTGGCACTAGCTTGCGAGTCTGGGCAAAGAGCGCCGCGTGCGGCGACGCGCCCGCAGCCGCGCGTACCGGCAGCGTCAGTGCGAGGTCGGCGCTGCCCGGAATGCAGACATCCTTGCATTCGAGCCATTCCGCTTTGGCATTGAGCGTGACGGTCTTGCCGGTCGCCAGATCCGCGGGGACCTGCACCTTGGTGAGCAGCAGCGTCTCGCCTTCATAGCCATAGTTCACCAGCGGACCGGCGGGCAAACGGTGCGGGTAGGGCCACTCGATCGGGCCGGCGGTGAAACCGGCGGGCAGTTGCCATTCGATCCGGGTCGGCAGGCCGGAGTCGCCCGGCACCTGCCAGTAGGTGTGCCACTCCTTCTCGTGCGTCAGCTTGAGGGCGAGCTGCAGCGGCTGGCCCGGCACGATGGCGTCGGACTCAGCCACCAGTTCCGCCTTCACATGGGGTTCTGGCGCACCGAAGCGGGGCAGCGATTGGGAGTGCGCGACAGAGCCAAAGCTCGCCGCGAGGAGAAGGGTCAGAAGTCGAAGGAATCTCATGGTCCGATTTTCGTCCATCCGGCACCGGAATGGTTCCCGGCCAAACGGTTGATTTGTAGGGTAATCAGCCCACGGTTGCAAACGCCTCGCGGGCTGCACCGATCGTGACCTCGATCACGTTCGCATCGTGTGCGCTCGAGACGAACCCCGCCTCGAAGGCGGACGGAGCCAAGTAGACGCCCCGCGCCAGCATGGCGTGGAAGAACCGATTGAAACGGTCTTTGTCCGCCGCCATGACCTGCGCGTAGGTCGCTGGAGGTGCCTCCGTGAAGTAGACGCCGAACATGCCGCCCACGCTATCGCCCGAGAACGCTAGACCGGGCGCGGCGGCGACCGCGGCGGCGACCAGTCCGCTGACGAGCTGCTCTGTCCTCGCGCCAAGGTCCTCGTAGAAGCCGGGCCGCTGGATCTCACGCAGCGTGGCCAACCCGCAGGCCACGGCGACCGGGTTCCCGGACAGCGTGCCGGCCTGATAGACCGCGCCGAGCGGGGCGAGGTGCCGCATGAACTCGCGCTTGCCGCCGAACGCTGCCACCGGCATGCCGCCGCCAATCACCTTGCCCAGCACCGTCATGTCCGGGTCGATGCCGTACAACGACTGCGCGCCGCCGAGTGCCACCCGGAAGCCGGACATCACCTCGTCGAATACGAGTAGCGCGCCGTGCTTGGCGGTCAGCTCGCGCATCGTCTGCAGGAATGCGTGCGTCGACCGCACGAGGTTCATATTGCCCGCCACGGGCTCGACGATGACGCATGCAATGTCGTCACCGTGCGCGCGGAAGGCATCCTCAAGCTGCTGCGGCTCGTTGTAATCGAGCACCAGAGTGTGCTGCGTGATCTCCGCCGGTACGCCCGCGCTGCTCGGGTTGCCGAACGTCAGCAGGCCCGAGCCTGCCTTGACCAGCAGGCTGTCGGCATGACCGTGATAACAGCCTTCGAACTTGATGATCTTGCGCCGTCCCTTGCCCCCGCCAGCGGCGCCGCGTGCCAGGCGGATCGCGCTCATCGCCGCTTCGGTACCCGACGAAACGAGCCGTACCTGTTCCATGGACGGAACGAGCTTCAGTAGCTCTTCGGCCATCACCACCTCGGCTTCGGTCGGTGCGCCGTACGACAGGCCGCGTGCGGCGGCCTCCTGCACCGCGCGAACAACCGCGGGGTGCCCGTGCCCGAGGATCATCGGGCCCCAGGAGCCGATGTAGTCGATGTAGCGCTGGCCGTCGGCATCCCAGAAGTAGGGTCCTTCGGCGCGCTCGATGAAGCGCGGCGTACCGCCGACGGAGCGGAAAGCACGCACCGGCGAATTCACGCCACCGGGGATCGATCGCTGGGCGCGATCAAACAGTTGTTCGTTGCGAGTCATACTCGATTTGTCCCTCGTGAAAGGCATTTTGCAGCCGCCGGACCGCGGCATCTGGCTCGGCGGCGTCGAAGACAGCGCTGATCAGTGCGGCAGCGTGCGCGCCGGCGGCACTGACGGAACGGATGTTCGAGGCATCGATGCCGCCGATCGCGACGATGCGCTGGCCGGCAAAGCGCTCGCGGGCGCGCCGTAAAAGGTCCAAAGGGGCGCGCACCGCATGCGGTTTGGTTCCTGAAACGAAGACGGAGCCAAAAGCGATGACGTCGGCACCTTCCGCAGCGGCTGTCTCGGCGCGGGCGAAGTCGTTGTAGCAGGACACGCCCAGCAGGCCGTGCGGCAGACGCTCGCGGGCGGTGGCAACGTCACCGTCGTCGCGTCCCAGATGCACACCATCGGCTCCGACTTCGAGCGCGAGATCGACATCGTCATTCACGATGAAAAGTGCACCGCGCGCGTGTGCGAGTTCCTGGAGAGCCCGTGCTTGCGCGCGTCGTTCGGCTGCATCGACTCGCTTGTTCCGGAACTGGACCACCGACACTCCAGCCGCCAGCGCAGCGTCGAGGCGCGCCCGCATCGCTGAAAACGCCGCTGCGTCGACATCCGGAGTCAACAGGTACGTGCCGGCGACGCGCGCGGCGA
This sequence comes from uncultured beta proteobacterium, assembly GCA_963702595.1. Lineage (GTDB taxonomy): Bacteria > Pseudomonadota > Gammaproteobacteria > Burkholderiales > Burkholderiaceae_F > JALORV01. The sequence continues at coordinate 115,682 of CAVPDC010000016.1, read as the reverse complement.
GCCGTGCGCGGTCAGTGGTCATCGGTGCCCGCGTCATCGTCGTCATCGTCGCCAGCCCAGAACAGCCGATCGGGGATCGCCATGCCGATACCCGCATGAAAGGAGTGCAGGACCGCCGCCGCCGTGTACTGCGATGCTTCCTGCATCGCCTCGGGCACGTCGAGTCCTTGCGCCAGCAATCCGGCGAGGGCCGCCGACAGCGTGTCGCCAGCGCCATGGATACGTGTCGTGGCGGCGTCCAGCCGCGGGAGCCGGTCGCTGCGCACGAGTCCAGTCTCATCGTAGAGCGCGTTGACGATCTGTTCCGATCCGGGCTCGGCATCGGCGACGAGCACGAATTCGCACCCCCAGCCGATGAGCTCGCGCGCGCAGGCTGCCGCCGGCAGGTCGTCAGCGCGCACCTGTTCGTCGGCCAGACTGACCAGCCGACGCGCTTGCGCCAGGCCAAGCGTCAGCACCGTCGTCTGCGGAATCAGCAACTCGCGCAGGGCCGCGGCAAAGTCGGCGTCGTCATCCTCGTCGAGCGCGCGTCCGATGACCGGGTCGAGGACGACGGGCACGGAGTCGAAGTCGGCCAGGATGGCGGCGATGGGCTGCAGTTGATCCATCGCGCCGATGGCTCCGACCTTGAACGCCGCAACCGGCATGTTCTGCAACACGGCCTGGCCCTGCGCCTCGAGCAGATCCTCGTCGATCGCAACCCACTCATCGTTGCGCGTGCCGCCCGAGGACGCCACGGCAGTGACCACGCTTGCCGGATGGCAACCCATGCTCGCGATAGCCAGCACATCGGCCTGCAGCCCAGTCGCGCCAGTGGCATCGGACAGGCCAAAACTGAGCACCACCGGGAGCGTGGACATCGAAGTGTGTCGGAAAAGTCACGATGCTACGCGGGACCCGCGCTGCTCGCGCGAAGGCGGTAGCGGGGACTTAGTAGCCCACGTTATGATCGTTCGCTAAGTGTTTGATTTTAGCCGCTGAGCGTGCGATCGCGCGCCTGTGTCCTTGAGCCATGATGACAACCAATGTTGGGACGAAAACCTGGATGTGCCTGATATGCGGGTGGATCTACGACGAGGCCGCGGGGGTGCCGGAGTCGGGGATCGCGCCGGGGACCCGCTGGGAAGATATCCCTCCGAACTGGACCTGTCCGGAGTGCGGGGCGCGGAAAGAGGATTTCGAAATGGTCGAAATCTGACCGCGGAACCGTGGTTTTCGATGCGGCGTGCAGGGACGGCTTCGTATAAAAACGCGGAGATCGGTCGATAGAATCGTCCGCGCGTTTTTGCCAGGGCGAGTCCCGCATGGCATTGACCGGCGGCAACCACAGGCCGGTTAAGGATCGAGGACACGACATGGCGGCACAGGATTTCTCGGATATCCGCGGCAAGAAGGTGATGGTGATCGACGATTCGAACACCATCCGTCGCAGCGCGGAGATCTTCCTTTCGCAGGCCGGCTGCCAGGTGATCCTGGCGCAGGACGGCTTCGAGGCGCTTTCGAAGATCAACGATCATCAACCGAACATCATCTTCTGCGACATCCTGATGCCACGGCTGGACGGCTACCAGACGTGCGCGCTGATCAAGCGCAGTCCTCGCTTCCACAAGACGCCGGTGGTGATGCTGTCGTCCAAGGACGGTCTGTTCGATCGGGCCCGTGGGCGCATGGTGGGCTCCAGCGAATATCTGACCAAGCCGTTCACGAAAGACAGCCTGCTGTCGGCCGTGAAACACCATTCAATGAACTGAACCACGGGCCTTAGCGGGGGGCCGATGCCTATCAAGAAAGTACTGATCGTCGACGATTCGCCTACCGAGCGTTTCTTCCTCAACGAGCTGCTGACCAAGCAGGGTTTCGCTGTTTCGATGGCGGAGAACGCCGAGGAAGCGATGATGAAGGTCAAGGCAGTGATGCCGGACCTGATCCTCATGGACGTCGTGATGCCGGGCCAAAATGGCTTCCAGCTCACGCGCGCGCTGTCCAAGGACCCGGCCACGCAGGACATCCCGATCATCATGTGCACCAGCAAGAACCAGCAAACGGACCGTATCTGGGGTCTGCGCCAGGGTGCACGTGACTACATCACCAAGCCGGTGAAGGCTGAAGAGTTGCTCGAGAAAATCTCGGCGCTCGGCTGAACGACACGTCATCATGGCCACGCAACGCGACGTCAGCACCCGACAGTTGGTCAAGCTGCGTGAATTCTCGACGCAGCTGGCGCAGCGCCTGAAGGAGGCGCCCAATCTGCCGACGGAGCCGACGCGCCTGGCCGTTCGCATTGGAAGCGAGAACTATCTGATCGAAATGGGCCTGGCGGCCGAGGTTGTGACCCTGCCGGAGATCGCTCGCGTACCGTGGACGAAGCCGTGGTACCGCGGCCTGGCCAACGTCCGAGGTCGCCTGGTCGGCGTCGTCGACCTGCAACACATGAACGGCCGCGAGCCGCTGCCCGCCGAGCAGAGCCAGCAGTTGCTGGTGCTCGCTGAAGGGCTGGGAATTGCCGCTGGCATCCTGGTGACGCGTGCCTTCGGCATCCGCAACCTCAAGGATCTTGAAGCCCTCGACAGTGACGGCGCGGCGCGGCCGGGCTGGGAACGCAGCCGCTACCGCGACCTCGAGGGAATGACACTTACGGAACTCGATCTGCGCGAGCTGGCGGCGGCACCGGCGTTTAGGGCGATCCATGCGTGAAGGCCCAAGGTGGTACACGCAGGCAGACAATGAAGGCGCGGCACCGCAGTCAGTGGCGGTGAGTGCAGTCCGGCGCTGAGCCGGTAGCGAGTCAGGGCGGAGGATCAAATGGCACTCGAGATGGGGTCGCTCTTCCGGCGCAAGCCGAGCGAGCGAAAGCAGAAGGAGTCGGCGGACCCGTTCCGCAGCTCGGCACCGAGCACGGAGTCGTCCCGCGCTGCGCCCAGGACCGTGATGATCGATCGCGGCGGCGAGGGAATGGCGCTGCGGCTGGTGGACCGGCTGCTCGCGTTCAAGCTGCCGCTGATCGGCGACCGGCCGATCAACACGCAGGTGCAGGTGCTGCTGATCCTGCTCGGTTTCTGCTTCTTCGTGCTGGTGACGGTGCTGCTGGTCTACAACCGCATGACCTCGACCGGCACGCTGCAAACCGCGATCGTCGGCGACACGCTGATGCATACCCAGCGACTGGCCAAGGCGGCGCCCAACGCGGTCGAAGGTTCGCGTGAGGCGTTCCTGGAGCTGCGCGAAAGCCGCGACGCCATCGCTGCCAACCTCGACGCGCTCGCCAATGGTGATGCGGCGCGAGGGCTCTCGGCATCATCGTCGGATATTCAGCCGACGCTGACCAAGCTGAATGAACGCTGGCGAGCGAGCGAAGCGGCGGCCTCGGTCATCGTGGCCAACGAGAAGGCGCTGATCGCTTTCGGCGATGTCATCCGCAAGATCAACGAAGCCAGTCCGCGCCTGCAGCAGCTGACCGAAGAAGTCACCGCGCTGAAGCTGCAGGCCGGCGCGCCGCCGCGCGAGATTGCGACCGCGGCTCAGCTTGTCACGCTGACGCAGCGCCTTGGCAAGAGCGCCAACTCCCTGGTGGCAGGCAACGTTGCCAATGCGGAGGTCGCGCTGACGCTCGGGCGGGACATCAACCAGTTCCGCGACCTGACGCAGGCGCTGCTGGCCGGCTCCGACGCACTGAGGTTGGCGGCGACGACGGACCCGGAGGCCCGCTCGCGACTGCAGGAGCTGACTCGGGTGTACGCCGAGTTCCAGAGTTCGATCGCGGGCGCCATCAGCAGCCTGCAGGCGATCGTCCAATCAAAGGAGGCGGAACTGGCGATCCTGCGCGACTCCGAACCCCTGCGGCAGCAGGTCACTGAACTGGGCGGTTTGTTTACCAAGGAGCAGGCCGCGCGGACGGTTGCGCTGATCGTCATGGCGTTCTTCGGCATCGGCATGCTGCTGTCCGCCTTTGCCATCGTGAAGGTGCTGCTCGAAGACACGCGCAAGCGCGCGGCCGAAGCCGAGATCCAGCGGATGCAGGCCGAACGCCTCGAACAGGAGGCCAAGCGCACCAACGAACAGAACCAGGCGGCCATTCTTCGCCTGATGAACGAACTGCAGGAGGTCGCGGACGGGAACCTGACGGTGCAGGCGACGGTGTCGGAGGACATCACCGGCGCCATCGCCGACTCGGTCAACTACACGGTGGAGGAACTGCGCGGCCTGGTGGGTCGAATCAACAACACCGCCGAGCAGGTCAACACCGCATCCACCGCCGCGCGCGACATCGCGACACGCCTGCTGACGGCATCCGAAGCGCAGTCGAAGGAGATCAAGGACACCGGCGACAAGGTGCTGAAGATGGCGTCGCAGATCAACGACGTCTCCAAGAGCGCGGGCGAGTCGGCCAAGGTGGCGCGCGCGTCGCTGGACGCCGCCGAGCGGGGCCAGCGCGCGGTGTTCAACCAGATCGCCGGCATGAACGAGATCCGGGAGCAGATCCAGGAGACGGCAAAGCGGATCAAGCGGCTGGGCGAGTCGTCGCAGGAGATCGGTGAGATCGTCGAACTGATCACGGACATTACGGAACAAACCAACGTGCTGGCGCTGAATGCGGCGATCCAGGCGGCGAGTGCGGGTGAGGCGGGTCGCGGGTTCTCGGTCGTGGCCGAAGAAGTGCAGCGCCTGGCGGACCGCTCGGCCGAGGCGGCCAAGCAGATCGGCGCGCTGGTGCGCACGATTCAGACCGACACGCAGGATGCGGTGGCGGCCATGGAAAAGAGCACGCAGGGCGTGGTCGAAGGGACGAAGCTCTCCGACGCGGCCGGCAACGCGCTGGGAGACATCGGCCGCGTCTCGCGCCAGCTTGCGGAACTGATCGAACGGATCGCCTCGACGACGAATGACCAGGCGAGTTCGGCGGGCGGCGTGGCACAGTCGATCGAACGAATTCTGGCGGTGACCGAGCAGACCTCGCACGGCACCCGGCAGGCGGCGCAGTCGATCGGCCAACTGGCGACGCTGGCGCGCGAGCTGAAAGCCTCGGTCGCGCGTTTCCGCGTCGGCTGAACCGCTGAAATGATCGCGTTGACGCGCTCTCGTGGGCGGATGCTCGGAGTATCGGTGTCGCTAGAGTCGCGCGTAGCCGACCGCGACCGTCCGGGGAGCGGGCAGCAGGCTGCCGGATCCGGCAGCTGAGGAACACAACATGGCCGAACGACACGACCCCAATCACCTGGTCGGCGCTGCGCCGGACATCGCGCCGCTGGCGTGGGTGATCGATGAGATCCGCAACTCGCTGACCGAGGCAGTCAACGGCCTGAAGGCGTTTCTTGCGAGCAAGCAGGACGTCGACAGTCTACGGAACGCCCGCAGCCAGGTGCATCAAGCCAACGGTGCGCTGCAACTGCTTGACCTGCGAGGCGTGGCGCTGGTGACCGATGCGGTCGAGCAGGTGACGCGGCGTTTCGAGGCCGAACCGAAGGACTGCCTGCCGGTCGCCGTACGTTCGGTCGAAACGGCGCTCACCGCCGTCGTCGCCTATCTCGAGGCGCTGCTGTCGGGGCGGCCGAACCAGCCGATTCGACTCTTCCCCTACTACCGCGACGTACTCCTGCTCAACCGGGCGAGCCGCGTCCATCCGGCGGACCTGATTTTCCCTGACCTGTCGCGTCGTCCGGCGTTTCACCAGATCGAGGCTCGCCAGATTCCGACCGACCAGCTGCGCGATCGCCGCGCGCGCTTCGAGCTCGGGCTGCTGGGTTTCCTGCGTGATGCCAACGATGCCGAGGCGCGCAAGCGCATGCGCGCCGCGCTCGCGGACCTGGAACATCTGCCGCAAAGGGGGCTCGCGCGCAGCTTCTGGTGGATCATCCGCGGGCTGCTCGAGGGCTTGGAGTCCGGCGCCGTTCCGGTCGATGTCGACCTGAAGCGGGTGCTGGCTCGGCTCAACCTGCAGCTGCGCCGCATGATCGAAGGTGGCGGCGCGGTGGCCGAACGCCTGATGATCGATGCGCTGTATTACGTCGGCCGGGCGCAGGGCGGAACGGCGCGCGTGGCCGAGATCAAGCGACTCTACGGACTCGACGCGCTGATCCCGGCCGACTTCGAGCGTGCATCGCTGACCGCAGTCGATTCGGATGCACTGCGGTCGCTGAAGGAAGCGCTGGCACAGGCCAAGCAGCTCTGGGGACAGATCGTCGCCGGGGCCGGGGAAGGCGCGAAGTTCGACCAGGAGGTTGCGCTGGCGCGCAACTCGGCGACCAAGCTCGCGGCGCGCGCGATCGGAGCGACGGTCGAAGCCATCGGCAAGGCCACGAGGGACTACGGCAAACTGCCGGCGGACGTGCGCGAACGGCTCGGCATTGAGGTGGCCTCGGCGCTGTTGTTCACCGACCTGGGCGTCGACGAACTGCCGCAGATGGACACCGAATACGAAGGCCGCGCCCTGCTCGTCATGGAGCGGCTGCTGAAGGCGCGCCAGGGGCAACCCGTGCCCGAGGCCGGGCCGTGGATGTCCGAGCTTGCCCGGCGCGCGCAGGATCGCCTCACGATGGGCACGGTGGTCGCGGAGACGCAGTCCACCTTGCGCGAGATCGAGCAGCGTCTCGATCGCTTCTTCCGCAATCCCGCTGAGCGCGCCGACCTGCCCGCCACCACGGCGATGTTCGACCAGGTCTGCGGTGTGCTGTCGCTTCTTGGGTACGAGGAGCCGGTCGCCGCGTTGCGCAACGTGCAGCAATCGGTTGGGCGCTTTGCGGATGCCGCCATTGCACCGGAGCACGAGGAGTTCAGCCGCATCGCCCAGAACCTGGGCGCGGTCGGTTTCTTTGTCGAAAGCCTCGGCCAGGACAGCGAGCGCCCGCGTGGCATGTTCCACTACGACCCGGCGACCGGTGTGTTTTCGGCCGAGCTCGGCTCGCTGCCGGCTGACGAATCCGTGCTTGCGCCGGCGGACGAGGAGTACCACCCGGCGCCGCGCACGATCGACATGCGGGTGCCCGAGCCACGGCGCACCGACAATGTCGAGACGGCGGCGCGCAAGACGCTCGAGTCCGCGCACCACCAGGCGCAGCGACTGACTCAGGTAGCTGGCGACGCCCGCGCGATCGGCGAACTCGACCGGCTGTTGCCGATGTTGTCAAACGAGGCCGACCTGCTCGACAGCGAGCCGCTGAAGGTCAAGGCGGCACGCGCGCTGCAATTGCTCTCCCAGCTCAAGGACGCGCCGGTCCGCGAGGATGCGCTGGAGCTCGAGCAGCTCCTCGCTCCCGCGAAGGCGCCCGAGGCACCGCCGCCAACCGCTCCGCTGCCGTCCAGCCAGGCGGCTGCCGACAGCGAGCTGCGCGAGATTTTCGTGGAGGAAGCGCGAGAAGTTCTCGACAGCATCGTCGAGAACCTCGCCGAACTGCGCACCAAGCGCGACGACAAGGCCACGCTGACGACGGTTCGCCGCGCTTTCCACACGCTCAAGGGTTCGAGCCGCATGGTCGGCTTCAAGCACGTCGGCGAAGGCGCCTGGGGTGTGGAGCAGTGCTTCAACCTGTGGCTGGCGCAGGAACGGCCCGCCACCGATGATCTGATCGACCTGGCCGACGGCGCGCAGCGCGTGATCCGCGCCTGGGTCGACACCATCGAGCGCGAACCGCTCGCCCATATCGAGCCGGCGCCGCTGGTGATCGCCTCGCAGCGGGTACGCGAAGGCGGCATGTTCGAGTTCTCGGGCGACATCCCGGCGGAGGAAGCACCCCCAAAGCCTGAAGGCAGCGCGCCGATCGAGCAGGAGGCCGCGCTGCCGGACCAGGTCGGGCAGGCTACACGCCAGCCCACCAGCACCGTGCTGGACTTCGACCTTGACGCTCTGCACGAGCCCGAGCCCTTGCCAGGTGAGGGCGCCGAAACCGCGTTCGAAGTCACGGAGGACATTGACGCCGAAATCGCGCCGGCGATCGAGTCCGCGGCCGTCGAGGCGCTGTTCGAACTTTCAACACATGTTGAGCCGGTAGCGGCTCCGGCCCCCGCGCCAGCGGGGCAGGACGATGAAGACGTGCGGCGCATCGGTCCGCTCGAAATCAGCCATGGGCTGTATTCGGTCTTCCTCAATGAGGCCGACGAGTGCATGCGTGTGCTGGCGAATGACATCACCGAATGGCGCTATGAGCCGGAGCGTGTGGTTTCGGCGCAGGTCGTGCGTCGCGCGCACTCCCTGTCCGGGATATCGAAGACCGTGGGACTGGTCCCGGTCATCGCCATCGCCGACCCGCTCGACGACTTGATGCACACGCTGTCGATGTTGTCGGGTCCGCGGCATCTCACTTTGATGGGCGCGCAGTTCGACACGCTCGAACGCGTGATCGAGCGCATGCGCGGCATGCTGCACCAGTTCGCTGCCGGGATCTATCCGGACGAGGCGCCGCTGGAAGCCGGAGCGCTGCAGGACCTGGTTTCGGTGGTGCGCGCACACAGCGCGCTGCACGACGAACTGGCACCGGTGGTCATGCATCCTTCGGCCACTGGCGCGGTTGAGATGCCTCCGCACGAATCGCTCGCCGCGAATGAGATGCCGGAGGTGGCTGCCAAGCCCGAGCCTGCCCCCGCCGCTGCGGCCGACGTCCCTCTGGAAGTGACGCGCGCAGCCGTTCAGTCCGAGTCGACGGCCGCCGCCACGGCACCGGCAGTCAGCTCAGGCGGCGTCGAGGGCGGGCCCACGGCAACAGCCGCCGAGGACGAGGCCGAGGAAGCTGCCGCGTCCAAAGTGCGCGACGAGCTCGATGCCGATCTGCTGGAAGTGTTTCTGGCGGAAGCGGCGGATCTCCTGCCTTCGATCGGCACGGCGCTGCGTGGACTCGAGGGTGATCCCAACGACAAAGAGCTGGCGCGTGACTTGATGCGTCGACTGCACACGGTCAAGGGCAGTGCGCGCATGGCCGGCGCGATGCGCCTGGGCGAACTGGTGCACGACATGGAGACGCGCATGGAAGCCGCCATGCAGCTCTCCGATGTTCCCGGCATCATCATCGAAGACCTGCAGGGACAGTACGACCAGGCGATGGGCCTGTACGACGAACTGCAGAACCCGGCTGCAGCCGCGGCCGCGGCCGCGGCCCAGCGGCCGCCGAGATGCCGCCGGCCGCACCTGGGTCCGAAACGGCCGCGCCCGCTCTGGCAGCGGTCATCGACCTCGCCAGCGCACGTGGCGAGGCGAAGGCGGAGCCGCGTAGCGACAAGCCGGCGCCAGCGCTGCCGTCCGGCGTCGAGGCGACACTCCCCGCCGCGGCCACCGCCCAGCCGCAGACGTCGCCGTTCATCCGTGTACGCGCCGATGTACTCGACAAGCTGGTCGACCAGGCCGGCGAGGTCTCGATCGCGCGCTCGAAGCTCGAAAACGAGGTGTCGACGATCAAGGGCTCGATGACCGACCTCACGGAGAACATCCAGCGCCTGCGTGCGCAGCTGCGCGAGGTCGAGATCCAGGCCGAAGCGCAGGTGCAGGCGCGCGGCGCGTCGCTGTCGCGCGAATCGTCCGACTTCGATCCGCTCGAGTTCGACCGCTACACGCGGCTGCAGGAACTGACGCGCATGCTCGCCGAGTCGGTCGAGGACGTCGCGATGGTCCAGAGCAACATGGTGAAGGGCCTGCAGTCGGCCGACACCGACCTGACCTCGCAGTCGCGGCTGACGCGCGAACTGCAGCAGCAGCTGATGCGCGTGCGCCTGGTGCCGTTCGCCAACGTATCCGAGCGCCTGTACCGGGTGGCGCGCCAGACCGCCAAGGAGCTGGACAAGCGCGTCAACGTCGACGTGCGCGGCGGCAACACGGAAATCGACCGCGGTGTGCTCGAGAAGATGGTCGGGCCATTCGAACACCTGATCCGCAATGCGATCGTGCACGGGCTGGAACTGCCCGCCGAACGCCGCGCGGCCGGCAAGGCCGAAACCGGTGAGCTCGTGCTCGACGTGCGGCAGGAAGCCAATGAAATTGTCGTTGTCCTCAGTGACGACGGCGCAGGACTCAATCTCGAGCGCATACGCCAGCGCGCCATCGAGCGCGACCTGATCGGCGCCGAGGCGACCCTAGGCGACCGCGAACTGATGGACTTGATTTTCCTGGCCGGCTTCTCGACCACGACCGAGGTCACCGAGCTCGCGGGGCGCGGGGTCGGCATGGACGTTGTGCGCGCCGAGCTGTCTTCGTTCGGCGGCCGCATCGCGGTTTCGAGCGAAACCGGGCGCGGCACGCGCTTCACCCTCTACCTGCCGATGACATTGGCCGTGGCGCAGGTCGTGCTGGTGCGGGTCGGAACGCGGCGCTATGCGCTGCCGGCCGGCATGGTTGAACAGGTGCGCCGTTACCGCCCGGTCGCGCTGCTGCCGTCGCTGGCCGAGGGGATGATCGACATTCCTCCGGTCGGCACCGTCGTGCTGCGTCCGCTGTCGCAGCTGGTGGGCGAGGAGACGACCGGGCATCTGTTCAAGCAGACGCCGGTCATCCTGCTGCGCTCCGGTGATGACCACATGGCGATTGCCGTCGACGACGTGGCTAGCAACCAGGAGGTGGTGGTCAAGAATGTCGGCAAGCAGGTCGCGCGCCTGTCCGGTGTACTCGGTGCGACGATCCTCGGCAACGGCGAGATCGTGCTGATCATCAATCCGGTGCAGCTGATCACGCGCGCGCCGGAGCCGCCGGCGATCTTCGAGGAGGAACTGCGGGCGGAAGCCAAGCTCGCGCCGACGCGTGCCGAGCCACCGACGGAGATCGGCGTGGCGTTGGTCCCGACAGTCATGGTCGTCGACGACTCGCTGACGGTCAGGCGCGTGACCCAGCGCCTGCTGGAGCGCAACAATTTCAACGTGCTGCTTGCCAAGGATGGCGTCGACGCCTTGCGGCAGCTGCAGGACGCGAAGCCCGACGTCATGCTGGTCGACATCGAGATGCCGCGCATGGACGGCTACGACCTGACCCGCAACATCCGCAGCGCGCCGACGACGGCGCGCATCCCGATCATCATGATCACTTCTCGCACGGCCGAAAAGCATCGCAGTACGGCGTTTGAACTCGGCGTCAACGAGTACCTCGGCAAGCCGTACCAGGAAGACGAGTTGCTGAAGCTGGTGCGGCAGTACGTTGGGGAGCGGGTGACGGCGTAGTGTCGCACCCCCGCAGAGAGTGCCGCTGCGCGTCGAACGCCTTCATGTTGTGCCGCAACCGAGCCGGGAGTCGCCCGGCGGCGAGTGACTTTCTTTGCTTCGCCAAAGAAAGTCACCAAAGAAAGGCGACCGCGCGAGGACGGCCTGCGCTTCGCTCCGGCTTCCCTTGCGCTGCAGAGCGTCAGCGGGCCGTGCGCGAAACTCGCTCCCTGCAGTCGCTCAGACACGCGCCCGGCACTTCCCCGCTGCCGCCCTGCACCGCGTGCGGCGTCCCCGAGCGGACTCACCCCGTCGCCGTGACGACGCCGCCAAGACAGCGACGCTCTGGATGCTCTGCGAAGGCTAGGTAAGTCGAAGCCGCGTGGTGTGAGCTTCGGTCTCGTGCGACACGGAGACGGTCGGCCGCGCCGCGTCAGCGCTTCACCACCGCATACCGCGCCAGCGTCCGCTTTCGCGCCTCCGCGTGATCGACAACCGGGCCCGGATAGTCGACGCCGATGATGCAATCCGCCTCGCGCTGGCGTGCCTCGCCTGCGAGCCATGGCGCATGGATCTCCTTTGCACTGAACCCCGCCAGCTGAGGCAGGTAGCGCTTGATGAAGCTGCCGTCGGGATCGAACTTTTCCGATTGAGTCACCGGATTGAAGATGCGGAAGTAGGGCTGCGCATCGCAGCCGGTGGACGCCGCCCACTGCCAGCCGCCGTTGTTCGCCGCAAGGTCGAAGTCGTTCAGATGCCGCGCGAAGTACTCCTCACCGCGGCGCCAGTCGATGCCAAGATCCTTGGTGAGGAAGCTGGCGACGACCATTCGCAGTCGGTTGTGCATGTAACCGGACTGGTTGATCTGCGCCATCGCGGCATCCACCAGCGGGTAGCCGGTGCGCCCGGCGCACCACGCGGCAAAGGCGTCGTCGGCCGCCGGACCGGTCTCCCACTCGATCGCGTCGTACTCCGGGCGGTAAGCGCGGCCGACGACATGCGGGTGGTGCCACAGGATCATCTGGTAGAAGTCGCGCCAGACGAGTTCCGATAGCCAGGTCCGCGCTCCGGGGGAGTCCCGGTCGACGGCGAAGCGCGCCAGGGAACGTATCGAAACCGTGCCAAAGCGCAGATGTACGGACAGGTACGACGGCCCGCGCACGGCCGGGAAGTTGCGCGTCTCGTCGTAGCGGTCGATGCGCGTCCTGAACTCGTCGAACAGCGCCTGACCGCCGCTCTCGCCGGTGGGGATCTTGAGTTGCGCCAGATTGCTGCGCGCGAAACCAAGGCCCTGGACGGTGGGGATGGAGCCTTGGTTTGACGGGGCGGCGAGCCGCTCAAGGTCGCCGGTGGAGTCGCGGGGCGCGAGCTCGGCAGGCGTCAGGCGACGCAGCCAGGCGTTCTTGTACGGAGTGAAGACGCCGAACGGTCGTCCGGCGCCCGTCAAGACCTCCGACTTCTCGAAGACCACATGGTCCTTGCAACGAACGAAGCGTCGGTTTTGGGCAGCGAGCGTGCGCTCGACGGCAGCGTCACGTTCACGTGCATAAGGTTCATAGTCTTCGCTAGCGAAGACGACGTCGACGTTCAGATCGCTTGCCAGCCGCGGTATCGCCTCTGCGGCCGATGCGTGCAGTACGACGAGCGCGGCACCGTGTTGCTGCAAGCGCATGTCGAGTTCGATGATCGCGGCATGGATGAATTCGACTCGGCGGTCGGCCGTTGCTCCCGCGGCCAGCAGTGGATCGAGGATCACGCGGTCGAAAACAAATGCGCAGTAGACGCGGCGGCACGCGGCGAGCGCTGCGGCAAGCGCGCCGTTGTCTTCAAGCCGAAGGTCGCGGCGGAACCAAACAAGACCGACGTCGTGTTTCATCGCGAGGGAAATCGGACCGGCCTGGGATCGTTGTGCAGAAGCGTCGGGGGCGGGGCGCTTCGTGTGCAGTTTACAATCGGCATCATGCTGAGCGACTCGATGGACCTGAGGCATCAGTTCCTGATCGCCATGCCTGCCATGGCGGATCCGAACTTTTCCGGCTCGGTGGTCTATATCTGCGATCACAGCGACCGTGGCGCCCTGGGCCTGGTGATCAACCGGCCGACGGACCTGAGCCTTTCGACATTGTTCGAGCGCATCGACCTCAAGCTCGAGATCGCCCCCTGGAAGGACGCGCCGGTGTTCTTTGGGGGCCCCGTCCAGACGGAGCGTGGTTTCGTGCTGCACGTGCCGCCCGGGACCTACAGCTCGACCTTGCCGGTGACCCCGGACATCTCATTGACGACTTCCAAGGACGTGCTCGAAGCCGTTGCCGGCGGCAGTGGCCCCGAAAAGATGCTGGTGACGCTCGGATATTCCGGCTGGGGCGCCGGCCAGCTCGAGGGCGAAATCGCCGCGAACGCCTGGCTGACGGTGACCGCCACACCGCAGATCCTGTTCGATACGCCGCCCGAGGGTCGCTACGAGGCGGCGCTTCAACTGCTCGGCGTGCAGGCAACCCAGCTCACCGGACAGGCAGGTCATGCCTAGTGCGCTCGCTGGCCAGCCCCTTGGTGTCCGTGCAGTTCCCTTTCACGCGTTTCCCGACGTAATGGCGGACGAAATCGTCCTGGGATTCGATTTTGGCGAGCGCTGGACCGGGATCGCGATTGCCAACACGGTCACGCGGCAGGCGCGTCCACTGACCACGATTGAAGCGCAAACAGGAGCTGTCCGCTGGAGTGCGGTCCAGCGTCTCGTCGATGAGTGGCATCCGGCCCGGTTTGTCGTCGGCATCCCGCGCCACCCGGATGGCGCGCCGCACGAAATGACAGCGCGCTGTGAACGCTTTGCGCGGCAGCTCGAAGGGCGTTACGAGCGGCCCGTGGCGCGCGTCGACGAGCGCTACAGCTCGGCGGTGGCCGGGCGGGTCGCCGACGTCGATGCCGAAGCGGCCGCGGTGATCCTGCAGCAATGGCTGAACGAGGGCGCAGATGCTTGAGCTCGATGCCGAGACGATCTATCGCGCACTCGCCGCACGGGCCCGTGAGACCTTCGCCGGTGCCGCGCTGAAGCTGGTGGGCGTGCATACCGGGGGCGTCTGGCTTGCGGAGCGGCTGCGGCGGGAACTCCACATCGAAGCGCCGGTGGGCATCCTCGATGTTTCGTTCTATCGGGACGACTTCGATCGCAGCGGCCTGAAACCGGACGTGCGGCCCTCGCAGATTGCCTTCGAGGTCGCCGGCAGCCACATCCTGCTGGTCGACGACGTGCTGAACACCGGGCGCACGGTGCGGGCCGCGATGAACGAGATCTTCGACTACGGCCGGCCGGACCGCATCGACCTTGCCGTGCTGGTCGACCGCGGCGGACGCGAACTGCCGATCGCGGCGACGGTCCTCGGCGCCACGATAGAGGTTCCGGCCGACATCGGCGTCGTGCTGACGCGCGATGACGACCAGCGTCTGCATCTGACCATGGAGAAGCGCAGTGGCGAGTAATCCGCAGCTGAACCGCCACGGCGAGCTGCATCACCTGCTGTCGATCGATGGCCTGCCGCGACCGGTCGTCGAGCGCATCCTGACGACGGCCGACAGCTTCATCAACATCGCCGAGCGCGAAGTCAAGAACGTTCCGCTGCTGCGCGGCAAGAGCGTCTTCAACCTCTTCTTCGAGAACAGCACGCGCACTCGGACGACGTTCGAGATCGCCGCGCGACGCCTGTCGGCCGATGTCTTCAACCTCGACATCACGCGCTCGAGCACGGCGAAGGGCGAATCGCTGCTCGACACCATCGACAACCTGACCGCGATGCAGGCCGACATGTTCGTGGTGCGCCACGCGACGAGCGGTGCCCCGTACCTGATCGCGCGCCACGCGTCGGAGAGCGCGCCGCACGTGCACGTGATCAACGCCGGCGACGGACGTCACGCGCATCCGACGCAGGGCCTGCTCGACATGTACACGATCCGTCACTACAAGAAGGACTTCAGCAACCTGACGGTGGCAATCGTCGGCGACATCCTGCATTCACGCGTTGCGCGTTCTGACATCCACGCGTTGACGACGCTTGGCGTGCCGGATGTGCGCGCGGTCGGGCCGCTGACGCTGCTGCCGGCCGGGCTCGACCAGATGGGAGTAAGTGTCTTCACGAAGCTCGACGAAGGGATCCGCGGGGCCGACGTCATCATCATGCTGCGGCTGCAGAACGAGCGCATGCGTGGGGCGTTGCTGCCCAGCGCCCAGGAATATTTCGCGCACTACGGCCTGACGCCGGAGCGGCTCGCACATGCGAAGCCCGGTGCGATCGTCATGCATCCGGGGCCCATGAACCGCGGCGTGGAGATCGACTCGCGGGTGGCGGACGGGAGCGCGTCCGTCATCCTGCCGCAGGTGACCTTCGGCATTGCGGTGCGCATGGCGGTGATGTCGATCGTCGCGTCGTCGGCGAGGATGCATTGAGCGCCGCCGGGCCGCTCCCAAGGCGCTCAGCCTTGCAGGCGCGCTCGCACGGCCGCGGGACGCGGCCGTTCTTCGTGCCGTCCGAGCCGACGCAAGTCGCCGCGCTTGGAGCCGCGGCCCTCAGCCCCATTGGGGGCGCCGGCGCGCAGCGCCGTAGGGGGCTCAAGTGAACGTCGAGATCGTCAACGGCCGCATCGTCGACCCTGCGTCAGGGCACGATGCACAAGGCGGGCTCTATATCGCCAACGGGCGGATCGCGGGCATCGGCCGCGCGCCGGATGGCTTCCGCGCCGACCGCACGCTCGATGCGCGGGGCGGCGTGGTCGCGCCGGGGCTGGTGGATCTGTGCGCGCGGCTGCGCGAGCCCGGCTCCGAGGGCGCGCTGAAGGTCGAGATGCTTGCCGCGCTGGCCGGTGGAGTGACCGGAGTTGTCTGTCCGCCCGACACCGACCCACCGCTGGACGAGCCAGGCCTCGTGCGCATGCTGCGCCAACGGTCGCGCGAAGCAGCAGGCGCACGCACGTATCCGCTCGGGGCGCTCACGGTGCAATTGAAAGGTGAGGTACTGGCCGAAATCCAGACGCTCGCCGAAACCGGCTGTGTGGCGTTCATGCAGACCCGCAGCCTGCCGCATGACAACGGCGCGCTGCTGCAGGCCATGCGGTACGCGCGAACGTTCGATCTGCCGCTGTGGCTGCGGCCGGTCGAGGACACGCTGGCAGGGTCGGGCGTCGCGGCGGCAGGTCCTGTCGCCGGCCGCCTGGGGCTGCCTTCGATTCCCGTCGTGGCGGAAACCGTCGCGCTGCACACGATCTTCGAACTGCAGCGCGCCACGGGCGCACGCGTACACGTGTGTCGCCTCTCGTCGGCGGCCGGAGTCGAACTGGTGCGGCGGGCGAAGGCCGAAGGCCTGCCGGTCACGGCGGATGTCGGCATCCACCATGTGCACCTGATCGACGTCGACATCGGCTACTTCGATCCGAACTTCCGCCTCGATCCACCGCTGCGGTCGCAGCGCGACCGCGAGGCCATCGTCGCGGGTCTCGCCGACGGGACGATCGATGCGATCTGCTCCGACCACGCGCCGCTCAGTCTCGAGGAGAAGCTGCTGCCCTTTGGCGAGGCCGAACCGGGTGCCACCGCGCTCGAAACGCTGCTCCCGTTGACGCTGAAATGGGCCGACAGAGAACAGGATTGCCTTGCCGGCCGCGTTGGCGAAGGTCACCAGCCGGGCGGCGGAGATCCTTGGCGAAGACACGGGCCGGCTGGCGCTCGGCGCCAAGGCCGACGTGGTTGTCTTCGACCCGGACGCGCACTGGCGCGTCACGCCGGAGAACCTGCGCAGCGCCGGCAAGTGCACGCCTTACGCGGGCTACGAGCTGCAGGGCCGCGCCCTCTACACACTGGTCGGCGGCGACGTTCGCCACGAGGCGGCGTAGCGGTGCGATACCTGATCGCGCCGCTGCGGGCGGTGCTGCTGGTGCCGCATATCCTCATCGGTCTGGGCATCGCGTTCATTGCGTTTCCGCTGAGCAGGTCGCAGGCCACCCGCAATCGCATCAACCACTGGTGGTCGCGCTGGGTGCTGCGCCTGTGCGGCGTTCGCCTGTGCGTCAGTGGCCAGCCGCTCAGCGATGAACTCGTCAGCACAGGCATGACGCCCGGCTGCAAGGGGCGGCTGCTGCTCTCGAATCACATCTCCTGGATCGACATCTTCTCGATCAACGCGGCGATGCCGTGCCGCTTCGTCGCGAAGGCCGAGATCGTGCGCTGGCCCATCATCGGCGGCATGGTCGGGCACTCCGGCACGCTCTTCATCGAGCGGGGCAAGCGGCGCGCCGTCGCGACGGTCAACGAGGCCGTGCAAGGCCATCTGCGGGACGGGGAGAGCATCGGCATATTTCCCGAGGGCACCACGACGCGGGGCGACCGCCTGCTGGCGTTCCATTCGAACCTGCTCGCGCCGGCGCTGGAGGAGAAGTGCCCGGTCTGGCCGGTCGGCCTGCGCTACACCGAGCGAGGAAAGTTCAGCGATGCCGCCGCGTTCGTCGGCGAGATGGGCCTCGTCACGTCGCTCGCCAAGGTGCTGGTCGCCGACGATCTCGAGATCGAGGTTGCATTCCTGCCGGCGCTGGAAGCCGCGGCGTATGAGAACCGGCACACGCTGGCGCGTGCAGCACAAGCGGCGCTGTCGGTGCACTTTGGGTTGGTCGACGAGCCGGAGCGCGCAGAAGCGCCGGACAACGGCGCGTCCGAGTAGCCTGCAACAGTCGATTCGGCACTGAAAGGCACGCCCGCGCGAGCCGAGTGCGCGAAGCGAGCCGCGTTGAATAGCCGGTGCCTAATCGCAAGGCCATCGACAAAGCAATCGGCCGCTCCGGTGCGCAAGGCGCTGCTAAATTGGCTGCTACGGCCTCTACTCCTGCCCGGGCGCCTGCGATTGCGGACAATTGACCTGGAATAGCGTGCCGTCGTCGAGGCGCAACGCTGTGAGCTTGCCGCCCCAGACACAACCGGTGTCTATGCCGGTGACGTTCGAACGCCGTACCAGCCCCTCCGTGGACCAGTGACCAAACACAATCGGCGTGTCGCGCGTCGCGCGGTCGGGATGATCGAACCACGGCACCGTCCCGGCCGGCGCAGCGGCGGCGCCTTCCTTGAACTTCAGGCGCATGCGGCCAGCGGCATCGACGATGCGCAGGCGCGTGAGGGCGTTGACGACGCAGCGCAGGCGATCGTCGCCGCGAAGCGCTTCGTCCCAGAGCTCGGGCTGATTGCCGTACATGCGTTGAAGAAAGTCTCGGTAATCGTCCCGTAGAAGACGCTGTCTGACCTCCTCGGCGCGCTCTAGGGTCTGCCCGCGTGTCCACTGTGGCGGCACGCCAGCGTGCACGAACAGATGGCCATCCTCCTCGTGCGCCAGGGGCAACGTGCGCAGCCAGTCGATCAGCTCGCGTCGATCGGGTGCGGCGAGGATTTCCTGCAGCGTGTCTGAGTCGTGCAGTGGCCGGATGCCGGCATCGGCGGCGAGCAGGTGCAGATCGTGATTGCCGAGCAGAGCCACGGCCACGCCGGACTCGACGTGCCGCTTGACCGCGCGCAGCGTAGCCAGCGACTGCGGGCCGCGGTTGACGAGATCACCGACGAAAATCAGCCGGTGTGCGTCGGGAAGCATCGGAAGCAGCGCTTCGAGGCTGGCCAGGCAGCCCTGCAAATCACCGACGGCAAAGGTGCTCATTGCTGCAATCGTACCGGCTGCGTAGAGGCCGTTTGTTAGCATCGCCTCTGTTCATTCAGATCACCCGTCAGCACATGAAACCCGTCCGCAAGGCCGTTTTCCCCGTCGCCGGGCTTGGCACCCGCTTCCTGCCCGCCACGAAGGCGATGCCGAAGGAGATGCTGCCGATCGTCGACAAGCCGCTGATCCAGTACGCGGTGGAGGAGGCCTCGGCGGCGGGCATCACGCAGATAATCTTCATCACCGGGCGGCACAAGCGGTCGCTCGAGGATCACTTCGATCGCGCACCGGAGCTGGAGGCCGAGCTCGCCGCCAAAGGCAAGACCGAGCTGCTCGAAATCGTCCGCAACATCTCACCGGAGACCGACGTCTTCATCTACATCCGTCAGTCGGAGCCGCTGGGGCTGGGGCATGCGGTGCTGTGTGCCGAACCGGTGGTGGGCGACGAACCCTTCGCCGTTATCCTGGCCGATGATTTGATCGATGCGGAGCGCTCCGTCATCGCGCAGCTCTGCGACGCCCGTGCCGCCCTCGGTGGCGGCAGTGTGCTGGCCGTGGAAGACGTGCCGCGCGCCGACACGAAGAAATACGGCATCGTCAGCAGCACGCCGCTTGACGAGCGCACCTCGCGGATGTCGCACATCGTCGAAAAGCCAGCGCCGGAGCAGGCGCCATCGACGCTGGCGGTGGTCGGGCGGTACGTGCTCGAGCCGGAGATCTTTTCGCACTTGCGCACCATCCCGCGCGGTGCTGGGCGGCGAAATCCAGCTCACCGACGCCATCGCCCGACTGGTGCCGCAGGCCGCGACCTACGCCTATCGCTATCGCGGCAAGCGCTTTGACTGCGGTTCCAAGGAAGGCTTCCTGACGGCCACCGTGCATTACGCCCGCAAGGCCGGCTACGTGGTGTGAAGCTCAGTCGCGTTCGTAGTCTTCCGCCGCGGCGGCGCGCGCGCGCAGCCGGTACAGCCGGAACGGCATGAAGAAGAGCGCGAAGTAGACGGCGCACACCGCAAGATAGATCCAGAAGATCCATCGGTCCGCCACGCCGTAGCGCCACAGTGCGGTGCCAATGCCGGCCAGCACGACGTTGGCACCGACCAAAAGCCCCAGCGTCTGCCACGGCCCGAAACCCCGCCGCAGCAGCATGTGGTGGATGTGGTCGCGGTCGGCCGCCATCGGACTGCGCCGGCGCGCGAGTCTGCGTACCGTGACCGTGAAGACGTCCATCAGCACGATTCCGAGCACCCAAAGCATCACGGGCGGCGGCACGGCCGTGCCGGCGCGCTGGGTCAGCGCCACCGAGAACCATGCCACGGCGAAGCCGAGCACCATGCTGCCGGCGTCACCCATGAACGTGCGGTGGCGGCCGCGTAGCGGCCAGGGAAGATTGAAGAACAGGAAGCCGGCCAGCGCGCCGGCCAGCACGAGCAGGATCTTGGCGGCGTTCGCGTCGCCGATCGTCCAGGCGAAGCCCGTCAGCACGAGCAGGATGCCCAGTACGAGGCTGCCGGCAAGACCGTCGAGGCCGTCGAGCATGTTGATCGCGTTGACCACTGCCAGCGCCGCCAGCACCGTCAGCGGGATGGCCCAGTGGCGCGTGTTGATCGGATTGGTACCGAAGAGATCGCCCAGGTTGACCAGGAAGTTCTCGCCCCAGGATGTCATCAGCAAGGCTGCGACGACCTGCAGCAGCAGCTTGGTGCCGGGCGAGACTTCGCCCAGGTCGTCCATCAGGCCCACCAGCGTCAGCAGCATTACACCGGCGAAAAACGCGCTGTACTGGGCGAACGCGGAAAAGGAGACCGCCAGGGCGAGGACCATTCCGGCCGTGATGGCGATGCCGCCCGTCAGCGGCACCGGCGCGGCGTGGCGCTTGCGTCCGCCGGGATGGTCCACGAGGCCCCAGCGCTCGGCAGGCCGGCGCAGCATCAGGATCAGCAGCCCAACGAAGAACGCCGCGGCGGCAGCCTGCGCAAGATAGGTCAGGGGAACGGCGGTGAGCATGGCGCGGATTATCCGCGAAGCCCGCGCGGAGGCTCAGCGCGCAGTGACGAGGCGGCGGTACAGCGCAACGGTCTTGTCGACCATCTGCCTGACGGAGAATTCCTCGGCGACTCGACGGCGGCCGGCTTCTCCCAGTCGTGCCCGTAACGGTGGGTCGCCGAGCAGGCGGTTCAGTGCCTGCGCCAGTGCCTGCTCGTTCCCGGGCTCGACCAGCAGCCCGGTGACTTCGTCCAGCGTGACGTATTCGACGCCGGTGCCGAGCCGTGTGGCCACGACCGGCTTGCCGCAGTGCATGGCTTCCAGCTGGACCAGCCCGAACTGCTCGGCGCGCTCGGTCGAAGGCATGCAGAACACATCACAGGCGTCGTAGTAGGCGATCAGTTCGGCGTCGGGAATGAAGCCGAGGAAGCGGACCCGGTCGGCCACCCCCGCCTCCTGTGCGGCGCGCCGCAGGTTCTCCGTCAGCGGACCGCGTCCACCGATCCAGAGTTCTGCGTCGACCGAGCGCATGGCGCGGATCAGGACGTCGAAGCCTTTGTAATAGACGTGCCGGCCGACGGTGAAGATGGCGGATCGGTGGCCGCGCTCTTGCTCCAGCCTGGCGCGCGTCGCCCGAGCGGCGTCGCTCCATCCGAGTGCGTCGGGATCGAACCCGTACGGTATGACTTCACGCCGCTGCCCTGGCTTGCCGGGTGCCATCTGCTGCGATGAGCTGAAGTGCTGGGGTGTCGCGCCGATGATCGCATCAGCATTACGCACGAACGCATCGAGGAATGGCCGGTACACCGCAAGTGCACTGCGTTGCTTGATGATGTCGCTGTGCCAGGAGATCACCCGCTTGACTGAGCGCGGCAGCGCCATCGCCGTAAGCTGCCCCAGCGGATCCGGGAAGTGCAGGTGCACGATGTCGAACCTGTGCTCCCGCTGCAGCCGGCGTGCGATCAGCGGCATCGAAGGCGCGACAGCGACGCTCGCGACAATGCCGTGACTAGCGGCACGCACCGTCAGATAGCGGTACTGGCGGTGCTCGTCGGTGCGCGCGACGTCATTGGCGACGAGATTGATGGGGACGATGTCCCCGGGCAGCCCGCCAAGCAGCGCGCGCACGTAGCGCTCGATGCCGCCGACGTCGCCGTCGAACTTGCCGAGGTGGAGGACTTTCAAGCGCAGACTTGCGCCTGGACCATCGGCGCAGCTTTCACTTGACGACGCGAAGTTCGAAGTAGAT
Source organism: uncultured beta proteobacterium (assembly GCA_963702595.1). Lineage (GTDB taxonomy): Bacteria > Pseudomonadota > Gammaproteobacteria > Burkholderiales > Burkholderiaceae_F > JALORV01. Next base: position 93,668 of record CAVPDC010000016.1, on the reverse strand, counting down.
GTTGTACAGCGGATATAGGAACGCGTAGCGGTTTTCGTACTCGGCCTTGTTGCGGTTGGCCCAGTCCAGTGCCCAACGATGGAATCCTCGTCGTATGGACCGCTCTTCGACGTCGTACTCGCAACGGAGCATCTCGAAACGAGCCTTGGAATAGCCCAGGCGGAAAGTCGGCGTTCCCTCGATGAAGTAGTCAAAGCTCCGCGAGGTGAACGCGCGCCGATGGGTCGGGTCGGAGTAGTAGTTGACGCTACTCATGAATGGTGCACTGACCACGACCGTGGCTCCGGGGCTGCCAACCCGCCAGATTTCCTCCATCGTAGGCACGAAGTCCGCGACATGCTCCAGGACATCGCGGCAGATGATGCGGTCCCAGGCGTCGTCGGCGAGCGGATAGGGAAAGACATCCAGGTCGTGGATCAGGTCCGCGGCGGAGCCGGCGATGATGTCGACGCCGAATGCCCCTGGCGCCTTGTTGAATCCGCAGCCGAGCTCGAGAACACGAGCGCCGGCGGCGATCGGTGCGCCGGCCCGAACCATCACTTCGTGATCACGCAGAGGCCGCCGTGCTGCAGGCGCTGATCAGCAAAGAGCCGAGCAAGGTTGAGCAAACGGCGCCACCAGGGCTGCTCGATTCGCGTGAGAGCGGCAAGATTGATGCCATACAGACCAATGATCGACAGCGTCGGATCGGGCAGGAATTCAAAGCGCGAGTATCCGATGCTGCGGCATAGGTCCCGGATGTGATGTGGCGGCATGTCCTTCTCGGTCACGCCATACAGTTCCATCGCCCTCAGTGAATCCGGGCTCTTCGAATGGCCGGCGCCGGGCTCATGAGTCACGAGTATGCCGCCTGGCCGCAACGCCCGATAGACGCTTTCCAGCGCAGCACGCTCGTCAACGGCGTGATGCAGAGAGTCGTAGAACACCGCGCAGTCGAACGGTTCGGAAAAATTCAGTGACTCGTAGTCCGACAGGATGAATTCGAGGTTTTCAGCTTCGTATCGCGCCCGATTGCGCTCCGCGTACTGGATCATGTCGGGCGCGATGTCCTGCCCCATGACCCGGTATCCGCGCCGCGCGAAGAAGGCACTGGTCCATCCGGTGCCGCAACCCAGGTCGAGTAGGCGCGCCGGCGGCGCCGGCAGCAGCGCCATGATGAGACCGATGTCGACTAGGTTCTTAGAGCAGGTGAAATGCGAAAACGGCTTGTCGAAGGCAGCGCGCGCGCCTTCGTCGCCGATGTTCTTCATGTAGTCGATTTCGCCTTGCTTCACGACCGCCTCCAGAGCGCCCTGCCACCATCTTTAACACGATGGCTGAATCTCGCGCGAGAACCAAATGACGTCTTTGCGCCATGCTATCCCAATGCGTCGGCCATCTTAGAGTCAAGCGGATACGCGTCCTCACTTTTCACCTCGACCCAGAGTTGCAATCTGCCATCCACCTCAATCGGCGCCGTGAACTACTTTGCGGTAGATCGCCAAAGTTTCACGTGCGCAACGTTCCCATGAAAAGTTCGACGCCTGCGCGCGGCTCGCTTCCGCGCGTTGGTGCCAGAACGATGAGTCTTCGTCGAAGCGCAGAAGTGCTTCACGCAGGCCTGCCTCGTCATCGGCAGCGATCTGAACGCCGGCTGTGCCGACCACTTCGGGTAGCGTGGAGCGATCCGAGACAATCACGGGCGTGCCGCTGGCCATCGCCTCGAGCGGAGGTAGGCCGAATCCTTCATAGAGGGACGGATAGACCAGTGTCAGCGCTGCTGCGTACAGCACCGCAAGATCCTCGTCAGAAGTGAAGCCGAGCGGGCGGATCTCGCCACTCGCCACCATCGGTTGCATCAGCGACTCGACCGTCGAGGTGAGCCAACCTCTCATGCCGACCATCACCAGTGGACGGCGTCGACGAAAACGCTCAGGCAGTGCCGAGTAGGCGCGTATGACAAGCTCGAGATTCTTGCGCGGCTCCAGCGTTCCTACGCAAAGCACAAAGCCCCGATAGTCCAGTCCTCGTTGTTGCAGAACCTCTCGGCACTGCTCCGCAGATCGTGGATAGAAGATCTCCCGCGATCCCAGTGGTACAGAAGTTATCCTTTTGGGTGCAATCCCAAACTCTTCGATAATTTCCTGACGCACAAAGGACGCATCCGTCAACACGTGATCGGCACGCTCGAGCGCCTTCGGGAACAGGTCGTTCATTACTAGCACGCGCTCGTCGGGGTGAGTCTCGGGAAACCGAATCCACGACAGATCGTGCGCGGTGATGACGGTCGGACCGTCGAACTTGAAAGGCAGGAAGTTGGGCTCGTGGTAGAGCTGCGGACGAAATCGGCGCGTGCCCATGCCGAACCGCCATCCTTGCAGTGCTCGGCTGATGCGATAAGGCTGGGGAACGAACTTCTTGATGAAGTCCTTTAGTGCACCGATCTCCTTGACTGGCTTTGTGCGTACTTCACGGCTCCAAATGGCTGCGTAGAAAAACTCGATCTCCAGCTCGCCTGTCGCTAATAAGCACCGGGCAAGACTGTTGGAGTACTGGCCTACGCCTGTAAGGGGAGAGAGTAGGGCCGAGCCGTTGAAAGCCAGACGAATTGGTTCAGATGTTCGAGGCATGGATTCGACGATACAAGTATCGCAATTGGCTTTGCTGAGTGTGGGCGCTCGATCTGTAGGTCAGCCGAAGCCCCAACAAGAGTCGGCGGACAAAACTAGTTGGATTCTGGTCCACAGATTCTTGGTCGTGCCTAATGGACGAAGCAGAAGGCATTCCGTACGGGTTCTAAAACGGCAAACGCGATGGCCCTCGGTAGAATTGCTGCGTCGACAGCGCAATTCCAAGGTTCAGGCGACTCTTGGCATCGAGTCGGCGGACCGCATGGAGAGCAATCTCTTGCCGAAATTGCTGGCAATCAAAGGAGTTGACACTCTGTCGAGAGAATGCAGATCCAGAGCGCCGGCAACGCGTTAGAGGGGGATCTTAATGCAGTGGACAGAGACTGCCAGTACTCGAATGAAATTCGGCCTTCACTTGTTGCGCTTCCATTGGTGCTAAATCGTCGAAGTGTGAAGTTGCCCGCGTTCAGTGGACAGCCCGTTTAGGCCGTTGTTGAAGCTTCGAAGACCAGCGGAGCCACGTACTTGAGAGTCGAGTGGCGTCGCTGGCGGTTGTAGAACATTCCATGTAATCGAACAAGCTGGCTCGCGCCTCGTCGCGAGTCTTGTAGTCGCAGTGCATGACGAGCTCGGTCTTCAGCGAGTGGAAGAAGCTTTCCATCGGGGCGTTATCCCAGCAATCCCCCTTGCGGCTCATGCTCTGGCGGATCCGGTGCTTGCGTATGAGATCCCGGTAGATCCAGGTCGCATAGGTCGAGCCCCGATCCGAGTGCACGATGTGCGGCACACCGCGCCGCTGGATGGCCATCTGCAGCGCATCAGCATTGGCGAGCTGGCCTCCCTGCGGCGGCTCTGCAGCACCTCGAACGCACCCGAGTAGACACCAGTGGACGCCATGTACAGCCAGGTCTCGCGTGTCGGGATGTAAGCCAGTCCTGAGCCAGCCGATATTCGGCGCCAGGCCTTGAAGGCCGTGGACCAGGTTCTGCGCGACGTCCTTCGTGTTGCGCCAATCGGGCGCAACGCCGGAACGACGTGGAATCGCGCGCCGATATCGCTCCCGCGCAGCGCGGTCATGGATGACGGGCAGACCGGCCGGTTTGATGGCCTCGAGCTCCTCTCCTCCGGGTCGAGCGCGTTGGACGGGGACTCGGTCAGATCAATTTCCTAAACGGGGTCCACGAATGCCGAACCACAAGGGCCTCCGCAGCGGCCCCTGGCCGCGTTTTAACTGCGGCGAATGCCTCCAAGAAGCAAGCGGGCATGACGTCGGCGCCATCGCTGCTCGACGATGAAGGCGTGTTTCTATCGCAGAGAGCCGCACCTCGCGTGGGTGGTTCTTTAAGATGTCGTTCTCCTCGCGGAGACTGGCGATCTCGCGCCGCAGCTTGCCGACATCCTGCTCGGCCGTGGCCAACTCCTCCTGGGGAACACCGTTGCGTTCCTCTTCCTCAAACTCCAGCCGCCATTGCCGTAGCTGGTTGACCCGGATGCCCAACTCCCGCGCAACCTTGGCCTTGGTCTTATCGCCCAAGCCAGCTAGCCGCACTGCCTCCCGCTTGAACTCCCGCGTGTGGTGTCTGCGTTCCCGTCGTTCCATGACACAGCCCTCCCAGAGCCATTGTGCCGTTCCGGAACTGTCCATGAAACGTGGGTAGGATCAAGTGTGCCAAGCAGCCATCCGAGTTCTCTGTTGCGGGCGGCGATTGCGATGAATCATCTTTTCAAGAATCATTCAACTGAAGAATTTAGCTTCCGACATGTCACTAGGACGATTGATGAGCGCACAACACGCAGATGAAATCAAGGCCGGTAGTCGTTTTGCCTTCGGGGAAAATTGGGCGCGCTTTTTGACCGAGGTAGACGATGGTCGTATCCGCGAAGCAGAGCGGTCCCTCGGTGACATGCTGAACGTTAAAACTCTGCAGAAGAAAAGCTTTCTTGACATTGGTTCCGGTAGTGGGTTGTTTAGCCTTGCGGCAAGACGGCTGGGGGCAACGGTCCACTCTTTTGACTATGACCCGCAATCCGTAGCTTGTACGAGTGAACTTAGGCGACGTCATTTCCCCGGTGACGCCGATTGGACAATTGAGCGTGCTTCGGTCCTCGATAGAACCTACCTTGAATCGTTGGGACAATGGGACATCGTTTACTCTTGGGGCGTTTTGCATCACTGTGGAAACATGACAGAAGCACTCAAAAATGTAACGGACCTTGTAGCGTCAGATGGAAAGCTTTTTATCGCCATCTATAACGATCAAGGTCGAGCGAGTAAGTACTGGTTGAAGGTCAAGAAGACATACAACCAACTACCGCGTAGTTTTCGATGGGTAGTACTTTGGCCTGTTTTAGTGGGCCTTTGGGGCCCAGCAACACTGCGCGATTTTGTGACGGGAAAACCATTTCATACGTGGCGAAACTACGCAAGAGGGAGCACACGAGGCATGGCGCCGCTGCCGGATCTTGTCGACTGGGTGGGGGGTCTTCCATTCGAGGTGGCGACACCTGAGCAAATTTTCAACTTCTTCCGGGATCGTGGCTTCGTGCTTGTGCAACTCAAAACTTGTGCTGGTGGACATGGTTGCAACGAGTTCGTCTTTCAGAAGGCGTTGCGGAATACCGACATGGCCGAGGACTCTGCACCGAGCTTAGTTGGCTGATCTTGCCGCTATTGCGCCATCCATTCGCTGAAAAGCGCTTTGTGCCGCCTGCTTGCCTCCACATTCCGGTCAAGTTGGCAAATTTGGCCGAGGGGCAAAGACGAATGTTTGAGCGTAGTTAGCCCAAGTCAGGTGACCCCGTTGAAGGTGCTTCTTGCAAGACTCAGCAAAGCGGTAGCGTGGAATGCAGCTTCAACAATCGCACTCCAGGGCGGAACCTTTCTGTCGGCGCTGGCGGTAGCGAACCTGATTGGTCCGGACAGGTTTGGGCAGTTCGGACTGGTCCTCGGAACAGCCCAGACGTTTGCGGCCGTTCTTCAACTCTCGACTGGTATAGCGGCGACAAAGTACGTATCAGAGTTCCGAGAGAAGGACAAGCGACTTGCCGCCTTGGCCTTGAGGTTTTGTGGAAGGGTAAGTTTGGTTGCGGGCACGGCCGGCACGGTGGCGCTGTTGGTCGCAGCTAGCACAATTGCCACAGTCGTACTTCGAGCGCCCAGTCTTGTTATCGATATTTTGATCGTCTCGCCTGTAGTCTTGTTCGCCGTACTCTCTGGGTTTCAACTAGGAGCTCTCGCCGGGTTGGAAGGCTTCAAAAGCGCGGCTCGAGTCCTTCTGATGCTCGCGCCGATTCAAATTGCGACTACTTCGCTTGCGGCCTATTACTTTGGAGTATCAGGTGCTATCGCCGCAACCGCCTTGAACTTGGGCCTGAGGACCCTAGTTTGCAGTCGATTGATTCAAATTGAAGCGGAGCGTCAGTGGATTACTCCTAGTACAAGCAGCCGCCAGTTCTCGCGAGAGATATTCTTCACGTTCCTCTTGCCAGGAGCACTGTCAGGTTTGACGGCGATGCCGGCACTGTGGATCGGAACTGTGGAGCTTTCAAAGTCGTCGAGTGGGGGGTTTGAGCAAGTTGCGTATTTCAACGCAGCGTTTGCGATCCGCGGGATGTTGATGATTTTCCCTTGGGTACTTAGCTCGGTTGGACTCGCGCTACTTAGCAACTCCCTCGGAAATGAACGGCGTGCCCACTTCAGGGCCCTGCTGTTCTCAAACCTAGCCATAACATTCGCATCCGTGATTCTGGGCGTTTCGCTCGTCACTTTCTTGGGGCACTGGATTCTTCGACTTTACGGCGCGAACTTTGTCGTTGGGTTTCCCGTGCTACAAATTCTGATGGTCTCATTTGCGGCCGAGGCACTCACTCTGCCGATACTGCAGGCGCTCATCAGTCACGCACGCATGTGGTCCATCTTCATGCTTGTGTTGCTGCCCCGAGATGCAATTCTTGTCGGCTGCGCGCTGTACTGGGTAAGGGAGCACGGTGCTATGGGGCTAGGTGTAGCTCACTCGACAGCATACGGCTTTGCAATGTTGATCACAATTTTGCTTTACCACCTACTGCGTCGACCTCCTGAGCGCGAGGCTGGGCAAGACTCGAAGTTCTAGGGACGATCGAAATGTGCGGAATCGCCGGCGTTCTCAGCCCAAGTGCGGGCTCTGATTTGCGCGAAGTTGTCAAAAGGATGGCCACTGAACTTGCGCACCGCGGCCCGGACGATCACGGTGATTGGGTCGACATGTCGTGCGGAGTCGCACTCGCCCACCGGAGGCTCTCAATCATTGATGTGACAACTCAAGGCCATCAGCCCATGCACTCGGCGAGCGGTCGCTTTGTTGTTGTCTACAACGGTGAAATCTACAACTTTGAAGAGATAAGAAGAGAACTTGAGGCAATTGATTGTGCGCCAGCCTGGCGAGGCCATTCAGATACCGAAGTTCTGCTGGCGGCCGTCGAGGCATGGGGGCTCGACGAGGCGCTCGCGCGCTTCGTCGGAATGTTTGCAATCGCTTTGTGGGATCGCGAAACGAAGACGCTATTCCTTGCTCGGGACCGCGTTGGAGAAAAGCCACTCTACTATGGGAACACATCGTTGGGATTTGTGTTCGCCTCTGAGCTGAAAGCGATACGCGCAGTTTGTGAAGTCTCGCTCGAGTTAGATCAGCGATCGGTCGCCGACTTCATGCAATTTGGATACATTCCGGCGCCGCGAAGCATCTTTCGACGTATCGCGAAGCTTCGACCTGGGCATGTCGTGCAGTTGGATTCTTGCCTGACTCCAGGCGTGCCGCGTCCCTATTGGGAACTTGACTCGGGAGGGGCGAAGTATCAAGCGGAGCAAATTGCGGTCGCCGAAGACGACCAGTTGGTGGACCTTCTTCACAGTACGCTCCAGACTTCTGTGTCTCAGCAAATGGTCTCGGATGTTTCGCTTGGAGCCTTTCTCTCGGGTGGCGTTGACTCTAGCGCTATCGTCGCCCTCATGCAGGCGAGAACTGCCCGGCGCGTGAAGACATACACGATAGGCTTCAACGAGAAGGAGTTCGATGAAGCGCCATACGCAAGGGCAGTAGCTCAGCATCTGGGTACTGAGCACACTGAACTCTACGTTTCCGCCAAAGATGCGGCCGCTGTCATTCCTGACCTGCCACACATTTACGACGAGCCCTTTTCGGATTCGTCTCAGATCCCCACAGTACTAGTTTCGCGCCTTACTCGTCAGCACGTGACGGTCTCACTCTCGGGTGACGGTGGGGATGAGCTGTTTAGCGGTTATCCGCGCTATGCGATTGCTGATCGTCTTTGGCGATTGATCGATCGGATGCCAAGAAACCTGCGGACCGCAGTGGCCTCCATGCTGCGGCTCGTATCTGCTCAAGCTTGGGACCGGTTATTGACCGTTCTTCCGGCCGAGAAACGCAAAGCAATAAATGGTCGGCGTGTTCATCGCCTGGCAAGGATTTTGGCCGCAGATAGCCTTGGGGAGATGTATGTGCGACTAGTGTCGCAATGGCAGCCCGAAGATGAATTGGTTCTTGGCCAGTTAGCCCTATCTAGGGAGTCCCACGCTTGGCCGGTTAAAGGTTCGGCCATGGCGCAGATGCGAAGATGGGACTTCGATCAGTATCTTCCCGACGATCTGCTAGTAAAGGTCGACAGAGCATCCATGAGTGCGAGCCTAGAGTCGCGCGCGCCAATGCTCAACCACAAGGTTGTCGAGTTGGCATATGCGTTGCCCGATCGGATGCTTGTTCGTGGTGGTCAAGGTAAGTGGATTCTAAGGAAAGTCCTCGACCGGTACGTTCCGAGGGAGCTCATCGATAGGCCAAAGGCCGGTTTTTCTGTTCCGCTAGCTCAATGGCTGCGCGGGCCGCTACGTGAGTGGGCAGGAGATCTACTGTCTGAGTCAGCACTGAAACAGGATGGATTGCTTTCCGCGGAAACGGTCTCGGCCTACTGGCTGCAGCACCAGTCTGGGACATTCGATCGCAGTGCGTATCTTTGGAACATCCTGATGTTCCAGTCATGGCTGCACTCGAAGAGCAGTACGAAGTGGCCATGATGATCTTGCTCTTTCCATTCTTGTTAGTGGCAATCACGCTATGGTTCTTCCTGGTCCAGACGCGAAGACGCCAAGGTAAAGCTCAATATCTCGATCTTGGATTGGCATTCCTCGTGATCGTCACAGTTTATGGGACATTGCCGGGGGTAGGCCTTGCCTTGGCTCACTTCGACATAGGGGAAATAAGAGACGTCCGCGTCGCTGAGGCGCTTGATTTCGATCTCGTGCAAAACGTGCAGATTATGTTTCTTTGCTTTGCGGTCGGCCTATCCACCGTCTATTTGTGGAGGAGGAAGTACCCAGATACAGTGATGCAAACCGAAAGCGCGACGGCAAGACAAGTCTTAGCTCTCATCTGTATCGCAGTTTTTTTGAATGTCGGCTTGCCGCTTGCAAAGTATTTGATTGGCGCACAAGAGTCGGCCGACTACATCGGGACCTACCTCGAGCTGAGAGAGTTTCCGTTATTCATCCAACAGATCTTCAATCTTGCGTCTCAAGTCGCGTTTTCTTCCCTTGTCGCTTCGGTTGTTTTCTTTGTGGCTTGGAAACCGTCTAAGCACTTGCACGTGGCAACGGTACTGATTATCTACGTTGGCTTTGCAACTTTGGCGGGCGGAAGTAGAACATTCGCCTTTCTCTCCCTGTTCGCATATCTCATTGCCGCTTCGGTGTTCGTTCCCACATTCTCAATGAGTCGACTGGTTCCTCTCGGAGCGTTTGCTCTGTTCCTGTTCCTGCTTGCCGGCAATATTCGGGGCGGAGTTGACTCCGGCGTGCTGGGCATGCTTCAGGACAGTGAGTTCATGTCGATCTTCATCAACGCACTTGACCTTCATGCGCGGGTGCTCGACGGTGAGGTGAAGAATCTTGGGCTCTCGTTCTACCTGACGGACCTGTTGCGCCTTGTCCCCTCACAACTGATTGGCGCAAAGATTGAGCCGGCAGTCTGGTATGTAGATACCTTTTATCCCAACTATCACGCTGCGGGAGGGGGGCTCGCTTTCGGAGTTCTCGCCGAATCGGTCGTGGGCTTTGGCGCGGTCGAAGCGTTCGCACGAGGCTCTCTGCTTGGATTTATCTTTGCGGCAAGCGCAAACGCATTGAGGCCTGAGTCTAGGAGTCCCGTACGCGTCTTTGTCTACGTATGGTTGACGGTAATTTCTTATCAAGCATTTCGTGATACGACGCTCTCAATACTAGTTCGAGCACTATTTCAACTAGGTCCAGTCTTGCTGGTGCTATTGATGATCTCCCCAACGGCAAGTTCGCTGTTGACTTCGCGAGCACGACGTTTCACATAGGTGTAATGCGCGTCCTACACCTAATTCCGACATTTGGAAGCGGCGGTGCCGAGCGACAGCTTTCGATATTGGCGAACGGACTCGCGGCCGATGGTCTGGACGTGCACATTGGCTACTGTCGAGGGGGGCCGAATTTGCAGCGACTGATGGGAGGGCGGGTTGCGATGCATCGGCTCAAGTCAATGGGAACCCACGATATCGCGCTTGCTTGGCGGATTCTCAGGCTTATTGAGCGCCTTCGTCCGGACGTCTTGCAGACTTGGCTGCTGCAGATGGACATACTTGGCGGGATCGGCGCGCTGCTAACTGGAGTGCCCTTTATCGTTAGCGAACGTTCATCCGGGCCCGCCTATGCGCCAGGATGGAAGTCGCGCCTGCGAGTGCTGGTCGGGAGTCATGCCGCGCGAATCGTGGCCAATTCGCGCGGCGGCATCGACTACTGGCGCGCGCATTTACCTTCAGAGCGAATCCGTTTGGTGCGTAACTGCGTATTGCCCGCTGAAGCGGCGCTAGAAAGACCCATCGACGCGACGAGGTTGATCGGTGCCGGACGGCAACTGGTGCTGTTCGCTGGAAGATTCAGTTATGAGAAGAACATTCCTAGGCTCGTCGAGGCGCTTATGTCACTGGCGCGACAGTTCCCGACCGCCGCAATCGTAATGTTTGGAGAGGGGCCAGAAAGGCTGGCGGCGGAGCGACGCATTGCGGAGTCCGGGGTGGGACAACAGATCGAAATCAAAGATTTTTCATCGCAGCTCTCGACCTGGCTAAGTTGCGCCGCTGTCTGTGTTTCGGTCAGCAGTTTTGAGGGGCACCCCAATGTGGTGATGGAAGCGGCTGCGGCCGGATGCCCGCTGGTGTTGTCTGATATCGCCGCGCATCGTGAGTTGTTCGACGAGAGTTCTGCTTTTTGGGCGCCTCCTGACTCAACTCCGGGCATTGTTAGTGCAGTGCTCGCGGCATTGCAAAACCCGCTCGAAGCACGTGAGCGGGCGTGGCGTGCCCACATCATTGCGAGCCAGTTCGATTCGGCGACTGTGGCAGGCGAGTACAAGTCAATCTATGAAGATTGCTGCTTAAAAGACTAGTCGTCGATGATTGCTTCCGGTAAGCGTTTTTTCCTCCTCGCACGATGCTCAACTCTGTTGACAGTCATCTCGCGAGCTGAATTCCGTAAATTGCGTTAATGCGTCCTAGCCATGCTGATTTCACGTCTCGGAGAATATGTCTGCCCCAGTTGCCGATCGCGCATCCTGGCTATAAGCGAAGCTGGCGTCAGAGAGGGGCGCGTCATTGAAAATGGAAAGGTTTGCTGTGAAGCGTGTGGGGCCGAGTACCCGATAGTCGCGGGCATCCCTCGCTTTGTGCCAATCTCAAACTACGCGGAATCATTCGGCTTTCAATGGAATATCCACGCCCGGACACAACTTGACAGTCATTCCGGACTACCGATTAGCGAAGACAGGCTTTGGGCTGCCCTTGGTGGCAAGGAAGATCTGCGTGGGCAACGAGTGCTGGAGGCGGGTTCAGGCGCGGGACGCTTCACCGAGATACTGGCAGCTAGCGGAGCCGACGTGTTTACATTCGACTATTCGAGCGCGGTTGATGCGAATGCGCGCAATAACGAAACGTCATCTAACGTGCACTTCTTCCAAGGTGACATCTTCAACATTCCGTTGAACGAAGCCTCATTCGACAAGGTCATATGCCTTGGTGTGCTCCAACACACGCCCGATCCTCAGGCTGCATTTCGGAGCCTTACGAAGTACGTAAAGGCGGGCGGCCTCCTGGCGGTCGATGTCTACCGGCGCGACCTTGCGGCGCTTCTCCAGTGGAAGTATCTGCTCCGGCCGATTACGCGGCGAATGCCCAAGGAAACGCTTTATCGCCTGATCGCGACGATAACGCCGCCGCTGGTGCCAATTGCGAAGCAATTGCGGCGCATCGCCGGAAGCATGGGTGCGCGCTTGGTCCCGATTGTCGAGTACTCGCACCTCGGGCTGCCGCTCGCGCTGAACGTCCAGTGGGCGGTCCTCGACAGCTTCGATATGTATTCGCCGGCCCACGATCACCCGCAGTCCCTTGAAGCAGTAAATCACTGGTTCCAGGATGCGGGTTTCGTAGACATTTGCGTGCGACGTGGCCCCAACGGCGTTGTCGGTTCGGGGCGCCGTCCGCCTAGTGGCGCCGAGGTCCTGCACTAGACGCCGTGGGGGGCGTGATGCGCTCATGAAGATTGTGATCAATGCCCTGTCGGCGCGCCTCGGCGGTGGGCAGACATACGTAAGCAACTTGCTCGCGCACTTGCCAGAACGCGAAGATCTCGACATTCAAGTATTCGCTCCGGTGTCCCTGGCCCTTCCGACTGACTCTCGCATCGTCCGCCGGACAACGCGCTGGCCCACGGAAAATCCAATTCTGCGCACACTGTGGGAGATCATCGCGCTGCCAAGAGTTCTCGCACGCGAAAACGCTCAGGTGCTGTTTTGTCCCGGCGGTATTGTTGCCACTCGAGCGCCGCGTCGATGCAAGACAGTAACAATGTTCAGAAACATGATTCCGTTTGATCGAAACGTTGTCGACAGACTGCCGTTCGGATGGCAGCGAGTTCGTAACTTCATGCTGCGCCGTGCCATGCTTAGAAGCATGGGCAAGGCCGACTTAACCATATTTATCTCCGACCATGCTCGGGGTGTGATCGAGAGAATCGAGAGAATCGCTGGTGCGATAACCATTCCGCACGGTATTGGAGAAGGCTTTCGTACGCACGGCAAGGTCATTGTTCGACCGACATGGTTGCCGAGCGGGGAGTACATCCTGTATGTCTCTCGGTTCGACGTGTACAAGCATCAGCTGGAGGTCGCCGAAGCCTATTGCATGCTTCCAGCCGAATTGCGAGAGCGGTATTCGCTGCTTCTCGTGGGCGAAGTCAGTCCTGAGCAGGAGGAGGTGATCCAGCGGGCTGCCATGAGATACAGAACGGTTGACCGTATCCACATTGCTGGCCCAGTACCCTACGGCGAACTGCCCGCGGTATACCGCAATGCGGCAGCCATTCTGTTCGCATCGTCGTGCGAAAACTGCCCAAACATCTTGCTCGAAGCATTGGGCTCCGGGCGCCCAGTTCTATCGTCCGACGTGATGCCAATGCCCGAGTTCGGTGCGGCAGCAGTCGAGTACTTCTCTCCTACAAGCCCTGTTTCAATCCGCGATGCAATGATGCGCGTACTTTGTGATGACGAACGTCGCCAAGAGCTCGGTGAGTTGGCCGCGCGCCGCAGCCAGGACTTCGACTGGAACAAGTCAGCAGGTGAAACCTGGCGGCAGCTTGGAAAGCTCGTTGCATCGTGAGAATTTTGGTCGTAACTCAGTACTTCTGGCCGGAAGTGTTTCGCATCAATGAGGTCGTGCAGTCGCTGCGCGACGTGGGCAACGACGTGACCGTGCTGACTGGCCAGCCGAACTATCCGGACGGTGAAATTCATCCTGGATACTCGATGTTGTCTGTTCGAGTGCAAGAGCGTCACGGGCTACAGATTCATCGCGTACCGCTCTTGCCACGGGGGAGAGGCTCGGGGCTGCGACTTGCATTGAACTACCTGTCATTTGTCGTTTTTGCTTCCACGGTGGGCCCTTGGTTATTGCGGGGAAAGCGGTTTGATGTCGTTTTCGTTCATGGGATTTCGCCGATTCTGCAGGCAATCCCTGGAATCTGTTTGGCTTGGGTGAAGCGCGCAAAATTGGTGACTTGGGTGCAGGATCTGTGGCCGGAGAGCCTCAGCGTCACCGGCTTCGTTCGAAACAAGACCGTGCTCAATGCGGTCGGCTACGTGGTGCGGTGGATTTACCGCCACAACGACCTGCTACTTGTGCAGTCGCGCGCCTTCGTCGCGCCGGTCAGTGCGTGGGCAGGCGCCACGCCAGTCGAGTACCACCCGAATCCCGGAGAACTGGCGTTCGTAGAGGCGGTGGCGGATGTGCCTCCAGCGTTGGAACTATTGCCCGGGTTCAACGTAGTTTTCGCGGGCAACCTGGGTATCGTCCAGTCGCTGGGTACGATCCTCGAGGCGGCAGAACAGTTGTCCGATCTGCCCGATGTGCGTTTTGTACTGGTGGGCAGTGGCAGCCGTGACGAGTGGCTTGCGGACGAAGTTGCGCGACGAGGCCTAGCTAACGTGCAGCTGGCCGGCAGATTTCCGCCGGATGCGATGCCCGGGATTTTGTCGCAGGCGTCTGCTTTGCTTGTGACCCTCGTTCGGGATCCCGTCATGGCCCAGACCATTCCGAGCAAGGTACAGGCGTATCTCGCGGCGGGCAAGCCGATATTAGCGGTGCTGGATGGAGAAGGCGCGAATGTGGTTCGGGAGGCAGCAGCCGGCATTGCGTGTTCTGCGGAAGATGCAGCTGGGCTTGCGAGTGCTGTACGAGAGTTGCGTAGGATGAGCAACTCGCAGAGGGAGCGACTTGGTGTGGCGGGACGGTCCTACTATCAGAAGCATTTCGAACCTCGTGCGTTGGCGAACGTCTTGGCCGCACGCCTCGAGCGACTAGTCTCGGATCGAACCGGTCCTGGTGGACCGGCGCATGGGCAGGCAGAGGGAGCGCGCTAGGTGGAAAATGAAACGCCGGGGCACCAGATACTCGTGCTTGGCTGCACTGGCATGCTTGGAAATGCCGTCATGCGCTTCCTCTCCAGCAGCGACGGACTGAGAGTATGGGGAACGGCGCGATCTCTGCCGGATAACGGAGCTGCATTGTCATGCGCCGAGCGTGTCATCGGCGGCATCGATGTAGAGAACGTCGATTCATTAATTTGGGTTATGGCGCAGGTGCAGCCTACCGTAGTCATCAACTGCATCGGTCTGGTGAAGCAGCTGGCCCAAGCCGACGACCCGCTTCGGGCAATTCCTCTCAATGCAATCTTGCCGCATCGCTTGGCCCGGCTGACGCAGGCCGTCGGTGCGAGCCTGATCCATATCAGCACGGACTGTGTGTTCAATGGTCAGAAGGGAATGTATCGAGAGTCAGACCCTGCGGACGCCCAGGACCTGTATGGAAGGAGCAAGCATCTGGGCGAGGTTGACTATCCTAATTCCGTCACCCTGCGGACTTCCATAATCGGACACGAACTCGGGGGTGCACATGGACTGGTTGGCTGGTTTCTCGGGCAGTCTGGTCGCGTCCACGGATATACCAGAGCCGTCTTTTCGGGGTTGCCGACCGTTGAACTGGCGCGCGTGATTCGCGACTACGTTCTGCCGCGGCCAGAGATGCGCGGTGTCTACCATGTTTCATCCGAACCGATCTCCAAGCATGATCTGCTGCAATTGATAGCAACGGAGTACCGACGTGAGAATGAAATCGTCCGGGACGATCGTGTCGTGATCGACAGATCACTGGACTCGAGCCGCTTCCGCGAGCTGACAGGGTACTCACCGCCGGCGTGGCGAGAACTTGTCCGCTCGATGCACGTGTTCGGGTAGGGCAACTCTCTCTCATACGAGCTGACCATGTTCAAAGACAAGGTGCTGGTAATCACCGGGGGAACGGGTTCCTTCGGCAATGCCGTGCTCGACCACTTTCTTCAGTCAGACCTCTCGGAGATTCGCATCTTCAGTCGCGACGAAAAGAAGCAGGAGGACATGAGGATCCAGCACAGAAGCGAGAAGCTCAAGTTCTACATCGGGGACGTGCGGGACTACGACAGCGTCAATGACGCGCTGCATGGCGCGGACTATGTCTTTCACGCTGCCGCGCTCAAACAGGTTCCCTCGTGTGAGTTCTATCCCATGGAGGCGGTGCGCACGAACGTTCAGGGGGCCGAGAATGTGATGCGTGCCGCAATAGAGAATCACGTCAAGCGCTGCGTTGTCCTTAGTACCGACAAGGCCGTCTATCCGATCAACGCCATGGGTCTTTCAAAGGCGTTGATGGAAAAGGTGATGATCGCCAAGGCGCGGTTGTGCGATCCAACCAGGACCGTGCTAAGCGCCACCCGCTACGGCAACGTCATGGCTTCGCGAGGTTCCGTCATTCCGCTTTTCCTTTCTCAACTACGGGATGGAAAGCCGCTTACGGTGACAGATCCGGCAATGACCCGCTTCCTCATGTCTCTTGAAGAGTCGGTCGCTTTGGTTCTGTATGCCTTTGAGCATGCGCGACCCGGGGACATCTTTGTGCAGAAGGCTCCCGCCTCATCGGTTGGCGATCTTGCCGCGGCTCTTAAAGAGTTGTTTGGGCGGGACAACCCAATCAAGTCATTGGTACTCGGCACGGGGAGAAGCTGTATGAGTCGTTGGTGTCCCGCGAGGAGATGGCGCGCGCTGAAGATTTGGGTGGCTACTACCGGATTCCTGCTGACTCGCGCGACCTCAATTACGACAAGTACTTCGTGGAGGGGGAACCGGGAATCGCGGGTTTCGATGACTACACGTCGCACAACACCCGGCGCCTCGACATCGAGCAGATAAAGCAGGTCGTTTTGAAGCTGCCCGTCGTCAGTGAGGCCCTTAATGCTTAGGGTAATGACGATCGTCGGAACGCGACCGGAGATCATTCGCCTCTCGCGCGTAATTGATCGCCTGGATCGTTACTGTGAACATGTCTTGGTACACACCGGCCAGAACTACGACTACGAACTGAACGAAATCTTCTTCAAAGAACTCCAGATCCGCCGCCCCGACCACTTCCTGGAAGCTGCGGGCGAGGTTGCGGCGGAGACGATTGGCAATGTCATCATCAAGGCCGATCGTCTGATTCAGGCGCGGCAGCCGGATGCTTTGCTCGTGCTGGGCGACACCAATAGCTGCGCTATCGGCCATAGCTGCCAAGCGGTGCAAGGTGCCGATCTTTCATATGGAAGCGGGCAATCGATGCTTTGACTTCCGAGTTCCCGAGGAGATCAACCGCCGTATTGTTGACCATGTCGCCGACATCAATCTCACCTACAGCCAGATCGCCCGCGAGTATCTGTTGCGCGAAGGGCTTCCTCCGGACCAGGTGATTTGCACCGGAAGCCCAATGAGAGAGGTGCTCGAACACTATCGGGCCAAGTGCGACGCGTCGCAGGTCCTAGAACGGCTCAACCTCCGCAGCGGCGAGTACTTCTTGGTGAGTGCGCATCGCGAGGAAAACGTCGATGTTCGCGCCAACTTGTCCCGTCTGATCGGCTTGGTCAACTCGCTCGCTGGGCGTTACAAGATTCCGATCATCTTTTCAACGCATCCGAGAACCAGGAACCGAATGGTTGGGCTGGAAACACCGATTGATGATCTCGTTGACTTTCATCGACCGTTCGGGTTTCTGGACTACGTTCAGCTCCAGCGCAACGCGCGGGCGGTCTTGTCCGACAGCGGAACGATCACGGAGGAGTCGTCGATCCTCAACTTCCCGGCGCTCAACCTGCGTGAAGTCAACGAACGCCCGGAAGGCTTCGAGGAGGGCGCTGTCATGATGGTCGGACTCGATTGGACGGCGGTCGAGAACGCGCTTGCAGTCCTCGAGGGACAACCGCGCAGCGCTGACCGGCTGCTATCCATCGTGAACGATTACGCGCCGCAGAACGTCTCGGACAAGGTGCTCAGAATTATCCTGAGCTACACGGAATACGTGAACCGCAAGGTCTGGAAGAAGGGATGAATGGGAAGGACCCAGCCTCGACTCCGCGTTCGGTTGCTCCCGGCGCCAGGATAGCGCTAAGCGGAGCTTCCGGATTCATTGGGAGGGTGCTGAGTACGGAACTCGTGAAACGCGGCTTCGAGGTGGTCCGCATAGACCGGACTGATCTGGAGGACATGCGTGCGGGCGCTGACAGAGCTAGCCTCCTGACGCGCTGCGAGGCTGCTGTTCACCTAGCTGCGCGTGCCCACGTCTTGCAGGAAATGGAGGACAGCCTGTTGTCAGCGTACCGGATCGCCAATCGGGACACCACGCTTGCCTTCGCCAACGCCTGCGCACGCGCAAGTGTCCGACGCTTTGTCTTTGTTAGTTCGATCCGCGTGAACGGGGGCACATCCACGCATCCTTTCCGCCCGGACGATGCCACTGCCCCCGAGGAGCCATACGCCACTTCAAAGTTGGAGGCTGAAGCGGGACTATGGAAGATAGCGCGAGCGACGGGGCTCGAGGCTGTCATAGTCCGTCCCCCACTTGTATACGGTCCAAATGCTCGCGCCAATTTCCTTCGTTTGCTGAAGCTGGCCGCTCTCCCGCTTCCTTTGCCCCTTGGGTCTGTATCCGGCACGCGATCCTACGTCAGCATTTGGAATCTCTGTGACTTGCTGGTTCGGTGCCTCGAACATCCGAGTGCACCCGGCAACGTCTTTCTGGCGGGCGACGGAGAAGACGTCAAACTGCCGCAGCTGATCAGTATTCTGCGTGCGGCCATGGCGCGTAGGCCGATGCTACTTCCCCTGCCTGAGTCCGTACTTCGGGCCTGCGCCAGTTTGGTGGGGATGGGAAGCGAGATCGACAAACTCGTGGCGACACTTCAAGTCGATATCTCCGAAACGCGCAGGATCCTTGAATGGTCGCCTCCAGTGAGCCTGACGGAGGGCCTGACTCGTACCGCTAAATGGTATTCAGCGAGTCGCAGCTAGCCCGTCGCCGCTGGCTGCGCGTCCGCACTTCTCATGCACGAGTTAGCCAAACGTCTGCTAGATATTGCGTTGGCGTCGATCCTGCTTGCGGCCCTTGCAGTGCCGATGCTACGTGATTGGACTTGCCGTTGCCGTGACGTCACGGGGGCCGATGCTGTACTGGTCGGATCGCGTAGGCAAGGAAAACAGAGTGTTCCGGATGCCGAAGTTCCGGTCGATGTACAGCGGCACTCCGCCGGTTGCGACTCATCTTCTCGAAAATCCTGACGCGCACATAACGCCGATTGGCCGGATCCTGCGAAGAACGAGCCTAGACGAACTCCCTCAGCTATGGAGCGTCCTCGTCGGCGACATGAGCCTTGTCGGACCCCGCCCCGCGCTCTTCAATCAGGACGATCTCATCCGTGCCAGGACAGAGGCAAGCGTGCACCGCTTGCGACCGGGGATCACTGGATGGGCTCAGATCAATGGGCGAGATGAGGTGCCGATCCCTGTCAAGGTGGCACTCGACGCCGAGTATCTGAGCAGACGCTCGATTGCGTTCGATCTTGCAATTCTCTGGCGGACGCTGTGGAAGGTCCTGAAGAGGGACGGGGTCATGCATTAGTTTGCGCGTGCAACAGCCGAAGAGACAACAGCCGACCCAGTAGCGGGATGGAGGCTATCATTTGTGTGCCCGTTGGAAAGAGGGTCGGTCTGACAATGTGGAACAGTTTCGGTACTAAGCAGCTTACCGTCTGCCTCAAGAGATGAGCGTGGGGCCCATCGAGACAAGGCCAATCGAGACGACTCTGGTCGCACGCCTGCTCGGCCTGCCTAGGCGCACGAAGCAGGTGATCGTCATGGCCACTGACGTGATGGCCGCGTGGCTCGCAATGTGGCTGGCCTTCACACTGCGGTTGGAGGTCTGGCACGTTCCGACGCTCCAGCAACTCTGGGTATATGCGGCGTCGCCGCTGATCTTCCTGCCGTTGTTCATCCATTTTGGGCTGTATCGCGCCATCTTCCGGTACACCGGGTTGGCGACGATGCAGACCCTATTGAAGGCGGCTGTGGTTTACGGCTTACTGCTAATAGGCGTTGTCGTGTTGACCTTTCCTGCGAGTGTGCCGCGATCGGTCGGGGTCCTGCAGCCGATCGTGTTTCTGCTCTTCGTCAGTAACTCGCGCGCTTGGGCGCGCTTCTGGCTTAATCGCCGCACGCAGCATGACTTGCGTCATCGCCTGCTGATCTACGGAGCCGGCTCGGCGGGTGCCCAGACGGCAGCCGCAGTTGCGAACGCTGGCGAATTCGATCTTCTCGGTTTCGTCGATGACGATGCTACGAAGATCGGCCGTCACATCAACGGCGTGCCTGTCTTCGCGCCGAACAACATCGCGGAATTGATCGAACGCTTCGCCGTTTCGGATATCTTGCTCGCGCTGCCGTCCGCCTCGCGTGCGCGGCGCCACCAGATTATCGAAGGACTGCGCTCCTTGCCGGTGCACATACGCACACTACCGGGCATGGCAGACCTGGCGTCCGGCAAAGTGTCGATTTCAGACTTTCGAGAACTAGACCTCGAGGATCTGCTCGGGCGAGAGCCGGTTCCCCCAAACTCGGCGTTGCTAGCGCGCGACCTCGCTGGGAAGGTGGTGCTGGTAACCGGTGCAGGAGGCAGCATCGGCTCGGAGCTTTGTCGCCAGATTCTGCAGGAGTACCCGGCCAAGTTGCTTCTTGTCGATCACAGCGAGTTTGGTCTCTACACGATTCATCAGGAGCTTGCGGCGATACTTGAGGACCAATCGTCTCCTGGTCATTTGGTGTCGGAATTGGTGCCATTGCTTGGCACCGTGCGCGATTACCGCCGCATGTCAGATATCTGTCGCGCGTGGCAGCCCGATACGGCTTATCACGCTGCAGCGTACAAGCACGTTCCAATGGTCGAGCATAACCCCTGCGAAGGTGTTGCAAACAACGTGCTCGGAACATTGAGCGTCGCCAGGGCAGCGATGGAAAGCGGCGTGGCAAGTTTTGTTCTTGTCTCCACCGACAAGGCAGTCCGTCCTACTAATGTCATGGGCGCGAGCAAGCGCGTTGCGGAGCTGATCCTTCAGGCGCTAGCCGCGGAGACCATGGTACGGTTTGACGACGAAGCTCCCGTAGCTGGACTGGCTCGAAACCGGACGCGTTTTGCAATGGTGCGGTTTGGCAATGTGCTCGGCTCGAGTGGCAGCGTCGTACCGCTCTTTCGCAAGCAGATCGAGGCCGGTGGCCCGATTACGTTGACACATCCGGACGTTACCCGCTACTTCATGACAGTTTCCGAGGCGGCTCAGCTGGTACTGCAGGCGGGCGCGATGGGGCAGGGTGGTGAGGTCTTTGTGCTGGATATGGGGCAGCCGGTGCGGATACTCGAGCTGGCGCGCCGCATGGTGGAACTGTCGGGGCACAGTGTCAGAGACGAGGCCAACCCTGAGGGCGAGATCGAGATCAGCATCTCGGGTCTTCGGCCTGGAGAAAAGCTCTATGAGGAACTTCTGATTGGCGACGACCCGTCGCCGACCGCGCACCCGCGCATCATGAAAGCGCGCGAAGGTTATCTTCAATGGAATGAACTTCGTCCGTGTCTCTCACAGCTAGAACGGGCGACGCAGGCCAACGACGTCGCGCTGGTATTCGACGTGCTGCACCAGCTTGTCAGCGGATACCGGCCGGCTGGCGAGATCGTCGACTGGATCACCGTGGGCGGACGTGCCTGATTTTGAGCTATCGTCGATAATGCCGGTTTCCCGGCTGCGCTCGAAGTAGCTAAAACGTTCGAGTGTCTCATCAGGTGGG
The DNA here is from genome assembly GCA_963702595.1 of uncultured beta proteobacterium. Classification (GTDB taxonomy): domain Bacteria; phylum Pseudomonadota; class Gammaproteobacteria; order Burkholderiales; family Burkholderiaceae_F; genus JALORV01. The sequence goes on along the minus strand of CAVPDC010000016.1, from coordinate 72,271 downwards.
TCAGATTAACGAATTGCTCCGCAAGTACCTAGGTGCCGGACTCGGCGTCGTGCTGCTGGTGCCACTAACGCTGGCGGTCGCCGGGTTCGCAGTAGGGCTGCTCTTTCCAAAGTTCGAAGCTACCGCTCTGCTGCAGTTCCCAGAACCCCAGAAGATCGTTGAGCGACCAGGCGAGCCCCGGCCGGCCGAACATCGGCCACTGGATCCAAAGGCCAACGTAATCGAACTGGCGGCCTACAAGCGCGTTGCCGCTTCCTATGACTCGGCGGCGCAACTGGGGGCGTATCTGGAAGCTGCCGGGTTGAGTAGCCGTCCGGGAGCAGCACGCTTGCTCACGCAGGCCGAGAGTCCGGGCTTCTGGGACAAAGTTGCGGCGCCGGTACTTCCCTTCAGCCGGCGCGATCAGAAGGAGTTCGGTGATATCAAGGACGCGTCGGCCACGAACATGCTTGGACTTGAACTCACTGCCGATGCGCGGACCGAGTCTGTAGCGCAGGATGTCGTCGACTTGTTGGCCAGCTATTACATCAATGCTGTGGTGCGCGAACGAATTCGAGCGTGGACACTAGCCGGAAAGGTAGACGCACAGTCGCTGGAGAAGGGGGTCCGTGCGGACATCCTTCGAGCCGAGCTCGATATCGAACTGTACGCTCGACGTGCAGACGACATGAAGGCCATACTGGCGCGCTATCCGGATGCGGCGCGAATGGACTCCCGCCAGGTCGTCAGCGTGAATCAAGCCGAAGGCGGTGAGCGATACCTGTCACCGCTTGCGCAGCTTGTGGGTGCCGAAAGCGCCATCTCGCAGCGGCGCGAGCTGATACGCCGTTGGGAGCGGGAACTCAAGCAGAAGACCATATTGGCGCAGTTTTACTCCAGCGCAGATACCTTGCTCGACCGCGAGGTCGCTGTAGTCAAGCTCCTGGCTGAGCTAAAGGCGCTGGCGGCTAAGACGTTCTCTCATGCTGAATCTTCACAGGAATGGAACCGGGAAGCTGCCTTGCGAGTCAACGGAGCACTCGACAACTTCGAAGTGATGCGGGGTCAGTTCGGTGTACGCAACGGAATTCGAACCGGCAACGTCGCAAACCGCAGCCCGTTGCGCCTTGCAGGATTGGGCATTCTGGCGGGGCTGGTACTTCTCGGGGCTGTGGCGTTCTTACGCACCGCTCTGGAGGCGGTAAGAAGCGAGGGCGGGCGGACGCCGGAGAAATCCGAAAAAGCTTGAGTGCGATTGTCTGCAACGTGAAAGCAACGGCGTCTTGGGTGTTGGTTATTCGGACAGCCCCGAATAATGGTCGCTGACGCAAGCGCGAACCCGCCGGTCCCTCGACGCCGCACAGACTGGTCCATCGCCAGGACCGCATACTTCCGGCTCGTTGTGGCCCTGACGTTGACGATTGCAATCGCGTCCTTTATTCGAGACCGTGGCCAGCTCCTGTCGAACATCTCCTTTTGGTTGTTTCTGGTGCCGTTTGCCGTGGCGCTTTGGAGAACCGAGACTGGGTTTCTGGCGGCGATACTCCTGCTGACCGTCACTCCGAGTCTGCACGAACAGTCGAACGCGCTTGCCGGGACCAACCTGCATGCTTGGGCCTACCCTGCAGTGGACTGCTGTCTTGGATTCCTTGCGGCATGGACACTCAAAGGGGGGTTGAGAGGAGTCGACAACGCCCTCAATCGCTTCCCCAGCGGGCCCTTGCTGCTACTTCACGCTTGGGTGGTGCTGTCGGCGGTCATCGCCGTCGGCAGAAATCTCTGGCAGAGCGCCTCGGAACTGTCGCTGCACGGCTTGGCTTTCAACGTATGGCTAACCCGTGGCATCAGTTGGCATGACGACTATTACCCGTTACAGGATCCATTCTTTTACAGCGTCGCTCTGGCGATGTTGTTCGGAGCGTGGGCGCTCTTGTGTCACGGAGGTGAGGGGCTTTTTAAGAGGCTGATGGGCGTTGTGCTAGCTGGCGCAACTGCGAACGTCGCGTTCGCGCTGTGGCAGAGGGCGACCGGTCTTGGGTGGATAAACGGTCAATGGTCCATCAATGCGAACGCGCTCTGGCCCGATCTGCATTCTTTTGCCGCCTTCATGGCTACGGCCCTGAGCCTTGGTTGTGGACTGCTGTTGACTCGTGGTGCGAACCTGGCGGTCTGGCTTTCTGTCCTCGCGGCCGCAATGGGGCTCTACTTGAGCGGATCGCGCGCGACGTTGTTCCTTGTGTCTTTCGTGCTGATCGTTTGGGCAATCGTTGCATCGCTCAAGTTGCGCGGTTGGCGGCGCGCCATTCCAATGCTTGTTGCGGTTGCAGTTGCGTCAGCGATCCATTGGACTCTCGATTACGGCTACCGCGGAACTAGCTACGCTTCACTGAGTGAGCAAATTCACGCACTGGACTTTAAGTCACTGAACGAGGCGCTGTCGAGTCGCCCGGAGATTTGGGCGGCAGCACTCCAAATGTATTCGGTATTCCCGTTCTTCGGACTAGGCCAGGGCGCCTTTTACCGGCTGAGCGCGGTGCCCGAGTTTTCAGGCAGCGAATTCTTGAGCAGCATGCGCGGCGAAGGTGTGCACAACGAATTTCTGCGGATATTGGTCGAACTAGGCCCTGTAGGCGTTGGCCTATTGGTGTTCAGTGCCATACCGGTGCTCAGACTGGGTCGGCAGAATCTCCAGCTAGTCTCGTTCTATGCGTTAGTGGGCATGTTAATCGGGAACCTCTACACGAACGCAATGTTGGTGCGAGAACTTCTAATGCTCTGCGCAGTTTTCGTCGGCAGCAACATTTGGGAAGCGCAGACGGTGGGGTCGGATCGGTGGCGACCGCCGACACCTGCGACCATGCGGTACGCCGTGGTCGCCCTAGTGACGCTCACGCTGGGAGCGCTCATTGAAGTAGCGCTGAGCTTCGGTCGCTTCCCATTCACCTACGGACAACGCTGCCTCGAAATTCACCCGCTTGGCCAAGGATGGGTGGACCCAAGGAGTACTACGGGTCCCAGTTCCGCCAGCGGCGTCGAGCGCAGAACTATCTGTACTCGCAAATCGTCCAGATCTGGATCGACGCCCGCTGGACCTAGATGTATCGGTCCTTAGCGGAGGTGGAGCGTTGCTGGCAACGATGCGGTACACCTTCACGCAGCGCAGATCGGACCCGCAAGTGATTCATCTCGCGTTGCCAGAATCGCCCGACGGTAAACGTTTCCTCGAGTTAAAGCCGTCGAATTGCTACTTGCCGCTCAATCTCGGCATCACCTATGACCCTCGGCGGCTGGGCATACGTGTGAAGGAGTTTCGCTTCCGTACAGCCGCTGGCGTGCGAGGCGCACTGACTGGTGACATCGCTGGCCGTCAAATGTCCGAAGCCGTGACACGGTTATCGCGTCTGATGGCCCTGCTCGTATTAAGTTTGTTCTACAGAGTGGTCAATTCACTGCATCTGTTCGGAGTGAATTCCGAGGAACGACAAGCTTGGCGTGTGGCCGCAGCGGAAGGCAGTCAGGTGGAATCGGGCCGGCTGGTAAAGCTCCGCGGGCGTCATGGAGTCGAAACGGCGCCAATTCGTCTTCGCGCACGAAGAAGGCGTTCGTCCCGGCGAGGTTGCAGGCGATCAGTCGATATTTGGGCTTCAGCCGTTCAACCCACGCGGCGAGGGATGCGCCGTGGTAGTCATCACGCTTCCATCGATGCTGCGGGTCGTAGCGCACTTCCTGCTGCATCGGATACGGAAACTTGGCGTTGTATTCGCCGATGATGATCTTTGGCGACCATGCGCTGATGGCTGCTTCGGCGATCGCGAGATCATTGCCGTCGACGTCCACCGAAAGCAGGTCCAGCGCGCCGAAGTCGGGTGATCCCGCGGCCGTAGGAATGGTGCTCACGTTCTCACGCGTCACCATCTGCTCGACGAGACGCAGTCGTCCGTCGAGGGGGAGTACGGTGCGGATGGCGGCAATGTTGTCCGGGTCGCCATCGACCCAGATGCCGCGCCAGCCCTTCAGCAGCAGATAGTGCGAGTTGTTCTCGCGGCCGTCACCGCAGCCGATCTCGATGAAGTAACCGCGATCAATGCCGATGCGGCGGGTAATCTCCTCAACGATGCCGTCTTCGTCTGCCTGTGAATACACCTTGAATCCAAAGGCAGCCGGATTCTCCGGCATGGCCGTGCGGACTTCTGCCTGAAGCCGCGCGAGTTCCTTCGACAGCTCGAGTTGCAGCAACGCGTCCAACGAGGATGCCACGGGGCTCGAGGCGGAGGCCAGCACCGCGCGTGCTTTGTTCTTGAGGCGTTCGAATATGGTCATGGTTCAGCGTGGTCCTTTGCGATCCAACCAGCGCTTCGACCGTGGCGCGGCTGCGGCGGCAACTCGCTGCAGGAGCGCCTGCTCTTCGGGTGACAGCGTGGCAATCATGGCACGCACGAGATAGAAGCTTGCCAAGGCGGCCGCGCCAAGCAAGAGCAACCCGAGCCAGCCGGAAATGCGTGGTCCGAGCGCCGCGACCAGCGCAGCTTGGGCGGCGCAACCAATCACGAGCCCGAGCCAGAATCGGCCCCTTTGCTCCGCTGGTGGAATGCCCAAGGCTCGCCGTGCGTTGGCCGCGAACAAAAGAGAGGTCGAATAGCCGAGCAGTATCGAGCCGGCGGCGCCGATCAGTCCGAAGCGAGGCACCGAAAAGATCATCGAGCCAAACACGACCGCAACCGTGAGCCAGGAATAACGGGCCGACATTCCAGACTTGCCACTGGCAACGAAAACGTTGCTGATCGGTACCGCGAACGCCAGGATCGCAAACGCGACCATGAGGATGCGAAACGCGACCACCAGTTCCGATGTGGCGAAGTCGCCCAGCCAAAGTTGGAGGAAGGTCCCTGCCAGCAGCAACCCCGGTACCAGCACGGGAACGAGCAAGGCGGCGATTGAGCGGTCCAGGGCATGCACAAGACCGATCGTTGCGTCATGCTGCCCTGCCGACCGCAGGCCGGCGACATGTGGAAACACAAACGAGGTGATCGCGACGACGGCGGCAACCGTCTTGTTCGCGATGTTGACGCAAAGCGCATACAGGCCTGCCATCGCGGGCGAGCCGAGGGCAGCGACGAGCATGCGGTCACCCTGATTGACCAGCGTCCCGGCCGTCTGGGCCGCGAACATTCCGGCGGAAAAGCGCGCATCCTCGGACAGTTGATGGGCTGCAAAGCGTATCGGCCTCCTCCAGTCGATCTGATGGCGCAAGGCAACCAGCGTTGCCATGGCAGAGACGATCGTCAAGCCCAGGCCAAGTTGAACGACGCTGATCAGCGGCGCGCCCTGTCGCAGCAGTGTCCATGCACCAAGCCAAAGCACCAGCGTGGTCAGTGTCTGCACGATCGAGATCAAGACGAGGGCCTGCGCGGCCCGTGCCACGACACCGGGAACGAGCGAAGCGAGACTCAGCGCAAACCAAAGTGCGCATGCCCGCACGAGTTCCGGCCCCTGTAACAGTCCTAGAGTCTCAGAAAGGCCGAGAGCTGCACTCACCGGGGTTGCGGCCACCCAAATCGCGGTTCCGAGAAGCAGGCCGATGATCGTCAAGGAAACGAACAAGGTGAACAGCGTGGTCCCGGCATCGACTTGCCCGAGCTCAAAGCGCCCGGCGAGTCGCCGAACGGCAGCAGAGGTGATGCCGAACTCCAGTTGGCTGGCGACAAGCGGAGTTACCAGAGCAATCATCAGCACGCCGAACCGCTCCGCGCCCAACAGGTGCAGCAGCTTGGGCGAGACGACGAAGACAACTCCAAGTGGAAAGACCCAGCTCGCCAGGCCCCAGAAAGCCCGCGCGGAAAGCCGTCTCGACCGGGTCAAGGCGTTCTCTGCACTACCGATGGCCGCGCACGCGAGCGAGGAACGACGTCGTGGACCGCTCGTGTTCGAAGGCGATGGCGACGGACCGGCCGCCCCATGTCGCGACCAACGCGGCTTCGGGTATCGCATCCATGTCGTAGTCGCCGCCTTTCACATAGATGTCCGGCCGGACGAGATCCAGCGGCTTCAGCGGCACCGGCTCATCGAATATCGTCACCAGGGTCACGACTATCGAGTGCGGCCAGGAGCGCGGCGCGGTCGAAGGCCATGTTGAGCGGGCGGTCGTTGCCTTTACCGAGCGAACGGACTGATGCGTCGCTGTTGACGGCAATGACGAGCGATGCGCCAAGGGTCCGCGCCTGCGCGAGGTAGGTCACGTGGCCGCGGTGCAGGATGTCGAATACCCCGTTGGTGAAGACGATCGGCCGTGCGAGCTCGGCGATCCGACTGCCCAGCTCCTCGGGGCGCGCGATCTTGTGTTCGAAGCGCGGCGCAGGCAGCTTCATCCGGCGGCCGAGTTCGCAGCGTGTGCCGGCGCAAGTAATGCGGCATCGGCTGTTGCGTCGAGCAGTCCACGGAACGCCGCACTGGCCAGGCCGTTCGCCGAAGGCATGGCGGGCGTTTCGCGCGCATCGGTTCCGAGCAGCACGCGGATGGGCACCCCCGCGGCGCGAGCCGCCTCGAGATCGGACGCCTTGTCACCGAACATGACCGAGGATGCCAAGTCGATGCCCAGCTCGCGCGCGGCATCGAGCAGCATGCCGGGGGCTGGCTTGCGGCAGTAGCAGGCGCGACGGTACTCGCCGAGTGCCTCGGTCGGATGATGGGGGCAGAAGTACACACCCGCGAGAGGTGCGCCAGCGGCTAGAAACTCATTGCGCATCCACGTCGTCAATGCGTGGAACTCGTCCTCGCGTGTACAGGCCGCGTCCGATGCCGGACTGATTGCTGGTGACCACCAGCAGAAACCCCATGCTCGTGCAGGCGGCGCGCCCCTTCAAGCACACCCGCAACGAACTGGAAGTCCTCGCGCCGAACCACGTAGCCGCGGTCGATGTTGATGACGCCATCGCGGTCCAGGAACGCGGCACGTCGGGTGCGGCGCCGATTGGGTTCATAGCGGGTGCTGCAACAGCCAGCGAACATAACTTCCCGTGCCGTGCTCGACGCTCTTGAATGGCTGGTCGTATCCGGCCGCGCGCAATTGCGTGAGATCAGCCTGTGTGTAGGCCTGGTACTTGCCCTTGAGCGCCTCGGGAAAGGCGATGTACTCGATCAAACCCTGCCGCACGGCCTGCTCCAGCGGCAGTGGCGCCTGGCCGTCATGTTCGCGCAGCGTGTTCACGACGGCCAGTGCCACGTCGTTGAAGGCCTGCGCACGTCCAGTGCCGAGGTTGTAGATGCCGGAAACCGGGCGGTTCCAGAAGTGCAGGTTCGCCTGGACGATGTCGTCGACATGGATGAAGTCGCGTTGCTGCGCGCCGTTGGCGTAGCCATGACTGCCTTCGAACAGCCGGACCTTGCCGTCGGCTTGAAACTGGTTGAAATGGTGGAAAGCCACCGACGCCATCCGGCCTTTGTGCGCTTCGCGCGGGCCGTACACGTTGAAGTACCGCAGGCCGATGACCGGCGCTTTGAGCTTGGGCAGCTCTCGCCGCACGATCTGGTCGAACAGGAACTTGGAGTAGCCGTAGACGTTCAGCGGCCGTTCGTACTCGCGGCCTTCGACGAACTTCGGCCCAAGCCCGTAAACGGCCGCCGACGAGGCATAGACCAGCGGCACGCCCTCGTCCTGGCACCAGCGCAGCAGGGCCATCGAGTAGCGATAGTTGTTGTCCAGCATGTAGCGACCGTCGGTTTCCATCGTGTCCGAGCAGGCGCCTTGGTGGAATACGACCTCGGGGCGGGGCAGGCGGCCGCTGCGGACGAGCTCGAGGAAGTCGCGCTTGTCGAGGTAGTCGGCAATTTCGCAGTCGGTCAGGTTGCGAAACTTGTCCGCCTTGGTCAGGTTGTCGACGGCGATGACGTCGGTCAGGCCCTGGTCGTTCAGGGCCTTGACGTTGTTGGACCCGATGAACCCGGCGGCGCCCGTGACGATGATCATGCGTTCTCTCCGCCGAAGAGTTCCTCGTAGCTGGCTGTGGCCGTCCCGAGCTTGCCGACCACGATGCCGCCCGCGCGATTGGCAATGCTGACGGCGTCACGCAACGGCATACCGGCGGCGAGCATCGCGGCCAGCACGGCGATGACGGTATCACCGGCGCCAGACACGTCAAACACTTCGCGGGCCTGGGCCGGCACCGACCATTCGCCGTCATCCGTGTACAGCGTCATGCCTTCCTCACTGCGTGTCAGCAGCAGGGCCTGCAGGCCAAGATCGGCCCGCAAAGTCTGGGCCCGGCGCGTGAGATCGGCTTCATCTTTCCACCGTCCGACCACTTCGCGCAGCTCGGCCCGATTCGGCGTCAACACGGTCGCGCCCTTGTAGCGCGTGTAATCGTCGCCCTTCGGATCGACCAGCACCGGCTTTCCCGCGGCACGGGCCTGTTCGATCATGCCGGCAATGTGGGCAAGCCCGCCCTTTCCGTAGTCCGAGAGGAGTACCAGGTCATAAGCTCGGAAGCTGGGAGGCGTAGTTGTCGAGCAGCGCCGCAAGTGTCTCCGCTTCCGGAACGTTCTCGAAGTCCACCCGCAGCATCTGCTGCCTGCGACCGATTACGCGCAGCTTCACGGTCGTGGGCAAGCCGGGGTCGAGATGCACCTGGGGCTCGATGCCGGCTTCAGATAGCAGCCGGCTGACACGGTGCCCGGCGTCGTCGTCGCCCAGCACGGTCAGCAGCGCCGTGCGCACGCCCACGGCAGCCACGTTGCGCGCGACATTGGCCGCGCCGCCGAGGCGCTCCTCGCGGCGCTGAACCCGCACGACGGGAACCGGCGCTTCAGGCGAAATCCGCTCGACGTCGCCAAACCAGTACTGGTCCAGCATCGCGTCGCCCACGACCAGCACGCGGCGGGCGGACAAGGGCTTCTCGGGTGGGCCTCATGACCTCGGATTCGTGAGCCAAGAGGCCCGATTATCGCAGCGGAACGTCATTGGACTGACGTGGCGCAGCCCCCGCGAAAAGTCGATTGCCACGGCGCGCAGGCGGGCGGCTATCGTCAATAGGTCACGCTGGGGCCGCGCCGGTCGGCGAGGCGCGTCCATAGATGTCGTCGAAACGCACGATGTCGTCCTCGCCGACGTAGTCGCCGCATTGCACTTCGATCAACGTCAATGGCACGCGCCCGGGGTTTTCCAGGCGATGCTTGGCGCCCACCGGGACGTACGTCGACTCGTTGGGCGCCAGCAGCACGACCTTTTCGTCAACCGTGACTCTGCCCGTGCCACTGACCACGACCCAGTGTTCGCTGCGGTGGTGGTGCATCTGCAGCGACAACGACGCGCCGGGCTTCACTTCGATCCGCTTGATCTTGAAGTTCGGGCCCTCCTGCAGCGTCGTGTAGGTGCCCCACGGCCGAGCCACGGTGCGGTGCAGCTTGTGGGTATCGTGCCCGCGACGCTTGAGTTCGTTGACGACGTCCTTGACCTTCTGCGAGGCATGCCGGTCGCAGACCAGCACCGCGTCCGGCGTGTCGACGATGACGATATCCCGCAGCCCCACCGCAGCCACCAGCCGGTCTTCGGTCTGGGCGTGCACATTGTGGCAGTCAGCGAGCACGACTTCCCCGCTGGTCGTGTTGCCGCCCGCATCGCGCTCGAACTCTTCGGCTACGGCCTTCCAGGACCCGATATCGCTCCAGCCGAAGTCACCGGCCAGCACGACGACGTTCGACTCGCGCTCCATGACCGCGTAGTCGATCGAAATGTCGGGTGCCGACTGGAACGCGGCCCGGTCCAGTTGCAGGCGCGGCGGCTGCATCGTCGAGGTCGTTCCCTGTTCGACAGCGGCGCGTGCGGCGGTCAGCACGGCCGGGGCGTGCCGCTCCAGCGCGGTCAGCATCGTGCCGGCGGTGAAGCAGAACATGCCACTGTTCCAGAGGTAGTTTCCGGCGGCGACATACTCGGTTGCCTTTTCCGGCGACGGCTTCTCGACGAAGCGGCGCACGGGCTGCGCGGCATCGCCGGCGGGCACCGCCGCGCATTCGATGTAGCCGAAACCGGTTTCGGGCAGAGTCGGGTGGATGCCGAACAGCACGATGCGGCCCTCGCTGGCCAGGCGCGCGGCGTGGCTGGCCACTTCGGCGAAGCGAGCCTCGTCCTGGATCAGGTGGTCCGCCGGCAGGATGATCAACGGTTCGTTGGTGCGGCCCTGCTTCTCGAGCAGGCAACAAGCGGCGGCGATGGCGGGAGCCGTGTTGCGGCCGACTGGCTCGAGCAGCAGTTGCAGGTCGGCCGGCGCCTTGTCACCGAGCTCGGTAAATTCCTCGATCGTCTTGAAGGTGTACTCGCCGTTGGTCACGACCAGGCAGGAGTCAGCGCCCAAGCGCTGGGAGCGCAGGGCCGTGCGCTGGAGCAGCGACGGACCGTCGCCGATCCGCATGAACGGCTTGGGCATGGCTTCGCGCGAAACCGGCCATAGCCGCGTTCCTGACCCGCCGCACAGAATGATCGCCAACATGCTTCGGTTTGCTCCCTATTGGCCTGAGCTCGGGCCTCTACACTCAGGCGGTCGTGGCTCCGGCTCTCGTTACAATCCGCTCCAATTGGCATTCTATCGATCGCTCGTGCTCCCCCAGGCAAAGCGGGTTTCCAGCTCGCTCTCGATTCGATGCCGTTCCGAGACCTGCTGTTGGGCCGTCCGTGAGCCCGAGCTCCAAGCAACGTACCACCTCACCAGACCTCACCCATGAACACGCGCAAGTCAGCGGTCGTCACCGGCATCACCGGGCAGGACGGAGCCTACTTGGCTCAGCTCCTGCTTGATCGCAACTACAAGGTCTACGGCACGTACCGCAGGACCAGTTCGGTGAACTTCTGGCGCATCGAGGAACTGGGCATTCAGAACCACCCGAACCTCGAGGTGGTCGAGTACGACCTGACCGATATCGGCACCAGCATTGCCCTCGTCCAGCGGACGCAGCCGGACGAGATCTACAACCTCGCTGCGCAGAGTTTCGTGGGGTGTCGTTCGACCAGCCGACGACGACGGCCCACATCACCGGACTGGGCGCATTGAACCTGCTGGAAGCGGTCCGGCTGATCAACCCGAAGACACGCTTCTACCAGGCATCTACGTCCGAAATGTTCGGCAAGGTGCAGGCCGTGCCCCAGGACGAGTCCACACCGTTCTATCCGCGCAGTCCGTATGGCGTTGCCAAGCTCTTCGCGCACTGGATGACGGTGAACTACCGGGAGAGCTACGGTATCTTCGGCGCCAGCGGGATCCTCTTCAACCATGAATCGCCGCTGCGCGGCCGCGAATTCGTGACGCGGAAGATCACGGACGGCGCCGCCAAGATCAAGCTTGGGAAGCTGGACGTCCTTGAGCTTGGAAACTTGGACGCCAAGCGCGACTGGGGCTACGCGAAAGAGTACGTCGAAGGCATGTACCGCATGCTGCAGGCGCCCGAGCCGGAAACGTTCGTGCTGGCCACGAATCGCACCGAGACGGTCCGCGACTTCGTCCGCATGGCGTTCAAGGCGGTAGACATCGAGCTCGATTTTCGTGGCACCGGAGTCGACGAGCAGGGAGTCGATGCAAAGAGCGGCAAGACGCTGGTTCGGGTCAATCCCAAGTTCTACCGACCGGCGGAGGTGGATCTCCTGATCGGCAATCCCGCCAAGGCCAAGGCCAAGTTGGGGTGGGAGCCCCGCACGACGCTCGAAGAACTTTGCCGGATGATGGTCGAGGCTGACCTGCGACGGAACACCCGTGGCGTCTCATTCTGACGCCGCGCGTGTCCTGGTGACCGGCTGTAGTGGATTCACCGGTCGCTATGTCGCTGAAGCGCTCGCGGAGGCCGGCTACGCGCTCATCGATGCCGAGCACGCCGGCCCGCACTTCGACCTGACGCAGCCGGCGACGGTGCGCGCCGTGCTGGACGAGACGCGGCCCGACTATCTGATCCATCTGGCCGCATTGAGTTTTGTGGGTCACAGCGACGCCACCGCTTTTTACGCGGTCAACGCGGTGGGCACGACGAATCTTCTGGAGGCCCTCGCCGCGTCGAAGTTGAACCCACGGCGGGTCGTCATCGCCAGCAGCGCGAACGTCTACGGCAACGCGACGGTGGAGCCGATCGCGGAAACGACCCCTCCGGCACCGGTCAATCACTACGCTGCCAGCAAGCTTGCGATGGAAGTGATGGTGCGGACCTATTCCGACAGACTTCCCGTCGTCATGACGCGTCCGTTCAATTACACGGGGGTCGGTCAGTCCGTGAACTTCCTGGTGCCGAAATTGGTGGCGCACTTCGCGCAGCGCCGGCCGTTCATCGAACTGGGCAATCTCGATGTCGTGCGCGATTTCTCCGACGTGCGGGCCGTAGCGCAGGCGTACCTGCACCTGCTAACGGCGGACGTGCCGGGCGGCGTGACCAACCTGTGTTCGGGCATGGGTCGGTCATTGCGATGGGTCCTGGATCAGTTGACGGAGTTGTCCGGCCATACACTCGAGGTTCGGGTAAATCCGGCGTTCGTTCGCGCAAGTGAAGTGCATCGCCTCATCGGCAGTGCCAGCAGAATGGAAGCCGCGCTTGGAGTCCTTCCTCATCGGGATTTTCGTGAGACCCTGGCCTGGATGCTGGCGGCGCCGTCAACACCGTCGCCGGCTTGAAAGGGAATCGCGCGAAACCCCGCGTCGTCCAACAAGAAATCTCCAATGACCGCAGTCAAAGTCACTCCCTCGCTCTTCAAGGCCTATGACATCCGCGGTGTCGTCGACACGGCCCTCACGCCAGATGCCGTGCGCCTCATCGGAGCAGCGCTTGGCTCCGAGGCGGTCGATCGAAAGCTGCCAGCGATCTGTGTCGGGCGCGACGGCCGACTTTCTGGCCCGTTGCTGCGCGACGCCCTCGTCGCAGGCATCACCTCGACCGGCACGGACGTGATCGATGTCGGCATGGTGCCGACGCCGGTGCTCTACTTCTCCACGGTTCACCTGGATACGGGCACCGGCGTGGAGATCACCGGCAGCCACAATCCTCCCCAATACAACGGGCTGAAAATGATGCTGGGCGGCGCGACGCTGCACGGTGACGCCATTCAGGCACTGCGCGCTCGCATCGAACAAGGCGCACTGATCCGGGGCAAGTCGCCGGGCGCAGAGCGCATGGCGGATGTGCTGCCTGCGTACCTGGAGCGCATCCGCACGACCGTGAAGCTGGCGCGCCCGATGAAGATTGCGATCGACAGTGGCAACGGCGTCGCCGGTCCGACGGCCGTCACGTTGTTCCGGGCCCTCGGCTGCGAGGTGGTCGAACTCTTCACCGACATCGACGGCACCTTCCCGAATCATCATCCGGACCCGGCACACCCGGAGAATCTCGAGGACCTGATCCGCGCCCTGCGCAACACCGACGCGGAACTGGGCCTGGCCTTCGATGGGGATGGCGACCGGCTCGGCGTCGTGGCCAAGGACGGGCAGATCATTTATCCGGACCGCCAGATCATGCTGTTCGCGCAGGACATATTGGCGGCGAACCCCGGTGGCGAGATCATCTTCGACGTCAAGTGCACGCGGCGGCTCGCGCCATGGATCCGCGAGCGTGGCGGCCGCCCGACGATGTGGCGGACGGGCCATTCGCTGATCAAGGCCAAGCTCAAGGAGAGCGGCGCACCATTTGCCGGCGAGATGAGTGGGCACCTGTTCTTTAACGACCGCTGGCCGGGTTTCGACGATGGGTTGTACGCCGGTGCGCGGCTGCTGGAGATCCTGTCGCGCAGTGCTGATCCCTCGGCGGTTTTGAATGCGTTGCCGTCGGCGGTGTCGACGCCGGAGTTGCATCTGCATACGGCCGAGGGCGAGAATTTCGCGCTGGTCGAGCGGCTGAAGTCCCAGGCGACTTTCGCCGGCGCCGAGCAACTGATCACGATCGACGGCGTGCGGGCCGAGTGGACCGATGGGTTTGGACTGGCCCGACCCTCGAACACGACCCCGGTCGTCGTTCTGCGCTTCGAGGGCGACACACCGGAGGCACTGGCGCGCATCCAGTCGTTGTTTCGTGCGGCGATCCTCAGCGTGGCGCCGCAGGCGAAGCTGCCCTTCTAGGCGCACTCGACCACCGATGCAGAACCCGACTCCTGTTGCCAGAAAGGCTGCGCTGCAAACCGCAGACCTGCTCAGACGGCGACCCGCCGTGTTGCCGGCGCCGCTCTCGTCGTCCGCGAGCGTTGCGCTCGAAGCGTGCGGGCTTCGTCTCGATCTGTCGGGGCAGCGCCTCGGCGTGGACGACCTGGCGGCTCTGCAACGCTGGGCCCTGGACGCGGATGTGCGTGCAGTGCTCGCGGCGATGGTGCGGGGCGAAGAAGCCAATCCGACCGAGCATCGAGCAGCGATGCACACTGCGCTGCGTGCGCACCGCGGCGACGAGCCAGCCGCTCCAGCTTCTGTGCAACAGGCAGTCGCTGCAGAGCGCGAGCGACTGCGCGACTTTGCCATCGCGGTCCGCTCGGGTGCATGGGCGGGCGCCGGTGGCCAACGCATCAGCGACGTCATCAACATCGGCATCGGCGGCAGTGATGCCGGGCCGCGGCTCGTCTGCGAGGCACTCCGGCATGTGGCCGATGGCCCACGCGTGCATTTCGTCAGCAACGTCGATGGTTCCGTGCTGGCGCGCCTGCTGCCGGACCTCGATCCGGCAACGACGTTGGTGATCGTGTCGAGCAAGAGCTTCTCGACGCGCGAAACGCTGCTGAACGCGGGTGTAGTCCGTGCGTGGCTGGAAGCTGCGGGAATCGCCGGCGCCGGGATGTCGCAGCACCTGGTGGTGGTCTCCGCCAAGGAAGGCGCGGCCGCGTCGCTTGGACTGCCACCGGCAAATCAGTTTTCCTTCTGGAACTGGGTGGGAGGGCGCTTCAGCGTCTGGGGCGCGGTCGGCTTACCGGCGCTCGTGAGTCTTGGGCCGGAGCGGTTCGATGCCCTGCTCGCAGGGGCCAGGGACATGGACCGACATGCGCTGGAGGCCCCGCTCGAAAGCAATCTGCCCGCCACGATGGCGCTGCTGGAAGTCTGGAACAGCACGGTGCTGCAGATGCCCACGCTCTGTGTCCTTCCCTACGACGATCGCCTCGCGCCGATGCTCGGGTGGTTGCAGCAGCTGCAGATGGAAAGTCTCGGCAAAAGCCGCCGGGTCGATGGCGCGCTGTCCAATGTTCCGACTGGCCCGGTCGTGTGGGGCGGCGTTGGCACCGATGCGCAGCACACCTTCCTGCAGTTGCTGCGCCAGGGCACGGCACGCACGGCGGTGGACGTGATTTGCGTCGAGCATCCGGACCACGGCTATGTCGAGCATCACAGGGTCCTCGTGACCAACGCGCGCGCTCAGGTCGAGGCGCTGGTCGCGGCCGATGTCGATTCACGGGCTGCCAATGCGGTCAGCCTGCTCTCGATCGACCGCCTCACGCCAGAGCGCCTCGGCAGCCTGATGGCGCTGTACGAAAACAAGGTCGTCATGGAAGCAACGCTGCTCGGCATAAACGCCTTCGACCAGCCCGGGGTCGAGCTGGCGAAAGCGGTGGCGCAAAGGCTCGAGCGCGATGAGTCATAACCGAACCGTGCTCGTGACTGGCGGTGCCGGCTACATCGGCTCGCACACGATGGTCGAACTGCTGGCGAGCGGATACGACGTCATCTGTCTCGACAATTTCGGCAATAGTTCGCCAGAGGCCGTCAAGCGGGTCGAGAAGATTGCTCACGCGCAGGTGACTCTGGTCAACGGCGACGTGCGCGACCGGGAAGTGCTGGCCCGCGTCTTCCACCGCCCGATCGATGCCGTGGTCCACTTCGCTGCGTTGAAGGCGGTCGGCGAATCGGTCGCGCGCCCCGTGGAGTACTACGACAACAACGTCGGCGGCACGCTCGCCTTGCTCGAAGCGATGGATGCGAAGGACGTCGGCCGCATCGTGTTCAGCTCCTCCGCGACGGTGTACGGGGCG
Source organism: uncultured beta proteobacterium (assembly GCA_963702595.1). GTDB lineage: Bacteria > Pseudomonadota > Gammaproteobacteria > Burkholderiales > Burkholderiaceae_F > JALORV01. Next base: position 56,337 of record CAVPDC010000016.1, on the reverse strand, counting down.
CCCGAACACCTGCCGCTCACCGAGGAAGCGCCGATTCGTCCGGTGAACCCGTACGGCCACACCAAGGCGATGGTGGAGCAGATCCTGCGTGACTGGTGCACCGCTGGCGCGGGCCGCAGCGCGGTTTCGCTTCGTTACTTCAACCCCATTGGTGCTCATCCAAGCGGGGCGATCGGCGAGGACCCACAGGACATTCCGAATAACCTCTTCCCGTACATCGCCCAGGTGGCGGTCGGCAAGCGCGAGCATCTCAATGTCTGGGGACAGGACTGGCCGACGCCAGATGGCACCGGCGTGCGCGACTACCTCCACGTCGTCGACCTGGCGCTTGGCCACCTTGCCGGCATTGAATATGCACAGCGGACGCCGGGTTTCATGCCGGTGAATCTCGGGACCGGGCGCGGCACCAGCGTGCTGGAGCTGCTGCACGCGTTCGAGCGTGCGGCAGGCCGCTCAATTCCCTACGCCATCGGACCCAGGCGCGAAGGTGATGTCGCGGCCTGCTGGGCCGATGTTTCGCGCGCCAGGTCGCTGCTGCGCTGGGAGGCGACGCGCACGATCGAGCAGGCCTGCGAAGACGGCTGGCGCTGGCAAAGCACGCATCCGAACGGCTATCGGCACTGACCACCGGCCCCCTGTGCTCGGGCTCGCCCGCTCGGCCACTGCGGCACAATCCCGCTCCGTGCGGATCCTGATCGTCAAGACGTCCTCCATGGGTGACGTCGTGCATGCGTTGCCGCTGGCGGCTGATCTGTCGACGCGCCTGCCGGAGGCTCAGGTCGACTGGCTGGTCGAAGAGTCCTTTGCGGCCATCCCCGCGATGAGCCGGCACGTCCGGCGGGTGCATCGCGTGGCGCTGCGGCGCTGGCGCAGGACTCCGTTGCAGACAGCAACCTGGCGCGAGATCGCCGATGCGAAGCGGGCACTGCGCATCGAGCGCTACGACTGGGTGCTCGATGTGCAGGGACTGCTCAAGAGTGCCTGGATGGCGCGCTGGGCACACGCGCCGGTCGCAGGCCTCTCATCCGACGTCGCCCGCGAGCGCATCGCTGCGGCGTTTTACCAGCGGCGTATCCCTGTGCCGCGTGCGCTGCATGCGGTGGAGCGTTGCCGCAGGATCGGCGCCGGCGTGTTCGGCTACGCCCTCGACGCGCAGCCGCGCTTCGACCTCACGGTCGCGGCGGCATCCGAGGCTCCCTCTCACCAGGCCGTGCTGCTGGCCAACGCCAGCCGTGCCTCAAAACTCTGGCCAGAAGAACGCTGGATCGGTGTGGAGCGCTGGCTTGCGGATCGCGGGGTCCATAGCGTGCTGTTCTGGGGCACGCCGGAAGAAGAGGCGAGGGTCCGGCGTCTTGCCGCGGCAATGCAGCGTGCCACCGTCGCTCCGCGGTCTTCGCTTGAGGCCATCGCGGCGACGCTGGCGCAATCGCAGGTCGTGATCGGGCTCGACACCGGGCTGTCGCACCTCGCCGCAGCGCTGGGTCGTCCCACGGTCGCCATCTACTGTGACTACGACCCCGCGCTCGTCGGCGTGGTCGGTGATGGGCCCGTCGTCAGCCTCGGCGGCGTCGGGACGCCGCCAACGATGGAGGCGGTCATCGACGCCGCGCGGCAGGTCCTGGAAACACGGCGATGAGCCTGCCCCGATTTGCCTACACGGTACTTGTCTGGCTGGTCGTGCCGCTTGCCGCGCTGTACCTGCTCTGGCGCTCACGTCGGCAACCGGCGTATCGAGCGCACTGGGGTGAGCGCTTCGGGTGGGCGCGCTACAGCGTTCCGCGCGGCCGACCCATCATCTGGATCCACGCGGTCTCGGTCGGCGAAACGCGGGCGGCAGAGCCCCTGGTCAGCGCGCTGGCACAGCGCTTTCCGCAGCATGGGTTCCTGCTGACGCACATGACGCCCACCGGCCGAGCCACTGGCGCGGAGCTTGCCGCGCGCTGGCCGGGGCGTGTCACACAGGCTTACCTGCCCTACGACATGCCGTTTGCGGTGCGTCGCCTGCTGCGTGCCTACGCCCCGGTGGTGGGCCTGGGGATGGAGACCGAAACCTGGCCGAATCTGCTGGCCGAGGCCCGGGCCGCCGGCTTGCCGATGGTGCTGGTCAATGCGCGCCTTTCAGAACGATCGCTCGCGAAGGCGAAGCGGTTGCCGCGGCTGATGGGCGAAGCGGCGCATAGCTTCACGAAGGTGCTGGCGCAGACAGATGCCGACGCCAAGCGAATGCGCGAGGTCGGTGCCCGGCAGGTCGTGGTCATCGGCAACCTCAAGTTCGACTTCACGCCCGATCCCATGCTGGTCGAGCAGGGTCGAGCGTTCCGGGCCGCTGCGGGCGGCCGCAAAGTTTTGTTGTTCGCGACCACGCGCGAGGGCGAAGAGGCGATGCTGCTCGACGCCCTGGCTGCGTCCGATGACACGTCGATCGGCGAAGCGATCGTGATCCTGGTTCCGCGCCATCCGCAGCGTTTCGACGATGTCGCGCGCTTGATCGCCGCACGCGGCCGTCCGGTACTTCGACGCTCGACCTTGACAAACTGGAGTGCGGCGGCGGGCACCATCAATGCTCCGACAGTTCTCTTGGGCGACTCGATGGGCGAGATGGCGATGTACTACGCCTCCTGTGACGTCGCGTACGTCGGCGGGAGTCTCTTGCCACAGGGGGGGCAGAACCTGATCGAGGCCTGCGCGGTGGGCGTACCCGTTGTAGTGGGACCGCACACCTTCAATTTTGCGCAGGCCACCGACGATGCCGTTGCAGTCGGTGCGGCCCAGCGGGTTGGTGATGCACGAGCGGCTGTCGACGCGATGTGGGACATCGCGAACGATACCGCGCGTCGATTGCGGATGGGTGACGCCGCGACAAAGTTCGCGCGACAGCATCGCGGCGCGACGGCACGCGCGATCGAATACATCGTGCCGCTGCTCCAGGACTGACGGACGATGATGCGACCGAAACGGCCGCGCGCCCGCGTCGGCTGGTTCTAGCGGCGCTTCGCGCGCGTCGGCTTGGCCGTGCTTGAGGGCGAGCCGCCGCTGCTAGCGACCGTGGGCGTCGCGCTGGTTCCGCTGGTGGGCGTCGTCCGGGCAGGTGGATTCGCCGGCGGGACCAGCGACCTCGGTGTGCGTTCTGGCGCGAGTACATCCGGCACCGTCAGTGGCAGGGCCTTATCTTGTAGCAGTGCATTCACGCCGGCCACGTCTTCGTCCGTGAGCGCGGCCGTCGACGCCTTCAGGCGTAACGCCGCGAGCAGGAAGTCATAGCGTGCCCGCTTGAGGTCGCGCTGTGTCTGTACCAGCTGCGTCGTGGCGTTCAGCACGTCGAGCAGGATACGGACTCCGACCTGGTAGCCCAGCTGCGTCGAGTCGAGCTGCGTGCGGGCCGAGACCTCGGCCGATTCGAGTGCCTTGACCTGTGCCAGGCCGTAGTTCACCCCGGTATAGGCGTCGCGCGCTGCATTCGCGGAATTGCGTCTGGCCGATTCAAGTTCGGCATTGGAGCGGTCCTGCAACGACAGGGCCTCGCGCACGCGGCTCTGGATCAGTCCGCCCTGGTAAATCGGAACGTTCAGCTGCAGCCCGATGGTGCCGGCATTGATGCGCGGATTGGCGTCACTGGTCTGCGTACCGTTGAACTTGTTGACGTTGTAACCGCCCACGACGTCGACCGTCGGCTTATGGCCATCGCGCTGGCGCTGCACTTCGCGCGACGCAATCTCATAGCTCGCGCGGGCAATCTGCACCGAGTAGCTGGCGTCTTCGGCCGAGCGCACCCATTGCATGATGTCATTGGGCTGCGGCAGCGTGAGGTTGGGCCGGTCACGCAGCGGCGCCAGCGTTCCGAGGTCGCGGCCGATGATGGTCTGCAGCTCACTGCGCCGAACGAGCAGCGTGCCGAGCGCCACCTGCTCCTGCGCCACGATCTGGTCGTATCGCGCTTGCGCCTCGTTGGTGTCGATGATGGTCTTGGTGCCGACTTCGAACTCTCGCCTCGCCTGCTGCAGTTGCTCAAGCGTGGCGCGCTTCGCGGCATCCAGGGCAATCAGCTGATCTACCGCAGCCAGCACATTGAAGTAGGCTGTCGCCACTCGCAGCGTCAGGTCCTGGGCCGATTGCTGCAGCGTGAGATCGGCCTGCATCACGGCAATCTTGGCCTGCTCGAGCGCTTCCCAGTTCTGCGGGCGGTACAGTGGCACGGAGAGGTTCACCCCACCGCCGTACACGCTGTAGGTGTTGCTGATGTCGGGCTCGTTGGTGCTGTACTTGTTGGCATCGGTGCGGCCCGTGAGCCCGATGTTGGGCAGCAGTGCCGAACGCGCCTGCGGCACCCGCTCCTGGGAGGCCTGCTGCTGGTAGCGGGCGGCGGCGAAGGCGGCATCGTTGGAGACGGCCTCGCGGTAGATCTGCAGCAGGTCGTTCTTGACCATGCGCCGTGCTTCCTCGAGCAGCTGCTGTGTGTCCTTGGCCGGATCCGGTGCCTGCGCAAAGGCCGGCTGGCTCGTAACCAGCAAGACGGAGGCGGCACTCGTCAGCGCCGCGGCGATCGGCCGCAGTGCAAAGAGGCGGGAAGAAATCGACATTGTGGTTTCTCCAGCTTCAGTAAGTCGGCATCGCGGGATCGACCTGGCGAGCCCAGGCATCGACGCCGCCGGTCAGGTTATAGACATCCGTGTGACCATGGCGCGCAAGAAACATCGCGACATGCGCGCTGCGTCCGCCATGATGGCAGATGCAGACAATCGGCCGCTCACGCTCGAGATCCGGCAGCCGTGCGGCAAGCGCCTGCATAGGCACCAGTTCTGATCCGTCGATGCGGCAGATCTGCGTTTCCCAAGTCTCACGCACGTCAAGCAGCAGCGGCTTCTCACGCATGTCGTCAGCCAGCCACGCCGCCAGCTCGCGAGCGGAAACCGCCTTCATCAGAAGCGGAAGCTCGATGGCTGCTCGGCACCGCGCAGCGGCTTGAGCCAGGTCTCGAATAGCCTCAGCGTATCGAAGCTGGCGTCTGTCACGCGCGTGATGATCTCGGCCGACATGACGGGGTCGGTTCCTACGATCGCCGCGAGGCGACCGCCGATCTTCAACTGGCTGCGCAGCGCCGCCGGGACCGTCGGCAACGAGCCCGTCACGACGATCGCATCGTAGGGCGCCCGCGACATCCAGCCGCGACTGGCATCGCCGCTTTCGAGCCTGACGTTGTGAACACCGGCACGCGCCAGGTTCGCCGCGCCAAATGCCGCGAGACGAGGATCGATTTCGACGGAGACAACGTGATAGGCCTTGTGCGCCAGCAGCGCCGTCAGATGGCCGGACCCGGTGCCGATCTCGAGCACATTCTCGTTCGGCTTTACCGCGAGTTCCTGCAGGATGCGCGCCTCCAGCTTGGGCGACCACATGCATTCCCCGGTGTCGACGCCGTCGAGGCGGAGCGGGATCTCCATGTCGGAGAACGCCAGCGCCCGGTACGCTTGCGGCACGAAGTCTTCGCGCTTGACGACGAACAGCAGGTCGAGCACGGACTGGTCGAGCACGTCCCATGGCCGAACCTGCTGCTCGACCATGTTGAAGCGCGCCTTCTCGAAGTCCATCGGCTGCATTGCGTGTCCCGTTATCGATTGCTGCGCTGTGACCTGGTCAAACCTGGCCAAAGCCGCGCGAAAGTCTATCAGTGCATCTTTGCGCTTCTGATGCGGTTCGACCCGCGATTCATGCGTTCTGTCGCACGCACCGCATGCTCAGGCCGGCCGCAAGGCCGACAGCACGATGTCCAGATGCGTTGCGAGGTAGTCATCGGCGTCGAGCGGCTGCTGGCTGCAGGCGCCGAATGAATGCTTCCACAACGACAGCATGACGAGCGGCCCCGTCACTACGCGGGCAAACATGTCGGGCTTGACGGTGCGGAATTCCCCGCGTTCGCTGCCGCGCTTTATGACGGCCGCCAGGATGTCGGTGCCACGGTTCGATGACTTCGTCCAGGAAGAACCGTGCGATCTCCGGGAAGTTGCCGCTCTCGGCCATCATCAGCTTGCCGATGCCGCCGGCGGTGCTGCTGCCGTACTCGTCCCACCAGGTGGCCATGAGGCGGCGCACGAGTTCCGCGCTCGACCCTTCGAAGTGAAGGACTTCGTCCGCGCTCTGGCTGATGCGTGCGACGATGTTCTCGCGCACGACTGCCTTGAAGAGCTCCTCCTTGTTTTCAAAATAGAGGTACAGCGTGCCCTTGGAGACGCCCGCGCGCCCCGCGACATCGTCGAGCCGCGTCCCCGCGTAGCCCTTCTCGACGAAGAGTTCGAGCGCAGCAGAAACGAGTTCCGCCGGCCGGGCTTCCTTGCGGCGCTCCCAGCGAGGCTTGGCTATGGTGGTTTCGGAGGGCGTGCTCATCGTGAACATCCAGTACCAGGAGCGGGGCGCCTTGGGGGGAGGGGGTGGCAACTCCCCGCTCCTGCACTGGAAACGGAGCGGCTTAAATGACTGACTGGTCAGTAATATACGGGCGCGCTTCCGGGCGTGTCAAGCTTGCGCATCGGTCTTGAATTCAACGAGTCGCCGCATGCCGAGTCGCGCAGTCCCCAACATCCTGAGCATCGCCGGAATCGACCCGTCCGGCGGTGCCGGCGTCCTGGCGGATGTCAAGGCGATCAGTGCGCTGGGCGGCTTTGCATGCGCGGTCGTGACCGCGCTGACCGCGCAGAACACGCGGGCTGTCACAGGAGTTCTGCCGACGACGCCGGGGTTTGTCGGTGAACAGCTCGATACGCTTCTGGCCGATGTACGCATTGGTGCTGTGAAGATAGGCATGGTCGGCCGTGCAGACGTCATCGCCAAGGTCGCAGAGCGGCTGACGCATTGGCGCCTGGCGCCGATCGTGCTTGACCCGGTGATGGTGGCCAAGAGCGGCGACGCGCTGCTGGACCGGTCAGCCTCTGGCGCCTTGCGTGAAGTTCTGTTGCCGCTGGCGACGATCCTCACTCCGAACCTGCCCGAGGCGGGCGTGTTGCTCGAGGCTCGGCCCGTCGAGACCGTGAAGGAGATGTACCGCGCCGCGGAGCGCCTGCGGTCGCTGATGCGTGACGATGGCGCGCGCTGGGTCTATCTCAAGGGCGGCCACCTCCCGGGTGATGAGGCAACCGACCTGCTGCACGACGGAGACCGCATGATCGAGCTCCGGGCCGCACGTGTGGCGACGAGCAACACGCACGGCACTGGCTGCACGCTTTCAGCCGCGCTCGCGACGCTGCTGCCCCAGAGCTCCGATGTGCCCACGGCGGCGCGTCGCGCCAAGGCCTACCTGACGCACGCCTTGCAACATGCCGATGAACTCTCGGTCGGCGGGGGGCATGGACCCGTACACCACTTCCATGCGCTGTGGCAGGGGCAGGGCCCAAGCCAGTCATTTGACCCCGACCCTTCGAACCGCAGATAATTCGCGCCCGCGGCGGATTAGCTCAGCTGGTTAGAGCAGAGGAATCATAATCCTTGTGTCCGGGGTTCGAGTCCCTGATCCGCCACCACTTTCCTCTCCGACGATGCGCGCACCTGCGTTCCTGATTGCCGTCACGCTGGCTGCGTCATTGGTCGCTGGCTGTGGCAGTGCGAACAAGACCCAGCCCGATGGCAGCGTGATCGGCACGATGACCCGGGGGCAATTGCCAGAGGTCACGATCGACGGCAAGGCGATGCGCCTGGCACCTGGCGCGCGCGTCTACAACGCCGCCAATCTCACGATCACTCCGAACCAGGTCCCCGCGGAATCCCGCGTGCGCTACAAGACCGACGCGACGGGCCAGGTGAGCCAGGTCTGGCTGCTGCCGCCCGAACGCTGACGCCGCGTCAGCCTGCGCCAGCGGGGCTGCCTGCCCCTTAGAATCTGCAGTTCCGCTTCGCCACCGGCTCTACACCGGCTCGCGACAATGACCACGCAGAAGCTCTACATCCGCACGTTCGGATGCCAGATGAACGAGTACGACTCGGACAAGATGTCCGACGTGCTCAACGCCGCGCACGGGCTGACGCCGACCGATGATCCGGCCGAAGCCGACGTCATCCTGTTCAACACCTGTTCGGTGCGCGAGAAGGCGCAGGAGAAGGTCTTTTCCGATCTCGGGCGCGTCAAGCACCTGAAGCGCGAGCGGCCCGACCTCCTCATCGGCGTCGGCGGTTGCGTGGCGAGCCAGGAAGGCGCGGCGATCGTCGAGCGCGCGCCTTACGTCGACATCGTGTTCGGCCCGCAGACGCTGCACCGCCTGCCGCAGCTGATCGAGGCACGGCGTCGCACCGGGCGCCCGCAGGTCGACATCTCGTTTCCCGAGGTCGAGAAGTTCGACCATCTGCCGCCGGCCCGTGTCGAGGGTCCGACCGCATTCGTCTCGATCATGGAAGGCTGCAGCAAGTACTGCAGCTTCTGCGTCGTGCCCTATACGCGCGGCGAGGAGATCTCGCGCCCATTGGACGACGTGCTGACCGAAGTCGCCGACCTGGCGGACCACGGCGTCAGGGAAGTCACGCTGCTCGGCCAGAACGTCAATGCATACCGGGGCACGATGGGCGGTGCGGGCGAAGTGGCGGACTTTGCGCTGCTGCTGGAGTACATCGCCGAAATTCCCGGTGTCGAGCGCATTCGATACACGACGTCGCACCCCAAGGAGTTCACGCAACGCCTGATCGACGTGTACGAGCACGTGCCGAAGCTGGTCGATCACCTGCACCTGCCGGTGCAGTCGGGCAGCGACCGCGTGCTCGCCGCGATGAAGCGCGGCTACACCGTGCTGGAGTACAAGTCGATCATCCGGCGGCTCCGCCAGGTGCGGCCCGACATCTCGCTGTCGTCGGATTTCATCGTTGGCTTTCCCGGCGAGACCGAAGAGGACTTCGGCAAGACGATCCGGCTGGTGGCAGACATCGGATTCGACGCATCGTTCTCCTTCGTTTACAGCAAGCGGCCGGGGACGCCGGCGGCGGATCTCGCCGACGACACTCCAGCCGAACTCAAGCTCGCACGCCTGCAGACGCTGCAGTCGGTCCTGAACGACAACGTCGCCCGCATCAGTGAGTCCATGGTCGGGACCGTGCAGCGCGTCCTCGTCGAGGGCCCGTCGCGGCGCGACCGTTCCGAACTGATGGGCCGCACGGAAAACAACCGCATCGTCAACTTCGCCGGTTCCGAACGCCTGGTGGGCCGCATGGTCGACGTGTGTGTGACACAGGCCCTGCCGCATTCGCTGCGAGGTGAAGTGCTGGTCCGCGAGAACGCCAGCGTTCAGGCCTGAATGGCCATCTCGCGGGCGCACGGCGAGTACCACGAGGCGCCGGCAACGAAATCCAAGGGTGAACGCTAGACTCCGCACGTGGCCCGCCGCAGCGCATCCTCAGCCAAGAAGATCCTGACCTTCGCGTCGGACGTCGACAACGACGACCTCGCGAACGTGACGGGTCCGCTCGATATCAACCTGCGGCAGGTGGAGACCGAGTTCGATGTCGCCATCGCGCGGCGCGGCCACCAGTTTCGGGTCGAGGGCGGTCCCGAGAACGCACAGGCTGCGGTCGTGCTGCTCGAGCACTTCTTGCAGCGCGCCCATCGCACCGGCCGGCCGATCTCGGTGGACGATATCCAGCTCTATGTCGTCGAGCAGCGCGGCGGGCGCGTTGCGCAAGGCGAGCCCAAGGAAGGTACGGATGGGCAGCCGCAGTTGCACACGCGACGCCCTGATCTGCATGGACGCACGCCGCGGCAGCGCGACTACATCGCGGCGATGCTTGCCCATGACGTCACCTTTGGCATAGGGCCGGCGGGAACGGGCAAGACCTACCTTGCCGTGGCGGCTGCCGTGGACGCGCTGGAGCGCGACATCGTCAAGCGCATCGTGCTGACGCGGCCGGCCGTGGAAGCCGGTGAACGCCTGGGATTCCTGCCGGGCGACCTGGCGCAGAAGGTGGACCCGTATCTGCGTCCGCTCTACGACGCCTTGTTCGACCTGCTGGGCTTCGACAAGACACAGCGCCTGCTCGAGCGCCAGACCATCGAAATCGCGCCGCTCGCCTACATGCGCGGCCGTACGCTGAACCAGGCGTTCGTCATCCTCGACGAAGCGCAGAACACGACGCGCGAGCAGATGAAGATGTTCCTCACGCGCATCGGCTTTGGCGCGAAGGCCGTGGTGACCGGCGACGTCACGCAGATCGATCTGCCGCGCGGTACGGCGAGCGGCCTGATCGAGGCGCAGCATGTCCTGGCCGACGTGCGCGGCATATCGATGGTCTATTTCACCGCGGCCGACGTCGTGCGCCATCCGCTGGTGGGGCGCATCGTGGAAGCCTACGAGGCGGCCGAGGCGCGCGCCGAGGCCAGCGGCGACGAGAGCGCATCGCGCCGCCGCGCGCGTCTGATGCCGGCGCTCGACCTGACGATCCAGGGGCTCGGCCGCTTTGCCACGATGCCTGCGCGGGCGACGCTGGCGCGCTGGATCTCCGCGGCGCTCGAGCGCGATGCCGAACTGGTGTTGCGCTTCGTCGGCGCCAGCGAGGGCCGGCGGTTAAACCGCACCTTCCGAGGGCGGGACTACGCCACCGATGTCCTGACGTTCGACTACGCACAGGCTCCGCGGGTGCAGGCCGACATCGTGATCTGCCCGCCGGTCGTGCGTCGAGCCGCCCGCGAGCGGGGTCGGCCGTTCCGGGCGCACCTCGCGCACCTCGTCGTCCACGCCACACTGCATGCGCAAGGGTACGAACACGGTCGTGCCACGGCGGCGCGGGACATGGAGGCGCGCGAAGTGGAAATTCTTGCGCGTCTTCGCGTCAGCGATCCGTACGCGGCGGGCTAGCGTCCCGTGGTTGTACCGGTGGCACGGGCAGCTCAACCGGACGGTTGCGCGGGTCCGGCGCCGCAGGGGAAACCCTTCAATCGGACGGTCCGCCTCGTGGGCGTCAAGGAAATCAAGGCCTGCGCGAGAAGTAAACGCAAACCTACGACTCTGGACCAAGCGACCCAGTTCGCGTCTGAACGTCATCCGGCCGCGAAGTCCGTCGTGTATTGTGATTGCGTCATCATTTGCGAGCAGGCTCGACGGCGAGTGCGCCGGGCTGCTCCCGACCGATGTCCGACCCTTCTCCTGCCAGCACCCATTCCCGTCACAAGCACAAGACCCTGATCGAGCGCCTGACGGCGTTCATCTTCCGCGAGCCGGAAAACCGCAAGGAGCTGCTCGAGGCGCTGCACGAAGCGCACGAACGCAACCTGCTCGATGCCGACGCGATGTCGATGATCGAGGGGGTCCTGCAGGTTTCGGAACTGCGCGCACGCGACCTCATGATCCCGCGGCCGCAGATGGATGTGATCGACATCTCCGAGCCCCCGTCGAAGTGGATCCCGTTCGTCATCGACACGGCGCATTCGCGGTTTCCGGTGATCGACGGCAACCGCGACCACGTGATCGGCATCCTGCTCGCCAAGGACCTGCTGCGCTATTACACGGAAACGGACTTCGACGTGCGCGCCAGCCTGCGGCCGGCGGTGTTCATTCCGGAAAGCAAGCCGTTGAACGTGCTGCTGCGCGACTTCCGCGCCAACCGCAATCACATCGCGATCGTTGTCGACGAGTACGGCGGCGTGGCAGGCCTCATCACGATCGAGGACGTGCTCGAGCAGATCGTCGGCGACATCGAGGACGAGTACGACTTCGACGAGAGCGACGATGCGATCATCGCTGAAGAAGATGGCAGGTACCGCGTCAAGGCGCTGACCGGGATCGCACAAATCAATGACGCGTTCGGGACGAAGTATCCCGACGACGAGTTCAACACCATCGGCGGCCTTGTCACGGACCGCTTTGGCCGCGTGCCCCGGCGGGGCGATGCGGTGGAAATCGGGGACCTGCGCTTCGAGGTACTGCGCGCCGACGCGCGGCAGGTGCATCTGTTTCTCGTCAACCGCATCCCGAAGACGGTCGTCCGGGAATTCTTCGAGTCGAGCGAGCAGCAACCCTCGGCCTGACGGGCGAGCGCCGCCAGGCTGGCATCATCGCGGCTCTGCGTCCGGGACGTCCCTCTCACTTCAATGAGTTCTCCGCGCCGGGGTCTGGCCCTTGGACTGCTCGCGCTTGCCGCCGGCGCACTGCACGCGCTGTCGTTCGCACCATGGGAACGGCCGTGGTTGCAGGTGCTTGCGCTCGCGCTGCTGTTTGCGCTGACGACCCGGATCGAGCGGCCCCGGGCGGCGGCGCTGCTCGGACTGGCGTTCGGCCTGGGGTGGTTCGGCGTCGGCGTGTCGTGGGTCTACATCAGCATGCATGTCTACGGCCAGATGCCCGCGCTGCTGGCCGGGGCTGCAACCGCGGCATTCTGCGCATTCCTGGCGCTTTATCCGGCGCTGGCGCTCGGAGTCGCGCAGCGACTCGCTCCGGCGGCGTTCCTGCGCCTGGCGCTGGCGTTGCCGGCCACCTGGGCGCTGTCGGAGTGGTTGCGCGGCACGCTTTTCACCGGCTTTCCGTGGCTGGCCAGCGGTTACGCGCACACCGACGGCCCGCTGGCAGGCTTCGCGCCGGTGCTGGGCGTCTACGGCATCGGCTTTGTCGCAGCACTGCTGGCTGGCGCGCTCGCGATCTTCGCCCTGCCAATACGCCAGCGCGGCGTGCGTGGCTATGTCTGGGCGGCTGGCATGCTCGCGATGGCGCTCGTTGGCGGAACCCTCGTTGGGCAGCAAAGGTGGACGCAGCCGATCGGCGCGCCGCTGAAGGTCCGCCTCGTGCAGGCCAACATCCCGCAGGACGCCAAGTTCACGAGCGAAGGGCTGCGCCGCGGCTTCGAGGAACACTGGGCGCTGATGCAGGGGCCCCGCGTCGACCTGATCGCGCTGCCGGAGTCGGTGTTCCCGGTGCCGCTCGGATTCGTGCCGGATGAAGTCCTCGACGCTTTCCGCTCCTTTGTCCTTGAGCACGACAGCGGGCTCATCTTCGGCGTCTTCATCGAGGAGCCGGCCATGGCGTACTACAACAGTGCCGTCGGGCTGACCCCCGGCGCGCCAGGCTGGCAGCGCTACAGCAAACAGCACCTCGTGCCGTTCGGTGAGTTCATTCCGTGGGGGTTTCGCTGGTTCGTCGACCTGATGCAGATGCCGATCGGCGACCAGGCGCGTGGCGCCGCGGATCAACGGCCGATGGCGATCGCCGGGCAGCGCATCGCGGTGAACATCTGCTACGAGGATCTGTTTGGACACGTGATTCGACGCGCCTGGAGCGATCCGGCAAACGCGCCGACGATGATGCTCAACCTCTCCAACCTTGCGTGGTTCGAGGACTCGATCGCGTTGCCGCAGCACCTGCAGATCTCGCGCATGCGGGCGCTGGAGACACAGCACCCGATGCTGCGGGCAACCAACACCGGCGCCACGGCGATCGTCGACGCTTCGGGAAGGGTCGTGGCGCAACTTCCGTTCAACACCGCAGGCGCGCTCGATGGCAGCGTGCAGGGCCATCACGGGCGCACACCGTATATCCGCTACGGCAACGCGCCGGCGCTCGTGATCAGTGTCATTGTTCTGCTGTTCGCGGCCGCCGTCGCGCGCGCGGGTCGCCGGCGCAGTGCTCAGTAGAATCGCGGCTCCTGCGCGCCACCTTCCGCGCTGAAGCCTCGCCATGATCACCTTTCAGGAAGCGATCCTGCGATTGCAGGACTATTGGAACCGGCAGGGTTGCGCACTGCTGCAGCCGATCGACCTCGAGGTCGGCGCCGGCACCTCCCACACGGCGACCTTCCTGCGGGCGATCGGCCCCGAGCCCTGGCGCGCAGCCTATGTGCAGCCTTCGCGCCGGCCGAAGGATGGCCGATACGCCGAGAACCCCAACCGCATGCAGCACTACTACCAGTACCAGGTGGTGCTGAAGCCGTCGCCGCCCGACATCCTGGAGCGCTACCTCGGGTCACTGGAAGCGCTGGGGTTCGACTTGCGCAAGAACGACGTGCGCTTCGTCGAGGACAACTGGGAGAACCCGACGCTCGGCGCCTGGGGGCTGGGCTGGGAAGTCTGGATGAACGGCATGGAGATCACGCAGTTCACCTACTTCCAGCAGGTCGGTGGGCTCGAATGCCGGCCGATCACCGGCGAGATCACCTACGGGCTCGAGCGGCTGGCCATGTACCTGCAGGGCTGCGAGAACGTGTTCGATCTCGTCTGGGCCACGTGGCAGGAGCGAGGCGTCGAACGCAGGCTGACCTACGGCGACGTGTTCCACCAGAACGAAGTCGAACAGAGCACGTATAACTTCGAGCAGTCCGACCCTGCGAAGCTGCTGGGCCTGTTCAGCCTCTTCGAAGGCGAGGCCCAGCGGCTGATGGCGGCACAGCTGGCCCTGCCGGCCTACGAAATGGTGCTGAAGGCCGGCCACACCTTCAACCTGCTGGACGCGCGTGGCGCGATCAGCGTGACCGAGCGCGCCGCTTACATCGGCCGCATCCGCAATCTCGCCCGGGCCGTCGCGCAGAGCTATTACGAGTCGCGCGAGAGGCTTGGCTTCCCGATGCTCGGTGTCGACGCCCAGCGGGAGGTCGCGTGATGAGGGCCTCTCTGCTGGTCGAGTTGCACACCGAGGAGCTGCCGCCGCGCGCGCTCAGGGCACTGTCGGAAGCCTTTGCCACCGGCATCGAGGCCGGCCTCTACAGCCGGCACTTCCTGGCCCCGGACAGTCGTGTGACCGCGTTCGGCACGCCGCGGCGGCTTGCAGTGCACATCACGGATGTAGCTCGCCGGTCGGCGGACAAGCCGTTCAAGCAGAAGCTGATGCCGCTTGCGGTCGCGCGCGATGCCGCGCGCAACTGGACGCAGGCATTCCTGAAGAAGCTCGAAGGACTGGGCCGCGGCCACCTCGCCGCACTGCCGGTCGGGTCCAGCGAAGGGCCGGACTCGCTGATCGTCGAGAGCGATGGCAAGGCCGAGTCCATCTACCTCCACAGCATTGCGGCTGGCCAGAACCTGCACGTCGCCTTGCAGGCGGCGCTCGACGAAACGATCGCTGGGTTGCCGATCCCCAAGGTGATGAGCTACCAGCTTGCCGACGGCGTGACGACCGTGCAGTTCGTGCGGCCGGCGCACCGGCTGGTCGCCCTGCACGGACATGAAGTCGTGCCGGTGCATGCGCTTGGCCTCTCGGCGGGCACCAAGACGCAGGGCCATCGCTTCATGTGCAAGGGCGAGATCGCGCTGCGCTCGGCCGACACCTATGTCGAACAGATGCAGGAAGAGGGCCGGGTGATTCCGTCGTTCGCGGCGCGCCGCGCGCGCATCGAGGAACAACTGACGCGCGCGGCCGCGCCGCTCGGGGCCACAGTCATCGCTCCCGATGAACTGCTCGAGGAAGTCACGGCGCTCGTCGAATGGCCGAGTGTGTATGAATCCGGCTTCGAGCCGGAATTCCTGCAGGTGCCGCAGGAGTGCCTGATTCTCACGATGCAGCAGAACCAGAAGTACTTTGCGCTGAAGGATGCGCGGGGTGGCTTGATCGACCGCTTCCTGCTGGTGTCCAACCTCGAAGCCAACAATCCCGAGGCGATCATCTCCGGAAATGCGCGGGTCGTTCGGGCGCGGCTCGCCGATGCGAAGTTCTTCTACGACCAGGACCGCAAGCAGACACTGGAGAGCCGTGTCACGGGCCTGGCGAGTGTCGTCTACCACAACAAGCTCGGGTCGCAGCTCGAACGCGTCGAGCGCGTGACCGGCATCGCCGTCGGGATCGCGCGCGAGCTTGGGCTGGATGTAACCCACGTGGAACGGGCGGCTCGGCTGGCGAAGGCGGACCTGCGCACGCTGATGGTCGGCGAGTTCCCCGAGTTGCAGGGCATCATGGGCGAGTATTACGCCCGGCACGACGGTGAAGCGGGGGATGTTGCGCTGGCCATCCGCGAGCATTACCAGCCGCGCTTCGCGGGCGATGCACTGCCGTCATCGATCGCGGGCATCTGCGTCGCGCTGGCCGACAAGCTCGAGACCCTGGCGGGACTGTTCGGGATCGGTGAGAAGCCGACTGGCGAAAGGGATCCGTTCGCGTTGCGTCGCCACGCACTGGGCGTGCTGCGCATGCTGAAGGAAGAGGCCCTCCCGCTGGAACTGGGAGATCTGGTCGACCGGTCGCTGGCGGCCTTTCCGGCCGGTGTGCTGAAGGATGTTGGGGGTGCGCGCACGTCCCTGGTGGCGTTCTTCTCCGACCGGCTGGCGGGTTTGCTGCGCGAAGAGGGCTACGACGCGCAGGAAGTCGAGTCGGTGCTGGCCGGGTCCTGGTCGCGCATCGACCTCGTGCCCAAGCGGCTCGCCGCCGTGCGCGCGTTCATGGAACTGCCCGAGGCGGCAAGCCTTGCCGCCGCCAACAAGCGGATCGGCAACATACTGAAGAAATCGGACCGCGTGCCTGCGACCTTTGACCGCTCGCTGCTGATGGAGCCCGCGGAACAGGCGCTGGGCGCGGCGTTCAGTGAGCTGCAACCGCGCGCCGAAGCGTTCTATGCGCGCAGTGAATACTCCGCGATGCTGCAGGCGCTCGCGCCTCTAAAGCTGCCGGTGGATCGCTTCTTCGACGAGGTCATGGTCAACGTCGACGACGAGAAGCTGCGCGCCAATCGGCTCGGGCTACTGGGGCAACTCCACGCAACGATGAACCGCGTGGCCGACATTTCGAAATTGACGGCGGGCTGATGCATTGAAAGCACCCACGCTCACTCTGTACGCGAACCCGCGGTGCGGACTGCAGGCCGTGGTGCTGCGCCAGGCAAGTCCATGGGAGCCGGACCTGCTGCGTGTCCGGTCTCAGACTCGCAAGGGCAGCCGGTCAGCATGCGAGCGGCCGGGCGCCGACTGAGATGCTGGCCCTGCGCTCGGCGCTGTACCTGGCCTTCCTCATCATCGTCGTCATCCCGTGGGCGTTCGTCGTGCTTTCCGGCTGGCTGTTCCCGGTGCACACGCGCTACTACCTGTGTACCCGTTACACGAAGATGGCGATCTGGGGCGCGCGAACGATCTGCGGCATCCAGTGGAAGGTCGAGGGCTGGGACAACCTCCCCGATGGCCCGGCCATTCTGCTGCCGAAGCATCAATCGTCGTGGGAGACGCTGTGGCTGCCGTCGTTCATGCCGCGTGACCTGACCTTCGTCTACAAGCGCGAACTGAACTGGCTGCCCTTCTTCGGATGGGGGCTGGCCTCGGCCCAGATGATCAGCATCGATCGCCGCAAGGGCCAGGATGCTTTCGAGCAGGTCGTCGAACAGGGCATCGACCGGCTCGCGCGTGGCTGGTGGATCGTGATCTTTCCCGAGGGCACTCGCACCAAGCCCGGGTCGACGCGACGCTACAAGACCGGCGGGGCGCGTCTCGCGGTCCGCACGGGCGCCTTCGCCGTTCCGATCGCGGTCAACTCGGGCGAACTCTGGCCACGCAATGCTTTCATCAGGCGACCCGGCACGATCACCGTGTCCATCGGGCCGCCGATCGACTCACGAGGCAAAGGGGCTGATGAAGTGGCGGCCGCGGTGGAGCGCTGGATCGAGACCGAGATGCGCCGGCTGGCGCCTCATCGCTACAGCGGTCCCTACTTGCGGGGGCAGGTGGCGGCCACGAGTGCGCAGGGCGAGGGCGCGGCATGAAGAAGCTGGTTGCGACGGCGGGTGAGCAGCTCACGCTGGCGCTCGACCCACCGGCGGCCGATTTGCCGACCGGTCCTGCCGGCACCGATCCGCGCGCGCGGCGCGTGGTCGTCGGCTCCGAGGTGCTTACGTACCGCCTGCGGCGTGCGCGTCGCCGCTCCATCGGCTTCCAGATCGACGACCAGGGCCTGACGGTCAGCGCGCCGCGCTGGGTGCCGCTGCGCGAGATCGAGTCTGCGATCAGCGAGAAGCGACGCTGGATCCTTACCAAGCAGCGCGAGTGGCACGAGTGGCGAGTGAAACGTCGGCTGCCGCCGGTGCGGTTCGTCGACGGCGCCGCGCTGCCGTTCCTGGGGGGCCATCTGACGTTGCGGTTGGCGGCGACCACGACAGCGACGCATCACGCCGAGGGCGAACTGCGCGTTGCGCTGCCTTGGGATGCCAACGAACTGCAGTGGCGCGATGCGGTGCAGGCCTGGCTGCAGGGCGAGGCCCGGCGCGTATTCGACGAGCGCATCCACCGGTTCGCCGGCCGCATCAGTGCCCGCTACGTGGGTTGGACGCTTTCGTCCGCGCGTTCGCAGTGGGGTTCATGCACGCACGATGGTCGCGTCCGCCTCAGCTGGAGGCTGATCCACTTCGCGCTGCCGCTGATCGACTATGTCGTCGCGCATGAGCTGGCGCACCTCGAGGAGCTCAATCACGGACCGCGCTTCTGGCAGGCCGTCTCGCAGCTGCTGCCGGGCTTCGAGGCGGCGCGCGACGAGATTCGCCGCATCGATATTGCGGCGCTGCCGCTGTAGTACCGGACCGGTGCGCACAAGCGCCCGGCCAGTGAATCCTCAACGATCCAAGGAGCACCGATGAGAGTCCTGCACACCATGCTGCGCGTCGGCGACCTCAAGCGGTCGATCGACTTCTACACGCAGGTGCTCGGGATGAAGCTGCTGCGCACGACCGATCGGCCCGACCAGAAGTACACGCTGGCCTTCGTGGGATACGGCGACGAGCGCGAGCATGCGGTCCTCGAACTGACGTACAACTACGGCGTCGAGCGCTACGAGATGGGTACGGCCTTTGGCCATATCGCCATCGCGGTGCCGGATGCCTACGCTGCGTGCGAGCGGATCCGGGCGGCGGGCGGCAATGTCACCCGCGAGGCGGGGCCGGTCAAGGGAGGCACGACGGTCATCGCGTTCGTGACCGACCCGGACGGCTACAAGATCGAGCTCATCCAGTCGCGCGCGTGACGCCGGGCGAGCCGGCAGGATCCGAGTTGCCGCGCCAGGCTGACGAACGCATCGTTGGCGAGGGTCTCGGCGCGAGCCTGCGGATCGACGCCGGCCGCAGCAATCGCGCCGACATCCAGCAGCGTGGCCAGTGCATTGCGCAGTGTCTTGCGGCGCTGGCCGAAGGCAGCCGCCACCACGCGGCTGAACGCCTCGGCATCCACACTGGGCAACTGGGCCGCCGGCAAGGGTTGCATTCTCACGATGCTCGACGTCACCTGGGGCGGCGGATTGAACGCTCCGCGCGGCACATCGAAGAGCTTCACCAATCTTGTAGCGGAACTGCAGCATGACGGAGAGTCGCCCGTAGGTCCTGCTGCCGGGCGGCGCCACCATGCGGTCGACCACTTCCTTCTGCAGCATGAAGTGCTGGTCGACGACGCGGTCGGCCACCGTCGCAAGGGAAAACAGCAGCGGCGAGGAGATGTTGTACGGCAAGTTGCCCACGAGGCGCAGCGGCGCCGGCAGGCTGCTCCAGTCGAACGCGAGTGCGTCGGCCTCGATGAGCGTGAGCTGCTGCGGCGTGAACTCGCCGCGCAAGCGCGCTGCCAGGTCACGGTCGATTTCGATCGCGGTGACATGCCCCGCCCGCTGGACCAGCGGACGTGTCAGCGCGGCCTGGCCCGGCCCGATTTCGACGATCGTCTGTCCCGGTCGAGGGTCGATCGCGTCGACGATCCGCGCGATGACGCGTGGGTCGTGCAGGAAATTCTGCCCGAACCGCTTGCGCGCGCGGTGCGGTGCGCCGCTCATGCTCGCTGCCGCGCGACCAGTTCGACGGCCAGTTCGAGCGCGGCACGCAGGCTGCCGGCGTCGGCGGTGCCGTGCCCGGCCCGGTCCAGCGCGGTCCCGTGATCGACGGACGTCCGCACGAAGGGCAGTCCGAGGGTGACGTTCACCCCATGCCCGAAGGTCGCGTACTTGAGCACCGGCAGGCCCTGGTCGTGGTACATCGCCAGCAAGGCATCGAAGCGCTGTGCGACCGCAGGCACGAACATCGTGTCGGCCGGCAGCGGGCCGTGCGCATCGATGCCGTCACGGCGCGCCCGTTCGATCGCGGGTGCGATGACATCGATCTCTTCGCGGCCCAGATGCCCGCTCTCGCCGGCATGGGGGTTGAGGCCGGCGACCGCGACGCGCGGGTGCGCGATCCCGAAGCGCAGGCGCAGATCGTGGTCGATGATCCTGAGCACGCTGACGAGCAGCCCGGACGAGATCGCGGCGCTGACGCTTGCGAGCGGCAGATGCGTCGTGGCCAGCGCGACTCGAAGCGGCCCGAAACTTGTCGCCCCCGCCAGCATCATGACGACCTGGGATGTCGAGGTGCGCTCGGCGAGGTACTCCGTGTGGCCTGAAAACGGCACGCCGGCCTCGTTGATGACGCTTTTCTGCACGGGCGCGGTGATCACGGCGTCGAAGCGTCCCGCCGTGCAGCCGTCGATGGCGGCGTCGAGGGTCGCCAGCACGTAGCGCGCGTTGCGCACGTCGAGTGCGCCGGCAACCGACGGCGCGGCGAGGGGGACATGCAGGATCTCGACCGTCTCCGGGACTCGGCGCGAAATCAGCGCCGCGCGCGCTGCTATGAGTTCGGCGTCGCCGATCAGCGTGATAGCCGCCGGCAGCGGCGGTTCGAGCGCCGCCACCGAGATCTCGGGCCCGATCCCGGCCGGTTCCCCGGTCGTGATCGCGAGTCGCGGGAGCATTGTCAAGGTTGCAGCGGTGTCAGCTGCGGTCTTCGAGCCGGTACTCGACGTAGGTCTTGTCGCGCAACTGGCGCAGCCAGTCCTGGTATGCCTCTTCGCTCTTGCGCTCGCGCAGCGCCTGGCGTGCCGCCTGGCGCGAACGTTCGGCCGAGGCCGGCTCGGTGCGGCGCTCGTTCACCTGGATCAGGTGCCAGCCGAAAGGGGACTGCACCGGCCCGCTGACCTCGCCGATCTTGAGTGCGTTCATGGCGCGTTCGAATTCGGGCACCGTATCGCCCGGGTACATCCATCCCAGGTCGCCGCCGCGGCTGCCGCTCGGGTCGACTGAGTGCAGGCGCGCGAGCGTGCCGAATTCGATCTGCCCGGCCTCGATGCGCACCTTGAACTCTTCAAGGCGGCGCTTGACGTCGGGCTCGGGTGTCACGTCGGTCACCCGCAGCAAAATATGGCGCACGCGCGTCTGCTGCACTGGCGCCCCGGCAAGCTTGCCTGCGACCGCGCTGCGGCGGCCGAGAACCTTGAGTATGTGAAAGCCATTGGGACTGCGCACGATGGGCGCGATCTCACCCGTCTTCACGCCCTTGATCGCGTCGATGAAAAGCGTCGGCAGACGGTCCGCATTGCGCCAGCCGAGCTCGCCGCCCTGCAGGGCTTCGGTCGCATTCGAGTAGCTGGCGGCGAGGCGCGCGAAATCGGCGCCGCCCTTGAGTTGGGCGACGAGATCGTCGGCGCGCAGGCGCGTTTCGTCGAGTCGCTGCGGGGTCGCGTTCTCCGGGATCCGCAGCAGGATCTGGGCGAGGTTGACCTCCTCGGCATCGGCCGAGATCCCGGTCTGGTCCGCGATGAAGTTGTCGATCTCGCTGTCGGAAACCTGGAGGCGGCTATCGACTTCCCGTTCGCGCAGTCGGTTCAGCAAAATATCCTGCCGCACGTCCTCACGGAACTGCGCGAACGAGATCCCCTCGGCTTCGAGCCGCTGGCGCAGCGCCGGCACCGTGATGTTGTTCGATTCGGCAATGCGCATCATGGCGGCATTGACGGTGGCATCGTCGACCCGCACGCCGGTTTCACGCGCCAGCTGGAGTTGTGCGCGGTCGACGATCATGCGCTCGAGCACCTGGCGTGCGAGCACATCCTGAGGCGGCGGCGCGATCTTCTGCCGCTGCAGCTGCACCTCGGCGAGCAAGGTGCGGGAGCGCAGCTCATTGGCGGTGATCACCTCGTCGTTGACGACCGCGATGATTCGGTCCACCGGCTTCGTGGTGCGAGTCGACGGCGCCGGACGCGCGGCAGGCGGTGCGCTGCTTCCCGGGGCCGTCGCTTCGGGCTGGCGCGGCGACGGAGCCTGCTGGGCCGAGACTCCAGCGGCTGCGAATGCAGCAAAGGAAAGGAGCGCGCACAGTGGCGCGCGCAGGGTCGAAACCATGGGATCTACTCGTAGTACTCGAACATGCCCGGCTGCCGCGGCAGCGGGGAGATGCGCTGGTAGCCGGGGATATTACGCTGCAATTGCGAGAGGGCATTGGTTCCGACACTGGTGAGGCCGGTCAGTTCCAGCTGGATGTAGAAGTTGGTGGTATTCGACGCGGTCGTCGTCTGGAACCGCTGGAATGCAAAGCGCAGCAGCCAGCAGTCTTCCTTAAATTCGAAGCCTGCGATGACTTCGACCGGCTTGCGGCTCTCGAACGAGTAGTTGTAACGCCCCACTGCGTACCAGCGGTCGGAGAGCGGCCACTGTCCCGAAACGTCGATCTGGTCGGTGCCTTGGCCGGCATCGCCCGCTACGTACCGGTAGTAGGCGCTGAGTACCGACGAGCGTCGCGGCTGCCAGCGCGCGCCGGCCGTGGCGCGCGAGATCTCGCTCTGCTCCGCGGAGTACTGCGCGGCCAAATCCAGCGCCCAGTTGTTGCCCAGCTGGGCGGACACGCCCGCCAGCAGGTCGCTCTCGTTGCTCGCACGCGGCGACTCGCCCGGCAGCGTGACTTTCTGCGGAGTGAAGTAATAGCGTTGGGCGACGGCGGCACGCAGGAACTCCGCCCCGGTCTCGTTATCGAGGATCCGGGTGGCCAGCGCCAGGGTCATCTGGTTGGCGTTGACGATGCGGTCGTAGCCCGAGTAGATGTTCTCGGTGAAGAACTGGACATAGTTCAGGTCGGCCAGCGCGCTGTCGAAGTTGGGTAACTTGCTCTGATCACGGTACGGGATATAGGCGTAGTACAGCCTTGGTTCCAGCGTCTGCTGCACAGCGCGGCCGAACCACTCGCCGTCGCGCTCGAATATGAGGCCGCTGTCGAGACTCAGGATCGGAAGTACCCGGCTCTGTGAGGTCTCGTACCGGAAGTTCTCCTCGTCCATGCTGTAGTAGGTCGCCGACAACTGGGCCCGCGGAATCACGAACCAGCCGGCCGACTGGATGGGAAATGCGACACGCGGATTGATGACGATCCGCGAGCCTTCCGGCAGGGGCAGCTCAGGGTTGACGAAGCGCGTGCCATCGAACAGCACCCCGGCCTCCAACCCGCGCCAGTCACTGACGAATCCGTTCAGCGTCACCTGCGGCACGCGCTCGTAGGGTGGAACCACCGGAGCAAGCGGATCCTGCAGGGTCTGGTTCTTCGTCACGCGGACGGCCGAGTTCCAGAATGGCTGCGTGAACGACACGAAGGCGTCCTGTGGCAGCACTTTCTGCGAGGACCCGAGGATCGTGCTGGAGAAGTCGACGAAGTAGTTGTCGTCCGACACGCGGTTGTAATTGACCCCCGCAGCCAGGCCCGAAAGCGCTCCCTGGCCCGCATAGTCAAGGCGCAGCCCCGCGTAGTCGCGCGAGTCGTCCGTCTGGCGGTCATTCGAAATGACGTCGTAGAGCAGAGTTCCGCTGAACTCCGGCGTGAGGAAGCGGAATTCGTTGCCGAACAGCACGCCACGCTTCGACATGAAGCGCGGCGTGATGGTGTAGTCGTAATTCGGCGCGATGTTCCAGTAGAACGGCGTGCGGATGTCGGTGCCGAGCGTCGTGCTCAACCCGAAGCTCGGCGTGAGAAAGCCGGTGCGCCGGCGCTCGCCGACCGGGAAGCCGAAGAATGGCGATGCGAGGACCGGCACTCCCTGGAAGTACAGCCGTGTAAAGCTCGCAGTTGCGGATTCTTCCAGGCCGTCGACGGCGATCTCATCGGCCTGGACCCACCAGGACTTGTCCCCCGGCGCGCAGGTCGTGAAGGTAGCGTTTTCCATCCTGGCCCGCTGCTCGCCGAGGAACTCGATCAGCGTTGCTTCGCCGCGGCCCTGGCGCGCAGGGTAGGTGAAGCTCGCGTCGGACATCGAGCCGGTCTGTGCATCCACCCGGAACGACATCGACGGCGCGGAGAACGAAGCGCCATGACTGTAGATCCTTGCGTTGCCTTCGACATCGACCTGGTCGGTCGCCTGCGTGTACGTGATGCGATCGCCGCGCAGCACGGTGCCACCGCGCCGGATCTCGGCGTTGCCTTCGAGCACGATCCGCTCGTCCAGCGTGCCCTCGATGCGCTGGGCGCGCGCGTACGTGGGCGTCGTCTCGCGGCTGACCGGTCGCCTTTCCGACAGGAGCTGGTCGAGCTTCAGCCGCAGCCACGGGGTCTCGTTACCTGCGGGGCCGCGGCAAGCCTCCAGGCTCGTGTCGCACGGCTGCACAGTTTCTGCAGTGCCTGGCTGTTCTGCAGCTGCGGCCGGAAACGCCGCGAGCAGTGCAGCGCTCAGTGGAAGCACTGACGAAGCTCAGGATCGGCGCGGCGTTCGCCGGCGGGCGCGGCATTTAGAATCTGTAGGCGAAGTCGGGCCGGAGAGGCGCAGCGATTATAGGCACCGCCCCCTGCAATTCCGCGCCTGCACTCGATGTAACACCGAATATCCTTCCCTCATGAACGTTGCGTCTGCCTCGATGCTGCCGGACGATGCCCGACTCGAGCAGGTCACCGCGTGGCTGGCCTCGCTTCCGCGACAGCATCGCATCGACCCCGCGACCCTTACCGTGGCTTCGGCCGATGCAAGTTTCAGACGCTACTTTCGGGTGGCGGCCGGGTCCGATACGCGCATCGTCATGGATGCGCCGCCCGGCAAGGAGGATGTCCGGCCGTTCATCCATGTCGCCACGCTCATGCGTGCGGCCGGACTCAACGCGCCGGAAGTCATCGAAGCGGACGAGCGCCAGGGCTTCCTGCTGCTGAGCGATCTCGGGCGCGACACCTACCTCGCCGTACTCAACGAGGCCAACGCGCCGCAGCTCTTCTCCGATGCGATCGACGCGCTGGTGCGCTGGCAGCTTGCGAGCCGACCCGGCGAGCTGCCACCCTACGACGAGGCGCTGCTGCGGCGCGAGCTGGACCTGTTTCCCGACTGGTACGTTGCCCGGCACCTGAACCACGAACTGACGCCAGCGCAGCGCGATGCGCTCGAGGCGATGTTCCGACGCATCCTCGCTTCGAATCTGGCCCAGCCGGCGGTCTACGTGCACCGCGACTACATGCCGCGCAACCTGATGGTGGCGGCGCCGAATCCCGGTGTGCTGGACTTCCAGGACGCGGTCATGGGGCCGATCGCGTACGACGTCGCTTCGCTGTTCCGCGATGCCTTCATCAGCTGGGACGAAGAGCGCGTCATCGACTGGTCCATCCGCTACTGGGAGCGGGCACGTCGCGCCGGCTTGCCGGTTGCGGCGGACTTCGGCAGCTTCTGGCGCGACTTCGAGTGGATGGGGCTGCAACGCCACCTGAAGGTCCTGGGCATCTTTGCGCGCATCAACTACCGCGACGGCAAGCCGCATTACCTGGCCGACACGCCGCGCTTTGTCGGTTACGTTCGGTCAGTCGCGCGACGCTACGACGAACTGGCGCCGCTGGCGCGCCTGCTCGACGAGCTCGAGGGCGTCGCGCGTCGAGTGGGATACACGTTTTAGGGGCGCCGCTCGTGTACGCAACGGCTCCGCCGTTGCACGTGCATTCGCGGCGGATGTGACTTGCGCGCGCCGCTTGAGGCGGCTCGGCGCGGCGCGCGAATATAACGGCGGACTAGGGCGGCCGGGCGCCCGACGCGAATTCCAAAGCACGAAGGGTCGAACCGGGCCTGATCGGAAAATTAGCGATGCGAGCGCTGATACTGGCGGCAGGGCGGGGCGAGCGGATGCGTCCGCTGACGGACGACACGCCGAAGCCGCTGCTGAAGGCCGGTGGAAGGCGCCTGATCGAGTGGCAGATCGAGGGGCTGGCGCGCGCCGGGGTGCGCGAAATGGTCATCAATGTGGCGCACCTGGCCGACGCGTTCGAACGCACGCTCGGTCGCGGCGAAGCCCTGGGTGTCACGCTCGCGTACTCGCGCGAGGGCGACCGTGCCGAAGCCGCGCTCGAGACGCTCGGCGGCATCGTGCAGGCGCTGCCGCTGCTTGGCCCGGAGCCGTTTGTCGTCGTCAGCGGCGACATCGTGACCGATTTCGATTACTCGAAACTGGCGGCGGCCGCGGCACGGCTTGCCGCCGGTGCGGCCGATGCCCACCTGGTACTGGTCGACAACCCTGCATTCCACACGCGCGGTGACATGGGCCTGGTCGACGGCCGCATCGCGCCTGACGCCAGCGAGCGATACACGTATGCGAACGTAGGGGTCTTTGCGCCGCGCCTCTTCGCAGGACTCACACCCGTTCGGGCACGCCTCTTCCCGTGGCTCTACGCGGCGGCACGCGCCGGCCGCGTCACGGGCGAGCACTACGCGGGCCGCTGGTACAACGTGGGCACGCCGGCCGAGCTGGCGCGCCTCGATGCCGAACTCGGACGCGGCGGTGGTGCGGCCGACTCGTAGAATCGCGCCTTGATCCCGCCGCCCGCTCCTGCTGCAGCAATGACCGAAGTCTTTCGCGCGCGTCGCGCCCGCGTCCTCGACGCCATGGCGGCCCAGGGTGGCGGTGTTGCCGTGCACTTCACGGCACCCGAGCGGCTCCGCAACCGCGATTCCGAGTATCCGTACCGCTTCGATAGTCACTTCTGGTATCTCACCGGGTTCGGCGAGCCGGGAGCTGCGCTGGCGCTGGTGGCGCAAGGCGATCGGCGCGAAGCCTGGCTCTTCTGCCGGGCCCGGGACGCGGAGCGTGAGATCTGGGACGGTTATCGGCACGGGCCGGAAGCGGCCGCCGCCGCGTTCGGATTCGATGGCGCGCATCCGATCGATGCGCTCGACGCACTGATGCCGGCGAAGCTGGCGAACGCGCGGGCGCTCTACTGTGCGCTCGGATCCAGCACGGAGCTGGATGTCCGGGTTCAGCGCTGGATGTCGGAAGTGCGCGCGCAAAGCCGCTCGGGCTCGCGCACACCGGCGGCGATTGTCGACCTGCTCCCGATCGTCGACGAGATGCGGCTGATCAAGGAACCCTCGGAACTCGACTCGATGCGCCGCGCGGCGGCGATCTCGGTTTCCGCGCATGTACGTCTGATGAAGGCGTGCCGCGTCGGCATGCGCGAATATGAACTGGAGGCCGAACTGCTGCACGAGTTTCGCCGTCACGGCGCCGCGGCGCCGGCGTACACGCCTATCGTCGCGACCGGCCCCAACGCGTGCGTGCTGCATTACCCCGCCGGTCACGCGCAACTCGAAGACGGCCACCTCTGTCTGGTCGATGCCGGCTGCGAGGTCGATGGCTACGCGGCGGACGTGACGCGCACCTTCCCCGTCAATGGCCGATTCTCGGGCGAGCAGCGCGCGATCTACGAGCTGGTGCTGGCGGCGCAGGACGCAGCGCTCGCCACGATCCGGCCCGGCAGCATTTTCGACTCGCCCCACGCAGCGGCCACCCGAGTCCTGGTACAGGGCCTGATTGATCTGGGGTTGTTGTCCGGGTCGATCGAAGCCGTGCTCGAGTCCGGCGCACACCGCCAGTTCTACATGCACCGCACCGGACACTGGCTCGGGCTCGATGTGCACGATGCGGGCGACTATCGCGAACCGCGAGCCGCGCCGGACGGGGGTGAACGGCCCTGGCGGTCGTTGCAGGCGGGGATGGCGATGACGGTCGAGCCGGGACTGTACCTGCGGCCGGCCGCAAATGTTCCCGAGCGCTTCTGGAACATCGGTGTGCGCATCGAGGACGACGTCGTCGTGACCGCCGGGGGTCACGACGTCCTGACCCACGGAGCGCCCAGGCTTCCTGTCGACGTCGAAGCCCTGATGCGGTCCTGACATGAAGAAGCAACCTTCCGTGGTGATCGTCGGCGGCGGCCCGGTGGGCCTGGTGCTGGCGCTGATGCTGGCTCGCCGGGGAGTTGGGAGTGAAGTGCTTGACGCGCGCGCGCTGGATGAAGCGCGGGCGGATCGGCGGCTGCTGGCACTGTCGCGTGGCACGCTGCAGCTGCTGCGGCCGTTGGTGGCCTTGCCACCGGCAGTGACGGCGCCGATACGCCGGGTCCATGTCAGCTCCGCCGGCGAGTTTGGGCGGGTCGAGATCGGCGATGACGATGGCGAGCCGGAGCCGCTGGGACTGACGATCCGTTATGGAGACCTGCTTGCGCCGCTCGCCGAGGCTTGCAGCCGCAGCGAACTTGTGACCCTCTCCCGGCCATGCCGGGTCACGGAGGTCCTCCAGCAGCCCGCGCGAGCCGTGGTGAAGCTGGATGACGGCGAAACGCGCGAAGCGCAGATCGTCGTGAACGCCGAGGGCCTCGTGGCGCAGCCGTCTGGCTCGGCTCCAAAGCAGTGCGCGCTTCTCGCCGACGTGATTCTGCAGGGCCCGGCGGCCGGCAGCGCCTTCGAGCGGTTCACGCGCGACGGGCCACTTGCGCTGCTGCCGCTGCCCGGCGCGGTGGAAGCGGGGCGGTCGATGGGCCTCGTATGGTGTATGCCACCCGAGGCTGCCGCTCGGCGCGCGGCACTGGGCGATCCGGATTTCCTGGCAGACCTGCAGAGCGCGTTCGGTGCGCGCAACGGCAAGTTCGTGCGCGTCGGGCCGCGTGCGCGCGTGCCGCTGCACCAGCAGGCGCGCGAATCGCTGCGGGAGCATCGGGTCGTCTATCTCGGCAACGCCGCCCAGACACTGCATCCGGTCGCAGGTCAGGGCTTCAATCTTGGTGTGCGCGATTGCGCGTTGCTGGCGGATAGCCTCGCTCGAGCCCAGGCGGAGCAGCGCGACCTCGTCACGGCGCTCGGCGACTATGACCGCGGCCGGCGTGCCGACCGCGCGGCCGTTCTCGCGCTGACGCGAAACGCCCCGGCGCTCTTCAGCACGCGGGCTGCACCGATTGCCTTCGGACGCTCATTGGCCCTGACGGCCCTGTCGATGTTCCCGGACCTGCGCCGCCAGTTTGCGCGGCTACTGATGTTCGGCGTGCGTACCTGAGTCTGCGAGTTCCGCTTCGCTACAATGCGCGCCCCTTTACTTCGCCCCGGCCCCGTCTGACATGCGAATCGGTCCGTACGAGTTGCCGAACAACGTTTTCGTCGCGCCGATGGCCGGCGTGACCGATCGGCCGTACCGGAAGCTGTGCAAGGCGCTCGGCGCCGGGCATGCGGTGTCGGAGATGGCGGCATCCAATCCGCGCCTGTGGGCGAGCGAGAAGACGATGCGCCGGCTCGACCATGCGGGCGAGCAGGCACCGGTCGCCGTGCAGCTGGCGGGCTCCGATCCCGCGATGCTGGCCGAAGCGGCGCGCTACAACGTCGAGCGCGGTGCGCAGATCATCGACATCAACATGGGCTGCCCGGCGAAGAAGGTCTGCAACGTTGCCTGCGGCTCGGCGCTGCTGCGCGACGTCGACACGGTGGCACGCATCCTCGAGGCGGTCGTCGGCGCGGTCGACGTACCGTCACGCTGAAGTACCGCACCGGGTGGGACCCCGGCCGGCGCAACGCGGTCGAAATCGCGCGGCTTGCCGAGGCGAGCGGAGTGGCCGCGCTGACGCTGCACGGCCGCACACGCGCCTGCGGCTTCACCGGGGCCGCCGAGTACGACACGATCCGCGCCGTCAAGCAGTCGGTCGGGATCCCGGTCATCGCCAACGGTGACATCGATTCTCCGGAGAAGGCTCGCCGGGTGCTCGACGCCACCGGCGCCGACGCCGTCATGGTGGGACGCGCCGCGCAGGGCCGGCCGTGGATCTTCCGCGAGATCACGCATTACCTCGCGACCGGGCAACTGCTGCCGCCGCCGGAGGTCGACGAGGTGCGAGAGCTCCTGCTGGCGCACCTGGATGATCACTACCGCTTCTATGGCACCGCGGCCGGGGTCCGGACCGCGCGCAAGCACATCATCTGGTACACGCGCGATCTCGTGGGCGGACGCGATTTCTGCGACGAGATGAACCGGCTCGACGACTGCGAGACGCAGTCACGGGCCGTCGATCGCTTTCTCCAGGGGCATGGCGGGCAGCATGAGCGTCTTGCGTACGCCCCGGTGCTTCACTGAAGGACACGCAGGGTGGCCAAGCCGCAGCCCCGAACGGGCGCAACGACGGAGCGTGCCAGCCGAGCACGCAGCGGGGAAACGCTGGAGCAATGCGTTACGCGCAGCCTGGAACAGTACTTCGAGGATCTCGATGGCGCGCGTCCGCATGCCCTCTTCGAGATGGTGACCCACGCCGTGGAGCGGCCGCTGCTTCAGTTCGCCATGGCGCGCGCCGCGGGCAATCAATCCGCCGCGGCGGAGTTGCTGGGGATCAACCGCAACACGCTGCGCAAGAAGCTGGTTCAGCACAAGATCACCTGACGGGAAACGGGGGCCGGGATCATGAAGAGGCAGGCGCTGATCAGCGTCTCGGACAAGGCCGGCGTCGTCGACTTCGCGCGTGCGCTGGCAGGGCTCGGCTTCCGCATCCTGTCGACGGGCGGTACAGCACGGCTGCTGGCCGAAAGCGGCATGGAGGTCACCGAGGTCGCTGATTACACCGGCTTCCCCGAGATGCTCGACGGGCGCGTGAAGACGCTCAACCCGCGCATACACGCCGGGCTGCTGGCGCGCCGGCCCGAGCCGGCGCACATGCAGGCACTCGCCCAGCATCAGATCGACCCGATCGAGATCCTCGCGGTCAACCTGTATCCATTCGAACGTACCGTCGGCAATCCGGACTGCAGCTTCGACGACGCGATCGAGAACATCGACATCGGAGGTCCGGCGATGCTGCGCGCGGCGGCCAAGAACCACGAGAGCGTGGCGGCCATCGTCGATCCCGCCGATTACGCCGGCGTGATCGAGGAGCTGCGAGGGGCCGGCGCGGTGGCCGCAGGCGACGCGCCTGGCGCTTGCGAAGAAGGTCTTCGCACATACCGCTCGCTACGACGGCATGATCGCGAACTACCTGACGTCGCTCGATGACGAGCAACGCCGCGGCCCGTTCCCTGAGGTGCTGACGCGCCAGTGGGTGCGGGTGCAGCAGATGCGCTACGGCGAAAATCCGCACCAGTCGGCCGCGTTCTATCGCGAACATTCGGTCGGTGCTGGGCTGCTCGCGGGCTATGCGCAGCTGCAGGGCAAGGAACTGTCGTACAACAACATTGCCGACGCCGATGCGGCCTGGGAGTGCGTGCGCAGTTTCGATGAGCCGGCCTGCGTCATCGTCAAGCATGCCAACCCTTGCGGTGTTGCCGTCGCCGCGTCGCCCGCCGAGGCCTATGCGAAGGCGTTCAAGACTGACACAACCTCGGCTTTCGGCGGGATCATCGCCTTCAACCGGGCGGTCGACGCCGCGGCGGCGCAGGCGGTCGCTCGGCAGTTTGTCGAGGTCGTGATCGCGCCGGCGTTCGACGCTGCCGCGCGCGAGGTGTTCGCAGCGAAGGCCAATGTGCGCGTGCTGACCGTCGCACTCGGTGTGACTCACAACGACTTCGATTTCAAGCGGGTGGGGGGCGGCCTGCTCGTGCAGTCGCCGGACCTGCACACGATTGCACCGTCGGACCTCAAGGTCGTGACGGCCAAGGCGCCGAGCCCCGAGCAAATGGCGGACCTGCTGTTTGCCTGGCGTGTCGCCAAGTTCGTCAAGTCGAACACGATCGTCTTTGCACACGACGGCATGACGCTCGGTGTCGGTGCGGGCCAGATGTCACGCATCGACTCGGCGCGCATTGCTTCCATCAAGGCTAAGGAAGCAGGCCTTTCGCTGTCGGGCTCCGCGGCGGCATCCGATGCGTTCTTCCCGTTTCGGGACGGGCTGGATGTCGTCGTCGATGCCGGCGCGAACTGCGTCATTCAGCCCGGTGGCAGCATGCGCGACGCGGAGGTCATCGCTGCGGCTGATGAGCGGGGCGTTTCGATGGTCTTCACCGGAGTTCGACACTTCCGGCACTGAAAGACGTGCCGCACACCGCGGCGCTGACGCCGCAATGAACTGCCAGTGAAGTGCGACGAAGGTTGCCGTTCAGCGCGTTCCGGGGAGTCGCTCGCGGGCCACGACGGCGGCTTCGCTGTTGGGATATTCCTGAATGACCCGCGTGAGCGTGCGGTTGGCGCCGCGCTTGTCCGCAAGCTGCAACTGGCTGTCGGCAATCGAAAGCAGCGCTTCAGGGGCGCGCGGTGAGTCCTTGTAGCGGTCGACGATGACCTGGTTGGCGCTGATCGACGACTTGTAGTCCTTGAGCGCGAAATGCGCGCTGCCAATGAAGTACTGCACGGCCGGGACGTAGGCGCTCGACGGGTACTTCGCCAGGAACTGCTGGAAGCTGCCGATCGAACCCTTGAAGTCTCCGCTGCGGAACTGGGTCAGCGCGGCCTCATAGGCCACCTGCTCGGCCCGATCGACGGTCGCCGTGCGGCCATCGACCGTCAGCGTGGCCGGTTCGAGTTTCTTCAGCCGGGCATCGAGGTCCGTGTACAGGTCGCGATTGCGCTTTTGCAGCGTCGCCACCTCGTTGGTCAGCGTTTCGACCTGCCCGCGCAAGCGTGCGATGTCCTGCCGCAGCGTCTCGTTCTGATTGGCGAGATCCAGTTGGTTACGCTGAGCGGTGTCGAGCCGCCCGCCGAGCTCGCTTTGCAACGCAGTGATCCGCTGCCGCAGTTCCAGGATCGCCTTGCGGGCGTCGTCATCGGCAAACAGCTGTGCATGGGCCGGCAACGCAACGATCAGCGCAAATGCGGCGGCAATGGTCCGGTAGTTCATCTCTTCCCTAGTAAGCCGCTGCGTCGCGAGCCAAAGTCTCCGGCAGCGCGCCGCTCATACAAGGGCGGGCGCCGGGCCGCCCCAAGCCCGCCCTTCTAACTATTCCGTTTCGAGTGCACGTGCGACCGCGCCGCGGTCGCGTACACGAGAAACGCTTAAGTCCGTCGCGCACACGAGCAGCGCTACTTGTAAACGATGTCCGCGCGCCGGTTCTGCGCCCACGCTTCCTCGGTGCTGCCGGTAGCGCGCGGCTTCTCCTTGCCGAAACTCACGGTCTCCACCTGTGCGTCGCGTGCTCCCATCAGCATCAGCCGTTGCTTGACTGCCTCGGCCCGCTTCTGGCCCAGCGCCAGGTTGTACTCGCGTCCGCCGCGCTCGTCGGTATGGCCCTCGACGCTCACCCGGCGGCCGCTGTTGCTGGCGAGGTACTTGCCGTGCGCTTCGACCAGCGGCTGAAACTCGGTCTTGACCACGAAACTGTCGAAGTCGAAGAAAACGCTCTTCTTCGACAGCGGGTTCGCCGGATCGGTGAACGGGTCCACGGCCTGCGTGCTCGCGGCCGTGACCGGCGCGACGGCACGGGGATCCGTCTTGGTTCCACCCGCACCCGACGTCGCGTCGGTGATGGGCGCCGGGCTCTGCTCGTCGAGCTTCACCGAAGAACAGCCGGCAACCAGTGCGATGACGGCAGCGGCGGCAGCGGCACGGCGTACGAACTTGCGGATTTGATGCATCGTCGCTCCTTGCTTGAAGACTTACTTGATGAACGGGCCCCAGGTCGGCTCGCGGATGTCGCCGCTCGGGCCGGTCAGGCGTGTGCGTACTCGGCCATCGATCGAGGCGGACGCGAGGATGCCGCGCCCTCCCACCTCGGTGGCATACAACAAGAGTCGCCCGTTGGGGGCGAAGCTCGGTGATTCATCCCGCGCCGTGTCGGTGATCGGCGTTTCCTGTCCGCCTGCGAGGTCGAGGATCATCACCTGGAAGCGTCCGCTGCGGCGACCGACGTAGGCCAGCAGCTTGCCGTCGGGCGAGAGCCGCG
Organism: uncultured beta proteobacterium; assembly: GCA_963702595.1. GTDB lineage: Bacteria > Pseudomonadota > Gammaproteobacteria > Burkholderiales > Burkholderiaceae_F > JALORV01. Next base: position 22,589 of record CAVPDC010000016.1, on the reverse strand, counting down.
GGCTGATGTTGTAGTCGCCAGTGAACGTCACGCGCTGCGCATTGCCGCCGGTGGCCGGCATCTTGTAGATCTGCGGGCCTCCGCCACGGTCCGAGGTGAAGTAAATCCACTGGCCGTCACGGCTGTAGACCGGCTCGGTATCGATGCCGGTGGTCTGTGTCAGCCGCCGGACATTGGAGCCGTCGGCGTTCATCAGGAAGACCTGCGAGTTGCCTTCGCGCGTCAGCGTTACGGCAAGCGTCCGACCGTCCGGCGACCACGCCGGCGCGCTGTTCGAGCCACGGAAATTCGCGACCGCCTTGCGCTCGCCTGTGGTGACGGTGTGAACGTAGACGACCGGTTTGCCAGTTTCGAACGACACATACGCCAGCCTGCCGCCATCGGGGGACCAGGCGGGCGAGATGATCGGTTCGCGCGAGCGCAGCGCCGCCTGCGGGTTGGCGCCATCGGCGTCTGCAATGTGCAGCTCCCACGATGCGCGGCTGGTCTGGACGACATACGCGATGCGCGTCGCGAAGACCCCACGCTCGCCGGTCAGCTTTTCGTAGATACGATCGGCGATGCGATGCGCGGTCAGCCGCAGGTCGGCCGCCGGCGTCGCATAGGACAGCCCATCCAGCTGCGCCTGCTGCACCGTATCCAGCAGGCGAAAGCGCACGTCGAAGCGGCCGTCGGCGAGTCGCCTCACGCTGCCGATCACCAGGGCATTGGCCCCCCGCGTCTTCCAGTCGGCCAGATTGACACTCGCGGTGTCGGCGATCGGTTGCATTCCGGCATCGATGATGCGAAAGAGCCCGCTGCGCGCCAGGTCGGCCCGCACGATGGCGTCGACCTCCTGCGGCGCGGCACCTTCTATGGCGAATGGCGCGACGGCGATCGGAAACTGCTGACTGCCGACGCCGGTGATCTCGACGCGCAATTGCGCGCGAGCGGCGAGTGGCATCAGGGCGAGCGCACCGCAGAAGCTGCGGCGGGCGATGCGCGAGGAGGCGATTGCGGTCTTTTTCATTCGACAGACTGGCAGCGAGTATAGACAGCGCCGCGCGCGTCACGTTCACAGGAACGCGCGACGACGAACGAAGGGGCTGCGCGGCTTGCCGTGCTAGCGCAGCTCCACGGGATCGAAGGCGAGCCTGACGGTACGGGGCATCGAGCCCTCACGCAGAGGCGGGAACGGGTCGCAGCGCCGGATCGCCCGCTTGACGGCCTCATCGTAGGCGGGTAGGCCACTCGTGCTCACCAGCCTTGGCGGGCCCATCTGCTCGCCGGTGGGCATGAGTTGCACCTCGAATTCGGCCACATGCTGCTTGGGCCGGATTCCCTCCGGGACACTGAACACGATGTTCGGGCGTATGCAGCTCACCACCTGGCCCTTGTAGCTGTCGGAAAGGCCCGGGCTGCCCGCCGCGACGCCACCGGACGCGGGGCTCGTGGCGGATCCGCCGGCCGCGGCGAGAGCGCGCTGTATGGCGGCATCCCGCTGCTTCTGAGTAGCGGCTTCCGCCGCCTGTGCCACTCGCGCCGCCTTGGCCTCGTCTTCGCGCTTGCGCTGCTCGACCTTCGGGTCTGGTTCGGCCTTCTTCACGGGTTCGATCTTCTTCACCGGCTCGGCCTTCTTCTCGGGCTTGGGATCGGGCTTCTTCTGCTCGATGACGATGTCGGGCTTTGCAGGCTCCGGCTCGGGCGCGCGTTCGACCTTCACTGGCGGAGGGGGCGGCGGCGGCGGTACCGATGCCGGCTCGACCACCGGCGGCAGCCCGCCCCAAAGCTCGGCCGACACCGGGCCGGCAGGCTCGGTCTTCCAGCGCACGACGAACGCGATCGCGAGGAAGAGCATCGTGTGCGCCGCCAGCGAGATCATGAACGCCGGGCCGGTACCTTTTTCCGGCGCGTGCCAGCGATGACGCAAGACGCGGGGAGTGGCGATCGTCATTGGACGAGCTGGACCGACAACCCGACGCGCTCGATGCCAGCCTTCTGCATGTCGCGCATCACATCGACGACGGACTTGTACTGGACCTTGGCGTCGGCCTCGATGACCACGGGCGTACCGGGAGTCTTCTGGCGCGACCGCACCGACGCAATCAACTGCCCGGCCGGGATCGGCGTCTCGCCCTTGCCGGGCTCGAGAATGGACACGCGTCCGTCGGACCGCACCACGACGCGTATCGGAACGTCCCGCTGCTGGCCGGCCTTTGCCACCGACGGGAGATCGACGACACTCGGGTTCACGAATGGCGCGGCGACCATCAGGATCACGACCAGCACCAGCATCACGTCGACGTAGGGAACGACGTTGATGTCTGCCATCAGGCGACGGCGTCGACCGCCGCGGCGCGCGACCAGGGCCATGGTGCTACGACCTCTGCCGCTGCAGGATGTTCAGGAATTCTTCCATGAAGCTCTCGAAGCGGTTGGCCAGCCGGTCGATGTCGTTGGCGAACCGGTTGTAGGCGACCACCGCAGGGATCGCCGCGAACAGGCCGATCGCGGTGGCGACCAGCGCCTCGGCGATGCCGGGTGCCACGCTCGCCAGGTTGGCCTGCTGCAGATTCGATAGACCGGTGAACGCGTGCATGATTCCCCACACAGTGCCAAAGAGGCCGATGTATGGGCTGACCGAGCCGACCGAAGCGAGGAAGTTGAGGCGCGATTCGAGCCCGTCCATTTCGCGCTGGTAGGACGCGCGCATTGCGCGGCGCGCGCCGTCGAGCGTGGCCTGCGCATCGCCCCGGCCTCGCAGCTTCAGGAACTCGCTCATGCCGGCCTCGAAGATGCGTTCGAGCGCGCCGGTGCGGTGACGCGGGTTCGACGCCTTCTGGTAGAGCTGGGATAGCTCGGTGCCGCTCCAGAACTGGCCTTCGAAGTTCTCGGTCTCGCGCTTGGCACGCTTGATCGCGAAACCCTTTTGAAAGATCGCGGTCCAGGAGGCGATCGAGAGCACGGCCAGCAGCAGCATTACGAGCTGAACGACCAGCGTGGCCTTGGTCATCAGCGAAAGGATCGAGAGGTCAGTGGCAGCTGTCATGGCGTAGGGCTGAATCCTGGCAATGTTCGAAATGCGGCAGTCATATCAGCCGGCATGGCAGCCGGGGCGAAGCGGCGGGCGTCGATGCAGGCGGCCTTCACGCGCGCGGTTGCAAGCAACTCGGTGCCGCGCCGCGCCGCCTGCTCGAAGATGATGTAGACGCGTCCCGTCTTTGCAACCCGCAGGTCGATCTCGATCAGGTCGTCTAGCCGGGCCGGCTGCTGGTAGCTGCACTCGATGTGCGCAACCACGAACTGCAGCCCGAACTCATCGAGCAGACGCCGTTGCTCGAAGCCCGCCGCCCGCAACCATTCGGTGCGGGCGCGCTCGAAGAACTTGAGATAGTTCGCGTAGTAGACAATGCCGCCGGTGTCCGTGTCCTCGTAGTAGACGCGGACTTTCCAGGTGAACGGTTGCCCGGTTGCGGCAGAGTGAATCTTCGACATGCGCTGCGGCGCAGTATAAGCGGCATGGAATGATTGAACGGACGGTCCCGATGGTGCCTCCTGCCGGCGACTACAATGCGCCGCTTTTTGCCGGCCCCACGAAGGCTGTGCAGCCGCTCCGCGACCGCGCGGTAGGAACCACGATGGATGTCGTCCGCGGCTTGATCGCCGTGACATTGGCTTCAGGTGCTGTGCTGCTCGCCGGGTGCGACCACATCACCAACAGCCCCCATGCGAGCGGTGCCGAGAAGACCAACACGTTCTTCACGGCCTTCCAGGAGCGCTCGCCCAAGTACCTCGACCCCACGGCCTCGTATTCACTGGACGAGACTCCGTACACCTACGCGATCTTCGAGCCGCTGTATCGCTTCCACTACCTGAAGCGGCCCTACGAGGTCGCGCCGCGCGCCGCGGAGGCAATCGCCATGCCGCGCTACTACGACAAGGAAGGGCGTGAGTTGCCGCAGGACGCGCCCGGTGCGGAAATCGCCGAATCGGTCTACGACATCAAGGTTCGCAAGGGGATCCTGTTATTCACCGCACCCGGCGTTTGCGCACGGACGGATGCCGGCAACCTGCGCTACCACGCGCTGACGCGCGAGGATCTCGGCGACAAGCGCACGCCGTTCGACTTCGAGCACCGGGGCACGCGCGAACTGACGGCGCACGACTATGTCTACGGCATCAAGCGGCTCGCGACGACGCGCATCAAGTCGCCGTCGTTCTCGCCGATGGCCGAGCACATCAAGGGACTCAAGGAGTACGGCGAACGTATTTCGAAGGAAGACGAGAAGCTGCGCAACGGCAGGCCGCTGACGGACCGCAACCTGCCGTTCCTCGACTTCCGGCAGTTCCCGCTGGCGGGCGCCGAAGCGATTGACGATCACACGCTGCGCATACGGCTGGACGGCAAGTACCCGCAGTTCAAGTACTGGCTGACGATGAGCTTCTTCTCCCCGGTGCCGTGGGAGGTCGACAGGTTCTACGCGCAGCCCGGCATGGCGGAGCGCAATCTCAGCATGAATTACTGGCCGGTCGGCACCGGACCGTACATGCTGACCGAGTACCAGGAAAACCGCCGGCACGTGCTCTCGCGCAATCCGAACTTCCGCGGCGAGCCTTATCCGTGCGAAGGCGAGGAAGCGGACAAAGCGGCCGGCCTGCTCGCCGACTGCGGCAAGCCGATGCCCTTCATCGACCAGGTGGTGTTCTCGATCGAGAAGGAGCGCATTCCGCACAAGACCAAGTTCATGCAGGGCTACTACGACAACCCGGAGATCTCGCGTTTCGACTGGTTGCTCGACATGGACTATGACGTCAAGAACTCGGAGAAGGTCGCGCAGCTTTTCCGCGAGCGCGGCATCCAGATGCCGAAGACGCTCGAGATCTCGAACTGGTACCTCGGCTTCAACTGGTGGGATCCTGTCGTCGGCAAAGGCAAGACGCCCGAGGAACAGGAACGCAACCGCAAACTGCGCCAGGCGCTGTCGATCGCGATCGACTGGGAAGAGTACGTTCGCGTCTTCGAGAGCAAGGCGGCAGGCGAGCCGGCGATGAGCGCCGTGCCGCCCGGTGTCTTTGCGTACCGGCCGGAGGCGATCAACCGCACCGTGTACGACATCGTCGATGGCAAGCCGCGGCGCAAGCCGATCGCGGAAGCGAAGCGGCTGCTGGCCGAGGCCGGCTACCCCGACGGGCGAGACGCGAAGACGGGGCAGCCGCTGGTGCTCAACTACGACTACCAGCGCGCGCTGACGCCGGAACTGAAGGCCGAAGTGGACTGGATGGTGAAGCAGTTCGCCAAGATCGGCGTCCAGCTCGAATTGCGCGCGACCGACTACAACCGCTTCCAGGACAAGGCCGACAAGGGCAGCCTGCAGATCTTCTGGTGGGGCTGGTTCGCCGACTATCCCGACGCCGAGAACTTCCTGTTCCTGCTCTACGGCCCCAACTCGCAGGCCGCGACCCAGGGAAACGGCAACAACACCGCCAACTACCAGAACGCCGAGTTCGACAAGCTGTTCGAGGAAATGCGCTACCTCGACGACGTTCCACGCAAGCAGCAGGTCGTCGACCAGATGATCACCATCCTGCAGAAGGACGCGCCGTGGGCCTTCGGCTACAACCCCTACGCCGGCTCGGTGCACCATGGCTGGGTCGGCAACGTGAAGCCGGCGCCGCTGGCCAATGACCGCCTGATGTACATGAAGGTCGATCCCGAGCTGCGGGCCGCGAAGATCGCCGAGTGGAACCGCCCGATCTGGTGGCCGGTCGTGCTGATCGTCCTCGCGATCATCGCGGCGATCGTGCCGGCGTACCGCAGCTGGAAGCGTCGCGAGCGGGAGACCGCCGGCCGCACGCTCGCCGTCTGCCAAGGGCGGGCAATGAGAGCCGGCGCCGTGCGGAGCCGCGCGTGCTGAACTACATCGTCCGCCGCATCGGTTACGCGGTCCTGATCCTGATCGGCGTCAACCTGCTGACCTTCACGCTGTTCTTCGCCGTCAATTCGCCCGACAACATCGCGCGGCTCAACATCGGCGCCAAGCGCGTGTCGCAGGACGCGATCGAAAAGTGGAAGGCCGAGCGCGGCTACGACAAGCCGCTCTGGTTCAACGCGAAGGCCGAAGGCGCGGACAAGTTCCGCAAGACGATCTTCTACGACCGTTCGCTGAAGCTCTTCACGCTCGAGTTCGGCACCAGTGACAGCGGTCGCGACATCGCGCCACGAGATCGCCACCCGCATCCCGGCCAGCCTCGCGCTGGCCGGGCCGATGCTGCTGCTGACGCTCTTCTCCGGCATCACGTTCTCGCTGCTGCTGGTGTTCTTCCGGGCGAGCTACCTCGACTTCTGGGGCACGGTGCGTGTGCGTCGTCATGATGTCGATCTCGAGCCTCTTCTACATCATCATGGCGCAGTGGTTCTTCGGCAAGACGCTGAAGCTGGTGCCGCTGTCGGGCTTCGTGCCGGGGCTCGATCTCTTCAAGTTCCTCGCGCTGCCGATCGTCGTCGGCATCGTGTTCCAGCTCGGCTCCGAGGCGCGGCTCTTCCGCGCGATGTTGCTGGAAGAAGCCAGCAAGGACTACGTTCGCACTGCGCGCTCCAAGGGGCTGGCGGAGCCCGCCGTGCTGTTCGGCCACGTGCTGCGCAACGCCTGGCTGCCGATCCTGACGCACGTCGGCGCGCTGCTGCCGTATGCCTTCCTCGGCTCGATCGTCTTCGAGTCGTTCTTCGGCATCCCGGGGCTCGGCACCTACGTCGTCGAGGCGATCGCGGGACAGGACTTCGCGATCGTGCACACGATGGTGTTCCTCGGATCGCTGCTCTACATCCTCGCTTATCTCGCGACCGACATCGCCTACACCTTCGTCGATCCCCGCGTGCGGCTGGCCTGAGACAGCGCAACGATGCCCAAGTTCGTCTTCCTCTGGACCGACCTCGTGCTGTGGCTCGTGGTCGCGACCGTCATCGCCTACGCGATCCACGTCCGCCGCAACCCGAACCTGCGCGCCACCTGGCGCCACGTGCTGCGCGACGCGCCGGCGATGTCGGCCGCCGTCGTGCTGGCGGTCTTCATCGGCCTGGCGCTGCTCGACTCCGTCCACTTCCGGCCGCGGCTGGCCGCGGCGCCGGGTGCCGCGCCGCGATGCGTCCAGCCGCGTACGCGACCCGCACGCTGTCGCTGCTCGACGTGCTGCTCAGGCACGCCATCGAGGCGCGCGAGAAGACCTACTCGGTACCGCTCGCGTACTGGTCGTTCCAGCGCGAGACGGCGGTGATCGACGGCCGCGAAGTGCGCCAGTACCCGCGCCTGGCATTCGGCGGCGCGCACCTGGAGGACCCGGCGCAGGAGTGGCGATCGGACCTGCGCACGCGTTCGCTGCGGGGCATGACGGGTGGGCTCGCGTTCGCGGTGCTGATGGTCCTCGCCGTGGCGCTCATGCGCGGGCGCGCGGCGGGCGGTTGGCGGACGTCGCTCGCTGAAATGGCGCGCGGCGAAACCGAGGTTCCATGGCGCTCGATCCTCCTCACGGCCTCGGTGATCGCGGTGGTGATCGGCTGGCTGGCGGCCATCTGGCCCTACTACCACCCGTTCGGCACCGACCGCACCGGCAATGACGTGCTGTACCAGGCGCTGAAGAGCATCCGCACCGCGGTCGTCATCGGGTCGCTGTCGACGATCGCCACACTGCCGCTTGCGATCGCGCTCGGCGTGCTGGCGGGCTACTTCAAGGGCTGGATCGACGACGTGATCCAGTATTTCTACACGGTCCTGTCGGCGATCCCGCCGATCCTGCTGGTCGCGGCGTTCGTGCTGCTGATCAACGTCTACATCGACAGGAACGCGGAGAACTTTGCGACCGGAGTCGAGCGCGCCGAGTTCAGGTTGTTCCTGCTGTGCGTGATCCTCGGCATCACGGGCTGGGCGACGCTGTGCCGGCTGCTGCGCGCCGAGACGCTGAAGATCTCCGAGCTGGAGTATGTCCAGGCGGCGCACGCGTTCGGCGTCAGCCATGGCCGCATCATGTGGCGGCACATCCTGCCGAACGTCATGCACCTGGTGCTGATCGTGGCGGTGCTCGATTTTTCCGCGCTCGTGCTGTACGAAGCCGTGCTCTCGTATGTCGGCGTGGGGGTCGATCCGAACTCCTCGAGTTTCGGCTCGATGATCAACCTCGCGCGCAGCGAGATGTCGCGCGACCCGGCCGTGTGGTGGAACCTGGCGACGGCGTTCACCTTCATGCTGGCGCTCGTGCTCGCGGCGAACCTGTTCGCCGATGCAGTGCGCGAGGCCTTCGACCCGCGCTCGCGCGCCTTCCGTCCGCGTCGATTCCGGCTGAAGGAGTCGACATGATCGGGGCGAGCCGATGAGCGACGCCGTGCTCACGATCGAGGACCTCGACACCGTCCTCGATACCGACAGCGGGCTGGTGCACGCCGTCGATGCGCTGTCGCTGACGCTGGCGCGCGGCGAGACCTTCGCGCTGGTCGGCGAGTCCGGCTGCGGCAAATCGATGACGGCGCTGTCGATCCTGCGCCTGCTGCCCGACAACGGCCGTGTTCAGGGCGGCCGGATGGATCTCTCGGGCACCGATATCGCGCAGCTGCCCGAGGCCCGCATGCGTGACGTGCGTGGCCGCCGCGTCAGCATCATTTTCCAGGAGCCGTCGACCAGCCTGAACCCGGTGCTGCCGGTCGGGCGCCAGATCGTCGAGGTCATCGAGCGCCATACGCCCTTGCGCGGCGCGGCGGCGCGCGCCAAGGCGCTCGACTGGCTGAAGCGGGTCGGGCTGCCCGAGCCGGAGCGCCGCATCGACAGCTATCCGTTCCAGCTGTCCGGCGGCCAGAAGCAGCGCGTGATGATCGCGATCGCACTTGCTGGCGAGCCGGACATCATCATCGCCGACGAGCCCACGACCGCGCTCGACGTGACGATCCAGAAGCAGATCCTGGATCTGCTGGTCGAGCTCCAGCGTACGCAGGGCATGGCGATGCTGCTGATCACCCACGACCTCGGCATCGTCGCGCAGGTCGCGCAGCGGGTTGCGCTGATGTATGCCGGGCAGATCATCGAAGTGGCCGCGACGAAGGAGTTCTTCGCACGACCGCTGCACCCGTACGCGCGCCTGCTGCTCGATGCCCTGCCGGACAGTGCTCACCGTCGGGCGCGGCTGGCAGCGATTCCGGGCACCGTCCCGCCGCTGCACCAGCGATTCACCGGGTGCCGCTTTGCCGACCGCTGTCCGCAGGTGCAAGAGGAGTGTCGCGCGCGGCCACCGGCACTGACCCAGCCGATTGCCGGCCACGCAGTCCGGTGCGTGCGGGTGGCGCGCGGCGACTGAATGGAGTGGAACCGCGCTGCGCAATGCCACGGTGGCCGATCGGGGCCCACCACTGCCGGAAGCGCCCGTCACGGACGCGAAGCCATTGCTTCGAGTGCGCGACTACAAGGTTTATTTCCCGATCCGGCGCGGCTTGTTGCGCCGTACCGTTGGCTACGTCCGGGCTGTGGACGGCATTTCCTTCGACCTCGCTGAGGGGCGCACGCTCGCGCTCGTCGGGGAATCCGGTTGCGGCAAGACGACCACCGGCAAGGCGCTGGTGCAACTGCTGCGCGGAGTCGCGCGGATCGAAGGCGCGGCGACGATCGACGGCGCGGCACTGGACGCGCTGCAAGGTGCGGCGCTGCGCGAGGCGCGTCGCAAGGTGCAGATCATCTTCCAGGATCCGTTTTCGTCGCTCAACCCGCGCATGCGCGTGCAGGAGATCCTCGAGGAGGGCATCCTCGCGCTGCGGCCCGAGATCGCGGCGACCGACCGCGCCGACCGCGTGCGTGCCCTGGTGGAGCGCGTCGGACTGCGGCCGGAAGTTCTCGGTCGCTACCCGCACGAGTTCTCCGGCGGCCAGCGCCAGCGCCTGGCGATCGCACGCGCGCTCGCGGTGGAGCCCCGGCTGATCGTGTGCGACGAGCCGACTTCCGCGCTCGATGTGTCAGTGCAGGCGCAGATCCTGAACCTGCTGCGGGACCTGCAGGAAGAGTTCCGCATGGCGTACCTCTTCATCACGCACAACTTCGGCGTCGTCGAGTATCTGGCGGACGAGATCGCCGTGATGAAGGATGGTCGCATCGTCGAGCAGGGTCCGGCTGATGTGGTGCTGAGTGCACCGCGCGATCCCTACACGCAGGCATTGCTGGCCGCGGTTCCCCGCCTGCAGCGCAACAGTTAGACGAGCCTCGCGCTGGGGTTTCCCCCAAGTCGCCATAGGCGCGCAGAAATCGCGCTGTTGGAAGAACGCGACGGCTGCGCGCAGTTCGTCGATTGACGTCGCACAAATTGCTTGCGCATCGTCGACATTGATTAATCTCCGCCGCACGGCAAGGCTAAGCGTGTATCGGGGACACGTCCGCTGCGCTGCATCATCCTTTGGAGGGGAAAACCATGTTGAAGAGGACCAAGCTCAGCTTGGCTGTCAGTGCTGCGCTCAGCGCAGGACTTGCGGGCTTCGCACCGGGGGCCGTGGGCCAGACGTCGACCCAGTCGCTGGACCGCGTCGAAGTGACGGGCTCGCTGATCAAGCGGATTGAAAGCGAGGTGGCGCTGCCGGTGACGAGCATCAGCGCCACGGAACTGCAGAGCGCGGGCGTCACCAACGCCGAGCAGGTGTTGAGAACGATCACGCAGAACAACGCCGGAGGCGCGGTCACGTCCGGATCGGTCAGCGGGAACAACGGCGGCGCGTCGTACGCCAGCCTGCGCGCGCTGGGGGCGCAGCGGACGCTGGTGCTGCTGAATGGCAAGCGCATCGTCAACAACCCGAACGGCACGGTGGCGGTCGACCTCAACACGATGCCGACGGCCGCGCTCGAGCGGGTCGAGGTACTGCAGGACGGCGCGTCGTCCACCTACGGCACGGACGCGATCGCGGGCGTGATCAACTACATCACACGCAAGCAGTACCAGGGCATCAGTGTCGGCGGCGAGATGCAGATTCCCGAGGAGGGCGGCGGCGAGATCTACGTCGGCAGCCTGCTCGGCGGTTACGGCAACCTGGCAACCCAGGGCTGGAACGTGTTTGGCGCCTTCAACTACCGCAAGCAGCAGCCGCTGCAGGGCAACGAGCGGGATTTCATGGAAAGCTCGTACATCCCGAGCAAGGGATTCGACGGCACCAGCCCGACGACCTTCCCGGGCAACTACACCCAGACCGGCACCATCAACACGGCGACGAATCCCTACATTCCCGGCTGCTTCCCGCCGTCGTCGATCCGTGTCGGCAACAACAGTTTCTGCTCGGCCGACACGCAGCTCTTCACCCAGGTCATCCCCGACCAGGAACAGTATTCGGGATTCCTGCGCGGCTCGCTGGCGCTCGGCGCGAACAACACCCTGGCGCTCGAGTACTTCTACTCGCAGAACACGGTGACCTCGCAGATCGCACCGTCGCCCGAAGGCGGCCTGACGATGCGCAACAACAGCCCGTATTACCCGGGCAACGGCATCACCCCATTACCAACCCGGCGCTTAACCCGGCCAACCCGATCTCGGTCGGCTGGCGTACGACGGTGCTAGGCCCGCGTTCGACGGAAATCCAGAACGACACGCAGCGCGCGGTGCTGTCGCTTGATGGCAACGCGATGAACTGGGACTACTCGGCGAACCTGCTGTGGTCCAACGCGAAGGTGGAAAGCCAGTTCCTGCAGGGCTATGGCAACCGGCGGCGCTGGTCAACGGCATCAGCGGCGCTAACGGCGCGCCGTTCCTGAACCCGTTTGGTTCCCAGACGGCGGCGGGGCAGGCCTACATGTTCGCCAACACGGTAAACGGCACGATCCAGGACATCGACGGCACGCTGTGGAGCATTAACGGCGTCGGACTCGACGTCGTTCGGCAGCCTGGCAGGCGGCCCGATGCAGCTGGCGCTCGCCGCGGAATACCGCTCGGAAGACAACACGTTCAAGACCGATACCGCCAAGGCCAGCCAGTCGTCGTCTTCCGGCCTGGCAGGCGCCGCGCCGTTGCGTGAAGGTGATCGCAACGTCTGGGCTGTCGCGCTCGAGATGAACTTCCCGGTCCTGAAGACCCTGGATATCGGCTTCGCGATCCGCTACGACGACTACAGTGACTTCGGCGGCACGACGAACCCGAAGATCGCGGCCCGCTGGCAGCCGTTCCAGCAGCTGCTGGTACGCGGTTCGTACAACACCGGCTTCGCCGCGCCGACCCTGGCCCAGCTGTATGCGCCGCAGGCCACGACCTTCACCGGCGGTCGCTATAACGACCCGGTGCTGTGCCCGAATGGCGTGCCGAACGTGGCAGGCAGGCGGGCAGCAGTCGCGCGACTGCGGCATCCAGTTCCAGCAACTGACGGGCGGCAACGAACAACTGCAGCCCGAAGAGTCCGACGCCTGGACGATCGGCTTCATCCTGCAGCCGACGCCGGAATTCTCGTTCGGCCTCGACTACTGGGATTACAAGGTCACGAGCAACCTCGGCGTGCTGGGCGAGACGACGATCTTTGGCGATCCCGTCAAGTACGGGAACCTGTTCGTCCGCTGCAGCGCGGCGCCGGCATCGCGCACCGCGACGATCCCTGGCTGCCAGGTCCCGGGCGGTGATCCGCTGGCCTACATCATGAACACCAACCAGAACCTGGGTGACACGAAGACGACCGGCATCGACGGCACAGTTACCTGGAACACGACGGCCGCAGGAGTGGGGCACGCTTCTCCCTGGGCATCCGCGGCACCTACATCCTGAAGTACGAGTTCCAGGTCGAGCAGAACGGCCAGTGGTTCAACCCGGTCGGCAACTACAACGCCAACTTCGGCGGACCGGTGCTGCGCTACCAGCAGGTCACGAATTTCGGTTGGGCTTGGGGTCCGTGGTCGGCGGCCCTCTGGAATCGTTACCAGAGCGGCTACTTCGACCAGAACCCGGCCTCCTCGGTGCAGCGCAGCGTACCGCCAGAACACGGTCGGGTCGTGGTCGGTCTGGAACCTGTCCGGTACGTGGACCGGCTACAAGGGCCTGACGCTGCAGGCCGGCGTGCTGAACCTGCTCAACAACGATCCGCCGTACTCGAACCAGACCAACCGCTTCCAGGCACGCGCCTACGACGATCGCTTTGCGAATCCTCTGGGACGGACCTGGACCCTGGCCGGCCAAGTACGAGTTCAAGTAACCAAGGCGCTCGGCTCCTGACAACGGCGGGACCCGCGAGGGTTCCGCCGCTTTTCTATGCGCGCGATAGGCACTGCAAGCACGTTCTATTGCGCCGCAGCATCGACCTTGCGGCTCTCCTTTGAACTGTTGGTCCGACGCGACATCCGCGGCCTGATCTGTCGCTTCGTGGCCAGTTTTGTATGTCACGTGCATGACATTCGATACGCTTCCCGCACGCCGAGGCGGTCTGCTGCGGGTAAGCCCCAAGGCGATCCAAGCGGCAAATGCTTCGGGTCATCAACTGGAGGACTACAACATGCTGAAAAAGACGCGACTAAGTCTCGCGGTCGGCGCCGCCTTTAGCGCCGGCCTCGTCGGCTTTGCGCCATCCGCACTCGGGCAGGCAGCGCCGATGCAGCCGGTGTCCGGACAACAGCTGGACCGCGTGGAAATCACCGGCTCGCTGATTCGCCGCAGCCAGGCCGAGACCGCGCTTCCGGTCACGAGTATCGAGGCCGAGGATCTCAGGAAGGCAGGCGTAACGACGGCCGAGCAGGCGATGTCGTTCATTCCTGAGAACCAGGCAACCGTCAATTCGAGCCGTTCGGTCGGCACAACGAATGGCAGCGCGTCTTACGTCGATCTGCGGGGCCTTGGTGCTGTCCCGCACGCTGGTGCTTCTCAACGGCCAGCGTGTGGTCAACAACCCGTATTCGGGAATTGCGGTCGACGTGAATACACTTCCGACCGTGGCGATCGAGCGCATCGACGTGCTGCGAGACGGCGCCTCGGCCATTTACGGCACCGACGCCATCGCCGGCGTGGTTAACGTTGTCACGCGCAAGGAATACCAGGGCATCTCGGTGGCGGCTCAGGGCACCTGGCCGCAGCAAAGCGGCGGCGAGAGTTCCGCTTACAACATCCTCGGCGGTATCGGCTCGCTTGCCACGCAGGGCTGGAACGTCTTCGGTGGCTTCACGTACCAAAGGCAGAACGAACTCAAGGCGACCGACCGCGACTACACCGGCACCGGCATCAACTTCGACAAGGGCCAGGCCAAAACCAGCGGCACATCGTTTCCGGGTAACTACAGCCAGGGCACGGTTGCAACGAACCCGACGATACCTGCCTGCCAACCGCCGCGCTCGCTCTACATCCCGGACGTATTCGGGCCCAACAGCTGCCGTTATGACTACACGCAGGCTATCGACCTGATCGGCGAGCAGGAGCAGTGGTCGCTCTATGCCCGTGGCACAGTGCAGCTTGGGGCGAACAATCAGCTGTTTGCCGAGTATTTCCGCGCCTACAACAACATTCTGACCAATGTCGCAGCGACGCCGCTGACCGGCCTGTCGATGTTGCCAGGGAGCCCCTATTACCCGGGCAACGGCACGACGCCGATCACCCGGCCGATCAACACGGCTAATCCGATCACGGTGGGCTGGCGGATGGAGCCGGCCGGCAAGCGTCAGAGCGAGCTGGACAACACGACGGACCGCGCGATGCTCGGCCTCACCGGTGAAGGCTGGGGCTGGTCATACAACGCGACGGCCTATTACTCGGGTTCGGAGCTCAAGAACACCTTTACTGACGGTTACGTCAATCGGTCGAGGATCGCTGACGGCATCAACGGTCTCAACGGTGCGCCGTACCTGAACCCGTTCGGTCCGCAGACGCCGCAAGGCACGAGCTATATCGCGTCGAGCAAGGTTATCGGCGAAATGCAGTCGATCGACGGCAACATCTGGGGTGTCAACCTGAACGGCCAGACGACGATCTTCAAGACGGGCGCCGGCGACTGGATGCTTGCGGTGGGAGGCGAGTACCGCAAGGAGGAGGTCAACTACACCAACAACTTCACGCTGATCCGCCAGGCGGCGAGCTCCGGCCTCGAGTTGTCCGAGGATGCCAAGGGCGATCGCAACGTCTACGCAGTGCTGGCCGAGCTCAACATTCCGGTGCTGAAGACGATGGAGTTCAACGTCGCGATTCGCTACGACGACTACAGCGACGTCGGCTCCAACTGGTCTCCGAAGGTGGCATGGCGCTGGCAGGCGATGGACAGCCTGTTGCTGCGCGCCTCGTACAACCAGGGCTTCCGGGCCCCGTCGCTGTACAACATCTACGCGCCGAACTCGATCACATTCACGGGCGACAACTACGATGACCCGGTGCTGTGCCCGAACGGGGTTCCGGCAGCGAATGCCGACCCGTCACGCGACTGCGGACAGCAGTTCCAGACGCAGGGCGGCGGCAACAAGAAACTGCAGCCGGAGACTTCGGATTCGTGGTCGTTGGGCCTGGTGTTCGACCTCGCGAAAAACGTCTCCGTGAGCGCCGACTACTGGAACACGAAGATCAACGACACGGTGGGCTTCATTCCGGAGGGTTCGATCTTCGGCGACCCTGCCAAGTACGCGAACTACTTCGTGCGCTGCGGACAGCTGTCTGCGGCGGAACGGGCGGCATTGGTTTCGACCTGTGTCGGGGCCAATACCGACCAGGCGCTGGCCTACATCGTGCAGACGGATCAAAACCTTGGGTCAATCAAGGCGCAGGGCGTCGACCTGAGCTTCCAGGCGCGTTCGGGCGCGACCGAGTACGGCAACTTCACGCTTTCGATGCAGGGTTCCTACTTGCTGAAGTGGGAGCAGCAGCTCGAGACCGGTGGGCCCTACTACAACGCGCTCGGGCAGTACTCGCTGGAACTCGATTTCCCGGCGTTCCGCTGGCAGCACGTGATCATGGCGGGCTGGCAGACCGGTCCGTGGTCGGTCAACCTGTTCAACCGCCTGAAGAGCGGGTACTGGGATCAGAACACGACCGAGTTCGGTCCTCCGTACGACTCCAACACGGTCGGTGCCTTCTCGACCTGGGACCTGACGGGTACCTGGACCGGCTTCAAGGGCCTGACGTTGACCGCTGGCGTGCTGAACCTGTTCGACGAGAAAGCGTCGTTCTCGAACCAGGGCCTGACTTTCCAGGTCGGCTATGACCCGCGCTTTACCAATCCGCTGGGTCGTCAGTTCTTCGTGCGCGCTGCCTACGAGTTCAAATAAGCGCAACTCGCAGCAAACTGAAAGGGCCCGCTTCGGCGGGCCCTTTTTTTGGTTCATCGCCCAACCCCGGGGTCGGCGAGGCGGAGTTTGAGGAAGCAGTAGGCGTCGTCGCGCAAGCCGTAGGCCATGCGCTTGATCACCTTGATTTTGTTGTTGATGCCCTCGATGAGCTTGGTGCCGAGCGGGAGGCGGCCGTGCGTGGGGATGCCAGCAGCGTAGGGGCGCAGCCGGAGGGAAAGCTGCATCAGCGGACCGATGCGGCTCAGAGCAGGGCATTGCGATGCCCTGTTGCGCCGCGAGGAGTGGGGCGAGGTCTGGGTAGCGCCTAAAGCCAGAGATCCTTCAGGGCGTCGCGCAGCACGTAGACGACGAACAGGCTGTGGTTAGCGGCCAGCAGTTCATCGTGTTCGATGTCCTGGCTAGGGGTCAGGTTGTCGCGATTCTTCAGCAGCAGCCAGCGGGCGCCATTGATCGCGCGCCGGCCACGGCGGTCGGCACGCAGCTCTTTGGCCCGTTCGACCCACACCCGGTCGATGACATGGTCGCCGACCTCGCTTCGCTTCAGTGAAGATGCAGCGACACTTGCCTCGCTGCCGGCGGGCGGCAGCGCAGTGGAAAGCAGTCGCCGGGAAGTTGATTTACCCGCCCCGACCGGGCGGGGGAGCGTTGCTTGCGCTAGACGCGCGTCCAGAGGCGTGCCAGATCGGCCGCACCGTCCGAACCCTTCACGCCCCGGAATGCCTCGTTGGCCTTGGCCCGGTTGCCGGCTCGCAGGTGAGCGATGCCGAGATGCAACCGCGCATCGTCGACATGCTTGTGGCCGCCCTTGGCGATGCCCTGCTGGATCAGGGCGATGCCCTTGTCGTACTGGCCAAGGCCGGTGTAGGCCATGCCGATACGCACCAGGGCATTGGCGTCGCTCGCAGACTCGGCTGCGGCCTGGGCGAGGTCCCGGGGCGCGTCGGCGGCCTTCTGCGCCGCCAGGGCCTGCAGGCGTTTCTGCCGCTCGGCCTCGGCCCCCTTGCCGACAATGCCGCGGGCAAAGCCTTCATCGATGACCGCCTTGGCCTCCGCGGCCTGGCCGTTCTGCAGCGCCAGCTGGGTCATTTCGACATAGTCTTCGGCCGTTTCCAGCGTCTTGGTCTCGCGCTTGAGCCGCATGACGTCGAACGTAAGGCGGCCCGAGAAGCCCGGCTTGCTCTGGATGCGGCCGAGCACGATCGCCCAGTATTCCTGCTTCGGATAATTGCTGACGAGCTTTTCGAGCACGGCGGACTGGCCGGCGTTGTTGCCGCGTTCGGCGCAGTGCGTCGGACAGGCGCAGGAGATCTGCCTCTTCAGGGCGGCGCCCGGCCTTCTCCGCCGCCTCGATGGCGGCCTGGGCATCGCGCGCGATGGCGGCGAAGTCTCCCGACTGCGAATTGACGTAGGCAAGCAACTTGTCGAGCTCCGCCGCGTTGCCGCCCAGCTGCTTGGCCTTCTGCGCCCATTCGCGGGCCTTGTTCCAGTCCTTGACCTGCGAGTAAAGGTGGGCGAGTTGCTCGGCCGTCTGCGCCTGCTCGGCCGCGCTGAGCTTGCCCGAGGCCATGGCCGCCTCGAACGACTTGATGGCGGTCTGCGGCTCGCCTGCGCGCGACGCCGCGGCCCCGCGCATGCGGTCCACCGTCAGCTGCTCGGCGGGTGTCTTGTTGGCGACCGCATCGGCCTCGCGCACTTTCGCCAGCGCCTCCTTGGCGCGGCCGGCCTTGAGATAGTCCGCCGCCTGCTGCAGGGGCTTGCCAACCTCCGGACGCAGCTGCGCATAGGCAAGGTGGGCGCTGGCCGTCAGCGCGAACGCCACCAGGAATCCGGGTCAACAGCTTCATCGACACTCTCAGCGGACGAACTGCTCGTTGCCTACGAGCCCGAGTTTCGTCACGCCGAGGCGCTGCGCTGACGCCATGACCGCCGCGACATCCTTGTACTCGGCAAGTTTGTTCGGACGGAGATGAACCTCAGGCTGCACCGGCTGCGCCGCCGCATCGCTCAGGCGTGCCTCGAGGGCGGCGCGGTCGGGCACGATGTCGCCGTTCCAGTAGATCGTGCCGTCGAAGTCGACGTCCACCGTGATGACCACCGGCTTCTCGGTCATCGGCGGCGGAGTGCCCACCGGCATGTTGAGGTTGACCGAGTGCAGCTGGATCGGGATCGTGATGATCAGCATCACCAGCAGCACCAGCATCACGTCGATCAGCGGCGTGGTGTTGATCTCGACCATCACGTCCGGATCCTGCGAACTCCCGCCCGAACCGACATTCATAGCCATTGCATGACTCCTTGCGCTCGAGGTGCGGTCAGCCGCCGCGCGCGGGCGGTTCGGTCACAAATCCGATCTTCTGGATGCCGGCACGCTGGGCCGCGAACACGACACGCCCGACGAATTCATAGCGGCCCGAGAGATCGCCCCGGATGTGCACCTCCGGCTGCGGCTGCTGTACCGCCACCTGCTTCAGCCGCTGCAACAGCTCGTCGTTGTCGCGCACCGGCTGCAGGCCCCAGAAGACGTCGCCGTCCTTGGTGACCGCGATCTCGATGTTTTCCGGCTTGGTCTGCCGCGGGACGTTGATTTCCTCCGGCAGCTTCAGCGGAATCGACTGCGTGATCACCGGAATCGTGACCAGGAAGATGATCAGCAGCACCAGCATCACGTCGACCAGCGGCGTGGTGTTGATGGTCGATATGGCTTCGTCCTCGCCGCCTTCGGTCCCGACATTCATTGCCATGGCTGGCCTCCGTCGAACCGACGATTAGCGTGCGGGAGCGCCCTTGAGTTCGACCTTGCGACCCAGCAGGACGGCGTGCAGGTCGGCGCCGAACGTGCGCACCGTCTCCATCGCCGTCTTGTTGCGGCGAACCAGCCAGTTGTATCCCATGACGGCAGGCACGGCGACGGCCAGACCGATCGCGGTCATGATCAGCGCCTCGCCGACCGGACCGGCGACCTTGTCGATCGACGCCTGGCCGGCGATGCCGATGGCCGTCAGCGCGTGATAGATGCCCCACACCGTGCCGAACAGGCCCACGAACGGCGCCGTGGATCCGACCGTCGCCAGGAACGCGAGTCCGTCCTGCATGCGGCTCTGCACCGTGTCCACCGCACGCTGGACCGACATCGTGACCCAGGTATTGAGGTCGATGTTCTCGGTCAGCGCGCCTTCGTGATGCTCATTGGCTTCCAGTCCGGTTTCGGCGATGAAGCGGAATGCGCTGCCGCTCCTTGAGCTTCTTGGCGCCGTCCTTCAGCGAGGGCGACTTCCAGAAGGACTTGGCCATCTCGCGGCCTTCGCGCATCAGCTTGAACTGCTCCCAGAGCTTCACGAAGATGATGTACCAGCTGCCCATCGACATGATCACCAGGATGATCAGCGTGCCCTTGGAGACGAAGTCGCCCTGGCGCCAGAGCGCTTCGAGACCGTAGGGATTCTCGATGGTCTCTTTGGTGATCGTCGGCACCGGGGCCGGAGCCGGCGCGGTGGCCGCCGGGGCAGCGGGCGCCGCCGCAGGCGCCTCAGCGGCGGCTTTCGGTGCATCCTGCGCCACGACGACCGCGGGGGTTGCGAATCCAGCAACGGTCAGGATGACCGCCAAGGTGGCCGCATGGCGGCGGAAAAACGTGATCATTGCTAAATCTCCTGGTGGAAGATGGGGCGTCGCAAAAAACGGAGGGCCCTGCGGCGCTGTAGCGCCATGGTCCTGTGTGCCTCGCCCCCGCCTGTCAACGAAGTTTAAAACCGATAGGGGCTTGCACCCTGACATCCTGCCCTTGTCCCTGGCAAGACAGCCTGTCTACGACCGCCATCGACGCGCGATTGAAAACCCGGTTGGTCGACGACTTGATAACAGGATCCTTGACCTGGCCGCTGGCCGTCACGGTGAACTCGATGACGACTTCGCCTTCCAGGTTTTCGCGCAGCGCTTCGCGCGGGTAGGTGATCGAAGACATCACCTCGACATAGTTGGGGCACGCGACGCGCGCGCTGCGCACCGCGGGCTGCGGTGCGGCCTCGACCGGCTTCTGGATCACCGGAGCCTGCGGACCGAGAGGCGCCTCCTGCGTCACGGCGGAGATCGTCGGCGCCGGATTGGGCGGCGGAGCGACGTTGATTTCCGGCGGCGGAATGAATGGCGGGGGAGGCGCCGCCACTTTCGGCGGGGGTGGAACGACCTCGGGCGGCGGAGGGGGCTTCTTCACCACTTCCTCGATGACCTTGACGTCGATCGGCCCCTTCACCACCTCGACGACCGTGCGGGCCAGACCGCTGACGAGCGCGTAGATGACGAGGACGTGCAGCAGCACGACGCCTGTGATGCCCATCAGGTGTCGGGTCGGATTGCGCTGCTGCCGTGCGAAGTCCATGTCGCCTCCTCGTGGCGGCTTTCGCGAAAAACCGGCGATTCTAATGCCGCCTGCTGCCGCTTTCGCAAAGCCGGCAATTCTAGTGCAAACGGGGCGCCCGGCGGCACGCCGCGCCGCAGTACGACTCGTTCGGCAAGGGTCCGGACCCGACTTCCCGAGGCCTCTCTAGAGTAGGTCGCCTACGCTGCCCGCAGCGCCGGGTTCGACCTGACCGAAGTGGCGGTAGGCTGCGATTGCCGCCACGCGGCCGCGCGGGGTTCGTTGCAGCATGCCCTGTTGTATTAAGTAAGGCTCCACGACGTCCTCGAGCGTCTCACGCTCTTCGCCGACGGCGGCGGCCAGGCTCTCGATTCCCACCGGGCCTCCGGCGAAGCGCTCGATGACCGCCATCAGGAGCTTGCGGTCCATCAGGTCGAGTCCGAGCCGGTCGACTTCGAGCATCGCGAGTGCCGCATCGGCGGTGGCCTGGTCGATATCTCCGCTGGCGCGCACTTCCGCGTAATCCCGAACGCGCCGCAGCAGGCGGTTGGCGACGCGAGGCGTGCCGCGCGAGCGGCGCGCAATTTCCTGCGCCCCTTCGCCGGTGATCGACGCGCTGAGCAGGCGCGCCGAACGCGTGACGATCGACGTGAGGTCCTCGGCCGAGTAGAACTCCAGCCGCGCGACGATCCCGAAGCGGTCGCGCAGCGGATTGGTCAGCATGCCGGCGCGTGTTGTCGCGCCCACCAGCGTGAAGGGCGGGAGGTCGAGCTTGATCGAGCGCGCCGCCGGTCCTTCGCCGATCATGATGTCGATCTGGAAATCCTCGAGCGCCGGATAAAGGATTTCTTCGACGACCGGGCTCAGGCGATGGATTTCGTCGATGAAGAGCACATCGTTCTTCTCGAGATTCGTCAGCAGCGCCGCCAGGTCTCCGGGCCGCTCGAGGACCGGGCCCGAGGTCACGCGAAGATTGACGCCCATCTCGCGCGCGACGATGTGCGCCAGGGTTGTCTTGCCGAGGCCGGGCGGGCCGAAGAGCAGCAGGTGGTCCAGCGCTTCGCCGCGCCTGCGCGCAGCTTCGATGAAAATGCCCAGCTGTTCCCGGACCTTCGGCTGGCCGACATACTCGGCGAGTGTCGAAGGGCGCAATGCGCGCTCGATCGCTTCCTCGTTCGGCGAGGATGGACTGGCAGCGACGATGCGTTCGGTGGTGGTCATGGCGGGCGACGCGGGCGATCAGCCCTTCGCCAGCGATTTTAGGGCGAGGCGTATGCCGTCCGACACGCTCGTGCCGGAGGGCAACTGGCGCACGGCCCCCGTCGCTTCGCGCTCGTTGTAGCCGAGCGCCAACAGTGCGTGGACGACATCGGCGGTGGCTTCACCGGCCACGGACACGGCCGTGCCCAGGTCCGCGCCCAGCCGGCCCTTCAGTTCCAGCAGCAGTCGCTCGGCCGTCTTCTTGCCGATGCCCGGAATGCGGGTGAGTCGCGCGCCGTCCTGCCGCGTGACGGCCTCTGCGAGCTCCGCGACCGACAGGCCGGAGAGCACGGACAGTGCGGTGCGCGCGCCGACGCCGGAGATCCTGATCAGCTCGCGAAAAGCGCCGCGCTCCGCGGAAGTGAGAAAGCCGTACAGCTGCTGCGCGTCTTCGCGCACCACGAAATGCGTCAACAAAGCCACGCGCTCCGAGACCGCCGGCAACTGATAAAACGTGCTCATCGGCACATCCACCTCGTAGCCGATGCCGTTGACGTCGACCACAACCGTCGGCGGAGACTTGTCGATCAGCACCCCGGCCAGGCGGCCGATCACTTGGCGCTCCCGGCCAGTCGCGCGGTCCAGGCGCGCCGGCTGCCCGCCGCTGAACGACGGATGGTCGACCGTGGCGATGGCCCCGCCAGCGCGACCTGCAGGCGCCTGGAATGCGCATGGCATATCGCGCACGCCAGCGCGTCGGCCGCATCGGTCGGCGGCGGTGCGTCGAGCGCCAGCAGACGCTGCACCATCGTCTGCAA
>CAVPDC010000015.1:0-170512 GCA_963702595.1 uncultured beta proteobacterium | reverse complement strand
ACCTGCCGCTTGTCGGCCTGGCCGAAACCGACCACAGCCTGCTTGATCTGCAGCGCCGCGTACTCATGCACGGCGAGCCCGGCCTGGACCGCGGCACAGATCGCCGCCCCGCGCGCCTGACCGAGCAGCAGTGTCGACTTCGGATTCACGTTGGCGAAGACCTTCTCGATCGTCGCGACCTGCGGTCGGGCGTCGCGGATCACGTCGCCCAGCGACGAGAGGATGACGCCGAGGCGCGCATGCAACTCGCCGGCCGGAACACGGATCACTCCGGCGCAGAGAAAGGCCAGCTGCGATCCGCTGATCTCGACGATGCCGAAGCCGGTCCGATTCAGACCGGGGTCGATGCCGAGAATGCGGAGCGGCGTGGCGGGCACTCGTCGATTGTGCCACGCGCATCGGGCGGCACTGCACCGCCGCGCGCGAGGTTTACACTCGCGCGCCTCCCAGCAGCACGCCACCGCCTTGCGTGGTGTTCGCGATGACGGCTCACCCGCAACTTGCCTCCGTGTCAGCGACCGTGCTGTGGGCGGCGTTCGCGCTGGCCCTTGCCTTCGGCGCGATCGTGCAGCGGACGAACTTCTGCACGATGGGTGGCGTGGCCGACATCGTCAACTTCGGCGACTGGACGCGGATGCGCCAGTGGCTGCTCGCCATCGCCCTGGCCATCGCCGGAACGACGCTGCTCGACGCCGCCGGCCTGATCGACGTTCGCTGGAGTTTCTATACGTCGGCGCGATTCACGCCGCTGGCTTACATCGCAGGTGGGCTGATGTTCGGCTTCGGCATGGTGCTGGCAGGAGGTTGCGGTTCGAAGTCGCTCGCGCGCGCCGGCGCGGGCAACCTCAAGTCGGTGGTCGTGCTCCTCGTGCTGGGCGTCGTTGCCTACATGACGCTGCGCGGCGGACTGGCCCTGTTCCGGGTGGGTGTGCTGGAGAAGATCGGACTGACGCTCGGCACCCGCCAGGATCTGCCGTCGCTGCTGGCGGGCTCCACTGATGCGCGCAGTGCGTGGCAGGTCGGACTCGGGCTGCCGGTCGCCGGCGTGCTCGCCTGGTTTGCGCTGCGCGACCGGAGCTTCTGGTCCTTCGACAACCTGCTCGCCGGTCTCGGGATCGGCGGCATCATCGTCGCGGTGTGGTTCGTCTCGGGCCACATCGGCTACGTCGAGGAGCACCCGCAGACGCTGGAGCAGGCCTTCCTGCGGACCAACTCGCGCCAGATGGAGTCGCTATCGTTCGTCGCGCCCGTGGCCTGGACGCTCGATTACCTGATGTTCGCGAGCGACGCGAACAAGGAGCTGACGATCGGCATCGTCGCGGTACTCGGCATGTTCCTTGGCTCGACCGTTTACGCGCTCGCGACGGGCGGCTTTCGCTGGGAGGGTTTTCGCGACACCGAGGACACGGCGAATCACCTGGTCGGCGCCGCGCTGATGGGCTTTGGCGGCGTGACGGCCGTGGGTTGCACGATCGGGCAGGGCCTGTCGGGCGTGTCGACGCTCTCGGCGGGTTCCTTCATTGCGCTAGCGAGCATCGTCGTGGGCGCGATAGCCGGGATTCGTTACCAGGCGTGGCGGATCGACCGCTCCGTCAGCTAGGACGCGCGCTGAGGTCGGGGTCGGCGCGATGACTTGCGTGACGCGCCGAAGCGCACCATGCTTGGCGTTGAACCGCCGTGTGATGCGGCACAACACAGAGGACTCTCGTGGAAAAGAAGTTCGCTTCCCACGCCGACGTCGAGGAAAAGAAGGTCAGCTTCGATCGGCTCTCGGATCATGCCTATGCGTACACGGCCGAGGGCGATCCGAATACCGGAATCGTCATCGGCGACGACGCCGTCATGGTGATCGATGCACAGGCCACGCCGGTGATGGCGCAGGAGGTCACCCGGCTCATCCGCAGCGTCACCGACAAGCCGATCCGGTACGTCACGCTGACGCACTATCACGCGGTGCGCGTGCTGGGGGCATCGGGCTACCGGCCGCAGGAGATCATCGCCAGTCGTGATACCTACGACCTGATCGTCGAGCGCGGCGAGCAGGACATGAAAAGCGAAATCGAGCGCTTCCCGCGGCTGTTTCGCGCGGTGGAGTCGGTCCCGGGGCTGACGTGGCCCACGATCGTGTTCGACAAACGCCTGACGCTCTGGTTGGGCAAGCTGCAGGTGGAGATCCTGCAGCTCGGTCGCGGCCACACGAAGGGCGACACGGTGGTCTGGCTGCCCCAGGAGAAGATCCTATTTTCAGGAGACCTGGTCGAGTACGACGCGACGCCCTACACAGGCGATGCCTATCTCACGGACTGGCCCGCAACACTGGATGCCATCGCCGCGCTGCAGCCGCAGAAGCTGGTGCCGGGACGCGGCGCCGCCCTGCAATCGCCCGAGGCGGTGAAGTCCGGGCTCGACGGCACGCGGGCTTTCGTGACGGCGATGTTCGAGTCGGTCAAGGAAGGCGCGCGGGCAGGCCGGGACCTCAGGTCGGTGTATCGAGCGACCTATGAAGCGCTGAAGCCGCAATTCGGTCACTGGGTCATTTTCGACCACTGCCTGCCCTTCGATGTGAGCCGAGCCTATGACGAGGCGACCGGCCACGTTCACCCGCGCATCTGGACCGCGCAGCGCGACAAGGACATGTGGGAGGCGCTCGAGGGCTAGGCGCTCCTCGTGTACGCGACGCGCGGGGCGCGTCGCACGTGCACTCGGACCGATTGGTTAGAAGGGCGGGCTTGGGAGCGGCCCGGCGCCCGCCCTTGATGTAACTGCACGCCGGGGCAGCGCTCGACTCGATCTTTCATGCCATCAACCTATCGTCCTCCGGAGTACCCGTACGTCACGCCGCTCGAGATCACGACGGGCGAGGTGGCGCGCACGCAGGTGGCGATCGTCGGCGCGGGGCCGATCGGGCTCGCGGCCGCCATCGATCTGGCGCAGTACGGCATCGACTTCATCATCGTCGACGACAACAACACGGTCAGCGTTGGCTCGCGCGCGATCTGCTACGCCAAGCGTGCGCTCGAGATCCTCGACCGGCTGGGCTGCGGCCAGCCGGTTTGTGCGCGCGGCAGTCAGCTGGAGCGTCGGCAAGGTCTTCTTCCACGATGAACTGGCCTACCGCTTCGATCTGCTGCCGGAGCTGGGCCACCGGCGGCCGGCCTTCGTAAATCTTCAGCAGTACCACCTCGAAGAAGCCCTGGTCGATCGCCTGGGAGCGCTCGGCCACCGCGTGCGCTGGAGAAACCGGGCCGTGGGTGTCGAGCGGGACGCTGCCGGAGTCCGGCTCGACATCGACACCCCGGACGGGCACTACACGATCGCCGCCGACTATGTTATCGCCGCCGACGGCGCGCGCAGCCCGCTGCGCGATTTGCTGGGCCTCGAGTGGAAAGGACAGGTATTCCGCGATCGCTTCCTGATCGCCGATGTGCACATGAAGGGCGAGTTCCCGACCGAGCGCTGGTTCTGGTTCGATCCGCCGTTTCATCCGGGCCAGTCGGTGTTGCTGCACCGGCAGGCTGATGACGTCTGGCGGATCGACTTCCAGCTCGGCTGGGATGCCGATCCCGAGGAGGAGAAGAAGCCCGAGCGCGTGATCCCGCGCATCCGCGCGATGCTCGGCGACGATCGGCCGTTCGAGCTGGAGTGGGTCAGCGTGTATACCTTCCAGTGCCGGCGCCTCGATCGCTTCGTGCATGGGCGCGTGATCTTCGCGGGTGACGCCGCCCACCAGGTGTCTCCTTTCGGCGCGCGCGGCGCCAACAGCGGCTTCCAGGACACCGACAATCTGTGCTGGAAGCTGGCGCGCGTGTTGCGCGCACAGTCGCCGGCGTCGCTGCTCGACAGTTATGACCGCGAGCGCGTCGAGGCCGCCGACGAGAACATCCTGAACTCCACGCGTGCGACCGACTTCATCACACCCAAGAGCAATGTCAGTCGGGTATTCCGCGATGCGGTCCTGGAACTGTCGCGCCGCTATCCGTTTGCGCGCCGGCTCGTGAACAGTGGACGACTGTCACTTCCCACGTCGCATCGCGCGAGCCCGCTTTCGACGCTCGATCGGGATGCGTTCATCGGCGCGTTGGTGCCTGGCGCCCCTGCCGCCGATGCGCCGATTCGCGTGCACGGCCGCGCTGCGTGGCTGCTGAATCAGTTGGGGGGGCGCTTCAATCTTCTGGTTTTCGCTCCAGTCGCGTCTCAGTGGCTGGATGAAGTCAGGCGATCGCTCGGTGGCGAACTCAGCGTCGTGCTTGTCGTGCAGCATTACGCGGGCGAAGTAGCTGCCGACCTCCGTGTCATCGAGGACGCGGACGGTCTGTTGCGGCAGCGCTATGACGGCGCGGCCGGGACCGCCTATCTGCTGCGGCCGGACCAACACGTGGCAGCGCGCTGGCGCTCACCCGAGGTGGCGGAAATCCACGAGGCACTCGCGCGCGCACAGGGACGGGGAGGGCACTGAAATGGCGCTGAACACCGAACCCAACATCGCGCGCCCCGATGATTTCTATCAGGCGCTAATCGACGCGCATGCCGGACTGACCGAGGCACAGAGCGCGGCGCTCAATGCGCGGCTCATCCTGCTGCTCGCCAATCAGGTGGGCGATCTCGACACGCTGCGTGCCGCGATTGCGGCGGCACGCGACTTAGTCGACAGCTAGTCTCGCCTGGTCGCGACCAGCGGCACGACACCTTCAACGTCGATGGAGATGCGCTTGCGGTCGGCCTCGATCGAGGCGAGCGGCGGCACTTCCCTGAGCGTGCGCAGGCTGCGGCCGGTGAGGTCCTGGTAGCTGCGCGTTCCGCTCACCTTCCAGGCAACTTCTTCGTCGGACAGGTGGCGCATCACCTTGGCTGGTGTGCCGACGGCGAGTGAGCGCGGCGGAATGACCATGCCTGCCTTGACGAAGGCGCAGGCTGCGACGATTGCCGATTCGCCGATGACAGCCTCGTCCATCACGACCGCGTTCATTCCGACCATCGCATTCTTCTTTACGACGCAACCGTGCAGGATCGCGCCATGGCCGATGTGACCGTCCTCTTCGACGACCGTGTCCGTCCCGGGAAAACCGTGCATCACGCAGCAGTCCTGCACGTTGCTGCCGCGTTCGAGGATGATGCGGCCGAAGTCGCCACGCAGGCTCGCTCCCGGCGCGACATAGCAGCCCGGCCCGACGATGACGTCGCCGATCAGCGTGGCCATCGGATGAACGAACGCGGTCGGGTCGACTACCGGAACGACTCCATCTATCTCGTAGCAGGGCACGATGTCTCCGAGATGGCGACTTCATGGTCCGTCCGCGGCGGCCTACCGGATCGGCACCTGCACGCATGGGTCGGAACAGGCATTCAACCGAGCGCGGTCTCGCAAGTCTAGACGGGTCCGGAGCGATCCTCAGCGCTTGACCGGTTCGCCCCTGAGGCACTGTCCGTCGGCGCGATCATCTCAGCTGCGCGCAGACGAGCCCCATAACCACCGTCTGACCGCTGGCGACCGCCCATCGGTCCGACCC
Source organism: uncultured beta proteobacterium (assembly GCA_963702595.1). Taxonomy (GTDB): domain Bacteria; phylum Pseudomonadota; class Gammaproteobacteria; order Burkholderiales; family Burkholderiaceae_F; genus JALORV01. The sequence goes on along the minus strand of CAVPDC010000015.1, from coordinate 165,005 downwards.
GGTGTCCCTTCGGGGCACACCGCCGCGGGGCCGCGGCCGCTCGAACCGGCAACCCGGCCGCCGGCGCACGGCGGGCGACCCGTCCCGCCGTGCGGACACCCCGATCAGGTCGAGATTCACGGTCTGCCGGGAAAGTCGTCAACCTGAATCACGCGATCCGCCGCAAGCAGAAAGGCCAGCGCCGAGGCCTGGTCACGTGACTGTTGCGCGGATTGTTCGAGCGAGTCCGTGCGCCGCAGCACTCTGATCAGGTCGACCACCTCGTCGGGCAGCGACTCGGCCAGTTCGAGTGCCTGGGCCAGGTCGTGCAGCCCGCCGCTGGCGGGGGAAGCGACGTCGGGACACAGTCGCGCGAGCAGGTGGCGATCGTCGCGCAGTGCGTCCGATTGCGCGATCAGTTCGCGGTCGCGCGGAGGAGCAAGGTGACGAGTGCCATGCAAGAGCAGCGGCGCAACGAATCGCAGCGCAGGCGACGGCAGGTTGGCATAAAGATCCCGCAGAGTCGCCGCTGCCAGGTCGAGCTGGACGCGTATCGCGGCGCGGGCGACCGGCACCATTTTCGGCTCGGCCTCGACCTGATAGCGCCACACGCAGGCCGCGGCAAGATACAGATGCGACAGCACATCGCCGAGGCGCGCCGACAGCAGCTCCATGCGCTTGAGCTTGCCCCCGAGAAGGCCCATAGCCAGGTCGGCCGTCAGCGCGTACTTGGCCGAGACCCTCGCAATCAGCCGCGCTTCCTTCGCCAGTTCACTCGGGGGCGTGCCGATCACGGGTGCCGACACCAGGCTTGCCCAGAGGTTGCGCAGCAGGTGCCCGGCATGTCCGAGCAGGGCGCTGCCGAGCGCGTCGGCATTTCGGTCCTGCACGGCGGCCATTTCGGCAAGCACATGCGGATGGCAACGGACCGCTCCCTGGCCAAAGATGATCAGCGCGCGCGTCAGTATGTTGGCGCCTTCTACGGTGATAGCGATCGGCACGTGCCGGTAGGCCACGCCGAGCAGATTGCTCGGACCATAGATGATTCCCTTGCCGCCGAGGATGTCCATGGCGGCGTTGACCGCTCGGCGTCCCGCTTCGGTCAGGTGAACCTTCAGAATTGCGCTCGCCACGCTCGGGCGCTCACCCCGGTCCAATGCGGCGGCCGTGTAGCGCCGCGCCGCATCGGTGGCGTACAGTTCCACAGCCATCCTGGCGATCAGCGCCGCAATGGCGTGAAATCGGCTGATCTGCAGCCCGAACTGTTCGCGGACACGGCCGTAACCGACTGCGACGTAGAGCGAAGTCTGTTGCAGAGCGCTGCCGAGCGCGGGCAACGAGATCGCGCGACCGGCGGCGAGGCTTTCCATCAGCATGCGCCAGCCCTGCCCGACCATCGCTTCGCCGCCGATGACCCAGTCCATCGGCACGAAGACCTGCCGGCCGCGGATCGGCCCATTCATGAAGGCCGAGTTCATCGGACGGTGGCGTCGGCCGATCTGCATGCCCTCGGTCGGCACCGGGATCAGCGCACAGGTGATCCCCAGTTCCTGCTCGCCCTCGGGCTGCGCCGGATCGAACGCCTGGAACGCGAGACCAACGACCGTCGCCACCGGCGCCAGCGTGATGTATCGCTTGTCGAAGTCGACCAGGAATCCGCGCACCGGGCGTCCATCGATGACGCGCTCGGCCAGCACGCCGCGATCGGGAATCGAGGCCGCGTCGGAGCCGGCGTAGGGTGAGGTGAGCGCAAAGCAGGGCAGTTCGCGGCCGTCGGCCAGACGCGGAAGATAGTGACGCTTCTGGGCGTCGGTGCCGTAGTGCAGCAGTAGTTCTGCCGGCCCGAGTGAGTTCGGAACCATCACGGTCACAGCGGCTGCCACGTTGACGGTGGCAATCCGGGTGACGACCTCACCGTGCGCAGAATGGCCGAATCCCAGCCCGCCGAATTCCAGCGGGATGATCAGGCCGAAGAACTTTTTCTCCCGCAGGGATTTCCACACCTCGGCCGGCAGGTCGCGCGCTTCGTCGATCGCAAAGTCATCGAGCTGCGCGACCAGCGCGCGCACGTCCGTGTCAATGAAGAGCTGTTCCGCTTCGGACAGCCGAATGGGCCCGACTGCTGCAAGCGCGTCGAAGTCGGGGCGTCCAGCGAACAACTGCCCTTCGAATCCCACCGTGCCGGCCTCGAGCGCGGCGCGTTCCGTGTCCCCAAGAGGCGGCAGAGCCTTGGAGAGCGGTGACAGTGCCCAACGACCCAGAAGGCGAGCAAGCCCCACGATACGTCTCCAGCGGACTGCCTGGCCCAGCGTATACGCTTGCGACCCTGCCGAGCAAGCTCGGGCTATCGGATCGGATCAGCCGGTCGCTGGCTTTCGACGTGGCGCGAAGCGGAAAAGTACACATTGATTCCCAGTCATTCGTCGGGTCCCACCGTCAATTCATGGAAACTTCAAGGTCCTCGATGAAAGCGAAGCCTGAAATCCTCCGGCGCGTCCTGTCGACCGAGGGCGCGGAGTCTGTTGGCGACATCGTCTCCGGGCTGGGCGCAGCGCAGGTCGCGGATCTGCTCGAGGCGCTTCCGCCGGAACGGCGCAAGGGCGTCTGGGCGGTCGTGGCGCCTCGGCTTAAGGGCGATGTGCTGGTGGAGGTGCGAAGCGAGGTGCGGCACCAGCTGATCGACGCCAGCAGTACCGAAGAACTCGTGTCGGCTGTGGGACCGCTGCATCTGGATGCGTTGTCCGACCTTTATCCGGAGCTGCCGCCGGCAGTGGGTGACGCCGTGCTGCGTGCGATGGATGCGCAGCGGCGACAGCGGTTCGAGCTTGTGCGCAGCTATGCTGACGATACCGCCGGCGGCCTGATGGACACGGACGCGCTCTCGGTGCGTCCGGAAGCAACGCTGGCCATGGTGATGGCCCACCTTGCATTGACGCGGGCCGAACAGGGTCAGCTGCCGGAGGAGTTGGACGCCGTCAGTGTGACCGATGCGGACGGCCGCTATCTCGGCCGGCTGGCACTGGTCGATGTCGTCTCGCTTGGCGCCGGGACAAGGGTCGAAGGCGCGATGGATACGGCATTCGCGCCGATCGACGCGAGCATGTCCGCTGCTCACGTGGCACGCCGGTTCGAGGACGAGAACCTGGTATCGGCGCCCGTGGTCGACAGCGAGGACCGCCTGCTCGGTCGCATTAAGGTCGACGACGTGCTGGATTACGTTCGGGCTCAGGCAGAGCACGCGGCACTGGCACCGAGCGGTCTCGACGAGGGTAGCGACACCTTCGCTCCCGCCTGGCCAAGCGCGCGGCGACGCGCCGTCTGGCTCGGCTTCAATCTGGTGTTCGCTTTGGCGGCGTCCGCCGTCATCGGTCTGTTCTATGGCACCATCGAAAGGATGGTCGCGCTGGCTGTCCTGATGCCGCTGGTCTCCAGCATGGGCGGCGTGGCGGGCACCCAGAGCCTGACCCTGGTGATTCGCGGTCTTGCGCTTGAACAGGTGGACAGCACCAACCGGTGGCGTCTGTTCCGGCGCGAACTGACGGTTGCCGCACTCAACGGCGCGTTGTGGGCGCTGGCGGTTGGTAGCCTGGTCACGGTCTGGTTCGGCGACTGGGGTCTGAGCCTTGTCGTCGCCATTGCGATCCTGGTCAATCTCGTCGCGGGCGTGGCGGCCGGCACGCTGATCCCCCTTGCGCTCGAACGGCTGAAGGTCGATGCGGCGATCGCCGGCGAAGTCCTGCTGGTCGCATTCACGGACACCTTCGGTTTCCTTGCCTTCCTTGGATTGGCGGCGTTGTACCTCGCCTGAATTGCGGGCGCCTGACGCCGGGCCGCCACGGAAGACGCTTATGCACCCGGATCTTCGGGCGCGTGCACCCGTGACGGGTTGTGTGCCGTCGGCGGGTCTGTTCACGACGGGCATTCCGTTGAGCCTCGGCGTAGTCACGTTTCTGAGGCCCGACGTCGCGGTTGGCGGTACCGGACTGGCCGTAGCACCGTCGAGCAGCGCCGGCCCGGCACCTGGACGAGGAACTGCCACGACGCGAGCCTTCGCGGCTACCCGCGGAGCCCGGTGTGTGCCACGGCTCGACGGTCTCGAACCGTCGCTTCGCCGATCACGATGCCGCCAACACCCCGCCGTCGACGTGTTGAGGCGGGGCTGACGCCGTCCCGGACGTCTGTGCGGGGCGAACGGGAGCAGCCTCGGTTGCTGGGGAAGACCCCGATTACGCTGCGACCTGAAGGGGCGGCGGCTCCCGCCCGGCTCCGCGCCGGGTCACGCGCAGGCCGTTCCTGTGGCTGGATCGAGTTGACCGGCGGGACGTTGCTTGATCCGCCGTTTTGGAAAGAGCGGATTGCTGACTAGACTGAATCGTGTGCGCGGGCGGCTCTGTTCAGCCCGCGTGCGGAACCGAGAGCGCTGCCCGTCCTGGGGGAAGTCCGTGGTTCATATCCGAACGGCGCCTTCTGCAAGTAGCGCGGTAGACCCGGACGGGCATTGCTCGACGAAGATGGAATCCCTGACATGAATCCTGCCGATTTTCCGTTCCTGCCCGCGTGGCCGCCTGCAGCCACACCCTTGGCGTGGGTAGCCGTGCTCCTGCTCGCGGCAATCGTGGCCGGGGAACTGACAAGGCGTTGGCTGGGGGTTTCGCGCATCATCGGTTACCTGGTGGTCGGTGCTGCGCTGGGTCCACATGCCCTTGGCGTACTGGACGGCGCGACGCTCGAAGCACTCAGGGTCTTCGTCGACATCGCGGTCGGCCTGCTGCTGTTCGAGCTGGGCCAGCGCATCGATCTCGGCTGGCTGCGTCGCAATCCGTGGCTGCTTGCCACCAGCTTGCTCGAGGCCTTGCTGACGCTGCTCGCCGTCTTTTCGGTGATGCGCCTGTTCGACGTGCCGGCCGTCACGGCTGCCGCGGCGGGCATGATGGCCATCGCGACCTCGCCGGCGGTCGTCGTCACGCTCGTCAAGGACCTCCGTGCCCAGGGCCAGGTCACGGAACGCGTCATGCTGTTCACCGCGCTGAACACCGCGTACGCGGTGGTCGGGCTCGCCCTGATCTTCGGCTGGCTGCAGCTGGAAAGCGCCGGATCGCTGACACGCACGGTCGGCCAGCCGCTGTACCTGATCGTCGGCTCGCTGGTGCTGGCGGCGGTGCTGGCCGGCGTGATGATCGTTCTGCTGCGCTTCTTCGGGCGCCGGCCGGCGTTCCAGTTCGCGATCACCGTGGCGCTGGTCCTGCTGACGGTCGCGGCTGCCGCGGCCTTAGAACTGCTGGTCCCGCTCACTTTGCTGCTGCTCGGCATGCTGGCCCGCATCCTCGACCGCGACCGGCACTTCATCTCGCTGCGCTTTGGCCAGAGCGCGATGCTCTTCGTCGTGCTGCTCTTTGCGCTGGCCGGCGCGGGCCTGCAGTTCAGCGGCTGGCTCGATGCGCTGCCGATGGCGCTGGGTTTCATCGCGGCGCGGCACATCGGCAAGCTGGTCCCGCTGCTGCTGCTGGCGCGGGCCAGCAGCCTGGCCACCCGCAAGGCCTCGCTGGTGCAGCTGGGGCTGACGCCGATGTCTGGCCTGGCGCTGCTGATGATGCAGGACCTCGCGCAGCAGGCCCCGGTGCTGTCGCAGGGGATAGCCGCCAGCATGTACCTGGCGATCACGATCCTGGCATTTGCCGGTCCGATGGCGTTGCAGTTCGCGTTGCGGCGGGCCGGCGAGACGGCGGAGGACGAGCAATGAGCGACCTGCCCTTCGGACCGTCCAAGGCGCTGACGTTCGGCATCGAGCTCGAGCTGCAGATACTGAGCCGGCGCGACTGTGACCTGACGCGCGGCGCGGAAGACCTGCTGCGCGAGATCGAGCGCGGCGGCAACCAGAGCGACATCAAGCCCGAGATCACCGAGAGCATGATCGAGGTCGCCACGGGGATCCACGAGCGTTACGCGGACGCGCTGGCCGAGCTGCGCGGCATCCGCGACACGGTGGTCGCGGCAGCCGACCGGCTGAACCTGCTGATCGCGGGCGGCGGCGCGCATCCGTTCCAGCACTGGAGCGAACGGAGGATCTTCGACAAACCGCGCTTCAAGCAGATCTCGTCGCTCTACGGCTATCTCGCCAAGCAGTTCACGATCTTCGGCCAGCACGTGCACATCGGCTGCGCTGACGGTGACAGCGCGATGTACCTGCTGCATGCAATGGGCCGCTACGTGCCGCACTTCATCGCGCTGGCGGCGTCGTCGCCCTACCAGCAGGGCGTCGATACTGCCGTACGACTCCTCGCGGCTTAACTCCATCTATGCCTTCCCGCTGTCGGGCCGCGCGCCGGTGGTCGAGCGCTGGGCCGGGTTCGTCGAGTACTTCGAGAAGATGCGTGCGGCGAAGGTGGTCGAGAGCATGAAGGACTTCTACTGGGACATTCGACCGAAGCCGGAGTACGGCACGATCGAAGTCCGCGTGTTCGACACGCCGCTGACGGTCGAGCGCGCCGCCGCGCTCGCGGCCTACGTCCAGGCGCTGGCCCGACGCCTGCTGATCGACCGCCCGGTCGACGGTCGCACGAGGATCTGTACCTCACCTACACCTACAACCGCTTCCAGGCCTGCCGCTTCGGGCTCGAGGGCCTGATGATCGATCCGCACACGCACGAGCATGTGCCGATCCACGACGACATCGCGACGACCTGCGAACGGCTCGCCGTCGACGGGCGCGAGCTGCAGTCGACCGCAGCGCTCGAACAGGTGGCGCGCTGGGCGCGCGAACGTGTCAACGACGCGCGCTGGATGCGCGAGCAGTATGCCGAGACGGAGTCGCTAGCGGACCTGATGTGGAAGCAGAGCCGGTACTTCAGGGCCGGGATCTAGGCGGCCGCGTGGCGCCGGCCATGGATCCGGTGCTGCCGATGCCCGGCCAGCCGCCGCTGCGCATCGGGGTTTCGGCACGCATCCTTCACCCGGAGGGGGCGCAGGCGCTCGGTTTTCGCGGCAAGACGCTGCAATACCTGGAGACGTCGGTGGCGCACTGGTTGATGGCGCACGGTGCGCTGGTGTTCATGGTGCCGACGCTGGAGACGGGCTCCAATACTCGGGCGGTCCAGCATCTCGATGCGCGACTATGTCGGTACCCTCGATGGACTGGTGCTGCAGGGCGGTGCCGATGTCAGCCCCGAGACCTACCACGAGCAGGCGCTGCGGCCGGAGTGGTCAGGTGACCGCGTGCGCGACATGTACGAGGTCGAGATGCTGTGGGCGTTCGTGTTCGAGCAGAAGCCCGTGCTCGGCATCTGCCGCGGACTGCAGCTGATCAACGTCGCGTTCAACGGGTCGCTGTACCAGGACATCCCGACCGAGCTGCCCGCCGCAATCCGGCACGTCGACCCGGCGCTGTACGACACGCTGCATCACGACGTCGCACTGCAGCCCGACTCCGTGCTGGCGCGCCTGTATGGCAGCGACGCGCGGCTGCGCGTGAACAGCATCCATCACCAGTGCGTCAAGCGCCTGGGCAATGGTCTGGTGGTCGAGGCAGTATCGCCAGCCGATGGCGTGATTGAGGCCGTCCGCTGGACCGGATCGAGCTTTGTCATGGGTGTCCAGTGGCATCCGGAGTTCCACCGGTCGCAGGAAGGGCAACTGCTCGACAGCGGGCCGGTGATCTCGAACTTCCTGAACCACTGCGTCGAGCGGCGCAACGCGTCGCATGCCCCGGCCCGCCGCTGAGCATTGCAGGCGGGACCGGTCTGGCGCCGGCGCGGGCCGCGGCGTCTACGCCGCCGCGTGCCAGCGCCTCTGGATAACGCGGAAGCGGTTCGCGACGAAGGCGGAATCGGTGTAGCTCGCCGTCGCGGCCGGATTTGCGCCGGTCGCGTGGTAGTCGGAGAACGCCGCCGACTGATTGACGTAAACGTTGCCGGTCAGGTTGATCGACAGCGACACGCCGGCGCGCAGCGTTGCCGCCGTCATCGCGTCGATAACGGCCTGGTTCGTCGAGTAGAGACCCACGGTCAATGCGCCATGTTCCCTCACAGTGCGCTCGGAAAGCGCTACCGCCGACATAGCGTCCGGCACCTTGACGACGAAGCTGATCGGCCCGAAGCGCTCCTGCAGGTACGAGGACTCGCGGCTTGGGTCAGCCTTCAGCAGGACCGGGGTGCGAACGTCGGCCTTCGGAAACTCCGGATGGTCGATCCTGCGCGACGCGAGAACGACCTCCGCCAGCTTCGGCGCTTCCTCGATGCGCTTCAGCGTGTCGGGCGACTGGATCGCACCGAGAACGGCGGTCGCGACCGCGGCATCGGACAGAAGCTTGTCGACGGCGGCGCCGAGATCGGCCGCGACCTGGTCGAAACTCTTGTGGCCTTCATCGGTCTCGATGCCGCCGGCCGATACGAAGATGTCCTGCGTTGTCGTGCACATCTGGCCGGAGTACAGGCTCAGCGTGAACGCGAGATTCTTCAACATCGCCTTGTAGGCGTCCGTCGATTCGATGACGACGTTGTTCACGCCGGCGAGTTCGGCATAGACCTGCGCCTGACGCGCGTGGTCGGCGAGCCAGCGGCCGAAGGCGTTGCTGCCGGTGAAGTCGATCGACTTCACGGCCGGATTCGTCGCCAGCGCCTGCGTGACCTTCGGGTCATCGGTCACCGCAAGCGTCACGAGGTTCGGATCGATGCCGTTTTCTGCCAGCACGTCGCGGATGATGCGAACGCTGATCGCCGCCGGAAGAATGGCGTTCGGGTGTGGCTTCACGATCACCGGGTTGCCAGTGGCGAGCGCCGCAAACAGTCCCGGATAGGTATTCCATGTCGGAAACGTTCCGCAACCGATGACCAGCGCCACGCCGCGCCCGACGATCTCGAAGCGCTTCTCCATGACGATCGGCGGGTTCTTGCCCTGCGGCTTCTCCCAGCGCGCTTCGTGCGGAACAAAGCTCATTTCACGCCAGGCGTAGGCGACCGCTTCGAGCCCGCGATCCTGCGCATGGGGGCCGCCGGCCTGGAACGCCATCATCCAGCCCTGGCCGGTCGTGAACATCACCGTGTAGGCGATCTCAAAGCTGGCCTTGTTGATGCGCGCGAGCGCCTCGAGGCAGACGCCGGTGCGGCCATCCGGACCCAGCTTCTGCCACGCCGGCATGGCGGCGAGTCCGGCGTCGACCAGCGCTTGCGGAGCGCAGGCCGGATATTGAACATCGAGGGGGAGGCCATACGGCGATTTCTCGCTCGCCACCCAGCCCGTCTGGCCCGGCTGCGCAAGGTCGAAGCGGCGGCCCGCATAGGCCAACGCGGCTGCCTTGCCCTCGTCGTTGGCGGTCTCGCCATAGACCTTCGGGCTGGGCTGCTCCGGGTAGGCGCTCCAGTAGCCGCGCACCTGAATGGCGTTGAGTGCGCCCTCGAGCGTGGCGCGATGCTTCGCGAACAGCGGGTGCGTCAACGGATTCTCCTGTTTGTTGCGGCGCAAAGGCCCGCGATCACGATTCGGGGCCGGCAGCGTGCTTGTCAGCGGGGAACCGACAACGCTACTATTGATTGAACGGTCGGTCAACGAATCGCAGCCTGATTGGCGCATCGTCGCCGCGCCGGCCGAGGAGACTTCGCGATGGCTTCGTATGAGACCGTCCGCCTGGATGTGGCGGACGGGGTGGCAACGCTGACACTCAACCGCCCGGAACGGCTGAACAGCTTCACCGTGGCGATGCACGGCGAAATGCGTGGCGCGCTCGATGCTGCCGACGCCGATCCGACAGTGCGATGCCTGGTGCTGACCGGCGCGGGTCGGGGTTTCTGTGCGGGCCAGGATCTTGCCGACCGCGCGGTGGCACCCGGTAGCGAGGCGCTCGACCTCGGGGCCTCGATCGACAATTACTACAAGCCGATGCTGCTGCGCCTGCGGCGGCTGCGGATGCCGACCGTCTGCGCGGTCAACGGCGTGGCGGCGGGCGCCGGCGCCAACATTCCGTTTGCGTGCGACCTCGTCTTCGCCGCGAAGTCGGCCAGCTTCATCCAGTCATTCTCGAAGCTCGGGTTGGTGCCTGACTGCGGCGGGACGTGGTGGCTGCCGCGGCTGATAGGACCCGCGCGCGCGATGGGTCTGGCCCTGCTGGGCGACAAGCTCTCGGCCGCGCAGGCCGAAGAGTGGGGCCTGATCTGGCGGGCAGTCGAGGACGACGAACTGCTGCCGACGGCGCTGGCGGCGGCGCGCCAGCTTGCGGCGGGACCGACGCTTGGCTACGTGCGCACGCGCGAGGCCGTCGAAGCGAGCACGAAACTGTCGTTCGAAGCTTCACTCGATCTCGAACGCGACTATCAGCGCGAACTCGGGCGCTCGGCCGATTTTCGCGAGGGCGTCACGGCGTTCATGGAAAAGCGCGTGCCGCGCTTCAGCGGGAGCTAGCGATGGCGCCGGCTCTGTCACAGGAGATTGTCATCGGCGTCGTCGGTGCAGGCGCCATGGGGGCTGGCATCGCGCAGGTCGCGGCGCAGGCTGGTCATCGCGTACTGCTGGCGGACGCCCAGACGGGTGCAGTCGAGCGCGCGGTTGCCGCGATGTCCAAGGGACTGCAGGCACTGGCGGGGCGCGGTAAGGTCACTGCGGAGGACGCCCACGCCGTGCCCGCGCGCATCCAGTCGGCGGAACTGATGGACTTTGCGGCGTGCGGCCTCGTCATCGAGGCGGTCGTCGAAGACCTCGGCGTCAAGCGCGCGCTGCTGGCGCAGCTGGAAGGGATCGTCAGTCCCGGCTGCATTTTGGCGACCAACACCTCGTCGCTGTCGGTGACGGCGATCGCGGCGGGTTTGAAGAATCCGGGCCGCGTCATCGGCATGCACTTCTTCAACCCGGCCACGCGCATGAAGCTGGTCGAGGTGATCGGCGGTGTCGAGACAGCGCCGGAGGTCGCGGAAGCGGTCTTCGCGACCGCCGGGGCCTGGGGCAAGAAGCCCGCCTTTGCGAAATCCACGCCGGGGTTCATCGTCAACCGGATCGCGCGGCCGTTCTACGGCGAGGCGTGGCGCGCCTACACCGAGGGTGCCGCCGATCCGGCGACGATCGACGCGATCGTGCGCGACTGCGGCGGCTTCCCGATGGGGCCGTTCGAGCTGATGGATCTGATCGGACACGACGTGAATCTCGCGGTCAGCACGTCGGTGTTCGAGGCCACGTTCGGCGAGCGTCGCTATGCGCCGTCGCTGGCGCAGCAGGAACTCGTGCGTGCCGGGAGGCTCGGTCGCAAGACCGGGCGCGGCATCTATGACTACCGTGACGGCGTGGCATTGCCCGCCCCGCAGGTCGAGACCGGCTCCGAGCCTGTAAAGCGCGTTGTCGCCGTCGGTTCGCTCGGTATCGCCACGCCAATCATCACGCGGCTCGAGGCCGCCGGTGTCGATGTGGTGCGCGTGCAGGGGCCCCGTGCGGCGCAGGATGTCTCGTCGGGCTGGCTGGAGATCGGCCCGGCGCGCCTGATGATGACCGATGGCCGTCCGGCGACGCGCCGCGCGATGGAAGAGAAGCACGAGCACCTTGTGCTGTTCGACCTGGCGCTGGACTACGCGACGACGCCGCGCCTCGGACTGGCGCGCGCCGACCAGTGCGGCATGGCCGCCTTCCGCACGGTGTGTGCGACGCTGACGCGAGCCGGCTTCGCCTGCTCACCCCTCGATGACGTGGCGGGACTCGTCGTCATGCGGCTGACCGCGATGCTGGTCAACGAGGCGGCCGACGCCGTCGCGCATGGCGTGTGCAGCGCCGATGCGATCGACGTGGCGATGCGCTACGGCGTCAACTATCCACGCGGCCCGTTGGAATGGTCCGAACAGGTCGGCCTGCGCGTCTTCGCGCGGGCGCTGGCGAACCTGCGCGAGCACTACGGTGAGGAGCGCTACCGCACTTCCGCCTTGATCACCCGCAAGGGCTACACCGGGGCTTCCTTCCATGACTGACTCGATGGCACACGACGCGAATGCGATCGCCGAAGCGGTGAAACTCGGCATGTTCATGGACGATGCCGCCTCGCGTGGGCTCGGCATGGCGATCGAGGCCGTTGGCCCCGGCTACGCACGAATTGCGATGACGGTGCGGCCCGACATGCTGAACGGCTTCAAGATCTGCCACGGCGGCTTCATCACGACGCTGGCGGATTCGGCATTCGCGTTCGCCTGCAACAGCTACAACGAGGTGACCGTCGCCTCGGGCATCGTGGTGGACTTCCTGGCGCCGGCGCACGAAGGTGAGCGCCTGGTGGCGGAGTGCCATGAGGTGGCGCGCACCGGACGCACCGGCGTCTACGACATCAAGGTCACGAACCAGGAAGGCAAGGCGGTTGTCGTGATGCGGGGCCGCTCGCACACGATGAAGGGCAAGCAGGTGGTTCAGCTCTGAGGAGGGTAAGCATGCCCGTCAAGAAGCCATCCCCTTCCGACCTCGAGCCGATCGAGCGCGCCTCACGGGCCGAACTGCAGGCATTGCAGCTCGAGCGCCTGCGCTGGTCGCTCAACCACGCCTACGAGAACGTCCCGCACTACCGCAAGACATTCGACGCCGCCAAGGTGAAGCCATCGGACCTGAAGACGCTGGCGGACCTTGCGAAGTTTCCGTTCACGCTGAAGCAGGACCTGCGCGACAACTACCCGTTCGGCCTGTTCGCCGTGCCGCGCGAGAGGGTCGTGCGGCTGCACGCGTCGAGCGGAACGACTGGCAAGCCGACGGTGGTCGGCTATACGGCGAAGGACATCGACACCTGGGCCACGGTGATGGCGCGCTCGATCCGCGCCGCCGGCGGCCGCGCCGGCGACATCGTGCACGTGTCGTACGGCTACGGGCTCTTCACCGGTGGCCTCGGCGCTCACTACGGTGCGGAGAAGCTCGGGTGCACCGTGATCCCGATTTCCGGCGGCATGACCGAGCGGCAGGTGCAGATCATCGCCGACTTCAAGCCCGACATCATCATGGTGACGCCGTCGTACATGCTGGCGATCGCCGAGGAGATGGAAAAGCAGGGCTTGGATCCGAAAGCGTCATCACTGAAGATCGGCATCTTCGGCGCCGAGCCGTGGACGCCGGCGATGCGCTTGGCGATCGAGGCCAAGACCGCGCTCGATGCGATCGACATCTACGGTCTTTCGGAGATCATCGGACCGGGGGTGGCGCAGGAGTGCATCGAGACGAAGGACGGTCTCACAGTCTGGGAAGACCACTTCTATCCGGAGATCATCAACCCGGACACTGGCGAAGTCGTGCCCGAGGGCGAGAAGGGCGAATTAGTTTTCACGTCGCTCACCAAGGAGGCGCTGCCGATGATCCGCTATCGCACGCGCGACTTGACGCGGCTGCTGCCGCCGACCGCACGCAGCATGCGGCGGATCGAGAAGATCACGGGCCGCTCGGACGACATGCTGATCATCCGCGGCGTCAATCTTTTCCCGACGCAGGTTGAGGATCTGATCCTGAAGCAGCCGGAGCTGGAGCCTTATTACACGCTCGAAGTCACGCGGCCCGGCAACCTCGACGAGTTGACGGTGCACGTCGAAATGGGCTCGGCGCTGGCCAGCGGCAGCCAGGAGGCACGCCACGCGGCTGCGCGCAAGCTCGAACACAACGTCAAGGCCTATATCGGCATCAGCGCCACGGTGCGGCTGGCGCTGCCGATGGGGCTGGAGCGGTCGGTAGGCAAGGCGAAGCGGATCATCGACCGCCGGCCGAAACAGTAGAGAGGACGCACTTATGTACACACAAGCCATGGACATTCCGTCTCCCGAGCGGGACGAGGCGCAGGGCGCGCGCGGGCCGCGTTCGCTGAAAGAGGCTGAATACGAAGCCGAGTTCGACGCGAAGGTGGGGCGCGGAGAGTTCATTGAAGCCAAGGACTGGATGCCGGAGGGCTACCGCAAGACGCTGGTTCGCCAGATCAGCCAGCACGCGCACAGCGAGATCGTCGGCATGCTTCCCGAGGGCAACTGGATCACGCGCGCGCCGACGCTGAAGCGCAAGGCCATCTTGCTCGCCAAGGTGCAGGACGAGGGCGGCCACGGCATGTACCTGTACGCCGCCGCCGAAACGCTCGGCGTTGCGCGCGACGACCTGGTCGACGCGCTGCACTCGGGCAAGGCGAAGTATTCGTCGATCTTCAATTACCCGACGCTCAATTGGGCTGACATCGGTGTCATCGGTTGGCTGGTCGACGGCGCCGCGATCATGAACCAGATCCCGCTGTGCCGTTGCTCGTACGGTCCGTACGCGCGCGCGATGATCCGCATCTGCAAGGAAGAGTCGTTCCATCAGCGCCAGGGCTACGACCTGCTGCTGACGATGATGAAAGGCACTGCCGAACAGCGCGCACTGGTGCAGGACGCTGTGAACCGCTGGTGGTGGCCGAGCCTGATGATGTTCGGCCCGCACGACAAGGACTCGACGCACTCGGGCGACTCGATCAAGTGGGGCATCAAGCGCATCAGCAACGATGACCTGCGACAGAAGTTCGTCGATGCCACCGTGCCGCAAGCCAAGGTGCTCGGCGTCACGCTGCCGGACCCGGCGCTGAGATTCAATGAGGAGCGTGGCCACTGGGACTTCGGCCCGATCGACTGGACGGAGTTCTGGAACGTCGTCAACGGCCACGGCCCGCTGAACCGCGACCGCCTCGCCGATCGCGTGCAGGCCTGGGAGGACGGTGCCTGGGTTCGCGAAGCCGCCCTGGCGCACGCCGACAAACAGCGCCGTCGTGATCGGCTGGCGGCATGAATGCCGTTGCGAGATGGGGGAATCCAAGGGGGCGGAGCCCCTCTTGCATCCCGATACTGATTTCCCTTGGGCCGAAGGCCCGAAGGGGTTCCAAGGGGGCAGCCGCCCCCTTGCATCCCAATACGGCCCCCGGGCCATTGGCGCCGAACGAAGCTTCGGTGATGACCGAAGGAAATAGAGAGAAGGAATCGAGATGACCGAGCCGAGCCGCCAATGGCCTCTTTGGGAGGTCTTCATCCGCAGCAAGAACGGCCTCGACCACAAGCACTGCGGCAGCGTGCACGCGCCAGACGCGAAGATGGCCTTGCACAACGCGCGCGACGTGTACACGCGGCGGCTCGAGGGCGTCAGCATCTGGGTCGTGCGCGCCGACCACATCGTTGCCAGCGACCCGGATGCCAAGCCCGAAATGTTCGACCCGGCCGAGGACAAGATCTACCGGCACCCCACGTTTTACAAGCTGCCCGATGAAGTCAATCACATGTGAGTGCCCGATGAAGCTACTGCGCATTCCGATCTGCCGCCTGCGCCGCTCGCTGAACTGCTCCGTACAGGTCCGCTGCTCGGCGGCACCTCGGTACTGCTCGCGACGCTTCCTCCGGCACTCATTTGGAGAGAAGCGATGAGCACGACCACCGCAGCCAGCGCCGCCCATCTCGACTATGTCCTGCGCATTGCCGACACGTCGCTGATCCTCGGCCAGCGCCTGTCCGAGTGGTGCGGCCACGGGCCGGTCATCGAGGAAGACATCGCCCTGACCAACGTCGCGCTCGACCTGATCGGCCAGGCGCGCCTGCTGCTCTCGCACGCGGGCAACCTCGAGGGCAACGGCCGCGACGAGGATCAGCTCGCCTTCCTGCGCACCGAGCCGCAGTACCACAACCTGACGATCGTCGAACTGCCGAACGCGGACTTCGCGCGCACGATCCTGCGCAACTTCCTGGTCGCGGCTTGGCAGCGCGAACTATGGCAGGGGCTCGCGAATTCGGCCGATGCCGAGCTTGCGGCGATTGCGGCAAAGAGCCTGAAGGAGACGCGCTACCACCTTCAACACGCCGCGGACTGGACGGTGCGCCTGGGCGACGGCACCGAGGAATCGCACGCCCGTATGCAGCGCGCACTCGACTACCTCTGGCCCTACACCGCCGAGTTCTTCAGCGCTTCCGCCGAAGACCGAGCCATCGCCACCGCCGCGATCGGGCCGGCCTGGTCGAGCCTGGAACCTGCCTGGGATGCCGCCGTGCGCCCGGTGCTCGAGGTCGCAACGCTGACGGTGCCGAAGCGCACGCCGTTCCTGTCGCACGGCAAGACCGGCCGGCACACCGAGTTCATGGGCCACTTGCTGACGGAAATGCAGTACCTGCAGCGCACGTACCCTGGCGGGACCTGGTAGCGCACCTGGCGATGCTGACCTCTGCGCAAGCCTGGGACATCCTCGATCGTGTCCCCGACCCCGAGATCCCCGTCATCTCCGTGACGGAACTCGGCATCGTGCGCGAGGTGCAGGTGGGAGCTGACGGCGTCGATGTCGTCGTGACGCCGACCTACTCAGGCTGCCCCGCGACTGAGGTCATCGAGCGCTCCATCCGTGAAGCGTTGAGCGCAGCCGGCGCCGGCCGGGTGCGGGTCACGACGAAGCTGGCGCCCGCATGGACCACCGACTGGATCGGGCCGGCTGCGCAGGAAAAGCTGCGCGCCTATGGCATTGCGCCGCCCGGTCCCCGGCGGGCAGGTGACGTACAGCCGTTGAAGTTCATGCCGCGTGTCGAGTGCCCGCGCTGCGGCAGCGCCGATACCGAGCGCCTTTCACAGTTCGGCGCCACGGCCTGCAAGGCGCTGTATCGCTGCCGGTCCTGTCGAGAACCGTTCGAATTCTTCAAGCCGCTCTGAGCCCATCCAATGTCGCCCCGATTTCATAGTCTGCGCATAGCTGAGGTCCGGCGCGAAACGCCGGATTGCGTCAGCCTCAAGTTCGATATCCCCGGCGGCCTCGCCGACGAGTATCGCTTCGTCCAGGGCCAGCATCTCGCGCTCAGGACGCAACTCGACGGCGAGGAACTGCGTCGTTCGTACTCGATCTGCGCTGGCTGCGACGACGGCGAACTGCGGGTCGCGGTCAAGCGAGTGCCGGGCGGGCGCTTCTCGGTGTGGGTGAACGAGACGCTGAAGCCGGGCGATGCGATCGACGTGATGACGCCCGAGGGGCGATTCTTCACGCCGTTAGCGGCGGAGCATGACCGCCATTACGTCGCGTTCGCCGCCGGCAGCGGCATCACGCCGGTTCTGTCCCTGATCCGGACCACGCTCGCGCGCGAGCCACACTCGCGTTTCACGCTGGTCTATGGCAACCGCCGCCAGGCGGGCGTGATGTTCCACGAGGCGCTCGAGGACCTGAAGGACCGCTACCTGACGCGTTTCCGCCTCTACAACGTCTTCTCGCGCGAGGAGCAGGACGTCGAGCTCTTCAACGGCCGCATCGATGCCGCCAAGGTGCAGCAGTTCATGGGCACGCTGGTCCCGGTCGGAACGATCGACGAGGCGTTCGTCTGCGGACCGGCCTCGATGATCGACGAGGTCGAGCAGGCGTTACTTGCGGCAGGTCTGTCCCGCGAGCATGTTCACGTCGAGCGTTTCGGCGTGCCGGGTGCTGCGGCAACCGCGCCGATCGACGATGCGGAGGCGGCGGAAGCGAAGCTCACACTGGTCATCGACGGTGTGAAGCGCGAGGTCGACTTCCACCGCGGCCAGCATTCGATCCTCGAGGCCGGTCGCGCCGCGGGGCTCGACCTGCCGTACTCATGCAAGGGCGGAATGTGCAGCACCTGCCGCGGCAAGCTGCTTGAAGGCCAGGTGAAAATGGCCAAGAACTACGCGCTCGAACCGCATGAAGTCGCGGCGGGCTATGTGCTGACTTGCCAGTCGTACCCGCTGACCGAGCGGGTTCTGATCTCCTACGACGAGAGATAGCCGTGGCCCGTCGCAAGGCAGCGAGCTTCGATGCGCAGCGCGGTGTGATCCGCGATGCGGCCGCGCGGCTGTTCGCTGACGCGGGTTACGCCTCGACCTCGGTGGCGGACATCGCTGCCGCCTGCGGCGTATCCAAGGCGCTGCTGTACCACTACTACCGCGACAAGGAACATCTGCTGTTCGATATCGCCGAGAGCTACGTGGAGCGGTTGCAGCTGATCGTCGACGATGTCGCTGCAGAGCGCCTGCCCGCCGCCGCGCAACTGCGGCGACTGATCGCGCGCTTCATGGCCGAATACGAACACTCGACGGCACGCCATCGTGTGCTCGTACAGGATGTGAAGTACCTCTCGCGTGCCCACCGCACGCGGGTCGTGGCACGTCAGCGTTCCGTAGTCGATGGCTTCGCCCGGGTCGTGGGGGAGTCCGCTGCGGGAGCGTCGGCGGCACTGCACAAGCCGCTGACAATGATGCTGTTCGGCATGATGAACTGGACGTTCACGTGGCTGCGCGATCGCGGGCCGCTGCGCTATGAGGACCTTGCGCCGGTGGTGGCAGACCTCTTCCTCGGCGGGCTCGGCCGTGTCCGAGCCCCGCTGAGACAGCTCGCCGCGAGGCGGACAACGCGGGCGCGAACTCCCGCCAACCTGGAGGCAAGCGCATGAGCGCTGCACGGCCGTCCCGAAAGCGCTCGCGTCCCCCGCGGGGGGACCGCCCGCAGGGCGAGGGGGCAACATGAGCGAGGCCTATCTGTGCGACGGCGTGCGAACGCCGATCGGCCGCTATGGCGGCGCGCTGGCGAGTGTCCGCACCGACGACCTCGCGGCGATTCCATTGAAGGCGCTGGTCGCGCGTAATGGCGGCGTGGACTGGGCGGCATTGGATGACGTCTACTACGGCTGCGCCAACCAGGCGGGCGAAGACAACCGCAACGTCGCGCGCATGGCGGTACTGCTGGCCGGCCTGCCGGAATCGGTCCCCGCGGCGACGGTCAACCGCCTGTGCGGTTCGAGCATGGATGCGGTTGCGTTGTGCGCGCGCGCGATCCGGGCCGGAGAGGCGGAGCTGATGATTGCGGGCGGTGTCGAAGGCATGACGCGCGCGCCGTTCGTGATGCCGAAGGCCGACAGCGCCTACTCGCGGAGCAACGCGGTCTTCGACACGACGCTCGGCTGGCGCTTCGTCAATCCGGTTCTGAAGCAGCATTTCGGCATCGATTCCATGCCCGAGACAGCCGAGAATGTGGCGACCGATTTTGGTATTGCGCGCGCCGACCAGGATGCGTTCGCCCTGCGGTCGCAGCAGCGCTACGCGGCCGCACGGGCGCGGGGCTACTTTGCCGGCGAGATCGTCCCGGTGACGATCCCGGGGCGCAAGGGCGACACGGTCGTCACGGAAGACGAGCATCCGCGCGAGACCACGCTGGAGGCGCTCGCCAGGTTGAAGGGCGTGGTGAAGCCCGACGGCACGGTCACTGCGGGGAACGCCTCCGGCATCAACGACGGTGCGATCGCGGTGTTGATTGCGAGTGAGCGCGCAGCCGCGCGGCATGGACTGAAGCCACTGGCGCGCATCGTCGGTGCAGCGACGGCGGGTGTGCAGCCGCGGATCATGGGGATCGGCCCTGCACCGGCAACGAAGAAGCTGCTGGAGCGGCACGGCCTGAAAGTCGCCGACGTGCAGGTGTTCGAGCTCAACGAGGCATTCGCCGCGCAGGCGCTGGCGGTGACGCGTCAGCTCGGCCTCGTCGACGACGCCGCTCACGTCAATCCGAACGGTGGTGCAATCGCGCTCGGCCATCCGCTCGGGGCCTCGGGGGCGCGGATTGTGCTGACGGCCGCGCGCCAGCTCGCGGCTACCGGCGGGCGTTACGCAGTGGCCACGATGTGCATCGGTGTCGGGCAGGGAATCGCCCTGCTTGTTGAAAGGGTTTGAATTTGTTCTTATTCGCTTCCCCACCGCGTTGAATCGACCGCCGTGCAACCGGCGCCGCCGTATTACCCATAAGAGGAGACACATGAAGTTCACCACTCAGTTTTTGGCAGCCATCCTGGCGACCGCAAGCACCGGCGCTGTGCTTGCGCAGGACATCAAGGTCGGCGTCACGCTGTCCGCGACCGGCCCAGCCGCTTCGCTTGGCATCCCCGAGCGCAACACCTTCGCGTTGATGCCGCAGACCATCGGCGGCAAGAAAGTGCAGTACATCGTTCTCGATGACGCATCGGATACGACGACGGCGGTCAAGAACACGCGCAAGCTGATTTCCGAGGACAAGGTCGATGTCGTCGTGGGGTCGACCACCTCGCCGAACTCGCTGGCGATGATCGACGTTGTTGCCGAGACTGAGACGCCGATGATCGCGATGGCGGCGTCGAGCCGCATCGTCGAGCCGGTCGATGCCAAGAAGCGCTGGGTCTTCAAGACACCGCAGAACGACCAGCAGATGGCGCTGGTCATTGTCGGCGACATGATCAATCGCGGTGTGAAGACCGTTGGCTTCATCGGCTTCGCCGACGCGTACGGCGAAGGCTGGTGGAACGAATTCAACAAGATCGCCGAGACGCGCGGGCTGAAGGTGGTCGCCAATGAGCGGTACCAGCGCGCCGACACCTCGGTCACGGGCCAGGTTCTGAAGCTGGTCGCGGCGAAGCCCGATGCGATCCTGATCGCCGGATCAGGGACGCCGGCTGCATTGCCGCAGAAGGCGCTGAAGGAACGTGGCTATGCTGGCAAGATCTACCAGACGCACGGCGTGGCCAACAACGACTTCCTGCGTGTCTGCGGCAAGGATTGCGAAGGCACGCTGCTGCCGGCCGGTCCGGTGCTGGTCGCCGCTCAGCTGCCGGCCGATCACCCGGTGAAGAAGTCGGCGCTGACCTATATCGACGCCTATGAGAAGGCCAACGGCAAGGGCAGCGTTTCGACCTTCGGTGCGCACGCCTGGGACACCGGGATCCTGCTGCAGGCCGCGATTCCAGTTGCGCTCAAGACCGCACAACCCGGTACCAAGGAGTTCAAGGTCGCACTGCGCAACGCACTCGAAGGCGTCAAGAATACGGCCGGGGCGCACGGCATCTTCAACATGAGTCCGAACGATCACCTCGGCCTGGACCAGCGCGCCGCAGTCATGGTGATGATCCAGAACGGGACGTGGGTGCTGCAGAAGTAGCGCGGCGGGTGCATACGGCGCCGCCGGCGCTGTTCCTGTACCTGCGCCGACTGAGTGGCCTGCCAGGAGCGCGATCGGTCGTCCGATCGCGCTTTTTTACTGCAACGGCATAGAGACAGGACGCCGTGAATTTCGACATCGCTCTGCTGCTCGCGCAGGATGGCATCACTAACGGTGCCATCTATGCGCTGCTGGCGCTGGCACTGGTGCTGGCATTCGCAGTGACGCGGGTGATCTTCATCCCGCAGGGGGAATTTGTCGCCTACGGGGCGTTGACACTGGTCGCGGTGCAGGCGGGGCAGTTGCCAGGCACCGTGTGGCTGCTGCTGGTGGCCGGTACGCTGGTCACGCTGATCGAAGCGGCCTCCACGCTCCGAACCCGACAGTGGCGGCGCCTCGGCGGCGTCGCGCTGTGGAATCTTGCTTACCCGCTCGCGTTGTGGGCACTGCTGCGGGCGATGCCGGCGGCGACCTGGCCGATGCCTTTGCAGATCCTGGCGGCGCTCGCGATTGTCGTTCCGCTGGGTCCGATGATCTATCGACTTGCCTACCAGCCGCTGGCCGAGGCGCCGGTGCTGATCCTGCTGATCGTTTCGGTGGCGGTGCATGTGGTGATGCTGGGCCTGGGGCTGCTGATGTTCGGTGCCGAGGGGTCGCGCACGCCGCCTTTCACCGAGGGCAACGTGCAGCTCGGGGCACTGAGTGCCAGCGCGCAGTCGCTGTGGGTCATCGGATCTTCGCTCGGACTGATTGCCCTGCTTTACTTCCTGTTTGAACGCACGATCTACGGCAAGGCGCTGCGCGCCACCGCCGTGAATCGTCGTGGCGCGAAGCTCATGGGCATCCCGACCGAGTTCGCCGGACGGCTTTCGTTCTTCCTTTGCGCACTGATCGGCGCCTTTTCCGGCATCCTGATCGCGCCCATCACGACGATCTATTACGAGAGCGGTTTCCTGATGGGGCTGAAGGGATTCGTGGGCGCCATCATCGGCGGCCTGGCCAGCTACCCCGTGGCCGCCGCCGGGGCTTTGCTGGTCGGGCTGCTCGAATCGTATTCGTCGTTCTGGGCCAGCGCCTACAAGGAAGTGATCGTGTTCACGCTGATCATTCCGGTACTCCTGTGGCGGTCGCTGCGCACGCATCACGTCGAGGAGGACGAGTGATGCGAGGGCTGCGTTCGTCGTGGCTGGTCGCGGCGTTCCTTGTCGTCGTCGCCGTGGCGCCCGTCGTGCTGCCCGAGTTCTCGATCACACTCGCCAACTACATCGGGTTGTATGCGCTGGTTGCGCTCGGCCTCGTGCTGCTGACTGGAGTTGGGGGCCTGACCTCGTTCGGCCAGGCGGCGTTCGTCGGATTGGGTGCCTACGCGACGGCGGTGCTTTCGACCGCCACGCTGCCAGCGTGGCTGGCCTGGATCGGCGCGTCGCCCTGGTTGGGGCTCCTGGTCGGCTTCGCGCTGACTCTCGCCGTGGCTGCGATCCTTGGGTTGCTGACACTGAGGCTCTCGGGACACTACCTGCCGCTGGGCACGATCGCCTGGGGCATCAGCCTGGCGTTTTTGTTCGGCACGTCCGAAACGCTCGGCGGCTACACCGGGCTGTCGGGCGTGCCGCCGATTGCCATCTTCGGCTGGAAGCTCGAGAGCGGGTGGGAGATCTACTACCTGATCTGGGCCTTCCTGCTGGCCGGCATCTTCACGTCACGCAACCTGCTCGACTCGCGCGAGGGTCGCGCGATTCGCGCGCTCAAGGGCGGCATGGTGATGGCCGAGTCGATGGGCGTGAACACCTCGGCCTCGCGCATGGTGGCGTTCGTGCTCGCGGCACTGATGGCCTGCGCGTCCGGCTGGCTCTACGCCCACATGCAGCGCTTCGTGAATCCGACGCCGTTTTCGCTGCCCGTGGGCATCGAATACCTGTTCATGGCGGTGATCGGTGGCGCCGGGTATGTCTGGGGCGCGCTGCTGGGCGCCGCGGTGATTACCGTCTCAAAGACCTGGCTGCAGGACATCCTCCCGCAGATCGTCGGGCAGGCCGGCAACTTCGAAGTCATCGTCTTCGGCATCCTGATGATCATCATCCTGCAGCGCGCGCCTGATGGCCTTTGGCCGGTCATTGCCAGGCGTTTTCCGCTGCGCAAGGCGCGGCGCGTCATTGCCCCCGAGGTGCCGCCGCTGGCGCGACGTCCGGTTCCGGCGGCCGGCGAGTCGCTGCTCGAGGTGCAGGGTGCGACCAAACGCTTCGGAGGGCTGGTCGCAGTCAATGGGATGGACCTGCAGGTGAAGGCGGGCGAAATCGTCGCGCTGATCGGACCGAACGGCGCCGGCAAGAGCACGATGTTCAATCTGATTTCCGGCGTGCTCGATGCGACGTCCGGCGACTTTCGTTTCCGCGGCCGGGACGTGGCCGGCCGCTCGTCGCGCGAGATCGCCAGACTGGGCCTGTCACGCACCTTCCAGCACGTGCGCCTGCTGCCGCAGATGACCGTCGTCGACAATGTCGCGATCGGTGCGCATCGCCGCGAGTACCCGGGAGTGCTCGTCGGCGTGTTCAGTGGCGCCTGGCGGCTCGACCGGCGCGACGAAGCGCGCCTGCTCGCCGAGGCCGCGCGGCAGATCGAGCGCGTCGGCCTCGCCGATCACATGTTCGATGCTGCCGGATCGTTGCCGCTCGGCAAGCAGCGCATCCTCGAGATCGCGCGCGCGCTCTGCTCCGATCCCTGCCTCCTTTTGCTCGACGAGCCGGCCGCGGGGCTGCGCTACCTCGAGAAACGCGCGCTGGCGGACCTGCTGCGCAAGCTCAAGGGCGAAGGTCTGTCGATTCTGCTGGTCGAGCACGACATGGACTTCGTGATGGGCCTGGTCGACCGTCTCACGGTGATGGACTTCGGCCAGAAGATCGCGGAGGGCTTGCCGGAGCAGGTGCAGCGGGACCCGCGCGTGCTCGAAGCCTACCTCGGCGGCATCGATGAGAAGCAGGCAGCATGACTGCTGACCACGTTCTCGAAGTACGCGACCTGTCAGTGGCCTACGGCAAGGTCGAGGCGGTTTCGAATGCCAACCTCGACGTCGGCCTCGGCCAGATCGTGACCGTCATCGGCCCCAACGGGGCCGGCAAGACGACGCTGCTCGCGGCGGTGATGGGTGCTCTTCCGGCGAACGGAACCGCGCGCGGTGTCGTGCGCTTCGACGGGCTGGTCGAACCACAGGCCTCGGTCGAATCGATGGTGGCGCGCGGCATGACGCTGGTGCCGGAGAAGCGCGAACTCTTCGGTGAGATGACCGTCGAGGACAACCTGCTGCTCGGTGCGTTCCAGCGCTATCGCTCCGGCAAGCGCGACCACGGCGCGACGATGGCGGAGGTCTTCGCGCTGTTTCCGCGCCTGCAGGAGCGCCGCACGCAGCTCGCCGGGACGCTGTCGGGCGGCGAGCGACAGATGCTGGCCGTCGGCCGGGCGCTGATGGCCAAGCCACGCCTGCTGATGCTCGATGAGCCATCGTTGGGGCTGGCGCCGCGCATCGTGCGCGAGATCTTCCACATCATCGTCGAACTGAAGCGGCGCGGCGTGTCGATCCTGCTGGTGGAGCAGAACGCGCGCGCCGCGCTGCAGATTGCCGATTACGCCTATGTGCTCGAGACCGGCGAAGTGGTGCTCGACGGACCGGCGGGCGCGCTCGCGAACGACCCCCGCGTCATCGAGAGCTACCTCGGCCTCGGCCAGAAGCGCTGATCGACGCGTCCGCGCCCGATCGCTCCGGCCCGCTGCCTCTCCGAGCCTTGAGCCCAACGCCATGGACGTGATCGACACGGTGGTGGTCGGCGCCGGCGTGATCGGGCTGGCCTGTGCCGACGCCCTGGCTCGGGCCGGTCGCGAGGTCGTCGTCGTGGAGGCCGACTCCCGTTACGGCAGCGGCATCTCCTCGCGCAACAGCGAGGTCATCCACTCCGGCATCTACTACTCGCCGAATTCCGAGAAGGCCCGGCTCTGTGTGGCGGGTCGCCAGAAACTCTACGAGTTCTGCGCCGAATACGGCGTGCCGCACCGGCGCTGCGGAAAGCTGGTGGTGGCGACGAAGGACGCGCAGCGCGCAGAACTGGAGCAACTGCAGGCGCGAGGGGTGGCCAATGGCGTCGAGGGGCTGCAGCTTCTCGATCGTGGCGAAGTGCAGCGGCTGGAGCCTCATCTCAACTGTGTCGCGGCGCTGCTGTCAGAGTCGACCGGTATTGTCGACAGCCATGCCTTGATGACCGCGCTGCTCGGGAGGGCGCAGCGGAACGGCGCCAGCCTGGCGCTGCGGACGTGCTTCGATTCCGCCGCCACGACGGCAGACGCGGGATTCGAGGTTCGCCTCACTGACAGCGGTGACAGGATGCGCTTTCTCGCTCGGCGCCTGGTCATCGCGGCCGGCCTCACCGCGCCTTCGGCTGCGGCGCGCATCGAAGGCTTCCCGGTGAAGCGGTTGCCAATCGAGCGCTACGCCAAGGGCAACTACTTCGCGTTGTCGGGCGGCGCGCCATTCTCGCGGCTGATCTATCCGGTGCCAGAGAAGGACGGACTGGGCGTGCACCTGACGCTGGACCTTGCGGGACAGGCGCGCTTCGGGCCCGATGTCGAGTGGATCGGCGCGCCGGACTACGCCGTCTCCGCGGAGCGCCTGCCGGACTTTTATCGTGCGATCCGCACTTACTGGAGCGGGCTGGCCGACGGCCAGTTGCGTCCCGACTATGCCGGCGTGCGGCCGAAGATCTATGCGTCAGACCAGCCGGCGGCCGACTTCGACATCGCAGGGCCGGCGGCGCACGGACTCACCGGGCTTGTCTGTTTGTTCGGAATCGAGTCGCCGGGACTCACCGCGGCGCTGGCGATCGGCGAGGTCGTTGCACGGCAGCTGGACTGATCGATTGCAGGGCGCTGGCAGTGCGCATCGATGGCCGGTTGAGCTACGATGGCCTTTGCGTTGGGGGTACCGCCGTGAGCGGCGGTTGAGAGAGTCCCCGGAACCTGATCCGGTTCATACCGGCGGAGGGAAACGCGGCGCTTCAAGCCGCTCCCTCCTCTCGAGGAGCACAGCATGAACGCCAATCCCAAATTCATGGCCGCCACCGCCCAGGTGGACGAGGCCGCCATCCAGCCACTGCCGAAGTCGCGCAAGATCCACGTACCGGGTTCGCGCCCCGACATTCGTGTGCCGATGCGCGAGATTTCGCAGTCGGACACGCCGCTTCATGGCGCCCCGGGCAAAGTCGAACGCAATCCTGCGCTGGCCGTTTACGACACTTCGGGCCCGTACTCCGACCCGGCGGTGAAAATCGATATCCGCTCGGGCCTCGAGGCGCTGCGTGCCACCTGGATCGCCGAGCGCCGCGATACCGAAGACCTCGGCGGGCCCAGCTCGCGTTTCGGTGTCGAGCGCCTCGCCGATCCCAAACTGACCGAATTGCGTTTCAACCTGCATCGCAGCCCGCGTCGGGCGTGCGCAGGAGCCAACGTCACGCAGATGCACTATGCGCGGCGCGGCATCGTGACTCCCGAAATGGAGTTCATCGCCATTCGTGAGAATGCGCGCGCGAACCAGCATGCCGAGCAGTTTTCCGAGATGCTGCGCCATCAGCATCCGGGCATGAACTTCGGCGCCGGCCTGCCGAAGCTGATCACTCCCGAGTTCGTGCGCGAAGAGGTCGCGCGCGGCCGCGCGATCATCCCGGCCAACATAAATCACCCCGAAACCGAGCCGATGATCATCGGCCGCAACTTCCTGGTGAAAATCAACGCCAACATCGGCAACTCCGCGGTATCGAGCTCCATCGGCGAAGAGGTCGAAAAGATGACGTGGGCGATCCGCTGGGGCGCCGACACCGTGATGGACCTTTCCACCGGCAAGCACATTCACGAGACGCGCGAGTGGATCCTGCGCAACTCGCCGGTGCCGATCGGCACCGTGCCGATCTACCAGGCGCTC
Source organism: uncultured beta proteobacterium (assembly GCA_963702595.1). Classification (GTDB taxonomy): domain Bacteria; phylum Pseudomonadota; class Gammaproteobacteria; order Burkholderiales; family Burkholderiaceae_F; genus JALORV01. Next base: position 138,201 of record CAVPDC010000015.1, on the reverse strand, counting down.
GAAAAGGTCGACGGCAAGGCGGAAGAACTTACCTGGGAGATCTTCCGCGACACGCTGATCGAGCAGGCCGAGCAGGGCGTGGACTACTTCACGATCCACGCCGGTGTGCGCCTGCCGTACATCCCGATGACGGCGAAGCGCATGACCGGCATTGTCTCGCGCGGCGGCTCGATCATGGCCAAGTGGTGCCTGTCGCATCACAAGGAGAGCTTCCTCTACACGCACTTCGAGGAGATGTGCGAACTGATGAAAGCCTACGACGTCGCCTTTTCGCTCGGCGACGGCCTGCGGCCCGGCTCGATCTACGACGCCAACGACGAGGCGCAGATGGCCGAGCTCGCCACGCTCGGCGAACTCACGCAGGTCGCCTGGAAGCACGACGTGCAGGTGATGATCGAAGGACCGGGTCATGTGCCGATGCACATGATCAAGCACAACATGGACGAGCAGCTGCGGCTGTGCCACGAGGCGCCGTTCTACACGCTCGGGCCGCTCACCACCGACATCGCGCCTGGCTACGATCACATCACCAGCGCGATCGGCGCGGCGATGATCGGCTGGTACGGCACTGCGATGCTCTGCTACGTCACCCCCAAGGAACACCTCGGGCTGCCGAACAAGAAGGACGTCAAGGACGGCATCATGGCCTACAAGATCGCCGCGCATGCGGCGGACCTCGCCAAGGGCCATCCGGGCGCGCAGATGCGCGACAACGCACTTTCAAAAGCGCGGTTCGAGTTCCGCTGGGAAGACCAGTTCAACCTCGGACTCGACCCCGACACCGCGAAGGACTTCCACGACGAAACGCTGCCCAAGGACGCGATGAAGTCTGCGCACTTCTGCTCGATGTGCGGCCCGCACTTCTGCAGCATGAAGATCACGCAGGACGTGCGCGATTACGCCGAAAAGCAGGGCGTATCGGCCGAGGCCGCACTTGCCAGGGGCATGGAGGAAAAGGCGGTCGAGTTCGTGCGCAAGGGCGTCGAGATTTACCATAAGGCCTGAGCGCGCATTCAGGCAGCGCTAACGGGGAGAGCGCATGAATCTCGAGAAGGTGATCTTCGGCGCGTTCGTGATCCTGTCGTGCACGTTGAACTTCGGGTTTTTCATCGGCGACATCACCGACCCGGCGCAGCATCATTCCTTCGAGCTTGGTGCCACGATCGTCGTCAACCTGATCGCGATGACGCTGAAGTTCGGCGATCGCACGCATATCGGTGCCGTACACCTGGCCACCAGCATCGTCGCCGTACTGCAACTGCTCGCAGCCGCCGTCGTGTGGATCTGGGCGACCCGCGTCGCCGGGCTGCCGTCCGAGGGTGAGGTGATGGCGACCGTCGTGTCTCTCGCGGGCGGCGCCCTGGTGGCCAATTTCATCTCGGTCACGTTGATGATTGGCGAAACGCTGCGGCGAGTCCGGTGACGCGAAGCGAAGCTCGACGAAGGTCGGCGCGATGACCGATATCCAGCTGATGATCCTGCGGCGGATGCGCGTGCCGCTGGTCGTCGTGATCATTGCCTACACGATCGCCGTGTTCGGACTCGCGCTGATGCCCGGCGTCGATCCGGAAGGCCGGCCGTGGCGCCTGAGCCTGTTCGACGCCTTCTACGTCATGAGCTATACGGCCACGACGATTGGCTTCGGCGAAGTGCCGTACCCGTACTCGTACGCCCAGCGGCTGTGGATGACGTTCTGCATCTACCTCACGGTCATTGCGTGGGCCTACGCACTCGGCGCGATCTTCGCGCTGACGAGGCAGCCGGCGTTCCGCGCTGCGCTCGAACGCGGCCGTTTCGAGGCCGGTGTCCGCCGCCTGGTCGACCGCTTCTTCGTCATCTGCGGTCATGGGCAGAGCGGGCAGCGACTGGCGGCAGCGCTCGATCGGCTCGGTTTCGCCACGGTCGTGATCGAGGTGGATGCTGAGCGCCTGCGCCCGTTGCTGGTGCGTCACCATGTCCAGCCTGCGGTCGGTATGGTGGGTGACGCGCGCGCACCGGACCTGCTCGAGGCAGCTGGCATCCGGCGTGAAAATTGCCAGGGCCTGCTGGTGCTGACGCCCGACGACGAGGCCAATCAGGCGATCGCCATCAAAGCACGGGTCCTGGCGCCGGACCTTCCGGTTCTTGCGCGCGTGAAGTCGCCGTCGGCGCAGCAGACGCTCGAGGATTTCGGCGGCGTAACCCTCGTCAATCCGTTCGAGACGTTCGCCTTCAATTTCGGTCTGGCGCTGGACCAGCCCGACTCGCTGCGGCTCGAGGAGTGGCTCACCGGCGTTCCCGGTGCGGAGTCTCCGCCGCGCGTCGAGGTGCCACGCGGGCATTGGGTGCTTGCCGGCTACGGCCGTTTCGGCACGGCTGTGCGCGAACGCCTGGAACAGGCGGGACTTACCTGGAAGGCCATCGATCTCGATCCTGTCCGCTGCGGCAGCGACGGGATCGTCGGCACCGGCCTGGCAGCCGACGCACTGAAACGCGCCGGTATCGAGACCGCCTGCGGTCTGGTGGCCGGGACCGACAACGACGTGAACAACCTGGCGATCGTGATGGCGGCGCGGCGGCTCAAGCCGAAGCTCTTCGTCGTCATCCGCCAGAACCAGGTGACGAATCGACGGCTGATCGACTCCGCGCGGGCTCGGTTGCGCTTCGTACAGTCGGATGTGATGACCCACGAGTGCCTGCAACTGCTGACCACGCCGAACCTGAACCGCTTCCTGCTGCGGGCGCGCGAGCAGTCGAATGCCTGGGCTATCGGCGTCTGTGGACGAGTTCGGGATGTCGTGGGCGACGTCGTGCCCCATGTCTGGTTAGTCGAGTGTGATCCCGGCTGGTTGGGATTGAAGCGCGCGCTGGTCGAGCAGACGGAGCCGGCCCTGACGGTCGGCCACCTGCTCGCCGATCCTGACGATCGGCGCTCCCGGATCGCGGCCACACCCCTGCTGCTGGTGCAGGGAGGGCGCGACATGCTGCTACCGGACGAGGCGACCATTCTGCAGGCGGGCGACCGACTGCTGTTTGCAGGAGCCGCGGGTGCGGAAGCGTTGCAGTCACGGCTGCTCGATGACGATGTCGCGATCGACTATGTCCGCACGGGTGTCGAGCGACCGCACACCTGGCTCGGGCGCTGGCTGCAGCGTGGAACGACGCTCCCTGCCGTTGGGGCGTCAGGGACACAAGCCGGGGAGCGGGGATAATGCTGCCGCTGCTGACCTTGCTCGAGTGCCGCGTCCTCGGTGTGCTCATCGAGAAGGAAGCCACGGTCCCCGATACCTACCCGCTGTCGCTGAATGCGCTGACGTCGGGGTGCAACCAGAAAAACAATCGCGACCCGGTGCTGGCGGCAACGGATGCGGACGTGCAGGCAGCCATTGATCGTCTGCGTCAGCTTTCGCTGGTGATCGAGTCGAGCGGTTCGCGCGTGATGCGGTACTCGCAAAACGCCCAGCGCGTACTGAAGGTCCCGTCCGAGGCGGTCGCGCTGCTCGCCGCGCTATGGCTGCGCGGGCCGCAGACGGCCGCCGAGTTGCGCGCAGCCAGCGAACGCCTGCACCGCTTCGCTGACGTCAGTTCGGTCGAAGGCTACCTCGAGCAGTTGGCGAATCGCGGCGCGGAGTCTGGCGGCCCGTTGGTCGTTCTGTTGCCGCGCAGCCCGGGTATGCGCGAGCAGCGCTGGGCCCATCTTCTATCGGGGCCGGTGGAGTCTGCGAACGCGTCGGCTCCGGCGCTGGCCGACGGCGGGGTGGGTGAGACCGAGCTGCAGGCGCTGCGCGCCGAACTTACGCGCCTCTCTTACGAAGTGACCGACTTGCGGGCGCGGGTCGAAACGCTCGAACGTGACCAGTTGTCTGATCCGCGCTGAGAAACACGGGCTGGGACCGTGACCCGGGCTGCAGTTACGTCTGCTTACCTTGACCCGGTGAATCTTTTGGCGTCGTTGCGATCCTAGCGTTCCGTCAGGGAGGTCGGCGGTGCGCGCCGGCGGGCTTCGGAGATCAGTGCAGCAAACATCCCGCAACACGGACCCATTCCAATCGATCCGTAGAATGCTCCGCTGCGGAGCGCATCCCGACCCTTCCCCATGCGCCGGCACCAGGCGCCATCCTCACAACTCCCCTCGCTCACTGGAATGAAGCTCAACCTTCTCGGTCGACCCGGCCTATGGCTCTGGATCCTGCCGCTGCTTGCGGTGCTGGGTGCGGCCGCCTGGTACTTCAGCCGCCAGGGCAACAGCGCACCGACCTACCGCCTTGCAAAGGTTGAAAAGGGGCCGATCACCGCGACGGTGTCGTCCACCGGGACGCTGAACCCGGTCACGTCGGTCCAGGTCGGCACGCAGGTGTCGGGCCAGATCAAGGAACTGTTCGTCGACTTCAACTCGCAGGTCAAGAAGGGTGACCTGATCGCCCGCATCGATCCCGAAACCTTCACGTACCGCGTGCGGCAGGCCGAAGCGGATGTCGAAGCCGGTCGTTCCGCGCTCAACCGTGCGCAAGTGTCGCTGGCAAACACGCAGCGCGATCTCGCACGGACCAAGGAGCTGGTGGCGCGCAACTTCGTTTCGCCGGCGGAGCTCGACCGGGCCCAGTCGACGTACGACCTGGCCGCAGCGGAGGTCCGTACGGCGCAGGCCGTCGTGCAGCAGCGCACGGCCCAGCTTGCCACCGCCGGGGTCGACCTCGCGCGTACGGAGATACGCGCGCCGGTCGACGGCGTCGTCATCAAGCGCACGGTCGATGTCGGCCAGACCGTCGCGGCGACCCTGCAGGCTCCCGAACTCTTCGTCATCGCCAAGGACCTGCGCGACATGCAGGTCGAAACATCGATCGATGAGGCTGATGTCGGGCGCATCCGTCCGGGCCAGCGCGTGACCTTCACGGTGGATGCCTTTCCCGGCAGGACGTTCAATGGCGAAGTGCGCAGCGTGCGCAAGGCTGCGCAGAATATCCAGAATGTGGTGACCTATATCGCCATCGTTTCGGCCAACAACGAGCGCGGCGAATTGCTGCCCGGCATGACGGCCAACGTCCGCATCGTGACCGACACGCGCGACTCGGTGCTGAAGGTGCCGAACGGAGCGCTGCGGTTCCGGCCGGCCGGCACGGCCGCGGATGCGCCCAAGGCCGCGGAGGCCGCCGTCAAATCGCCCGGCAATTCCGCGGTCGCGAGCGGCAGCCCGCTGACTCAGTTCCGCGAGCGGCTGGTGGCGGAACTCAAGCTCGATGCCGAGCAGCAGCAGCGCCTCGAACCGGTCTTCACGGAGGCGCGCAACAAGTTCATGGGCCTGCGCGATCTGCCGGAGGAGGCGCGTGCCAAGGCCGGCGCGGCGATCCGGGCGGACTTGCGGGCAAAGGTCGAAGACGTGCTGAAGCCCGAGCAGAAGGCGCGCTATGCGGAGATCGCGACCGAGTTCGCCGGTCGTGCCGGTGGCGGGCAATCCACGCGAGGGCGCCTCTGGGTGATAGATGGTGGCAAGCCGCGGGGCATCGATGTCCGGGTGGGGCTCTCCGATGGTGCGATGACGGAGGTCAGCGGCGACGGCGTGGCCGAAGGGCTCGAGGTGATCGTCGGCCAGCAGGGCGGCAACACCACGGCGCCGGCGCAAAAGGGCGCGCCGCCGCGCATGTTCTTCTGACGGGGCGACCGCGACGATGGCCGAACCGCTGATTCGTGTCGAGCAGCTGACGAAAGACTACGCCTTGGGCGACACCGTCGTGCACGCGCTGGCCGGGGTCACGCTGGCGATCGGGGCCGGCGAGTTCGTCGCGGTGATGGGTCCCTCCGGCTCGGGCAAGTCGACGTTCATGAACATGATCGGTTGCCTCGACCGGCCGAACTCCGGCAACTACTGGCTCGCCGGTGAGGATGTCGCGCGCATGGATTCCGACGCGCTGGCGGCCGTGCGCAACAAGCGCATCGGCTTCGTGTTCCAGCAGTTCAACCTGCTGGCGCGCACCAGCGCTCTGGAGAATGTGGAATTGCCGTTGATGTACGCCAATGTTCCGATCGCCGACCGCCACGCGCGCGCGAAGGGGACGCTCGCGCAGGTCGGACTCGGTGAACGGGCGGATCATCAGCCGTCGCAATTGTCCGGAGGCCAGCAGCAGCGCGTCGCGATCGCGCGCGCGCTGGTGAACAATCCCGCGCTGATCCTGGCCGACGAGCCGACCGGTGCGCTCGACTCGCGTACCAGTGTCGAGATCATGGTGCTGCTGCAGCAACTGAACGCAGGCGGCATGACAATCATTGTTGTGACGCACGAGAACGACATCGCGGCCTTTGCCTCGCGCGTGGTGACGTTCCGCGACGGCAAGGTCGTGAGCGATGTGACCCAGCGGCCACGATCCGCGTCGGCTGAACTCGAGCGCCTGCAGCGTGACGTGGAGACGGCGGCATGAGCGCCGCCCGGCCGCTCCGAAGGCGCTCGGCCTTGCAGGCCGCGCTCGCGCTTGCATGCGCTCGCCCGCTCGCAGGTGTCAGGCATGCCGCAGGGCATGCCCGACATCCGGCTCGCGCCCCCTCGTGGGGGACGGAGGCCGACCCGTCGGCATGCCCTGCGGCATGCCGGCCGGCCGACGGCGCCTGCGTCTGCAGACGCAGGCGCATATGGCGCGCAGCGCCATCCCGTACGGCGAAGAGGGCAGCATGAACGCGGGGATGGTGCTTCGAATCGCCCTTAAGGCCCTGCGCGTGAACAAGCTGCGCTCGTCGCTGACGATGCTGGGCATGATCATCGGCGTTGCTGCCGTCATCGCGATGCTCGCCATCGGCGGCGGCGCCCAGGAACGCGTGCGGGACCAGCTGAAGAATCTCGGATCGAACCTGATGCTGATCATCCCGGGCTCGACCACCGCCAGCGGTGTCAGGCTCGGCACCGGCGCGGCGCAGACGCTGACAGAGGAGGACGCCCAGGCGATCGCGCTCGAAGTCGAAGGTGTGGTCGTGGCGGCGCCGTCCTTGCGCGGGTCCGGGCAGGTGGTGTCCGGCAACGCCAACTGGTCGACGCAGTACTTCGGCACGACCAATGATTACCTGATCGCGCGCGACTGGCCGCTCGCCTCCGGGCGGCTCTTCGAGCCGAACGAGATCAGCAGCTCGGGCAAGGTCGCGCTGATCGGCCTGACGACCGCGCAGCAGCTGTTCGGAGATGCCGATCCCGTCGACCAGGTGATCCGCGTGCGCAAGGTACCGCTGACGATCATCGGCGTGCTGGCGCGCAAGGGCCAGAACGCGCTCGGACAGGATCAGGACGACATCGTGCTGATGCCGATTTCCACCGCGCGCAACCGCGTGCTCGGGCAGACGCAAGGCAAGCAGCGCCGCATCGGCACGATTTCGGTGAAGACCGCCGACGGCGCCGACATGAAGGCGATCGAGGACAAGATCAAGGATCTGCTGCGGCAGCGCATGAAGGTGCAACCGGGGGCTGACGACCCCTTCACGATCCGCAACCTGACCGAGATCCTGCAGGCCCAGGAAGCGGCCAGCCGCGTGCTGACACTACTTCTCGGCGCCGTAGCCTCGGTGTCGCTGCTGGTCGGCGGCATCGGCATCATGAACATCATGCTGGTCAGCGTGACCGAGCGCACCCGCGAGATCGGACTGCGCATGGCCGTTGGCGCCCGCGGCAAGGACATTCTCAAGCAGTTCCTGGTCGAGGCGGTGACGCTGTCGATGATCGGCGGTGCGCTCGGCATCCTGCTCGGGGTCGCCGCCTCGTTTGCGGTCGGCGAGTTCGCCAACTGGAGGACCGACATCACCCCTCAGGCGATCGCATTAGCTGTCGGGTTTTCGGCCGGCGTCGGGGTGTTCTTCGGCTTCTATCCGGCGCGCAAGGCCTCGCGGCTGCTGCCGATCGAGGCCCTGCGCTACGAATAGCCGCCCAAGGCGTGCCTTTATCCGGCCGCTGACAGGCGGCCACTGCGGCAGCATGGCATTCGATCCCGGGCTTCTTCCGGGTCGATCGGGCCCACAACTCGCCGTCATGACCCGCCGTACCCGCTTTTATCGCAGTCTGCCGATCGCCACGGCGGCGTTGCTTGCCCTGACGATCGGACTCGCCTGGCCCGAGCCGGCACACGCTTTCGTGCGCTGGCTCGGCGTGCAGCCGGATTCGCGGGAAAGGCTCTGGTTGGCGGCCTTCAGCGGCTTCTCGCTCGGCCTGGCCTTTGGACTGATGATCTACGAACTGCGCGCCCGCGGCGTGTCGATCGCGCTGCGTCGCCTGACCGACCTCGCGGCCAGCATCGACGATCGCACGACGGAAGAAACCAAGCGCGGCAACATCAAGCAGGAGCTGGGGCGCCTGTCGGACGAAGTGCTGTACTCGGCGCGCCGCATGACCAAGGAGCGCAAGGCGTTCGACTCCCAGGCGACCGGCTGGCAAGCCATGTTCGCGGCAACGCTGGACTCGATGTTCGTGCTCGATGGCGACGGCATCGTGAAGGACCTGAACCCCGCCGCCGAGCGGCAGTTCAAGATCACTTCAGCCGACGCGGTGGGTCGTCACCTGGCCGACCTGCTGTTCCCGCTGCCGCACCGATCGCTCGACAATGCGGCGTTCATGCAGGACATCGCTGCGGGCAAGTCGATCGGACGCCGCCAGGAACTGATCGTCCATTGCGGCTCGCGTCAGTTCCCCGTGGAAATGGCGATGGCCGAGTTCCACGTGGGCGACGATCGTGGACTGATCGCCACGGCGCGGGACATCTCGGTGCAGCGACAGAACCGCGCGGACCTGAAGCGCGTACGCGAGCAGGCAGACCGCTTGCAGGCGCGCCTGCGGGCCGAACTGGCATCGCGCCGCATCGTCCGGCCCGTGGCAGAACAGATGCCGGTGACCGACGTCCCGGCAACGACGACGACCGGCGGCACACCGTTCACGCTGGAGGACGCCTGTGGGGATGTCATTCGCCGCCTCGTCGTCAAGGCCGAGCGCAAGGGCCTGGGCTTCCGGTACGAGGACTCTGAGGTGCAGGGCATGGGCCTCATCGGTGACGCCAATCGCCTGCGTGCGGTGGTCACCGAACTGATCGACGGCGTCGTGCGGCACGCGACGACCGGCGAGATCATCGTCCACCTATCGGCACTGTCGACCGACGAACGCAGCATCGAGCTGCTGGTCAGCGTCGCGGCGACCGGCATGACCGACGACGAGAGCACGAGCGTCGGACGCCCGCTCAACCGCGCGCCGGGTTCCGTCGCGAAGACCCGGGCGAAGCCGCATGCGGGAACACGCAATCGCACCGTCGACGTGGCGGGAGTCGAGACGCAGGTTGAGACCTCGCTGGATCGCGGTGCGGTGTTCAAGGCCCGCATGCACTACGCCGTGGATCTCTCGCGCGTGTCGATCGATCTTGGCGCACTTGCCGGCGTCGCGGCTTCCGCCGCGGAAGATGCCGGCGACATCGATCCTCGGCTCGTGGCCGAGTTCGCGCGTGCGGCGGCGCGCCTGCGCCACAACGCGGAACAGGGCAACCTCGGCGCCCTCTGGGCACAGGCCCATCGGCTGAAGGAAATCTGGCTGCCGCGGGCACCGTTGTCGGAAGCGGGCGTGGTCAGCGCGCTGGCGCACACGGCGCGCGGCGGCGACGCCGCCAATGCCCGCATGCTCGCGCGCCGTCTGGCCGACGCTCTTGATGCGAGCGTGCGCGAGCAGATGAGTGCTCCGGGCGTTGCGCTCGAAACGTCGGTGGCCTGAAAGCGAGCCGCATCGAATAGCCGTCGCATATTCGCGAGACGAGCGACAAAGCAATCGGCCGGCCCGGCGCTGGGCTGTTACAGGCCACTCGGCGAAGAGCCAAGCGCCCCGACATCGCTAAGATTGCGCGCCGCGCCGGGATCCGGCGGTCGGCTCGAGCGCAACGCATTTGGAGGAAGAATGAAGCGGTTGGCCATTATCGGCGTGGCGTTCGCGCTGGCGGGCTGTGCAGTGCTCGAGCCGGCGATCACCTTGAGCCGTAGCGAGATCGGGCAACGCGCATTCATCGACCGCCGCGAGGTCGACCTGAAGAAGGTGTTCAAAGGCATGGAAGGTCTCAGCATCTCGGGCCCCGACGTCGGATTCCAGACCTCGGCGCAACGACTCGAACTGGCATGGACCGCGCGACCGAAGGAGTCGCCGCTGGGCATTCCGCTGTCGCTGCGCGTCTCGCTGTCCGGAGCGCCGGTACTCAATGCGCAGAAGAACGGGATCGACCTGGCGGACGTGCGCATCGAGGAAATCCGGCTGCCGTCGATTCCGTTCGTCAATCTTGATACGAAGCAGATGACCCAGTCCGGCGAGTCGCTTGGAACCCTGCCGTTGCTCCAGTTCCAGCCGGAGGAACTGAACCGCGACGGTGTCGTCTACCAGGCCACCGGAATCTCGCTCGGCGCGTTCGGTCTGCGCGTCGACCTGGCGCCGAAGTAAGCGCGGAGCCGACACTTGGACGGGATTCTGCTGCTCAAGGCCGCCATCCTCGGAATCGTCGAGGGACTCACCGAGTTCCTGCCGATCTCTTCGACCGGGCACCTGATCATCGCCAGTTCGCTGCTGGGATTCCGCGGCGAGACGGTGGCCACGTTCGAGATCGCGATCCAGACCGGCGCGATGCTGGCGGTGATCTGGGAGTATCGCCAGCGACTGGCGGCCACGGTTGTCGGTATCGCCACGGACCGGACGGCGCAGCGCTTTGCGCTGAACGTCGTTGTCGCCTTCGCGCCGGCCGTGGTCTTCGGACTACTGCTGGGAAAGGTGATCAAGCAGCACCTGTTTCACCCGGTACCGGTGGCCATTGCTTTCGTGGTTGGCGGTCTCATCATCCTGTGGGCGGAAGCACGCCACAAGCGCCTCTACGGGGAGCGCGACCTGCTCGGCCAGCGCCATGCGCGGGTTGAGACGGTTGACGACATGACCCCGCTCGATGCGTTGAAGGTCGGGCTGGTGCAGTGCCTGGCATTGATTCCCGGCACCAGTCGCTCCGGCGCAACGATCATCGGCGGCATGATTCTCGGGCTGTCGCGCAAGGCGGCGACCGAGTTCAGTTTCTATCTGGCGATTCCGACGCTGATCGGGGCCGGCGTCTATTCGGTGTGGAAGCAGCGCGAGGCCTTCGTCGCATCGGACGGGCCGATGTTCGCGGTCGGTGTCGTGTTCTCGTTCATCTCCGCCTGGCTGTGCATCCGATGGCTGATCCGGTACATCTCGACGCATGACTTCACCGTCTTCGGCTGGTACCGGATCGCATTCGGCGCGGTCGTCCTGCTGACCGCATGGCGCGGTTGGGTCGACTGGACGCATTGACAGACATGTCGCCCGAACTCGAGCTGGCGCCCGCGCCGAGGTCATCGCCCGGCATCGATGCGGCGCTCGCCGCCATCAGTGCCGCGATCATCGCTTACGGCGTGCTGGTGCTGCGCTGGCCGGTGTTCATCGTGATGGCGCTCTTCTGGTTCGAGAATGTCGTCATCGGCGGCTTCAACGTGCTGCGCATGCTCGTGAGCGGGATACGCATGGGTCCGGCCGGGCTCGTTGGCGCCTGCGCGATGTCCGCGTTCTTCACGCTGCACTATGGCTTGTTCACGGCCGTGCACGGGACTTTCGTGGTCATGATGTTCGGCGTTGCTGAGCTGGGTCGGGAGGCGATGAACGGCGGACTTCTGCCGCCGGTGCAACGCATGCTCGGGCACATGATTGCGGACCGCGATGGCTGGCTTGCGATGCTCGCCATCGTCGTGGTGCAGGGTGTCGCCTTCGTGCGCTGGTCGGTGGAGACGCGGGAGCAGCCGACACCGCTGAAGGAGCTGATGGGAGCGCCGTACGGTCGCGTGATGATCCTGCATGTCACGCTGATTGCCTGCGGTTTCCTCGTGATGTCGCTTCACGCGCCGGTCCTGGGCGCTGTCTTGCTGGTCGTCATGAAGCTCGTCTACGACCTTGTGACGCTGAAGAACGGCCCGCGGCAGCGGGGAGAACGAGCCGCGCAGGTGCAGGCCCGCCGCCTGCTCGTGGCCGGCTGGAGGAAGCCAGAATGAGCCGAGCCGACGAAAGCCAGGAGTTGTGCGCGCTGCTGCGCTCGCGCTTTCCGATCGTCCTGATCCAGTCGCACGAGGAGCCGCGCATCCTCGAACTGCTGCAGAAGGCCGCGAACCTCGAGAACCAGGTGATGATGACCTGGAGCATTACCAACGGGATCCGCCGGTACGGCCGCGAGGAGGCGATCTACCAGACCAACGACCTGCTCGACGCGCTGAAGCACATCGACAAGACGCAGCAAAATGGCTTGTACGTGCTGTGCGACGCGCACCCGGGGTTCAAGGACCCGGTCGTCATGCGACTGATCCGCGAGATCGCGCTGTCGCACTACCGTAGCGCACGCACGCTGGTCTTCGTGAGCCCGCGCCTGGAAGAAATGCCATCGGAGCTGCTGCGGCTGTCGGCGCACTTTCATCCGCGTCTGCCCAATCGCGACGACATCCGTGCCATCGTCACGGAGGAGGCGCGGCGCTACGAATCGCAATCGGGTGAGAAGCCGCGCGGTGACCGGCAGGCACTCGAAATGCTGATCATGCATCTGCTGGGCATGGAGCAGGACGATGTGCGCCGCCTGGTGCGGCAGGCGCTGCGCGACGACGGTGCGATCAGCGGTGACGATGTGCGACGCGTGCTCGCAACCAAGTACGAGGCACTGGGCGGCGCCGGCACGCTGGCCTACGAAGAAAGCAAGATCCGCTTCGATGACGTGGGCGGCCTCGCGCGGCTCAAGCACTGGATCGGGCTGCGCCGCGCCCCCTTCCTGGCCGGCGGCGACGATGTCGACCGGCCCAAGGGCATCGTGCTGCTCGGCGTGCAGGGCGGCGGCAAGAGCCTGGCGGCGCGCGCGGTGGCGGGAGAGTGGGGCGTGCCTTTGATGCGTATGGACTTCGGAGCGCTCTACAACAAGTACTACGGCGAGACCGAACGCAATCTGCGCAACGCCTTCGCGGCGGCCGAGAGCATGTCACCCTGCGTGCTGTGGATCGACGAAATCGAAAAGGGCATCTCGACCGACAGCGGCGAGGGCGACGGCGGCGTGTCGCGGCGCGTGCTGGGAGCGCTGCTCACGTGGATGGCCGAGCGCAAGGAACCCGTCTTCATGGTGGCCACCGCCAATGACATTTCGCAGCTACCGCCCGAACTGGTGCGCAAGGGCCGCTTCGACGAGATCTTCTTTGTCGACTTTCCGAGTCCGCAGGCGCGCGAGCAGATCGCACGCATTCACCTCAGGAAGCGGAATCACGATCCCTCACAATTCGATGTCGCAGGCTTCGCACGCCTGTCCGAGGGATTCTCGGGCGCCGAGATCGAGCAGGCGATTGTTTCGGCCTCGTTCGAGGCGCGGGCGCGCGGCGATGCGCTGACCTCGACCGACATCCTGGCCGAGCTCGAGCGCACCCGTCCGCTGTCGGTCATCATGGCGGAGCGTATCGACGCTCTGCGCAACTGGGCCTCAGAGCGCGCTGTCTACGCGGACGAGCCTGCGACATCCCCCGAAGAGATGTGACGGCCGCGCAACAGAGGGGTGGACTGCAGTCAGGCTTTACGGGAGAGTGTCGTCAGGTTGGGCTTGCCCGGCCGCTGACGATGCTCGCATCATCAGGCTGAAAGCGGGAGGCGAGCGCGGTCGGAGGCCGAACGCCTGCGCTCGCCCACCCCGTGTCCAACCGCGCGCTGATGTCAGGCCGCGCGGCCCAACGGTGCTGACGCGCTCGGGCGTACTCGCCAGCGCTGCGACTCGGCCCGCCTTGACCTGGAACAGCACGGGCGGCAGCAAGCCCCGCCACGGACGGTCGACGACGGGCTGGCGCTGCGCGCCGAATCGACCGAGGCATCGGTGACCGCAATCCAGATCCGGAGGCTAGGCGTCAGGTCGCGCAGGCCCGGGACTCGTTCGAACCCTGTCGCCGCGTAGCGTCCGCCGGTCTGGAGTGTCATTTGTAGAATGCGCTCGTGAGCACGGAAGCATTGCAGGTTGTGTATCAGCTTCGCGGCACAGGGGCCGAGGCGGCGCGTCGCGCGGAGGCGCTGGCGCTGGAGCAGAGCGTCGAGATGCCGATCGAAGCCGTGACCGACCTTCGCGTGTTGCGCGATGTCGTGGCCCGGGTGGAGTCGATCGAGCCCCAGCCGGACGGAACGAGCCTTGCGCGGCTGGCGCTGAGCGGCGAGAGCATCGGCAGCGATGCCGGACAGTTGATGAACATGCTGTTCGGCAACAGTTCGCTGCTCGACGATGTTCGGGTGCTGGAGGTGGAGGTGCCCGCAACCCTCGGTGCCCGGTTCGGCGGTCCGCAGATGGGGATCGGTGGAATTCGTCGTCTGACCGGTGTGTCCGGGCGCGCGCTGAGTTGCACGGCACTGAAGCCGATCGGCTCCAGCATCGAGGATCTGGCCCGCATGACCCGTGTGTTCTGCGAGGCCGGCCTCGATGTCATCAAGGACGATCACGGCTGGGCCGCCGACGCGCGTGCCTCGTTCAGCGAGCGCGTCGTCGCGTGCCAGCGCGAGATCGACACGGCGGGCCGCGGCCGTTCGACGCGGACCCTGTACGCCCCGGCGATCTCAGGCAGTCTCGATGCGATGCGCGAGCAGATCCGCTTTGCGCAGGCGCACGGCGTGAGCATGGTCCTCGTCGCGCCGATGGTGGCTGGCGTGTCCAACTTCCACACACTGCGCCGTGAGTTTCCGGAGATCGTCTTTCTCGCGCATCCGGCGCTCGCCGGCAACCAGATGGCGCCGGCGGCCTTGCTGGGCACGCTGTTCCGGCTGTTCGGCGCGGACGCCTCGATCTTTCCCAACCACGGAGGGCGGTTCAGTTACTCGCGAGCGGTCTGCGCCGCAATCGCCGGCAACCTCCGCGCCCCGCTCCACGGCCTGCAAGCGGCGCTGCCGGTGCCGGCAGGCGGGATGACGGTCGAGCGGGTGCCCGAGCTGATCGGCGAGTACGGACGCGACGCGATGCTTCTGATCGGTGGTTCGCTGCTAATCGCACGCGAACAACTGGCGTCGCGCAGCCGTGCTTTCGTCGAGGCGGTCGCTGCCGCCAGCAGCGAGGTGGCGACATGAGCGCCGCACGGCCGCTCCGAAGGCGCTCGCTCCCCCTTGGGGGGACGGCGCGCAGCGCCAAGGGGGCAACATGAGTTCGGTGCGCCGGTTCGTTCCTGATGCCGACGGCGGCTATCGGTGGGACGCCGTTGATCGATTGCGCTACAAGGACGAGGGTAGTGCGCCCTTCAAGGACATCACGCGCCAGGTGCTGTTCGAACAGCCGGACCAGGCGGCGCAACTGCGTTACTTCGAGATTGCGCCGGGTGGGTATTCGACGCTGGAGCGGCACCAGCACACGCACGCGGTGCTGATCCTGCGCGGTCGCGGCACCGTGCGGATCGGAGTTGAAACGAAGGCGATCGGTGAGCGCGACCTGGTGACGGTTGATCCACTCGTGTGGCATCAGTTCCACGCCGCGCAAGACAGTCCGCTGGGATTCCTCTGCCTGGTCTCGCGTGAACGCGACCGGCCGCAGCTGCCGGGCGAGGATGACAGGACCGCGCTGGGCGGCTAGGTTGCGTCTGCCACTCAGCGGTGCACGAACACGAGGTCCCAGGTTCCATGGCCCAGGCGTTCGCCGCGGGCATGGAACTTCGTCGTCGGGCGCTCGGCGATCGGGTTGCGGCTGTCGGGCGCGAAGCTCGCATAGGCGTTGACAAGCTGCGGCTCGTCCGACAGCACCGCCAGCATCTGCTGTGCGTAGTCTTCCCAGTCGGTCGCGCAGTGCAGGTAGCCACCCGGCGCGATGCGGCTCGCCAGCAGCCCGACGAAGGGCTGCGCGATCAGGCGGCGCTTGTGGTGGCGCTTCTTCTGCCAGGGGTCCGGGAAGTAGACGTGGACACCGGCCAGCGACTGCGGCTCGAGCATGTCCCGAACGACGTCGACGGCATCGTGATGAACGATGCGGACGTTGGCGAGCCGATGTTCTTCAATGCGCTTGAGCAGCGCGCCAACGCCCGCGAGAAAGACCTCGACGCCCAGGAAATTGACATCCGGCCGCGCCGCGGCGATCGACGCCGTGGTCTCTCCCATGCCGAAACCGATCTCGAGCACGGTAGGCGCGCGGCGACCGAAGTGCGCTGCAAGGTCAAGCGGTGCCGCGCGGTAGTCGACGCCGTAGCGCGGCAGCAGTTCGTCGAATGCACGCCGCTGCCCCTGCGTGACATGGCCGCGGCGCAGCGCGAAGCTGCGGATGTGGCGATAGGGTGGGCCGGTGCTTTCGTCGTCGGCTGCCGAAGCTGACCGATCGGCCGGGGCCGTTGCCTCGGTGGTCACGCGCCGGGCTTGGTCGGCGCGATGACGCCAGCGGTGGGCGATGAAGGGGTCCCGCTGTAGAGCCGCTTCGGCATACGCCCGGCCCGATAGGCCTCGCGCCCGGCCTCGACCGCCTTTTTCATGGCGCTCGCCATCAGCACCGGGTCTTTCGCCTGCGCCACCGCCGTGTTCATCAGCACGCCGGCACAGCCCAGTTCCATCGCGATCGCGGCGTCGCTCGCGGTGCCGACGCCGGCGTCCACGATCACCGGCACCCCCGCGCGCTCGAGGATCAGCTGGATGTTCCACGGGTTGAGGATGCCCATGCCCGAGCCGATCAGCGACGCGAGCGGCATGACGGCCACGCAGCCGATCGACTCCAGCACCTTGGCCTGGATCGGATCGTCGCTGCAGTAGACCATGACCTCGAAGCCTTCCTTCACCAGCGTCTCGGCGGCCTTGATCGTCTCGGGCATGTTCGGATATAGCGATTGCGGGTCGCCCAGAACCTCGAGCTTGGTCAGCGCATGGCCGTCGAGCAATTCGCGCGCCAGCCGCAGCGTCCGAACCGCATCCTCGGCGCTGTAGCAGCCCGCGCTGTTAGGCAGCAAGGTGTACTTCGATGGTGGAATCACGTCGAGCAGGCTGGGCTCGCCCGCGGTTTGGCCGATGTTGGTGCGGCGGATCGCGACCGTCACGATCTCCGCGCCGCTCGCCTCAACGGCGACGCGTGTCTGCTCGAAGTCGCGGTACTTGCCGGTGCCGATCAGGAGCCGGGAACCGAATTCACGCGCGCCGATTTTCAGCCGATCCGTCATGCCGTCACCGTCGGCTGAACCTTGACCTCGAAATTCACCGAGTTCGACATGAAGCAGTGGGCATGGGCCTTGGCATGCAGCTCGCGCGCCTGCTCCAGCTGCGCCGCGTTCGCGATCCGCACCTGCGGCCAAAGTACGACTTCGACCATGCGCATCTTGCCGTCCTTGATGGCCAGCGTCCCGGTTGCGCTGTCGCTGTACTCGAGCAACTCGATGTTCGCGCGCTCGCAGACCGCGAGATACGTCAGGTGGTGACAGGACATCAGCGACGCGACCATCAGCGTCTCGGGGTTGTGTCGCGAGTCGTCGCCGTTGAACACCGCGGGCGACGAGCCTTCGATCGAAGGCTTGCCCTTGAACCGGACGGCAAACGCGCGCGCCAGCTTCAGCTTGCCGTGTTCGTCCTGTTCACTGCCGCCGCTCCAGTGCAGCGTTCCCTCGAATACGTGCTGTTGCGACATTTCATCCTCCGCCGACGGCGATGACGACCTCGATCCGGTCCCCGGCGGCGAGCCGCGTGCCCGCGTGCTGGCTGCGCGGCACGATCTCGCCGTTGCGCTCGACAGCCACCCGCTTGCCTGCTGCACCCAGCTCGGCCAGCAGGTCAGCCACCACGCTGCCTTCCTGCACGCGTCGGATTTCCCCGTTCACGCGGATTTCCATGATCGACGCCTGAATTGACAGTTCGATAGAATTCTACGCACTGCGGGTGTAGTTCAATGGCAGAACGGCAGCTTCCCAAGCTGCATACGAGGGTTCGATTCCCTTCACCCGCTCCATTTCCCTCGCCGCTCACGGCGGGCGGGACGGGAGGTCCTCCGACATCCGGCGCAAGCTTCACGTAAGCAATCGGGCGCATGTTGCGCCACGCCTCGGGAGTTCCCCTGCATTCCATGCAGTCGCCGTCACACAAGTCCCTGTCACCGGCCCTCGTCGTCGCAGCGCTTGGGCGTCGTCTACGGTGACATAGGCACCAGCCCGCTCTACGCCTTCAAGGCGAGCATCGCCGGCGAGCACGGGGCGGGCCTGTCGACTGCCAATGTGCTGGGCGTGTTGTCGATGATCTTCTGGGCCATCACGCTCGTCGTGTCGGTCAAGTATGTCCTGATCGTGCTGCGTGCGAGCAACGGTGGCGAAGGCGGGATCCTCGCGTTGCTTGCGCTGGTGCTGCGACAGTTCCCGGCAAAGTCGCGGCTCGCCGGGGTCGCGGTGGGTTGCGGGTTGTTCGGGGCCGCGATGTTCTACGGGGACAGCATCATCACGCCGGCGATCTCGGTGTTGTCGGCGATTGAAGGCCTGGAAGTCGTCTCGCCACGCTTCACGCAATATGTGATTCCACTGACGTTGCTGGTTCTGATCGTTCTCTTCGCGGTGCAGAGCGGCGGCACGGAACGGGTGGGCAAGGTCTTCGGGCCGATCATGGTCGTGTGGTTCGTGACGCTCGGGATCCTCGGTGTGCTGCAGATCGGCCGCCATCCCGAGGTGCTGGCCGCGATCGATCCCTTGCATGCCGTGGGCTTCGTGATCGCGCATCCGGGGTTGGCGCTGACGGTCACGGCGGCGGTGTTCCTGGCTGTCACTGGTGGTGAGGCCTTGTATGCGGACATGGGGCACTTCGGGCGCCGGCCGATCCAGGTCGCCTGGCTGTGGCTCGTGATGCCGTGTCTGCTGCTGAACTACTTCGGGCAGGGCAGCCTCGTCCTCGCAGACGCCGCGGCGGTCCGCAACCCGTTCTACCTGCTGGCGCCTGACTGGCTGCAGTTGCCGCTGGTGGGTCTGGCCACGGCCGCGACGGTCATTGCGTCGCAAGCCGTGATCTCGGGGGCGTTCTCGATCACCAGCCAGGCAATCAAGCTCGGCTACCTGCCGCGCATGGAGGTGCACTTCACGTCGGCGACCGCCGCCGGGCAGATCTACGTGCCGCTCGTGAACTGGATGCTGCTCGCCCTGGTGATCCTGCTGGTCATCGGCTTTGGGAGTTCGTCCAGTCTCGCCGCCGCCTACGGCATCGCGGTCGTCAGCACGATGGTGATCACGACGCTGGGCGTGATCGTCGTGGCGCGGCACCGCTGGGACTGGACGCCGTGGAAGATCGGGCTCGTCCTGCTGCCCCTGCTGCTGCTCGACATCGTGTTCCTGGTCGCGAACTCGGCCAAGATCACGCATGGCGGCTGGCTGCCGCTGGCCTTCGGAGGACTTCTCTTCTTCCTGTTCAGCACGTGGAAGCGCGGGCGGGAGCTTGTGCGAGAGGAGCGCACGCGCGGCGGTGTTGCGCTGGAGGGCTTCCTCAAGAGCCTGGCGGCCTACCCTCCGCAGCGTGTCGTAGGCACGGCGGTGTTCATGAGTGGCGGCATGGACGAAGTGCCGCATGCGCTGCTGCATAACCTGAAGCACAACCAGGTGCTGCACGAGCGCGTGATCTTTCTGACCGCCGTGCCCGAGGACGTGCCTCATGTGTCGCCCGAGGACTCCGTCGAGATCCGCGATCACGGCCACGGCTGTCACAACGTCAAGGTCCACCTCGGTTTCAAGGACTCCTACGACATTGCCGACATCGCGCGCACGCTGGCGCAGCACTATGACTTTGCATTGGACCCCGGCGCGACCTCCTTCTTCCTTTCGCGCGAGACGGTTCTGTCCGGCCGCGCCGGAGGCATGGCGATTTGGCGCGAGCGCCTGTTCGGCTGGATGATGCGCAACGCGCAGCCGGCGTCGGACTTCTTCCGCATTCCGCCGAACCGAGTCATCGAGATCGGCACTCAGCTCGTCATCTGAGCGGGCCGCGAACTCCGTGCCGTATTGCCAGGGTGGCGCCTGTGGGCCGTCGTTCGGTGTCAGGCGTCGCTATGATGCAGCGAGCCGAGCGGAGGAGCTACGAGGGTCATGGACAAGAAGACACTGAAGGGTCTCGCGGGATTCATCGATCCTTACCGCGTGACCAACGGATCCCGCTTCCGCCTGAAGGACATCGATCCCGGCGACACCCGCGGCCTGAAGGACGAACACAAGCCCGAGGCGCAGCAGCGGCTGGCCGACAGCGTCGCCTGGCTCGCCGACGAGCAGGACAAGCTCTACGCGCAGGACCGCCGCTCGCTGCTGCTCGTCTTCCAGGCCATGGACGCCGCCGGCAAGGACGGCACCATCAAGCACGTGATGAGCGGTGTTAATCCGCAGGGCTGCCAGGTCACGTCGTTCAAGCAGCCGTCGGCAGAGGAACTGGACCACGACTGGATGTGGCGCAGCTGGAAGGTGCTGCCGGAGCGTGGGCGCATCGGCATCTTCAACCGTTCCTACTACGAGGAGGTGCTGGTCGTCCGGGTGCACGACTCCATTCTGGCCACGCAGAAGCTGCCGAAGTCGGCGCTGACGAAGGGGATATTTCGCGAGCGGCTGCGCGACATTGTCGAATTTCGAGGACTACCTGACGCGCAACGGGACGACGGTGCTGAAGTTCTTCCTGCACGTGTCGCGCAAGGAGCAGAAGGAGCGCTTCATCGAGCGCCTCGACGAGCCCGACAAGAACTGGAAATTTGCCATTGGCGACGTCAAGGAGCGGGCCTTCTGGAACGACTACATGACCGCCTACGAGGATGCGATACGAGCAACCGCAACGCGGGCCGCGCCCTGGTTCGTCGTGCCGGCGGACAACAAGTGGTTCACGCGCCTGGTCGTCGTCGCCGCCATCGTCGAGGCCATGGAGAACATGAAGCTCGCCTATCCGATGGTCACAGACGCACAGAAGGCAGATCTCGCTCGCGCGCGCGAACTGCTGCTGACGGAGAAGAAGTAGCGCGGCGCGGATCTTGCGCTGCGCTGCAAGCATAATTTCCGCGTGATCCTGCTCCTGCTGGCCCATCCCCATCCCAGGCGTTCGATCGCCGGGCACGCGCTGCTGCAGGCGGTGCAGGACCTGCCCGAGGTCCGCGTCCATTCGCTGTACGACACGTATCCGGATTTCTCGATCGATGCGGCGGCAGAGCGCAACCTCCTGACGTCAGCGCGGCTCGTCATCTGGCAGCACCCTCTGTACTGGTACGGCGTCCCGGCGTTGCTCAAGCTCTGGTTCGAGGACGTACTGGTGCGCGGCTGGGCGTACGGCGACGGAGGGCAGACGCTGCAGGGCAAGGACTGCCTGTGGGTGACGACCACCGGTGCCTTGCCCGAGGCGTATTCCGAGGCCGGCGTGCACGGCCACGCGTTCGAGGCCTTCGTGCCGGCGGTGCGCCAGACCGCGCGCTTCTGCGGCATGAACTGGCTGGACCCGATCATCGTGCACGGCGCCCATCGACTCGACGCCGCCGCGCTCGAGGCGCACGTGCAGGACTATCGCACGCGGCTATTGCAGTACATCGCCTCCCATGGCTGAACCCTCGATCCTGCGCGATGCGCTCATATACCTCGGCGCGGCCGTCGTCTGTGTGCCGATCGCCAAGCGCCTGGGCCTGGGCTCGGTGCTGGGCTACCTGATCGCGGGCTGCGCAATCGGTCCGTGGGGACTCGGCTTCGTCACGGACGTGCAGTCGATCCTGCACTTCGCCGAATTTGGCGTCGTGCTGATGCTGTTCCTGATCGGACTTGAACTCGACTTCAAACGCCTGATTGAACTGCGCGGTCCGGTGTTCGGCGGCGGCTCGCTGCAGATGGCCGCCTGCGGTACCGCGATTGGTGTCGCGCTGTGGATGGCGGGCCTGAACTGGCAAGGGGCGGTCGTGGCCGGGCTCGCGCTGGCGATGTCATCGACGGCCATCGCGGTGCAGACGATGGCCGAGCGCAACCTGCTCAACGCACCGGTGGGTCGCAGCGCATTTTCGGTGCTGCTGTTCCAGGACATCGCCGCGATACCGCTGATCGCGCTGGTGCCTCTGCTCGGCACAGATGCACCCGGCGGCGAACCGGGCTGGCAGCTGGCGCTCAAGGGCGTGGCGGCGGTCGTGATCGTCGTCGTGATCGGCCGCTTCCTGACCCGTCCGGTGATCCGGTTGATTGCGATTTCCGGCGTGCGCGAGATCTTCACCGCATTTGCACTGCTGCTGGTGTTCGGCATTGCGGAGCTGATGGCGCTCGCGGGGCTCTCGATGGCGCTCGGCGCTTTCCTGGCCGGCGTGCTGCTTGCAAGCTCCGAATACCGGCACGCACTCGAGACCGACATCGCGCCATTCAAGGGACTGCTGCTCGGCCTCTTCTTCATCGCGGTCGGCATGTCGATCGATTTCGGCCTGGTGGGTGCGCAGCCGCTGAAGCTGGCGCTGCTGGTGCTGGGCCTCCTGATGATCAAGGGACTCGCGCTCGCAGCGATCGCACCGACGCTGGAAGTCGCCGCGCGCGAGCGATGGCTGTTTGCGGCGCTGCTGGCGCAGGCGGGCGAATTTGCATTCGTCGTGTTCGGCGTCGCACGCAGCGCACGTGTGCTCCCGGGCGACTGGGACGCGCTGCTGACCGCGGCCGTCGCGCTGTCGATGGCGGCCACGCCGCTGCTGCTGCTGGCGCACGACGCCCTGCTGGCGCGCCAGTCACGCGGGGAACGCGCGGCCGATGCGATCGACGACGACACGGCCCCGGTGATCGTGGCGGGCGCAGGCCGTTACGGTCAGATCATTGCGCGCCTGCTTTCCGCGCACGGCATCAAGGTGACGGTACTGGATCACGATCCGGACCAGATCGACCTGTTGCGCAAGTTTGGATACAAGGTGTTCTACGGCGATGCCACGCGACTCGATCTGCTGCATGCCGCGGGTGCCGCGAAGGCGCGGCTGCTGGTGGTGGCGATCGACGACGTCGAGGACAGCCTGCATCTGGTCGATTCGGTGCGCAGCGAGTTCCCTTCGCTGCAGATCGTCGCGCGCGCGCGCAATGTGCGGCATTGGCTCGAGCTGGCCGACCGTGGTGTAGCGCTGGCCGAGCGCGAAACCTTCGAGTCCGCGTTGCGCTCGGGCCGCCAGGCCCTCGAAGCGATCGGCCTGTCGCCTTTCGAGGCGCGCGAGGTCGCAGCCCAGTTCCGTCGCGCCAACCTCGCCACGCTGGCCGCGATGCGGCCGCACTTCCGGGACGAATCGAAGACGGTGGCGATCGCCAAGAGCGGGCGCGAGGAACTCGAGGAAAACCTGCGGCGCGACCGCGAGGCGCAGGCCAAGGCTCAACGCGACGCCGGCCACTGGCAGTAAGTCGTCAGGCCGTAAACCCGTTGCGCTTGTGCGAGCCGTCGCAGAATGGCTTGTTGGCCGAGCCGCCGCAGCGGCACAACCATACTTTCTCGGTCGTAAAGGTTGACCCGTCGGCGGCGCGGAACTCGATCTTGCCTTCGACCATCAGCGGTCCGTTGGGGATCGCGTGGACCTTGACTTCGCCGGCCGCCGGTCCGGCTACCGAGGGCGGCGGATTGGGGCAGGTGCCCTCATCGGCGAAACCCACGCGCTCATGGCTGCCGTCGCAGTACGGCTTGTTGGCGGAAGCCCCGCAGCGGCACAGCGCCACGCGCGTGTACTCGACCAGGGTGGCGTGCTCGCCGCCGGGCACGGTGACGCGTGCCCGGACGTAGATCGGGCCGCGCGGCTGCACCGCTGCCGTATTGTGCTCGGGCGGCGCCTCCACTGACGTGCCGTCCGGTGCGCGCAGCGTCAGCGCGCCCGTGGGACAGCGCGCGACGACACTGACGAGGTGTTCGAAGGAGGCGTTGTCCGGCTGGATCCACGGCTTTGCCTGCGGGTCGAACACACCCGGCGCACCGCGTACGCACTCCTTGGCGTGGATGCAGCGCTTGACGTCGTAGCGGATCGTGATGACCTTGCCGACATAGTCGCGGGAGGTCATGTTGCCCCCTTGGCGGTGCGCGCCGTCCCCCCAGGGGGGAGTGAGCTCCTTCGGAGCGGCCGTGCGTTGCTCATCCGATGCCTCCGATACAGACGTACTTGACGACGAGGTACTCGTCGATGCCGTACTTCGACCCTTCGCGGCCGAGCCCCGACTGCTTGACGCCGCCGAAGGGTGCCACTTCGTTCGAGATCAGCCCGGTGTTGACGCCGACCATGCCGCTTTCGAGCTGTTCAGCTACGCGGAACACGCGCGCCACGTCGCGCGAGTAGAAGTAAGCGGCAAGCCCGAACTCGGTCGAGTTGGCCGCCGCGATCGCTTCGGCTTCCGTGTTGAAACGGAAGACCGGCGCCACCGGCCCGAAGGTCTCCTCGCGCGCGACCAGCATGTCCTGCGTGACGTTGGCCAGCACGGTGGGCTGGAAGTAGGTTCCGCCGAGCTCATGCGGCTTGCCGCCGGTCACGACCCGCGCACCTTTGGCACGCGCATCGTCGATGTGAGCCTGCACCTTGGCGAGCGCGTTGCGGTCGATCAGCGGACCCTGCTGCACTCCGGTCTCGAACCCGGAGCCGACCTTGAGGCCCTGCGCCTTTTGCGCGAGCCGCTCGACGAACGCATCGTAGATGCCGGCCTGCACGTAAAAGCGGTTGGTGCAGACGCAGGTCTGTCCGGCGTTGCGGTACTTCGACGCGAGCGCGCCTTCAACGGCGGCGTCGAGATCCGCATCATCAAAGACCAGGAACGGGGCGTTGCCGCCGAGTTCCAGCGAAAGCTTCTTCAGCGTTGGTGCGCTCTGCTGCATCAGGATGCGTCCGACGGCGGTGGAGCCGGTGAACGACAGCTTGCGGACGGT
This sequence comes from uncultured beta proteobacterium, assembly GCA_963702595.1. GTDB lineage: Bacteria > Pseudomonadota > Gammaproteobacteria > Burkholderiales > Burkholderiaceae_F > JALORV01. The sequence goes on along the minus strand of CAVPDC010000015.1, from coordinate 113,411 downwards.
GGGCGATTCGCACAGCGTCCTGCCGACGGCGATCGAGTTGGCTTCGTCGGCTGGCACGACGTTGAACACGCCGGGCGGAATACCGGCGCGTTGCGCGAGTTCCGCCAATGCAAGCGCGGACAGCGGCGTCTGCTCGGCCGGCTTCACGACGACCGGGCAGCCGGCCGCCAGCGCCGGGGCGACCTTGCGGGTGATCATCGCGTTCGGAAAGTTCCATGGTGTGATGGCGGCGGCCACGCCGATCGGCTCCTTGAACACCAGCAGTCGACGATCGTTGGCGACGGTGGGGATCGTGTCGCCGTACACGCGCTTCGCTTCCTCCGCAAACCATTCGATGAACGACGCGCCGTAAGCGACCTCGCCGCGGCTCTCGGCCAGCGGCTTGCCCTGCTCCGCGGTCATCAGACGGGCCAGGTCCTCCTGCGCGGCCATGATCAGGTCGAACCACTTCCGCAAGACGGCGGCCCGCTCCTTCGCTGTCTTGCGGCGCCAGCCGGGCCAGGCGCGGTGCGCCGCCGCGATCGCCTGCTCCGCCTCGGCGCCGGCGCAATTGGCCACGTCGGCCAGCTTGCCGCTATCGGCGGGGTTGGCGACCGCAAAGCGCTGGCCGGTGGCCGCGGGCATCCAGGTGCCGTCGATGTAGGCGTTGTTCTTCAGCAATGCGCCATCGGACAGGGAGGGCATTCCCACTTTCTGCAGCATCGTCGTCTCCAGGGCTCGAGGAACAAGAATACTGCCGAAGCGCTCGCCGGTGCCCCCGCTACACTGCGCGCACTACCGGCCCGCGTGTGTTTCCATGAAGTTCGAAAGCCTCGCTCCCGACCTGCAAACGTGGTTCCGCGACATGGTGAAGCGCGGCTCCGATCGAGACGGCCTGGTGCGTGCACTTCTCACGGCCGGCTACCAGGAGCGCTACGCGCGCGTAGCGGTGGAGGCGGCGCTCAAGTCGCTCCCCGTGCCGCCACCCCCGCCGCCGCAAGTGCCACCGGCGATCGCCCTCGAGCCCAACTCCGCTGTCGCAAGCGAAGCGCAGTCACTGAGCCAGCAACTGGTTCAGATGCCGAATGCAATCGAGACGGGCGACCGCGTGATCCACATGTTGCTGGCGCTGACGGCGCCGCGCATCGTGCTGTTCGGCAACCTGCTGTCGGATGAAGAGTGCGATCAAATGATCGAGTTGTCCCGCGGCAAGCTTGCGCGGTCCAGTGTCGTCAACAACGAGACCGGGGCCTACGACATCCATCCGCACCGAACGAGCACTGGAACGTACTTCAACCGCGGCGAGAACGAGCTCATCCGGCGTCTTGAGCAGCGGATCGCAGAGCTAGTCCAGTATCCGGTCGAAAACGGCGAGCCGATCCAGATCCTGCACTACGAACCCGGCGGCGAATACAAGCCGCACTACGACTACTTCGACCCCAAGCAGCCGGGCAACGAGCAGGTGCTGACGCAGGGCGGCCAGCGCATCGCGACGCTGATCATGTACCTGAACGACGTCGAGGCCGGCGGCTCGACGGTCTTTCCCGAGGTCGGCATCGATGTCCTGCCGCGCCGGGGCAACGCGGTCTACTTCGCGTACTGCTCCGAAAACGGTACTCTGGATACGCGCTCTCTGCATGGCGGCAGCCCGGTCGGGGCGGGCGAGAAGTGGATTGCGACCAAGTGGTTTCGCCAGGGTCGTTATGTCGGGAGCGGAGCGTGAGTTCTACGGACTCAGCTGATACGACGATCGGCTCGCAGCGGACCGTGCGCATGCAGTCCCCGGGGAATCGCGACGGCGGTAAGCCCATGGCGGCACCCACCAGGGCCGTGAATCGCTCGTGGAAATGAGAAGGGAAAGCGGTGGTGGGTCGTGAAGGATTCGAACCTTCGACCTACGGATTAAGAGTCCGCTGCTCTACCAACTGAGCTAACGACCCGCTTTCCTGATCCTGCCATGCGTCAATGGTGGGTCGTGCGTGACTCGAACACGCGACCAACGGATTAAAAGTCCGCTGCTCTACCGGCTGAGCTAACGACCCGAGTGGCCTTCTTCCGAGCCCTTCGTGATTCCGTCTCGGGCAGCGCTCGAACGACCTGACGGTAGCCCGCGACGCATCGAGAGCACGAAATTATGCCGGCGGCACGCTTGCGGGTCAAACCGCCGGGTCCGCTCGATCGCTCGCGTGCGCCCTAGACCCTCGACAGGTCGACCGTGGGCTGACTGGCATCGAGCGCCTCGAACTCCACGCTGATCAGCGTTCCGGGCCGCTGCGCGTCCGTGCTTGCGGGGCTGCTTCCGACGCGTATCAGGGCATCGTGCTGCTCGGCGATCTCGCGCACGATCGCCAGCCCGAGACCGCTGCCATCAACGTTGGTGCCCAGGATGCGATAGAAGCGGTCGAATACGCGCTGCCGTTCGACTTCCGGAATGCCCGGGCCGTTGTCCTCAACCTCCAGGTACACGGAACCCTCGACCGTGCGGATCCGGACCGTGACGCTGCCGCCGCGCGGTGTGTAGCGCAGCGCGTTGTCGAGCAGGTTCTTGAGCATCTCGCGGACCAGCATCGGTGCGGCAACGACGCGTACCGGCCGCTCCGGCTCTTCAAAGCCAAGGTCGATCTGACGGGCGATGGCTTCGGCCACCGACTCCCGGACCAGGTCGCGCGCCACGGGTACGAGGTCGATCACTTCGAAGCGGCTGGGGTCGCTCCCCTGGTACTCGGCGCGCGCCAGCGCCAGCAGCTGGTTGATCAGGTGCGTGGCACGTTCGGTCGAAACGGCGATGTGGCGCAGTGTCCGTCGCAGTTCCTGCGGGTCGGTCTCGCGCACGGCGAGCTCGGCCTGCGTGCGCAGTCCCGCCAGCGGTGTCTTCATCTGGTGCGCAGCGTCGGCCAGGAAGCGCTGCTGCATCTCGATGTTCTGGGAAAGCCGCGCGAGCAGCTCGTTGAAGGAGCTGACGAGCGGAGCAATCTCCTCGGGCGCGCCGCGTGCATCGATCGGTGAGAGATCATCGGGCTGGCGCGCCCGGATGCGCTGCTGGAGGTCGGCCAAGGGCGCCAGGCCGCGGCTGAGGCCGAACCACACCAGCACCACCGCGATCGGCAGCACGACGAACTGCGGGACGATGACGCCTCGAATGATCTCGTTGGCCAGCTGCGATCGCTTCTCGAGCGTTTCGGCCACCTGCACCAAGGCATAGTCGGTGCTCTGGCCGCGGCTGAATGCGACCCATGTGTAGGCAATGCGGATCTCGTTGCCGCGCAGGATGTCCGAGCGGAACTGGACAGTGCGCGGCACCGGGCGGACGTCTTCCGCCGGCAAGGGCAGATCGTTGTCGCCGGTCACGAACTCCCCGCGCAGCCCGAGAACCATGTAGTAGACACTGTCCGCCGCATCGGCCCGCAGCAGCTCGCGCGCGCTGATCGGCAGTTGCAGGGTCACGGTGCCACGTGTTTGCTGCACGTGGTTGGCGAGCGCGACGACGGCGTCGGCCAGTCCGCGGTCGAACGGCGCGTTGGCGATCGACTGCGCGACGATGTAGGTCACGGTGACGCTCATCGGCCACAGCAGGAGCAGCGGCGCGAGCATCCAGTCGAGGATTTCGCCGAAGAGCGAGCGCTGCTCGAACTGCGCACGCAGCGGGTTGCGTGGCGATCGCGGTGTGCTCGCGGGAGGCGGCGCAGGCGCGGTCGACAGACCGCCTCTGCCGCGGCGCGGCCAACGCACGCGCAACCGGCGCCGGGGGGTGCCTTCGTCAGGCATGGCGATGCCGAGTCAGGCGGGAGTCAGGCGTTGCCAACGGCAGCTTCGGTGGCGGAATCGGCGAAACGCTCGAGGTAGTAGCCAAGACCGCGGACGGTCACGATTCGTACGGCGTTGGTTTCGATCTTCTTGCGCAAGCGGTGAACGTAGACCTCGATCGCGTTGTTGCTGACTTCCTCACCCCAGCTGCACAGGTGATCGACGAGCTGCTCCTTGCTGACCAGGCGGCCGGGACGTTGCAGCAGGACCTCCAGCAGGTTCAGTTCGCGCGCCGACAGGTCGAGCATCTGTTCGTTCAGATAGGCCACATGCCCGACCGGATCAAGGGTCAACGGGCCGTGCCGGAGCACGGTCTGCGCGCTGCCGGCCGCCCGCCGGGTCAATGCCCGGACGCGCGCTTCCAGCTCGGTCAGGGCGAAGGGCTTCGCCATGTAGTCATCGGCGCCGAGATCGAGGCCCTTGACCCGCTGCTCGACGCTGTCGGCCGCGGTGAGGATCAGCACCGGCACCGGCGAGTGTCTTGCACGCAGCCGTTTCAGTACCTCCAGTCCCGACAGACGCGGCAGCCCGACATCCAGTATCAGCAGGTCGAAGCTCTGGGCAGTCAGGGCGGTGTCGGCGTCGTCGCCGCTCGCCACGACGTCGACCGCGTAGCCGCCGGCCCGCAAGGAGCGGGACAGCCCGTCGGCCAGCACGGCGTCGTCTTCGGCAATCAGGATTCGCATCGGTCGGCAGTATGCTTGCGCCTGTTCCCGCCCAGGCGCTCGCCGCAGTCTAGGGCGGGCGCGCGCCGCCCGGCAAGGCGCCGGGAAGAGACCTTGCTTTGGAACGAGCCCTCGGCGGTTGACAAGCCATACTGAAAGTATCTACAGTGCAGATACTGTGATTACTTTCAGTGCTCCGGATATTCCGGGCACGGCGTGAACGGAGGCGGCGATGGATGACGGACGGAGCATGACGGTGACGGACAGCAAGGAGCGGCAGAAGGCACTTGCCGCCGCGTTGGCGCAGATCGAGAAGCAGTTTGGCAAGGGCTCGATCATGCGCATGGCCGAAGGCCAGGTCGCCGAAGACATCGATGTCGTCTCGACCGGTTCGCTCGGACTGGACATCGCGTTGGGCATCGGCGGGCTCCCGCGCGGTCGGGTAGTTGAAGTCTACGGTCCAGAGTCCTCCGGCAAGACGACGCTCACGCTGCAGGTCATCGCCGAGATGCAGAAGATCGGTGGTACGGCGGCGTTCATCGACGCCGAGCACGCGCTCGATTCGCAATACGCGCAGAAGCTGGGCGTCAATTTGCAGGAACTCCTGATCTCGCAGCCGGATACCGGCGAGCAGGCACTCGAGATCGTCGATGCGCTGGTGCGCTCGGGCTCGGTCGACCTCATCGTCATCGACTCGGTCGCGGCGCTGACGCCCAAGGCCGAAATCGAAGGCGAGATGGGTGACTCGCTGCCTGGATTGCAGGCACGCCTGATGAGCCAGGCACTGCGCAAACTGACCGCCAGCATCAAGCGGACTAACTGCCTGGTCATCTTCATCAACCAGATCCGGATGAAGATCGGCGTGATGTTCGGCAACCCCGAGACCACGACTGGCGGCAATGCGCTCAAGTTCTACGCGTCGGTGCGGCTCGACATCCGCCGCATCGGCTCGATCAAGAAGGGCGACGAGGTCATCGGCTCCGAGACCAAGGTCAAGGTCGTCAAGAACAAGGTTGCGCCGCCGTTCAAGCAAGCCGGGTTCGACATCCTCTACGGCGAAGGAATTTCGCGCGAGGGTGAGGTCGTCGACCTGGGCTCTGAACTCAACATCGTCGAAAAGTCCGGCGCCTGGTACAGCTATGGCGGCGAGCGCATCGGTCAGGGCAAGGACAACGCCCGCGAGTACCTGCGCAACAACCCCGCCATGGCGCGAGAGATCGAGAACAAGATCCGGGCCGCCAAGGGCGTGAACGCGCGTGCCGAGGAAGCCGCAGCCGGCTGACGCCGGCGTCGCCGGGGCGCCGCGCGAAGCGGGTGGCATCAGCCTGCTCGCCCGCGCGATCGCGCTGCTTGCCCGCCGCGAACACAGCCGGGCCGAGCTTGCGCGCAAGCTCACGCGGCGGCTGGAGGAAGGCGAGGACCGCGCCGCCGTCGACTCGGTGCTCGACGACCTGCAGCGGCGAAAGCTGCTTTCGGACGAGCGCTTCGCGGCCTCACTGGTCCGGACCCGGGCGCCGCGCTATGGCGCGGCGCGGCTGAAGCTGGATCTGAAGGCGCGCGGCGTACCAGCGGCGATTGCGACTGAGGCACTCAATCAGTTCAGCGCCAGCAACGGCGGTTCCGAATTCGACCGTGCGCGAGCCGTCTGGTCGCGCCGTTTCGGCACCGCTCCACAATCCTTGGCCGAGCGCGCGCGGCAGGCGCGTTTTCTCGAGTCGCGGGGATTCAGTTCAGAGGTGATACGCAAGGTCTTGCGCGGGCTCGCCTGCGACGAAGACGTGTAATCCAAGGGGAAGTTCGGCCCTTCGCAAGAGTTCTGGCGCGGCGGGGGTCACCTGCGGCAGGGCAATGCCGTTGACCTGGGGGCTGCCTCGCCTCCTGCCGTTGACGGCGCGGGTAGTGGTCAAGCATCGCTGTGCTAAATTTCCCGACCGGTCCGCAGCGCAATGTCCCACGGCGGCCCGTTCCCCTCTCGCTCATGCCCAACCGCCGCCACGTGCACACGCGTTCCATCCGGGTCGATGCGTACGCGCGCGACGACGGGCTGTGGGATCTCGAGGCGGTGCTGACCGACACGAAGTCGCGCGACTTTCCGCTTGCCACGGGCATGCGCGCTGCCGGTGATCCGGTGCACGACATGGCGCTGCGCGTGACGATCGATACTCAGCTGAACATCGTTGATGCGGTGGCCGAGTCGCGCTGGGTGCCCTACCCCGGCTACTGCGACACGATCGGCCCTGACTATCGCAAGCTCATTGGCCTGAACCTGCTGCAGGACTTTCGCCGCCACGTGCAGGGGCGGCTCGGCGGGGTGCACGGTTGCACCCATGTCACCGAGCTTGCGAATGTGCTGCCGACCGCGGCGGTCCAGGCTTTTGCAGGTGAAGTGTTCAAGACGCGCGACGCCGCGCATGCCGGCCACCACCAGGACGAAAAGATGCCCTGGCAGCTCGACCGCTGCCACGCACTGCGCCTCGACGGTCCCGGCGTGGCCACGTTCTACCCGCGCTGGTACCAGCCCAGGCAAAAGGGCGCCACGCACGCGAAACCGACCCCGATCAAGGACGGAACCACTCAATGAAGATCCACGAATATCAGGGCAAGGGAATCTTCCGGCGCTTCGGCGTGCCGGTGCCGCGCGGCATCCCCGCGTTCACGGTGGATGAGGCCGTCATGGCGGCGCAGACGCTCGGCGGGCCGGTCTGGGTCGTCAAGGCCCAGATCCACGCCGGCGGACGCGGCAAGGGCGGCGGCGTAAAGCTCGCGCGCTCGATCGACGAAGTCAAGCAGCGGGCCTCCGAGATCCTCGGCATGCAGCTGATCACGCACCAGACGGGTCCTGGCGGACAGAAGGTTCGGCGCCTGCTGATCGAGGAAGGCGCCGACATCGCCAAGGAACTCTACGTCGGCATGGTCGTCGATCGTGCCACGCAGCGCGTGACGCTGATGGCGTCGAGCGAAGGCGGCATGGACATCGAGGAAGTGGCGGCCCATACGCCCGAGAAGATTCACAAGGTGCACATCGATCCGGCGCTCGGCATGACCGACCACGACGCCGACGACATCGCGACGAAGATCGGCATTCCTGCCGCGAGCATTCCGGAGGCGCGCGCGGTGCTGCAGGGCCTGTACAAGGCCTTCTGGGAGACCGACGCTTCACTGGCGGAGATCAACCCGCTGATCCTGACCCAGTCCGGCCGCGTCGTCGCACTCGACGCCAAGCTCAACTTCGATTCGAACGCGCTCTTCCGTCATCCTGACATCGTCGAGCTGCGCGACCTCGACGAGGAAGATCCGGCCGAGGTCGAGGCGAGCAAGTTCGACCTCAGTTACATCCAGCTGGACGGCGACATCGGCTGCCTGGTCAACGGTGCGGGCCTCGCAATGGCAACGATGGACACGATCAAGCTGTTTGGCGGCGAGCCGGCCAACTTCCTCGACGTTGGCGGCGGCGCTACAGCGGAGAAGGTGACCGAGGCCTTCAAGCTGATGCTGCGCAATCCCGGGCTGAAGGCGATCCTCGTCAACATCTTCGGCGGCATCATGAAGTGCGACACGATTGCCGAGGGCGTTGTGGCAGCCTCGCGCGCGGTGCACCTGACAGTGCCGCTGGTGGTGCGCATGAAGGGCACCAACGAGCAGTTGGGCAAGAAGATCCTCGCCGATTCCGGCCTGCCGATCATTTCCGCCGACACGATGGCCGAAGCCGCCGAGAAGGTAGTTGCCGCGGCCAAGGGCCGCTAGACGCGAACGAGACAGACGATGAGCATCCTGATCAACAAGAACAGCCGCGTCATCACGCAAGGCATCACTGGCAAGACTGGCCAGTTCCACACCCGCGCGTGCCGCGAATATGCCAATGGCAAGGCCTGCTTCGTGGCCGGCGTCCATCCGAAGAAGGCGGGCGAGGATTTCGAAGGTGTGCCGATCTTCGCCAGCGTGAAGGACGCCAAGGCCCAGACCGGCGCCAACGTTTCGGTGATCTACGTGCCGCCGGCCGGGGCGGCCGACGCGATCTGGGAGGCCGTCGATGCTGACCTCGATCTCGTCATCTGCATCACGGAAGGCATTCCGGTGCGCGACATGGTCGTCGTGCGCGACAAGATGCGCAAGCACAACAAGAAGACGCTGCTGCTGGGGCCGAACTGCCCGGGCACGATCACGCCGGAAGAAATCAAGATCGGCATCATGCCCGGCCACATTCACCGCAAGGGCCGCATCGGCGTGGTGTCGCGCTCGGGCACGCTGACCTACGAAGCGGTCGCGCAGCTCACCGACCTGGGCATGGGGCAGTCGAGCGCGGTCGGCATCGGTGGCGACCCCGTCAACGGGCTGAAGCACATCGACATCCTCAAGCTCTTCAACGAGGACCCGGACACCGATGCCGTCGTCATGATCGGCGAGATCGGCGGCACCGACGAGGAAATCGCCGCCGAGTGGGCCAAGAAGCACATGAAGAAGCCCGTGGTCGGCTTCATCGCCGGCGTCACCGCGCCGCCGGGCAAGCGCATGGGCCACGCCGGCGCCATCATCTCCGGCGGCAAGGGCACCGCGCAGGAGAAGCTCGCCGTGATGGAAGCGTGCGGCATCCGTACGACGAAGAATCCGTCCGAGCTCGGAAAGCTGTTGAAGAGCGTGCTGAAGTAAGGCTGTCCGGCTGCGGCCGGCGCGTCACGGTGCCGCAGAGCGCCGCCCAGGGGGAGACGACTCGATGATGGAATGGCTGATGAATCTGCAATGGGATGCCATTGTCCAGATCATCATCATCGACATCCTGCTTGGCGGCGACAACGCGGTGATCATCGCGCTGGCGTGTCGCAATCTCCCACCCAAGCATCGACGTCAGGGCATTTTCTGGGGTGCTGCGGGCGCCATCATCCTCCGCGTGATCCTGATCACCGTCGCGGTCGCGCTGCTGAACATACCGTTCCTGAAGCTGATCGGAGGCGTGTTGCTGCTGTGGATCGGCATCAAGCTGCTCGCGCCTCCAGAAGAGGAGGGCGGCGCGCACGGCAAGGTGCAGGCCAGCGACAAGCTCCTGGCGGCGATCAAGACCATCATCGTGGCGGACTTCGTGATGTCGCTCGACAACGTCATCGCGATCGCCGGTGCGGCCGAGCAGGCCGACCCGAGCCAGCGCACCGGCCTCATCATCTTCGGTTTGCTGGTGTCGGTACCATTCATTGTTTTCGGCAGCCAGATCATCCTCAAACTCTTGGACCGCTTTCCGATCATCGTCCTGCTGGGTGGCGCGCTTCTCGGCTGGATTGCCGGCGGGCTGATCGTCACCGACCCGGTTGCCGTACCGTACATTCCGCAGACGGACATGGTGCGCTATATCGCGAGCGCGGCTGGAGCGCTTGTCGTCATCGCGGTGGCGAAGATCCTCGCTGCCCGCCGCACTCCGGCGCACGGAGCCTGACGCAGACCATGGCAGTAGCCCTCGACTTCGCGCTCAAGACCCATCCGGGCCTGGTGCGTCCGCTCAACGAGGACGCACTGGGTGCGGACCCGTCGTGCGGGCTGTTTGCCTTGGCCGACGGTCTCGGCGGCTACAACGCCGGCGAGGTCGCCAGCGTGATGGCGATCAGTTCGGTCCTGGAGCGCCTGTCCTCGGCGCTCGCCGGTGCGCAGGAGCAGTCCGGGAGCTTCACGCCCGACGACGCACTCTTCGACACGATCACCGAGATCAACGCCAACATCTACAACGCGGCGCTCAACAGTGCGGCGTTCGAGGGCATGGCCACGACGCTCGTCATTGCCTGGTTCCTCGGCAACCGGCTGTGGGTGGCCCACACCGGCGACTCGCGCCTGTATCGCTACCGCGACGACCAGCTCGAGCAGCTCACCCGCGACCACTCGTTCTCGCAGGAACTGCTCGACGCCGGCATGGTGACCGAGGAAGAGGCCCGCATCCTGCCGGCCAAGAACCTCGTGACCCGCGCCCTGGGGGCCAGCCCGGAGATCGAGCCCGAAGTGCAGGAGCTCGACGTGGCCAGCGGGGACCTGATCCTGCTCTGCTCCGATGGCCTGACCGAGATGGTCGGCAGCTATGAAATCGCCGGCCTGCTGGCCGCGCAGGCCGACATGCACGAGACCGCGCGCCGGCTGGTGGATCTTGCCAACGAGGCCGGTGGGCGGGACAACGTCTCGGTGATCGTCGTCAAGGTGACCGGGAACAACGATGGCGATGCCGCCGGCTAGCGTGCATCATTCAAACCAAAACCTCGGCTAGGCCGTTGATTGGCAGCCTTTTTGCAGGCTGGCAGAATCCGAGGGAATACGAGAATATGAGCCCGGGGGAGAAGAAATGCCTAGGCTGGTGCTGAGTCTGGATGGCGTGGTGCTGCGGGAAGTGGGCCTGACGAAGGACCGCACGACCATCGGCCGGCGTTCGCATAACGACATCGTCATCGACAATCTCGCCGTCAGCGGCGAGCACGCTGTCATCTACAGCACGGGCGGCGAGGTCTACCTCGAAGACCTGGGCTCCACCAACGGCACGACCGTCAACGGCCAGCCGATCAAGAAACATCTGCTGCAAAGCGGCGACGCCGTCGAGATCGGCAAGTACCGGCTGAAGTTCCTGGCCGACGGCGCCACCGGCACCGAAGGCGAAGTCGACATCGACACCTCCCAGCCGCTGAAGCGCGAGTTCTACGGCCCCGGCCCGGCGACGATCCAGATCCGCCAGCCCGGCTCTGGCGAAGACGCCCCGGCGGCCGCCTCGATCAAGATCCTCAACGGCGCCAACGAGGGCCGCGAGCTGCAGCTGGTCAAGGCACTGACCACCATCGGCCGCCCCGGCCACCAGGTCGCCGTCATCACCCGGCGCCCGACCGGCTACTTCATCGCGCATGTCGAGGGCGAAGTCTTCCCCACCGTGAACGGCACCAACCTCGGTTCGGCCGCTCACCCGCTCAAGCACAAGGACGTCATCGAACTCGCCGGCGTACGGATGGAGTTCGTCAACGCGCCTGCCGGCTAGGGTCTGCCGGATCCCGTCCGGTCCGTCCTCACTTGTAAATGGCACTCCGGTGTCCGATGCGAACGACGAGGATCAGCAGTTGCTGGTCCTCGATGCGGGCGATCACCCGAAATTCGCCGACGCGGTACTTCCAGAACTCGCCGAAGCGCTCGCCCTTGAGCGCCTGGCCCAGCGATCGCGGGTCGTCGGCCTCAGCGAGGCGTTCCTTCAGGAAGCGGACGATCCGGCGGGCGACCGGCCGGTCGAGGCGTTCAATTTCCTTTCGGGCAGACGCCTCAAACTCAATCCGCCAGACCAAGCGCCCGCTCCACCTCGTCCAGTGAGGTCGTGGTGCTCTTGCCGGCGATCAGTGCCGCATAGCGACGCTCGGCAAGGTGAATGTCTTCCAGATCGTCAAGATGTTCGAGGATGGCTTCCCGCGCGTAGTAGGTCTTGGTTCGCCCGGTCCTGCGCGCAAGCTTTTCAAGCCGGTCTTCGATGTCGGGGGGTAGCCGGATGGCAAGCATCATGGGTCTCCAAGTTGCTATACAAGTATCGCCCACTGCGTGCGCCTCCCCGTCGCATGCCGCAAGTCCAGCGCTGGAAGCCGGGTATTCATCCACTCGGATGACGCGCGCGCACCGCGGCACCGCCTGACGGGTTTCGTCACCCGCGGAAGTCCGAAAGTGTCAGGAGTGCCTTGAATTAACGGCGGTTTTCTGCGCTTAGACGGTTGTCAGGCCTGGCACGGATCTAGCAGAGTATCGGTCATCGGCAAGGGGCCGTGTCTGACCGAAATCTTCAAGGTCTTCAAGGAGAGCAAATGAAACAGCAACTCAACCGCGTTCAGCGCGGCTTTACGCTGATCGAGTTGATGATCGTCGTGGCGATCATCGGCATTTTGGCGGCTATCGCCATTCCGGCGTATCAGGATTACACCGTTCGCGCGCGTGTCACGGAAGGCCTGAATCTTGCTGGCCCGTTCAAGCAGAACGTTGCCGACATTGCCGCCAGCGGCAATCCGCAGAATGATGCCCTTGGCTACTCGCTGGGTACTCGCGCCATCGCTGCCGCGAACAACAACCAGACCCGCAGCGTTGAGGATCTGCGAGTCGCGGCTCAAACTGGCATCATCACGATCGACTTCACGCCCCAGTCGGGTGGTGGAACGCTGACGCTTACGCCGAACGCTCCGATTAACAATATTCTGCCGGCTGGAAATGCTGCATTCACCCCGCCCGCTGACGCTGTGGTATGGCGCTGCGCTGCCTTGAACGCGAATGCCGGCGGTTTTGCCGGTGTCGTTGCCGGCACGTTGGAGCCGCGCTACGCGCCGGCCGAGTGCCGTTAATCGAAAAGTCGCAGTTAGTGTGTAAGGGGCACCCGAGGGTGCCCCTTTTTCATGACACAACGACCGCTCAGCAGCGAGGGCAACCAGAATATGACGCGAAGGATCCGATACGCCCTGACGCACCTTGGGATTAGTGCCAGTGTCGTCGCGCTTGTGGTCGCAGTTGTAGTGAATATTTGGTACCCGGCTCCGCTGGCATCACTGGAGGGTGTCGGACTCATACTCCTGATCGTCGTGGCCGTCGATGTCTGCCTTGGGCCATTGCTCACTTCAATTGTTGCCTCACCGAAGAAGCCCAGGCGCGAACTGGTGCGTGACCTGTCAATCATCGGGTTTGTCCAGCTGGCTGCCTTGGCGTACGGTGTGCACTCGACGTTTGTGGCCCGCCCGGCGTTTGTTGTCTACAACACCGACCGTTTCGATATCGTCACCCCTTCCGAGCTGGTTAGGGAGGGCGGCGGCGGGGGCGGCGATCCGGAGCTAGGCCGCGTTCCGCTCGTCGGACCGAAGTGGGTGCAGGCGCTGCCCCCTAAGTCGTTGGAAGTGCGCAACCGATTGCTGTTTCAAGCCGCTACCGGTGGAGCGGACCTGAAGCAGTATCCTGAGCTCTATCGCAAATGGCCGGGTGAACCCGGCATCATTCGCGAGCGGATGAAGGGCCTGAAGACTCTTGCCAAGTACCTGAATGCCAGCGAGCGCGATCGCCTAGCCGAAGTCTTGTCGCAGGCCGGTCTCGTCGAGGAAGAGGTGTCCTACGTGCCAATACTTGGCCGCCAGAGAACTGGAATCGCACTTCTTAAGCGATCTGACCTGTCCGTAGTTGCAGCCATGGACATTACGCCGCCTTATTAGCTCGACTTAGGGGAGCTGGTGCTTCTGCCTGCCTCCAAGAGTTACGACGAGGGCGTCGTGGGCACGCGGATGGAACCAGTCCTGCACACATGGACGCGCGGCCAATGTTTCCCGTCCCTGCAGTTGGCGAGCGTAATTCAGCAAGACCGCAAATACCAGTCGACGAACTGTCGAATCCCCTCGCGAATTGGCGTTCCCGGCTTGTGTCCCGTCCACTCAGTCAGCAGCGTCGTATCCGCAAACGTAGCCGGCACATCGCCCGGCTGCATCGGCAGGTAGTTGCGAGCCGCCTTCTTGCCGATGGCTTCTTCCAGGGCGTCCAGATACTCCAGCAGTCCCGCCGGCCCGTGGTTGCCGATATTGAGCACCTGGTATGGCGCCCATGACTGTGCCGGATCCGGTGTCGCGGTGTCGAACTCAGGGTTCGGCTGGGGCGCGCGGTCGAGCACGCGCACGACGCCTTCGACAATATCGTCGATGTACGTGAAGTCGCGCTGCATCTTGCCGTGGTTGAACACGTTGACCGGCTCGCCGGCCATAATCGCTTTCGTGAACAGGAAGAGCGCCATGTCGGGCCGGCCCCACGGGCCGTAGACGGTAAAGAAGCGCAGTCCGGTGCTGGCGATGCCGAACAGGTGGCTGTAAGTGTGCGCCATCAGCTCGTTGGACTTCTTGCTCGCGGCGTACAGGCTTACCGGGTGGTCGACGTTGTCGGACTCCGTGAACGGCAGGCGCGTGTTGCCGCCGTAGACGCTCGAGCTGCTGGCGTACGCCAGATGTTGCACCGGATGGTGGCGCGCAAGCTTCGCGGACTCTTGCGAAATTAGACTCTTCGCACCAGTGCTGTGTAACCCTCCAAAGCGCGATCGGCAGTAAGCAGGACGAGTCCATCGCTGATCGCCTGCGCCACGAGCATGCGGTCGAATGGGTCTTTGTGGATCGTGGGCAGTCCCGCCACGGCAAGGGCGTGACGAGGCGTGATCGGGAGCGATTCGAATCCGCTTGCATCGATGCCCGCCACCAGCGCTGCTGGATCGATCTCGATCCTCCCCAGTCCGACCTTGATGGAGCACTCCCAGATCGAGGCGCTGCTGACGAAAACCCGCTCTGCGGCGATGATCAGCTTGCGTGCGCGACTCGTCAGGCGGCGGGAATCAGCGAGAAACCAGAGAAAAACCTGCGTGTCGAGCAGGATCTGCATCAGGTCTTCCCGAAGTTGCCGATCAACGATTCGGGCAAGGGCGCGTCGAAGTCCGACGGGATCTTGATGCCCTTAAGGAAGCCCGGTCGGCGCGGGCGGCGGCCGAGGTCTTCGAGGCGCCTCGGGTTGTGCCCTTGGCAGGCGATACCGCGGCGATCAGCAATCCGCCTTCGGTCCGATCGAGAGTGACGGTATCCGTGTCAAGCCGAAACGCTCGCGGAATCCTGACGGCCTGGCTACCGCCAGACTTGAACACCTTCGTGGTCGTCGCCATGTCGCTCTCAGACGGAAAACTAGTACTGACGAAGTATATACGAATGTATCAATGCCGTAACCAGCAGTTCTGGCTGCGCGCATCAAACCATGACGGACGCTTCGCGGTATCGCACGTACCACTCGACGAACCGCCCGATCCCCTCCCGGATCGGCGTCCCTGGCTTGTGCCCGGTCCACTCCGTTAGCAGCGTCGTGTCCGCAAACGTCGCCGGCACATCGCCGGGCTGCATCGGCAGGTAGTTCCGCGCGGCCTTCCTGCCGAGCGCTTCTTCCAGGGCGTCCAGGTACTCAAGCAGTCCCGCCGGCCCGTGGTTGCCGATGTTGAGCACCTGGTACGGCGCCCATGAATGCGCCGGATCCGGCGTCGCGGTGTCGAACTCGGGGTTCGGCTGCGGCGCGCGGTCGAGCACGCGTACTACGCCTTCGACGATGTCGTCGATGTAGGTGAAGTCGCGCTGCATCTTGCCGTGGTTGAACACGTTGACCGGCTCGCCCGCGAGGATCGCCTTTGTGAACAGGAAGAGCGCCATGTCCGGCCGCCCCCAGGGGCCGTAGACGGTGAAGAAGCGCAGTCCGGTGCTCGGGATGCCGAACAGGTGGCTGTAGGTGTGCGCCATCAGTTCGTTCGACTTCTTGCTCGCGGCGTACAGGCTTACGGGGTGATCGACGTTGTCGGATTCCGTGAACGGCAGGCGCGTGTTGCCGCCGTAGACGCTCGAGCTGCTGGCGTAGACCAGGTGCTGCACCGGATGGTGGCGGCAGGCTTCGAGGATGTTGAGGAACCCGGTGATGTTCGAGCGGATGTACTCGTGCGGGTTCGTGAGCGAGTAGCGCACGCCCGCCTGGGCGGCGAGGTGCACGACGCGGTCGAAGCGTTCGGCGGCAAAGAGAGCGTCGATTGCCGGGCCGTCCGCGACGTCGAGCTTGTGGAACGTGAACGCCGGATGCCTGAGCTGCTCGAGCCGCGCCAGCTTGAGGTTGACGTCGTAATACTCGTTGAGATTGTCGAGGCCGACGACAGTGTCACCGCGCGCCAGCAGGCGCTTCGAGACATGCATTCCAATGAAGCCGGCGGCGCCGGTGACGAGTACTTTCATGCGGGTTCCAGACCTAAAGTGGTGCGTTGACTGACAGCCGCCCGCTTACGGCAAGGGCGAACCGCGGCCGACACCGAAGTATGTCCAACCTTCGCTTCGCAGCCGCGCCGCGTCGTACTGGTTGCGGCCATCAAAAATCACGGGCTGCTTCAGCAGGCTGCGGATCCGGCGGAAGTCGGGGCTGCGGAATTCCTTCCATTCGGTGATCAGCACCAGGGCATCGGCGCCGTTCAGGGCGTCGTATTTCTCGGCCGCCAAACTGAATCGGGGCGACCCACCGCCCTCGGCCAACTGTTTCGCAAATGCGGATGCAGCGACCGGATCGAAGGCCCGCACTGTCGCGCCAGCGTCGAGCAGGCCGCGCACGATCGACAGCGCCGGGGCCTCCCGCACATCGTCGGTGCCCGGCTTGAATGCCAGCCCCCAGACCGCGAAGGTGAGCCGCGACAGGTCCTGACCGAACTGCTTCCTGACCTGGTCGACGATGTACTGCTTCTGGTGTTCGTTGCGCCGGTGAGTGGCATCGAGCACCAGCGGTTCGACGTCGACCGTGTGTGCCGTGTGGATCAGCGCCTTCACGTCCTTCGGAAAGCAGGAGCCGCCGTAGCCCGCGCCGGCGTAGATGAATGCATGGCCGATGCGGGGATCCGAGCCGATGCCGCGGCGCACGTTGTCGATGTCGACGCCGAGCCGGTCGCACAGATTGGCGACCTCGTTGATGAAGCTGATCTTGGTGGCCAGCAGTGCATTGGCCGCGTACTTGGTCAGTTCGGCCTCGCGCGTGGCCATCGTCAGCACGCGGTCGTGGTTCATGTTGAACGGGCGGTACAGCTCGAGCATCACTTTCTCGGCGGCGGGCGCATTCGCGCCGACGATGATGCGGCTCGGTCGCATGAAGTCCTCGACCGCGGCGCCTTCTTTCAGGAATTCCGGATTGCTGACGACGTCAAACAACGCGGAGTCCGCGCCGGCAGCCTTGATGGCCTGCGCCACCTTGTCAGACGTGCCGACCGGAACCGTGGACTTCGATGCGACGACCGTGTACTCGTCAATGACCTGGCCGATCTCGCTTGCCACCTGCAGCACGATGCTGATGTCGGCCGATCCGTCGTCTGCGGACGGTGTGCCGACCGCGATCATCACGACGGGCGCGCTGAGCGTCCGGTCCTGCTTGCTGCGCTGATAGGCATCGCGCAGTGATGTCGTGAAGCTCAGCCGGCCGGACTCCACCCCTTCCTTGACGAGTGCGGCCAGCCCCGGCTCGTAGAACGGCACCTCGCCTGCTGACAACCGCCTCACCCGGTCCGGATCGATATCGACGCAGAACACCGAATGACCCACTTCGCACAGGCACGCGCCCGTGACCAGACCGACGTACCCCGTACCCGCAATGACGATCGACACCTGCTCCTCCCGAGAAGGTCGAGAGGCTACAACATCCGCGTGTCAGGTAAATCAGGAGGAAGAGGCCGGAAAGCGGAGCGCAGGCTCAACGTGTCGCACCGGTCTCTGGGCCGGGTGCCCCGCCATGGCGAACAGTCGGGCGTCCGGCGCCATAGACGCACGCAGGCAGTCGAATCAGTTCGGCGTTACTCGCCAGATTTCGCCTTCGTCCACCGCGACATACAGACTGCCGTCCGGGCCCTGTACCAACGAGCGTATGCGGTTGGCCGGAAGGCCTGATGCAATCGTAGCGGCGATGCCGGTTCCAGCGGCATTCAACTCCACGACATGCAGGTTCTTCGCCCCCATGATGCTGACGGCAAGTCGACCATTCCACGCCTTCCACTGCGCCCCGTTCATGAACGCGACCGGACCCATGCCGCGCTCGCCGGTGTTATGGACCCACGCTGGTCGGATTGCGGTCGGGAATCGTGTGGTGTCTGACATCGGCATCGTCGTCGGATTGCCCGCATAGCCGCAGTAGCCGTCTGCGCACGTGAGCGTCGGACGGTTCTGCGGATCCCAGCCGGCATTGCCGCCCGCGACGAGCGGGGTCACCTCGTCCGAGTGGTTCGGCCCGTGCTCGCCGGTGTAGGCCTGGCCGGCGTTGACGGTGCCGACCGGCCGGAAGTCGATGCCCTGGACGTTTCGATGTCCGTACGTGTAGATGCGTGGGTCCCCGCCGCTGGGCGTGCTGTTGCCCGGCGCCGCAGCGCCGTTGCGGTCGACCCTCAGCACCTTGCCGCCGAGGCGCGTCAGGTCTTGCGGCAGCGGCCCGTTGTGGTTGTCGCCGGTCGTCACATACAGGTAGCCGTCCGGGCCGAAGCGAATGCGGCCCCCACTGTGGGCACCCGCGCCGCCGTGCGCGTTGGCCACATGTTTGAAGGCGATGTCGTTGATGATGTCCGTGCGGTTCGCCGCCGTGGTGAATGCGGCGTCGAGCTGGACACGCACGACCCGATTCGTGCGCGGATTCGTGCTCAGGTTCGACGCCATGAAGATGTACACATAGCGATTCGTGGCGAAGTCGGGATCAACTGCCACGCCGTGCACGCCGCTCTGGCCTTCGCAAAAGAGATCCGGGGCCACCAGCGCCGAACCGGTCGTTCCGAACAGCCGCGTAACGGTACCGGTCGTGCGCCGCACGGAAAGTCCGCGGCACTTTTCCGTGTACAGCATCGATCCGTCCGGCAGGAACGCGATATCCCAGGGGCTGGACAGTCCTGATGCAACCACCGTGCGCGTCAGCGTCGGCACGACGGTCGAGGGCGGCGGTGGGGGCGGAGGTGGTGGTGGCGAAGGCGTCGGTGCCGGGGGAGGACTCGGCGCCGGTGTCGGTGAGCCTCCGGGAGGCGTCACGGGCGGCGGCGTGGGTGTCGGAGTCGGACTCGGCGTCGGTGTTGGCGTAGGCGCGGGGGCAGCGGCGGCCGGCGCTGCATCGTCACCGCCGCCGCAGGCAACCAGCGTCGCGCCGGTGGCAGCAGAAAGTGAGAGGGTGAAGAACAGCGCCTTGCGGTTCATGTTGCAGCGTGCCCAAGGGCCGACGATCGCTCCAGTCTAGTCATCGCCGTGCTCGCGATCACTCCGCCGCCCAGACTAGCTTCTTCCCGATAGAGCACGGCCGATTGCCCTGGCGTGACCGCCCATTGCGGTTCGTCGAACTGGAGTTCGAACCGGTTGCCGTCGACGGCCGTCACCACGCATGCGGCATCGGACTGGCGGTAGCGGGTCTTGGCGGTCAGTCGCGTTCCGACGTCCGGCGGCGCGCCGCTGACCCACGCGGCGTCGATCGCCTCGACCCGGTCGGACATCAGCCACGGGTGGTCATGGCCCTGCACCACCCACAGCGTGTTTGTCGCCATGTCCTTGCGCGCGACGAACCAGGGCGCGCCCGAGCCATCCCGCGTTCCGCCGATACCGATGCCCTTGCGCTGGCCGAGGGTGTAGAAGGCAAGACCGACGTGCTCGCCGATCACATCGCCCGCCTCGTTGCGGATCGGCCCGGGGCGCATCGGCAGGTAGCGGTTCAGGAACTCGCGGAACGGCCGCTCGCCGATGAAGCAGATGCCGGTCGAATCGCGCTTGGCAGCGTTTGGCAATACCGATCTCGCGTGCGATCTCGCGGACGCGGGCCTTTTGCAGTTCGCCGACCGGAAACAGCGTCCGCGCGAGCTGCGCCTGGTTCAGCCGGTGCAGGAAGTAGCTCTGGTCCTTGGAAGCGTCGACGCCGCGCAGCAGTTCGAAGCGGCCGTCGCGTGAGCGGATGCGCGCGCGGTCCGGCACTGCCGCGCCAGACTCGTTGGACACCTCGCGTGTATCGCCCGGATTCCAACGAACCCGGGCGTAGTGTCCGGTGGCAATGTGGTCGGCCCCCAACTTGATCGCGTGATCGAGGAACGCCTTGAACTTGATCTCCGCATTGCACAGCACGTCCGGATTCGGCGTACGGCCGGCTGCGTACTCGCGCAGGAACTCGGCAAACACGCGGTCCCGGTACTCGGCGGCGAAGTTGACGGCTTCAAGCTCGATGCCGACCACGTCGGCCGCGGCGGCCGCGTCGATCAGGTCCTGTCGCGTCGAGCAGTACTCGTCGTCGTCATCGTCCTCCCAGTTCTTCATGAACAGGCCGACGACCTCGTGGCCCTGCTGTTTCAACAGCCACGCCGCGACCGAGGAGTCGACCCCGCCCGACATGCCGATAACGACGCGCCCCTTGTTCATGCCACCACAGATGGATGCGCGTACACCACGCTCAACGGATAGCGCTGGCCCGCTACGTAGTCGTCGATGCACTTCATCACCAGCGGGCTGCGATGCTCCGGCCGCCGCGCCCGGATCTCGTCGGCGGTGAGCCAGAGCGTACGCAGGATGCCGTGGTCCAGTGCGCGGCCCGGCTCGGCCTCGCCGACGGTGCCGACAAACGCAAAGCGCAGGTACGTGACGGGCTCGCGCTCCGCGGCTGACAGCGAGCGGGCCATGTAGATGCCAAGCAAGGCGCGGGGCGTGAAAACGCGCGCGGTCTCCTCCAGCGCCTCGCGGATCGCGCCGTCGAGCGGCGTCTCGCCGGGATCGAGGTGTCCGGCCGGCTGGTTCAACCGAATGCCGTCCGGTGTGTTTTCCTCCACCAGCAGGAACCGGCCGTCGTGTTCCACGACGGCGGCGACCGTGACGTTGGGCTTCCAGACGAGGGACATCGTTGTTCGTTGCAGCGCGCCGCCGCGTGCGGGGCAGCCGCGCTTTCGCGTAAAGTCGCGATTCTATCGGCCGGGTCATGCCGTTCGGCCGTGGCAGGCAGCCGCCGCAAGAGCGGAAGCGACTGAGAAGACAAGCCGTTTCGAGACAGGACGAGCGAGGGGGACGCTGAATGAAGATCGGAGTGCCCGCAGAGGTCCGGCCGGGCGAGACCCGTGTGGCCGCGACCCCTGAAACGGTCAAGAAGCTGACCGGCGCCAAGCACAGCGTCATCGTGCAGTCCGGCGCTGGCGTGGCGGCGAGTTTCCCGGACGAGGCCTACACCGCGGCGGGCGCGACGCTCGGCTCCGCAGCCGAGGCGCTCGGCGCCGATATGGTGCTGAAGGTGCGCCTGCCCACGGCGGAAGAGTTGCCGCAGATGAAGCGGGGCGCCGCGCTGGTCGGCATGCTCGAGCCCTTCAACAACGATGGCATCGTCGCGATGAACGGCGCCGGGCTCACGGCGTTCGCGCTCGAGGCCGCGCCGCGTACGACGCGCGCGCAGAGCATGGACGTGCTGTCATCGCAGGCCAACATCGCCGGCTACAAGGCGGTGCTGATGGCCGCCAACACGTACGGCAAGCTGATGCCGATGATGATGACGGCGGCCGGCACCATCAAGGCCGCGCGCGTGCTGATACTCGGCGCCGGCGTGGCCGGCCTGCAGGCGATCGCCACCGCGAAGCGGCTCGGGGCGATCGTCGAGGCCTCGGATGTGCGGCCGGCAGTCAAGGAACAGATCGAATCACTCGGGGCCAAGTTCGTCGATGTGCCCTACGAGACCGATGAGGAGCGCGAGATCGCGCAGGGCGTCGGCGGCTATGCGCGGCCCATGCCTGCGAGCTGGATGCAGCGGCAGGCGGCCGAAGTCGGCAAGCGACTCGCGCAGGCGAACATCGCCATTTCGACCGCGCTGATCCCGGGCCGCAAGGCGCCGGTCCTGATCACCGAGGAGATGGTCAAGGCCATGCAGCCGGGCTCGGTGATCCTCGACATGGCGGTCGAGCAGGGCGGTAACTGCGCGCTGTCGGAACTCGGCAAGACCGTCACGAAGTACGGCGTGCACATCATCGGCCAGCCGAACATCCCGGCGCTGGTGCCAACCGATACCTCGGCGCTGTACGCGCGCAACGTGCTGGATTTCCTCAAGCTGGTCATCGACAAGGACGGCAACTTCACGATGCCGGCCGACGACGACATCGTGGCCGCCTGCCTGATGTGCACGGGCGGCGAAATCAAGCGCAAGAACTGAACGAACCTGCCGAAAGAATCGCGAACATGGAAGCTGTCAGCCCCATCGTCGTCAACCTGATCATCTTCGTGCTGGCCATTTACGTCGGCTACCACGTCGTGTGGAACGTCACGCCCGCGTTGCACACGCCGCTGATGAGCGTCACCAACGCGATCTCGGCCATCATCATCGTCGGCGCGATGCTGGCCGCGGCACTGACCTCCACCGGCCTCGGCAAGACGATGGGCGTGCTCGCGGTCGCGCTCGCGGCCGTAAACGTGTTCGGCGGTTTTCTCGTCACGCGCCGGATGCTCGAGATGTTCAAGAAGAAAGAGCCGAAGTCGTCCTCGGCCGCAAAGAAGTAGGGGTACGCGATGGCACTCAGCATGAACGTCGTCATCCTGCTGTACCTGGTCGCCTCGGTGTTCTTCATCCAGGCCCTGAAGGGGCTGTCGCATCCGACCACTTCGCGGCGCGGTAACGCGTTCGGCATGATCGGGATGGCGATCGCGATGATCACCACGGTCGCGCTGATCTACAAGACGGCTCCGCAGCTTGCAACCGCCGGCATGGTCTGGGTGCTGGTCGGGCTCGTCGTCGGCGGGGCCATCGGCACCACGATCGCATTCAAGGTCGAGATGACCAAGATGCCGGAAATGGTTGCCTTCATGCACAGCATGATCGGCTTGGCGGCGGTGTTCATCGCGATTGCGGCAGTCGCAGAGCCGGGCGCGTTCGGCATTGCGGATTCGAAGGGCGCGATCCCGGTCGGCAACCGCATCGAACTCTTCATCGGCGCGTTCGTCGGTGCGATCACGTTCTCGGGCTCGGTGATCGCCTTCGGCAAGCTCTCGGGCAAGTACAAGTTCCGGCTGTTCCAGGGCGCGCCGGTCGTGTTCTCGGGCCAGCACATGCTGAACCTCGCACTCGCGCTCGCGATGCTGGTGTTCGGCCTCTGGTTCGCGTTCACTCAGGACTGGTTCGCGTTCTGGGCGATGCTGGCGATCGCCTTCGTGCTCGGCGTGCTGATCATCATCCCGATCGGCGGCGCCGACATGCCGGTCGTGGTGTCGATGCTGAACAGCTACTCGGGCTGGGCGGCGGCGGGGATCGGCTTCTCGCTGAACAACTTCATGCTGATCGTTGCCGGCTCGCTGGTGGGTTCGTCGGGTGCAATCCTGAGCTACATCATGTGCAAGGCGATGAACCGCTCGTTCTTCAACGTGATACTCGGCGGCTTCGGTGGCGAGGTCGCAGTCGCGGGCGGCAAGACCGAACAGCGTCCGGTGCGGTCTGGCTCGCCGGAAGACGCCGCGTTCCTGATGGAAAACGCCGAAACCGTCATCATCGTGCCGGGCTACGGCCTGGCGGTGGCGCGCGCGCAGCACCCGCTGAAGGAACTGGCGGACAAGCTGATCGCCAAGGGCGTGACGGTGAAGTACGCGATCCATCCGGTCGCCGGCCGCATGCCGGGCCACATGAACGTGCTGCTTGCCGAAGCCGAGGTGCCCTACGACCAGGTGTTCGAGATGGATGACGTCAACGGCGAGTTCGGCGAAGCGGATGTCGCGCTGATCCTCGGCGCCAACGACGTCGTCAATCCCGCCGCGAAAGACCCGAAGTCGCCGATCGCCGGCATGCCGATCCTCGAGGCTTACAAGGCCAAGCAGGTGATCGTCAACAAGCGCTCGATGGCCTCCGGCTATGCCGGCCTCGACAACGAACTCTTCTACCTGCCGAAGACGATGATGGTGTTCGGCGACGCGAAGAAGGTCGTCGAGGAGATGGGCAAGGCCATCAGCTAGAGCGCGCGAGGCCGGTTCCATGCGGCGCGACGCCGTCCTGCTGGTCGTCGACATCCAGAATGACTTCCTGCCCGGCGGCGCGCTGGCGGTCGAGCGCGGCGACGAGGTCATTCCCGTCATCAACCGCATCGCGCCGCGTTTCGAGAACGTCCTGCTGACACAGGACTGGCACACGCCGGCCCATATTTCGTTCGCGTCGTCGCACGCCGGGCAACTGCCTTTTTCGACGATGGAACTCAATTACGGCCGCCAGGTGCTGTGGCCCGACCATTGCATCCAGGGTACGCAGGGCGCGGCATTCGCGGACGCCCTCGTCGTGCCGCATGCACAGGGTGTGATCCGCAAGGGCTATCACGCGCACACCGACAGCTACTCGGCGTTCCTCGAGGCCGACCGCCAGACGCCCACCGGGCTCGCGGGGCTGCTGAACGAGCGCGGTATTCACACTGTCTATCTGGCGGGACTCGCGCTCGACTTCTGCGTGGCATGGAGTGCGCTCGATGCGCGGCTGCGCAGCTTTGAGGCGATCGTCATCGACGATGCCTGCCGCGCGATCGACACGGTGGGCTCGCTCGACGCGGCGCGGCGGGCCTTCGCCGATGCGGGCGTACGCGTCATCGCTTCCGACACGCTGCAGTGACCGCGACGCCGTCCTGATACATCTCGTTACGACTCTCACATCCGGCCACCGGCCGCGCTTGACGGCGCACAAGTGCGCGGAAGTGCACCTGCCTACTCTGTGCTCATCGACACCAAGGAGGTCGCGATGACACGGATCACAGGACAACGCAGAAGGATGACGGGCATCGCGCTGGCGATAGCGGCCGCGGCATTGGCGGCCGGCACGGCGCTGGCGCACGGCGGGTACGGGCCGGGGCACGGCATGGGCTGCGGCGCGGGCTACGGGCCGGGCGGCGGACAGGGCTGTGCCGCGGGCACCGGACCCGGCGCAGGCGGTGGACCGGGTTGCGGCGCAGGCGCGGGACCGGGAGCATGCGGTGCGGCAGCCGGACCCGGCATGCGCCAGGGCATGGGAGGCCATGGATCGGGCGCGGGGCGTGGCACCGCTCTTCTGACGGAGGAAGAGCGCACCGCGCACCGCGCGAAGATGCAAAGCCTCGCGTCGTACGACGAGTGCAAGTCCTACATGGCTGACTTCAGCAGCAGATTCAGGCGCGCGCAAAGGAAAAGGGCCAGGCCGTCGGTGGGCCGAACGAAGCGATGTGCGACCGGATGAAAGCGCACGGCCGCTTCACGCAGTAGGACGTTGATCGACGCCGGGCCGGCTGTCTGGAAGCAGCCCGCACCTCTTCAGGCCGAGCGCGCATTGTCCCTCCCGGACTGCGCGCCGGCTTTCGTTCTGCAAACTTGCCCCGTCGGCCGCTGCTCAACGCGGTCGAATCCTCGCGCTGGCCGGGAACCTTCCCTCGGCCTGACGGCGTTTGCGTTCAGGCGTGTAGTGCCACCAAGGTCGTGCCTCGCCGGTGCGCGCCTGATGGACTGCGGCAGCGAAGGTGTCCCAGACACACGGATCCTGCCGCTGCCCGGTCTTGCGCTCGAGCGCTCGGTAGAGCGCATCGGGTTCGCGTCGAGCCAGCTGCGCCACGGTGGAGATGCCCAGGAGCGCGAGGTCGCGACGCATCGCGGGTCCGATGTTTTTCAGAGCCAGCAGTTCGTCGGCCTTCGATTTCGCGATGGGGTGCCGGCGCTCGTAGCCGTCCACGGCGAGCAACAGGTCGAGACGGCGCGTGCGCCGAACTTCGGTCCAGTGCAGGCCCTCAACGGCGCCGACCAGGGCGTACAGCGCGTTGAGGCTGACACCGCGGTGCGCCCGCCTGAGCCGGACATAGGCGGCGATCGGTCCGACGCGACGCAAGTGTGACGGGGTTGTGATCCCGATCGACGCCAGCCACTGCGTGGTTCTGGGGCCAAGGTTCAGCCTCTCAGTCAGCGCCGCAGCGGAGTCGCGGGGCATCGTCGAGTGGGCTTGTGGGTGAAGCGAAGGCGGCCCGTTCAGCGCGTCAACGCGGTGACGAGTGCGGGCGCCAGCCACGGCGCGATAAATGCCGTCACCAGAGCGGTCAGTCCCATCGCCAGGCCAGCGAACGCGCCCATCTGTTCGCTGACCTGGAAGGCGCGTGCCGTGCCGATGCCATGCGCGGCAACACCCACCGCAAAGCCGCGCGCCGGGTGAGCGTCGATGCGCAGTGCGTTGAGCAGCGGCCGCGCAATGATTGCGCCGGTCATCCCGGTCAGGATGACGAACACCGCGGTCAGCGACGGCAGGCCGCCGATCTTCTCGGCAATACCCATCGCGATCGGTGTCGTCACCGACTTCGGCGCGAGCGAAAGCAGCGTCTCGCGCGATGCGCCCAGTGCCCACGCGATACCGAGCGCCGACGCGATCGCCGTAAAGATGCCCGCTACCAGGCCGAGTGTCAGCGGCAGCCAGAGGCGCACCAGCCGCGCGCGCTGGTCATACAGCGGAATCGCCAGCGCCACGGTCGCCGGTCCGAGCAGGAAGTGCACGAACTGCGCGCCCTCGAAGTAGGTGCGGTAGGGTGTTTCCGTCAGCACCAGCATCGCCACCAGCAGCACCACGGCGATGGCGACCGGATTGGCGATCGGGTTCATGCCGGTGCGCTGGTAGATGCGCCAGGCGACGAGGTAAGCGAGCAGCGTGGCCGTCAGGCCGAGCAACGGCGTGGCGGCGAGGTAGACCCAGATCGAATCAAGGCTCGGTGTCATTCCTCGCCTTCGCTGAGCCCGAGCCCACGGGCCGCCCACGTGACGACCAGCGCCGTGACAGCGATCGCGAGCGCGGTGCTGACAATCAGCGCGACGACGATGGGCAACCACTCCTTGCCGATGCGCGCGGCGTGCAGCATGACGCCGACGCCGGCGGGTACGAAGAGCAGGGACAGGTGCTTCAGCAGTTCGAGCGAGGTCGGGCGCAGCCTGTCGGTTGCAGCCGGCCGCAACAAAAGCAGGCCGAGCAGGAGAGTCATGCCAAGCACCGGCCCGGGGACCGGCAAACCCAGCCCGTAGCTCAGCACTTCGCCGATCGTCTGGAACACGAGCAACGTTGCCAGTGCTTCCAGCATCACGTCACTGAGGGTTCAAACGCTTATCGAGCCACTCTATCCAGTGCATGACCGGCGTCTCGGTGCCGCTCTGCAGGTGCGTGATGCAGCCGATGTTGGCCGAGAGGATGGCCTCGGGCGCGGGCAGCTGCAGATGGCCGAGTCTGCGATCGCGCAGCTGGATGGAAAGCTCCGGCTGCAGCACCGAGTAGGTACCGGCCGAGCCGCAGCAGAAATGGCTTTCGCCGACCGGGGGAACCGTCGCGCCGAGCGAGGTCAGCAGCGCTTCGACGGCACCCTTGACCTTGAGCCCGTGCTGCAACGTGCACGGCGGGTGGAATACCACCTTGCCGGCAAGTCCGGTGCCGAGCTTGCGCTTCAGTTCCTCGCCGAGCGCCGGGAGGATCTCGGCGAGGTCCTTCGTCATCGCGCTGACGCGCGTGGCCTTGGCCGCATACGCCGGATCGCGCGCGAGCAGATGGTCGTACTCCTTCACCTGCAGTCCGCAGCCGCTGGCGTTCATGACGATCGCCTCGGCGCCGGCCTCGATCAGCGGCCACCACGCATCGATGTTGCGGCGGGCGTCGTCGATGCCGCCGTCCTGGTCGTTCAGGTGGTAGCGGATCGCCCCGCAGCAGCCGGCGGCCGCGGGGCGCAGGACTTCGATGCCGAGCGCATCCAGCACGCGCGCCGTGGACGTGTTGATGTTCGGCGCCATCGCCGGCTGCACGCAGCCTTCGAGCAGGATCATCCTGCGCGCCTGAGTGCGCGAGGGAAACGCGCCGGCGGGCTGCGCCGCAGGCACCTTGGCCTTGAGGCTTGCGGGCAGCAGAGGCCGCACCAGCTGGCCGAGCTTCATCGCCGGTCCGAACAGCGGGCTCGTCAGCCCGGCCTTCAATACCGCACGAGCGGTGCGGTCGCCGAACGGGCGCGGCACGCGTTCGTCGACCAGCTTGCGACCGATATCGACGAGGCGGCCGTACTGCACGCCCGACGGACAGGTCGTTTCACAGCTGCGGCAGGTGAGGCAACGATCCAGGTGCAACTGCGTCTTCGCGGTGACCGCTTCGCCCTCGAGCATCTGCTTCATCAGGTAGATGCGGCCGCGCGGCGAGTCGAGCTCGTCGCCGAGCAACTGGTAGGTCGGGCAGGTCGCGGTGCAGAAGCCGCAGTGCACGCACTTGCGCAGGATCGCGTCGGCCTCCTTGCCTTCGGGCGTGTCGCGGATCCATTCGGCGAGTTGGGTCTGCATCGCTACATCACAGGGGGCTGAGCCGGCCCGGGTTGAAGATGCCGGCCGGGTCGAACTCGGCCTTCAGCCGTGCATTCAGCCGAGCGAGCACCGGGTCAAGCGCATGGAATGCCGGGATACGCGCATCGCCGCCGCGGAACCGCGTGGCATGTCCGCCGACGGCGGCGACCTTCGAACGGAGCGCGGTCGCGTCGGCCTCGCCGCTCACCCAGCGCTGGCCGCCATGCCACTCGATCAACGTCGCGCCAAGGCCAAGCGGCGGCGTGGTCGGCGGCACGGACAGTCGCCATAGCGCGCGTTGCGCGTCGGTCGGGAAAAAGGGATGGCGCAGTTCGCGTAGCTCCGCCCACCAGCGCTCGGCGTCGTCGACAACGCTGCCGCCGAGTCGTGCCTGTGCCGCATCAACGGCGGCGCGTGCGCCGGAAAGGCGCAGCCACAGGACGCCGTCGCACCAGGCACTGGCCGTGATCGGCAGCGGCTGGCCGCCCCACTCGTTGAGCTGGCGTATCGCGGCAGCCTCGTCGATCTCGAAGCGCAACGTGCGTTCCGCCACCGGACGCGGCAGCACCTTCAGCGAAACGTCGACCAGCACGCCCAGCGTGCCGAGCGAACCCGCGAGCACGCGTCCCATGTCGTAGCCGGCGACGTTCTTCATCACGCGTCCGCCAAACGAGAGCACGTCGCCGCGGCCGTCGATCATGCTCGCGCCCAGAACGAAGTCACGTATCGATCCTGCCGCGACACGGCGCGGGCCGGCGATGCCGGCGACGACGACACCGCCGATCGTGGCGTTCGAGCCAAAGTGCGGCGGCTCGAAAGGCAGCAGTTGCTGGTGCTCGGCGAGCGCCGCTTCGAGTTCGGCGAGTGGCGTGCCGCCACGCACTGTGACGACCAGTTCCGTCGGTGCGTAGTCGACAATGCCGCGGACCTCGCGCGGATCGAGCAGTTCGCCCGCGGTCGCGTTGCCGTAGAAGTCCTTGGTGCCGCCGGCGCGGATGCGCAGCGGCGTCCGCTCCTCACTTGCGGTGCGCACACGGTCGCGCAGGCGCGACAGCGCCGGAAGCTCGTGCTCGGTCATTGAATGCTTTGGGCTTCGGTACGCGTATGCGCCGGCGCGCAGAAATGAACGAGCGGCATCGTCGAGCTCAGAAACGAGGCAGTTCCGGGAACTTCAGCTGGCCACCGTGCACGTGCATCTTGCCGTATTCCGCACAGCGGTTGAGCGTGGGCACGGCCTTGCCGGGATTCAGCAAGCCCGGCGGATCGAACGCGTGCTTGATGGCATGGAAGGCCTGCAAGGTCGCCGTGTCGAACTGCTGGCACATCTGGTGGATCTTCTCGACGCCGACGCCGTGCTCTCCCGTCACCGTGCCGCCGACGGCGATCGAAAGCTCGAGGATCTCGAAGCCGAATTCCTCCGCGCGCACGACCGACGCCGGGTCGTTGGCGTCGAACATGATCAGCGGATGCAGGTTGCCGTCACCGGCGTGGAAGACGTTGGCGCAGCGCAGGTCGTACTTCTTCTCCATCTGCGCGATCGCCTTCAGCACTTCGCCCAGCCGCTTGCGTGGGATCGTGCCGTCCATGCAGTAGTAGTCGGGCGAGATTCGGCCGACCGCCGGAAACGCTGCCTTGCGCCCGGCCCAGAAGCGCAGCCGTTCTGGCTCGGACTGCGACACCGTGAGCTGCGTCGCGCCGTTGACCTCGAGCACGCTTCGGATGCGGTCGATCTCTTCGGTGACTTCTTCCGGCGTGCCGTCGGACTCGACCAGCAGGATCGCGGCGGCGTCGAGGTCGTAGCCCGCCTTGACGAACGGCTCGACGGCCGCGGTGGCCGGCTTGTCCATCATCTCCATGCCGGCCGGGATGATGCCGGCGGCGATCACTGCCGCCACGGCATCGCCGCCTTTCTCAATGTCGTCGAAAGAAGCCATGACGACCTGCTGCTTCAGCGGCTTTGGAACGAGCTTCAGCGTGGCTTCGGTCAGCACCAGCAGCAGGCCCTCGGAGCCGACGACCAGCGGCAGCAGGTCGTAGCCCGCGCTGTCCGGCGCTTCGGACCCGATCTCGACGATGTCGCCTTCGATCGTCACGCCGCGCACGCGCAGCACGTTGTGCAGCGTGAGGCCGTACTTCAGGCAATGCACGCCGCCGGCGTTCTCGGCGATGTTGCCGCCGATCGTGCAGGCGATCTGGCTCGATGGATCCGGCGCGTAATACAGGCCCAGATGCGCGACGGTCTCGGAGATGGCTGAGTTGCGCACGCCGGGCTGCACCCGCGCGGTCCGTGCCAGCGGATCGATCTTCAGGATGCGGTTGAACTTGGCAAGCGAAAGCAGCACGCCCTGGCCGTGCGGCAGCGCGCCGCCCGAGAGTCCCGTGCCGGCACCGCGCGGCACCACCGGTACCTTCAAGTCGTGGCACGCGCGCAGGATCTGCACAACCTGCGATTCATCCTCCGGCAGCGCGACCACCATCGGCAACTGGCGATACAACGTCAGGCCGTCACACTCGTAGGGCCGCGTGTCCTCCTCGCGCCACAGCACGCAATGGTCGGGCAGGAAGCTGCGCAGCCGCGCCACGACAGCGCGCTGGCGCTCGACATCGACCGGACCGGCGCCGTCGAGCGGAATACGCTCGGAGAGCATCTGCGTCGGCGGGTGCGCAAGGTCGGTCGGAGCGTTCATGGCGATGACGGTATCACGCGCGGTCAGGTTCGCGGAGGCGGCGAATCAGGTGCCACTTTACCGCTGAAAGCGACCCCGGCGCGGCTCGCCGTGACGGCCTGGCGGTGCTGAAACGGCAACATCGCGGAAACGTTCGGCTGCTGTCATGCTGCGGCTCGACAGGAGGATGAAGGCTTGGACTTGAAGCTTGGAGAGTGGCGAGGCAGGTTCCCGTGGATGTACGCCATCGCTGTCGCAATGGCAGTGCTGGCCGGGTGTTCCGCACCGCAGCCGCCGGCCGTTGCGCCGGCCGTGGCGCCCGCGCTATTGCCGCTGCCGCCGCCACCCTGGCGTGATGACGCGCCGTTGTCGTTGACTTCGGGCCGCTGGCAATGGAGCGACGCGAGCCGCGACCGCGTGATCGACGCCCAGTGGCACGCGCCGAGCGCGTCGGCCGCGCAGGCATTGGTGCTCGTGCTGCCCGGGCTGGCACAGGGCAGTTCGGCACCGCCGGCCTTGATCGAGGCGTTGGCCGGCAGCGGTTTCGCGGTCGTGACGATCGGGCACGCTGGCAACGACGCCGCGGTCTGGCGCAGCCCGGAGGCACGCCGAGCGGATTTCACCGAGGCGGCACGGCGCATGTACGGCGCGAGCGACGCGACGGAGCGCGGCGCCGACGTGCGCTTCGTGCTGGATGCGCTCGAGAAGCAACCGCCGCCGTGGTTGCAGGCCGGCGCCGTGCGTAGGGTGGGGATCGTGGGCATCGGCCTCGGCGCACAGACGGCGCAGTGGCTGCTGGGAGAGCCGATGGCACGGACGCAGGTCGCGACAAGCGAACCGCGGCTCGTGGCGGCGGCGTTGCTCGGACCCTATGTCGGCTTCGAGGGTCCGGCGATGCATCAGCGCTACGAAGCCATCGTAATGCCGCTGCTGGTCGCCTACGGGTTGACCGAGACGGATCCCTACGGGCTCGGGATGACGTCGCAGCAGCGCCGCGCGATGGTCCTTGAACTGCGCAATGCGCGCGTCACCGAACTCCGGCTGCCCACGTCCTCATTGGCGGGTGCGCTGACACCCGGCGCCGTGCCCGGTGTCGGTGCCGGAGGTCCTGCGGTGCCCGGGGGAGCAGGCCCGATGTCACGCTCCGAGCCGCCGACGCGTGGGCCGCGCGGCCCGAGCGGAGGTACGCCGGCGGGCAAGGGCAGTCCGCAGGGTGGAGCAACGATGCCGCCGGGCGGGGGGACCGAAGCAATGACGGGAACCAGCGCAGGGCCGATGGGCGCGGCGTCCGGCACCGGCGACCGCGCAGCGCGGATCGCGCTTCTGCTGTCGGTGCAGGCGTTTTTCGAAGCCGAGCTGCTAGGCAGCCGCGACGCCCGCGAGTGGCTGGAAGGCCCCCATCCGGGTCCGGCGCAATGGACGACGTATGCGGCCGGCCGCCCGGTGACGCGCGACTCCCGCGGCCGCAGCGCTCCCTGACCGGCGCCGCGAGTCAGCGCGTGGCGGCCGAGACGAAGCGCGCCACGATCGGGCGGTGGCGCTCGGACCAGCGATCGATCGCGCCGGCCGTGCCTCCAAGGACCTGCGTGACGAATGCCAGCGTCAACTCGCGCGTGGCGGCCTTGACCTGCGCGTTCAACTGCACGCCGCCCGTGCCGGCGCGGTCGGTGAAGATGCTGTGCGAGCCGCCGGTAAACACGGCAAGTGTCTTGCGGCTGCTCCCGATCGCTTCGAAAACCGCGATACGATCGTCGGCGCCCGAGTAGTACCCGGGAATCTGGATGACATCCTCGGTGGCAGTGATGTGCAAGGTTGGCACGGTCACGTGCTTCAGGATTCTTTCCGGATCAGACTCGCCATAGAACGGCGGCGCCGAGATGAGGATCGCGGCACGGTAGCGCGCGTCGCGGAATTCGCGCGCGCGGCCGTCGCGCTCGACGCGCGCACCGGCGGCGAGCAGGGCGGTGTTGGCGCCGTACGAGTGCCCGGCGACGACAATCTGGGCGGCATCGATGCTGCCGGCGTGGTGGCTGGCCAGCAGTTGGTCGAGGGCAAACCGAAGATCGAGCACGCGATCGATGGCTTCGCGCTCCTGCGCGGCCGCGTGCAGACGGCCGACCAGGGCAAGCGGATTGCCGATCCAGATCGCCCGGTCGCTGCCGACATGCTGCACGTGCAGGCTCGCGACTCCGTTGGCGGCGAAGTGACTGCCGAGGTAGCTGTAGCCGCGCCGCGAGCCGCCAATGCCGTGTGAGAACACCACCAGCGGAATGCGTGCACCCGGCTCGACGGTCGCCGGAAGATATAAGCGCACCGGGATGGCGCGACCGCGCAGCGGGTCGTTCCACTCGTATTCGACCGCGCCGTAGGCGTGTGCCGCGGGCGTGGTTGCCGTCGCAGACGCTTCGTCCGGAACCTGCGCCGCAAGCGGCGTGGCAACCAGGGCGAGCGCGAACGCGCGGCCGCACGCGGCCAGCAATCGGCGGCACAGCATCCGCTTAGGAGTCGCCATCATTCGGCTCCTGCCCCGTGCGGTGCTGGTGACATGGCAGCGGGCTTCGCCCGCGAGAAGCGGCCGCGCAGCCACGCCAGCGCGTCATCGACATAGGTGAACACGACCGGCACCACGAGCAGGCTGAGGAAGGTCGACGTGATCAGGCCGCCGATAACGACGATCGCCATCGGCGCCCGAAAGCTCGGGTCGGTACCGAGGCCGATCGCGACGGGCATCATGCCAGCACCCATCGCCACGGTCGTCATCACGATCGGGCGCGCGCGCTTGCGGCAGGCGTCGACGATCGCTTCCCAGCGCGACAGGCCGTGATCGCGCCGCGCGAGGATCACGTAGTCGATCAGCAGGATCGAGTTCTTAGTCGCAATGCCCATCAGCATGATGAGCCCGATCATCGACGGCATCGACAGCGCCGACTGTGTGACGAACAGGGCGAGGAACGCGCCCGGAATCGACAGCACGAGCGCCACCAGGATTGTCGCCGGCTGCACGAAGTCCTTGAACAGCAGCACCAGCACGATGTAGATGCACAGCACACCGGTCAGCATCGCGAGGCCGAAGCTCGCGAAGAGTTCATTCATCGCTTCCGCGTCACCGATCGTGGTCTGGATGACGCCCGGCGGCAGTTGCTGAAGACTCGGCAGCGCGAGTGTCTGCTTCTCGACCTCACCAAGCGGCTGGCCGTTCAGTTCGATCTCGAAGTTGATGTTGCGCAGGCGGTCGTAGCGGTCGATCTCCGCCGGACCGCCGTCGATCGACAGCTTGGCCACGTTGCCGAGCATCACCGAGCCATTTTTCCCGGGCACCGGCAGGCGCTCGATGAGGCTCAGGTCCTGCCGCGCATCCGGCGGCAGCTTCACGACGATCGGGATCTGCCGCTGCGAGAGATTGAGCTTGGCGAGCCCCTGGTCGTAGTCGCCGGCGGTGGCCACGCGCAGCGTGTCGGCGATTGCCGCCGACGTCACGCCGAGATCGGCCGCCCGCGCAAAGTCCGGCCGCACGACGAGTTCGGGTCGTACCAGGCTCGCGCTGGTCGTCACGCCGCCGATGCCGGGGATCGTGCGCAGTTCACGCTCGACCTTGCGTGCGTGCTCGGCGAGCACGGCGCCGTTTTCTCCCGCCAGCACCAGCACATACTTTTCCTGCGCGCCGGCGAGCCCCACGGTGATGCGGGCGCCGGGCAACTGAGTCAGCGCCGCGCGCAGTTCGCCTTCGATGGCTTGCTTGCTGGTGCCACGCCGCTCGCCGCGCGGCGTCATGTTGATCGTGAGCGTGGCCTTGCGCGCCTCGGCGGCGCCGCGCGGCTCGAACGGGTTGGAGCCCGCCGCGCCACCGCCGACCGCGGTGTAGACAAGCTTCACATGCGGGTTCTTCTCGACGATCACACGCGCCTGCTCGGCGGCAGCCAGCGTCTGCTTGAATGTGCTGCCCGGGGGCAGCGTGATGTAGACCTGCGTCTGTGACAGGTCGTCCGGCGGAATGAAGCCCGTCGGCAGCAGCGGCACCAGCGCGAACGAGCCGAAGAAGAAGACCGATGCGCCGAGCACGGTTGCGACGCGATGCTTCAGGCACCACTGCGCCCAGCGCAGGTAGATCTGAAGCCAGCGGGGTTCGCCATGGTCCTTGGCCGGCTTGTGCAGGATGTAGGCGGCCATCATCGGCGTCAGCATGCGTGCCACGACGAGGGAGAAGAACACCGCGATCGCCGCCGTCCAGCCGAACTGGACGAAGAACTTGCCTGGCACGCCGCTCATGAAGGCGGTCGGCAGGAACACGGCGATCAGCGTGAAGCTGGTCGCAATCACCGCGAGCCCGATCTCGTCGGCGGCTTCCATCGCCGCCTGGAACGGCGTCTTGCCCATGCGCATGTGGCGCACGATGTTCTCGATCTCGACGATCGCGTCGTCGACCAGGATGCCGACCACCAGCGAAAGGCTGAGCAGCGTGATGACGTTCAGCGAGAAGCCCATCAGGTACATCGCGCCAAAGGTCGGCAGGATCGAAAGCGGCAGCGCCGCCGCCGACACGAGCGTCGCGCGCCAGTCGCGCAGGAAGAGCCATACGACGAGTACCGCGAGCAGCGCACCCTCGATCAACAGCCACATCGAACCGTCGAAGTTCTCCTGGACCGGATCGACGAAGTTGAACGCTTCGGTGATGCGGATGTGCGGGTGCTCGGCCTGCAGCTTGGCCAGCTGGGCGCGCACGCCGTCGGTGACGTCGATCTCGCCGGCGCCGCGGGAGCGCGTGATCTCGAAGCCGACCACCGGCCGGCCATTGAGCAGCGCCGCCGAGCGCTGCTCGGCCACCGTGTCGCTCACGTTCGCCACCTGGTCGAGTCGGATGCGGCGGCCGTCGGACAGCGCGATGTCCATCGCCGCAAGTTCGTAGGCCGATGACACCGTGCCGATCGTGCGCACCGACTGTTCGGCGCCGCCGATGTCGGCGCGCCCTCCCGACGCTTCCTGCTGGATCTGCCGCAGCTGGCGCGAGATGTCCGCCGCGGAGGCATTGAGCGCCAGCAGACGGGCCGGATCGAGTTCGACGCGGATCTCGCGATCGACGCCGCCGACGCGTGCCACCGCGCCGACGCCGCGCACCGCGAGCACGCTCTTGGTGACCGTGTTGTCGACGAACCAGGACAGCGCTTCATCGTCGAGGCGGTCCGACGCGACCGTATAGGTCAGGATCGGCGCTCCGGACAGATTCATCTTCGAGATGATCGGGTCGCGCAGGTCGCCCGGCAGGTCGGAACGGATGCGGGTCACGGCGTCGCGTACGTCGTCGACCGCCTCCTGTGTCGGCTTCTCGAGCCGGAACTCGACCGTGATCGTCACAGTGCCGTCCTGCACTTTCGTGTAGACGTGCTTGATTCCCTGCAGCGTTGCGATCGAGTTCTCGATCTTGCGCGCGACTTCGGTTTCCATCTGCGCCGGCGCGGCACCGGGCAGCGATGCGACGACGGTTACGGTCGGCAGGTCAATGTCCGGGAACTGCTGGATCTTCATCGCCTTGAAGCCGGCGATGCCGATCAGCGTGAGCATCACGAACAGCAGGATCGATGGGATCGGATTGCGGATCGACCACGAAGAAACGTTGATGGCCATGGCAGTCTTTACTTCTGGGCCGACTTGACCTGCGCTGTCGCGGTCTCGACGACACGGACGGTGTCACCGTCGGCCAGGAAGCCGCCGCCGGTCTCGACCACGCGCACGGACGGGGGCAGTCCGGCGACGATTTCGATACGGTCACCGAGTCGCCGGCCGACTTCGACCTTGGACTGCACGACCTTGTTGTCGGCGCTGACCAGGAACACGTACGCGAAGCCGTCGCGCAGGACCACGGCGCTCTGCGGCAGGGTCAACGCGCCGCCGCGACCGAGCTCGAACTCGCCGCGGGCAAACGTGCCGGCGCGTACGGCGCTGCTGGCCGGGAGATCGACGTACACGATGCCGTTGCGTGTCGCCGGGTCGACCGACGGCGCGACCGCTCGCACGGTGCCATCGATTTTGTCGCCGTTGGCTGTGATGAGCGTGGCCCGCATTCCTGGCGCGAGTTTCGTGAGCTCGGTGCCGGTGACTTCGGCGCGCCACTCGAGACGACCGCCGCGAATGAGACGGAAAAGTTCCTGGTTCGGCTGCGTCAGCGAACCGACGGTGGCGGTGCGGGCGGAAATCACGCCATCGTCAGGCGCGACGATCCGCGCCTGCGCCAGCCGCACTTCCTCGGCCTGCACACGCGCGCGTGCCGCGGCCAGGCGCGCCGCAGTGGTCTGTTCTGCGGTGAGGACCTGGATCGTCGCCTGCGAACTGATGAAGCCCTGCGACTGCAGCTGCTTCGAACGGTCCGCGTTGGCTTTTGCCTCGGCGAGTGCTGCCTCGGCCTCGGTCACTGACGCGCGTGCCTGCGCGAGGTCGGCCAATACCGCGTCGGTCGCGATCTTCGCGAGCGGCTGACCGCGCTTGACGAGGTCGCCTACATTGACCAGCACCTCGGTCAGGCGCAGTCCCGACAGCTCGGCGCCGATGACAGCTTCCTGCCAGGCCACGATGTTGCCGTTGGCGGCCAGCGTCTGCGGCCAATCGATGCGTTCCGGCGTGGCCAGCGCCACGGTGAGCGCAGGGCGCGCAGTCGCGGCCTTGGCGTCAGCCTTCACACCAACGTCGGCGTCCTTGCCGCAGCCGACAATGAGCAACGAGGCGGCAAGTAGCACACCGGTCGCGGCGGGAGTCAGCGCACGGCGAAGGGTGCGCACGATCGTCGGATTCATCGGGAGGGTCGCTCCGTGGCTGGCGTGATTCGGCGCCGTCCGATTTCGTGGTCGAGCAGCGCACCGCTGTAGCCGACGAGGCGATCAAGGATCCTGTCCTTCGCCTGCGGCTGGTTGAGCACGTCGGGCGCGAGCATCTTCATGAACTCGCGGGACATGCAGTAGTCATGGGCCATCGCGACCAGCGCGAAGGCAAGCTGGTGTATGTCGGCATCGGCCTGCTTCAGCCCGCAGTGGCGCGCGATCACGTTCGCCAGCGCGTTGTGGGCCGGCACGACGATCTGCTCGATGACTTCCTGGAACACCTTCGACGGATCGATCATCTCGCGCAGATGCACGCGCATGACCTGGGCGTCGATCCCGTCGCTGCAGTCATCGGAACGCGAGAGGTCGCCGAGAAACGGACCGAGAAACATCCGCATCGACTCTTCGAAGCTCAGTGCCGGCTCATCGAAGCGGCCGAAGGCGTCGGCCATCTCCGTGATCGGCCGCATCAGCACCGCGCGATACAGGCCTTCCTTGTCACCGAAGTAGTAGTGGATCGCGGCGACGTTGGCGCCGGCGGCCTCGCAGATTTCGCGCGTCGTGGCGGCCGCATAGCCCTTGGCCGCGAAGATCCGGGTTGCGGCCGCAACCAGATGTTCGCGCGCGAGCACGCCGCGGTCGACGGCCCGCTCGGCGTTCGTCTCAGGCAAACGGGACTGGGCGGGCTCCCGGGGGTTGAGTGGACCGAGGGGAAGATTGGTTGCTGTATTCATCGTGCGGTGCAATGTAGCACATGAATCAAGCGTTTGATTGAAAAGTAGACTGACTAGTATACTATGTGGACCGTATGGTTTTTACCGAGTTGTCGCCCGACGCGGGGCGTAACGCGGCGGAACCGGGCAATGCGTCGGGAGAGCCGTTCGTTTGGACGCATTGCGGACACGATGCCGGCGTGGCCGGAGGCGCGCTGGCGAAGTGGGAACCGCGCTGTGCGGCGGGAGGCAGTGAGCGCCGCGTCCCACGCGACGACGCACGCGACCGTTTTGTGGCGAGTCAGGCGCGGCTGGATGCTGCCCCGGCCGCTTGGCGAGGAGTTCCGCGCGGCTACTTGACCGGCCAGATATTGCCCGCGCTCAGCTTGCCGCCCTGCCCATCGGGCTCGAGAAAATTGACCTGGACCTTGTCACCACCTTTGAGCTTCGACACGTCGTAGACCCCGTCGGGGACAACAACGTCCCTCGTCGAGCCATCCGCAGCGCGCAGACGTATGGTCCGGTTGTAGTTGTCGACCGAGTCGACCACATACTCGCCCGGGGGCTGTCCCTGGTTCACGCCTCCGGCGGGGTTCCGAACACCGGGTCGGTCGCCGACCCCGCCGACGCGCTGCGCTTCGACAGCGCTTCCGAAGAAAAGTACAAGTACAGGCAGGAGTGAGACGAGCAGTCGAGCGTTCATGGGTTTCCTCCAGCGGCGTGTCCCCGGCCATACGGCGACGGCTGCGAACCAGTAGTGCCCAATTTAGCGGATATCCCGCGGGCGAAGCCCTGGACCGTGCCGTCGATCTGCTCGACCGGGATTGCGGTTGCGGAAGCCACTGCATCGGTTATGTGCGCTGCATCTCAACCGCGTCACAGGTGAGGGCGGACTCGCGGGCTCCTGCGGGTGAATCAGGCCCGCAGGAGTCGCCCCGGATCCGGCTACGCCGCGGCGCGCAGGGCCGCCGCTTCGATGCGGGCGGCCAGCCGCGCACTCCAGGCGGTCGGCTTGTGCACCTGGCGTTCGGCCAGCAGGTGTCGCGCCCGTGGCAGGTCACCGGCGCTGATCGCGGCCGCGATCAACGTCAGCGTCAGCAGGTCGCGCTGCGCGTGGCTGCCACCGAAGCCGTTGGCGCTGTCGCGCACCGCTTCGATGCGGTCGATCGCCGGTGCCGGCCGGCCCTGCGCGAACGCCAGCATGCCTTCGGCCAGCGGCAGTCCGATGTCGCAGCGTCATCGCCCGGTTAGCTCCAACGCCGCCGTCCGCGGTGGCCCGCATTTCGGCGAGCAGTCGTTCGCTCTCGGCCGTGCGGCCGGTCGCCGCGAAGCTCATCATCGCGTGCAGGTCGTTGAACGCGTAGTAGCTGCGCTCGTCGGCGGCCTTGGCCTGCCAGCGATCGGCCATCCGCTCGAAGCGGTCACCAACGTTGACGCCCTCGAGCTGCAGCCGCCACAGCAGGGCAACGCAGTCGACCAGGACCAGCACGACGTCGGCCTGCGGCCCGTCGAGCTTGCGATCGAACAGGTCGAGTGCAGCGTCGAAGTCGCCGCGGTCCATGTGGAACAGCGCCAGGTGCCACCAGTTGTGCGGGGCGAACGCATTGTCGTCGGTGGCCCAGTCGGCCTGTCGCGACGTCAGCCAGCCGATGCCTTCGTCGATGCGACCCTGCATTTCCATCACGTGGGTGACCGCATGCACGGCCCAGCCATCGGCCGGCACAAGGTCGAGCGCGCGCCGGCCGGTGGCCTCTGCCTCGGCGTACTGGTTGCACTCCTCGAGCCCAAAGGCGTGCATGCCCAGCACGTAGGAGTAGCCGGGCAGCGAGGCGCTCCATGCCGGCAGCACGCGCGAGATGCGGTTGCGCAGATTGAGCGCGTCGCCGCGGTAGAAATCCATCAGGTGCGCTGTCTGGAGCGTCAACGCGTCGCGCGGCCACTCGCGCAGGACCGCGTCGAAGCGGCGGCACGCCTCGTGCCACTGGCCGTCGACCAGTTGCCGGGCCGCCGCGGTCAACGCACGTTCGCGCGGGTTGGCGCGGCCACCC
The DNA here is from genome assembly GCA_963702595.1 of uncultured beta proteobacterium. GTDB lineage: Bacteria > Pseudomonadota > Gammaproteobacteria > Burkholderiales > Burkholderiaceae_F > JALORV01. Next base: position 72,941 of record CAVPDC010000015.1, on the reverse strand, counting down.
ACGGCGGCAGCGCGGTCCACGGCCGCGCGCGCCAGCGGCGCGTGGCGGCCTTCGCTGGTCGTGACGAAGAGGAACGCCTTGGCCAGGTGCGCGAGGATGAAATCCTCGTCAGCCGCCAGCGCCTGTCGAGCGTGGCGATGGGGTCGCCGCGGTAGGTGTGGAACTGCTGCAGGGCCGACTCGAAGTGCTCGAGCGCCTGCGCGCTGTCGGTCGAGACGGCGAGACCGCGATGATCGTGAAGCATGGGAATCTCCTGTTGAAATTGAGTGGATGAAATGGATCCGTTGCGCGCCGGGTCACGACGGCTGCGCTGCAGCGGGCGGCGTGGATGGCGCACCGCATCGGGCCGGATGCCCGGCCCGCGCCACCATTGATTCCGGCGCGGCGGCGTGCAACGCGTAGTGCAGTGCCATCGCGTCGATCGTGCCGACGGCACCAATCGAAGTGAGCAGTGCGGCCAGAGCCGCGACGCCGCGCACGGCAAGAGAAGCATCCCGCAGCGGTGGGGTGATCGAGGGGTACATCGTGACCTCCGGTTCGGTTCGTTGGCAGGGACCGCTATCGTCGTCACGGTGCGGGCTCAGGTCCTTGGCGGCGCCTGAAACGTTCTGAAGCGACCCGCTGCAGTAAGCTCGACGCCCGAGTCCGCCCCTCGTCAATTCCGTGAATCCCGACGTCGCCGAAATCCGCTTCGGCCGCTTCCAGCTCGATCCGACGCGGCGGCTGCTGCACGTCGACGGCGAACCGTCGAAGCTCGGCGCACGCGCGATCGACGTGCTGCTGGTGCTGGTGCGGAGCCGCGATCGCATCGTCACCAAGGACGAACTGCTCGACGCCGTGTGGCCCGGGCTGGTGGTCGAGGAGAACAACCTGCAGGTGCAGGTCTCGGCGCTGCGCAAGCTGCTGGGGCCGCAAACGATCGCGACGATCCCGGGCCGCGGCTACCAGTTCATCGCCGACCTCGACAACGACGGCGCGGCGATGGTCGCTTCCGCTGCCGGCGCGACGCAGTCGATGCCGGCGGCGCGGAGCGCTCTGCCGGACCGACTGCCGCCGTTGATCGGTCGCGACGCAGACCTGGCCGAGGCAAGCGCGCTGCTGGCCGCCCACCCGTTGGTGACGATTGCCGGGCCGGGCGGCATCGGCAAGACACGGCTGGCCCTGGCCGTGGCGCATGCGGTCCAGACGAACTACGAAGACGGAGCGCAATGGGTCGAACTGGCGGCAGTGACCGACCCGGCGCGCGTGCCGGCGACGATCGCTTCCGCCCTCGGGATCGAACTGCCGCCGGGACAGGCGCCCGCAGCGACGATCGCCGCTGCGCTGCGCGAGCAGGCTCGGCTGGTGCTGCTCGACAACTGCGAGCATGTACTGCCCGAGGTCGCGACGATCGCCGAGGCCATCCTCCTGCGCGCGCCGCGCGTTCACCTGCTGGCCACCTCGCAGGCACCGCTGCGCGTGGCACGCGAGCAGGTGATGCGGCTGGAGCCGCTGTCACTGCCGCCCGTCGATGCGGCGCAGAGACGTCGCACGCGCGGCACGGTACGGCGCGCTGCAGCTCTTTGTTGCGCGCGGCGCCGCGGCGCAGCGCGGCTTCACGCTGAAGCCGGACACCCTCGCCGCTGCGGTCGAGATCTGCCGGGAACTCGACGGCCTGCCACTGGCGATCGAGCTGGCCGCCGCACGCCTTCCGCTGCTGGGCCTGACCGGCCTGCGCGACCGGCTCGACGAACGCCTGCGCGTGCTCACCGCCGGCGCACGCGACGCACCGGCGCGCCAGCAGACGCTGCGCGCGACGCTCGAGTGGAGCCACGCACTGCTCGACGCCAACGAGCAGCAGGTGTTCCGCCGACTCGGGGTATTCGTTGGCGGCTTCTCCCTGGCGCTGGCGCAGCGCGTGTGTCGATGCTGACGGCGACGCCTGGTCGATGCTCGACCGGCTCGGTGCACTGGTTGAGAAGTCGCTCGTCGTGGCCGAGGGCGAAGGCGAACCGCGCTACCGCCTGCTCGAATCCGCACGCGCCTTCGCGCTCGATCAGCTGTCGCAGCCGGCGAACTCGACGAGCTGGAGTGCCGCCGTGCCGAGGCCATGCGCGCGCTGCTCGACGAGTTCGACGCGGCAATCATCCATGCGCCGCGGTTCGATCTGCTGGTGCTCGCGCTCGAGCCAGAGATGGACAACCTGCGCGCGGCACTGCGCTGGGCCATGGGTCGGCCCGCGGCACGCGAGACCGCGCTGGCGCTGCTCGCCTCGAGCAACGCACTGTGGAGTCGAACTCGATCCCTTCGGCGACGCGATCCGAGCACTACCGGACGGCGCGGCCTGGCTCGACGCCGCAGTACCTCCGGCACTGGCCGCGCGTTCTGCATGGCGTACACGGCGATGGCGCGGCTGCGGCTGCTGCATCCCTCGCAGTGGCGCGACGAGGCCTGGCGGGCGCTGCAGGTGTACCGCGGGCTCGATGACCCGGCGGGCCTGTACAAGGCGCTGTGCTCGCTCGGCAGCGCACCGCGCGACGTAGTCGACGAAGCGCAGGCTGGCGCGCTTCCTCGACGAAGCCGCGCAGATTGAAGACCCTGCCTGGTCGACGCGCCAGCGTTCGCGCCGCCAGTTGTCGCTCGAATGGTTCCACGACCAGGGCGGGCGCTTCGAGGCCTGCGCGCGAAGCCGGGCTGCAGCATGTGGCGCTGGCGCGTGCCGCCGGCGCGCTCGGCGCGATCCCCGCGCTCAGCAATCTCGCCGACACCGAATTCGAACTCGGCAACAGCGAGGTCGCGATCGCCCTGTGCCGCGAAGCGATCGAACGCGCGGCCGCGCTCGGGCGACCGGCCGCGGCCGTGCATGCCTACGGCAACATGGTGCCGGCATTGCTCGAGCGCGGCGAGCTGGTGCAGGCTGAAGAGGTGATCCGCAGCGGTCGCGCATTGATGGTGCGCGGGCTGGGCACGGCTTTCGCGCTGCTAATGTCGCTGTCACTGCTCGCGCAACGCCGCGCGGAGCCGGAACTGGCGGCGCGGCTGATCGGCTGCGCCGATCGGACCTATGCCATGGGCGGTCACCACATGCACCCGCCCGAAATGCGGATTCGTGAGAGCGTGCTGGCTGCACTGCGTGCGCACTTCAGCGACGAGGCGATCGCGTCGCTGCAGGCCGAGGGCGCGCGCTGGAGCGAGGACGAAGCCTTCGAGCGCGCCGGGCTGCGCTGAGCAGCGCGCGTTGTCCACCCCCTTGCACCCGCAGTGGCCGCACGCGCGTAGCGGGCTAGACCCGCACGATCTTGCCGGGATTGAGGATGTTCAGCGGATCGAAGGCGCGTTTGAGCCGCACCATGAGGTCGAGCGCATCGTCACCGTGCTCAGCGCGTAGAAAGCCCATCTTGTGCATGCCGACGCCATGCTCTCCGGTGCAGGTGCCGTCCATCGCGATCGCGCGCTCGACAATGCGCGTGTTCAGACGCTCGGCCTCCTCAACCTCGCGCGGATCGTCGGCATTGGCGAGAATCGCGCAATGGAAGTTGCCGTCGCCGACGTGGCCGAGGATCGGTGCCGGCAGGAAGCTCGCCTCGGTGTCGGCGATGGTTTCGGTGATGCACTCGGCGAGCCGTGAGATGGGCACGCAGACATCGGTCGTGAAGCTGCGGCAGCCGGGCTTCAGCTGCAGGCAGGCAAAATAGGCGTTGTGCCGCGCCTCCCACAGGCGCGTCCGGTCTTCCGGCTTGGTCGCCCACTGGAAGCCCTGGCCGCCGTGTTCGGCGGCAATCTCCTGCACCGTTTTCGCCTGTTCCTCGACGCTGGCCGGCGAGCCATGGAACTCGAACAGCAGCAGCGGCAGCTCGGGCAGTCCGAGCCTGTCGCGCGCGTTGACCGCTTTCACGGTCAGCGCATCCAGCAGCTCGCAGCGCGCGATCGGCACGCCGAGCTGGATCGTCGCAATCGTCGTCTGCACGGCTGCGTCGACGCTCGGGAACGAACAGGTCGCCGCCGAGATCGCCTCGGGCTGCGGATAGAGCTTCAGCGTGACCTCGGTGATGATGCCCAGCGTGCCCTCGCTGCCGACGAAAATGCGCGTCAGGTCATAGCCCGCCGAGCTCTTCTTGGCGCGGCGCGCGGTGCGGATCACCTTGCCTTCAGCCGTGACGACGGTCAGCGCCAGGACGTTTTCGCGCATCGTGCCGTAGCGCACCGCGTTGGTTCCGGACGCGCGCGTGGCCGCCATGCCGCCGATCGTCGCGTCCGCGCCGGGATCGATCGGGAAGAACAGGCCCGTGTCCTTGACCGCGGCATTCAACTGCTTGCGCGTGATGCCTGCCTGGGCCGTGACGGTCAGGTCCTCGGCATTGACGGCGAGCACGGCATTCATGGGGCTCAGGTCGATCGAGATGCCGCCGTGCACGGCCAGCAGGTGCCCCTCGATCGACGAGCCGACACCGTAGGGGATCACCGGCACGCGATGAGCCGCGGCAAGGACAACGACGGCGGACACGTCGTCAGTCGATTCGGCGAACACCACCGCGTCCGGCGGCATCGGCGCGTAGGGAGACTCATCGCGGCCATGGTGTTCGCGTACCGCGGCCGCGGTCGAAAAGCGCGCGCCGAAGCGTTCCGACAAGGCATGGATGAGCGTGGGGGGAAGCGGGGCGTGGGATGCGGGCGCGTTCATAATCCGGGTCCGATCAGGTTCACGGCCTCACCATACACCGAGGGGGGCACAGGCAGATGGGCAAGCGGCTGACAACGATAGCGACGCGCACCGGCGACGATGGCACGACCGGCCTCGGCGACGGCACGCGCACGCGCAAGGATGCGCTGCGCGTGTCGGCGATGGGCGACGTCGACGAACTCAACTCCACGTTGGGCGTGCTGTTGACCGAGCCGCTGCCCGACGAGGTTCGCAGCGATCTCGTCGACATCCAGCATGATCTGTTCGACCTCGGCGGCGAGCTTTGCATCCCGGGCTATACGATGGTGCAGGAAGTACAGGTGGCGCGACTCGATACCCGCCTCGCGTACTACAACGCCAGCCTGCCGCGGCTGGCGGAGTTCGTCCTGCCGGGCGGGTCACGCGCCGCCGCGCTGGCGCATGTCAGCCGCACGGTCTGTCGTCGCGCGGAGCGGGCCGTCGTCGCGCTCGGCGCGGTGGAGACTGTCAACGTCGGGCCGCGTCACTACCTGAATCGGCTGTCCGATTTGCTGTTCGTGCTCGCGCGCACGCTGAACCGACACGCCGGCGGCAGCGACGTTCTGTGGCAGCAGCGCAAGAACGCCGCGGCCCCGGAGGCCTAGCACCTGGCGCGCCCGCAGCGGCGACCCAGTTCGTCCGGCAAACACGCGTTTCGTCGCGCCGCCGCGCAGTCCGTCGCAGCCCTCCGGCAGCCTCGGGCGGGAATCCTTAAGCTCGCGCCCTTCGCTGCGCGGAGCAGCTGATTTCCGGGAAAAGACTCATGAAGTTCAAGCACCGAAGCGCGACCGCGGCGATCCTGCTGGCCGCGTCACTGGCTCCGATGATGACCGCCACCGCCGCCCCGACCGGGCGGCCGCTGATCCCGGTCTTCGACGCCGCCACGATCGCCGCGCGCTGCGAAGGCGAGCTCGCCGCCGTGCGCAAGCAGCAGAAGGCGATGGAGGCGCGCAAGGAAGCCGGCAGCATCTTCGGGGAACTGAACGCCCTTGCGATCCGCTTCGCCGACTTCGCCTACCCGGTCTACCTGCTGCAAAGCGTCGCGCCCGACAAGACCACCCGGGATGCAGCGCAGGCTTGTTTGGAGAAAGTGCTGCCGTTCGAGACCGAGCTGTACCAGAGCGCCGAGCTGTACCGGCGGGTCAAGGCCGTCAAGCCGAAGGATCTGACCGACACCGTCTATCAGCAGGACCTGTTCGAGAAGTTCGAGGACGGCGGCGCGACGCTGCCGCCCGAGAAGCGCAAGCGCGCCAAGGAGATCCTCGACGAACTGGAGCGGTTTGGGCTGGCGTTCCAGAAGAACATCAACGAGGACGGCACCACTGTCACCATCACGCCCGCCGAGGCGGCCGGCATGCCCGAGGCCTGGATCACCGCGCGCAAGCGCGATGACAAGGGCAACCTGGTACTTGGGATGGATTACCCGACGATCGTGCCGTTCCTCGAACTTGCCACCAATGCGGATGCGCGCCGGCGCGTCTGGATGGCGAAGAACCGCGAAGGCGGCGAGCAGAACCTCAAGATTCTCGAACAGGCGCTCAAGCTGCGGTTCGAACTGGCGCAGTTGCACGGGCAGCCGGACTTCGCCACCTATGCGCTGAAGCGTCGCATGGCACAGACGCCGGCCGCGGTCTACGCGTTCCTCGATCGGGTCAAGGCCGCCGCGGTTCCGCTGCAGGCGAAGGAATTGGAGGAACTGCGTGCGGAAAAGGCGAGGCTCGACGGCACTACGGTCGCCGACACGAAGCTCAACCGCTGGGATGTCAATTACCTGAAGGAACGCGTGCGCAAGGCGCGCTACAGCATCGACCAGGAAGCGCTGCGTGCGTACTTCCCGACCGAGGCCAGCGTGCAGTATGCGATGCGACTCGCCAGCACCCTTTACGGCGTCGAGTTCGTCGCGCGCGACGTGCCGCGCTGGCACGCCGACGTGCGCTATTACGACGTCTACGAGCGCCTGCCTGACGGCAAGCGCGGTGCCTTCGTCGGTGGCATCTACCTGGATCTCTTCCCGCGCGACGGCAAGTACAACCATGCGGCTGCGTTCCCGGTGCGCGGCGTTTCGACACTGGCGAACCGCATGCCAGTTTCGGTGCTGGTGGCCAACCTCAATGCGAAGGGCCTGAACCACGACGAACTCGAGACGCTGCTGCACGAATACGGCCACGTGCTGCACGGCGTGTTGTCGAAGACGCGCTATGTGGACCAGTCTGGCACCTCAGTGAAGCGTGACTTCGTCGAAGCGCCGTCGCAGATGTTCGAGGAATGGGCGCGGCGCGAGGAGCCGCTGGCGCTGTTCGCGCAGATCTGCCCGACCTGTCCACGGCTCAGCAAGGAGCAGATCTCCCAGCTGGATGCCGCGCGCAAGTTCGGCCGCGGCAATTTCTTCGTGCGCCAGGGCGAGTACGCGCTGTACGACATGCAGCTGCACACCAACCGGCCCGGCGCGCCGATGCCACCGTGGATCGCCATCGAGAACGCCGGCCCGCTCGGCTTTGTCGAAGGCTCGATGTTCCCGGCGGGCTTCGGCCACCTGCTCAGCGGCTATGCGGCCGGGTACTACGGCTACATGTGGTCACAGGTGATTGCACTCGACATGCTGACGGCATTCGATGGCAAGCTGATGAACCCGACGGTCGGCCAGCGCTACCGGCAGTCGATCCTAGCTTCGGGCGGCCAGCGCATGCCGCATTCGCTGGTCGAAGCCTTCCTGGGGCGCCAGCCGAACAGCGACGCGTTCTACGCGGAGATCAACGGCACGCGCTGAGCGGGAGATCGGCGCCCGCGCTAACGGGGCGCCGGCCACCGGATCTCGTGGTCGGCCCACCTGATCCGGTGCCTCTGCACCACCACGCCGAACATCGGGCGGTGCTGGAGGATTTGCTCTCGCCCTCGCGTCTTCGCCTTTGCCCATGCGCGGTCTAGCAGGCTCAGGGGCGCCCGCTCTTTGGCCGCGCGGCCCGTGCACGTACGCCACGCCGTTCGAGCGACTCGCGCAGCAGGAACTCGATCTGTGCATTGACCGATCGCAGGTCGGTCGCAGCCAGGCGTTCCAGTTCGACCCAGAGCTGCGGGTCGATGCGAAGCAGGAAGGACTTCTTGTCTGGCACTGCCATCGTCACGCCCGACGCTGTGCGCGTTCGATCGCCGCCTTGAGCCGGCGCGGTTCATCGCTGCCAACGAGCATTGACGACCCGTCGCGCCGTCGGAGCAGCACGGCGTCGTAGCCCGACACGTTGTAGAGCCAGCCGCGACGCGTGCGGTGCACGCCCCAGCCCTCCCAGAACGTCGTCCGTGTGACCTCGACCGCGTCGATGTCGTCGAGCGGCACGGTCTTCCGGGGCCAGCCGAAGCCGAAGTGAAGTCGCAGCGCATCGTTGTCGATGCGGATCGTCAGGGAGGAACACAGCCAGCCCACGGCCAGGGCCACGGCCGCGCCGATGAGGACGGCCCATTGCGAACGGGTTCCTGGTCCCCAGGGCGGGAAAGCGCACATGACGAGCAGGCCCAGGGCGAGCGCGGTGAACGAAAGCCGCATCGGCCAGCCGGCCTGCGTCTGCTGGTAGGCGGGTCGGGTCATCGTCACTTGCGGCCCGCCGCAGTCCGTTGGCTGCGGCTGCGCGCGAACGCTACGGCGGAGATCGCTTCGACGATCGCGCCGACGCCGGCCAGAACGATGGCCGGCATCAGCGGCAGCCAGCCGAAGACGGCGGAAAGAACGCCGAGCAGCAGCATCGCCGTGCCGGCCAGCAGTACCACCAGCAGTAGGGCCGGATTCACGACGGACGCCGATCGTTGGGGGACCCGCCCGGCCTACTGGTACAGCGTGCCGGTATTGATCACCGGCTGTGCGTCGCTTTCGGAGCACAGAACGACCAGCAGGTTGCTGACCATCGCGGCGCGTCGCTCGTCATCGAGGTGCACGATGTCGCGCTCCGACAGTCCCTTGAGCGCCATCTCGACCATGCTGACGGCGCCATGGACGATCTTGGAGCGCGCCGCGATGATCGCCTCGGCCTGCTGCCGGCGCAGCATCACCTGCGCGATTTCGGGCGCATAGGCGAGGTGGGTGAGCTTGGCGTCCTCGACCACGATTCCCGCCTGGTCGAGGCGGTCTGCCAGTTCACGGACCAGCGCCTGCGTCACGCGGTCCTGGCTGGCGCGCAGCGTCGGTTCGTCCGATCCCTCGTTCTCGCCTTCGTCGTAGGCATAGCTCGACGCCAGGTGTCGCACCGCGGCTTCGGCCTGTACGCGCACGTACTCGTCGTAGTCCTCGACATCGAATACGGCCTGCGCAGTGTTGCGCACGCGCCAGACGATGGCGGCGGCAATCTCGATCGGGTTGCCGCGCTTGTCATTGACCTTCAGGCGCTCGCTCATCAGATTGTGCACGCGCAGGCTGATTTTCTGCTTGCGATAGAACGGGTTGGCCCAGCGCAGGCCTTCGGTGCGGTCGGTGCCGGTGTACGCGCCGAACAGCAGCAGGATCGCGGCCTCGTTCGGCTGCAGCATGTACAGGCCCGCGAGTACAAAGCCGCCGACAATTATCAGCACCACGCCTGCGGCCAGTCCGATGACGCCGGCCGGGCGGACGACGAAGAAGATCCCGCCGGCGATCAGCGCCAGGCCGATGGCGGTCCATAGGTAGCCGCTCGCGGTCGAGCGTTCGATTTCCTGCGTTCGGGGCATCGGCTGCATGAGGCGCCTCCTATCAAAGTGATATCACTTTGATAGACATGCCTGACGGCGTCAAGTGCAGCCGACGGGCGGCAGAGGATGCCCTGCCGCCGGAGTGTTTCCGCCGCTGCGGCGCGTGGCCGCAACGGGCCAGCACAGCTCGAAGGGATCAGTACGAACGCGTACCTGCGCAGTGTGTCAGGCGTCGCCCGCCTTTACAGTCCGAAGTACTTCGGTGCGGGGGGTCTCGGCAAGGTGTTGATTCGCAACGGCAACGCCAATCTGGCGTGATTCTTGCGCACTTGCTCCAAAGTCAAGACGGGCGCCAGGTCAGGCATCCGACATTCACCCCAAAGGACACCGCCCCATGAAGCTCAAATTCCGGAAACTGGCACTGGTCGGACTGCTCGCGGCGGCGTCAACGGGCGCTTTTGCGGATCCGATCGATCTGTCGTCCTGGTCGCCACTGACGCTGAATTTCCCGGGCGGCCAGCCGGCGGGAAACTGGGTGCTCGAGCCGACGAACACGGCCGTCCAGCAGACCGTCAACGCGGACCCGTCGTTCTTCAGGAACGGCCTGAACCAAGGGAGCTACACCATCGATGGCTCCTGGCAGGTGCTCGAGACTGGTGGCGATGACGACTACATGGGGTTTGCCTTTGGCTACCAGAACTCGAGCAACTTCTACCTGTTCGACTGGAAACAGGGCACGCAGGGATACGTTGGCCGAACGGCGGCCGAGGGCATGACGATCAAGAAATTCCAGGGAGCCACCGGTAACGGCCTGACGGACCTTTCGCTGGAGGAATTCTGGGAGAACCAGGTTGACTTCGGCGACATGACCGTCCTTGCCAAGAACCATGGATCGGACAAGGGCTGGGTGGACAACCGGCTGTACGACTTCCATCTCGACTTCAATCTGACCCTGGGCGAAATCCATATCGTGGTCAAGGATGGCGCCACGACACTCTGGGACGTCACGATCAACGACACGACGTTCACCAACGGTCAGTTCGCCTTCTACAACAACTCGCAGCAGAACGTCCGGTATGCGGGATTCGAGCAGGAAATAGTCGATCCCCCTGTAACCGTTCCCGAGCCCGCTGCCATCGCACTGCTCGGACTCGCGCTTGCCGGACTTGGCATCGTTCGCCGCCGCAGACTGCACTGACCCGTCAGGGGTGCTGAAAATGAGAGAGCCCGCCGAGTGCGGGCTCTTTCATTTCCAGGTCACCGCATGCGACCCGAGTAAGCAGCTGATAGCGCCGCTATGGCGTGAAGATGACTGGTTACATCGAAGTGCAGGACCGGCGGACCGAGCAGGGTCACCCGAGGCAAGGGCGCTGGGTTTGGGGGCTTCATCGTGTGCGCGGCCACAACTCGGGCGGACTGGTGACGTTCGGAGATCGCAATGGTTCGAGTATCAGCAATCGTCAATCCCCTTGGAGGGCAGACTCGACGCAAGGGAAGCCAGTGGCCAAGGGGCGCGCAAACCGCCGCCGCAGCCTGCGCATTGGCTGACGCGCTGGGCGAACCGTCGCTCTTGCCGCCTACTTGCCGCTGTAATTTGTCGACTTTCAACCGCCGCTGGCGCACGCCATCGGCCAGGACGTCGAGTACGCGCACGCTGTCGTCCCAGCCGATGCAGGCGTCGGTGACGGACTGGCCGTAGGTCAGCGGCTTGCCCGGCACGAGGTCCTGCCGCCCGGCCACCAGATGGCTCTCGACCATGACGCCGATGACGCGGGTGTCGCCGGCGGCGAGCTGCTGCGCGATGTTCTCGGAGACCGGCACCTGGTTGGCGTGATTCTTCTGGCTGTTGGCGTGACTCGCGTCGATCATCAGGCGCTGGGCAAGACCGGCCTTTCCGAGATCGACGCAGGCGGCCTCGACGCTGGCCGCATCGAAGTTCGGCTGCCTGCCGCCGCGCAGGATGATGTGGCAATCCTCGTTGCCCTTGGTCGAGACAATGGCCGAGTGCCCGCCCTTGGTGACCGACAGGAAGTGATGCGGCTGCTGCGCGGCCTTGATCGCGTCGGCGGCGATCTTGATGTTGCCGTCGGTGCCATTTTTGAATCCGACCGGGCACGACAGGCCTGAGGCCAGTTCGCGATGCACCTGGCTCTCGGTCGTGCGTGCGCCGATCGCGCCCCAGGCGACGAAGTCGGCGATGTATTGCGGCGTGATCATGTCGAGATACTCGCAGCCGGCGGGAAGGCCGGCTGCGTTGATCTCCATGAGCAGCTCGCGCGCGACGCGCAAGCCGTGGTTGATGCGGAAACTGCCATCCATGTCCGGGTCGTTGATCAGCCCCTTCCAGCCGACCGTGGTGCGCGGCTTTTCGAAGTACACGCGCATGACGATCTCGAGGTCGGCTGCGAGGCGATCGCGCTCGGCCTTGAGCTTGCGCGCGTAATCGAGCGCCGCCGCGGGATCGTGGATCGAGCACGGACCGATGACCACGACGAGCCGGTCGTCCATGCCGTGCAGGATGCGATGAATCGCCTGCCGGCTTTCATGCACGGTGACCGAGGCGACGTCTTCGCACGGAAACTCGCGGATCAAATGCGCGGGCGGCGAGAGTTCCTTGATCTCGCGTATCCGCAGGTCGTCGGTCATGTAGCGCATGGTTCGTGCTCCGTCCATCGTGGGTCCTCGCTCATTCAGCCGGCCCACCTGGCGAAAAAAAACCGCCAGGTATTTGGGCCTGGCGGTTCGGGTCGATTCGGTGTTTGTCGTTACGCGCGCCGTTCGACTCTCTCCGCCAGGCGGAAAAAGCCATAAAAGTAAAAGAAGTAGGAGCGCGCGGTCGGATTCATGTCCAGCACGCGCCATGAAATGCGCGGCGCGAAGTCGCAAGATACCCGAGGAAGGCGCGCGACCGCAAGCCGGCGGCATTTGAGACCGATCAGACGTCGGCGCGGATCACCCAGAAGTAGCGCGTGATCTGCCAGAAGAGCGGCGCCGCGAAGGTCAGGGCGTCGAGGCGCTCGAGCACGCCGCGCGTCAGTTCGAACTCGGAGTCCCACTGGCGGGCGCCGAGGCTCTGCTTGACGGCGGCCAGCACCACGGAGCCAATGTAGCCGGTGCCGACGATCACGAGCGACATGATGAGCGCCTGCCACCAGGTGAACGGGGTCATCCACCATAGTCCGGTCCCCAACAGTGCGCCGCAGGCGCTGCCTCCCAGCACGCCGTACACGGTCTTGTTCGGGTTCGACTTGAGCGCACGCCCGCCGAGCGCGGCGCTGAAGACGATCTGCAGCACGTCGGTCATGAACAGCACCAGCAGGAAGAACAGCAACAGCAGTGGTCCTCGGCCCTCGTAGCCCCGGATCGGCAGCGTTGCGATCGCCGGTGCGTGGCTGATGCAGTAAACGCTGATCATCAATCCCCATTGCACCTTGGCAATGCGCTCGAGGAAGCGCTCGTTGTCCTGGCGGATGGCGACGACGACCGGCAACAGCAGGAACACGTAGACCGGGATGAATGTCGCGAACACGCTCGCGCGTCCGAAACCGAGGAGAACGTACTGGGCCGGGATGACCAGATAGAACGCGAGGACCAGCGCCCAGTGGTCCGAGGACTTGATGGGGGTCAGCGAAACGAACTCGCGCAACGCGAAGAACGATGCCAGCGCGAACACCACCAGCAGCGCGACCGGGCCGAGTGCGAACGCGATCGTGAATACCGCCAGCACCGACCACGAGGCGCGGACGCGCGAGTTCAGAACGCCCAGCCGTGCCAGTCGCGCGGGGTCACTGGTCCGATGCACGGCCCACTGCCCGACGCCGGTCGCCACGGCGGACAGCAGCGCCACCGCGCCAAGCACGGCGAGAAATGTTTCCGGCTGGTTCAGGTTCATCAGGAGGCGAGTCGGATCACGGCAGCGCGTGCCCGCTCCAGGAAAGCATCCTTGTCTTCGCCCGGCGCGAGTGACAGCGCTGCGCCAAAACGGACGGTGCAGATGATCGGCACCGGCAGCAGTGCCCCCTTGGGCATGCTGCGATGGAGGTTCTCGATGTAGACGGGGATCAGCTCGACCTGCGGGAACTCGCTTGCGAGGTGGTAGAGCCCGCTCTTGAATGGTCCCGGCAGCGGTTGCGCGCTGCGCGTTCCCTCGGGAAAGATGATCAGCGAAAAGCCATGTTCAAGGGCGTCGCGAAGCGGCTCGAGCGGATCGGCGTTCGGATCCTCGCGGCTGCGATCGACCATGACGACGTTCAGTTCGTCGCGTGCAATGGCGCCGCGGATGCCCGGCTTGTCCCAGTAGTCCTTGGCCGCGACCGGTCGCGTGTTGGACCGCAGTTCCTCGGGCAGTGCGGCCCACAGCACCACCGTGTCCATGTGGCTGGTGTGATTGCCGAAGTAGATGCGCTGCGCCGCTGTCGGGGCAGAACCGATCCAGCGCGGGTAGGCGCCGACCAGCAAGCGCGTCAGCCACACGATCGGCGGCAGGAACTTCAGTGGATCTCCCCCAAGGCGGCTCTTCTTGTGCGCGAATTATGCCAAGTGGGCCGCTCTCAAATCCGCGCCAGGTGAACACTCGAGAATCGCAGTGCGACCCCGCCAGCCAGCAGTTAGATTGCGCGCCTAATCAATCGCTTTCGATGCACGTGCGACGGCGCAGCCGTCGCGACCATCGAAAGCGCCTCAGGCGGTGCCGCCGACCGTCAATCCTTCGATCCGCAGTGTCGGCTGGCCGACGCCGACGGGCACGCTCTGGCCGTCCTTGCCGCAATTGCCGATGCCGGGGTCGAGTGCCATGTCGTTGCCGATCATCTTGATGCGCGTCAGCGCGTCCGGGCCGTTGCCGATCAGCGTTGCGCCCTTGACCGGCGCGGTGATGCGGCCGTTCTCGATCAGGTAGGCCTCGGCCATGCTGAAGACGAACTTGCCGTTGGTGATGTCGACCTGGCCACCGCGGAAGCTGGTCGCGTACAGGCCCTTTTTAACCGAGCGGATGATCTCTGCCGGGTCATCCTTGCCGCCCAGCATGTAGGTGTTGGTCATGCGCGGCATCGGGAGGTGCGCAAACGACTCGCGGCGCCCGTTGCCGGTGGGCGCCACCTTCATCAGGCGCGCGTTGAGGGTGTCCTGGATGTAGCCGCGCAGGATGCCGTCTTCGATCATCACCGTGCGCTGCGTCGGGTTGCCTTCGTCATCGACGCTGAGCGAGCCGCGCCGGTCCGGCAGCGTGCCGTCGTCGATCACCGTGACCCCCTTGGAAGCGACCCGCTCGCCGACGCGGCCGGCGAACGCGCTCGACCCCTTGCGGTTGAAGTCGCCCTCGAGACCGTGCCCCACGGCCTCATGCAGCAGGATGCCGGGCCAGCCGGGCCCCAGCACGACCGGCATGACGCCGGCTGGCGTGGGCCGGGCCGACAGGTTCACCAGTGCCTGGTCCACGGCGCGATGCGCGTAATCAGCCAGGCGCTCCTCCGTGTAGTAGGCGAGGTCGTGCCTGCCACCGCCGCCGGCGAAGCCCTGCTCGCGGCGTCCATCTGCTTCGACAATCGCGGTGACAGAGAGGTAGACCAGCGGCCGCACGTCGGCGGCGAGCACGCCGTCGCTGCGTGCGACCAGCACGACGTCGTAGTCCGCGCCGACGTTCGCCATTACCTGCTTGACGCGCGGGTCGCGCACGCGCGCATGGTGCTCGATGCGCTCGAGCATGCGGATCTTCTCGGCAGCGTCGAGCGAGGCGACCGGGTCGCCGGTGCCGTAGAGCGCCGCCTGCGGCCGCGGTGCCACCTTGGCCGCCACGCGCACGCGACCGCTGCCCTGGCGCGCAATCGCGCGCGCGGCGACCGCGGCTTCGGTCAGCGAATCGATCGAAATGTCATCCGAGTAAGCGAATGCGGTCTTGTCGCCCGCCACAGCACGGACACCGACGCCTTGCTCGATGTCGAAGCTGCCGCTCTTGACGATGCCTTCCTCCAGCGAAAACGACTCACTGCGCGTGTACTGGAAGTAGAGATCGGCGAAGTCGGCGCGGTGCTCGAAGATCGTCGCCAGCACCTTCTGCAGGCGGGCCTCGTCGAGGCCGTACGGATCGAGCAGCAGCCGGCGGGCCGTGGCAAGGCGGTCGAGAGCGGGATCGGAAGGCTTCATCGGGAGCGGGATCTTGGGCAGGGGCGAAGTGTATCGGCTGCAGGCGGCTTCACATCACCCGGTGGGTGAGTGCGGGAAGCGAACCCCGGCAACGGGCGATGACTTGCGGGTCGATGTCCCCGAAGACAACCCCGGCACCGTCAGGGCGATTCGCAATGACTTCGCCCCACGGATCGATCAGCATCGAATGGCCGAAAGTGGCGCGGCCATTCTCGTGGCGGCCGCCTTGCGCGGGCGCCAGAACGTACGCGAGGTTCTCGATCGCGCGCGCCCGCAGCAGCACCTCCCAGTGGGCGCGACCCGTCGTTGCGGTGAAGGCAGCCGGGACGAGGATGAGATCGGGCATTCCCATTGCGCGGTAAAGCTCGGGAAAGCGCAGGTCGTAGCAGATCGACAGCCCCACCTTCAGCGTCGGTCCGCCCGCAGGCTCCAGCGAGAAAGTCGAGACCTTGCCGCCGGGTGCGATGGTGACGGCTTCGTCATAGCTTTCGACACCGCGCGTGAAACGGAAGAGATGGACCTTGTCGTAACGCGCCACGCGGTTACCTTGCGGGTCGAACACCAGGGTCGTGTTCAGCACGCGATCCGCCTCGGGCGCCTCCAGGGGCAGCGTTCCGCCGACCAGCCAGATGCCGTGCCTGCGCGCCTGCGCGGCCAGGAACTCCTGGATGGGACCGCTTCCGAGCGGTTCGCGCACGGCGACCTTGTCGGTATCCATCATTCCCATCAGGCAGAAGTACTCTGGCAACGCAACCAGCTTTGCGCCGGTGGCGGCGGCCTCGGCGATCAGCGCCTCCGCGGTTGCGAGGTTGGTCTCGACGCGTGCGGCCGACACCATTTGCACGGCGGCGACCCGCAACGTGCGGGACGCAGTTGATTCGGCACTCATCGGGGCTGCTCCGTTGGCGTGGGGGTTATGCGGCCGCGCCGCACGACGACAGGGTCGCTCCAGGTGCCGCTGATGTCGTATTCGAGTGCAAAGGCCCGGGACAGCGTCCCCTTGAGGACCGTATTGGCCAGCAGCGCGCCGAGGCCGATGATCGGATTGGCGACGGCGACGGCCAGCGCCGCCGTCGACGCATCGATTTCCGGCAGCACGATCAGGTGCAGTTGCTGGGTCTCGTTGTTGAGATTGACGGTACCTGACATCAGCGCGGCCGCACCGGTCCCGGCCATGCGAAAGTCCTGCGTTGATATGACGCCGCGCGTGACCGTGGCATCGGCGCGGATCGAGCTGAATGCGAAACCCTCGCCGAACGCTTCCTTGGTGTCGGTCAGCAGCGTTTGCGACAGCGACTGCAGCGACAACAGCATCAGCAGACGGCCAGCGCCACGCGTGTCGACCTGCAGGAAGCGGCCGTCCTCGACGCGCAGGCTGAGTGCACCGGACATCGTCGGGTAGTCGATCTCGATGGGAGAGCCGATCCACTCGAGGTTGCCCTCCAGCTTCCCATGGCCGCGTGCGACTGCATCGCGCATGCCGAAGCGCCCCAGGGCGGCGCCTGCATCCTTGGCATCGAAGGCGAAGCGGACCTGGGTCCGCAGCGCGCCCGTGGGTCCGGGCAGCCATTCGCCACTGGCAGAAAGCTTCATGTCCGGATTGGCGAGGTCGAGCCGGTTCACCTTCCACGCCGCCGAGTTGCCGGTCCCCACGTTGGCCGCCGAGACGTCGAGTCGACCGAGCTTCATGTCGCCGAGTTCGAAGTTCTCGACTTCGACTTCGAGCGCCGGCAGGCGACGGGCCGGCGCCCGCAGGACGTCGACGACGTCGGCCTTCCTGTTGTTGGCAATGTGGAGCTTCGACAGGCGCGCGGACACCAGTCCGAGCCCTGCGCCGCCGGTGCTGCCCTTGGCGCCGGGGCGCCAGCCGATGTAGCCGGCCGCGCCTTCGGAGACCACGTTCGCGTCGTAGCCGCCAGCGTCAGTGCGGGTCGCGCCCAGCGTGACATTGCGAAAGCTGCGGTTGTTGAGAATCAGCTCGGGCGTCCGCAAGGCAATGTGGTCGATCCGCATTTCGCCCTCGGATGCCCCGGGCGCGCGCGGCGCAGAAGGTTCAGCGCCTATGCCAAGCCAGTCGGTCCAGGCTTCCACGTCGATGCGCGGCAAGGCCACAAGCACCAGCAGGCCGCGTTCGGGCAGATTGGCCGGCTCGTTGAGAGCAATGACGCCGCGCGCGAGCTGCATCCTGGCATCGGACTGACGACGTTCGATGTGCACACCGAGCAGGCGTCCTGCAGTCACCCGCAAATCGTCCTGCGGACCGCGAATCGACTTTTCGAACCGAAGCGGCAACGCCTCGCCGGCGGCCTTGCGCAACGGAGCGATCCCGTCGATCGTCAGGCCGATCAGGTCGCTGTCGGCCTGCAGCGTCAACGAGCCACGTTGCGCCGTCAGATTGGCGCTATAGCGGGCGCTGCCCTGAGTTCGATCGAGTATGCGCTGGACCATGTCGACGTCGAGCGCGCGCCGCAACCCCGCCGGTGTCGCGGTGCCGACCGCCGTGATCACCACGGCGCCGTCGTCTCTTGTACTGGCGTCCAACCGCGCCTGGCCGCCGAGTAAACCGGCCGTGAGGTTCTCGAAGCGCATGCCACGTTCACTGAACGCCAGCGAGCCATTCACGCGTGAAAATGGCGGCACGTCGGGCAGCGTCAGATCATTGTTCTGGAACCGCAGGGCACCGTTCACGCGAACGGTGCCCGCACCGGCCAGCGGAACGTCGAGCTTCAGTTCGACCTTCGCGGGTCCCTTGACCTCCGCACCACGTGTGATGTCCCCGATCATCCCAGCCACCGGACTCGAATTCACGTAGTTCAGGATCGCGGACAGCGCGCCGTCGACCTGTCCGCGCACCTCCAGCGCGGCGTTGCGCGTGAGATCGGGAATGCGTGCGGTGGCCTCGGTAATGCGGGCGCCGCTGATCGTGCCGCGCTGTGCGCGAAACGTCATTGCCTGACGCTCGAACACGAGTTCACCGTCGATGTCGCTGATCAGCGGCCACGGTTTGCCGGGAATGCGCTCACTGTTCGGGCCCGTCGCCGGAGCGACGTCCAGCACGACATTGCGCATGCGGCCTGCGGCCCTGAACTCGCCTTGTGCCGGCGTCGTGAACGGGAAGTCCGCAAGATCGCCGCGCAAGCGGATCGTTCCTTCGGTGAGCTGGCCCTCGAGCAGCGCATGCTGCAGCCACGACAGGGTTCCCTCGCCGGCCGCCGTCGGAACATAGCGGTGCGCGCTGCGGGCGTCGAGCCGGGCAACCCGTGCCGACAGATCGGCCGTACCTCGTCCACTGTTGCCTGCGGTCGGTGCGCGCCATGTACCTGATGCGGACAGCTCGAGGTCGGCATTCGACAGCACCAGCTGAGCAATCTTCAGCTCAGCCGGGCTGCCCGACTTCCAGCGCAGGTCCGCAGCGAGCTGGGTCAAAGGGATGCGCGGCTCGCGGAAGACGCCTGGCAACACGAGCGCTGCATCACGCGAGGTCAGTTGCAGCGAGCCCGTGCCGCGGTCGAGCTGAACGATTCCGCTGAGCCGTTCGAAGCCGGGTGTCGATGCCCCGTCCGGCGCCCCAGGGCGCGCAGGCTGCGCTGCGACCGACAGGTCCTCAAACCGCGCCTTCGCCGCCAACGTTGCCAAGCGCGGTTCCTCTCCATCCCATTGCAGCGAGAACTCCGCAAGGCGGCCGGTGGGCGCATACCGTGCGATCGCGTCGAGCAGTTCGCGTCCGATCGGCAAATGAGTCGCAATCGCCGCCACACCCTGCAGATCGACGCGCGCACCCTCGAGCTCGACCTGCCGCTGGCCGGCGTCGGAATGCGTGGCGCGATATGCCAGGTCCAAGGGCGGAAAGTTCACGCCGCTTGCCAGCACGAACGTGACACCGGTGAAGCCATACTGCTGCCCGCCGCTCGCGTTGTCGCCCCAGCGTTTCTGCGTCACCCGGCCCTGGAACGAGCTCAGCTGGAGTGATTCGAGGTCAGGCGCAAGGCGGGCGTCGACATTCGTGAGCGCAAGGTCCGCGGTTGCACCGACCACCTCGGTCGCATCGACGCGGATCCAGGTGCGCAGGGCACCGTGGGCGCGGCGCACATCGAGAGGCGCATGCAACCATTCGTTGGCCTGCGCGAGATCGACATAGTCGACCTGGGCGAAGAGTTCGCCGCGCCAGCGCTTGAAGTCCGACAGCCGCCCGAAGGTCGGGCGACTGAATTCGCCACGCAGGTCGACCGCCGCCGCGATGGAAGGAGGCGGTGCCAGTTGCAGTCCAAAACGCGTGGTCCCCAAACCGGAGTCGAGGAGCAGGTCGGCGTCGGAGAAAACGATCTCGCGCGCCATTCCGTCACGCTCGTCGCGCAAGTGCACGCGCGCATCGCGGATCACGACGCCGTCCTGGGCCAGCAGCCAGTCGAGCGCCTGGCCGTCGCCCGTCGCATCCGCCGGATCGATGATGAAGCCCGCCACCGACACCCGGCCTCTATCGAGCAGGGTGACCGCCAGTTCCGGCGCATAGATGCGCAGGCGGGAGAAGCGCGGCTCGAGTGCAGGAACGCTGGTCCATGACAGTGTTCCCTCGACGCGAGGCAGGGACAGCACGGCCGTACCGCTCTGCCCGGTGATCGCGACATCGCTGAGTGCGAGCATGGGATTGAGGCCCCGCCAGGAGGCCTCGATGCGTCCGATACGCACCGGCGCTTGCAGGGCGCTGCTCGCGATGCCTTCGATCTGGTGGCGCCACTCGTTGGCGCGCGGCAGCAACCAGTAGCGCGCCGCCAGCATCGTCAGGCAAATGGCAAAGAAGGTGATGACGATGAGCCAGCCGATGGCTCGCAGCGCAAGGCGAAACGCGCCGACGGCGCGCGTTCCAAAGCGACGTGCGATCGACTCTTCGGCGGCATGCAGGCCATGCTCGATCTGCTCCGTGACTGCGTGCTCGAGCGCGTGCTCGATTGCCTGGGCCCGCGCACCGAGTTCGCGTGCGAGAGTGGGCGGACGGTCAGACGGAGGGGTCACGGCAATTCAGCGGGGTGGCGACGCCGCGGTCGGGTCGCAGCCGGCCGGCGGCGACAGACGGAGCGGCACGTCATCGATGAAACTACAATCGGCAATGGCGTTGCAGGCGGCGCCGGGTTGCCACGCGCCATTCGCAGAGGCCACCCAGAGGCGAGTTCACTCTATCACAGCGGCATTGGGCCGCCGGGCTTGCGCCCTCTGACACCGGCGAGCAACGTGACCCACCTTCCTCCCATTGCGGATGCCGACTGGCGCGGGAAACCTGCGGCACTGGAGGACGTTGCAGCGCTGTCTCACTACACGCGGCGCGCGCTCGACATCGAAATTGGCCCTGCCAGCACGGCGGAGGCGCGCCTCGAGCGCCTGCAGGCGCTTGCCGCCCAGCCGTGGTCCGAGGCACGCATGCGGGCCTTCCTGGAAGATTCCGA
Source organism: uncultured beta proteobacterium (assembly GCA_963702595.1). Classification (GTDB taxonomy): domain Bacteria; phylum Pseudomonadota; class Gammaproteobacteria; order Burkholderiales; family Burkholderiaceae_F; genus JALORV01. Next base: position 52,034 of record CAVPDC010000015.1, on the reverse strand, counting down.
AGGCCCGCGCGCTGACGCGGGCGCGCTCTCGGTTTCGTTGCGACGCCTGCGCCGCCAGGTGATGGTGTCGCTCATCGCCCGCGACGCCATCGGAGCGGCCGGGCTCGACGAGGTCGTGCGCACGACAACGGCGCTGGCGGAAGTTGCACTGCAAGCCGCGGTCGCGCAGCATGCCCACGAACTCGCCGAGGTCCATGGTGTTCCGGCCAGCGCCGGCGGAAACCCGCAGGATCTGCTGATCGTGGGCATGGGCAAGCTGGGAGGCGCCGAACTCAATGTCTCGTCGGACATCGACCTTATCTTCGTCTATGACGAGGACGGCACGACGCGGGCACAGGGCCGCTATGAGTCGGCCACGCGCCCGCTGACCAATCACGAGTTCTTCGAGCGCCTCGGCCGGCGGGTCATAGCGGCGCTGGCCGATGTCACCGACCAGGGCTTCGTGTTCCGCGTCGACATGCGGCTGCGACCCAATGGCGACTCGGGTCCGCTGGTAGTTTCGACGGCGATGCTGGAGGAATACCTGGTGGCGCTCGGCCGTGAATGGGAGCGCTTCGCGTGGCTGAAGGGCCGGATCGTGTCGTCGCCGGTCTTCGCCACCGACGAACAGTTCGCTGCCCAGTGCAGCGCGCTCGACGACATCGTGCGGCCGTTCGTGTTCCGCAAGTACCTCGACTACGGTGCGATCGCATCGCTGCGCGAGCTGCACGCACTGATCCGTGCCGAAACGGGCAGACGCAATGCGGGGCGTAATGACCGCGGCGACAACGTCAAGCTGGGGCGTGGCGGCATACGCGAGATCGAGTTCCTCGCGCAGACCTTTCAGGTGATTCGTGGCGGGCGAGAGCCGCGCCTGCGCTCGCGCTCAACGCTGGCGACACTCGCGTGCCTTGCAGAGCTCGGATCGCTGCCGCCGGAGACCAGCGCCCGGCTCGCGACATGCTACGAGTTCCTGCGCGACCTGGAGCATGCGCTGCAGTACGTCGACGATGCGCAGACGCATGTCTTGCCGGTCGACGCCGAGGCGCGCGCGCGCGTCGCAGCGCTGCTCGGGGCACGCGATGCAGAAGCGCTGGTCACCGCCTTCCGCGCTGTACAGGAGTGCGTGGCGGGCGCGTTTGACGCGGTCTTCGTCGAGCCCCGGTCGGACCCATCGATGCTGCCCCTGCCGTCCGGCCCGGCGGACGGCGCGGCCGATGACGCCGCGCTGGAGGAACACCTGCGCTCCATGGGTTATGCCGATCCTGGCGCGACCGCGCAGCGTTTGCGCGGGGTCATCGCCTCGCGCCGGGTCCAGGTGGCCAACGAGGTGACGCGTGCACGCATCGAGCGCCTACTCAAGTCCGGCCTGAGGGCGGCCACGGAACGTGCGCGCAGCACTGGAGCGTCGCACGACATCGGCCCGGACGAGTTGTTCGCGCGCTTTGCGCGACTGGTCGACGTGATTGCCGGGCGCAGCACCTACATCTCCCTGTTGAATCAGTTCCCACCGGCGCTCGAGCGTGTCATGCGCCTGCTCGCCGCCAGCCGCTGGGCGACCGACTACCTCGTCCGGCATCCGATCCTGCTCGACGAGCTGCTCGATGAACGCGTCGAGCGGTTCGACAACGAGCACACGCCCGACTGGGTCGCATGGGCGGACAGCGTGCGGGCCAAGCTCGTCGAGCCGGACGGCGACCAGGAAGAGCAGATGAACCTGCTGCGCGACTTCCATCATGCGCAGGTTTTCCGCCTGCTGGTGGCCGACCTCGACGGCCGGCTTACTGTCGAGCGGCTGGCCGATCACCTGTCGGCACTGGCCGACGCCACGCTCGCACTTACACTCGAGTGTGCGTGGAAGACCGTGGCACGTCGCCATCGCGCGGAGCCGGCCTTCGCGGTGATCTCCTATGGCAAGCTGGGTGGCAAGGAACTGGGCTACGCCTCCGATCTCGACCTGATTTTCCTGTACGACGATCCGCATCCCGATGCGCCTGAGGTCTACTCGTCGCTGGCACGGCGACTCGTCACCTGGCTGACGACCCAGACATCGTCCGGCATCCTTTTCGACATCGACCTGCGCCTGCGGCCTAACGGCAATGCCGGCCTCATGGTGTCGTCGTTCGACGCCTTCTCACGCTACCAGCGCAACGACGATGGACTGGGCGCGTGGGTGTGGGAGACGCAGGCGCTGACGCGCGCGCGCTACTCGTGCGGCGACCGCGCGCTCGGCCAGCGTTTCGAGGACGAACGCGCCAACGTCCTGGCGCGCGTGCGCGACCTCACGGCATTGCGTCGTGAAGTGCTGGCAATGCGCCAGAAGATGCTCGATGGACATCCCAATGCGAGCCCGGACTTCGACCTCAAGCACGACCGCGGCGGGATGGTCGACATCGAGTTCATCGTGCAGTACCTGGTGCTGGCGCATGCACACGATCGGCCGCAACTGCTGCGCAATGCCGGCAACATCGCGCTGCTGCAGATGGCAGGTGCGATGGGTCTGGTCGACGCGACCCTCGCGCACCAGGTGGCGGACGCCTATCGCGCGTTCCGGGCCCTGCAGCATCGGCTGCGGCTCAACGGTGCCGAGCGTGCTCGGGTGGCGCCGGACGAAGTGAGTCACGAAGTTGACGCCGTGCGTCGCTTGTGGCAGCTGGTGTTCGGCGAGTGAGCCTGCGCGCGACGATTCGGGCATTGCCCTCGACCGTCTGGTTGCTGGGGGCGATCAGCCTGCTCAATGACGCAGCGTCCGAGCTGGTCTACCCGTTGATCCCGCTGTACCTGGCGACGGTGCTGGGTTCGGGTCCGCGTGCGCTGGGCTTCATCGAGGGCGCGGCCGAGGCCACCGCCGCTCTGCTCAAGCTCGTGTCCGGAGTCTGGTACGACCGTCTCGGCCGCGCCAAGGGCTTTGTCGTCGCGGGTTACGGCCTTGCCGCCATCGCGCGTCCGGCGATCTCGTTCGTGACGGCGTGGCCCGGCCTGCTGCTGCTGCGCCTGATGGACCGGCTCGGCAAGGGGCTGCGTTCATCCCCGCGCGACGCGCTGCTCGCGCAGTCGGTGCCAGCCAATCGGCGCGGGCTCGCCTTCGGCCTGCATCGCGCCTTCGACAACGCCGGCGCCGTCATCGGCCCGCTGCTGGCCGCGGGGCTGCTCGCGCTGCAGGTGCCGGTGCGCGACATCCTGCTGTGGGCGGCTGTCCCGGGCGCGCTGTGTGTCGCACTGGCGCTGGCGATCCGCGAGCCGGCCGCGTTCGAGCGGCCAGCCGTGAGGCCGCCCGCGTGGCGCTGGTCGACGCTGCCGCCGGCGTATCGTCGGGTGCTGCTCGTGCTTGCGGTCTTCACGCTCGGGCAGGCGTCGAATGCATTCGTGCTTCTGCGGGCGAACGAGCTCGGCATGCCAGCGGCACAGGTTGCGCTGCTGTGGGCGGCCGTGGCAGCAACGTCGACGCTGCTCTCGGTCCCACTGTCTGCCTGGTCGGATCGCATCGGCCGGTTGCCGCTCTTGATCGCTGGCTGGTCCATGCACGCGCTGCTCTTCGTTTCGCTGGCGCTGGTCGATTCGTACGGACCGTTGTGGTTCATCGCGGTGCTGTTGGGGCTTTACATGGCAGCGACCGAGGGCGCAGAGCGTGCGCTGATCAGCGACCTCGTGCCCGCGACCGCGCTCGGCAGCGCCTACGGCTGGTATTACCTGGTCAAGGGACTGCTGTTGCTGCCGGCATCGGCGGTGTTCGGCGTGATCTGGTTCGCCGCCAACGCGAAGACCGCGTTCCTGGCGGCCGCCGTGCTCGTCGCGACGGCGACGGTACTGCTGGCCACCTGGGCCCTGCCAGCTGTGCGCGCGCATGCGCGCGCACAGCGTTAACAGGCCCTAGATCAGGCGGATCAGCGTGTAGGCCAGCATGCCGAGCACGATTCCGGCGAACGCGCGGCGGGTCCCGACGATGACCGCCACCGTGACGGCGGCGGCGACGAGTTTCGGATTCGAGATGTGCAGCGCGAGCGTGCCGGATTGCAGCACGACCTCCGGGACGATCAGCGCGACCAGCGCGCAGGCCGGCGCATAGCGCAGCGCGTGCTGCAGACGCTCGGGCAGAGCAACGCGCTGCCCGAGCATGAGAAAGGCGTTGCGCGTGATGAACGTCAGCAGCGTCAGTCCGCCGATCGTCAGCCAGATCTCGGTGCCCGACATCATCGCTTGTTGCTCCGTGTGCCGCTGTCACCGAGGCTGTCGATCGCCATCGCGACCGCGACGCCGGCTGCAACCGCGAGCAGCAGGCCTAGCCGAAGCGGAAGCGATGCGGCCAGCACGGCGACCACGCCCGCCGTCAGGCAACCTGCGGCCGCCGGCCGCCCCGAGAACATCGGCATCGTGATCGCGATCAGTGCCAGGATCGCGGCGTACTCGAGTCCCCATGCGCCGGGTATCACTTCCGCCAGCAGGATGCCGACGATCGACAGCGGTTGCCATGCCATCCACGTCCCCGAGACGAGGCCGGCGAAGAACCACAACTGTTCCGTGTTGCCGCGTTGCTCGGGTGGCGCGCTACCGTAGCGCCCGATGAAGAGCGCCACGCCGACGTCGGCGGTGAGATAGCCGATCGACAGGCGCCGGACCAGCGGCAGCCGACCGAGGTACGGCCACATCGTGGCGGAAAAGATGATGAAGCGAAGGTTGACGATGCCTGCCGCCAGCAGCACCAGCCACACCGGCGCACCGGCAGCGATCAGCGGCAGCGCGGCCATCTGCGCGCTGCCGGAGTAGACCAGCAGTGTCATCGCGAGCGCCTGCGGCACCGTGAGGCCGGTCTTTATCATGGCCACGCCCGCGACCAGTCCCCAGATCGCAGTCGCCAGCATCGCCGGCAAAGCGGCGCGAAGGCCGCGCTGAAACGCGTCTCGACGTACTCGGGCAACCGTCGAATCGGTACCGAACAGCAGACGCGCGATCACGCGACCGCCCTAGTCGGTCGGCGCCAGACCAGCACGATCCCCACCGTGGCAGCGACGAGTGCCGGCAGGGCCATCAGGTTGAGGTCGGTCCAGCCGCTGGTCGACAGCAGTGCACCGGAAGCGGCAGACGACGAGATCATCGTCAGGAACACGGCCAGATCGTTGAGCCCCTGCGCCTTCGCCCGTTCCGAAGCGCGGTAGGTGGTCGTCAGCATCGCGGTCGCACCGACGAACATGAAGTTCCAGCCCACGCCGAGCGCGACCAGCGCCCCCCAAAAGTGCCAGTAGGTGAGTCCCGAATGCGCGATCGCCACGGTGAGAAACATCAGTCCGCAGCCAGCCAGCATCAAGGTCGGCCGGCCGAACCGCTGAACGAGGTGGCCGGTGAAGAGTCCCGGCGCGAACATCGCGACGACATGCCACTTGATGACGTCGGCCGCATCCGGATAACCGAAGCCGCAGACCTTCATCGCGAGTGGCGTGGCCGTCATCAGCAGATTCATCGCGCCGTAGCTGATTGCGCCTACTGCCACGGCCACGATGAACATCGGCTGCCGTGCGATCTCGCCGAGCGGACGGGCGGGACCCTCGTGGGCATTGCCGTGCGGCCTTGGCACCTGGAGCCGGCTGGCGACCATCAGTGCGACCAGGGCGACCAGCGCCAGCACCGCATAGCTGCCGGCAAACACTGCAGGCAGCAGTTCGCGCGTCAACTTTGAGAGTTCGGGTCCCACGATGCCGCCCGCGATGCCGCCCGCCAGCACCCAGGCGATGGCACGGTCTTTCAGCGACGGCGCCTCGGCGTCGGCCACTTCGGCGGCGGCGAAGCGCAGGTACTGGCCAAACGCGTTGTACAACCCGACAATGAAGGTGCCGATCGTCAGCCCGACGAAACTTCCCTGCACGACGGAATACGCGGCGACGGCGGTACCCAGCGCGCCCATTGCCGCCCCGAACATGAAGCCGGCGCGCCGGCCCCAGCGGCCCATGCCGAGGGACGCCGGCACGGTCGTCAGCGCCGAGCCGATGATGTAGGTCGTGATCGGCAGCGTCGCCAGCAGCGGCGTCGGCGCGAGTGCGAGCCCGGCGAGGCCATTGATCGCGATCAGCGTGACGTTGTTGATGTAAAGCAGCGCTTGGCAGAGCGCGAGCAGCGCGATTTGCCGTCCGGCGGACGAGGTCGATGGCAAGACGGACTCCGGTGAGCGCGGATTATATGAAGCGTCTCCGGGCGCAGCCGCCTGCTCGAGCCATGACAGGGTGGTCGCGTTCGCTAGAATCCCCACCGGACGAGCACGGTTGTGCAACTGAAGGGAGAACGGCGATGTCGATGGCCGATCGCGACGGCTTCATCTGGTACGACGGCAAGCTGGTGCCGTGGCGCGATGCGACCACGCATGTGCTGACGCACTCGCTGCACTACGGCCTCGCGGTCTTCGAAGGCGTCCGTGCCTACAAGACCGACCGCGGACCTGCGATCTTTCGTCTGAAGGAGCACACGGATCGCCTCTTCAACTCGGCCAAGATCTTCATGATGGAGATCCCCTACGGCCGGGAACAGCTCTTCGAGGCGCAGCGCGAGGTCGTGCGCGCGAACAAGCTTGAATCCTGCTACCTGCGGCCGCTCGCGTTCTACGGCTCGGAGAAGATGGGCGTCAGCCCGAAGGGCGCCGCGGTCCATGTGTCGATTGCGGCCTGGCCCTGGGGCGCGTATCTGGGCGAGGAAGGACTGCAGAAGGGCATACGCGTCAAGACCTCTTCGTTCCAGCGCCACCACATCAATGTCTCGATGGTGCGCAGCAAGACCGCGGGACACTACGTCAACTCGATTCTCGCGAACCAGGAGGCCGTGCGCGACGGATACGACGAGGCGCTGCTGCTCGACACGAACGGCTTCGTGGCCGAGGGGGCGGGGGAGAACCTCTTCATCGTCAAGGACGGCAAGGTCTTCGAGCCTGAAATGGTCTCCGGGCTCACCGGGATCACGCGCGCGACGGTCATCGAGCTTGCACGCGATCTCGGCTACGCCGTCAGCTCGATGCCGATGACGCGCGATGACGTCTACCTCGCCGACGAAGCGTTCTTCACCGGCACTGCCGCCGAGGTCACTCCGATCCGTGAGCTCGACGGCCGCGTGATTGGCGCCGGCGCGCGCGGACCGGTCACCGAGAAGATCCAGTCGCTGTTCTTCGATGTCGTCAACGGGCGCGCGCCCAAGTACAGCCGCTGGCTGACGCCGGTATGAGTGCGACGACCACGACGCGCGGGGAAGAGCCGGTCGTCGAGCTGCGCGCGGCGGATTTGCCGGCGTTCTGTCCCAGCCCCGCCATGCCGGTGTGGAACCATCACCCGCGCGTGTTTCTCGACGTCGCCACGACCGGCGAGGCGATGTGTCCGTACTGCGGCACACGCTATCGCCTGAAGGCCGGCGAAGTCCTCAAGGGACACTGAGCCCGCCGGCCGGACGATCCGCCACTCATGTCGCGCCTGACCAAGCCCTTGCTCTTCGCCTCGCCCGAGGAGTGCGAGCGCGCCTTTTACGAGGCGCTCGAGAACGCGGACGTCGACGCCGTGGTGGACCTCTGGCTCGAGGATGACGACGTGGTCTGTGTGCATCCGAACGGGCCGCGCCTTCTCGGCTACGCGGCGGTGCGCGCCTCCTGGGCCGCCATCCTCGCCGGCGGGCCACTGAATGTGCGCGGCACCTCGCGCAAGTCGCTCGACACACCGACGGTCGCTGTCCACAACGTCATCGAGGAAATCCTGGTCAAGGAGGGCTCGGCGCAACAGGTTGTCAGCGTGCTGGCAACCAATGTGTACGTGAAGACCTCGGCCGGCTGGAAGATGGTGCTGCACCATGCCTCCCAGTCCAAGGGAGGCGATGTGGTCAGCGCGGCGGAGCCGAACTCGATCCTCCACTGACGTGGCGGGCGCATCGTCCTACAGCGCACCCGTCTGGCTGCCCGGTGGCCACTTGCAGACGATCGTTCCGGCGCTGCTGACGCCACAACCGCGCGTGGTTTACCGGCGCGAGCGCTGGGCGACGCCGGATGAAGACTTCATCGATGCGGACTTCGCCCAGCCCGAGCCGGGCGATGCCACCGCTCCGATCCTGGTGCTGTTCCATGGTCTCGAGGGCAGTTCGGCGAGTCACTATGCCCGCGCTGTCATGCGTGAATTCGCCGACCTCGGCTGGCGCGGGATCGTTGCGCACTTTCGCGGTTGTTCGGGCGAACCGAACCGGTTGCCGCGTGCCTATCACTCGGGGGACTCGGACGAAGGCGACTGGATCCTGCGGCGGGTACATGCGCGGTGGCCGCAGGCGCGCCTGCATGCCGTCGGCGTCTCGCTGGGCGGCAACATGCTGGCGAAGTGGCTCGGTGAGCGCGCCGAGGACGCGCAGTTCGTGACGGCTGCGGTGTCGTTGGGGTCACCGTTGGATCTGTCGGCCGGTGGCGCGGCGCTGGGACGGGGATTCAATCGCGCCTACACGAGGATGTTCCTCGCGACGCTCAGGCCGAAAGCGCTGGCGAAGCTTGAGCGCTTTCCCGGTGTGGCCGATGTTGAACGGCTGCGCGCCAGCCGCAATCTCTACGAGTTCGACAATGCCTACACGGCACCGGTACACGGATTCCGCGATACCGAGGACTACTGGACACGGGCGTCTGGCAAGCCGTGGCTCGCCGACGTGCGGGTGCCGTTGCTGGCACTCAATGCGTTGAACGATCCGTTTGTGCCGGCGGAGAGCCTGCCGGTTCCGGCCGAGGTCTCGCGCTTCGTGCAGCTCGAGCATCCGGGCGAAGGCGGTCACATCGGCTTCGCGCGCAGTCCGTTTCCCGGGCGGCTCGACTTCATCCCGCAGCGCCTGCGCGAGTTCTTCACGCGCGGCGTCTAGACACCGCGTACGCCTATCCTTCGCGCCATGGATCCCACGGTCGTGGCGGCATTGGCGAAGTGGCCGGACGTTCCGGCCGTCTATGGCTGGCTCGGACTGACGGCGCGCGGTGAGTGGCGACTGCAGGGCCAGCCGATCGGCAACTTGGCCTTGTGCGAGTTCATCGGCCGCAACTACAGCGGCGACGAGCGAGGCCGCTGGTACTTCCAAAACGGCCCGCAACGGGTGTTTGTCACGCTCGAGGCTGCGCCGTGGGTCTGGCAGGTCGCACAGGACGCCGGGACCCCGGCGCTGCAGTCACACACCGGAGTTCGCACAAGTCAGCTCCGTGGCGCGTGGCTCGACGAGTCTGGACGAATTTTTCTGATGACAGACCTCGGTTTCGGGCTGCTCGATTCACGCGACAGCGGATCTGGCTGCTTGATGCCTCTGCAGTGCCAGCTCGTACGCCGCGCGCCGCGCGCGCCGCGCAGGGCAGATCTGCCGGCTGATTGCAGCCAGATGGACCGGGGGAATTGCAACCAGGGGATCTGCAGCAAGGCTGGCGCGGCGGCAGAACGGCGTGCTACAATCGCACCGCAGGGCAACGGCAGCCGGCCAACGCCGCGCGGCGGAACGGATACCGTGTCATTCCGTGGTCAGACGCACCGGTGCTTAGAACGCCACTCACCCACACTACGACATGCCAGATCGACACCCAGAACACACCCGATCGCTCAGGGCTCGCGGGGGATCTGTCGGCCGGGTTGCGCGATGCCGGTCTGAGTGCCGTGGTTCACGGCGCGCCGCTGGGCCTTGCAGGGCAGACGCCGCTGGGTCGCCTGCACGCTACTCAGATGCCAGATCGATTCGGGTTCTTGCGCTCGCCTCAGCCCGAGTGAAACATCAGCGAGCTGCGGCCGTGGCGCCCGCGCCCGTCCGACTCAGTCGAACACCGGCGACTCGACGCCGAGGATCTTGTGCAGCTTCGGGCTGGTTGTCGTGTACTGCAGATGGACCTTGCGCTCGGGGAAGATGTACTTCGTGGAGCCAAAGGCGGCGAGGGCGGCCTCGTGGAAGCCGGACAGGATGAGCTTCTTCTTGCCCGGGTAGATGTTGATGTCGCCGACGGCGAAGATGCCCGGCACATTGGTCTCGAATTTCTCGGTATCCACGACGACCTGCTTGCGTTCGAGATCGAGGCCCCATTCTGCGATCGGTCCGAGCTTGGGCGACAGGCCGAAGAACACCAGCAGTGCATCGAGCGGCACGCGGCGTGTCAGCCCGTCGAGCGAGGTGACGCGCACTTCGCAGAGCCGGTCTTCCGTCTCTTCAAATCCGGAGATCTGGCCGACGAGGAACTGCATCTCGAGCCGCTCGCACATTTCCTTCATCCGGGCCACCGAAGCCGGTGCTCCGCGGAAACCGTCGCGCCGATGCACCAGCACGACGCTTTCGGCTTTGCCGGCGAGGTCGAGCGCCCAGTCGAGAGCGGAGTCGCCGCCGCCCGCAATCACCAGGTTCTTGCCGTGAAACTGAGTCGGATCCTTGACCCGGTAGTGGAGCTGCGTGCCCAGGAATTTCTCGATCCCGGGCACTTTCAGCGTGCGCGGCTGGAAAGAGCCGACACCGGCCGCAATGATGACGACCTTCGTGATGAAGCGCGTGCCCTTGCCGGTTTCGACGAAAAAGCGGCCGTCCTCGAGTTTCTGCAGGACGCTGACTTCCTGCCCCAGGTGGAAGGTGCCGCCGAAGGGCTCGATCTGCTTGAGCAGGTTGTCGGTCAGTTCCTTGCCCGTGCACACCGGAACCGCCGGAATGTCATAGATAGGCTTGTCCGGATACAGCTCGATGCACTGTCCGCCGACGTCTTTCAGCGAGTCGATGACGTGCGCCTTGATCTCCAGCAGGCCCAGCTCGAACACCTGGAACAACCCCACTGGACCGGCGCCGACGATGACGGCGTCGGTCTCGATCGCGCCCGCCATGTCGGTCGGGGTGCTCAGTTGTTCACTTTCCGCGGGTGTCATGGAACTCATCGTGGCAGGCGGGTGTTAACGCTGGGCCAGGCGCGGGCGTTCGTGTTCGGGATCGGTAATGCGGCGCGCAATTGTACGGCGTCCCTCCGTCGCAGCGCGCGGCGTTGACCGGGGCCAGGCCGCTCGGGGCCGCTGTGATTCAGCGCGACGGCTTGCCTTCCTGACTCGTTCGTCCGCTCGCGCGCAGCGCTTCCTGCTCGCGCCGCAGCTCTGCCTGCAACTCACGAACGCGCGCGTCGATCTCCGACATCGTGTAGAAATCACCGTCGTTTGCACGCCGCGCAAGTTCCAGCTGTTGCAGGGCAGCCGGCTTGATGCCGAGAAGGGCATACATCTCGCCCATGGACTGGTGGTGCAGCGACTGCTTGTTGAGCGCCTGGTAGCTGCGCCCCAGCAGGGCGTGGTACGCAGGCTGGGAGCGCGTGATCGCGATCTGAGTGCGCAACGTGTCGATCGCCTGCTGGTGCTGGTTCGACTTGTTCAGCAGATCGATGTAGTTCGCGATGGCCACGAGGGACAATGGATAGCGTGCCGCGGTGTCACGTGCCGCTTCGAGCGCCTGGCGGCGTTCTTCATCCGACCGTGCGGCGGCGAAGCGCGTCTCCGACACCAGCTTGTCGAGAATGACCGAGGAAGCCGTGGTCAGGCGGCGCGCGGCGAGCGCATTTTCAAGGGCGAGATCCGGCTTGTTGAGCTTCAGCGCCGCCAGTGCCGCACCGTAGTGCGCGGCCACGTCCGAGGCGGCGGTGCGTAGCTTCAGCTGTCCATTGAAGTATTCGAGCAGGTCGAGCCAGCCCTGGTTGCTGACTTCCTGCAGCACGCGCAGCCGGGCCCGCACGAGGTAAAAGTCCAGGGCGTCGGGCCGCTGCTTGAAGCGCAGACTGCGCGTGCGGTTCTGCATGTCGCTGATGCGCTCGACCGTCAGCGGGTGCGTACGCAGGTACGCGGGGGCAGTACCCTCATACAGGCGCGAACCCTGCTGCAGCCGCCCGAAGAAGGCTTCGAGTCCGCGCCCGTCGAAACCGGCGTTCACGAGGGTGACAAAGCCGACCCGATCCGCTTCCCGCTCGGCCTCGCGCGAGAAGTTGAGCTGCTGCTGGATAGCGGCGGCCTGTCCGCCAAAGATCGCGGCCTGCGCCAGGTCGCCGCTCGAAGAGCCGCCGGCCCGCGCCGCGAGGATCGCCAGCAGCAACGCGCCGATCTGGATCGCCATCGTGTCCTTCTGCTGGCCGAGCATGCGCGCGATGTGACGCTGCGAGACGTGGCCGATTTCGTGCGCGATCACGCCCGCCAACTCGGACTCCGTCTGCGCGGCAATGACCAGGCCGGTGTGCACTCCAATGAACCCGCCGGGCAGCGCGAATGCGTTCAGCATCGGATCGCGCACGATGAAGAAGCTGAAGTCGTTCGTGCGCGCGGCACTGACGGAGACGAGCTGGTATCCCAGGTGGTTCAGGTACTCGGTCGCTTCCGGGTCGGCGAGATAGTCCGGGTCGCGCCGGATCTGGGCCATGATCTGCTCGCCGAGCTTGCGCTCCATGCCGGGCGGCAGCTCTTCGCTGCCGGCCTCTCCCAGCATCGGGAGCTCGAACCCCTGGGCGCGCGCCGGCAGCGCCGTGGGAGCGGCGAGGGTGAAGGCCACCAGCAGGACGAGTGCGAAACGGGCGATTTGCACGAAAGTCAGACAGGCGCAAAAGCGCCTCTTCCGTATGATATCCAGCTTGGTGTTTCGTTCCCTTGCTGGATTGCTGCTGGCCGATGAAGTCCCTGACTCACTTTGACGCCTCCGGTCAGGCCCACATGGTCGACGTCGGCGACAAGCCGGCGACCCACCGCGTGGCCGTGGCGACCGGTCGCATCTCGATGCTGCCGGCGACGCTCGCCACGGTGCAAGCCGGGCAGGCGAAGAAGGGCGATGTGCTCGGCGTCGCCCGCATCGCGGCGATCCAGGGTGCGAAGCGAACGTCCGAGCTGATCCCGCTGTGCCATCCGATTGCGCTGACGCGCGTTGCCGTCGAATTCACGATCGATGAATCGGCCGGTGCGGTGACCTGCGAGGCGCGCGCCGAGACCCACGGGCCGACGGGCGTCGAGATGGAAGCCCTGACGGCCGTCCAGGTGGCGCTGCTGACGATCTACGACATGTGCAAGGCCGTCGATCGCGGGCATGGTCATCGGCGATGTGCGGCTGCTCGAGAAGCATGGCGGGCGGTCGGGAAGCTTCGTCGCTGGCACGGCGGGCTGATGCGGCTCTTCACGGCCGCGCAGGTCGACGCGGCGCTCGACCTTGACGCGCTCGCTGACGCGATCGGCCGGACGTTGCTGTCCCAGCCCGTTGCTCCCCTGCGTCATGCCCATGCTTTGTCGGACACCGATACGCTGCTGCTGATGCCCGCGTGGTCCGCCGCCGCACTCGGGGTCAAGCTGGTGACCGTCATGCCGGGCAATCCGGCGCGCGGGCTCGCCACGGTCAACGCGATCTACGTGCTGTTCGACCGCGCCACGGGCGCGGCGAAGGCGGTCATCGACGGCGAGGCGCTGACGCTGAGGCGCACCGCCGCCGTGTCCTTGCTGGCGGCTCGACACCTCGCGCGCGCCGATGCGCGCAACGCGCTCATCATCGGCACCGGAAAGCTCGCCCCCTTCATGGCGCATGCGCACGCACGCGCGCGGCGGCTCGAGCGCCTGTGGGTCTGGGGCCGCCGCGGCGAAGGTGCGCAGTCGGTGGCCCAGCGTCTGCGTGACGAGGGGCTGCCGGCGCAGGCCGTGGAGGATCTGGAAGGCGCAGTGCGGGGCGCGGACATCATCAGTTGCGCGACCACCTCGACGCAGCCGATCGTGCGCGGCGCCTGGGTCGGGAGCGGAACGCACCTGGACCTCGTCGGTGGATTCCGCCGCGGCATGCGCGAAGCCGACGACGAAGCGGTGGCACGGGCTCGCATCGTCGTCGATTCCTACGCGGGTGCGCTGGCCGAGGCCGCCGACATCGTCGAGCCTATTGAGGCCGGTGTCATCGACCGCACGTCGATCGTGGCCGATCTTGCCGAGCTCGTAGCCGACCCGGGCCGCGGCCGCAGGTCAGAGGGTGACATCACCCTCTTCAAGTCGGTCGGCACCGCGGTGGCCGACCTGGCGGCTGCGCAGTTGCTGCTGGAACGGGCGGGGTAGTGCGGCTCGTCGCAGTGCGATGGGTGACGTGCCTTTCTGTTTCGGCGGAGCGCGCGGCCGCTCCGGAGCGCAGCCGACTAATCATTGTTGAGCGGCTCGCGCAGCGAGCCGTGCCACTCCGAGTGCACGTGCGATCGGCAAAGCCGGTCGCGTACACGAGGAGTGCTAGCTGCTCAGCATCTCGCGCGCGTGCTTGCGCGTGGTCTCGGTGATCTCCTGCCCACCGAGCATCCGCGCCAGCTCTTCGACGCGGGCACGGCGCTCGAGCACGCCGATGTGCGACACCGGTCGCCCATCGCCCGCACTCTCCTTGGTCACGGCGCAGTGCTGGTCGCCGCGCGCGGCGACCTGAGGCAAGTGGGTCACGCACAGCACCTGGCGGCTCTGACCGAGTTGCTTCAAAAGGCGCCCGACCGTCTCGGCGACAGCGCCGCCGATGCCGGCATCGACTTCATCGAAGATCAGCGTCGGCACGGGTGTGGCCGACGCGGCGATGACGGCGATCGCGAGTGAAATGCGCGCGAGTTCGCCGCCGGATGCGACCCGCGCCAGCGGCTTGACCGCCACGCCGGCATGCGCCGCCACCATGAATTCGACCTTCTCGTTGCCTGCCAGCGAGGGTTCCGCGTCGGTCAGTTGCACCTCGAAGCGCCCACCGGGCATCGCGAGATCCTGCATGGCCCGCGTGACCTCGGTCGACATCTGGCGGGCGGCGGCGCGGCGCGCTTTCGAGAGGAGCGACGCGGCCTTGTCGTAGCGCTGCTGCGCGGCCACTTCACTTGCCTGCAGTCCCGCGAGATCGGATGAGGCCGTCAGCGCCGAGAGCTTTGCCCGTGAGTCGGCGAGCAGTCCGGCCAGGTCCCCCGGCGCGCAACGCAGCCGGCGCGCGGCAGCATGCAGCGCCGAGACGCGGGCCTCGACATCGGCCAGGCGCGTGGCATCGAGATCGGCCCGGTCGACATAGCGCTGCAGCGCCGCCACGGCTTCGTCGAGTTGCACCTGCGCGGTCTCGATCAGTTCGACCACAGTCTTGAGCCGGTCGTCGAACGCGAAAAGTTGCGTCAGCCGGCTGCTGCTCGTCCCGATCCGCGCGAGTGCCGAGTCGTCCTCTTCGTTGAGCGCATGGATCGCGGCTTGAGCGCCCTCGAGCAGGCTCGCGGAATGCGTAAGCCGCTTGTGCTCGGCTTCGACCTGTTCCCACTCGCCGGCGACGGGCGCCAGTGTCTCGAGCTCTTCGACCAGCCAGCGCAGCCGCTCCTGCTCCGCGGTGGCGCTCGCGGCCATCGCTTCGGCGTCCGCGCGCGCACGCTGCTCCCGCTTCCACTCGGTGTACGAGGCGGCGACGCTGTGTCGTTGATCGTCGAGTGCGCCATGCTCGTCGAGCAGGTCGAGCTGCGCCGCGGGCCGCAAGAGCGACTGGTGCGCGTGCTGGCCATGCACGTCGACCAGCTGTTCGCCGAGCTCGCGCAACTGGCCGAGCGTGACGGCGGCGCCGTTGATGAAAGCACGGCTGCGCCCGTTCGCGTCGACCGTGCGCCGGACCAGCAAGAGACCGGCGCTGTCGGCGGTCAGCTCATGCTCGGCGAGCCAGCGCTCGACCGGCGCGGGGGTCCGGAATTCGGCGGCAATGTCGGCGCGCGTCGCGCCCTCGCGCACGACATCGGCCTCGCCGCGCTCACCGAGTGCGAGTTGAAGGGCATCGATCAGTATCGACTTGCCGGCCCCGGTTTCGCCGGTCAGTACCGTGAAGCCGGATGCGAACTCCAGTTCGAGCGCGTCGACGATGACGAAATCGCGGATCGATAGCGAAACCAGCATGCTCGGCGAGACAGGCGGCAATCAGGCGCGCGAGTGCGGTTCGCTCGGCATGATGCTCCAGTGCAGCTTCTGGCGCAGCGTGGCGAAGAAGTTGTAGCCGACCGGATGAAGCAGCGTGACGATATCAGTGCCGCGCCGGGCGCGCACGATGTCGCCCGCGAGGAGATGGGCGAAGGATTGCATGTCGAAGTGCGCGTTGGCGTCGCGCACGTCGGTGATCTCGATCTCGACCACGACGCCGTCGGGCAGCACGATCGGCCGGTTCGACAGCGTCTGCGGCGCCACCGGCACGAGAAGCAGACCGCCGAGGCTCGGATAAAGGATGGGCCCATCAGCCGACAGCGCGTAGGCGGTCGAGCCGGTGGGCGTCGCGATGATGACACCGTCGGCGCGCTGGTTGTACATATTCACGCCGTCGACCCGCGCGGTGTACTCCACCATGCCGCCCGCGACCCCGCGCGAGACGACGACATCATTGAGCGCGACCGCGTGGTGCACGACGTTGCCGCCACGCCGCACTTCAGCATCCAATACGAAGCGGCGGTCCGTCTCGTAGCGGCCGCCCAGCATCGCCGGCAACGTCTCCGCCATCTGGTCGAGCGCGAGGTCGGTCATGAACCCGAGCCGGCCGTGGTTGATACCGATCAGCGGCACGCGGAACGGCGCAAGTTCGCGGGCGATGCCGAGCATCGTGCCGTCGCCGCCCAACACGATGGCGACGTCCGCGTGCTTGCCAATGGCATGCACCGTGTGGCCTTCGACGTCATTAAGCCCGACGCTCTCGGCGGTTGCGAGGTCGAACAGCACCCGCGCCCCGGTCGACTCGACGATGCGCGCGATCGCGAGCAGCGGCTCGCGGATGGCTTCGGCACGCGGCTTCCCGAACAGGGCGACGTGGCGGAATGCTTGCGTCATCGGCCGATTATGCAGGACGCGCCCACCTGTCTGTACTACCACGCCAAACGTCCCAAGCGCGGCAACCGTCATAGAATCCGCGCATGATCGACGAACGCGCCCGCACGCTGCTCAAGACACTGATCGAGCTCTACATCGCCGACGGCCAGCCGGTGGGCTCACGCGCGCTGTCCCGGCTCTCCGGGCTGGACCTCTCGCCGGCGACGATCCGCAACGTCATGTCGGATCTCGAGGAGATGGGATTCGTGGCGAGTCCCCATACGTCGGCGGGCCGGGTGCCGACCCCGCGCGGCTACCGGTTCTTCGTCGACACGCTCGTCACGCTGCGCCCGCTCGAGGAGCAGCAGACCGCCATCATCGAAGGCCGCCTGCGCGAGGCCGACCCGCAGCGGGCCATCCAGACGGCCGCGCAGCTGCTGTCCAGCCTGTCGCAGTTCGCCGGCGTGGTGCTGACGCCGCGCCGCTCCTCCTCGTTCAAGCAGGTGGAGTTCGTGCGGCTTTCCGAGCGCCGAGTGCTTCTTATCATCGTCACGCCCGAAGGCGACGTACAGAACCGCATCCTGCTGACCCAGAACTCGTTCACGCAGTCGCAGCTGATCGAAGCCGCGAACATGCTGAACGAACACTTTGCGGGCAAGAGCTTCAACGAGGTGCGCACACTGCTGCACTCTGACCTGCGCCGGCTGCGCGAGGACATCTCCGCGCTGATGGAAGCTGCCGTGCAGGCGGGCAGCGAGGCCGAGGCGGAGTCCGATCCGGTCGTCGTTTCCGGCGAACGCAACCTGCTCGGGAGTGACCTCTCCACCGATGTCGACACGCTGCGCCGCATGTTCGACCTCTTCGAGCACAAGACGCGGCTGATCCACCTGCTGGATACGTCGATCGGAGCGCATGGCGTACAGATCTACATCGGCGGCGAGTCGCAGCTCGTGCCGATGGACGAGATGAGCCTGGTGGTCGCGCCCTATACCGTGGACGGCCAGGTGGTCGGCACGCTCGGTGTCGTCGGGCCGACCCGCATGGCCTACGAGCGCGTCATTCCGATCGTCGACATTACCGCCAAGCTGCTTTCGAGCGCATTGTCACAGTCGTAGCGGTCCTCGTGTACGCGACCGCTACGCGCGTCGCACGTGCGCTCGGAGCGAAAAGGCCGTTCAGTCGGCTGCTGCTCCGGAGCGGCCGCGCGCTCCGCCGATTTTCAACTGCACGGCACCCTCCCTGACCCTCCCGCCAGGCGGGAGGGAAGTCGAAGAGTGCGTGGCCTTACGCCAAAGTGGTAGGCGCGGCTACCTCGCCTTGACGGGCTTGTTGCGCGTCAAGCGCGCCGTCGCCTCGGAGAACCAGACTGCGCGGGTCTCTTAAAGGAGGAATCATGGGATACGCTGATCGAACGGTGGCGGACATTGCCACTTCACTGCCAGGCGCAACCTCGGTGTTTCGTGCGCACCGCATCGATTACTGCTGCGGCGGCGCGCGTCCGCTGGCCGAGGCGGTGGCCGAGCGGGCGGTATCGCTCGAGCAGATCGAGTCCGAACTGGCGCGCCTCGCACCGGACGCCCCACGCGAGGCGCCGACGGAAACGAACGCGCTGATCGGGCACATCCTCGCGCGATATCACGACACGCACCGCCGTGAACTGCCCGAGCTGCTGCGGCTCGCGGCGCGGGTCGAGGAGCGCCATGCCGGCCATGCGATGGTCCCTGCCGGACTTCACGCTGCGCTGGAGGAACTCGCGACAGCGCTCGACGAGCACATGGCGAAGGAGGAACAGATCCTGTTTCCGCTGATGATGCAAGGCGGTCACCCGATGATCACCTCGCCAATCTCGCGCATGCGTTTCGAACACGACGAACACGGCGAGCGGCTGGCCCGACTCGAGGCCCTGACTGACGGACTTGCGCTGCCGGACGACGCCTGCCCGACGTGGCGCGCGCTCTACGCCGCATTGCGCAAGCTGATCGATGATGTGCACGAGCACGTGCATCTGGAAAACAACCTGCTTTTCCCCCGGTTCAACTGAGGCGGTGCCAGGCTGCCGTCGCGCGGTGTTTCAGCGCGACGGTGGCGTCGAATCGCCACGCCGGCGGCGCGTCATTGCGAGCCGTCGCTCGCGGCTTCGGCGGCGCCGGTCGCTTGCCGTCCAGCACATGCGCCAGCGCGAGGAGCGGGTGGCGCCACATCATGCGCGGGCCAGCGTAGCGCATCATCACTCGCGTTGCTTCGCGCTGCTGCGGGCCGTAGCAATGGATCTGGCAGTTCGTGCACGTGGGCTTGTCTGGCCCATACGGGCATCCCGCGAGGCGCTTGCGCGCGTACTCGAAGAGGCCGCTGCACTCTTCACACAGCCCGTCGCGGTCGCGCGGCTGCGCGTCATGGTGATCCCGGCAGTAGATGCGCAGCATCGCGCCGATGGTGTTCAGCTCGCGGGTGAGCCGGGGTGTTGCGAGCCTCGCTTCGCGGCGCTCGGCACCGACGGGAGCCGTGGACCTTGTGGTCGATGTCATGGCAGCGATGCTGCCGGCGGCGCCGGGAAACGGGTATGCGTTGCGTCAAATTCGACCGCGACCTCCCTCCCTGGAGGTAGTTTCCGTCCGGCGTTCCGGGCCGGTCCGTCGCGGCTTGGCTTGGACTTCGTTGGCGCGGAGGTCCGGACCGCAGGAATTCTCACCGTGGCGCGCCGAGGCGCACCGGAAGAATCGCGAGTGTCCGTGCGCGCCGGCTCCACTGAACGGCTCCCCTTAGCCGTTCAAGTGACTTCGTTGCGGAGTCCTTGCACCGCAATCCGTTGCCAAACGAAGGCGATACCGCGCCGCCGTCCTGGTGGAACGCTCGCGCCAGATCAGCGGAATTTCAATCGCGTGGCCGTCAGCAGTCCGTTCGCGATCGTGCCCTCGACCTCGAGGTCGGTACCGTTCTTGATGTCCTTCAGCGACTTGCTGCCCGGGACGATCTGCGGGTTGCCGGCGACGCTGACGCGCTGCGAGCCGACGAGGAATTCGGTGGCCGTGTCGCTCGCGCGGCCGCTGACGATGCCGCGCACCGACGATGACCCGCTCGCCAGTTCCTTGAGCTCCACGCTGACGGCGTACAGGACGCCGTTGAGCTTGACGGCCTCGATGTCGACCGAGACCCCGTTCTTCAGGTCTTCTAACTTGGCCGCGACACCATTGCGCTGATAGCTTGTCGTCGGGGTCAGCATGACCGTCTTGCCGTCGACGACGACCGAGCCGGGCTGCACGTTGCTGGCGATGCCATCGACGGAGAAGGTCGGAGCATCCTGCGCGTTGTCCATGAACTGGATTTCGTCGGCGACGAATTGCAGGCCGTCGTAGCTGCCGGCGACCTTGACGCTGCGGCCGTCCTTCAGGTCGGCGGTGACGCCCTTCCTGTACTGCGTTGCCGCTGTCGTTTTCACCTCGAACGGCAAGGGCGTGAGCACGAAGGTGCGCGGGTCCGCCGTCGCGCTCGTCTTGCTGACAGTGCCAAAGAGCACGCGCGCGATGCCGGCCGCCGGCGGCAGGAACTCGACCTTGATTGCTTCCAGCTTGCCATTGACCAGCGGTCCTTCCACCTTAACCAGCACCCCTTCGCCGAGGTTCGTTGCATCGCCGCGCGTGTATGTCGTCTGCGGCGTGACGAGCGTTCCCGTGTTGCGGACGCTGAACGGGCTCTTGGCATCCGTGAAATTCGCGATGGCGCCGGTCAGTTCGACGACCGGTGCCGTGGCCGCGATGAACTCAATGCGTGCTGCGCGCAGGACGCTGGCATTGACGGTGCCGCTGGCACGCAGGATTCGCCCGTCGCGCAGATCACCTGCCGTTCCACCGACGAACTGCGCACCGGTGGCGTCGACCGCATAGCCACCCACGCGGAAGCTGGAGACGGTCTTGTAGTCGGTGACGACGCCGTCGAGCGTTAGCACGGCGGCATCGGGCACGTTCAGGCCACCGATGCGAACCACCCGGGCAATGAATTCTCCGTTCGCCAACGGCTGGTCAGTCCACGCGGCGACACGCAGTCCGTTCGTCAATATCTGGCCGGCCGGCAGGACGGTCGCCTGCGCCGTGCGCACTGTCAGTGTTCCGATCTTGAAGGAATCTGATGCTGCGCTGGACACCGTGCCGGCGACACGCATGACGCTTGCCGCACGCCGCAACTCGATGCGACTGGCAACGATCTCACCCGCCGCATTGCGCTGTCCGTGGACCTCGACGATCGAGCCGGCCGCAAGGTCAGTCAGGGCCGTGAAGCCGTCGAAGACCGTCGGTGACGCTGCCGCGGCATTGACGCGGACCGTCTGGCCCAGCACGGTCAGCGTATCGGCGCCGATTGAACTGACAGGACCGATCACTTCCGCGGCCACCGTGGCCTGGGAAATCCTGTTCGACTTGTGCTCGAAACGGATCTGGGATCCCAGGCGGATGGCATCCACGCTGGCGGCCGATGGGAGGTCCGGGCGCTCGTCGACGAACACCTGTGCTCCCGTTTCGTCGTAGTGCTGCCCGTTGACGATAATGCTGCCGAATCCACTGACCGCGCCGGCGCCCGCAGAAACCGGCGCACCGCTGCCGCCGCTGCCGATGCGGGCGACCACTTCACCGCCACCGCCGCCACACCCGGCCAGGCCGGCGGTAACGATCACGACAAGGATTCGAAGCAGCGATTTCATGAATTGGCGTCCTTGGAGTCCTTCGACGTGCAGATCGGGCTCACTAGAAAGGGGATTGGCGCGTTCCGCATAGAAGTAACGCGCCGAAGCGCATCCGCATCAGCTGCGTTCCAGGCGAACCGCGCTCGTCCGATGCGGGTGCGTTCGTTCGCCAGGGCGAACATGCGGCGAAGCGCCGACTCCCAGATGCGGCGCGCCAGCCGCTGCAGTTCCAGCACCGATTCCTCCGACAGTTCGTCGGCATACAGGCTCTGTTCGAGGAAGGGGCCGGACTCTCCCCGCTGAACGGCGCGCAGGTTCTGGGCGGCAGAAGCG
Organism: uncultured beta proteobacterium; assembly: GCA_963702595.1. Lineage (GTDB taxonomy): Bacteria > Pseudomonadota > Gammaproteobacteria > Burkholderiales > Burkholderiaceae_F > JALORV01. The sequence goes on along the minus strand of CAVPDC010000015.1, from coordinate 30,305 downwards.
ATGTGGTCCGCGACATTGGCGCGGATATATGACAGCGTCTTGGAGAAGTCCTCGCGGGGAACATAAGTGCCTTCGCGCAGCCGGACCGTTTCGCCATGAACTTCGGCCATGCCGAGCCGGACGAGTTCCTCGACGATGGAGCGCGGATGAAAATCGCGCGAAATCGACTGCGACAACTGCTCGAAGGACGGCTCCTCGGGAGTCCGGCCGCGCATCGGCAGGACCTTGGGGAAGCCGTCGGCGTCGAGGTAGCTCGGATCGTTGGTCCAGCGGGTGAAGACCTCGTCCGGCAGCGACAGCATGCGATCGAACGTGTGCGTCTTTAGTACGCCATCAGAGGTCAGCGCCCGAACGTCCTTGCGGTGCACGCCGGATAGCAGACTGACAGCCGAGTCCGTGACCTTGCGCGGACCCTTCTCGAGTTCGGCATGCGCGGCGCGCAGGAAGGCGGTCTTCAGCGCTGCCGTGAATTGCGGATAGGTCACGCCGCTGGCGACCAGCAGCTGAACCAGTGGTGCCAGCAGCCCGACACTTTCGTCGAGCAGCGTTTCGGCACGAGTCCTTGCCCCAGGTGATTCTGCGTCCACGTGTTGCTTGCTTTCGTCGGCGTCGAAACTGGGGTCCCCTGCGTGGGATTATTTCCCGCGCCGGCGATCGCAAGGGTCCCACGGACTGCGCTCTCCTCACCGAAATGCGCTAGCCCGCGGGGATTAGAAGCGATCACGGACGCCAAAATCCCGCCCTCTAGAATGCGGTGCAAGGCGGTCTGCCGGATCGCATCAAAAGGCTCCAAAAACATGGCTTTTTCGCCAGAACCGCCGTTTACACATGGAAGGTCGGCGCGGACCGCTGTCCTGCTCGTCAACCTCGGTACGCCTACGGCGCCCGAACCGGGGCCGGTGCGGCGTTACCTGAAGGAATTCCTGTCCGATCCCCGCGTGGTGGAAATTCCGCGCGCCCTGTGGTGGCCGATCCTCAACGGTGTCATCCTGGTCGTGCGGCCACGCAAGTCCGCGGCCAAGTACGCGGCCATCTGGTCCGAGCAGGGCTCTCCGCTGCTGGTGCACTCGCAGCAGCAGACCGTGCTGCTGCGCGGCTACCTGGGGAATCAGGGCCTCGAAGCCGATGTCGAACTTGCGATGCGCTACGGCAAGCCGTCGATCGAGTCGGCATTGCGGCGGCTGGCCGAGCGCGGCGTCGACCGCCTGCTGATATTGCCGATGTATCCCCAGTATTCAGCGACGACGACGGCATCGGTGCTGGATGAGGTCTTCAACTGCCTTGGCCGTGTGCGCAATATCCCCGAGGTCCGCTGGATCAAGCACTTCCACGATCACCCCGGCTTCATCGCCGCGCTCCGGCAATCGGTGCTCGAACACTGGAAGCGGCATGGTCGCGCGCAGGGCCGCGGCGGAAAACTGGTGATGAGCTTCCACGGCGTGCCCAAGCGCACGCTGCTGCTCGGCGATCCGTACCACTGCGAATGCCAGAAGACAGGACGATTGCTGGCCGAGTCGCTGGGGCTCGCCCAGGACCAGTATGTCGTGACCTTCCAGTCGCGTTTCGGCCGCGCGGAGTGGCTGCAGCCGTATACAGCGCCGACGCTCGAGGCACTGGCCAAGGGCGGTGCCAAGGCCGTCGATGTCATCTGCCCCGGCTTCCCGGCGGACTGTCTCGAGACGCTGGAAGAAATCGCCATGGAGGGCCGCGACACTTTCCTGGCGAGCGGTGGCGAGGAGTACCGCTACATCGCGTGCCTGAACGAGTCGCCCGCCTTCATCGCGGCGCTGACCGACCTTTGCATGCAGCACATGCAGGGCTGGCCGACGGCGCGTGCCGATGTCGCAGCGCGGGCCGCTGAGGCCGAGCAGGGCCGCGCACGCGCGATGCAGTTAGGGGCGGAACGCTAGGCCGGCAGGGGCAGGCGGCCTTCAGGAAGTCGGCGAGCGCAGCGACAGCGCGTTGCCGTTGACCTGCACGACGTCGCCGACCTTGAAGCCCGCCGCGAGCTGCTGCACGACGCGCATCGAACCGTCGAGCATCTGGACCTCGACGAAGTAGACCGGGGACGAATGTGCAGAGCGAGTGACGCCCACCACGGTACCGCAGTCGCTGCTGCAGGCCGCTGCAACGACCGGTGCCTTGTCGACCACCGCCGGCCGCGCGTGCGCATTGATCAGCGCAATGATCGCGATGGCGGCCAGGCCCAGCAGCGCGATAGGCGCCTGGGCGGCGAACGTCTCGCCGCGGGGGTTGTGGTCGTCCCGCTTCAGTACCGCCATGGTCGTGGTGGGTCGAGGTGAAGGATCCAAGTGAGTTGTACGCATGCCCGATCGAACGCGGAAGATCATCCGATCCCACGTTACCGCGAGTGCGCTCGGTCGACCTCTCATCCAAACCGGTGATTCCCGCGTGATGCGAGGGGCGGAACGGCGCTGGTGGGCTGACCGGCGCACCGTCGACCATCGATCAGAGCGGGAAAGCCGCTGTCGTGGCGATGCGACATCACGACGAAGCTTTCGAGGCCGGCGCCGGTGGGGCATGTGACCCGCACCGGCGGCACCGCCAGCGCTCCGCGGGAGGACGACTGGAACTCCGGCACGCCCTGGCCGGACTGCCCCCAACCGCTGCACGGCAAACTTTCTGGTGGCCGCCGCTTGATTTCCGCACGACCGCCCACAAATCTAATAAGCCTTTGAAATCAAAACATAAAACCCGGAGGAGTGATGCAGCAACCGGATGCGGGCGCGTCGGTCGATACCACCACGCCTGAAAAGGAAGACGCCGCTGGGGCGGCCGCCGCCGCGCAGCCCGCGATCGGTTCGACGTCGGTTGGCGAGGTCGAGCAGGAACTCGATGCCGCGCTCGCCAAGGCGAATGAGAACTACGAGCTCTACCTGCGCGCCAAGGCCGACGCCGAGAACATCCGCCGCCGCGGGCAGGAGGAAGTCACCAAGGCCTACAAGTTCGCCGTCGAGTCGTTTGCGGAGTCGCTGGTCCCGGTGGTGGACAGTCTGGAAAAGGCGCTCGAGGTCAAGGACGCCTCCGCCGGGCAACTCCGCGAGGGTGTCGAACTGACGCTGCGCCAGTTGCGGTCGGCCTTCGAGAAGAACGCGCTGGCGGAGATCAATCCGGTCGGGCAGAAATTCGATCCGCACCGGCACCAGGCGATCTCATCGGTGCCTGCGTCGGAACAGCACCCGGCCAACCAGGTCGTTTCGGTACTGCAGAAGGGCTGGACGATCTCGGAGCGTGTGCTGCGACCGGCCCTCGTGGTCATTGCGAAGTGAATTCCAGCCAAGAAGAAGTTGAAACCATGGGGATGGCTCGCATATAGCGACCAGTGAGAAATTGCCGCCATGGCCACGGCCGGCGGCGTAAAGACGAGGGGAACAAAGTCATGGCAAAGATTATCGGAATCGACCTGGGCACCACCAACTCCGCGGTGGCGGTAATGGAGGGCGACCAGGTCAAGGTCATTGAAAACGCCGAGGGCACGCGCACGACGCCGTCGGTCATCGCTTACCTGGACGACGGCGAGATCCTCGTCGGCGCGCCGGCCAAGCGTCAGGCCGTTACCAACGCGAAGAACACGCTGTACGCGGTCAAGCGGCTGATCGGGCGCAAGTTCGAGGACGCTGAAGTGCAGAAGGACATCAAGCTGATGCCCTTCGCGATCGTCAAGGCGCCCAACGGCGACGCGTGGGTGCGTGCGCAGGGGAAGGACCTTGCGGCCCAGCAGGTGTCTGCTGAAGTGCTGCGCAAGATGAAGAAGACCGCCGAGGACTACCTCGGCTACGAGGTCACCGAAGCCGTCATCACGGTGCCGGCGTACTTCAACGACTCGCAGCGCCAGGCCACCAAGGACGCCGGCCGCATCGCCGGCCTCGACGTCAAGCGCATCATCAACGAACCGACCGCGGCTGCGCTGGCGTTCGGTATGGACAAGGCCGGCAAGGGCGACCGCAAGATCGCGGTCTACGACCTCGGCGGCGGCACGTTCGACATCTCGATCATCGAGATCGCCGATGTCGAAGGCGAGAAGCAGTTCGAAGTGCTGTCTACCAACGGCGACACGTTCCTGGGCGGCGAGGACTTCGACCAGCGCATCATCGATTACGTGGTGGCCGAGTTCAAAAAGGAGCAGGGCGCCGATCTGTCGAAGGACGTGCTCGCGCTGCAGCGCCTGAAGGATGCGGCCGAGAAGGCCAAGATCGAACTGTCGTCGGCGACGCAGACTGAGATCAACCTGCCGTACATCACGGCCGATGCGTCGGGCCCGAAGCACCTGAACATCAAGCTCACGCGTTCCAAGCTCGAGTCGCTGGTCGAGGAACTGATCCAGCGCACGGTCGAACCGGTGAAAACCGCGCTCAAGGACGCGGGGCTGAAGGTCTCCGACATCCAGGACGTGATCCTGGTCGGCGGCCAGACGCGCATGCCGAAGGTGCAGGAAGTCGTGAAGGACCTGTTCGGCAAGGAGCCGCGCAAGGACGTCAACCCGGACGAAGCGGTTGCCGTCGGTGCGGCGATCCAGGGTTCGGTGTTGGCGGGCGACAAGAAGGACGTGCTGCTGCTCGACGTCACGCCGCTGTCTCTGGGCATCGAAACGCTCGGTGGCGTGATGACGAAGATGATCCACAAGAACACCACGATCCCGACCAAGTTCGCGCAGACCTTCTCGACGGCCGAAGATAACCAGCCGGCGGTGACGATCAAGGTCTACCAGGGCGAGCGCGAGATGGCGGGCGGCAACAAGCTGCTCGGCGAGTTCAACCTGGAGGGCATCGCGGCTTCGCCGCGCGGCATGCCGCAGATCGAGGTCACGTTCGACATCGACGCCAACGGCATCCTGCACGTGAGTGCGAAGGACAAGGCGACCGGCAAGGAAAACAAGATCACGATTAAGGCGAACTCGGGCCTGACCGAAGACGAGATCCAGCGCATGGTGAAGGACGCCGAAGCCAACAAGGCCGAGGACCACAAGCGCTTCGAACTCGCGCAGGCGCGTAACACGGCCGAAGCGGCAGCCCACGAGGCACGCAAGGCGGCGACCGAAGCCGGCGACAAGGCCGGTGCGGCGACCAAGGAGCGCGTTGAGTCCGCGGCGAAGGAACTCGAAGACGCGATCAAGGGCGACGACAAGTCGGTGATCGAGGCCAAGCTCAAGTCGCTGACCGAAGCGCATCAGCAGCTGATGGCGGCGGTGCAGGCGCAAGGGGCTCAGTCGGCGGATGCCGGCGCTGCACCGGGCGGAGCGAAGGCCGAGGACGAAGGCGTCGTCGATGCCGAGTTCAAGGAAGTGAAGCGCGGCTGAGCGAAAGTTCAAGCTGGGATGACCGGGCCTGTGCCCGGAACCGCCGGGTGCAGGCTGCAATGCCTCACCCGGCTTTTGCGTTGAAGAGCGACTTAGACGACGAATGAGCAAACGCGACTTCTACGAGATCCTCGGCGTGCCTAAGGGCGCGTCCGAAGAAGACATCAAGAAGGCGTATCGCAAGCTGGCGATGAAGTACCACCCCGATCGCAACAAGGGGCGGAAGGACGCCGAGGCGCGCTTCAAGGAGGCCAAGGAGGCCTACGAGATGCTGTCCGACAAGGACAAGCGCGCAGCCTATGACCGTTTCGGTCACGCCGGCGTCGATCCGTCGATGGCTGGCGCCGCCGGTGGTGCCGGAGCAGGCGGCTACGACTTCAATGAAATGTTCCGCCAGTCTCGCGGTGGGCAGGCACCCGGCGGCGGCTCCCAAGGATTTCACTTCGAAGGTAATCCGGAAGATCTGTTTGAAGGCTTGTTTGGCGGAGCGCGTGGCGGCCGGCGTGGTTCTGCGCCACGCTCACGGCAGGGCGCGGACATTGCGTATCGCATGAACGTCTCGCTCGAGCAGGCCGCGCGCGGTTTCGAGACGATGATCAACGTGCCGGGCGAAGGTGGCAGCGGCGAACGCACGCTCGAAGTGAAGATTCCCGCTGGCATTCGTGACGGCCAGAAAGTGCGCGTCGCCGGACGCGGCCAGCCCGGAAGTGAAGGCGGGCCGGCCGGCGACCTGCTGGTGCAGATCCACATCGAGCCGCACGCGCGCTTCGAGCGCGAGGGAGACGATCTCGTCACGCGCGCAACGATCAGCCAGCCGACGGCCGCGCTGGGCGGCGAGATCGACGTGCCGACGCTCGATAGCCAGGTGACGATGACGATTCCCGCGGGCACACAGCCGGGTCGCCGCCTGCGGTTGCGCGGCAAGGGCATGCCGGCGATGAAGTCCGGGTCGCACGGCGACCTCTATGTTCAGGTGCAGGTTGAAACGCCCGTGCACCTGACATCGGAACAGAAGGAGCTGTATCGCCAGCTCGACGCCTCGCTGAAGGGCGGCGGGCCGACGCACGGTACGTAAACTGCGTTGCTTTGCGCCACGCGCTCCCCACGTATCCGGCAGTCGATGCCCGCGGGTGGAGACGGCAGGGCGTCTATGAGTTGAGTGGAAAGGGTGTTGGAGTCGATGTCTAAGCGCGATTACTACGAAGTCCTCGGAGTAGCGAAGGACGCGTCCGAACAGGACATCACCAAGGCCTATCGCAAGCTGGCAATGAAGCACCACCCGGACCGCAATACGGACGGGGACGCCAAGGAATCCGAAGAGAAGTTCAAGGAGGCGAAGGAAGCGTATGAAGTGCTGTCCGACGCCAGCAAGCGTGCGGCGTACGACCGCTTCGGCCACGCGGGACTCGGGCAGGGCGCGGGTGGATTCGGCGGCGGCGGGCCGGAGGGCTTCGGCGGCTTCGCCGATGCGTTCGGCGACATCTTCAGCGACATCTTCGGCGGTGGCGCGCGCGGCGGCCGTAATGCCGTGTATCGCGGCGCCGACCTGCGCTACAGCATGGAGATCACGCTCGAACAGGCCGCCGAGGGCTTCGCCACGGAGATCCGTGTGCCGAGTTGGGACACCTGCGAGACCTGCTCGGGTTCCGGCGCCAAACCTGGCACCAGTGCCAAGACCTGCGGCACCTGCGGCGGCGCCGGTAACGTGCGCATGTCGCAGGGCTTCTTTTCGATCCAGCAGACCTGCCCGACCTGCCGCGGCAGCGGCAAGGTGATTCCGGAGCCGTGCACGACGTGCAGCGGAGCGGGGCGCGTCAAGAAGAACAAGGTGCTCGAAGTTGCGATCCCGCAGGGCATAGACGAAGGCCAGCGAATCCGCCTGGCCGGCAAGGGCGAGCCCGGCATGAACGGTGGCCCGCACGGTGACCTCTATGTCGAGATCCACCTCAAGCAGCATTCTGTGTTTCAGCGCGACGGCGACGACCTGCACTGCGAGATCCCGATCGGCTTCACGACAGCCGCGCTCGGCGGCGAGGTCGAAGTGCCGACGCTCAACGGCAAAGCCAACCTCGATGTAGGCGAAGGCACGCAGTCCGGCAAGACCTACCGGCTGCGCGGCAAGGGCATCAAGGGTGTGCGTTCGAGCTACCCCGGTGATCTCTACTGCCACGTCAGCGTCGAGACGCCGGTGCGTCTGACCGAAAAGCAGAAGAAGCTGCTGCGCGAGTTCGACTCGTCGCTGAAAGCCGGCGGCCAGAAACACTCGCCGCAGGAGAAGAGCTTCGTCGACCGCATGAAGGGCTTCTTCACCGCCGAGTAGAACTCGAACTCGAACGCGGTCGCGTGCCGCGCTTCGGCGTCAGAGGTCGGCGCAGCAGGCCGCGACGGTCGGCTTCCCAAGCAGTCACGTGCAGGGCAGCCTCGGGCAGCGATCCAAGGCGCCGCGACCCACTCGGCAACTCGTTCGCTACGCGCGAACACGCGACGTCCATCGGTTATCGCTTGAGTGCGGGACGCAACGCCCCGGTTGCGCCGGTGTGCGCTGCGAAAATAGCGGCACTTCGCCCGCGTGAGAGCGGGCCCGCATCAGGAAGGTTGCCCATCGCAATGGACAGATCTCGACGCGCCGCACTTTTTCTCGCGGCATTGGCAGGTGGAGTCGCAACGGGCTGCGGCGGATCGGACGCACCCGCGGTTGTGGCGCTGGCGCCTGGGCCGAGCCCTTCACCGTCGCCGGCGCCCACGCCCACACCAGCGCCGTTGCCGACGCCATCGCCGAGCCCAACGCCGGCACCTCCGGTCGCGCCGTCACCGACTCCTGCACCACCGGCCGCGGACGCCTGCCCGACGCCATCGGGACGCACGCTGCAGGTGGGTCCGGGCAAGACCTACACCACACCGAGTGCCGCTGCCGCGGTGGCGCAGAGCGGTGACCGCATCCTGATCGATCCGGTTGACTACCGCGGTGACGTGGCAACCTGGAGTGCACCGAACCTGACGATCTGCGGCGACGGCGGCCGAGCGCGGCTCTACGCCGATGGCAAGCATGCGCAGGGCAAGGGCACCTGGGTGATTGCCGTGCCCAACAGCGCGACGACGACGATCGTCAACGTGCAGTTCCACGACGCCAAGGTGCCGGACAAGAACGGCGCCGGCATCCGGCACGAGGGCGGCAACCTGGTCGTGCGCAACACCGGCTTCTTCGACAACGAGAACGGCATCCTCGGCGGCGGCGGCCCGGTCACCGTCACGATCGAGCGCTCCGAGTTCGCGCGCAACGGCTACGGTGACGGCTACTCGCACAACATCTACATCGGCAACGTCGACCGCCTGCGAGTTGTCGCGAGCTGGTTCCACGAGGCGAAGATCGGTCACAACCTGAAGAGCCGCGCGAAGGAAAACATCGTCGAGGCGAGCTACTTCATGGACGGCCCGACCGGAACCTCCAGCTACCTGCTCGACTTTCCCGACGGCGGCGTTGTCGTCATGCGCGGCAACCTGCTGCACAAGGGCCCGAACGCCGACAACACCACGTCGGTGGCCTACGGCGCCGAGCGGAACATGTGGACCACCAACACTGTCACGCTGATCCACAACACCGTCGTCACGACGATGGGGCGCGGGACATTCATCTCCTTCGCCGGCTATACGCAGCAGGCAACTCTCACAGCGAACCTCTTCGCCGGCAACGCGGCACTGTCCAGCGGGATCGGTGCAGCGACGCTGGTCCAGCAGAACAACTTCATGACCGGCGAAGGTAATGTTCCCGGTGCTGCGACGGGCAACTTCTGGCCCATCGCCGCGATCCAGCCACAACTGGTGCTGTCCACCGTGCCTGATCCGCAATACACGATGGATTCGCCGCAGCCTTTCCAGTTGCGCGCGTTCGCTGCGGCCAGCCAACGACTCATGGGCGCACTGCAGGCAGCACCCTAAGCAGCACGGCGCCAGGCTCGGGCGATACTCCTGTTCCCAATGGGGCCGGCCGGATCGCCTTGACGCATCGCAAACTCAACGACTACGACGTCGCCGTCATCGGTGCCGGTGCTGCCGGCATGATTTGCGCGGCCGTCGCCGGACAACGCGGCGCGCGCGTCGTGCTGATCGATCACGCCACGAAGCTGGCCGAAAAGATCCGCATCTCCGGGGGCGGACGCTGCAACTTCACCAACGTCGACGCCGCATTGCCCGAACGGTATCTGTCCGAGAACCCGCACTTCGCGCGCTCAGCACTGTCGCGCTACACGCCCGCCGACTTCGTCGCGCTGGTGAAGCGCCATCGCATCGCGTTCCACGAGAAGCACAAGGGACAGCTCTTTTGTGACGACAGTGCCGAGCAAATCATCGCGATGCTGCAGGCCGAGTGCGGCGCCGGCAACGTGCAGTGGCTCATGCCATGCGCGGTGAACGCCGTGCGCCGCGCTGGCCAGGGCTACGAACTCGACACTGATGCAGGCACGCTGGGTGCAAACCGCGTGGTGATCGCCACCGGTGGACTCTCGATCCCCAAGATCGGCGCGACCGACTTCGGTTACCGCGTTGCACGGCAGTTCGGCCTGCGCATCGTCGAGCCCCGACCGGCGCTGGTGCCGCTGACCTTCGATGCTGAATCGTGGCGGCCGTTCGCGCAGCTCGCCGGCATTGCGCATGAAGTCCGTGCCACGAGTGATGGCGGCTCCTTCGACGAGGACCTGCTCTTCACCCACCGCGGGCTTTCCGGCCCGGCGATCCTGCAGATCTCCAGCTACTGGACTCCGCGCGACCCGATTCAGATCGATCTTGTGCCGCTCACGTCGCAGGCTGCGCTAACCAGTGCGCTGCTGCAATTGAAGCGCAGCAGTCGCCAGACGGTGTCCAACGCATTGGCGACCCTACTGCCACGCCGGCTCGCCGACCAGTGGAGCCTTGTTCAGGGACATGCGTCCGACCAGCGCATTGCCGAAGTCCCGGACGCCGGCCTGCGTAAGCTGGCGACTTCGCTGAAAGATTGGCGCCTCACGCCCACCGGCACCGAAGGCTTCCGCAAGGCCGAGGTCACGCGCGGAGGAGTCGCCACCGACGAGCTTTCGCAGTCAACGCTCGAAGCCCGCAGGGCGCCGGGGCTGCACTTCATCGGCGAAGTCGTCGATGTGACGGGATGGCTGGGGGGATATAACTTTCAGTGGGCGTGGGCCTCGGGGGTGGCGGCCGCGAATCGGTGACTCGGCAACCAGCGCCCCGCGAAGGTCTGGCGGTGGTCCATACAACGCTCCTTGTTCCGGATTCGCCATTCTGACGCTTGATGACTGCGGCCCAAGCGACGTTGGTAGTGCTAGGGAAAAGAGCTGGGAGGGGGCTTGCGCCCACCTCCCAGTATTTAGCTGACTTCTTGGTTAAGCTGCTTTGAGCAGTTCACATTGAGCGACCCAGACATCTGCCCAATCTGTGTTCAGCTTCTTTGGCACAAACACTTGAACGGTCCGCGGTCCGAACGCCGCAACTTCTGACTTCAGACGCTTTGCCAATGCGAACGCGGCCGCCTGTCCGGTGAAGCTGGCATCGTTGTCGGCGTAGATGCGGACGTTCTTTACGGTCGGCGGGATCCAAACTCGCTCCAAGTTGCCGGCCGAATACGCGGCCCAGACAGGCATGCCGACGCTGAGATGAACCGCAAGACCGGTTTCGATGCCCTCAGTGACGGCCAGTTCGTCGGTCGCTTCAAAGAGGCGAATTGCTGGGCCGCCGGAAAACGAGTTCAGCACTTTCTTCGGTTCTGCGATCCCGGCTTTGGGCCCGTTCTCCAGATAAGTTCGATGGACGCTAACCGGTTGGCCATCTCGTGCCTGCAGGGAAGCGATCATGGCCGGGTAGCGGCCCAAGAGTGAAGCGTTCTTGGCAACCGGCGCCTTCGAGTAGTAGCCAAGCGCCGGATGGAAGCGCAGAGACTCGGGATACTTCTCCAGGCCAAGAGCTCGCCCGCGAAGGTATCGGTCGACTTCATCCCCCGCGGTCACAGGCTGAGACTCGTCCCAGATACGTTGGGCAAGACTCTGCATGTACATCGAAGACGGCGCCTTTTGTGCCAGAGATAAGTCTGCGCCTGATCCGATGATGTCTCCCACGCGAAGTAGTGCTTTGTGGAAGGGCCATCCGTGCACGGCCTCGAGCAACTTGAAGCCGTCGCCGTGGCCGCAATGTCGACAGTAGTAGTCGCCGTTGCCAAACTTGTCGGTGAACTGAAACCGATCTTTCCCGGCTTCGCAGACAGGGCAGGGTTGGCCTTTCCGATTGAGCAGGCTTTCTTCGACCCCTAACTGCTGGAGGATGGATGGCCAATGATTGCGCGCCCGCTGCTTAATGAGGTCAGCTCTCTGACCACTGATTTCCAATGTCATAAATGTTCCATTCTGAGTTCGGCGGAGCAGAGTGACGCGAGACGTCGCTCCCGCTCCTGCGTGAAAGTTGTTTGAATTGGCCGTCGAGCGGAATCCGCACGATGAAGCTGAACGGGATCAGGGCGAATCCGCCCCTTCGGAAGTCAAAGTCCAGCTTATTGCTGGCAGAGACCGACCTTATGCGGTCTCAAACCAGCCTTATGCGTATTCCGACAGCCGCGGCATGGCAACACCGGCGAAGCCGCTAGCTGCAGTGCCCCGTCGCGCCGCAGGCCGTGCAGAACTCGCAGCCGTCGCGCTTGATGACGGCGGCGGCGCCGCAGCTTACGCAGACCTTGCCCTTGACGGGCGCGGTCTCGTGCTCGATGACCTTGACGGCATCGGGCAGCGCGAGGATGCCCGCGGACTGGATTGCGCGGCCATCATCGTCGAGGATGCCGAGCACCTTGTAACGATGCAGCAGCAGCGTCGCGATGTAGGCGACAGTGCTGGGATACAGCGCCGAGCGCTCGTCGCCCGGCACAGCCGCCCAGAACTCGCCGTTCTGTTCGCCGAAGTTCAGCAGCTTCTTGAGCTTTAGCCCGATCCAGTTGACGTCGACGACCCGCATGTCGAGCGAGATCAGCTTGCACAGGCCGTCGAGCACTTTCGGGTATTCGCCGGCGAGCCAGATCGAATACGGCCGGCGGCTGCCGTCCGGCAGGTGGAGCTCCTTGACTCCGAGCACGAAGTCGTCCCCGGTGTTGGCGTTGCTGACATCCACTGTCCAGCTCATCGTGCCGAGCGGGCCGGCCTTCGGCTCCTTCTTAGAGAACAGCGCATTGAGCACCGGCGTCGGCTGGTGATCGAACTCACGGAACACGCCGAGCTGCTCGCAGCGGAAGCGCACGATGTTGGCGAAGCACGCCACCACGCCGCTCTGCCACTGCCGGTCGCCGGTGGGCGGCATCGCAATCGCGAAGCCCTGTTCGTCGCGCGCCTTGGCCAGCGCGTCGAGCTTCATCTTGAGCCACGCGCGGTCCTCGCTGCGCATGTCCATCGACAGCGCCTTGGCGATCGCGCCGAGGCCGCGCGGCTGCTCGGCTCCGTTGACCCACACTTCAAACGGCGCCGCTGGTTCGCCGACCTGCCCGATGAAAATGGCGAAGGCTTCCTTGCGCACCGGTATCTCGACCATGTAGGTCCACGCGAGGTTGCCCTCGGCGAGATCGGGCCGGCCGGGCCACTTCAGGCTGGCCAGTGCCGGCTGCGGCGTGGAGTCGAGGCGCACCCGGCGGTCGGGGTCGTCCTTGAGATCCTGCGGCGACACGCTGTGCGATGTGGCGGGCTCCTTCACGACCTCCAGCACCGAGCCGATGACGTTATTCGGGCGGTAGGTCGTGATCCCCTTCAGCCCGCTCTTCCAAGCCTCGAGGTAGAGGTTCTTGAAGTCTTCGAACGGATAGTCTTCCGGCACGTTGACCGTCTTGCTGATCGCGGCGTCCACGTACGGCTGCACTGCCGCGATCATCTTCATGTGGTCTTGCGCGCTCATCTCAAGCGCGCTGACGAACCCAGCCGGCAACTGGTTTTCGTCGCCACCCATGCGTTTGTAGAGCCGGTACGAGTAGTCCTCGACGATGTACTCCTGCTTGCTGCCGTCGGGCATGCGCTTCTTGCGGATATACGTCCAGGAGAACGTCGGCTCGATGCCGCCCGAGGCGTTGCCGGCAAAGGCCAGCGAGATGGTGCCGGTGGGCGCGATCGAGAGAAGGTGCGAATTGCGAATGCCGTGAGCGCGGATCTCGGACTTAAGCTTGTCGGGCAGGCGCGATGCGCAATGCGGCTCGGCCAGGAATTTGTCGGCGTCCAAGAGCGGGAACGCGCCTTTCTCACGGGCGTTCTCGACCGACGCCTCGTAGGCCGCATCTCGCATCGTGCGCGAAACGTCGGCGGCCAGTGTGCGCGCCGCTTCGCTGTCGTAACGCAGGCCCAGCATCGTCAGCGTGTTGCCGAGCCCGGTGAAGCCGAGCCCGATGCGGCGCTTGTTGGACGCCTCCTTCGCCTGCTCCTCCAGCGGCCACAGCGTGACATCCAGCACGTTGTCGAGCGCGCGCACCGAGACCTTGGTCACGCTGCGGAAGCGGTCCCAGTCGAAAGCGGCCCGTTCGCCGAACGGATCGACGACGAAGCGCGTCAGGTTGATCGAACCGAGGCAGCAGCAACCGTAGGGCGGCAACGGCTGTTCGCCGCATTGCCCGGTGACGAGTCCATTGAAGATGACAGAGTTGCCGTCCGGCTGCGTCGTGTCATAGACCGTTTCTCGACCATCACGCACTAGGGACTGGACACGAGCAACAAACGGCTGACTCTTGCGCAACACCTTGTCCGCGACCCAGGCCTGGTACTTGCCGATCTTGGCTTCGCCCAGAAAGCCGATCTCGGCAATGAATTGCTCACGCGACTCCCCATCGATGATCAGTTCGAAGTCGGCTTGGCAGTCATAGAGGCGCTTCCCTCCTTTGCCGTCCGGGAGAACTCGTTGGCCGGGTTCGCGGCGGCGATGGACGCGACTGAAAATGCCGAAGTTGGCGAGCAGTACCTGTACGTCCTTGAGCAGGGTGACAGTGCTGGAAGCCAGCCGCACCGAGCAACTGTCGCTCCGTCCCGATACGTTGACGGTGCCGTCGGTCTGGAACAGCCCGCGCAGGTAGGCCTTGACGCAACTCTCCGATCCCCTCCAGATCACTTCGGGAACGCTGTGCTTCGTCTTCGCCGAAAAGCCGTAATGCTCGAGTAAGCGAGCCAGAAGGACCGAGCGAATGAAGACGTGATTCCGCGAATGCACGGGCACCGGCGTCACCTGATATGCACGCTGATTGCTTGCGTGTCCCGCGATCATCGAGTTGACGTACTCTGCGACGACGGGCGCAAGATCGCGATCCTGACCCCAGAAGCTCAGCACCGCAGCCTGCTGGCCGTGCCCGCGATTCGTGAAGTGGCCGTCGCCCGTGATCAGTCCGATCAGTAGCCCCAGTTCTTCGCTGCCCTCCGTACCGAACTGGCCTTTACCGGACTGAACCAGCAATCGGTCTCCAGTCTGCAATTCGGTGAGCTTGAGCTTGCCCCGTGCAGTGTAGAAGTCGTGCCAGGCCGTCGCGCGAATCTCGTAGCCTTCGTCGGTCGTCACTCGATAGACATCTGCTTCGCAGGCAGTGACGAAGGCAGGGCGGGCAGGCCGCGTTACCGTGCCGCGCTCTCCGTCAGCACCCGGCAGTGAGCGGCGATCGACGGTAGCCGAAATGGCAAGGCCCGATTGTGCGAGTTCGGCGATCGGGACCATGCCGTACTGCGTGTGCAGCCGAGTCTCCCCCGTCACGCACGGGTTGGTCGCCGCGATCGTTTCGCAGTACGAGAGGTTGTTGTCGGCATTGACGCGGTCGACGAAGATTACGCCCGGCTCGGCGTGGCTGTAGGTCGACTGCATGATCTGGTCGAAGAGGTCCCGTGCGTGCGCCTTGCAATAGACCCAGCTGCCGTCAGCACGCTGGTAGGCCTCGGATTTGTCGAAGGGCTCGGCGGCATGCCAGAGCTCGATGTCGCCATCGCTGTCGACTGCGTGCATGAACTCGTCGGTCACTGCCACCGACATGTTGAAGTTGGCGAGCGATCCGTCGCGCTTGGCGTGGATGAACTCCTCGATATCGGGATGGTCGCATCGCATCATCCCCATCTGCGCGCCGCGCCGCGCGCCGGCGGACTCGAGTGTTTCGCAGCTCTTGTCGAACACCCGCATGTAAGAGATCGGTCCGCTGGCGCGCGAGTGCGTGCCGTGTACCAGCGCGCCTTTCGGGCGGATTGGCGAGAAGTCATAGCCGACGCCGCCGCCGCGACGCATCGTTTCGGCCGCCTGGTTCAGCGCGAGGTAGATCGACGGCACGCCGTTCTTGCGGCCGCTGATCGCGTCGCCGACCGGCTGCACGAAACAGTTGATCAGTGTGGCCGCGATGCCGGTGCCGGCGGCCGAATTGACGCGGCCGCCCGGAATGAAGCCATCGACCATGGCGTCGTAGAAACGTCGTTCCCAGGCTTCGCGCACTTCGGGCTTTTCGACATGTGCGAGGCCGCGCGCGACGCGCCGGCGAACTTCGTCAACGGTCTTCTCGTCCCCCTTGGCGTATTTCTCGAGCAGTACGTCGATCGAGATGGGCTGCTCGTCGAGCAGCAGTTGCGCCTTGTCCAGTTTCATCGTTGCCCCGGGTTGGACGCTTCAGCCGTGTCGGGAACGGTCACGACGACGCCGAAGCGAGCGGAAATTATAGGCAGTGCACCTGGTCCGCATCGGGTTGCGACAGCGAGCCAGAGGATGTAGATCAAGGAAGGCATTCAACTGCCGGCCTCGTCGCATATAAGGAAGCGATATAAAATCTGTCCCTCATATTACGGGGTTGCTTATGAACCTGCAGCAGTTCCGTTTCCTTCGGGAGGCGGCACGCCACAAGTTCAGCCTGACCGAGGCCGCGCGCGCGCTGCACACGTCGCAGCCTGGCGTGTCCAAGGCGATCATCGAGCTCGAGCAGGAGCTCGGCGTGCCGATCCTTGCGCGGCATGGCAAGCGCGTGAGGGGCCTGACGGCGCCGGGCCAGGTGGTGCTGGAGGCGGCCGAGCGGATCATGCTAGAGGTCGACAACCTGAAGAAGCTCGCGCGCGACTATGCGGGCAGTCCCGAGGGAACCCTGCGAGTCGCAACGACGCACACGCAGGCGCGCTACGTGCTTCCGCAGGTGATTCAGCAGTTCGCGCAGAAATTCCCGCAGGTGCGGCTCAAGCTGCTGCAGGCGAATCCGCCGCAGATCGCTTCGATGCTGGTGCATGGCCAGGCTGACCTCGGCGTGGCGACCGAATCGCTGGCCGACGCTCCGGGCCTGCTGTCGATCCCCGTGTACGACTGGCAGCATGTGGCCATCGTCAAGCCCGATCACGCGCTGGCGAAGTTCGCGACCTCGCCCGGCAAGCTGACGCTCAAGGACCTGGCCCGTCACCCGATCGTTACCTACGAGCATCAGTTCGCCGGTCGCGGCAAGATCGACGACGCGTTCGCCCAGGCAGACATCGAACCTTCGATCGTGCTCGAGGCGATCGATGCCGATGTCATCAAAACCTACGTGCAGATCGGCATGGGAGTCGGCATCGTCGCAGGAGTGGCGGTGGACGCGCGCCGCGACAATCTGGTGATGCTGCCGTGCGGTCACCTCTTTGGCCGCAACGTGACGCGGCTCGCCGTGAAGGAGGGCACCTACCTGCGCGGCTTCGTGTACTCGTTCGTCGAGATGCTGGTGCCGGGCTGGGACAAGCGCCGCATCGAAGAGGCGTTTCGCGCCTAGACAGGGCCGAGTTGCGCGTCGCCATCGTTGGGGCCGGTTCGATCGGCGCCGTTCTCGGAGCCACGCTGGCCGCCAGCGGGCACGAGGTCGTGCTGATCGCGCGCGGCACGCACCTCGAAGCGATCCAGCGCGAGGGCCTGCGGCTCGTCGATCACGTCGGCAGCGCAAGCGGCGTCTACCGGTTGCGCGCGAGCGCAGAGCCGGCGGAGTTCGGCGTGCAGGACCTGGTTGTCATCGGGCTCAAGGCGCACGCCATCGCGGCGCTGCTGCCCAGGGCGGCAGCGCTCGTGGGGCCGGCCACAACGGTCGTGCCGGCGATCAACGGGCTGCCCTGGTGGTATTTCCACGCCGAGGGCAGCGCGCTCGATGGCACGACCTTGCGGGCGCTCGATCCTGCGGGCTCGATGTTCGCGGCACTCGACCCGAGTCACATCCTTGGCTGCGTCGTCCACATTGCGGCCGAGGTGCGCACGCCCGGTGAAGTGCACCACACCGGCGGCCGACGCCTGATCCTCGGCGAGCCGGATCGCTCGCTGTCGGCGCGTCTCGCACGCGTGGCCGATGCGCTCGACACGGCGGGCTTCGCCACCGAGCGCTCGCGCGATATCCGGCTCGATGTCTGGATCAAGTTGCTGGGCAACCTCTCGTTCAACCCCGTGGCCGCGTTGACCGGGTACCTGATGAACCAGATCGTCGCCGACGAGGACGTGCTCGGCGTGATCCGCGCGATGATGCTCGAGGGGATGGCGGTGTCCGAGCACTACGGCTACCACATGCCGATGACGCCGGACCAGCGCATCGACATCGCGCGGCAACTGGGGGCGGCCAAGATCTCGATGCTGCAGGACCTCGAGCAACGGCGGCCGCTGGAACTCGCGGCGATCGTCGGCAGCGTCATCGAGCTCGCCGACATGGCACGGATTCCGGTGCCGACCATCCGTCACGTCCATGCGCTGGCGCTCGGGCGCGCGCGAGCGCTTGGCATCGGTTAGGCGTCGCAGGTGTACGCATCGGCTTCGCCGATGCCCGTGCACCCGCTCCGGCACGGTCCGCGCGCTGCGCGAGCCGCCCGAGAATAGTTAGTCGGCTCCGCTCCGGAGCGGCCGCGCGGCTGCGCCGAAGTGCAACGACACGCATTCCTCCCGGCGACTCAGGGCAATTTCAGGGCCGGCTGGCGCGGACCAGTTCGAGGGCCGCGTCGAAGAGCGGCGACGCCGGATTGGCAAGTTCGTCGACCACAGTCAGGTGGTTCGTTCCGGGCATTGGCACACTGCGCACCAGCACGTCCTTCCAGGCGCGGCCGATCAGAGCGGTCTGGCGATGGAACTCCGAGGATTCGAGTCCGCCGACGGCCGTGATCAGCGGCGCCGTGGTCGCCGGCGGCAGGAATGCCGGCGACAATGTGTGGGCCCGCCGAGCGTCCAGTTTCAGGTCGACATTGACGAACGGCGCCTGTACGAGAGGCGCGAGGTCGTAGATGCCGCTCAATGCCAGTCCGCCCTTCACCAGCGAGCGGGGCAGGTCGGCCTTGTAGGCCGGCCACAGCGCAGCCATCATCATCACTGCCAGGTGCGCGCCGGCCGAGTGACCAGCGACGACGATGCGCTCGGGATCGAAGCCCAGGCGGTCACCGTTGCGATGCAGCCACGCCAGCGCACGCAGTTGCTGGCGCACCATGTCTTCGATCGTCGTTTGCGGCGCGAGGCCATAGTTGAGCAGGGCGAGCGCGACGCCATGCTGGACAAAGGGCGGCGCGAGCCAGGCGAAGTCTGATTTGTCGAGCGATCGCCAATACCCGCCGTGGATGAAGATCAGCAACGGTGCGGCGTCCTGCCGGGTCGGAAAATAGTCGAGCCGCTCGGCGGGGGTCTCGCCGTACGGGAGATCGATCAGGCATGCGCGCAGTCGCCGCGCCATGGCTCCCTGCTCGGCCCAGCGCGCGAAGATCCGCGGATGCTCCGGGATAGCCGCGCGTGCGTTGTATTCGCGCTCGTAGAACGCTTCACGCGTCATTTGTTCTCCTGGATGCGAACTCAGTGTACTGGCGCGGCCTTGCCCCGATGCGTTTGAATCGCTCGCCGGCTCGACCTATAATCCGGCTCCCGTTCAGGCAAGGGTGCACGGCGCAAGAATTTGGGGAAGTAGCTCAGCTGGGAGAGCGCTGCGTTCGCAATGCAGAGGTCGGGAGTTCGATCCTCCTCTTCTCCACCAAAGCAACAAGTCAAAGGGCCGCATGTGTCGGCCGATGCATAAAACTTCCGCTCTGGAAGTTTTATGCATCCCTTGGCGAGGGGCCAAGGAAGCACGAATCAGGTAATTCGCCCAGGGGCGTACAAGATGACCAGTCCACGACCCCTGCCCGAATCGACTTCCAGGTCGGCAAACGGCGAGTAGCCGCCCGATGGCTTCCAGACGAACGGCTGGCCGGCCGGCTCGCACGCTCGTTGATCGGGCGCAGACGATTGTCTGGATCAACTCAGCCCTGGCTGCGGCGCGGACCAAGTCTGTCGCCGAATTCCACAATGCGCTTGTGCAGTACGTGCCGCTCCCGGGGCTTAGCGTCCTTTACAAGTACGCGCGGGGAGACGCCGGTCCCAGCGAGGCGGCGATCGAGGCCATCGCGGATGCCGTTCCAGTCACAAGGCGGGTTTTTTATCACCCGCTTTGGGCCCTGGCGAGGCCGCATGATGTTTCTGGGGCGTTCCTCTCGAATCAACTGGCTGCCCTGCCGGCGCGCTTTACCAGCGGATGGCTGCGGTCTGACAGGGACGGTCATTTCTGGCGAGATCCCGAGGTCTCGCTATCGCGCCTTGCGCCTCTCGTCGTCAAGGACTGTTCGTTAGATGCTGCCGCGCTTGTTCTCGCCATGGTTGACGATGCCCTGCTGCGGCAGGACGAGGGCGATCACTTCCTAGCGTGGCGTACATGGGCGAGACTGGCCGAATCGAGCGGGGGTACGCTGTCTGTGTTGTATCCGGCTTTCTTCTGCAAACTTCTCAGTCAAGTGCGAGATGCGCGCTACTTGGCCTCTAAGCCACGATTGCAGCTGCAAAAGGTGCTTGGCTATGTTAAACGGGCGGCGATACTCGAAGTGCACCGACACTCTGGGAGTAGACGGATCTTGCTGAGGACTCGAAACATGTCCAGCAAAGACCTTCTGGGTCAGGCGCTCTTCAGCGAGGCGATACTTCTCGAAGCAATGGCCGGAAACTACGACCGGGCAGAGGTTCGCCTGGCCAGTTACAGCCGTTAGCTCGTAATCCGTTGTCGTTCATCGCAGCGGAAACGGCACATCCGACCTTGGCGGCTGCGCGTCGGGGTCGATCATGCACCTCTGTCTGCGGACCGCTTTGTAAAAGGACGCACGCACTTCCGGTTGCCGGAGGAAACCCCATTTTTCAGCAGCGCCCTCTCCGTGGACCTGCGGGTGACTTTGCCGTGCGCCGACCACTGCCCCTGCACTGCGGCGACGAGCGCGTTCTGCCGTCGTACTCCCTCCGCGAAATGCTTCGCAGAACGAAGTACAGCCCGGCGCCGAGTAAGTTTCCGAGCCAGCTGCGGATACCAATATGTGAGGTAAGCGCGGCTCACGCCGTGGGCTGAGGCAATGGCCTTAAGCGCCGGCGGACTGTCCTGACCAAGGACCGCCTGCAGGTCCAGTCGAACGCGTTCGCGGACCACTTCGGAGTGGTACACGCGCCCGCGCCCCGCCGGCGCCCGGGCCGTGGCGCCACGCCTAACGCGTCCGGACACCAGCTCGTGCAGAGTTGCGCGCAGCGCAGTCGTGACGCGAAACAGCATTTCGGCGCTTGGTCGCTGACCCTTGGAGAACCAGCCGCACAAGGCGCGGGGCGGAAGGCCCACGGCCCGGCACCAGGCCTGTCGGTCTAGGCCAGTCTGGGCAACGGCGATTCGCAGTCCCTGAAGGAAGCTGCGATGAGCATCGGTCGGAAGGGTCCGACGCAGTCCGACCAGGTCCGCCGCGAACGCGGAGGACGATGTGTCAGTCGGAGTGGGTGCAGTGCCCGCCGCCCTGTCCTCTATAAGGCAGCGGTGGCAACGCTCGCATCGATCCATGGCGGAGAGCGTCGGGATGATGGGCTGCGTGGTGCCGCAATGTGGGCAGCGCTTTTCAAGCGGGGCGCTGTGCAAATCGCAGCACATACTGAGTTCCAGGCGCCAGACGAGTCGCCCATAGCGGCGGCAACGCGCCGCTGTATCGTCCTGCCAGCAGGCAGGGCACCAGGCCCGGCTTGACCTCAGCAGGGCAGTCCCGTTGCTGGGCAGCAATGGCGCGAGACCCAACAGCGTCGCCTGCACCAGATCCTGACGGTCAGTCAGTCGGCGCAAGCAATCCGAGAAGAGCGATGCATAGCGCCCCAGCCCGTCCATCGAATGGGCATGCCTGCGCATAAAGACCGCGCGGGTGTCGACCGCCCGTCCCAGCGTCGGTGCTATGACCCGGCGGACCAGGTCTCTAGGCGCGACGCCGTGTTCTCCGGCCAATCGTGTGAGGTAGCTGCTCAGGCACTCCGCCTGCCACGGCTCGGCCAACGCAATCGGCGCCACCGCGAGCAACGCAGTGCGGTTCTCGATGCGCGGAAAGAGGGGCTGCATCCTTCAGTGCTTGGTCGGCTGCTCGCGGGGTCCCGGCCCGACCGGATCGCGCGTGGGGTTTCGGATACCGACTCGGCCCGCTGGCTTTGGTGCTTCCGACCCTGCGGTACCGTCGTCATCACCCGCGACGTCGTCCGGCACAGGAAAGCGCAACGGCATCAGCAACCGTTTCAGATCGATGACATCGATGTCATCCAGTTGGCGTTCGCCGGCAGTGGCATCGTCGATGATCGTCTTGAGGTCCCGATTGCGCAGCGCGAATCGTTCCGCGTATGCGACGTCGATGCGACCCACCCCTTCAGCGAGGGCTGCCTCGTAGGCCTTGGCCAGCCAGTCCTTCAGGATGCCACAGCAGCCGGCAGATTTCGTGAAGAAGTACTCGGCGTCTTTCAGCAGTGAACGCTGCTGACGCAGCCGCAGCAGGGGCGTGAGGCTATTGAGGAAGTCCCGGAACTCGTAAGACTCTTGGCGCGAGTCGCCGTCGTAGCGGCGAAAGTGGATCAGTTCGCTGCGGCGGACCAGCTGCGCGCTCTGGTGGCAGATTTCCAGCAGTCGGTACGTGCCGAACAGCACAATGGTCACATTGGTTTCGTTACTGAGCGACTTGATGGCCTCGAACTGGAACTCCAACAGCCGAGGGTCCTTGCACATCAGGATGTGGTGCGCTTCGTCGATCAGAAGGACTTTCGTTGTTCGCTCGCGCAGAACCGTTTCGACTGTCCGCCGCAACGGATCGGCGGGCATCTGGTCGGCCCGTGTCAGGAGCAGGTCCTCCTCGAAGAGCTGCTGCGTGCGCTGGGGTAACAAACGATCGGCGAGTGGGTGGGGAGTCCTTTGCAGAAGGCGTGTGTAGAAATCCTTCCAGGAAAATGCCGCTCCGTGGGGAGACGCCGCAGCCACTCCGACAATCGGCAGGAAGTTCCGGTCCACGGCCAGCGTGTCCTCATAGCGCGACCTCACCGCGCGATACACCTGGTTAGCGAGCGTGGTCTTACCGACGCCGGGCGGCCCGGCTACCAGAATGATCTTTGCACCGGCCGTGCGGCTCACGGCGGCCAGGATCTGGCTGCGGGCGCGGTCCAACATCGGATGATCGACGTGCGCAATGCGGAACTGACGGACGGCGTCGGCGATCGACTTGTCCTGGGAAACGCGCGGCGTTTCAGGCGGCTTTCTGTTTGACTTCGACATTTCGGGTTCTCCAATCAGGTGTGTAGGGTTCATTCCACGGGTTGGGCGGCTCGGGCGTGCGTTGCCGCTGCTTGCGTGGATTGCTGAATGCGGGTGTTGACTTGCGCGGCGTATCGGGAACTGTGGCAGCGTCCGCATCGCGCCGCCGTTGTCGCAGCACGGCTTCCTTGCCCTCGACGGATGTCAGGAACTTCACAAGCTCCACACCGTTGACGATGGCGCGGCGCTTCTTGTCCCGGCGGCGTCCCTTGATCTCCGCCGATGCAATCTGGATTTCCTTCAGCGTGCGGCCCTTGAAGAAGGGGGCGTACTCGGAGTGCATCCGCACCCATCGTCCGGTGTTCGCCTTCAGGGGCTTCAGCCAGAAATAAGCGACCGAGACATCGAACGGGTCGTACTTCACGGCGACTTTGGTGTTCTCCACGCGCGAGTCCTCCAGCTCGGCGCAGCGATAGGTCAGGTAGTTGACGGTGAGTCCGCGTCCGGGCCGCACCTTGACGTCCTCCTCGGTTGGCAGCGTCATGAGGATGAAGCTGTCGTCGTAGCTGATGTGGGTATGGGGACGAAGGCCGAACAGTCGCGTGCCCTCCGCCATGGCTTCGTCTGACGTCAGGTTGAGCGCTTCATGGCGATGTTTGGCGTTGCGGTGCCGGCAGTACTGGCCGAAGAGCTCCGTGAAAGCGACCAGGTTCCAGATCGCGTGCCGGCGCGGGTCGTGGCTGGCGCTCGTGGAACGCGGATTCTTCAACGCTTGGTTGTTGCCTGCGAGCGCGTTGATTAGGTCGTTTTCGGTGACACCGAAGGTGCGTTCGATCAGTGCGCCCGCGCGGGGAGCGGACTTAGGGCGCTCGACCTTATGGCATTCCATTCGCCCTAGCAGCCGCTCAAAGTACTCGCTCTGGAAGTCGGAGCCGGCGTCGACGACCACCTTGCGCGGGACCCGCCCGTGCTGGCGCACGCACTCGCGAAGTACGCACATGCTGCTCTTCCAGCTGGGCGGATCGAAAGACAGGTAGAACGCCAGGATCGTTCGGGTGAACGCGTCGATGAGCAGCGTCAGGTGGACTTTGCCGAGCAGGTCCTTTAGGCGGGACCCGACGAACTGCAGGCTGAGCTCGGTATGGTCGATGTGTCCTTGTTCGAACGGGCGTTCCCCGTGGCGCGGCGTCTGGGGTTGAGTACGTCGTGCCAATCCTGCACCTGGTAGGCCGCCTTCGACCCTTCGCGCGCCTCGGTCACCTCAACCACGCGCGCCATCTGCCGAATCTGGAAGCGCAGCGCCTTCGCCGACGGCTTGACGAGTCCTAGCTCTTCGCACTGGCGGTGTATCTCCTTCAGGCAGGTCGAGAAAGGCTCCTTTTTCGCGCTGAGGAAGCGGGCGGTAACGACCGCTTTCATGATGTCGATTACGGCGTCATCCACCTTGCGCTCTCGATTGCCGCGCTGGTGCTTGCGGTGGACAAGTCCGAAGTAGCCACAGCCATGATCGCGCGCGAATCGGTCGTAGCGCTTGCGCCATGCGCGCAAGGAGCGTCCCGAGTAGGGGCAGGGCGGATCGCCTGGCTGGGGAAAGAGGTGCCGGTACTTCTGATGCGCGTCGGCAAGATCGGCCGGACTCGCATGCCGGAGGATCTTCAGAAAGAGTTGCGCGTCTTCAGCTTCCTTGCTGGGCAGCCCCTGGATGTCGCGTCCCAGCCGTCCATTAAAGCTGGCAAGCGACAATTCTTCGTGCGCTTGACCATTGGCCAGGGTCACGGTGTTCTCGCCGAGATTGAGGATGCGCCAAGGTCGTGCATCCCAGACGACCCAAGCGCCTCGACGCGGTATGAACGGAGCGTCGGCGGCGACCGGCGCGAGATCCGGTTCATGTTCCTCATAGACAGCCGCCAATTCCTTGTCGCGGTAGATGTACGTCCGGTCCGCTTCAGCGAGAACGTGTTGCAGCAGATCGACGTGAACGTCGAGGCGCGCGATCATCGCGTACAGGCTGTCCGCCATGCAGTCGCCGAGATCCACGATCTGCTGCACCGTCAACCGACCATGCTCGGCGAGAGCGGCCAGAACACGTGCCTTATGGTCGGGCGCGGGCTCCGGGGCGTCGGATCGCAGGTAGTCCGCAAGTAAGTCCAGATTGCGGATCAGCGGCCAGCAGTTCTCCCTGGAGGACCGCACGTGGAAGCCGAGGCCGAGGGCATCGGCAGCCTGTTCCAACTCGGGGTGTGTCCAGGATCCGTCGGCCTGACGCACGTAGCCCTCGCGGCCAGTGGCCAGTTGAGCGAGTAGCCACTCTTCTTTTTTGCATTCGATGAAACCGACCCAGTCCGTTGCAATGACGAGGTAGTCGAATGACTTCAGATAGCCGCCGCCTTTCCGTTTTGCACCCCGGCGTCCCACTCGAACCTTGTTCGGTTGGTCCCAGAACTCAAGAATGTCGGGGGCGTGCTCCCAGGTGATGGCGGCCGCCAGTTCCGTTTCCCGTGCCTCGGCTTGAATGACCAAGCCCATCTTGCGGCTGGCGAAGCGGAAAGCCGTGTTGCAGCGGCCGCTGCCGACGCGACGGGACGGCGCGGACGTGCGGATGGTGCGAATGACACGACGCGCCTGGGCGGACAGACCTAGACGGTCGAAAAGTGCGTTCAGTTCAGCATCGTTAACCATAACGTGGCCCTGTGTAGGGAGAGAGATACACGTTAGGAAAACGGCTTCAAGATCAAATAGTCATAAAACTACTTAATTACATGACACTTGCCTTTCAAGTTCCGGGAGCTGCGGACGAGTCAGTCGCTGTCGAGTCCGGCGTTTTTGACGCTCGCGACGATAGGCCGCCATGCGCCTGGTCTTGAAAGCGATCTGGATGAGCGAAGCACCGTCTGGCGCGTTTACGTCTGCTCGATCGATTCCGTTTTCGATTCATCGCACAACTGCGACTCGCCGCGGACGGTCATCGGCGACTCTGGTGTTGACTTGCTTGTCCTGCCCGTGACCTCCGATCCATAGCAGCCGCCATGGATCTCCGTACCAAGGCCGGACGAGTGAGCCAAAAAAGGTCGCTTGACAAGATCTTATATTTCGAGAATCATGGAAACATGAAAACGTCAGACGCAGTTCGCTCGCTGGCAGCCTTGGCGCAGGACACCCGCCTTGCCGTCTTTCGGCTGCTGGTGCAACAGGGGCGGAGCGGTATGGCAGCTGGCGAGGTCGCTTCCTCGCTCGACATCTCGCCGGCGACGCTGAGCTTCCACTTAAAGGAGCTGAGCCACGCTGGTCTCGTGACGTCGCGCCAGGAAGGCCGGTTCATCTTCTATTCGGCCGACTTTGCCGCGATGAACGAATTGCTTTCCTTCATGACCGAGAACTGCTGCGCGGCCGACTGCGACCCGTGTGCCCCGGCGCAAGCCTGCAAGCCCTCACAACCCAGCCGAGCCGGCAAGAGCGCCGCTCGCAATTCCAAAGGAGTCAAAGCATGAAACGCTTCCACGTCCATGTGTCCGTCGAAGATCTGAACCAGAGCATCCGCTTCTACTCGACCCTGTTCGGCAACGAACCCGCGGTCGTCGAGGCTGACTACGCGAAGTGGATGCTCGAGGATCCGCGCATCAACTTTGCAATCTCCCAGCGCGGCGGCAAGGTGGGCGTCAACCATCTTGGACTGCAGACGGACTCCGATGAAGAGCTCGAGTCGCTGCACGCTCAGCTTCAGAAGGCAGATCTCGCGGCCCACGCCGAGAAGGAAACCAGCTGCTGCTATGCCCGCTCCAATAAGTACTGGGTCACGGACCCGACTGGCATCGCCTGGGAGACCTATCACACGCTGGGTAGCGTGCCGACCTTCAATGGCGAGCAGGTGAGCGAACCAGCTGAGTCGGCCTGCTGTGCGCCAGTGGCGTCGGCGAAAGTCGAGGCGAAGATCCCCGTGAAGTCCGCAGCGACCTGCTGCAGCTGAACAATGATCGTCGTGGCGATGGTCCGCCCCGCGGAGGCGGACGACTGGCCAAGCATTTCCGGGCTCCTCAGTTCGGCGAACCTGCCGACCAGTGATCTCTCCGAACGCTCGGTCAAGGACTTCGTCGTTGCAGTCGACGCCGGGCAGGTGGTCGGGGCAATCGCCGTGGAGCGATACGGCGAGCACGGGTTGCTGCGCTCGCTGGTTGTCGACCCTGCGTGGCGGGAATCAGGGCTCGGGCGGTCGTTGGTTCAGGCCGCCGAGGATCGCGCGAAAACTGCCGGGCTCAGGTCGCTGACGCTGCTGACACAGACTGCAGCAGTTTTCTTCCGCGCGCTGGGCTACAGAGAGATTGCACGCGGCGATGCGTCGTCACTGGTGCACAGCAGCCCGGAGTTCAAGCATTTGTGCCCGGGCAACAGCATTTGCATGACCAAGAGTTTCAACCAAACACAAAACTTCTGACATGTCTTCCGAACACCCCTTAAATGTCCTGTTCTTGTGCACTGGAAACTCGGCACGCTCCATCCTCGCCGAAGTGATGATGAATACGATGGGCGCTCCGCGCTTCAAGGCGTACTCGGCGGGTTCGCATCCGAATGGGCGTGTCAACCTTTTGCCGTTGAGCTGCTGCAAAAGAACCGGTTGCCCGTGGAAGGTTTGCGAAGCAAGAGCGGGACGAATTTGCCGTGCCCGGGGCGCCCGAGCTCGATTTCGTGTTCACGGTTTGCGACAGCGCCGCGGGCGAGATGTGCCCATTCCGCAGGCCAGCCCTCACGGCAATTGGGGTGTGGAAAATCCGGCCGCCGTCGAAGGCAGCGACGACGACAAGCGCAAGGCGTTTTTCCACGCTTACAACCGCTTGCACAATCGCATTCAGTTGTTTGTAAGCCTGCCTCTGGCGAAGCTCGACCGAATCGCACTGACAGAACCACTTGAAGGAGATCGGCGAAGCAGACGTGCCTGCCCGGTCTCCCGGGAAAATCCTTTTGGAGCCGAGATCATGACTACCCAGGCTGTACTGACGCCACGTCCGGCTGTCGGCATGAGCGTCTTCGAGCGCTATCTCACCGTTTGGGTTCGCTGTGCATCGTGATCGGGATCGCGCTGGGGCAGTTCTTTCCTGGGCCGGTCAAGGCGATCGGCGCCCTGGAGGTTGCCCGCGTGAATTTGCCGGTCGGGGTCCTGATCTGGGTGATGATCATCCCGATGTTGCTCAGGATCGACTTCGGCGCCTTGGGCCAGGTGCGGCAACATGTACGTGGCATCGGCGTAACGCTTTTCATCAACTGGGCGGTCAAGCCGTTTTCAATGGCCCTGCTGGCATGGATCTTCATACGCCATGTGTTTGCGCCGTACCTGCCTGCCGATCAGCTCGATAGCTACGTTGCCGGACTGATTCTGCTGGCGGCCGCTCCGTGCACTGCGATGGTGTTCGTGTGGAGTCGCCTGACCAACGGCGATCCGTACTTCACGCTGACCCAGGTCGCCGTCAACGACATGATCATGATCTTCGCCTTTCGCGATCGTGGCACTGCTTCTGGGCATCCGTCGATCACCGTGCCGTGGGACACGTTGCTCACCTCGGTCGCGCTTTACATCGTGGTGCCGGTGATCATCACCAGCTCGTCCGCGCCCGAGTCCTGGCGCGCGGCGGCCCGCCTGCACTCGAGCGCCTGCTGGCGAGGATCGGACCGTGGTCGATTACCGCACTGTTGGCGACCCTCGTGTTGCTGTTCGCGTTCCAGGGCGAACAGATCCTGCGCCAGCCACTCGTTATCGCGATGCTCGCAGTGCCTATCTTGATTCAGGTGTTCTTCAACTCCGGGCTGGCATATCTGGCAAATCGCACTCTTGGCGAGAAGCACAGCGTGGCATGTCCGTCCGCCCTGATTGGTGCTTCAAACTTCTTCGAACTGCGGTGGCGGCGGCGATAAGCCTGTTTGGCTTCAACTGCGGCGCAGCCCTCGCGACGGTGGTCGGCGTGCTAATGAGGTCCCGTCATGCTCTTAGTGGTGCGGTGGGTCAATGCCAGTAAGGACTGGTACGAGGAAGGCATCCAGTCAAAGGCGCGGTCGGCCTCTGGTGCACTTTTCAACTCAAATGAGCAGGCACCGCGCGCTTTCGCGGACCTCATTAGGGTCAGAGTGTTGTTCCGACCAGTTTTGACCGGGTATTCGCGCACTCGCGATTGACGTTGGACAACTTTGCCTGCAACGGTGCCAAGTGACGCCAGTGCACGCCTGAGGTTGATTCATGTCGCAAGAACGGCGATAGGGACACTTCCATGATCAACGCAAGGCCAGACGCAGTCCGCCACGCAGTGCGGGAGCAGTATCGACAGGTCCCAAAAAGCCAGCAATGTACCAAGTGGCCCTTCGTGCTGCGGGACCTCAGCTCCGGACGCGGTGTCGCAGGCGCTCGGATACACCGCCGATGAAACGGCCACGGTACCGGCGAACTGCAATATGGGTCTGGGTTGCGGTAATCCTCAAGCCATCGCCAATCTGAAGCCGGGTGAAACGGTCCTCGACCTCGGCAGCGGCGGCGGGTTCGATTACTTCCTTGCTGCCAGGCAGGTGGGTACGAGAGGCCATGTGATCGGCGTCGACATGACGCCGGCGATGGTGTCGAAGGCGCGAACCAGTGCAGAGAGGGCTGGCTTCCAGAACGTCGAATTTCGTCTCGGCGAGATCGAACACCTGCCGGTTGGCGACGACAGCGTCGACGTCATCCTTTCCAATTGCGTAATCAACCTGTCGCCCGACAAGGAGCGCGTGTTTGCCGACTGTTTTCGCGTTCTGAAGTCCGGCGGCCGCCTGGCGGTGTCCGATGTTGTCGCCTTCGCTGAACTTCCAGCACACGTTCAGGAGGACATGGCGCTTCTGACCGGTTGCCTGGCGGGCGCAGCACCGGATTTCTGAGCTGGAAGGACATGGTGAAGGAAGCTGGCTTCCAGCACATCCTACATCCGTCCCAGAGGAGGAGAGCAAGTTCTTCATTCGCGACTGGGCGCCGGGGATGCCGGTTACGGACTACGTTGTCGCAGCAACCATCGAAGCAACAAAACCCTCGATCTAGCAGCAACCAGGACCACACCGACCACGTTGGTCGTTGCACATCCCAATCTCCGGTCTGCGCGATAGTGCGTGAGGCGCTGACGTTCGATTTGGACGTCGCATACCTCTCGCAGAACAGTTGACTAAGATACTCAAACTTTTGTCTTGTCCCACGCGTCGCGTCGTTCTCCCGTCTCCCCCGCCGTTGCTCTGCATTCAAATCGAATTTCGCCCGAAGCAGAAGAATACATCGCCCCAACGACTGAATCCATCTTTTCAGATTCTTGAATTACACAGCGAGGAGAGCGTTGATGAGACTGACCAGACGGGAGTGCATTCGCGGCGAGCACCGCCACGGCCGCCCTGCTTTTTCTGCAGGGGGCGCGACCATGACCGTATCTGCTGCGATGGCGCCGCCGAAGCGCAGGGGCGGCAACGCTG
>CAVPDC010000014.1:0-173212 GCA_963702595.1 uncultured beta proteobacterium | reverse complement strand
CCCGCGCAACCATGAAGGCCCGCGCAACGATGTCTTTCGATTGGAAGCTGCCTCGGTCGATTCCGACGCATGTGGCCCACCGCTTCAGCCATGCGGTGGCGTTGGCGCTGCTCGCACCGACCGTGGCAACGGCGCAGCCGGCCGCGGACACGTTGGAGCCCGTCGTCATCACCGGCACGCGCACGGAACGGCGCGCGTTCGATTTGCCGATGTCGATCGATGTGATTTCGCGTTCCCAGATCCAGGACGGCAAGGCACGCGTCAACATCTCCGAGGACTTGAACCGAGTTCCCGGAACGTTCGTGCAGAACCGCGAGAACTTCTCACAGGAACTGCAGATCACGATTCGGGGATTCGGCGCGCGCTCGCAGTTCGGCACCCGCGGCATCAAGCTGATCGCCGACGGCATACCAGCGAGCACGCCCGATGGGCAGGGCAGCCCGGGCGTGTTCGATCTTGGCTCGGCGGATCGGATCGAAGTGCTGCGCGGACCGTTTTCGGCGCTCTATGGCAACCACTCCGGCGGCGTCGTGCAGGTGTTCAGCGAAAGCGGGACTTCGCCTCCCACGCTCTCGTCGGATCTCGCGTTCGGAAGCTACGGGTTCCAGCGCTACGGCCTCAAGGGCGGCGCCGTCAGCGGTGCGCTCAACGGCATGGCGAGCGCCTCGTATTTCAGTGTCGACGGCTACCGCGAGCACAGTGCCGCGCGCAAGGCGCAATTCAATACGAAGCTTGCCTACGAACTGAACTCGACCAACCGCCTGACCCTTGTGGCCACGGGCTTCAATCAGCCGAATGCGCAGGACCCGCTCGGCCTCACGCAGGCACAGGTGCAGCAGGATCCGCGCCAGGCACAGCCGGTGGCGATCGCATTCAACACCCGGCGCTCGCTCGACAACGTGCAGGGCGGTCTGATCTTGGACAGCTCGCTCGGCGCCTACGACAACCTGCGGTTGATGGCTTATGTCGGCAGCCGGAACAACGAGCAGTATCTCGCCGTACCGCTCGACAGCCAGCAGGCGGCCACCAGTTCCGGCGGCGTGTCCGAACTCGACCGCCAGTTCGGCGGCGCAAGCGTGCGCTGGACCCGGCGGCAGGACCTGCTGGAAGGCCCGCTGACGTGGACAGTGGGAGTCGACTACGACACCTCCTCCGAGGCCCGGCAGGGATACATCAACAACCTGGGCGTGCGCGGTGCACTCAAGCGAGACGAAGACAACGACGTCGAGAATCTCGGCGCGTACCTGCAGGCCGAGTGGCAATTCCTGCCGCGCTGGTCGGTGTCGGCGGGGGTGCGCTATACGCAGGTCGACTTCACGGCGACCGATCGCTATTTCGCGACCGGCAATCCCAACGACAGCGGATCGACCAACTACGGCGAGTGGACGCCGACCGTCGGCCTGATGTTCAACGTCACGCCGGCCTTCAACGTCTACGCGAGCTACGGCCGCGCCTTCGAGACGCCGACGACCGTTGAGCTGGCGTATCGCCCCGACGGCGGCAGCGGCGTGAACTTCGCGCTGCAGCCCTCGACCAGCGACCAGTTCGAACTCGGGGCCAAGTTGCTGCTCGGCGCCTCGACGCGGCTCAATGTCGCGGTATTCGACATCCGGACCTCAGGCGAGATCGTCATCGCACGCAACACCGGCGGTCGCTCGTCGTTCCAGAACGCCGGTGACTCCTCGCGGCTCGGCGCCGAACTGATGCTGGAAAGCGAGCTGGGCGGCGGACTCAGCACGCATGTGGCGCTGACGCTGCTCAATGCCCGCTTCGATACCGCCTTCAGGAGCTGCGCGCCGCTGGCGGCGTTCTGCAACCCGGTGACGGGCGCCAACACCGCCGTCGTACCGGACGGCAACCGCGTGCCGGGCGTACCCAATGCCACGCTCTTCGCGGACCTCGCCTATCGCAACCCGGCGCTCGGCCTGCGTGGAGCGTTCGAAGTCATCGCCAACGGCGCGGTTGCGGTCAATGATTTCAACTCGGCCTACGCGCCGGGCTACACGATCGCCAACCTGTGGGCGGGGCTCGAGCAGGTGGCCGGCCGCTGGCGATTCCGCCAGTTCGCGCGCGTCAACAACCTGTTCAGCCGGGAGTACATCGGAGCCGTCATCGTCGGCGACGCCAACGGCCGCTACTACGCGCCGGCGCCGACCCGCAACTTCCTGCTCGGCGCATCGGCCGTCTACGAGTTCTAGCGCTTCGCATTCAAGGCGCCTAGCTCGCGCCTTCGCGGGATCCGCGGACGCGTAGGGGTTGTCCCGTTGCTGCCCGCAGGCCTGCTGCCTAGACTCGCCGTTCGCACGCAGCAGTGCGAAGCGAACAACAAGCACGCATCGGACAGGAGACAAGCATGACGAAGACTTGGAACGGAGTTGCACTGGCGGTCGCGCTGGCAGTTGGCAGCGTTGCGCCTGTGCACGCCCAGCAGAACATTGAAAAGCTCAAGCAGATGAAAGTCTCCGGCACGGACCTGAACATTCCCCCTGTGCCGCAGACCGGAAAGAATGCTGACGCGATCCGCGAGAACCTCAAGCAGGTCAAGCTGCCGCCCGGCTTCAAGATCGAACTCTTCGCGATCGTGCCGGATGCGCGCCACATGGCGGTTGCTCCCAGCACCAACATGCTGTTCGTCGGCACGCGCAAGACGACGGTGTGGGCAGTGACCGATCGAAACAGCGACTACGTCGCGGATGAAGTGAAGCCGTTCGCGCCATCGCTCAAGTTCCAAGTCCCCAATGGTGTCTGCTGGACCAAGGACGGCTTCCTGATCGTGGCCGAGCACAACCGCGTGCTCAACTTCCCGGCGGCCGAGTTCTTCTACGAAGGACCGGACGTAGCGGTCATTGAGGTCGTGCCGCAAGGCGGTTTGGTCCCGGTCGAGGAGGAGTCGTTCAACCACGGAGCGCGCACCTGCCGCGTCGGGCCGGACGGCATGCTTTACATCACGCTTGGCCAGCCCTACAACGTGCAGCCCGCCGGCAAAGTGGCGCTGTTCGAGAAACTCGGCATCGGCGGCATGGTGCGGATGAATGCCTTCGACGGTAGCAAGCGCGAGGTCTACGCGGTCGGCGTCCGCAACTCGGTCGGCATGGACATCAACCCGAAGGACAAGACGGTTTGGTTCACGGACAACCAGACCGATGGCATGGGCGACGACACGCCGCCGGGCGAACTGAATCGCATTACCAAAGCCGGCGAACACTTCGGGTATCCGTTCATCCACGGCAAGAACGTCAAGATTGCTGGCACGGCCGCTGCGCCCGATCTGAAGGACATGAAGGGGCCGGCCAACTGGACGCCGCCACAGATCGAGTTCCCGGCGCACCAGGCCCAGCTCGGCATGACGTTCTACAACGGCAAGATGTTCCCGGCGAAGTACCAGGGCGGCATCTTCGTGGCCGCGCATGGCTCGTGGAACCGCACGACGCCGACCGGCGCCTTGATCAACTTCGTGTCGCTGAAGGCGGACGGAACGGCCGACAAGTCCGAAGTCTTCGCGGAAGGCTGGCTCGACAGCAACACCGGCACGTATCGCGGCCGCCCGGTCGACGTGGCGGTCATGAAGGACGGTTCGCTGCTGGTGTCCGACGACTTTGCCGGCGCGATCTACCGGATCTCGTACCAGCCATAAGCGGATGCGTATCCGCTCCATCGCCGCCGCCGCAGGCACTGCGGCGGCGGTCTTCTCGGGACTCGCCGTCGTCTGTAGCGGGGCCGCGGCTCAGGACGTGGCCGCGGGTCGCCGCAAGGCCGCCGCGTGCCAGGCCTGCCACGGACTCGACGGCATCGCGAAGCTGCCCGACGCTCCCCACCTCGCAGGACAGCCCGCCGCCTATTCGCGCGCGAGTTGAATGCGTACCGGTCGGGGGCGAGGAGAAACGAGGTGATGTCGGTAGCCGCCAAGGCGCTGTCCGAGCAGGAGATACGCGACCTCGCCGCGTACTACTCGGCGATCCAGATCGAAGTGAAGGCCGTTCCGCCGTGATGCGGCCTTCGAAGGGATCAAGCCGCCAACAGCGGGAGTCCCACGCCGGAACGCCCGCTGTTTTTCTCTGCGCGGCGGTTCAGCGGCCGCGTTGCATCAGCGAGCTGACCTCGTTGACGTTCTCCATGATGCGGCGACGCACGATCTCGAAAGCCTCGGCCTGCGAGCGTGCGGCGAGTTCGCCGAGTTCACGGATGTTCTCGAGCGCCATCGTGAACGCGTTCTTGGCGACCTCGTCCATCTGGCCCAAACCCTGGCGCGCGCCACCTTGCGACATCCCCTGCGCGATCGCCTGCCATTCGGTGACCGCATTTTTCAACATCGCGGTTTGCCGCGCCACGACAGCCTGCAGGCCTTCGTAGGATTTCTTGTTGGCGGCGACCAGCGCAGCGAGGTCCTTGCGACGGCCCTCGGCGATGGTGCCTGCAACCCCGGACAGATTGAGCCGCTCGAGCGTCTGGCCGAGGCCGCCCATCGACATGTCGAACATCTTCGCGGCAGCGGCGCTTGCGGGCTCAGCTTGCGTGCGGGTCGCGCGCTTCGTGGTCTTCTTGGCAGCGCGGGTCTTGACTGCGGCCTTGCGGGTCTTTCTGGTTGCCATGATCGCCTTCCTCCTCGTGAACGTCGAACGATAGCAGCGCGCGTCGGCGCGCGGCGACTATTTCCTGCGTTCCTGACGCACCAGTGTCAGCGCCAGTTCGAAGGCCGCGGAGACGAACGCCAGCACGCGCGCGAACTGCGCGTCGGTCAGCTGCCGTGCCTCGTCGCGCGCACGGTAGATGTTCACGAACTCGCGCTCGCGGCCGGCATGCGCCACCAGGCGACCGACGCCGAGATCCTCGAGCGCTTTCCAGGTTTCCGGGCTGTACGAACGCGTGAGTTTCATCACGAAGGCGACGGGGTCGCGCCGTCCCAGCACCGCAGCCAGGCGCAGGATGATCTCGAATGGCAGGGCGATCTTTCCGCTTTCCGCCTGCTCGAGCAGGCTGGGATCGCCCAGGTTGATTGCGCGGCCCAGTTCCTGGGCCGTCAGCCCGGCCGTTTCGCGCATGCTCTTTAACATCGCACCCGCGCGCTCGATTGTTGCGCGCCGGTTCGGTCCGACGGAGGACTTCGCGAGCGCCAGCGACATGTCGGCGGCACTGCCGGCCAGGCCCCATGCCGTTCCGGCCCATGACTTCACTTGCCGCGCGAGCGCCATGACAGGCTGACTTGGCGCCGAGGACTGGGTGCGCTTGCGTCGTGGCGAGGCGGTCTTCCGAGGCTTGCGAGGTGCGCGTGGCTTGCGGGGGCTGACTGTCATTGCGGCGATCCGTTCGGCGGGCTGGGTGCGGTGCACGATCGTCCTTGCACCGCGGCATCTTGAACGGCAGCCGCCGAGTACGCAAGCCGAGGCGGGCGACAAAGGCATCCACGCGGGCGAGAGGCATCCGTGCGGGCGTCCCGGCGCAGCGCCGGACCTTGCCTCGCCCGAACGGTTGAAGTACGAGGTGCTGCGGCGCGAATAGCGGGGTTCGGGCGCCCGTAATCCATCCATCGTTCAGACCTCCCGGCGTCGACACTGAAGCTGCCGCCGCGCGTCACTGGGTCGCCGAACGACCTGAGCGTGGCTTCGACCCGTGGGGATTGCATGAGCCAGACCGCCGAGGATCTCGTCACCGCACTGAACACGCGCGACGTCCAGCGTCGTCTGCAGGAGTATCGCGCGTTGCTTGCCAACGATACGGTAGGCATCCTGGCCGTGTGCGACGGCGAAGTCATGCAATGTAACTCCAGTGCCGCGCGGCTGTTCGGCTGGGAACCGGAGCGGCTGCTCGGCCAGTCGGCGGCCGTGTTCTTCTCGTCCGAGGAGGAGTTCCAGGGATTCGCCAACCGCATCGGCGACGCGTTGAACGCGGGCGGATCGCCGTCGATGGAATGGCGCACGCGGCGCAGCGACGGATCGACTTTCTGGGCGCGATTCTTGTCAAGAGCATCACGCCGGGCGGGCCGGGCGGCGAAACGATCTGGATGGTCGAGGACATCACGGCGCGCAAGGCGACCGAGGTGGCGCTGTCGCGGGTCCGTGAAGAACTCGAGCAGCGCGTGCGCGCCGCTCATGACGAACTCGCCTGGTCGAACGAGCGGCTCGTCGCCGAAATGTACGAACGCAGCGAAGTCGAGGAGCGCGCACGGCGCATGGCGCTGTACGACGACATCACGGCGCTGCCGAACCGTCGGCTGCTGGAGTCGCGGCTCGACGAAGCCGTACGCAATCACCAGTTGTCCGGCGACATGATGGCCGTGCTGGTCATCGACATCGACGAGTTCACGAAGCTGAACGATGCCCTCGGGCACCGGGTTGGTGACGCGCTGCTGCAGCAGGTCGCCGGGCGGCTGATCGAGACGGTGCGCACCTCGGATCTCGTGGCGCGCGTGGGATCGGACGAATTTGCCGTCGTGCTGGGCCGGTTGCGCCATACCGACGACGCCGAACGCGTCGCCACCAAGCTTGGCGAGCTGCTGGCCGATCCCTACGAGGTCGATGCCGAACAGGTCACCGCGACGGTGAGCATCGGAGTGGCCTGCTACCCCAACGACGGTGCCGGCCCCGAGATGTTGTTGCGCAATGCCGATGCGGCGTTGTCCTACTCCAAGTCGCGTGGCCGTGCGCATGTGCAGCTGTTCGAACCGCGCATGAATGCCGAGCTGGTGAGGCGCCTTCAGCTCGAGGCGGCGCTGCGGCGTGCCATCGACCGCAACGAGTTCGAGGTGCACTTCCAGCCCCGCATCAGCCTTTCCAACGGCCGCGTGATCGGGGCCGAAGCACTGCTGCGTTGGCGCCATCCCGAGCAGGGGCTGCTCGAACCTTCCGCCTTCATCGCGGTGGCCGAGGACAGCGGCTTGATACAGCCGATCGGCGAGATCGTGCTGCGCGCGGCCTGTCATGCGGCGCGCGCCTGGACCGCCGCCGGTCTGGGCGAACTCTTTGTCAGCGTGAACCTTTCACCGCGCGAGTTTCGTGGCCGGTCGCTGCTGCCGTTGGTGAGCCAGGCACTGGTCGACAGCGGACTGGATGCGGAGCGACTTGAAGTCGAAATCACGGAAGCGAGCCTGATGCGCGACCTGGACAAGGCCGAGCAGGTGCTCGTGGGCCTGCAGACCATGGGTGTGCGCATCGCGCTCGACAATTTCGGCACCGGTTACTCGAGCCTCTCGAACCTGCGCCGCTTTCCGGTCAGCGTCCTGAAGATCGACGGCCGCTTCGTGCGCGCTGCACCGGACGACCCGGCCGACGCGCGCATCGTCACGGCGCTGGCAGGGCTGGCCGACGGGCTGGGCCTGCATGTCGTGGCCGAAGGCGTGGAAACGGCCGAGCAGCTCGACTTCGTCAAGCACTGCGGCTGCCATGAAGCGCAGGGCTTCCACCTGAGCAAGGCCTTGCCGCTGCTGCCGTTCGAACAGTTCGTGCGCCAGCGCGGCTAGCCGGCGGCCACCCGGCGCTGCCTGCATGGGAGCGGTGACGCGCCGCTAGACTCCTTCCTTCGTCGACATGCGCCGAAGGAAACTCCATGAACAAGGAAATCATCTCGACGCCGGCCGCGCCGGCGGCGATCGGGCCATATTCGCAGGCCGTCAAGACCGGACTCGTGGTCTTCACATCGGGGCAGATCGGCCTCGATCCCAGGACCGGTGAGCTCGTCGGCCCCGATTTCGAGCCACAGGTACGCCAGGCCTTCGCCAACCTTGACGCGGTGGTCCGCGCAGCCGGCGGCACGCTCGGCCATGCCGTCAAGTTCACGCTGTTCCTGACGGATCTCTCCAAGTTCGCGACGGTCAACCAGATCATGGGTGAAGTCGTGCCGAAGCCCTACCCGGCGCGCTCGACGGTTGGTGTTGCGAGCCTGCCGAAGGGAGCGCTGTTCGAAGTCGAGGCCGTGCTCGTCCTCTGAGGCGGGCGACTTCCTTGGCGCGCAGCACCCCAGGCCGCCCGCCGGCCGTTCGGTCCGAACCCGGCGGGATCACGGCGCGCCTGGCGGCCATCGGGCTCGCGCACGACTGGGACTTTGTCTTCCACCTGCCGCTGCGCTACGAGGACGAGACCGCGGTTGTCGCCATCGACGACCTGCGCGACGGCGCGGAGGCCCAGATCGAGGCCACCGTGACGGCGGCCGAAGTGGTGTTCCGTGGCCGGCGCCAGTTGCGCGTGACCGTGCAGGACGCCAGCGGGACGCTGGTGCTGCGCTTTCTGCATTTCTATCCGTCACAGCTGAAGCAGATGGCGGTGGGGCGCCGCATCCGCGCCTTCGGTCCGGTACGTGGCGGTCTCGCCGGGGTCGAGATGGTCCATCCGCGCGTGCGCTTGGTGCAGGCCGGCGAGGCGTTGCCGACGACGCTGACGCCGATCTACCCAACCAACGCCGGCGTGTCGCAGTCGTGGCTCCGCCAGCGCATCGCGCGGGCACTGAGGTCGGTCGAGCTGCGCGATCTCCTCTCAGACGAGCGATTGAGGAGGCTGCGGCTGCCGTCGCTGCGGCCGGCCGTGGAACGTCTGCATCATCCGCCGCCCGACGCCGACGCACGGGCGTTGGCAGAACGAACTGACCCGGCCTGGCAGCGCCTTAAGTTCGATGAACTGGTGGCGCAGCAGATTGCCTTGCGATTCGCGCGTGCCAGCCGCTGCATACAGCGCGCTCCAAGGCTCGCCGCGGACGGCCTGACCGCACGCTTGGTCGCGTTGTTGCCTTTCACACTGACGGCCGCGCAACAGCGTGTGTGGCACGAGATCGCGCTCGATCTCGCGCGCGAGCAACCGATGCAGCGGCTGGTGCAGGGTGACGTCGGAAGTGGCAAGACGGTGGTCGCGGCGCTGGCCGCGGCGCGCGCGATCGAGTCGGGCTGGCAAGCGGCGCTGATGGCGCCGACGGAACTGCTGGCCGAACAGCACTTCGGGCGGATCGCCGAATGGCTGGAGCCGCTCGGCGTCCGCTCGGCCTGGCTGGTCGGGCGCCTGGCGAGCGCGGCCAAGCGCGAGGCGCAGCAGCAGGTTGCCGCTGGCACGGCGCAACTCGTGATCGGAACCCACGCCCTGATCCAGGAGGCGGTCAGCTTCGAGAAGCTGGGGCTGGCCATCGTCGACGAGCAGCACCGCTTCGGCGTCGCTCAGCGGCTCGCGCTGCGCAATGCCGGAGAGGTACTGGCGCCGCACATGCTGATGCTGTCGGCCACGCCGATACCGCGCACCTTGGCCATGAGCTACCTCGCCGATCTCGATGTCTCCGTCATCGACGAGCTGCCGCCTGGCCGGCGGCCGGTGATCACGAAGCTGGTGTCCACGCGGCGGCGCGACGAAGTCATCGACCGCATACGTGCGGATGTCGCGGCCGGGCGCCAGGCCTACTGGGTGTGCCCGCTGATCGAGGCGAGTGACGTGGTCGAGGCCGCCGCGGCGACCGAGACGCACGCCCGCATCGTCGAACTGCTGCCCGAGTTGCGCATCGGGCTGCTGCACGGGCAGCTCGGGGCGGCGGAGAAGTCCGGCGTCATGCAGCGCTTCGGCGCCGGGGAGATCGACGTGCTGGTGGCCACGACGGTGATCGAGGTCGGGGTCGACGTTCCCAACGCGACCCTGATGGTCATCGAGCACGCCGAGCGCTTCGGCCT
This sequence comes from uncultured beta proteobacterium, assembly GCA_963702595.1. Taxonomy (GTDB): domain Bacteria; phylum Pseudomonadota; class Gammaproteobacteria; order Burkholderiales; family Burkholderiaceae_F; genus JALORV01. Next base: position 163,581 of record CAVPDC010000014.1, on the reverse strand, counting down.
CGCCCAGCTCCATCAGTTGCGGGGCCGCATCGGCCGCGGCGCCGAGCAGAGCTACTGCATCCTGCTGTTCGAGGAGCCACTGTCCGAGGGCGCGCGCGAGCGGCTGAAGGTCATACACGAGACCAGCGATGGTTTCGAGGTGGCGCGCCGCGACCTTATGATGCGCGGACCCGGCGAGGTCCTCGGCGCGCGCCAGTCCGGCGTGCCGCTGTTGCGCTTTGCCGAACTGGAGCGCGACGCAGGGCTAGTCGAGCAGGCGCGTGAGACGGCCGAAGCGCTGCTCGTGCAGGATGAGGAGGCTGCGCGCGAACACGTGCGGCGCTGGTACGAAGGACGGTACGACTTTCTTGCGGCATGACGCTTGAATGCATGACCCTCACTGAGCTCAAGTACATCGTGGCCGTGGCGCGCGAACGCCACTTCGGTCGTGCAGCCGAGGCCTGCTTCGTCAGCCAGCCGACGCTGTCCGTCGCGATCAAGAAGCTCGAGGAAGAGCTGGGCACGCAGATCTTCGAACGCCGCACCAACGAGGTCACGACCACGCCGGCGGGCGAGCGCATCGTCGGCCAGGCGCAGAAGGTGCTGGACGAGGCGGGGCGCATCAAGGAGATCGCGCGCCAGGGAAAGGACCCGCTCGTGGGGCCGCTGCGGCTCGGCGTCATCTACACCATCGGCCCGTACCTGCTGCCGGGCCTGGTGCGACAACTGTTGAAGGACGCGCCCGAGATGCCGCTGCTCTTGACCGAGAACTTCACGGTCAAGCTGATGGAACTGCTGAAGAACGGGGAGATCGATGTCGCGATCATGGCCCTGCCACTGCCGCAGACCGGATTGCTGATGCAGCCGGTGTACGACGAGCCGTTTGTCGTGGCGACGCCGCGCCACCACGCATGGGCCAAGCGCAAGAGCATTCCGAGCGAGGACTTGAAGAAGGAAACCATGCTGCTGCTCGGTACCGGGCACTGTTTCCGCGACCATGTGCTCGAGGTGTGTCCCGAGCTGTCGCGCTTTTCCTCTTCGGCAGAGGGCATCCAGAAGACCTTCGAAGGCTCGTCGCTCGAAACAATCCGCCACATGGTCGGCTCGGGCCTGGGCGTGACGGTGCTGCCGAGCACGTCGGTCCCGGAGAAGCCGGGGCGCGATTCCCTGCTCGAATACATTCCGTTCAAGTCGCCGGCGCCAGACCGGCGCGTGGTGCTGGCCTGGCGCAAGTCCTTCACGCGCACGCCAGCGATCGAGGCTTTGCGCCAGGCGGTCCTGAAGTGCCCGCTGCACAGCGTGACCAAGCTTGCGGAGGCACCGGTCGAAACGTGGTAGCGGCCGTGCTATCGGGGCCGTAGATATTCCTGATTAGCCAGTGGGGTGGTCAGTCGCTACGATGTGAGGAGATATTCAAAGGAGGTTGCAATGGCCAAGAAGGGCAAGACAGCAGCGGGCATGAACGGTTCGCCCACCATCGACATCGGCATCGCGGACAAGGACCGAGCGAAGATCGTTGACGGTCTGTCGCGCGTGCTGGCCGACTCCTACTCGCTGTACCTGAAGACGCACAACTTCCACTGGAACGTCGAAGGTCCGATGTTCAACACGCTGCACCTGATGTTCATGGACCAGTACACGGAGCTGTGGACCGCACTCGATGCCATCGCCGAGCGCATCCGCTCGCTGGGATACCCCGCACCCGGAACCAACAGCGAGTTCGCGCGGCTGACTTCGATCGACGAGACGCCCGGCGTGCCGGACGCCTTGGACATGGTGCGGCTGCTCGTCAGCGGACACGAGGCCGTCGCGCGCACGGTGCGCAAGGTCTTCCCTGCCGTCGACAAGGCCGGCGACGAGTCGACCGCAGACCTGCTTACCCAGCGCCTGCAGATCCACGAGAAGACAGCGTGGATGCTCCGAAGCCTGCTGAAGTAGGGCGCTCGGCGGCGCGGCCGATGCCGGAACTCTCACCCCGGCGGCGTCCTACGGCTCTGCGCCAATTGCAGGGGACTCAGTTTCGAGCCCGGGTCGAGCGCGCCCGTTGAAGGTCATTGGCCTGATCGGCGGAATGAGCTGGGAGTCGACGGTCCCGTACTACCGTCAGATCAACGAGGTAATAAAGGAGCGCCTGGGCGGTTTGCACTCGGCCCGACTCGTCCTGTACAGCGTCGACTTCCACGACATCGAAAGACTGCAACAGTCCGGGGACTGGGTCGAGGCAGGAACGATTCTGGCTGGCGTCGCCCAGGCCGTCGAGAAGGCAGGCGCTGACCTGCTGGTGCTCTGTACCAACACGATGCACAAGGTCGCCCCGGCCATCGAGGCGGCCGTCAGCATTCCGTTGCTCCACATCGCGGATGCAACGGGCGAAGAGATCAAGCGGGCGGGTTTCTCGACCGTGGGCCTGCTTGGAACGCGATTCACGATGGAGCAGGGGTTCTACAAGGACCGCTTACGCCAGGACTTCGGACTCCGCGTCCTCGTACCGGGCGAACAGGACCGCCAGATCGTTCATCGAGTCATCTACGACGAACTGTGTCTTGGAAGAGTCGTCGACAGCTCTCGATCGGAATTCCGAAGGGTCATGGCCGCGTTGATCGGCGACGGCGCCGAAGCGGTCATCCTGGGATGTACCGAGATCACGCTGCTGATCGGGCAGGAAGACGCCGCCGTTCCCCTGTTCGACACCACGCGCATCCATGCACGTCGGGCTGCCGAGTGGGCGCTTCGGGATTGACCGCGGGCGACAGCGCGATCGCGCGCGGCCCGGAACCTTAGGGACAGGGAATGTGCCGAGGCTCCTTACCATTGTCTGCTTGACCGTTCTTGGCACAGCGCCAGTCGTCCGCGCGGCACAGGACGTTGATGCAAAGGCCGCCCTTCGTTCGTTGCCGAGCGCGGGGTCTCCTTCCCTTGTGCTGACGCCGCAAGGCGCCGGGCGCCTGGCCTCTCCAGCGCGCGGTGAGAATCAGATGTCACTGCGATCAGAGTCGGAAACGCCGGGATGGTCCCGGGCGCAGTCGCTTGCGCTGCTGTGGGCCACGACGATTGCTTGCTCGGCGATGGGGTCAGGCTGCTCAGCGATGCTTGCAGCGCCGACATCTACGACGCCGCCGGGTGGAGAGTCGTGGCGGCTTGCTGGCTGCAAGACACCGGAAACGTGCGGGTGGATGTGGAAGCCCGTGATCTCCGGGCCATACCGTACTCCCCAGCAGTAGCGGCTTCATCGGCGCCGTCCGCCCGGTAGCCGTCGCCAGTAAAACTTGCGAAATTACAAGCAAAGCGGACATCATGGTTTCCGTTCAAACGTTGGCTCGGCGATGACCTCTGATCAAGTGACCGTTCGTCCTGCTGTCGCCAGCGACGCAAATTGCCTGGCCGAATTGGCAACTCAGCCAGGCTCGACACCTACGCGACGACGAAGTGCGCGAACCGATTGCCCTTGAAGTGCTGAGCTCGTTCTCGACAGAAACAATACTGATTCTTCTCGCCAAACCCGACGTTACTTTTCTGCTGGCAGAAACTGACCGCCACTTGGTCGGCTTCTCGCAATGGACACTAGGAACCAGGCACGAGCTTGTAGCCGGCACGAGCCAGGCGGAACTCGATCGTCTCTACGTACAGGAGCGCTTCACCGGGCGCGGAATCGGCACGCTGCTCCTGGCTGCAACCGAGCGAGCGGCGAGCACACAAAGGGCCGACGAGCTCTGGCTCACCCCGTGGGTTCGCAATGAGCGCGCGCTTCTTTTCTATGCAAGGCTTGGCTACTCAGACCTTGGCAGCACGGACTTCCACATGGGTGCCGAAGTCCACCAGAATCGAGTAATGGCAAAGAAACTCGCGTCAAATGTGGAGTAGACGGCACGCGGCCAGCTCCGGACCTTGACCAGCATCGCCCAGGCGACCCGGAAGCGGACCCGCTGGCGCTGCTCGCGAAGCGCTGATTTCCAGACTGACCTTTCGGCCGTTTCGGTCACACGTCGAAGGGACTCTGGGGGTCCTTACGTGCCGTGAGTCCGGACGGGTACGATGCCGCGACCGACAAGAACTAATGAGGGTCGCGCGCGGTCAGCCGCTCGCGGTCGAGGCTCCCAGACCATGAACGAACTCGGATACCTGCGCCAGCCAGCGGTCCGCGGCGACACAATCGTCTTCGTCTGCGACGATGATCTTTGGCAAGTCGCCGCCGCCGGCGGCGGCGCGCGCCGACTGACCGCCGGGCTCGGCGAACCGGCCACGCCCGCGCTGTCGCCCGACGGCCGCTGGCTCGCGTATGTGAGCCGCGACGAGCAGCACCCCGAGGTCTACGTGATGTCTGCCGACGGTGGTCCGGCACAGCGCATGACGTGGCTTGGTGCGAACTTCCTGAACGTTGCCGGATTTGCACCGGACGGCCGTATCGTGTTTGTCACCACGCACGGCCAGCCATTCTTCCGTTACTTTCGTGCCTATGCGCTCGCTCCCGCAGGAGGGCATCCCGAACTGCTGCCACTCGGGCAGGTGAACCATCCTTCGTTCGCTCCCGGCCAGGCAAAGGTGATTGGCCGAAACACCGCGGACCCCGCGCGCTGGAAGCGCTACCGAGGTGGCACCGCTGGCCATCTGTGGATCGACACTTCCGGGTCAGGCGAATTCCGCCGCATGACGGAACTGAAGGGTAACGTCACCTCGCCGATGTGGGTTGGCGACCGCGTGTACTTCCTGTCCGACATGGAAGGCGTTGGCAACCTGTACTCCTGCCGGCCGGATGGCGCCGATCTCAAGCGGCACACCGATCACGACGATTACTACGCGCGCTTTGCGTCGACCGATGGCCGGAACATCGTCTACCAGTGCGGCGCCCGGGTCTGGCACTTCGACCCCGCTGCCGACGCAACCCGGGCCGTGGACATCCGGGTCCCGGCGCACCGCACGCAGGCGGCGCGCCGCTTCGTGACGGCGGCCGATCAGCTGGACGGTTACCGGATGCATCCGGCCGGTCACAGCCTGGCGGTCGACACGCGCGGCAAGTTCTTCACCTTCGCGCTGTGGGAGGGCGCGGTGCGGCAGCACGGAAGCGCCGAGGTCGCACGATTGCGTCTGGGTCAGTGGCTGGCCGACGGCAGGACGCGCGTGGCGGTCAGCGATGCGACTGGCGAAGAGCGCGTCGTGGTGTTCGACGAGGCGGGCGAGCGCACGCTGGACTGGGACATCGGCCGCGTGCTTGCGCTGCGCGCTGCTCCGGTGGGAACGCGCATTGCGCTGACCAATCACCGCAACGAGGTCTGGATCGGCGATGTCGCCAGTGGAGAGACCTGGCTGGTGGACCGCAGCGACGCCGGACGCAGCGACGACGTCGCCTGGTCGCCTGATGGCCTGTGGCTCGCGTATTCATTCTGGGTCGGGCTGCGGCACTGCGCGATCAAGCTGCACGACACCGCCGCCCGCACTTCCGTACTGGTGACGCGCCCGGAGTTTCGCGACTGGTCGCCGGCGTTCGATCCCGAGGGCAAGTACCTCTACTTCCTGTCGGTGCGCACCTTCGATCCGGTTTACGACAACGTTCAGTTCGAGTTGAGCTTTCCCCGCGCGGCCCGGCCGTACCTGATCGCGCTGCAGGCGGACGCTCGACCGCCGTTCGAGCCCGAGCCGAAGAGTATGCGCGCCGAGCATGTCGAGGCCGGCGAGGCTGCCAAGGCCGCCGACGCCCGAAAGGAGGAGCGCAAGCTCGTGCGGATCGATGTCGACGGCATCGAGGCGCGCGTCGCACAGTTTCCGGTTCCGGAGGGACGCTACGGGCAGATCGCCGGTGTGCGCGGCAAGGTGCTGTGGACGGTGTTCCCGATTCCCGGTGCGCACGGCCGGGGCGGACACCGTGAGACGCCGGGCCAACTGGAGTCATTCGACTTCGTCACCCAGAAAACCGAGACGCTCGCCAAGCGTGCCGACGACTTCGTTCTGTCGGCCGACGGCGGCACATTGATCGTGCGCGACGAAAAGCGACTGCGCGCACTCGATCCGACCTGCAAGACCGAGCCGTCCAAGGACGGCTCCGACAACTCGCCTTCTCGCGCCAGCGGCTGGATCGACCTGGCGCGCGTCCGCTGTCTCGGTCGACCCGCGCAGCGAGTGGCGGCAAATGCTGCGCGAGGTGTGGCGACTGCAGCGCGACCAGTTCTGGGTGCCGGACATGTCCGGCGTTGACTGGGAGGCGATGTACCGCCATTGCCGACCGCTGCTCGACCTCGTCTCGGCGCGCGCCGAGTTGTCGGACCTGATCTGGGAGTTGCACGGCGAACTGGGCACGTCGCATGCGTACGAGATGGGCGGCGACCACCGCAAGCCGCCAGCGATGGCGCTCGGCAAGCTCGGTGCCGAGCTGGGCCCCACTGCCGATGGAACAGGCTACGAGATCCGCGCGATCGTGAACGGCGATCCTTGGAGACCGGTGCCGACTCGCCGCTGAACGCGGTCGGGGTCGCTGCGCGAATCGGCGAACGCATCGTCGCTGTCAATGGCCAGTCCGTTTCGCGCGACAGGCCGCCACAGGCGCTCCTGGTCCACCAGGCCGGCATGAAAGTCGAGCTGACGCTGGTGTCCACCGACGGCACCGCGCGGTCGGTGATCGTCCAGCTCCTGGCCGACGAAGTGCCGGCGCGCTACCGCGAGTGGGTCGAGCGCAACCGGCGCTGGGTGCACGAGCGTTCAGGCGGGCGCGTCGGCTACTTTCACCTGCCTGACATGCAGTCGGCAGGCTTCGCCGAGTTCCACCGCTACTTCGCGGCAGAGTGCGACCGCGCCGCGCTGATTGTCGATGTGCGCTTCAACCGCGGTGGCCATGTGTCGCAGCTGCTGCTGGAGAAGATCGCGCGCCGGCGCATAGGCTATGACCTGCAGCGCTGGGGCCTTCCAACCCCGTACCCGACGGAGTCACCGGCGGGGCCGCTGATCGCGCTGACCAATGAGCACGCAGGCTCTGACGGCGACATCTTCTCGCACTGCTTCAAGCTGATGAAGCTCGGTCCGCTGGTGGGCAAGCGGACCTGGGGCGGTGTAATCGGGATATGGCCGCGCCACAGGCTCGTCGACGGCACCGAGAAGGAGAAGGAATGTCCGAACTTGCCGCCGTGTATGCCGAGTTGTACAAGATCATGGCCCCATACGCTGCCAAGCTTGAGGCAAAGCGGGATGACGGAGAAGAACTGTATGTAGACACCCGGCACATGCAGAAGAACAAGAAGCCCCTCTTGTTCGGCGCAGTTCAGGTGAAGAAGGCGTACGTTTCCTACCACCTGATGCCCGTGTATCTCAAGCCGGACCTTCTGGCCACAGCCTCACCTGAACTGAAGGCACGAATGCAAGGCAAGTCCTGCTTCAACTTCAAGGCATCCGAGCCGACTTTGTTCAAGGAACTGTCCGCCCTCACGAAGTCGGCATTTGCCAGCTACAAAGAGCAAGGCTTTGTCTAGCTGGGTGTCCCGCACGCCACCCGCGCGCCCTAACCATTCGTTGGCCTCGCGTTCCAGAGTGATACTGCTGGGCCACAGTCGCTCGGCGGATCCGCTCTCGGGTGCTGTAATTTCGTCCCTTCCGGACGGGTACCATTTCGGCAAGGAGTCGGGCTCCAGCCGCAGCCCGATCGCAGTTCAACTCCGCAGTTTCCAGACCCCGTCGCCACTGCGGCAGGCGACCTTGGTGCCCCAGGACCGTTTGCCGTTCGCGCTGGCTTCGAGCTTGAACTCGCGGCACTCGGTGCCGACGTCCTTCACAGGCACCAGAAGGTAGCTTGTGCCGCCGCTCGCGCTGGTCCATCGCACGGCCTGGCCCGATGGCGTGAGTTCGAGCGAGTGGCCGATGCAGGCCTGGTCACCCTGGTCGAGTTGACGCCCGACGCTGGAACCGACAATGGCCCCGAGAGCGACACCGGCGATCGTGGCGACAGTGCGACCTGCGCCGTCGCCGATCTGTGAGCCAATGACGCCTCCCACCGCGGCTCCGGCCACGCCAAGAATGACGTCGGTCTGGCACTGACCCGAGATCACGCCATAGTCCTGCGGCCAGGACTTGCCCGTATAGCCAACATAGGTTGGATCGTTCTTCTTGCGCCAGCCGTGGGCCTTGGCATGAGGCGGTGGATCGGCCCAGACCGGAGTGGCCAATGCGAGGGCCAGGACGGGAACCAGACGAGCGGCGAGCGATGTCATGGCGGCACCGAAACAGTCGAGGTGACTTGATTTTCGGCACAACTGCGCCGCCGCTTGATCCTCCGTCGTCCGTCCTGCCGCCCAGCCTCACGTGCCTGCGGTATGCAACTGGGCGCGGATCGCCTCGATGCGTGCCCGGTTGACGCCGAGGTCCTTGCGGCCAAGGCGCGAGGCCGATCGCACGTGGATGACGTTGGCGGCGGGGTCGAACCAGAACTCGGCGTCATCGACGAAGCGCAACCAGCGTGTCGTGAACTCGACGCGCAGATAATCGTCGCGATCCTCGACGACGCGGGCGCCGGGCCACGCGGCGAGCAGCGCGCGCAAGCGGCCCATCGCAGCGCTCCCGTTGCCACCGGTCGCCAGTGGCGCGATCTGTGCGTACCGGCTGGCGTGCTCGCCCTCGGGCCATAGAGTGGCCTGGCTGCTGACGCTGTTGTCCGTGCGCGATGGCGGCTTGAGCTTGCCGTCGCGCACACCGAGGTCGTTTGGAGCGTGGCCCGCCAGCCAGCCTAACTGACCGGAGGCCAGGACCAGCAGAGGCACAAGGATCAAGACAAGTCCCACCACGGCAAGGGTGCGCATCAGATTCTCACGGGGTTCGACAGGCTGCGATGAAACCACGATCGATGCGGTCTTTCCAGCGCCAGAGCCAATTGCCCTGCCAGGCGAGCTGGTTCCACGAAGCGATCGCGTGCTTCGGTCCGGTGGCGAGCAGGTAGAGGGCACTGCGCTGGGGCGAGTAGCTGCGCAACGCCTTGCCCTGGGCACGGCGTATCAGGTTGTCAGCCAGCGGCGCGCCGGCACGTACGGCGTAGACACCGGAGCGCGCACGCGGCGCGCCGACGATCGATGCAATATCTCCGGCGCCAAACACCGCTTCGTGCGACACGGATCGCAAGTGACGGTCGACGGCGAGGAAGCCGTTTTCATCCTGCGCAAGGCCGGTGTCGTGCAGCCAGGGCGGCGGGGCCGCCCCGCAGGCCATCAACGTCACATCGGTCGTCAGGGGCGAGCTGTCCTGCAGTTCTACGTGCCCGCTCGCAATGCGCGTCGCGACCGTGTCGATGACGCGGACCTGCTCTCTCATCAGCGCCGCAGTGACCAGCGCGCGCGCACGTCGACTTTGCCCCGGCAGCAGCGCACCGCCGGTGACAATCTGGACCTGGGCGCCATTGCCGGCACGCTTCATTGCATGCGCGGCGGCGAGCGCGACCTCGATGCCTCCGGCACCCGCGCCGACCACCGTGATCTTTGGCCGATCGGCCTCCGCGAGACGAGGAGCCAGCGCGGTCCAAGCGGCGACGAACTCGTGCGTTGGCCGCAGCAGGCGCGCAAAGCGTTCGGCACCTTCGATCGCGCCGGCGGCGATCGATGACCCCGTCGCCAGAGAAACGGTGTCAAATGGGATCGCATCTCCCCGCTCCGTGATCGCGTGCCGTTCCAGAAGGTCGAGACCGACCAGGCGATCCAGTATCAGTCGCACACCGGCGGCGTTCGCCAGCGGCTGCAGCGGGATCGTGAGTTCGTCGATCGTGTAGTGCCCGGCAATCCATCCGGGCAGCATGCCGCTGTAGAGTTGCCGGTCGTACGGCGTCAGCAGCGTCACGTCCAGGCCTGGTACGCGGCGTCGAGCGAGTTCGCGCAGCACGAAAACGTGCGCGTGGCCGCCACCGGCCAGCAGGATCCGTTTCAATCCTTCTCCAATGTGATGTCGCCGAAATAGGCCAGCGCGGAATCTCCGGTGTTATCGGCGTCAGTGGCGAACCCGATCGCAGCGACCGAGGGCAGGCCGCCGTCGGCCTCGGCACCAAAGGCCCGCACGAAATCGGCGCGCAGATCGCGCCGCTCGTCGAACCATCGTCCCTGATCACCGACTTTCCCTGACCGCAGTACCAGCATACGCACTCGATTGGTATACACGTTGCGCAACCAGGTGCCGGGCGGCAGCGTTCGATCCCATACATAGCAGATTGTCGCGGCAGGCAGGTCGGGCTTGAAGAGCCGCCGCCCGAGTTCGATCTTCGTTCGATCGAAGAAGGACAGTCGTGCCAGCGGCAGATCGAACAGCACGCAGACCTTGGCGGCGAGGTCGTCGCCGGCCTTGATGGTGAGGTCGGAGCGTGCCGGAAAGCGCTCGACCCGCCAGCTCCAGCGCAGGATCGGAGTTGCGCCGGGATCCATTTTCAGTGCCTGCAGCACGTTGGCGTACGAGCCCTCGGCGTCGGCCTTCACGACGCGCCGATCATCGAACGTGACAACGCTGTACTGCGTCTGGCGCGGAATCTTGGGTAGCGTGATCACCTGCCACGGTGGCGGGATGCGACCGTCGGTCGAAGCCGACAGCGGAGCAATCGCGCCGGTCTCAGCCAAGGCCCCACCGCACAGAATGTAGACGACGAATGCGGCGATCCGCTTCACGCCCAGGCTCCGCGATCGATCCAGCCGCGCTCCAGCGCGACAGCGATATCCTCGGGCCGGTCGAGGTCGGGCAGCGCCCGCAATTCGGCGTGCCGCAAACCCAAGGCGCAGATGCGTTCGCGCGTCTTGGCAAGCACGGCGTCGGTACCCCAAGGCATCTCGGCGAAGACTTCCGGGTGCGGCAGCGCCATCCCGATCATCACGTAGCCGCCGTCGTGCGCGGGCTGCAGCACAACGTCGTATTCGCCAAGCAGCGCGCCAGCGTGCTCGATATCCGCTTCCGACTGCGCGGGACAGTCGGTGCCGATGACGATGCCCCGACGGTCGCACGCCTGTGCATGGCACAGCGCGGCCAGCATGCGGTCGCCGAGATCGCCGTCGGGCTGGGGCCGGACCTCGACGCCAAGCTCGTGTGCGAGCCGCGTCACGGAGGGGTCCGCCGCGCCGGCCAGCCACAGCAGCACCTGAGTCTGCGTAGCGCAGGCGCGGCGGAGCGCGAGCTCCGTCAGATGCGCCTGCAGGGCGGCGGCGCCCGCGGCGCCCACAGCGGAAATCAGGCGTGTCTTCGCGCCACCGGGAATCGCGGCACGCGCCAGCACGGCGACCTGCAGCCCGGGCATCAGCGCACGTTCCGGTATTCGCGCGCCAGCGCGGCGGGATCGGCCCCGCGCCAGTAGCGCCAGCGCAGCGACCACATCTGCAGGATCGTGACCCAGACGCCGCGTTGCTCCCAGCGTCGGCCCGAGGTGATGGCGCCGGGCAGTGCGGCGGGCCACGCGATGTGCCGGGCGCGCCGGGTGAACTCGACGTCTTCCATCAGAGGCTGATCTGCGAATCCGCCGAGTGACTCGAACAGTGTGCGCTCAACGAAGATCGCCTGGTCGCCGGTGCAGATGCCGGTCAGGCGGGATCGCCAGTTCATCAGCCGCGCCACGAAGCGAAGCAGCACCGCGCTGCCTTCGATGCGGACATCGAAGCGTCCCCAGCGCGCGCCCTCGGCGATCGCATCGGCGATGCGTTGGTCCAGGTCCGGCGGCAGTCGAGTATCGGCATGCAGGAACAGCAGCACATCCGCCGAGTCGCCGACGTGCTCCGCGCCAGAGTTCATTTGGCGCGCGCGGCCGCGCGCCGCGACGATGACGTCGTCGGCGAGGGGCCGTGCGAGGTCGACTGTGCCATCCGGGCTGCCGCCGTCGACGACGACGACGCGCACCCCGCGCGCCCGCAGCGGCTGCAATCCCGCGAGCGTCCGGCGGACGCCGTCAACCTCGTTCAGTACCGGGACGATGATCACCAGGCGCATGTCAATGGCCGGCCGTCCGAAGCCACAGACAGCCCCCTCGGGGGGGCAGCGAGCCGATGCGAGCTTGGGTGTCGTTTCATCCCTAGCGCAGCCGGGGCCGCGTGGGTAGCAAGGCGGGCATCGTTTCGGCGACGATGTCTGTCAACTCCCGCGCGCCGATGACATGTACACCGGGCGGCATGCGTTCGACCGCCGTGAGGATCGCAAGCGCAGCCGTCTTCGGTCGCAGCGCCTGTACCTGCGCCGGCAGCATGATCTCCAGCACGCTGCGTCCAAGCGAGCTCACGGTACGTTGCAGCCATGGAGCTTTCGAGTCTTCGATCTCGTCGCGCGTCGGCCGCACGAAGACCAGGGTTTCGAATCGCATCTCCACCAGTGCCAATTCCTGTTCGCTGGACACGCTGTGCGATGCCGCGTTGAGCTGCAGCACGGCCGACAACGGAGCGATGACGACGAGGCGACGTGCGCCGGCGTCCCGCGCTGCACGCGCGGCAGTGAGAAGCTGATCGGTACTGTAGCGCTGCAGCGGCGACGTGCGCGGAAGCGGCACGGCGTCATCAGTCACGCAGACGAATGCGTCGTCCGCCTTCACGGGCGTAGATCCGGCGACCCAGGGATGGAACTTCGAGGCGGCCGAGACGATGCTCTGTATCACGGCGACGTGAACCCGCCGGTAACTGGGGGAGCCGACCAGCGCGGCCAGCAGTTCTTCGCCCAGCGCGCCGGTCATTCCGAGGGCAAGCGCGACGCGTTCGGCCCCGAGCGCTGGCGTTCGTGGGCGCGCTCCCGCCTCAATCGCCGCATCCGCTGTCATGTGCTGTGTGGCCCCGCGAAGGTCATCGTCAGTGTGACGATGTCGAGTATGCCGGACGCTTGTCCTTCACCACTGCGCGAACTGCGGCGAGCACGCGGCCGACGCCGGTGGCGCCGCGCCGCCAGGACTGGAAAGCGGTGAGGAACGTCCATTGCCCTTGCGTGACAGTGCCGCGCTTCCACGCGCCGGCCGCGTATTTGTTCGCTTCGGCGAGCGTCGGGTAGATGTGAATCGTGCCGAGAACTTGGTTCAGTCCGAGTCGGTGCTTCATCGCGAGCACATACTCGGCGATCAGGTCGCCCGCGTGCTCGCCGACGATCGTGACGCCGAGGATCTCGTCGGTCCCTGGGATCGTAAGCACCTTCACGAAGCCATGTGCTTCCTCGTCGGCGATCGCGCGGTCGAGATCGTCGATGCCATAAATGGAGGACGTATAGGCGATGCCCTTTTCCTTTGCCTCCGTTTCGTTCAGTCCGACACGGGCGACCTCGGGTTCGGTGAAGGTGGCCCACGGGATCACGCGGTAGTCGGCCTTGAACCTGCGAAACGTCCCGAACAGCCCGTTGACGGCCGCGTACCACGCCTGGTGCGAGGCGGTGTGCGTGAACTGGTACGGACCGGCCACGTCGCCGCACGCCAGGATGTTCGGATAGATCGTCTGCAGGTAGTCGTCGGTCTCGACGGTGCGTGCCTTGGTGGTTCCTATGCCGAGTTCTTCGAGCCCGTAGCCCTGCGTGTTGGCGATGCGGCCGACCGCCACGATCACGGCGTCAAATGGGATGCGCACCTCCTGTCCGGCGTGCTCGGCCAGCAGGATCTTCTCGCCGCCTTCTCGGCAGAACCGGTTGGCCTTATGCTCCGTCAGCACACGGATGCCTTCGGCTTCGAATCGCTGCTTCACGAGTGCCGAGACCTCCGGGTCCTCGCGGATCATGATCCGCGGCAGCATTTCGACCTGCGTCACCTGCGAACCGAAGCGCGCAAACGCCTGCGTCAGTTCGCACCCGATCGGCCCGCCGCCAAGCACGACCAGGCGGCGCGGCAACTCGCGGAGATTCCACACGGTGTCGGAGGTCAGGTATCCGACCTCGTCGAGCCCCGGGATCGGCGGCACGAACGGTCGCGCTCCGGCGGCAATCACGATGGTCTTCGTCGTCAGCGTGCGGGAACCGGCATCGGTCTGCACCTCGACCGTCCACGGCGACGTCATCCTCGCGCTGCCTTCGATGCAGTCGACGCCCAGCGCTGAATAACGCTCGACCGAGTCGTGCGGCTCGATGGCAGCAATCACCCGCTGCACGCGTTCCATCACATCAGCGAAGTCGAATCTCGCGCTTGCTGCGGCGATACCCAACGACTTCGATCGCGCGATATGCGACAGCAGCTTCGCCGAACGGATCAGTGCCTTGCTGGGCACGCACCCCGTGTTGAGGCAGTCGCCGCCCATGCGGTGGCGTTCGACCAGCGCGACCCTTGCCTTGGTGGCGGCGGCGATGTAGGCGGAAACCAGTCCCGCGGACCCGGCGCCGATGACGACCATGTTGTAGTCGAAAGACGAAGGTCGACGGTCTGCCCATCGAGCGTAAACCTTGCGCGCTCTGAGGTGGTCGACGACTTTCTTCGCGATCAGAGGGAAGACTCCGAGCAGCACGAATGACAACAGCAGTCCGGGCGACAGCACTCCGCGCAGGGACTCCAACTGTGCAAGCTGCGTGCCGACGTTGACGTACACCGCGGTGCCCAGCAGCATGCCGAGCTGGCTCACCCAGTAGAAAGTCGACGCGCGGATCTTCGTCAGGCCCATTAACAGGTTGATGATGAAGAAGGGGAAGATCGGCACCAGTCGCAGCGCAAACAGGTAAAACGGGCCGTCGCGCGCGATGCCGGCATTGATCGCGGCGAGCTGTGTGCCAAAGCGTCGCTGCACCGAGTCGCCAAGCACCAGGCGCGCGGCGAGCATCGCCAGCAGCGCGCCGAGGCTCGACGCGAACGACACGACGACGAGCCCGACCCAGAAGCCGAACAGTGCACCGCCGGCCAGCGTCAGGACCGCGGCGCCGGGCAGCGAGAGCGCCGCCACCGCGACGTAGAGGAGGAAGTAGGCGGCGATCGTCGCGGCGGGGTGACTGGCATAGAACGCCGCGAACGCGGCCTGCTGGCTCTTCAGGTACGCCAGATCGAAGTAACGCCCGAGGTCGAAGGTTAAGAAGAGCCCGATCGCGAGTGCGATCAGCGCGACGATGGCGAGTTTCCGGTTCATGCGAGGCTTTCGACGCGGCGGGGCGTGGGTGGGCGGGACGGCAAGCGAATCCGTCGGCGAGGATCAGCGCACCTTACCGCGGGATGGCCCGACACTCCATGGTCCGGCCGAGGCGCACGTCGGCGCCCGTCAGTCGGTGCAGGAAGTGACAGCGCGTCCGAGCGCGTGCTCGATCTCGAAGTCACTGACCCCGACGATGCGCGAGCGGTAAGACAACGCGGCAGGGGTTCCGTCTGGCCAGTAGGCATCGAAGCGACGCAGCCAGGCAGCGAGATTGAATTCGACCTTCAGCGCGTCGACGATGCAGGGGCGTCCCTGAATCCAGTCACTCAGCCCATACAGGCGCTGTGGCTCGAGCGCCGGTGGCAGCGCGCGAGTCGCGATGCGAGTGATCACGCCGTGCGTCGCTCCCCGGAAGTTCGCCATGCCGGCAGCTCCATTGTTGATGACGAAGCCGCGTGCCGTGGACTTCAAGGCCGGCGCGCAGGTGTGGCTCGAGGCAAAGCCGTCGACCGCCGCCAGTGCGAGCGCCGCTTCGAGCGCGTCATCGGGCGTGTCGGCGTGCAGCCGATTGTGCGCGAAACGCCAACCGGCCAGTGACCAGGCATCGCCGTGGACGATGCCGATGCGCGCGCCGCCCACCTGCGCGACCGCGTGCATCGGCAGCGCGCCGAGCGACGCGCGGCTGCCCGCGACCTGCGCCGCGACGCCGCGCAGGCGATCGAGGATCGCATTGCTGCGCGCGACATCATCGTCCGGGACCGATTCGGGGTAGGCGCAGCCGCAGCCCGCTGCCGCGTCGTCCGAGGCGATCTCGGTCTCGACGTTGCCGCGCAGCGCATGGTGCGCGAGCACGCGATGCTGGATCTCGGCAAACGCCGCCGGTTCGGCGTCGAACCAGTGAAAATCACCGTTGAAGACGAGCGCCGCGGCGACGGCCTCCTGTGCGGCCATGCGCTCGATCGCTTCCAGTGCCAGGGCGTTGCCATAAAGGCCGCCGATGACATACAGCACATCGGCGCTGACATCGGCCGGCCGTGCCAGAACGCGCGGCGAGTAGCCGTAGGAGGGCGGGCAGATCCGCCCCGGCGCATCGGCGTGCACGCGTGCGCCGTCAGCCAAGCGCGCCTCCGCAGCTCGAGCCCTGTCCGGCCGTGCAGCCATAGCAGTGATCCGCAACGACGATCGGATTGCCGGTCAGGTCCATTTCGAGCCAATCGGAGAGATGCAGCCGCCCATGGCCAAGCTTTCCCCGTGCATCGCCTTCCCGCAGCGGCATGCCGAGCATCTGGTTGAAGTCGCAGTCGTAGAGGAACCCCTGCCAGTCGACGGAGACCAGGCTGCGACACATCACTTGCTCGAGATTCGCGGGTTGGTGGGCGGCGCGCAGCTTCGCCATGTAGGTGCGGAACTCTCCCTTGCTGACGAGCGTCGAGCCGAAGCGCGCGATCGGCATGTTGGCGAGCGCCAGCAGGCGAGTGAACACGATGCCGAAGTTCGCGCCGAGCAGCCGCCGATAGTCGGCTTCGAGTGCCGCTTGCGGGGGCGGCAGGCTCGGACCTTGCGGGTTGTAGACCAGCGACAGCGGCAGGCGCTCAGCGTGGCCGTAGCCGAGCGCATTGAGCCGCTGCAGGGCGCGAATGCTCTTGTCGAACACGCCTTCGCCGCGCTGGCGGTCGACGTTGTCCTGCGAGTAGCAGGGCAGTGACGCGACGATCTCGACCTCATGCGCAGCGAGAAATTCATCGAGATCTTCCTGGCCCGGCTCGAACAGGATCGTCAGGTTGCAGCGGTCGATGACGTGTACCCCGCGTGCGCGCGCTTCGCTGACGAGGTCGCGGAAATGCGGATTCAGCTCCGGTGCGCCACCCGTCAGGTCCAGTGTGCGGATGTCCTTGGCGACGAGCACGTCGAGCACCGCGTCGATCGTGGCGCGGTCCATCTGCTCGGTCCGGTTCGGGCCGGCATTGACATGACAATGCAGGCAGCTCTGATTGCACGTGTAGCCCAGGTTGATCTGCAGGGTATCGACCGCACGGCGCCGCAGCAGCGGGAAATCGGTGGCTTTCAGCAGCGGCAGGGTGGCGTGCACTCGATGCTCCGTGACAGTGTCAGTGACGTGGATTGATGGGGGCGTGCTGCAAGGCCGGGTCAGCTCGCGCGTCGTGTTGCCGGCGCCGTCATCACTCGCCCAGCCGCTGCATGGCAGAGCGCAGGAGCTGCATCTGCTCCTTGAAGTGGGTACAGCTGCCGCACACCAGCAGGTGCATCCGTACGCGCAGCCGCTCGCCGAGCGGCAGGGTGCGGTCGAGTTCCTCCGATACCAGCCGGTGGGCTTCCTTGCAGGTAAGTCGAAGTGGCAGTCCGCTCACCTCAGGTGCCTCGTGCTTCCTCGAACCAGTTCAGTTGCAGGCACTCGCGCAGGCGCATACGGGCCCGATACAGCATCACAAAGCAGTTGGTCGGCGTGATCCCGAGTTCCTTACAGATTTCGTCGGTGTCCTGCTCGAGCCATTCGCGCATCATGAAGATCCGGCCTAGGCTCGAGGGCAGCTTGTCGACGCAGGCCTGCAGGATCTGCAGGAACTGGGTCTCGCCGAGCGTTGACTCGGGGTTCCCCCAGGCCGGAACAGGGTTCGCAAAGTGGCCGTTGGCGTGGAACAGTTCTTCGTAGGACTCGACGTCGGCTGCTTCCATCGCGGCTTCGACTGAGACCTCGCGGCTCGTCCGCCGAAACTGGTCGATGATCTTGTGCTTCAGTATGCCGACGACCCAGGTCTTGAGCTGGGACGTACCGGCGAAGTCCTGCGCGCCTTCCAGCGCGGCGATCAGCGTCTCCGATACGACGTCCTCCGCCCAAGTGTCGTTGCGCAGCTGGAGCCGCGCAATTTTCAGCAGCGTCGGCCGCAGCTGGGCCAGCGCCTGGTTCAACGCCGTGTCGTGCATGGGCGTGCGCCGGAGAGGATCGAACGCCTTCGACCGCGCGCACGCCGCAAAGTGCCCGCGCTTGCGGCGCAACTACGCGCCGGTGCCTCTTCAGGCACGCGGTCGCAGGCGCCGGATCAGGCTCGAGGTGTCCCAGCGCTGGCCCCCCATGGCCTGTACATCGGAATAGAACTGGTCCACCAATGCGGCGACCGGCAGCGGCGCGCCGTTCGCCCGCGCTTCGTCTAGGCACAGCCCGAGGTCCTTGCGCATCCAGTCCACGGCGAAGCCGAAGTCGAACTTGTCGTCGATCATCGTCGGACCCCGGTTGTCCATCTGCCAGCTCTGCGCCGCTCCCTTGCCCAGCACCTGCAGGACGAGTTTCATGTCGAGCCCGGCGGCGAGCCCGAAGCTGATGCCTTCCGACAGACCCTGCACCAGGCCGGCGATGCACAGCTGATTGACCATCTTCGAGAGTTGTCCGGAGCCCGTCTCGCCGATGCGGGTCACCGCCTTTGCAAACGCCATCGCCACCGGCTGGGCACGCTCGAAGGGTGCCGCGTCGCCGCCGCACATGACCGTCAGCGCGCCGTTGACCGCACCGGCCTGCCCGCCTGAGACGGGTGCGTCGATGAAGTGCAGGCCGCGGCCGCGGGCTTCGGCATAAAGTTCACGTGCCACGCGCGCCGAGGCCGTCGTGTCATCGAACACGATGGCATCCTTGTCCAGGCGCGCGAAGGCGCCGTCGTTGCCGAGCATGACGCTCCGAAGGTCGTCGTCATTGCCGACGCACGAAAAGACGATCTGCGCATCCGCCGCAGCTTCGCGCGGCGTCCGCCCCGCACGCCCGCCGAATTCCTCGACCCACTGGTCGGCCTTCTTGGTGGTGCGGTTGTACACGGCGACGTGATGTCCGGCGCGTGCAAGGTGCCCGGCCATCGGATAGCCCATCACGCCCAGTCCGAGGAACGCGACGCGATGCTTGGGAACGGAGTCATAGGTCTTGGTCGTCATCGGTGCGGCATCCGGGGAAGGAGAGGAGCGCCTGATTCTACTGACGACGTCGCGAACCCGCCGTCCGCGGCAGAGATCTCTGCCGCGCTGCCGTTCGCCCGGCCGGAAGGCACGGGCCGCCTGGTTGCACCGTCCCGGCGCACGCGGTTGTGCCGAATGCCGCGCCGGTCGCCCCGGTCAGGAGGCTACGTCGGCTTCTGCGAAGCGAGGCGCCATCAGGCCGGGCTCGGAAGTGTCGTGCGCGTGCTTGCGCACGCGAATGTAGTTGACCATCTCGAGCGCGGTGCGCGTGCAGGGGGGAAGGTCCGCGGTCGTCGTGTCGAGCGGCGTGACGCGGTCGCCCCATTTGACCAGGTGCGAACACAGCGTCAGTCCGCCGCCGAAGCCCGGCATCAGCATCAGCGTGCCCGGCTGGACGCGGCCTGCCTCGATCGCGTCGACCAGCGCCACCGGCACCGTGGCGGCCGACATGTTGCCGTAGCGCTGCACGGTCAGGAACACCTTCTCCATGGGCAGCCCCGTGTGCTTGGCCACCGACTCGATGATCCGCAGATTGGCCTGGTGCGGGATAACGACGTCGATCTGGTCCGGAGTGACGCCGCACTTGGCCATGACCTTCTGCGAAGCGAGCGTCATGCCCTTGACGGCCTTCTTGAAGATTTCCTGGCCATCGAAGTCCCACAGCGTGTCGCCGAACTGCACGCCGCGATTCGCGTAGGTGCATCCCATGCCGCGCACGCGCAGGATCTGGCGCGCGTCGGCATAGCAGCCGAGCTGCTCGCCCAGCAGTCCTTCCTGCTTGTCGCTTGCCTGCAGCACGACGGCGGCGCAGCCATCGCCGAACAGCACGGCGACGTTGCGATTGGACCAGTCCATGTACGGCGAGATCAGTTCGACGCCGATCACCAGCGCATTGCGTATGGCTCCGGTGCGGATCATCGCGTTCGCGCTCGACAACCCGTACAGGAAGCTCGTGCATGCGGTGTTGACGTCCATCGAGCCGGCGTTGACCGCACCGAGCTTCACCTGGACGCCGGATGCGCTGTTCGGCACCTGCTCGTCGTTGCTGCAGCTGCCGTAGACAATGAGGTCCAGGTCTTCCGCCGCCAGCCCGGCGCAGGCCAGTGCGCGCTGGCTCGCGACGGTGGCCATGTCGATCGCCCCCACGTGCGAGATGCGGCGCTCCTTCATGCCCGTGCGCGAGACGATCCAGTCGTCGGTCGTATCGAGGAAGGTGGAGAGGTCCTCGTTGGAGAGCACGGCTGGCGGCATGCACTTGCCCCAACCAGTGATGGCGGCGTAGGTCATGAGGTTTCCTGGGTCTCCCGCCGGTTGGCTCGTGGCATCCCGGTCGATGAAGTCAGCATTCTCTCAAAATCGGGGCGACGGCCACTGCCCGCGCAAGTGACCACGATTTCGCTCGAAGAACCGCTCGCGTCCTCTGCGGCGGAACCCGGTTCAGTATCCCGCTGCCAGGCCATCGCGCCGCGAGTCGCTCGCGGCGACGTAGCCTTCGATCGACGGCTCGCCCAGTCGCCAGATGAACTGGCCGGAGCCGAAATCCATGTAGCTGTCATTGGCGCTCATCACGCGATGGCCGCGTCCCCTCAGCTCGGTGACGATCGGCTCTGGCATCGAGCCTTCCACTTCGAGGTCGAGCCCGGCCATCACCTTCCAGCGCGGCGCATCGCAGGCGGCCTGCGGCTGCTGGTGCGTGAGCAACATGCGCAGCAGCGTCTGCACGTGGCCCTGCGGCTGCATGTTGCCGCCCATGACACCGAAGCTCATCTGAGGCTCGCCGTCTTTCGTCAGGAACGCGGGAATGATCGTATGGAAAGGGCGTTTGCCCGGCGCGACTACGTTCGCACTGGCGGCATCGAGCGAAAAGCCATGGCCACGGTTCTGCAGCGAGATGCCATAGCCGGGCACGACGACACCGGAGCCGAATCCCATGTAGTTCGACTGGATCAGCGAGACCATCAGCCCGCTGGCGTCCGCCGCGGTCAGATAGATCGTGCCCCCGCGAGGCGGCGTGCCGGCCTTGACGTCCTGGGCACGATGCGGGTCGATGAGGCTCGCCCGCTGCGCAAGGTAGCCGTCGTCGAGCAGCAACGCAGGCGTGACCGTCATGCTGCGCGGATCGGCGACGTAGGCGTAGGTGTCGGCGAAGGCCAGCTTCATCGCCTCGATCACCGTGTGTTGCCAGTCGGCGCTGTCGAGGGCGCAGTCGGCTAGCGCGGTGTGGCGTAGGAGTCCCAGGCACGATAGCGCCGCGATGCCCTGTCCGTTCGGTGGTATCTCGTGCAGTTCGTGGCCACTGAAGTGGGTGCTGATCGTGCTGACCCAGCCGTGCTGCTGCACAAACGCCCAATAGGCGGCGCAGTCGGAGGCGGTCAATGCCCCGCCCGTGGCCTGTGCGTGGCGCTCGATCGCATCGGCGATCTCGCCCTGATAGAACGCCGCTGCGCCATGCCGGGCGAGCAGCTTGAAGGTGCGCGCGGCGCCGGCCAGCGTGAAGTGCTCACCTACGACCGGGGCCCGACCCCGGGGCATGAAGTGGGCCGCGAAGCCGGGACCGTCCTTCAGCAGCGGCACGGCCCGCTGCCATTTCTCCTGCACGATGGCCGAAACCGCGAAACCGCGTTCGGCGTACTCGATGGCGGGCGCCAGCACGTCGGCAAAAGGCAAGCGGCCCAGGCGGCCATGCAGGAGTCCCCAGCCGGCGACGGCGCCCGGCACGGTGACGGTATCCCAGCCACGCACAGGCCGATTCTTCGCGAGATCCTCACCGTACTTGCGGCGGAAGTATTCAAGTGTCCACGCCGCCGGTGCGGTGCCGCTCGCGTTCAGTCCGAGCAGCTGGCGCGTGGCCGGATCCCACACGATGGCGAAGTTGTCCGCACCCAGTCCGTTGCTGCAGGGCTCGGTCATCGTGATGACCGCCGCGGCGGCGATCGCTGCATCGACCGCATTGCCGCCGGCCTGCATGACGCGCAATCCCGCCTGGGCCGCGAGCGGCTGGCTAGTTGCCACGATGTTGCGCGCGAAGACGGGCGTGCGGACGGTGGGGTAGGGGTTGGACCAGTTGAAGTGCATATCGGTTAAGCCCTGGAGGGTCCCGGAGAAGCGTTCCTGCCGAGCGGATCCCTTTACGACAATCGTTGTCGCCGTGCTTCGCCAGCCGGCTGATCCGCCTCAATCCACCTCGTGAAAGGCCTGCTCGCGGGTCTTGTTGATCTGGGGTAGCAGGACGATGACGACCAATGCGGCCGCCATCAGCAGCAGCGTCAGCGACAGCGGCCGGGTGAAGAACACCGTCGGGTCGCCACGCGACAGCAGCATGGCGCGGCGCAGGTTCTCTTCCATCATCGGGCCGAGGATGAATCCCAGGATCAGCGGTGCCGGTTCGCAGCGCAGCTTGAAGAAGAGGTAGCCGAGCACACCGAAGGCCGCCGTCATGGACACGTCGAACGTGTTGTTGTTAATTGAATAAACACCGATGCAGCAGAACACCAGGATCGCCGGATACAGGAACCGATAGGGCACCTTCAGCAGCTGCACCCAGATGCCGATCAGCGGCAGGTTGAGTATCACCAGCATCAGGTTGCCGATCCACATCGACGCGATCAGCCCCCAGAAGAGCGACGGATTGCTGGTCATCACCTGCGGGCCGGGCTGGATGTTGTGGATCGTCATCGCGCCGACCATCAGGGCCATCACGGCATTCGGCGGAATGCCGAGCGTCAGCATCGGAATGAACGAGGTCTGTGCGCCGGCATTGTTCGCCGACTCCGGCGCCGCGACGCCGCGGATGTTGCCCTGGCCGAACGGCGGATCCGGATTGCGCGTGATCTTCTTTTCGACGGTGTAGGCGGCGAACGCCGCGAGCAGCGCACCGCCGCCGGGCAAAACGCCGAGAACGGAACCAAGCGCCGTGCCGCGCAGCACGGCGGGCACGGCGTACTTGAACTCTTCCCGGCTCGGCAACAGCCTGCCGACCTTGTCGGTGAAGACCTGGCGCTCGCCCTTGTGCTCGAGGTTGGCAATGATCTCCGCGAATCCGAACACGCCCATGGCGACGGTCACGAAGCCGATGCCGTCGGCAAGTTCCGGCACGTCGAAGTTGAAGCGCGCCACGCCGGAATTGACGTCGGTGCCCACCAGCCCAAGCAGCAGGCCGAGCACGATCATCGCAATGGCCTTGATCAGTGAGCCGGAGGCGAGCACCACGGCGCCGATCAGTCCCAGCACCATCAGGGAGAAGTACTCGGCCGGGCCGAACTTGAATGCCAGTTCGACCATCGGAAGGGCGAGCGCCGCGAGGACGAGCGTGCCGACCGTGCCGGCGAAGAACGATCCGAGTGCGGCGATCGCGAGCGCCGAACCGGCGCGTCCGCGGCGCGCCATCTGGTAGCCGTCGATGCAGGTGACGACCGACGAGGATTCGCCCGGCAGGTTGACGAGAATCGCCGTGGTCGACCCGCCGTACTGCGCGCCGTAGTAGATGCCCGCGAGCATGATCAGGGCCGAGGTCGGTTCGAGCGCGTACGTTGTCGGCAGCAGCATCGCCAGCGTTGCGATCGGGCCGATGCCGGGCAGCACTCCGATCAGGGTGCCGATCAGCACGCCGGCGAACGCATAGGCCAGGTTGGCGAACGACAGTGCCGTCGAGAAACCGAGCGCGAGGTTGTTGATCAGGTCCATCGCGCTGGCCTCAGGTACGAAGGAATGCCGGCAGGACCGGCACCGTCATCTCGAGCGCGTAGATGAAGACGATGAGCACCAGCACCGCCAGCCCGATCGTCAGCAACAACACGTCCCGCAGCTTGAATTCGTCGCTGCCGAGGCTGGAGATGAACACCAGGGCCGCGAGCGCGACCAGCAGGCCGCCCGGGCGCAGCAGCAGGCCGAACGCGACGACCGCGCCGAGTACCAGCAGCAAAGGCTTGAAGTGGAAGCGGTCAACCTGGCCGGCCGTGGATTTCGTCGCCAGTGCCTTGAGCGCCGTGACGATGCCGAGCAGGAGCAGCAGACCGCCGAGCATCGTCGGAAAGAACGCGGGTCCCATCCGCGCAGCCGTACCGAGGTCGTATCGCTGTGAGAAGACCACGAAGAACAGGCCGAACGCGGCGAACATCACGCCGGACCAGAAGTCCTTGGCATCGTTGATCTTCATGTTCTTCCCTGAGGTTTCAGTCGACCCGGGCGCCAGAGAACTTGACGACCTTTTCGTACTTCGCAAGCTCGGACTTGACCAGTTGCGCGAACTGCTCCGACGACATCGGTGCCGGTTCCGCGCCCATGCGTCCGAGTCGTTCGCGCATGTCGGGAGTTCGCAGCGCGGCTGTAAACGCTTCGTTGAGCCGCGTAACGACCGGAGCCGGCGTTCCGGCGGGCGCAAATATTCCGAACCAGGTCGAAACATCGAAGCCCGGCACGCCGCTTTCCGCCATCGTCGGAACGTCCGGCAGCGACGGCGCGCGCAGTGGCGTCGTGACGGCAAAGGCCCTGAGCTTGCCGGCCTTGATCTGCGCCGTCGCCGATGCGAGGTTGTCGAACATGAAGTCCGTCTGGCCCGCCAGCAGCCCGAGCTGGGCCGGCCCCGCGCCCGCATAGGGGATGTGCACCGCTGACACCTTGCCTTGCGACTTCAGCAGCTCGCCGGCCATGTGGCCGGCGCTGCCGTTGCCCCCCGAGGCGTAGTTCAGCTGGCCAGGATGCCGGCGCAGATAGTCGATGAGATCGCGGGCCGAAGTGACCTTCAGCTGCGCGGCGCGCTCTGGCGTCATCACCAGCACGTTGGGTACATGCGCGATCAGCGTGATCGGCACGAAATCCTTCACCGGGTCATACGGCAGCTTCCTGAACAACCAGGGATTGACCGCATGCGTCGCCACGGCTCCGATGACCAGCGTGTAGCCGTCCGGCGCCGACTTGGCGACCTGGTCAACCCCGATGTTGCCGCCCGCGCCGGGCCGGTTCTCCACGACTACCGTGCCAAGGCTCTGCTTGACCTGCTCCGCGAGCGCGCGCGCTGCCGTGTCCAGCGGGCCGCCGGGCGGGTAGGGCACGACCAGCTTGATCGGACGTGTCGGAAAGAGCGCGTTCTGGGCCGACGGCGCCGCCGCGGCCGCCAGGGAAACGAGCATGGCTGCCGCACGCAACAGGCGTCGTCGATTCACTGGCCGTCTCCTTGCTCTGATAATTGTTATGAATGCGAATTAGAACGGAAATCGGCCGGGCCGTGTCGCCGGCTGCCGTCCGCGACAGGATCATGGAAAACGTCACTCTTACAACCCCGCGGCTGACCCTTCGGACAATGACGCCTGCGCATGCCGCCGGGCTGGCCGCATTCTTCCGGCGGAACGAAGCCCGGTTGCGGCCTTGGGACCCACCGCGGCCCAGTGGCATCCTCGAGGTGCCGTTCTGGGAGGCCGAGGCAGTGCGTGCAGCGGCCGACCACAGCGAAGGTGCTGTCATGCGCTGGCTGATGTTCGCGCAGGACTTTCCGGACCGGATCGTCGGCCGGATCAACTACACGCAGATCGTCCGCGGTCCGTTCCAGTCATGCATGCTTGGCTACGCGATCGATGGCGAATTCGAAGGCCAGGGCCTGATGCACGAGGCGCTGCAGGCCACGCTGCGGCATGTGTTCGAGTCGTTGCAGCTGCACCGCGTGCAGGCCAATCACCTCCCGGAAAACCTGCGCAGCGCGCGCTTGCTGCAGCGGCTCGGGTTTCGAGCGGAGGGACGGGCCCATGCCTATCTGTTCATCAACGGAGCCTGGCGGGACCACGTGCTGACGGCGCTGACGTACCCAGGATTCGACGCCCGGGTCTTTGACACGGCACGATGAACCGGCGCGAGCCGAGGCCGTGTCAGGCCGATGGTCGCTGCTCGAATCCGCGGCCGAGTGCATCGTCCTCTTCTTCGGAGGTCGCGGCGCGCTGCTCGATGGCGAAGACCTCGGCGCCGGCCGGCCCGTGCTGGGCCCACAGATGGAGCATCTCGACCTGCTCCGGCGCGCCAACGACGACCGCCTCGACGCTGCCGTCCATCCGGTTGCGCACCCAGCCCTCGACCCCGAGCGCCATGGCCTGCCGGCACATGGCGTAGCGAAAGCCGACGCCATGGACGCGTCCGCGAATCCGCAGATGCAGCGCGGCAATCACACGACGCCCTCCGCCCGCAGACGCGCAATGGCGTCATCACCGAGGGCGAGCCGCTCGCGCAGGAT
This sequence comes from uncultured beta proteobacterium, assembly GCA_963702595.1. Classification (GTDB taxonomy): domain Bacteria; phylum Pseudomonadota; class Gammaproteobacteria; order Burkholderiales; family Burkholderiaceae_F; genus JALORV01. Next base: position 137,442 of record CAVPDC010000014.1, on the reverse strand, counting down.
CTCGTCGGTGTGCTCGCCGAGCAACGGTGGCGCACGTTCGTAGCTGGCCGGCGTCGCGGACAGTTTGATGGGGTTGCCGACCAGCGGCACCCGGCCCGCCAGCGGATGCGGCAGGTCGATGCGCAGGTCGCGCGCCGCCACCTGCGGGTCGGCCAGCGCATGCGCGATGTCGTTGATCGGGCCGCACGGCACCGTGGCCGCTTCGAGCGCCTCGACCCACCAGGCGATCGTCTTCTCGCACACGACCGCCTCGAGCATCGGCACCAGGGTGGCGCGATGGCGCACGCGATCCGCATTGCGTGCGAAGCGCGGGTCACGTGCGAGGTCGGGCCGACGCGCGACTTCGCAGAACTTGACGAACTGCGCGTCGTTGCCGACGGCGACAATGATGTGGCCGTCGGAGGCCGCGAACACCTGATAGGGCACGATGTTGGCGTGTGCGTTGCCGGCGCGTCCCGGAGCGCGGCCACTCGTCAGGTAGTTCGTGTTCATGTTGGCGAGCATCGCCAGCATCACGTCGTAGAGCGCCAGGTCGATGTACTGCCCAATGCCGGTTTGTTCGCGATGCGTCACGGCGGCCAGGATCGCGACCGTCGCGTACATCCCGGTCATCAGGTCGCTGATAGCAACCCCGGCCTTCTGGGGGCCACCGCCAGGCAGGTCGTCGCGCTCGCCGGTGATCGACATGAAGCCGCCGCTGCCCTGGATGATGAAGTCGTAGCCCGCCTTCTCGCGGTGCGGACCGGTCTGCCCGAAGCCGGTAATCGAGCAGTAGATGAGGCGCGGATCGGTGCACGACAGCGTCGTGTAGTCCAGGCCGTACTTCGCCAGCTGATCGACCTTGAAGTTCTCGACCACGATGTCGGACTGCGCGGCCAGGCGACGGACAATGTCCTGGCCTTCGGGCCGGGTGATGTCGACCGTGATCGAACGCTTGTTGCGATTGGCCGCGAGGTAGTAGGCGGCTTCCGAGGTGTCCTGCCCGTGCGCGTCGCGCAGGTAGGGCGGGCCCCAGGCGCGCGTGTCGTCGCCGCTGCCGGGTCGTTCGACTTTGACGACGTCCGCACCGAGGTCGGCCAGCAGCTGGGTGCACCATGGTCCCGCCAGAACCCGGGTCAGGTCGAGAACGCGCAGGTGGCCGAGAGCAGTGGACATCGGTGCGAGGTTATCAGCGCCACGCGCCGTCGGCGAGATGCGTCCGGCCGGCACGCTGGACGCTGGCTCTAGACTCGCTCCATGGCGCGCAGGCTTTCTCCACGCTTGTTCCGGCTGGCCATGAACCTGTGGCCGCCCTACTGGGGCGCGGGCATCCGGGTTGAATTCATCGCACCCGACTTCCGGGCGGTCACGGTCGCTCTCGTCCCGCGCTGGTACAACCGCAACAACGTCGGCACGCACTTCGGCGGTTCGCTCTACGCGATGACGGATCCGTTCTTCGCGTTGATGCTGATGCACAACCTGTCATCGGACTACATCGTCTGGGACAAGTCCGCCTCGATCGAATACCTTGCGCCCGGTCGCGGGCGCGTGTGGGCCCGCTTTGAACTGGCGGAGAGCGACCTGGAGCACATACGCACAATGACGGAGTCCGGCGACAAACACCTGCATCTATTCACAGTCGACGTCCGCGACGCCGAAGGAATGGCCGTGGCGCGCGTCGAGAAAATCGTCTACTTGCGACGCAGAAGGACGGCGGCATGAGTCACTTCCGCACCTGGCCGTGGCCCCGTGTGCTCGCCCATCGCGGTGCCGGCATCCTTGCGCCCGAGAACACTCTAGCGGCGCTGCGGGTCGGGTTCGAGCACGGATTCCGCGCTGTCGAGTTCGATGCGATGGCACCGCGTGATGACGTCCCCGTGCTGATCCACGATGACACGCTCGACCGCACGGCGGGAACACCCGGCGACGTGACCGCTCGCACGGCCGACGAAATGGTGCAGCTTGACGTGGGACGCTGGCACTCGCCGGCATTTGCCGGGGAACCGGTGCCCAGGCTCAGCGAGGCGCTTGCTTATTGCCGAGCCCGCTCGATCTGGCCCAACGTGGAGATCAAGCCCGCGCTAGGCCACGAGGCGCGGACGGGCGAGCTGGTGGCGCGGGCCGTGGCTCGCGCCTACGCGGAAGCCGTGACGCCGGGCGGGGATGATCCGGCCCGGCTCGACGCGCGGGTGCCACTGCTGTCGTCGTTCGCCTTCGAGTCCATCCTCGCGGCGCGGCGCGCCGCTCCCGACCTGCCCCGGGCGCTGCTGATCGATGCCATCCCTGAGGACTGGCGCGGGCTTCTCGAGCGCAGCGCCGCCGCGAGTCTCAATACGAATCACACCTTGCTAACGGAGGAGCGCGCGCGCGCGATCAAGCAGGCGGGATACTGGCTCTTCTGCTACACGGTCAATGAGCCGGACCGCGCGCGGGAACTGCTGAACTGGGGTGTGGACGCCTTCTGCACCGACCGGATCGACCTGATCGGTCCCGACTTCGCCTGACGCGGCTACCTAGGCGGCTGGGTGTCGACGAACGACGGCCGCGCGGCAACCTTTTCGTTCAGGCGCGCGAGGTTGGGATACTGCCCGCGCCAGTCGATGTGAGCAAAGCGGAAGTCGAGGTAACCCAGCGCGCATCCGACGGCGATGTCAGCCAGCGAATACGCGTGGCCATTGCACCACGGCTTCTCACCCAGCCCGTGGCTCATCGCGTTGACGCCGGCCTGCACTTTCTGCAACTGCCGGTCGATCCACTTCTGACTCTGCTGATCGGGCGGACGATGCGTCTGCTCGAGCCGCGTCAGAATCAGCGCGTCAACCACACCGTCGGCCAGCGCTTCCCAGGTGCGAACCTCGGCGCGCTCCCGGCCGGACGGCGGTATCAGCTTGGCGACGGGTGTCATGCCATCGAGGTACTCGACGATCACGCGCGAATCGAACACGGCGCCGCCGTCTTCCATGATCAGGCAAGGGACCTTGCCGAGCGGATTCGACTCGAGAATGTGGGTGTCGGGCGCCCAGACATCTTCGAGTTCGAGCTGATAGTCGATGCGCTTCTCCGCCATGACGATGCGGACCTTGCGCACGTACGGGCTGGTGAGGGAACCCAGCAGACGAATGTTCTTGGACACGCTGAACCGATCAGAACTCTTCTTTGAGCCAGTATATCGGCAGGGCTCCTCGAGCTGGCAAGCGCTGCGCGGCAAGTGCGGACAGTGATGCGCCTTTGATACACTGACCGTCAGTCATCGGCGCCGCCCGCTTTCCTTCGTTGCGGCCCGTGCCGCATTCCTGGAATCCCGTGTCACTCGAGCTGCTTGCCCTTACCGCCCTGTCGCCGCTCGACGGCCGCTATGGCCGGCAGACCGCCGAGCTCAGGGAAGTCTTCTCCGAGTTCGCTTTCATGCGCGAGCGCCTGCGGGTCGAGGTCGAGTGGCTCATCAACCTCTCGATGCTCGGCCTGGCAGAGCTGCCGCGCCTGCCGCGCGAGGCCGAAGCCCGCCTGCGGCAGCTGGTGAGTGACTTCAGCATCGAGGACTGCACCGAGATCAAGGCCATCGAAGCCGAGACGAATCACGACGTCAAGGCCGTCGAGTACTTCATCAAGCGTCGCACGCAGGATCTTCCGGCCCTCGCCCATGCGTCGGAGTTCATCCATTTCGCGTGCACGTCCGAGGACATCAACAACGTCGCGCATGCATTGATGCTCGAGCGCGGCCGCTTCGTGCTGCAGGGCCGGCTGCGCGGTGTCCACGCGCAGCTGCGAGAGTATGCGCATGGCTACGCGGAGCTGCCCATGCTCTCGCGTACTCACGGGCAGCCGGCCAGCCCGACGACGGTCGGCAAGGAGTTCGCCAACGTGACGGTGCGTCTCGCGGCGGCGATCGATGCCATCGCGCGGGTTCCGCTGCTGGCAAAGATGAATGGCGCGGTCGGCAACTACAACGCACATCTTTCCGCGTACCCGGCGGTGGACTGGGAGAACTTCTCGCGCAACGTCGTCGAGGGCCTCGGTCTTACCTTCAACCCGCACACGATCCAGATCGAACCGCACGATTACATGGCGGAACTCTTCGACGCGATCGCGCGCGCCAACACGATCCTGCTTGACCTCGATCGCGACCTCTGGGGCTACATCGCACTTGGGTACTTCAGGCAAAAGCTGAAGGCGGGCGAGATCGGTTCCTCGACGATGCCGCACAAGGTGAACCCGATCGACTTCGAGAACTCCGAGGGCAACCTTGGACTGTCTAACGCGATGTTGCGGCATCTCGCCGAGAAGCTGCCGGTATCGCGCTGGCAGCGTGATCTCACGGATTCGACGGTGCTGCGCAATCTCGGCGTGGCGTTCGGTTACTCGCTGGTTGGCATCGAATCCTGCCTGCGCGGGTTGCGCAAGCTCGAGGTCAACGAAGAGCGCCTGCGCGCGGATCTTGACGAGGCATGGGAAGTGCTGGCCGAGCCGGTGCAGACGGTGATGCGGCGCTACGGCGTGCCGAATCCCTATGAACAGTTGAAGGCGCTTACCCGCGGCAAGGGCATTACCCGCGACGCGCTGCAGGAGTTCATTCGCTCGCTCGCGATTCCCGCCGATGCACGTGAAGCGCTGCTGGCGCTGACGCCGGCAAGCTACATCGGCAAGGCCGCCGAACTGGCGCGCCGCGCCTGAGCGGTTGCGCACGGCCTCGGCCGGACGAGGCGTCGGGCGGCGAGCTCTAGCGCGAGTGTGGCAGCCACAGGTACCCGGCGGGATCGTCGGGGCAGGGCCCGAGCCCGCATTCGAGCAGGAATGCGATGCCGCTGAGCCGCCGTACGCGCGGGCGATCAACTTGAGATGCCTCTGTCGAGCGGGTGTTTACCCGCGTCCCGGCGCATCGGCGGATTCAGGAATAATTGAGCCGAATGCCGTGGACGTTGTTGTCCGGGCCGAAGCCGTGACGTGATCAGAACGACGAGGATTCGATGAGGAAAATTGCCTTGGTGCTTGCCTGCGTAGTGGGATTGATGGGCCCGGTCCAGGCCCAGTTTTCCAAGCCGGAGCGCGCTGTCGAATACCGCCAGGCCGCATTCACGCTCATGAGCAATCACATGGGCCGCATTTCGCAGGCCGTTCAGGGCAAGGTCCCGTACGACAAGGATGCCGTCCTGCGCAGTGCCGAGATCATCGAGGTGGTCGGCAAGCTTCCCTACGAGGCGTTTGCGCCGGGCACGGACCTGATGGAGTCCAAGGCCAAGCCCTCGATCTGGAAGGAAGAGGCCAAGTTCAAGCAACTGGCGGCCGACATGCAGGCCGAGGCCGTCAAGCTGACCGCGGCCGCGAAAGCCGGCAACCTCGATAACGTGCGCAACCAGTTCCGCGCCATGGCGAAAAGCTGCGACGCCTGCCACGACGCCTATCGGGAAAAGTGATCCGATGTGGCCTACAACGTGACGGCGTAGGCCACCAGTGCGCCTGACAAGGCCAGGAACACCGCAGCGCGCAGTCGCATCGCCGCGTCGTCGGCGGCTGGCGCGGCGTCGATCCCTTCCCTGTCACCGCTGAGCATGCCGTGGATCAGCGCGTCGTGCCGGCTGACCGTGTGCCACGCAACCGCGCCCACGTGCAGCGCGACGAGCGCGAGCAGGACCCAGCGATTGAATCGGTGGATGCTGGACACCAAATTTACGGTGGACTCGGATACGAAGAGTGCCCATGGCCCTTCGGTGAAGTCACCGTCCGAAGCAAAGAGGCCGGTGAAGACCTGCAGTCCCGCTACGGTCAGCAGCGCATAGACGGACAGCGCGCCGAGCGGACTGTGCCCGGCCCATGGCCGGGGCGATCGCAGATAGCTCAGCGCCGCGCGTAGGGAAGGAGAGAAGCTCGCAAATCTTGCATAACGGTCGCCCGCGAAACCCCAGGACAGCCTGAACACCAGCAGGGCCAGGATCGCGTAACCGAAGCGGAAGTGCCACTCCAGCCAGGGTTGCCCGCCGAAATGGCCGCTCACCCAGGCGGCGAGCACCAGGCCAGCGAGCGACCAGTGGAAGATCCGCGTCGGCAGGTCCCATATGCGGACACGCTTGCGGGCCGGCGCGGACACTCTACGGAAGGACCTGCTGCTCTTCGTCCTTCTTGACCGGCTTCACGAGATCTTCGCGCTTCACGCCGAGGTACATCGCGATCGCGGCGGCGACGAACACCGACGAATAGATGCCGAAGATGATGCCGATCGTGAGCGCCAGTGCAAAGTAGTGCAACGCCGGTCCGCCGAAGAAGTACATCGCCAGCGTCATGCACAGCGTCGAGCCGTGGGTGATCATAGTGCGCGAGATGGTCGCCGTGATCGCGCTGTCGATGACTTCAACGGTCGACATCTTGCGGAACTTCTTGAAGTGCTCGCGCACGCGGTCGAAGATGATGACCGACTCGTTGACCGAATAGCCGAGAACGGCGAGCACGGCGGCCAGCACCGGAAGTGAGAACTCCCAGCGGAAGATGGCGAACATGCCAATCACCAGGATCACGTCGTGCAGGTTGGCGACGATCGCGGCCACCGAGAACTTCCACTCGAAGCGGAATGCGAGATAAATCATGATGCCGATGACAACCATCAGCAGCGCGAGCAGGCCATCGTGGGCGAGTTCCTCGCCGACCGCCGGGCCGACGAACTCCACGCGCTTCAGCTCGACCGCTGGCTCCTGCGACTTCAGCGTCTGCATCACGCGATCGGCCTGCTGTCCGGCCGAGGTGCCCTTCTCGAGCGGCAGCCGGATCAGCACGTCGCGCGAGGTGCCAAAGTTCTGGACCTGTGACTCGCCCCAGCCTTTCTTCTCGATCGCGTCGCGAATCAGCTCGAGGTTCGCGGCCTGCGGGTAGCGCACTTCCATCACTGTGCCGCCGGTGAAGTCGACCGACAGGTTGAGCCCGCGCGTCACCAGGAAAAAGACGGCGATGCCGAACGAGATGAACGAAATCGCGTTCAGGATCAGCGAGTAGCGCATGAAGGGAATCGTGCGCTTGATTCGGAAGAATTCCATGGACTGTCCCCTGCCTTCTGCTACTTCGCTGCCGTGGCGGTGGGCCGCCAGATCTGGCCGATGGAAATCGCCTGTAGCTTGCGGCGCGAGCCGTACACGAGGTTGACGATCGCGCGCGAGACGAAGACCGCCGAGAAGATCGATGTCAGGATGCCGAGACAGTGCACGACCGCGAAGCCGCGCACCGGCCCGGAGCCGAAGGTCAGCAGTGCGACGCCGGCGATCAGCGTCGTGACGTTTGAGTCGAGGATCGTCGCGAAGGCCTTTTCGTAGCCTTCGCTGATCGCCTGCTGCGCATTGCGTCCGTTGCGCAGTTCTTCGCGCACGCGCTCGTTGATCAGTACGTTGGCGTCGATCGCCATGCCCAGCGTCAGCGCGATGGCCGCAATGCCTGGCAGCGTCAGCGTGGCCTGCAGCAGCGATAGCAGAGCGATCAGCAGCATCACGTTGACGCTCAGCGACACCACCGAGATCAGTCCGAACACGCGGTAGTACAGGATCATGAACACGGCGATAGCGGCAAAGCCGTACAGCGTGGAGCGGAAGCCGCGCTCGATGTTTTCCTTGCCCAGGCTCGGGCCGACCGTCCGCTCCTCGATGATCTCCATTGGCGCGGCAAGCGAACCCGAACGGATCAGCAGCGCGAGGTCGGTCGTCTCCTGCACCGTGAAGTTGCCGGTTATCTGGAACTGGTTGCCGAACTCGCCCTGGATGCGTGCCACCGAGATGGCCTCGCCCTTGCCCTTTTCGTAGAGCACGATCGCCATCAGCTTTCCGATGTTGTCGCGCGTGATCGCGCGCATCGCACGGCCCCCGGCCTCGTCAAGCCGCACCGAAACCGCCGGCCGCTGCGTCTGGCCGTCGATCGTCGCGGAAGCGTTGTTGAGCTGGTTTCCGGTGACGACGACGTCGCGCTTGAGCGGGACCGGCGTCACCGTGCCATCGGCCTTGCGCTCGGGCACCGTCAGGGCGCCGCCGCCGCCCGCGGCCATCGCCTCCTGGTCAACCATGCGAATCTCGAGCGTCGCGGTGCGGCCGAGGAGCGACTTGGCGCGCGCCACGTCCTGCACGCCCGGCAACTGGACCACGATGCGATCCGCGCCCTGCTGCTGGATGACCGGCTCCGCGACACCCAGTTCGTTGACGCGGTTGTGCAACGTGGTGATGTTTTGTTTCAGCGCGTTATCCTGTATCTCCTTCTGCGCCGCCGGTGTCAGCGTGGCAAACAGCGAAAGCTCCTGGCCGCTGCCTTCCTCGCGCAGGCTCAACTCGCCCACCTGGGCACGGATCAGATCCTCGGCGCGCGCGCGCGTTTCTTCATCGCGGAACTTGATCTCGATCTCGGTCGGCGACTTTGTGATGCCGGCGTGACGGATGTTCTTCTCGCGCAGCAGCGTCCGGATGTCCGAGCCGAAAGTATCGAGCCGCTTGTCGACCGCGGCGCGCATGTCGACCTGCAGGAGGAAGTGAACGCCGCCGCGCAGATCGAGGCCAAGGTACATCGGCAGCGCGTGCAGGCTCTTCAGCCAGGCGGGTGTGTTCGAGATCAGGTTAAGCGCGACGACGTAGGATGGATCCTCGAGATTCGGGTTCAGTGCACGCTGGATCGCGTCCTTGGCCTGGAGCTGCACATCCGTGTCGCGGAATCGAGCGCGCACCGTGGAGCTCAGGCCGGAGGTGTCGAAGAAGATGCCGTCGGTTTCGAGCTTGGCGTCCTTCAGGATCGACTCGATGCGCGACATCAGCGCGGCGTCGACCTTGATCGTCGGCTTGCCGGCTGAAATCTGAACGGCCGGCGACTCGCCGAAGAAGTTCGGCGCCGTGTAGACGGCGCCCAGCAGCAAGGCGACGCCGATGATGAGGTACTTCCAGAGTGGGTAGCGGTTCATTGGCAATTCGCCCTCGTGTACGCGCCGCTTTGCGGCGCACTTGCACTCGGTCGAGGTTGATTAGCGGGCCGGGCTTCGGGCGGCCGGGCGCCCGGCCCGAATGCAACTGCACGGGCGGGGCGGCGAATCACGCAGAACAAGACTGTCGCGCCTCCAGGGCCCGCCAAGTCAGAGCGACTTGACGGTGCCCTTGGGCAGCAGCGTCTGCACGGCGGCGCGCTGCATCGAGATCTGCACCGGCTGTCCATTGACGCTCGCGACCTGCAGGGTGATGTACTGGTCGGCCATGTCGGTGATCTTGCCGACGATGCCACCGGCCGTGACGACCTCGTCGCCCTTGTTCAGCGCCTCGACCATCGTCTTGTGTTCCTTCTGCCGCTTTACCTGCGGGCGGATCAGCAGGAAATAGAAGACGATGAAGATCAGGACCATGAAGCCGATCGACATCAGTGACGACTCGGCCCCTGGCTGCGCGGCCGGCGCGGTCTGGGCGTAGGCATTCGAGATGAAGAACATTGTTTTTCCCTGCGTAGGAGTGGATACGGGCGGCGCCACCGTGACGCTCGACCAAACCGCGAGATTATAGGGGCGCCAGCGGTCAGACGCCGCGCGACCGATCCCGGGAAAACGCCTGCCGGAAGGCCTCGAACCGGCCCTGCTCGATGGCAGTGCGGGCTTCGTGCATCAGCGAGAGGTAAAAGTGCAGGTTGTGGACCGTATTCAGGCGCGCGCCCAGGATCTCGTTGACCCGCTGCAGATGGTGCAAATAGGCGCGACTGAAGTTGCGACAGGTGGCGCAGGTGCAGGTTTCGTCCACGGGACCCGTCTGGTCGCGGTACCGGCTGTTACGCAGCTTGAGGTCGCCGAACCGCGTGAAGAGCCACCCGTTGCGCGCGTTGCGCGTCGGCATCACGCAGTCGAACATGTCGATGCCGGCGCCTATGCCGTCGATCAGGTCCTCGGGAGTGCCGACGCCCATCAGGTAGCGCGGCCGGTCCGCCGGCAGTCGTGGGGCCGTGTGCCGCAGCACGCGCAGCATCTCGTCCTTGGGCTCGCCGACCGACAGTCCGCCGATCGCGTAGCCGTCGAAGCCGATTTCGATGAGTCCGGCGAGCGACTCGTCGCGCAGGTGCTCGTACATGCCGCCCTGGACGATCCCGAAGAGCGCATTGCGCCGCCCTGTTGGTTCGCCGAACCGCGCGAATGCATCGCGGCTGCGCTGGGCCCAGCGCAATGACAGCCGCATTGAGGTGGCGGCCTCCTCTGCCGTGGCTGCGAGGCCGTTGATTTCGTAGGGCGTGCACTCGTCGAACACCATCGCGATGTCGGAGTCGAGCACGTTCTGGATGCGCATCGACTCTTCCGGCGTCAGGAACAGGCGGTCGCCGTTGACGGGCGAGGCGAAGCGCACGCCATCTTCCGAGATCTTGCGCAGGGTTCCAAGAGAGAACACCTGGAAGCCGCCGGAATCCGTCAGGATCGGCGCCCGCCAACCCATGAAGCGGTGCAGTCCCCCGTGCGCTTCGATGACCTCCAGCCCCGGCCGCAGCCAGAGGTGGAAGGTATTTCCCAGTACGATCTGCGCGCCGCTTTCGTTGAGTTCCCAGGGCGCCATCGCCTTGACGGTGCCGTAGGTGCCGACGGGCATGAAAACCGGCGTCTCGACCGTCCCATGGACGAGCGTGAGCCGTCCACGGCGCGACGCGCCATCGGTCGCGAGCACTTCGAAGCCGGTCGTCATGGCGCGCGCTCCAGCAGCAACGCATCGCCGTAACTGAAAAACCGGTAGCGCTGCGCAATCGCATGCGCATACGCAGTCCGTATGCGTTCTGTTCCGGCGAACGCGCTGACGAGCATCAGCAGCGTCGAGCGCGGCAGGTGAAAGTTGGTGATCAGCCGATCGACGACGCGAAATGTGTATCCCGGCGTGATGAAGAGCGACGTATCGCGGCTGCCCGGCTGAACCTCGAAGTCGCCGCCCACCGCCGAGGCGGCCGATTCGAGCGCGCGAAGGCTCGTGGTGCCCACTGCCAGGACACGCCGGCCCTCGTTTCTCGCTTCGTTGATGGCGTTCGCTGTGGCCAGCGGCACGTCGTACCACTCGCTGTGCATGCGGTGATCCGCGAGTCGCTGTGCCCGCACCGGCTGGAACGTCCCCGCCCCGACATGCAGGGTTACGTGTGCCGTCTGCACGCCTCGTGCGCGCAGACCATCGAGCAACGACGTCGTGAAGTGCAGGCCCGCCGTTGGCGCTGCGACCGCACCAGGCTGCGCCGCGTAGACCGTCTGATAGCGCTCGGCATCGACCGCGGTGTCGGCGTGCGCGATGTAGGGCGGCAGTGGCACGTGGCCGTGCTGGTGCAGCACTGACATTACGTCGCGATCGAAGCGCAGCAGGAAGAAATCCTCGCGACGCCCTTCGACCGCCGCCCGCACGTCGTCACCAAACTGGAAGGCAGTGCCCGGTGCGGGCCGATGGCTGGTCCGCACCAGCGCCAGTGCGAGATTCGGCTCCAGAACGCGCTCGACCAGCACCTCGACCCTGCCGCCGCTGGGCTTGTGGCCGAGCAACCGCGCCTTGATGACGCGGGTGTCGTTGAACACGAGCAGGTCGCCGGGCGCGAGCAGGTGCTCGATGTCCGCAAAGACGAGATCGCGCAGGCCATCTGCCGTGACATGCAGCAGCCGGCTCGCACCGCGCTCGGGCGGTGGCTGCTGCGCAATCAGTTCGTCCGGGAGTTCGTAGTCGAAGTCGTCGAGCGTCAGCTCGCGGTCGACGATGGCTTGACCGGCCATGCGTGCCTTCCAGTGCCACAGAGGCTGTGGCGCGTTGCCTTTGAATTGCGGGCCGCCGCCCGGCCGCCCGAAGGCGGCCCGCCACTTCGAGCGCCGAGGGTGCACGTGCGACCGAAGGTCGCGTACACCCGAGGCGGGTGGTGCCGGGAAAGGGAATCGAACCCTTACGGTATTGCTACCGCGGGATTTTGAGTCCCGTGCGTCTACCAGTTCCGCCATCCCGGCTGGGCGGCGAATTATCTATGAAAGGCGGCGGCGAACCAAACGCGCACTCAGCGCGCGGCGGGCGCAGTGCCGCCCCGTCGCTCGCGCACCACGACGGTACGGGCCAGCTTGTCATGCCAGCCCTGCTTGCGGGCATCGAACGCGACCCAGAAGAGGCCGAGGCAGAGCGGGATGATGGAGACGTAATACGCGAAGTAACGGCCGATCAGTTGCCCGGTGGACGGAGGTCGTGCAGTGTCGGCGTCGACGATGCGCGCGCCGATGACCATCTTGCCCGGAGTGGCCTGCCGGTACAGCCAGAACACGATGACGGCCACCGCGGGCAGCACCCAATTCAGCAGTACGTCCGCCAGCCCATGCGTCGCATCGGCTTCGGCGAAGTAGCTCGGACCGTAGAGCCAGTACAGCAGCGGCGTGATGATCGCCAGCAGCAGCACGCTGTCGATCAGCGCCGCGCCGACGCGAGCCCAGAAGCCAACGTACTCCAGCTCGGCCGGCCAGTTCGCTGGATCCGGCATCAGATTTCCATGTTGTCGATGAGCCGGGTCGCGCCGAGTTTCGCGGCGGCCAGCACCACCAGCAGTTCGCCGGCAGCGACTTCCTCGGGAGTGGGCGCATTGAGGTCGCGACGGCGGCGCACGGATACGTAGTCGACCTTCCAGCCGTTCGCGGACAGGACTCGCTGCGCATCGTGCTCGATGCGGGCGACATCCGTCTCGCCGCCGCGGAGGCGATCGCGCACTTCATGCAGCGTCGCGTACAGGCGAGGCGCTTCCTTGCGTTCGGGTTCGGAGAGAAACCGGTTGCGCGAGGACAGGGCCATGCCGTCGGGATCGCGTACCGTCTCATGGGCAAGGATTTCGGTCGGCAGCGCGAATTGCTTGCACATGTTGCGCACGATCATCAGCTGCTGATAGTCCTTCTTGCCGAACACCGCCACGCGCGGTTGCACGCATGAGAAGAGCTTTAGCACGACGGTCGAGACGCCGACGAAGAAGCCCGGCCGGAACTCGCCCTCGAGGATGTCGCCGAGGTCATGCGGCGGCTGCACGCGGTAGTTCTGCGGCTCCGGGTACATCTCCTGCTCGTTCGGCGCGAACACCACATACACGTGGTTGTGCTTCTGCAGCTTGTCGATGTCGTCCTGCAGCGTGCGCGGATACTTGTCGAAGTCTTCGTTCGGTCCGAACTGCAGCCGATTGACGAAGATCGACGCGACGACCGGGTCGCCATGCTGGTGCGCCATCGCCATCAGCGACAGGTGAGCCGCGTGCAGGTTGCCCATCGTGGGCACGAACGCGATCCGGTTCTGGCCCCGCAGCTGATCCCGCAGTTCTTCAATCGTGTGGACGACTTTCATCGGAGCGGCGCCTGTCGAGAAGCGCGCGGGGGCAAGGCCGCGGATTGTAGAGCTAGGCCGGACGCCTCAGTAGCCGTGCTCGGGCGCCGGGAAGGTGCGGTCCTTCACCGCGGCGACGTAGGCCGCGACGGCCGCGCCGATATCGGTCTGGCCGAGCATGAAGTTGCGCACGAAGCGTGGCTTCTTCCCGGGATAGACGTCGAGCATGTCGTGCAGCACCAGCACCTGGCCCGACACTGCCGTGCCCGCGCCAATGCCGATGGTCGGCATCGACACTGCCTGGGTGACGCGTTCGGCCAGCACCGAGGGCACGAGTTCGAGCACCAGCATCGCGGCGCCCGCCGCGTCGAGTGCGCGGGCGTCGGCCAGCAGGCGCTCGGCGTCGCTTTCGCTGCGGCCCTGGATTCGATAGCCGCCGAGCGCGTGCACCGACTGCGGCGTCAGCCCGAGATGCGCGCACACCGGAATGCCGCGCTCCACCAGAAACGCGACCGTCGGTGCCAGCCACGCACCGCCCTCCAACTTCACCATCTTGGCGCCCGCCTGCATCAGAATCACGGCGCTGTCGAAGGCGGCCTCGGGGCCACCCTGGTAACTGCCGAACGGCATGTCGGCCATCAGCCACGCCGCGCTGAGCCCGCGCGCCACGCAGCGCGTGTGATACGCGACGTCCTCGAGCGTAACCGGCAGAGTCGAGTCGAGGCCCTGGACCACCATGCCGAGCGAATCGCCGATCAGAACGCAGTCCACGCCCTGCAGGTCAAGCAGCCGCGCGAAGCTCGCGTCGTAACAGGTCAGCATCGCGATGGGCTCTCCATTCGTGCGCATTTCACGCAGTCGCGGCAGCGTGATCGGCTTGCGCGAACCGGGGGCGGGTGCTTGCGGATGAGTGCTCATGCTGCGAGATTGAAGTATTCGCGGCGTCCGCGCAACTTGCCAATGCGATCGAGCAGCAGCTGGAAGTCGGTGTCGCTGTCGATCGGGTTGAGATTCTCGGTGTTGACGGTCAGTACCGGCGCGGCCTCGTACTGGTGAAAAAAGCGCGTGTAGCTCTCCGCCAGCGCCGCGAGATAGGCCTCATCAACCCTGGCTTCGATCGGATTGGCGCGCCGGGCCACACGCTCGGCCAGGATTTCAGGGCGGGCCTGCAGGTGGATGACGAGGTCGGGCGCCGTGGTCTGCGGACGCAGCTGTGCCAGGATCTGCTCATACAGGCCCAGTTCGTCGTCGGCCAGCGTCAGGCGCGCAAACAGCGGGTCCTTGTCGAGCAGAAAGTCGGCAAACAGCAGCGACTGGAACAGATCGAGCTGGCGCACCTCGGCCAGCTGCTGCACCCGCTGGAACAGGAAGTAGAGCTGGGTTGGCAGCGCAAAACGCTTGCGGTCGGTGTAGAAGCGCTCGAGGAAGGGATTGGCCTCCGGCCGTTCCAGCAGCGTGTGGGCCTGGTAGTGCTCGGCCAGCTTGCGCGCAAGCGAAGTCTTGCCGGCGCCAATCGGGCCTTCGATCGCGACATAGCGGTAGCGACCGGCGATCACGATGGCCCGCGGAAGATGAAATAGACCGCCCCGACCAGGCACAGGCCTGCCCACAGGAAGTCGAGGCGAGGCGCTTCCTTCATGTAGAAGATCGCGAATGGAACGAACACCGACAGCGTGATCACCTCCTGCAGGATCTTGAGTTGCGCGAGCGAGTACTCGGTGTAGCCGATGCGATTGCCTGGCACCTGCAGCAGATACTCGAAGAGCGCCACGCCCCAGCTGGCGAAGGCCGCGATCCACCAGGGCTTGTCGTTCAGGTTCTTGAGGTGCGCATACCAGGCGAACGTCATGAAGACGTTCGAGCCGATCAGCAGGAGCGTGGTCTGCGCGAGGACCGGCAGTCCTAACATCGGAGGGCACCGGGTCAGGGCGCGGCGGGCGCTTCGTGCGCCTCGATCTTCTGGTCTTCGACCGAGTCCAGGAAGGACGACGCCAGGCCCTGGCCGGGTATGCGGATCTCCGGCGCCAGGTCGAGCAGCGGGCGCAGAACGAAGGCGCGCAAATGCAGCCGCGGGTGTGGCACTGTGAGCGGCGTGCTCTGGATGATCATGTCGCCGAGCAGCAGCAGGTCGAGATCCACGTTGCGCGGCGCGTTTTTCTTCAGGCCGCGGCGCTTGCGTCCCAGCATCAGCTCGATATCCAGCAGGTGCAGCAGCAGGGCGTAGGGTTCCAGCGAGGTTTCGACCTTGGCCACGGCGTTCAGGTAGTCCGGCCCTGGCGCGTCGATCGGCGCCGAGCGGTAGAACGGCGACACGGAGACGAACTCGGTCTGCTCGATCGAGCGCAGCGACTCGATGGCTGAATTCAGGGCCTCGACGACGTCGCCCTGGTTCGATCCGAGTCCGATGTATGCGGTCCGCTTCACTTGTTGCCGGCTAGATCATTTCCGTGTCGGTTGCGGCCGCTGCCTCCGGCCCCCGGCCGCTCTTGCCGCGTGACCGACGCCGCCGCTTGCGTCCGGCGGTTTCCGGGGCTGCGCTGCGCTCGGCCTCCTCGACCAGTCGTTCGCGTTCCTCTTCCTTCGCCAGCGAGAAACGGGTCCACCAGTCGGCCAGTTCGGCCGGGACTTCGTCCGCGGCGGCGCGCAGAAGCAGGAAATCATAACCGGCGCGAAAGCGCAGGTGCTCCAGAAGGCGGTACGCCGAACGACCGGCGCGCCGCTCGAAACGCGGCTGCAGGCCCCAGATCTCACGCATGTCGGAGACGAAGCGGCGCTGCACCGAGAGCTTCTCGGTCTGGGCGTCGAGCGCGTCGTCGATCGCGGCGTTGAGCGCGGGGATGCGGTGCTCGCCCTTGGCCGTGCGCGCATTCCACTTCACGAGCACGTCGTGCCAGAGCAGAGTGGCGAACAGGAACCCCGGCGAAACCGACTTGCCCGACAGCACGCGCTCGTCGGTGCGCGCCAGCGCCTGCAGCACGAAGCGTTCGCCCGCAGGCTGCTCGAGGATCACGTCGAGCAGCGGCAGCAGGCCGTGGTGCAGGCCCTCCATGCGCAGACGCGTGATGCACGCGACCGAATGACCGCTGGTCAGCAGCTTCAGCATCTCGTCGAACAGGCGCGCGGCCGGGACGTTCTCGATCAGCCCGGCGAGACGCGGGATCGGTTCGCGCGTGGCTTCGTCGATCTCGAAGCCGAGCTTGGCCGCGAAGCGGACTGCGCGCAGCATCCGCACCGGGTCTTCGCGGTAGCGCGTCTCAGGGTCGCCGATCATGCGCAGCCGCTTGCGTCGTACGTCCTTCACGCCGTCGTGATAATCGATCACCTCGCGCGTTGTCGGATCGTAGTAGAGCGCGTTCACCGTGAAGTCGCGGCGGGTTGCATCTTCGTGTTGCTCGCCGAACAGGTTGTCGGCCAGCACGCGGCCGTGCGCGTCGGTCTGGCGGTCGGGATTGTCGAGCGCGCGGAAGGTCGAGACTTCGATCGTCTCCTGGCCGAACATCACGTGCACGAGGCGGAAGCGCCGGCCGATGATGATCGCGCGGCGGAAGTGCGACTTGACCTGCTCCGGCGTGGCATCGGTCGCGATGTCGAAGTCCTTCGGCGCTATGCCAAGCAGCAGGTCGCGCACGGCGCCGCCGACGAGGTAGGCGCGGAAGCCGGCCTTCTGCAGCGTCTCGCACACGCGCAATGCCGAGCGCGCCACCAGTTCCTGATTGATGCCGTGCACGTCGGCGCCGATGCGCTTTGGCTCGCGCGACTTGCGCGGCTTGCGTGAGAAGAGCGTCGTGACGCGCTCGATGACGCGCTTGATCATGTGGCGCCCGGCGCGTGGCTGGGTTCGAGCCTAGGCATGCGCGGGCTCGAACAGTTGCAGCATCGGCCAGCCGCGCTCGCGTGCGACCGCGAGCAGTCGCGGGTCGCCGTTGGTCACGACCGGAAGGTTCACTTTCTCGAGCAGAGGCAGGTCGTTGATCGAGTCACTGTAGAAGGTGGTCGATGTGTCGGCGAAGGTGTGGCCTCGCGCGGCGAGCCACTCCTCGACCTTTCGGACCTTGCCGTCCTGGTAAGTGTGGGTGCCGACGTAGCCGCCGGTGAAGCGGCCGTCCTGCTCCTCGGGCTCGACCGCCAGCACGTGATCGATCCCGAACTCGTGCGCGATCGGCGTCACGACGTACGCGTTGGTGCCGGTAACCAGCGCCAGTTCGTCGCCGCGGGCGCGATGCTGCTCGACCAGCGCGCGTGCCTGTTCGCGGACAGCGGGTCCGACATGGCTCTGCATGAACTCATGATGCCAGTCGTCGAGCGTGGCGCGCGGGAACGCGGCCAGCAATTCCATCTGGAATCGCACGTAGGCATCGACGTCGAAGGTGCCGGCCCGGTACTGCTCGGCGAACTGGCGAATCCGTGCCCCGTATTCGGCGACGTCGAGTCCGCCGCGCCGCACGACGTGATGGGACCACGTGTCGGCGCTGTCGATCGGCAGCAAGGTGTGGTCGAGATCGAAGAGCGCGAGATGCATCGGCGGGATTTTACGCACCCGGCTCATGCGCCTGACTGCGCCCACTCTCGGACGAGCGGTACGGTGATGGCACGCTGGGCGGCCATGGCATAGGCATCGAGCGCGTCCAAAATGGCCATCAGCGTGCGCATGTCGCGCGGCATGTGGGTCAGCACGTAGGCCATTACCTCGGGCGGCAGTGCAATGCCGCGGGCGGCGGCGTGTGCCCGCAGCGCGTCTTCCTTCTCGGCATCGGTGAGCTCGTGCAGTTGGTAAACGAGTCCCCAGGCGAGCCGCGTCCTGACGTCGTCGCGCAACGGGAGCTGGGCGGGAGGGCGATCTCCGGCGGCCACAATGGCGGCAGCAGGCGCCGCCCGGACTTCGTTCAACAGCACGAACAGGCGGTGCTGGCCGTCCTCTGACAGGCGTTCAACATCATCAAACAGGTAAAGCCGAATCTCTGGATCGAACTCGATCAGGGCCTCGGGATCGTTGCAGGCGCGGCTTGGCCCGCACGCGGCGACCGCCTGCAGCAGGTGGGATCGGCCGCTGCCGGGGCTGCCCCAGAGGTAGACAAAGCGCTCGCCCGCGCCCGCCGCGGTGGCCAGCAGGGCGGCGATCGCCTCCGCGTTGCGGCCCACGACGAAACTGTCGAACGAAGGCCGCGGCGGCTGCAGCAGATCGAGCGCCAGCTGTTGCGGTCGATGAGTCATGTAGATAGGGCGCTGTGCACTGGCCCGCACCTTACAATTCGGGTCATTGCTGTCCACGCGCGGCGCGCAAGTCTACCGGGCCGCCCAGGCGCCCAAGTCCATGAATCCTCTCGATTACAAGCAGGCGGGCGTCGATTACGCCAGCATCGACCCGCTGAAGATTCTCGCCCAACGCGCCGCGGCGACCACGGCCGGCAATCTCGCGCGCCACGGACTGCGCGAAGTCGCCGCCTCGCGTGGCGAATCGGCCTACGTCGTCGACTGCGGCGAGTTCTACCTGGCCTCGATCACCGAGTGCCTTGGCACCAAGGCCCTGGTGGCCGACTCCATGCGCGCGATCACCGGTCGCAGCTACTACGACCTGATCGCCCAGGACACGCTGGCGATGGCGCTGAACGACATCATCACCGTGGGAGCAACTCCGGTCTCGGTCCATGCCTATTGGGCCAGCGGCGGCAGCGAGTGGTTTGCCGACGCCGAGCGGGCGCGCGATCTGGTGGAAGGGTGGCGCGCGGCGTGCGATCGAAGTGGCGTCGCGTGGGGCGGTGGCGAGACCCCGGCGCTGGCCGGAGTGGTCGAGTCCGGGCGCATCGATCTGGCGGCATCGTGTGTCGGACTGATCCGTCCGAAGTCTCGGCTCACGCTTGGCGAACGGCTCGGCGACGGCGATGCGATCGTGCTGCTGGCCTCGAGCGGTATCCACGCCAACGGTGTCTCGCTGGCACGCAAGCTCGTCGAACGCCTGCCAGACGGCTATCGCACGACATTGGCGGACAACTCGATGTACGGCGAGGCGCTGCTCACGCCGACGGTGCTCTACTCTCCAGTCACCGAGGCACTGGCTGCGGCGGGGATCGTCCCGCGCTATAGCGCCAACATCACCGGCCATGGCTGGCGGAAGCTCATGCGGCACCCGGGCGGCTTCACCTACCGGATCCACACCCTTCCGCCAGTGCCACCGGTGCTCGCCTTCATTGCCGAGCGCGCCGGCCTGCCGGCGCGCGAATCCTATGGCAGTCTCAATATGGGCGCGGGCTTCGCAGTCTTCGTGGCGGCGAGCGAGGCCGAGCGCTGCGTCGCCATCGCGCGTTCGTGTGGGGTCGAAGCCTGGAACGCGGGCGTCGTACGCTCCGGTGCTAGGCAGGTCGTCATCGAACCCCTGGATCTGACGTTCGAGGCAGACGAGTTGCACCTGCGCGCCTGAGCGCGGCCTGCGCGACCTAGAGCGTGGCGTGAGTCAGTGACTCCGGCAGGGCGCGTTGCGGGACGGGCAGGGCGCGCTCCACGTCGGAGGCCATCAACATCGCGTGGTCCGGCCCGGCCGAGTCCGGCCGCGCCGCCAACGCGCTGTCGGCCGCCGCGTCCGTGTCCGGCCCATGCTCCGCGAAGCTCCAGATCAAGGGGGCCAGGGTCATCACAACGACCACCAGGTAGCGTTTCCTTGGTCTTGCAGCAAATCCGTTGTAGCGTTTCATCGGGTCCTCCGCCGTCTGCATTGAAGCGTTGCAGCTCGAGGTGAGTGTGACTCGGCCCCCCAGCGACAGGCAGCGCGAAATCCACCTGCCGGCCCGGCACTAAGCGTTGTCTCCGCTGTCGAAAATTCACGCAACCTGCCGGCGGATGCCGCAGTCCGTGCCAGCACCGGTGCCCCGCGTATCATCCGCGCGCTCGCGGCTTTATGCGTCCAGCGCATGACGGAGACATCGTTGAACTCCCTCTTCGAGAACATCTCGCGGCGGTTGTCCAAAGAGTGGCGGTCACGCAACCTGCCGCGTCACGGACACTCGTATCGCTGTCAGTGCGGGCGGCCGGTCTTCTTTCTCAACAGCCGATGCCTCGCATGCGGAGCCGCGCTCGGTTACGACCCCGGCATTGCCGAAGTGCGGACCCTGCTGCCCGCGGGAGAAGGGCTTTGGCAACTGGCCGGGCAGATCGATGCACCGCGCAAGTACCGGCGCTGCGCCAACTTCGAGTCGCCGGCCGGGTGCAACTGGTTGGTCGGCGCTGACGACCCGACGCCCCACTGCGCGTCCTGCCGCCTGAACCGTACGATCCCCGATCTGAACGACGTCGACAACCAGCGCTACTGGCGCGCGATCGAGAACGCCAAGCGCCGGCTCGTGGCCCAGCTGCTGGGACTGGGCCTGCCGGTCCGATCGAAGGTTTCAGGCGATCCGGAGCAGGGAGTCGCGTTCGACCTGCTGCACTCGCCGCCCGAAGGCCCGCGCGTTCTGACCGGTCATGCGGGCGGACTGATCACGCTCAATGTGCTGGAGGCGGACGACGCGCAGCGTGAGCAGATCCGGCACGCCATGCGCGAGCCGTACCGCACGCTGCTGGGACACTTCCGCCACGAGATCGGTCATTACTACTGGGATCGACTCATCTTCGGGACGCAGTGGCATGAAGCGTTTCGACAGGTCTTCGGCGATGAGCAGACGGACTACGCGGCGGCTCTGAAGGCGAACTACGAGTACGGGCCGCCCTCCGACTGGCCGAACCGCTTCATCAGTTCCTATGCGTCGACGCATCCCTGGGAGGACTGGGCGGAAACGTGGGCACACTACCTGCACATCTATGACAGTCTCGACACGGCGCTCGGGTTCGGCCTCACGGCGGACGATGTCGAGTTGCAGCTCGAGCCATTCAGGATGGAGGACCTCTACGATCCGCAGCATCCAGATGCCGGCCGCTTCCTGGAGCTGCTCAACGCCTCGCTCGAGCTGATCACGGTGCTGAACGAACTCGCGCGCAGCCTGGGCCAGCCCGACATCTACCCATTCGTGCTGTCGCGGCCGGTGGTCCGCAAACTGCACTTTATCCAGCTTGTCGTCACCGATGCGCGGCAGCTCGGGACGGTGCAATAGCTCCGGGATACGAGAGACTTTCAAGCGCCAGTGGCAGCACTACGGTGTCGCGCGCTCGCGCGCGGACGGAACGACGTTCCTTCAGCGCGAGTTGACCAGGGCGGCCAGCCGGTCACTCAGAGCATGCAGCGCATCGTCGCGCGCGGGATCGAGCGTGAGTTGAGGGGCGAGAGACCGCAGCCAGGTGAACTGGCGCTTGGCCATTTGGCGCGTGGCGGCGATCGCCGCTGCGCGGAACGCCGCATGGCTCACGCTGCCTTCGAGATACGCCCACGCCTGGCGGTAGCCGACGCTGCGAATCGAGGGTAGCTCCGGCGTCAAGTCGCCACGCGTCCGCAGGTGTTCGACTTCGGCGACAAAGCCGGCCTTGAGCATGCCGTCGAAACGTTCCTCGATCCGGCGGTGCAACGTGGCGCGGTCGAGCGGCATCAACGCGATGATCTCGGTCTTCAATGTCGGGGGCTCTCCGCGGGCCAGCAGTGCAGACATAGGCGTTCCGGTCACGGTGACGATCTCGAGTGCGCGCTGGATGCGCTGAGAGTCGTTCGGCTTGAGGCGCGCGGCGGTGGCCGGATCCAGCGTCGCGAGCCGCGCATGCAGTGCCGGCCAGCCCAGCGTGCGCGCTTCGGCGGTCAAGGCAGCGCGCACGGACTCGTCGGCCGACGGCAGGTTCGAGAGGCCCTCGCGCAGCGCCTTGGCATACAGCATCGTGCCGCCGACCAGCAGCGGGAGCTTGCCGCGCGCGCGTATGTCGGCGATGGCGGCCGTGGCGTCGCGCACGAAGTCGGCGGCAGAGTAGGGTTGGGCAGCGTCGCGCAGGTCGAGCAGGTGGTGGACAACCGCCGCGCGATCGGCCGCGCTCGGCTTCGCGGTGCCGATATCAAGGCCGCGGTAGACCTGGGCCGAGTCGACGCTGACGATCTCGACCGGAAGACGCAGCGCCAGCTCGAGTGCCAGGGCGCTCTTGCCGCTGCCGGTCGGCCCCAACAACATCAGCGCGTCAACCATGATGCGAGACATCGCCGTCACGGCGAACCAGGGTAAAGGCGACAACGCAGCAGACCACGGTGCAGCCGGCGATCGTGAGCGTGAGCGGGTACACGGTGCCGTTGTAGCTGATGCCGATCCAGACGCCGACTGCCGCGGCGACGGCCATCATGCAGAACCCGAGCAGGGCGGCGGCCGCTCCGGCTGTGTGCCGGAACGGTGCGACGGCACCGGACTGGGCCAGCGCCTGAATGATGCCGTGCGACACGCCGAACACGAACATCGGCACAGTGATCGCAGCGGCGACATGCCAACCCGCCAATGCCATCGCTGTCAGCGTGATACCTGCCATTAGTTGCAGCACGGCCCCGGTCTGGATCGTCGTCTGCAGGCCGCGCAGCACCAGGCGTCGGCAGATCAGCGTGCCGACAAGGTAGCCAGCCACCATCTTGGAGAAGGACAGCGCGAACGACGTGGCCGACAGGCCCAGCACGCGCATCAGGACGAACGAGGACCCCGATATGAAAGCGAAGAGGCCCGCGTAGGTCGCGGTGGCGACCAGCGTGTAGGCGCGGAACGCCCGTGAGCGGGCGATAGCCCGGTAGGTACTGAACATGGGTCCGAGGCGCAAGGCATCGGGATTGCGCCGTGCGTTCGTCTCGCGCAGCGCCAGCGCCGTTGCGGCCAGCAGGATGAGCGCGAACACCGTCGCGGCGACGAATGCAGAACGCCAGCCGAAGGCCTCGAACAGGCGTGCGCCGATCAAGGGCACCAGCAGCGGAGCGATGCTCATCACGCCGGCCGCGGTGACCAGCAGCCGCGCGCCGTCGGTCGGGGTGAAGAGATCACGCACCATGCCACGCACACCCACGAGGCACGTGCACGCACCGACCCCCTGCAACATGCGGCCCAGGATCAGCATTCCGACACCGGGAGCTATCGCGCAGTAGACGCTCGCCAGCGCATAGACGCCTGCGCCTGCGAGGATGACCGGACGACGTCCGTAGCGGTCCGATACGGGACCGGCCACGAGCTGCCAGACGCTAAAGGTCCCGATGAAGGCCGAGAGCGTCCACTGCACGCTGGCGGCGCTCGCCGAGAAGTCCGAGGCGATGCCAGGCAGTGTCGGCAGGTAAAGGTCCGTCGACAGCGGCTGAAACATCGACAGGCCGGCCACGATCCAGGTTGTGGCTGCGCGGCTTCGCGCGGCCGCCGGTTGCGCGTCAGCGTGGGTGGTCGGCGGCAAATCTGAATGCGAACGGTTCACCGGCGTCAAATGTACAGGGCCGTCGTGTTGCGCTGACTGCCGGCCGAGTCGGCGCGGCAGGAATAGCCCCCAAACATCAGTGATCGAGACGCGACATGAGCGTCGAACCCGGCCGCCGTGCCGCGCATCGCATTGGCGAAGCCGGGTCTCAGGCGGTGATCGAGCGGGAGGTGGCTGCGTAAATGTGGAAGTTCGCCGCCGTCGTCAAGCACTGATCGAGCCCGCACACGGGGCGGCTGGATGCGTGGGCTGCGGAGTCTCCGCGAGGCGCCGGGCTAGCGGCCCCGCAGGAAGAGCCGGTCAAGATCGGCCACGGTCAACTGCGTCCAGGTCGGGCGCCCGTGGTTGCACTGGTCGGCGCGCTCGGTCGCTTCCATCTCGCGCAGCAGTGCGTTCATTTCGTCCAGCGTGAGGCGGCGATTGGCGCGCACGGCGCCGTGACAAGCCAGCGTGGCCAGCAGCTCGTTCCGATGCTCGGTCAGCACGCGCGTGGCCCCGAACTCGCGCACGTCGCGCAGCAGGTCGCGCGCCAGTGCCGCACCGTCGGCCTGCGCCAGCAGCGCCGGCACGGCGCGCAGCGCAAGCTGGGTGGGCGAGACGGCGGCGAGGTCGACGCCGAGCTGGTTCAGCAGCGCGGATTCCTCCTGCGCGGTGGCGATGTCCAGCGGCGAGGCACTGAACACCTGCGGGATCAGCAACCGTTGCTGCGGGATCGTGCTCGCATCAAGCTGAAGCTTCAGCTTTTCGTAGACGATGCGCTCGTGAGCGGCGTGCATGTCGACAACTACGAGCCCATGTTCGTTCTGGGCGAGCACATAGATGCCGGCGAACTGCGCGATCGCGATGCCGAGCGGCATGTCGCCCTGCGGCATCGTCGCGGCGGTCGACGCGGGCGCTACAGCAGGGCGCTCGGCGATTACGGCCAGATACTCGGCGATCGACTGCTCGACGCCCAGCCGCTGCTGTGTCGTTGCGCCCCACAGCGCCGGCGGCCTGACCGCGGGCTCGTTGGCAGGGGGTGCCACGGGGTGCGCGGATTCCGCCAGGGCTGCCTGAACCGCATGCAGGACAAACTGGTGCACCGCCGAGGAATCCCGGAACCGCACTTCGATCTTGGTCGGGTGAACGTTGACGTCCACCCGACGCGGATCCAGCGTGAGGTGCAGGCAGTACATCGGCTGGCTGCCGCCGTGCAGGACATCGGCATAGGCCGCGCGCACCGCGTGGGCGAGCACCCGGTCACGCACATAACGTCCGTTGACGAAGAAGTATTGCGCATCGGGCCGCGTCCGACTCGCGGTCGGATGTCCCACCCATCCGTGCAGCCGGATGCCCGGCGCCTGGGCTTCGACTTCGCGTTGCGCGGAGGAGAACTCCTCCGGCAGCAGCTCGAGCGCCCGCTCCCTGGGTGATTGGGGCGTGAGCGCGAGCAGGGTCCGTCCCTGGTGCACGACGCTGAAGGCCACCTGCGGATGCGCGGCGGCGATGCGTTCGACCTGCGTGATGCAGTGTGCGAGTTCGGTGGCTTCCGAGCGCAGGAACTTGCGGCGCGCCGGCGTCTTGTGAAAAAGGTCCGCGACCTCGATCCGGGTCCCGGTGACGGCAGCGGCAGGCTCGAGCGCGCCCGCCGAGTCGATCGTCCACCCGCTCGCTGCGTCGGCCGTGCGCGAGGTGATCGCGACATCGGCCACCGATGCAATCGAGGCCAGCGCCTCGCCGCGGAAGCCGAGTGACTCGACGGCCTCCAGATCGTCGAGGCTGGCGATCTTGCTGGTGGCATGCCGTGTCAGTGCGAGCGCGAGTTCTGCACGCGGAATGCCGCGGCCATCGTCGCCGACGACCACGCGCTTGATGCCGCCCGCCTCGAGGCGCACGTCTATGCGCATCGCACCGGCGTCGAGGCTGTTTTCGATCAGCTCCTTGACGACCGAAGCCGGCCGCTCGACGACCTCGCCGGCGGCGATCTGGCTGATGAGGTCGTCGGCCAGCAGGCGAATCGGCGCGGCGGTGGGAAGTGATGACATGGTGCGGATTATAGAAAGCGGAATTGCGCGGCTTCGAGGGAGCGCCGCGACCCGTCGCGTATGATCCGCGCGCCGCAACGACCCCCTGCCGCCCGGCCCGTATTCCCGATGGAAGGCATCAACTGGCTCGACCTGTTCAACGCGATGGATCGCTTCCTCGTGACGATCGTCGAGCGCAACGTGCTTCTGGTCTACGTGACTCTGTTCCTGATCTTCTTTTCGGAGACGGGGCTGGTGTTCATGGCGTTCCTGCCGGGCGATTCACTGCTGTTCGTCGCCGGCGCAGTGTCTGCGCTGCCGCAGGCTCAGGCCAAGGGACTCAACGTTTACCTGCTGATGGCGATCATCACCGTTGCGGCGGTGCTCGGCAACACGGTCAACTACTTCATCGGCGCCTGGCTCGGCAAGAAGGTCTACGACGGCACCATCGGCTGGATCGACCAGACGGCGCTCAAGCGGACGCATGACTTCTACGAGCGCCACGGTGGCAAGACCGTCATGATCGCGCGCTTCGTGCCGGTGGTGCGTTCGTTCGCGCCGCTGGTGGCCGGCGCGTCCGGCATGGAATTCCGCAGGTTCCAGTTCTACAACGTGCTGGGTGCGGCGATCTGGGTGGTCTCGCTCGTGTACGGCGGTTTCCTGTTTGGCAACGTGCCGATCATCAAGGACAACCTCGCCATCATCCTGATCGTCGGGATCGCCGCGGTTGTCGGCCCGCTGCTGCTGGCGGCGACGGTGAAGCTTTTTCGCAGGCGGACCGCCTGAGGCCGTGGGCGCTCAGGTCAGCGGGTTGCGGGCCAGCGGCGGATTCTTCGCGAAGTAGCGCTTGATCCCAATCAGGATCGCACGCGCCATCTGCTCCTGGTAGTCGTCGTCGCGCAGCCGTGCTTCCTCGGCCGGATTGCTGATGAAGGCGGTCTCGACCAGGATCGACGGAATGTCGGGCGCCTTCAGCACCGCAAAACCCGCCTGCTCCACGCGCGGCTTGTGCAGCCGGTTGACGCGCTCGAGTTCGCGCAGCACGGAGTTGCCGAGCTTGAGGCTGTCATTGATCTGCGCCGTGGTGGAAAGATCGAGCAGCACGCGCGCGAGTTGCCTGTCGTGCGAGGCGAGATTGATGCCGCCGATGAGGTCCGCCTCATTCTCGCGACGCGCCATCCACGCGGCGGCACTGCTCGATGCGCCGTTCTCGGACAGCGCGAACACCGACGAGCCGCGCACGTCCGGCCGGATCCAGGCATCGGCGTGGACCGAGACGAAGAGATCCGCCTGGACGGCGCGCGCCTTCGCGACCCGCGTGCGCAGCGGCACGAAGTAGTCGCCGTCGCGCGTCAGCGCCACCCGCATGCTGCTGTCGGCGACGATCTGATCGCGCAGGCGCCGTGCAATGGCGAGCGTCACCGTCTTCTCGTAGGTCCCGCCCTTGCCGACGGCACCGGGGTCCTCGCCGCCATGACCCGGATCGATCGCCACCGTGAGAATCCGCTGAATGTCCGCATCGGCGCCGCGTCGTGTCGGGCGCGCTGCGCGCGCCAACGGCTGCGGTTCGTCGGCGGGCCGCGGTGCGGTGCCGAAGTCCGAGTCGCGCGGTGTCGCCTGCTCGCGCAGCAAGGCCATCAGGGGGTCGGGCGGATTGACCGGATAGAAGTCCAGCACCAGCCGGTGCTGATACGGGCCCACCGGTTCGAGGGAAAACACCTGCGGCTTGACGTCTTCCTTGAGTTCGACGACCAGCCGCACGACCTTCGGCCGATTCTGGCCGACCCGGATCACGCCGATGTACGGATCGTTCGGCTCGACCTTGGCAACCAGCTCCTTGAACGCCGGCGTCAGGTCGATGCCTTCGATATCGACCACCATGCGCAGCGGTGGTGTGTCACGAATGACGAAGTGCGTGAGCTTCAATGGCGCGTCGTGCTCGATCGCGACTCGCGTGTAGTCGCGGGCGGGCCAGACGCGCACTCCGAGCAGCGTGGCGCCACGAGCGATGTGAACCGGAGTCAGCGCAAGGACGAGCGTGCCGCTGGCGGCCTGGATCAGGCGGCGGCGGTCGAGTCGAACTCCTTCAGTGCGCTGTCCAGGCATGCATGCCCCAGTGTGCTGGTCGCGGTCATCGTCGCGCGACGACCGTCTCCTTCAACCTGCAACGTGATCGCAAGGTCGGCGCCCGGGAGGCGCTCCCCGGCTTTCTCAGGCCACTCGATCGCACAGATTCGGCCCGCACCGAACAGATCACGAAAGCCTGCCGTCGAAAATTCCGACGGATCGGCAAATCGATAAAAATCAAAGTGATAGAAGTCTAAGCTCGAAACGCTCTGAACTTCAAGCCCCGTCGGGCGGCCCATTGCCTCCGGTGGCGCCAGCCCAATAACGTAGGGCTCCAGCACGGTGAAGGTCGGACTGCGAACCGGGCTCGAGACGCCCAGCGCACGCAGCCAGCCCCGCACCAGGGCCGTCTTGCCGCTGCCCAGGTCGCCGCTGAGATTGACCTGCAGCCCCACCGGCGCGATCGCCTGCACATGCTCGCGGCTCGCGGCGGCGAGCGCCTGCCCGAGGCGATCAGTGTCGGCAGGTGTTGCCAACACTCGCGCGACAGACAACGGCAGCTCTGAGTGAGGCACCTAAAATGGCTCGCATGAAACCGGATCGCGCCGAGCATACCGTCGCCTCGCTCGACGTCACTGCGCTCGCGGGAGAGATACGCGCCTGGGGTGCCGAGCTCGGCTTTGCACAGGTCGGAATTGCGGATCTCGACCTTACCGGGGCGACGGAGCGTCTGCAGGCGTGGCTCGCCGCGGGTTGGCACGGCGACATGGACTACATGGAACGGCATGCCGCGCTGCGCGCGGACCCGACGCACCTCCTGCCGGGCGCCTGTCGCGCCATCACGGTGCGCATGGACTACCTGCCGCGGGAATCATCGCCCGGGTGGGCCGCACGCGAACTGCGTCGCCTCGAGGACCCCGATGCCGCGGTCGTGTCGCTCTATGCACGCGGGCGCGACTATCACAAGGTGCTGCGCAGCCGGCTTCAGTCGCTGGCCGACCGCATCGAGCGGGCCGCGGGACCGTTCGGCTACCGCGTCGCGACAGACTCCGCGCCGGTGTTCGAGGTGGAACTCGCGCGCAAGTCGGGCATCGGCTGGCGTGGCAAGCACACGCTGCTGCTGTCGCAGGACGCCGGCTCGATGTTCTTCCTTGGCGAGATCCTCACCGACCTGGCCCTGCCTGCGGATGCGCCGATCACTGAACGCTGCGGCACGTGCACACGCTGCATCGAGATCTGCCCGACGCGCGCGATCACCGCGCCGTACCAGCTCGATGCGCGGCGCTGCATCTCGTACCTGACGATCGAGCATGCGGGTGCCATTCCCGCGGAATTGCGGCCGCTGATCGGCAACCGCATCTACGGCTGCGACGACTGCCAGCTGGTGTGCCCGTGGAACAAATACGCGCAGCGCTCCGCGCTGCCGGATTTTGATGTGCGCCATGGCCTCGACGAAGCTCGGCTTGTCGAACTGTTTGCCTGGAGCGCGAGCGAGTTTGAGGCATGCACCGCAGGCTCGGCGATCCGTCGCATCGGCCACGAGCGCTGGTTGCGCAACCTCGCGGTTGCGCTCGGCAATGCACCGCCGTCGAGCGCAGTGATCGAAGCATTGCAAGCACGCCGCGGCGATGCCAGCGTGCTCGTGCGCGAGCATGTCGAATGGGCCCTGGCGCGACACGGCGCCGAAGCGGTCAGCGCGGCGCCAGACTGATCCAGATGGGAAGCGTCAGCATCGCCAGCAGCGTCTGCACGGTGATCGCGTAAGCGACCGGCGCAGCGTGACCGCCCATGCGCGCCGCTAGGATGTAGGCGCTCGACGCCGTCGGCAGGGCTGCGAACAGCAGCACGATCAGCGCCGGCGTTCCCGCAAGCCCGAGCAGATGTATGAACCACAGGCCAAGAGCCGGCATCGCGAGCAGCTTGATCGATACCAGGTAGCTCATCGTCGGGCGCTCTTCGTGCACGGACGCGAACGTCAGGCCGGCCCCGATACACAGCAGCCCCAGCGCCAGGCTGGCGGTGCCGAGCCGCGACAGGAAAGTACCGAGCAGCGTCGGCATCTCGAAGCCAAGCAGGTTGGCGACCAGTCCCGATACGGTGGCCAGGATCAGCGGATTCACGGCCATCTCGCGCAGCACGCCGGTCTGCCGATGGCGCGCCAGCGCGAAGACGGCGAACGCATTGGCCAGTGGCACACAGATCGCAATGATCAGCGCCATCAGCGCGACACCGCGCGGACCCGCTATCGACTGTGCGAGCGCCAGGCCGACGTACGAGTTGTAGCGGAATGCCGTCTGCACGCAGCTGGCGAAAAATGCGGGCGCAGGCCTGAACAACCATCGCGCGGCAAAGCCGAGCGCGACCGCTGCCAGGAAGGCACCGACCGCGGCCGCCAGCATGCGGCCCTCGCTGGCGAACGTGAACTTGGCGTTGACGATCGACGTGAACAGCAACGGCGGGAAGAGGGCGTAATAGACGAGCCGCTCGGCACCGTCCCAGAAACTGCGCGTGAATCCCAGCCGTCGCGCCAGGATCGTACCCATCAGGATCAGCCCGAAATCGGGCAGCATCAGCAGTGCGTTGTTCACGCCGGGCCTTCAGGGTTCAAAATTGCTGCCGGTCTTCGAGCCCCGTATAATCCATGGCTCGCTTCAAGGCTGCTGTAGCTCAGTTGGTAGAGCAACTGATTCGTAATCAGTAGGTCGGACGTTCGAGTCGTCTCAGCAGCACCAACGACGCGCAGAGTTATACCCATGCGCTTCATGCCAACGGCCCTGCGGGGCCGTTTGTCTTTGGTGCGCGCAGCGTCGCGAGCGCGGCTACCACGGTCGGATACAGCAGCCTTACCCGCAGTTCGTCGCGCACACGCTGGTTCGACAGTCGGCGCGACTCCGTCATGAACGAATACATCATCGGCGACACCACCGCTTGCAGTGCCACGCGCGGCAGGCGCGGCGCTCGCGGCAGGCCCGTGGCATCTGCGACAAGATCGAAGTACTCGGCCATTCTTAGAGCGCTGTTGTCGACGGCGTTGTAAATGCGGCCGGCGCGGCCGCGCACGAGGGCCGCGATCGCGATGCGGGCGAGGTCATCGGCGTGGATGTGATTGCTGTACACATCGTCGGCCTCGGCCAGCGCGGGCAGGTTCTGCCGCAGGCGATCGAGAGGCAGACGATCGTGCGCATAGATGCCGGGCACGCGCAGGATGGCGGCATGTAGCTTTCCGCGCATCACGCGCTCGGCGTCGATGCGGCGCACGGCGCGGTCATTGGCGGGTCGCAGTCGCGCCGTCTCGTCGATCTGTCGTCCACCATGATCGCCATAGACGCCGGTCGTGCTGATGTAGACCGCGCGTTGAACAGCTCCGGCCTGCTCGGCTACGAGGTGCCGCGTGCGCGTGTCCTGGCCGCCGTCGTTGGGCGGAGGCGCGAGGTGCACGAGCCACGGTGCCAGGCCGCGCAGACGACCCAGCGACTGCCGTCGATCGAGATTGCCGACGATGGGAATGACGCCGGCAGCGCGCAGCTGTGCCGCCCGTGCCGGTGTCGACGTCAGCGCGATGAGCCGAAAGCGGGCCGCGAGGCGTGAGACAATTCGTAGCCCGACATCGCCGCAGCCGATAATCAGCAGGCGCGGTCGACCCAGTTTCCGTCGTCCGAAGCTCGCGTGCGGCGGCGGCACGGGCCGATTGAATTCCATCGCGCAATTCTATGAGCTTCAAGGTTACGGTCCGCCCGAGCGGACGCTCGTTCACTGTCGAAGGCGATGAAACCGTGCTGGCGGCAGCGCTGCGGCAGGGCGTCGGCATCGCCTATGGCTGCAAGAACGGGGCCTGCGGCACCTGCCGCGGCAGGCTGCTCGAAGGCCAACTCGTGCACGGCCCGCATTCGGCGTCTGCACTCTCCGCATCGGACGAGGCCAAAGGGCTGGCGCTCTTTTGCAGCTCGCGCCCGCACACGGACGTCGTTATCGAGGCGCGCGAACTGACCGGCTTTGGCGACATCCCGATCAAGAGAATGCCGGCGCGCATTGCGCGCATCGAACGCGTGACGCCCGATGTCGCGATCGTCTCGCTGCAGTTGCCGGCGACCGAACGGCTGCAGTACCTGGCGGGCCAGTACCTCGAGTTCATCCTGCGCGACGGCACGCGTCGCCAGTACTCGATCGCCACCCCGCCGCAGGCTGACGAGCAACTGCAGTTCCACGTCCGCCACATGCCTGGCGGGATCTTCACGGACAACCTGTTCGGCATCGGTCCTCAGCCATTCAAGGAGCGCGACATCCTGCGTGTCGAGGGCCCGATGGGCACGTTCTTCCTGCGCGAAGACAATCCAAGGCCGATCATCCTGCTCGCCAGCGGCACCGGCTTCGCGCCGATCAAGGCCATCGCGGAGCACATCTTCGCGGAGGGCATCAACCGCGTGGACTCGGGCAAGGTCTTTCGCCCCGTCGTTCTGTACTGGGGCGCGCGCACGCGAAGCGACTTGTATCTGGATTTCCTGCCGGCGCGCTGGGCGACCGAGCAGCCGAACTTTCGTTATGTGCCGGTGCTGTCCGAGGCGCGGCCGGACGATGCTTGGACCGGCCGCACCGGCTTCGTACATCGCGCCGTCATGGAGGACTTCTCTGACCTGTCGCGCCATCAGGTGTACGCGTGTGGCGTACCGCTGATGGTCAATGCCGCGCGCCGCGACTTCACGGCGCTCTGTGCTCTACCGGAAGACCAGTTCTTTGCCGATTCGTTTACGTCGCAGGCGGACCTGATACAGGCCTGAAACCATTGCGGCGTGCTGCAGTTACCAAAGCTCGGGTACACTTTTGCGCATGACAACCTTCAATCTTGCCCGACGCGAGCGACGTGATGCGGATCTCCGCAGGGGAGCGCGCGCGCAGGGTTGATGACCGGAACTCCGGTTTGTCCCGAAAAGGCCGCGGACTCCGCGGCCTTTTTGTTTTTCGACGAGGAGCGAACCATGAAGATCGACGCCTTCGAGACCGATGCCCTGATGAACGTCGCGGCCCGTCCGCCGCTGGTGTTCGTCAAAGGGCGAGGTTCGTGGCTCATCGACCATCGCGGCAAGCGTTACCTTGATTTCGTGCAGGGCTGGGCCGTCAACGCCCTGGGGCACTCGCCGGCACAGATCCAGGATGCGCTCGCGCACCAGGCGCAGCGTCTCATCAGCCCCAGCCCGGCATTCTTCAATGCACCGGCGCTCGAACTTTCCACCCGGCTCGCACATCTTTCCGGGCTCGAGCGGGTGTTCCTGTGCTCAAGCGGCGCCGAGGCCAACGAAGGCGCGATCAAGCTGGCGCGCAAGTGGGGTCAAGTGCACCGCGACGGCGCGTTCGAAATCATCACGTTCGTGGACGGCTTTCATGGGCGCACGCTCGCGACGATGGCAGCCAGCGGCAAGCCGGGCTGGGACCGCCTCTTCGAACCCACGATGCCGGGCTTTCCGAAGGCCACGTTGAACGACCTGCACTCGGTCGAGGCCCTGGTCACGGAGCGCACGGTGGCCGTCATGCTGGAGCCGATCCAGGGCGAGGCCGGTGTGGTGCCGGCGGACGACGACTTCCTGGTTGCGTTGCGTGCGCTGTGCGATAGGCACGGCCTGTTGCTGATCTTCGATGAAGTGCAGACTGGCGTCGGCCGGACCGGCACACTGTTCGCGTTCGAGAATGCGGGTGTAATTCCCGACATCCTGACCCTCGGCAAGGGACTTGGCGGTGGCGTCCCACTGGCTGCGCTGCTGGCGCGCGAGAGTGTGGCCGCGGCGTTTGCCCACGGCGACCAGGGCGGAACGTACTGCGGCAATCCGCTGATGGCCGCCGTAGGGAGTGCAGTACTCGCCACCGTCTCGGCCACCGAATTCCTGGCGGGCGTACGCCAGCGTGCGCGCCATCTCGAGGCGCAGCTCGATGCGCTGATCGCACGTCACCGCCTCACGGGGCGGCGTGGCCGCGGCCTGCTGCAGGCGCTGGACCTCGGACGCCCGATGGGCGCTCATCTGGTCGAGCAGGCGCGTGACCTCGCGCCCGACGGCTTGCTGCTGAACAGCCCGCGACCTCAGCTGTTGCGCCTGATGCCGGCGTTGAACGTCGGCCTCGACGAGATCGACCGGATGTCCGACCTGCTGGACGCTCTGTTGGGGGCGCAGCCATGAACTCGCCGACGATCACCTTCGATCCTGCGCAGCTCGACCGCGACCGCGTCTACGGCTGGCTGAGCCGGGAGGCCTACTGGTCCATCGGCATGGGCCGCGGCGTCTTCGAGCGCGCGATCGACAACTCGCTAGTCGCGTCCGCGCTTGTCGGAGACGAACAGGTGGCATTCGCGCGTGTGGTGACAGATCGCGCGACCTTCGCCTGGTTGTGCGATGTGTATGTCGCACAGCCATGGCGTGGGCAGGGCACGGCCACCCGCCTGATTGGCGCGATCGTCGCGCATCCCGAACTGCAGGGGCTGCGGCGCTGGGCGCTGCGCACGCGGGATGCCCACGACCTGTACCGGCGCTTCGGGTTCGCGGAGATGGTTGAACCGCAGCGCTCCATGGAGAGGCACAATCCACACGTTTACGCGAGCCCGAACGACGGGTCCGCCCAACCGAGGGACCTGCCATGAACACACCGACAGTCTTCATCGACGGCGAGCACGGCACCACCGGCCTGCAGATTCGCGCGCGGTTGCAGGAGCGTATGGACCTGCAGCTGCTGAGCCTGCCGCCCGAATCGCGTAAGGACCCTGCCGCGAAGCGGGAGATCGTCAATCGCGCCGACTGCGTGATCCTGTGCCTCCCGGACGACGCGGCGCGCGAGACAGTCGCGCTGATCGAGAACGATCGCACTCGAGTCATCGATGCCAGCACGGCGCACCGCACGGCGCCGGGCTGGGTCTACGGCTTTCCGGAACTGACGCGCACCCAGCGCGCGGCAATCGCCTCCGCGCGGCGAGTTTCCAACCCCGGCTGTTACCCGACCGGCTTCCTCGCGCTGGTGCGTCCGTTGCGCGAGCGTGGCCTCGTGCCGGAGGACTTTCCGGTCACGGTGAACGCGGTGTCGGGGTATTCCGGCGGTGGACGCAAGATGATCGAGTCCTTCGAGCAACCGACGCCGGGCTCGCGGCCGCAGGCCTACGGCGACTACGGCCTGACGCTGAGTCACAAACACGTTGGCGAGATGAGGCAGCATGGCCTGCTGGCGCACGCGCCGCTCTTCGCGCCGTCAGTGGGCTACTTCCGGCAAGGGATGCTGGTGCATGTTCCGCTGCAAACGTCCGCCCTGCCACGCGCCGCCACGGGCGCCGAGCTGCATGCGGTCTATGCAGAGCATTACGCCGGCGAAGCGTTCATCGGCGTGCGGCCGCTCAATGACACGGCGGCGCTGCGGGAAGGAGCCTTTCTCGAGCCCGAGGCGCTCAACGCCACCAATCGGCTGGAGATCTTTGTCTTTGCCAACGATGCGGCACGCCAGGCGCTGCTCGTCGCGCGCCTCGACAATCTCGGCAAGGGCGCCAGCGGCGCGGCCATTCAGAACCTGAACCTGATGCTGGGCCTGCCCGAGGCTGCAGCGCTGGCCTGATGCTCTACACGCCGACGCACTTTGCCGTGCAGGATCGCGCGCTGGCCGCGGCGCTGATGCGCGCGCATCCGTTTGCAACGCTGGTCACACCTGGCGCCGACGAGCCGATCGTCTCGCATGTGCCGTTGCTGCTGATCGAGGAGGGTGATGCCTGGCGATTGCTCGGGCATGTCGCCCGCGCCAACCCGCACTGGGAGGCATGGCGCGAGCGCAGCAGGGTTCTGGCCGTGTTTCACGGCGGAGATGCCTACATTTCGCCCGCGCTCTACGCGACACGCAAGGCGGTACCGACCTGGAACTACGCGGTCGTGCACGCGCAAGGCTTGATCGAGCTCTGGCACGACAGCGAACACAAGGAGCAGGTGCTGAAGGCGCTGATCGATCGCCACGACGCAGCATATCGAAGCCAGTGGGATGAACTCGACAGCGCCTATCGCGAAGGCATGAAGGGTGGCATCGTCGCCTTTGCGATCGCGGTCGAACGCCTCGATGCCAAATTCAAGTTAAGCCAGAACCGGCCGGCGGACGACCGGGCCCGGGTGCTGCAGGCGATGCGAGACGGAGGCGACAAAGAGCAGGCGCTGGCGCGCTGGACCGAGCAGATCAGCGGCGAGGCCGTGTGAGCAGCGCGCATATTCTGGAAGTCGAGCACACGACGACCTATCGCTACGCGCGACCCGTCCGCTTCGGTGAACACCGCGTGATGTTCCGGCCGCGCTCGGGGCATGACATCCACGTGCTCGGCGCCGGCATCGATGTCAACGTTCCGTCGCGGATCGACTGGGTGCAGGACACCCAGTCCAACTGGGTGACGCTGGTCACGCCGATGGACTCTTCCGACGAGCTCCGGATTCATTGCCGGTTCCGCGTCACCCATGGCGGCGTGCGGGGCATCAACGATCTGCCGCTTGCCGCGCACGCGCAGCGCTGGCCATTTGACTACACAATGGAAGAGCGACGTGATCTCGGCGCGATGCTCGAGCGTCACTACCCCGACCCCGATGGGCGGCTCTTCGAGTGGTGCCGACCCTTCCTCGCTCCCGCCGTGCGACCGGACACGCGTGCGCTGCTGACCTCCATTTCCGTGGCGATCCAGTCGAGCTTCCGCTACGAGTCGCGCGATGAGCCGGGTACCCAGACGCCGGACGAGACGTTGCGGCGCGGCGCCGGCTCCTGCCGCGACTTCGCGCTGTTGATGATGGAAGTTGCGCGGCGGCTCGGCATGGCGGCGCGCTTCGTGTCCGGTTACCTGTACGACCCGTCCGTCGACAACGCCGCCGACGCGGGCGTCACCGGCGCCGGCGCGACGCACGCGTGGCTGCACATCTACCTTCCCGGGGCCGGCTGGGTTCCGTTTGACCCGACCAATGCGTTGTTCGGCGGCGCCAGCCTGATCCGCGTCGCTTATGCACGCGATGCGGACCTGGCGGCGCCCGTGTCAGGGCGCTGGTTCGGAGAGGCGAGCGACTTCCTCGACATGGACGTCCGCGTGCAGGTGCGCAGAATCGGCGGTGAGTGAGCAGGCCGCGGTGAAGGCGGGTGGCACACAGTCCTAGTACAGGGCCATCGGGTTTCCCGGTGAACCGGTGGCACCCTTCATCTTCAGCGGAGACCATACGAACAGGAATTCGTAGGCCTTGTCGGCGATGAGCTGGGAGAAGTCCAGGTTCTCTAGATTCCAGATGCCGCGCTTGGTCTGCAACTTGACGTGGCACTCGAACGGTTGCGGCGTCTCGCCACCGAAGCCCTTGCCGACGGCCTCTGTTCCCCACGTGTCTGCACCCGTCAGAATCACCTTCCGGTCGGCGAGGTACTCGCAGGCGGAAATGCCGAAGCCCGGCTCGCCCGCGTTGAACTGGGCGGTGCGCCTGGCTTTTTCGGCCGCGTCGAACTTGTCCCAGTCCCGTGGATGCCATAGGTCTCCGTGGCCGGTGTAAAGAAACACGCAATCGCCGGTTCCAATGGGCGCAAGGCCTTGCCGCTGAACCATGGCCTGGACGTCCTTCGCCGTGACGATGCCGGGATCGCTGGGACTGTTCTCCTTGGGCACCGGCAGCGTTGCGCCGCGCAGCGCCACCGCGTCGAGCAGTACTCCGCGGCACACGAAACCCTTCTGCGCCACATGCTCCACTCCAAGCGGGCCCAAGCCGGTCGAGCTGATCCCCTTGTCGTGAAGGAAACGGCCGTTGTAGTAATACATGCCTTTCGAGGTAATGACGCCGATGTGACCAGGCCCATCGAACTGTGTCCCGATCTGGCCCAGCTCCGTGGCCACGTATTCATCGTTGTAGACGAGCTGCTGGTCGCCGAACGGTCCGCCGGTCGGTCGTCCCGGAATCAGCAGTTTCCAGCTGCGCGTTCCGAACGTCGGCGCATCCGCCTCATAGACCTTACCGAGCGTCGCGCTCTTGCCCTTCTTCACGAGCCCAACCGCTTTCAGCACGAGTTCCCGTGTCGTGCGGTTGGGAGCACCTACCTTGTCGTCGGGACCCCACTCGCTCGGGGCCCACTTGCCCGTCAGTGGTTCGTCATTAACCGGAAGCTGCGCGCCTGCCGAGGCAGTCAGTGACGCCAACGCAATGGCGGCAATTGCAGAAAGCAGGTGAGGTTGCATGACTTTCTCCGGGTTGGACGAATCGCTGCAACTTCGCAGGCATGTGCGCCGATCGCGGCTTGAAGCGTATGACGGCCACTATGCGGCAGTTTGGCCTTGCTGTCCAAGTTCCGCCCTTAGACGGCAGGAAATGGAATCGCGGCCAGGTAGTCTGAATCTACTTCAGCCAGGTGATCGTCTGCGTCTCAAGTGACACGCGACACCAAAGATCACCATGAGCCTGCAGGCTGCCAGAACTCCGTCGGGAACGGCGCCTCCAAGGCTACGAAAGCGGCGACCACGGCGGCCCAGACGACCGAGATGAGCCTGGATCGGCAGCATCATCGTCGTATTGACGTTTGTGATCCTTAGTGTGCATTCCGACGGTGCTGTTTCACGAAATAGTGATTGCAGCTCGGAAATGCGCCGCGACGACTATCTCCTGGGCAGGGGCCCGAATTCATTGCCCTGACGCCAGTCAAGGCTGCACAGCGGCCGGGTTGCCGTCAGTATCGGGAGCGAAGCGGTCCTGCAGGGCGACAAGCTGATCTTCCGATGTCGCCACGATCCACCGGTGGGCGTAATCGACGATATAGCGGTTGTGGTCCTTGAACGGTCCCATGGCGCCGACCGTCTTCCAGAGCACGGGCCCGGCCCGGCTCTTCTTGCCGGACGGTGTGCCCACCAGAATGCAATACGGACCCAGCGGCAGCGAGACGAACGGCTGCACAGGCTTAGCCTGCACGCGCCAGTCAATGA
Organism: uncultured beta proteobacterium; assembly: GCA_963702595.1. Taxonomy (GTDB): domain Bacteria; phylum Pseudomonadota; class Gammaproteobacteria; order Burkholderiales; family Burkholderiaceae_F; genus JALORV01. Next base: position 98,863 of record CAVPDC010000014.1, on the reverse strand, counting down.
AGGGCGCTTCGCTGATCAGCAGTGGCGCCGGCAGGCCGTAAAACACGGTGAAGTCGTAAAGCGCCAGTTGCGCGCGCAGGCCAACGTACTTGCTGCGTATGTCGCTGACGACGGCGGCGCGGATTTCTTCTTCGAACATCGGTTCGAGCGCATAGGTCGCAAGGGCCTGCCGGGCGAATTGCTGATAGGCACACACGAGGCTAAGGTCCACGCAGTCCTGCACGGCGCGCTGAACATCCGCGACTGCGCCAGCATCTTCCGGCGTGCCGAGTTGGGCCGCTCGCAGGAAGCGGGCAAGCGCTCCTTCATGGACGGCAGGGCCCGCTGCATCGGTTGCGCTGCCGGCGTCCACACCGAGTGGTGCGTAGAAGATGCTCTCGGCCGCGAAGCGCGACTTCTTGCCGTCGTCGAATTTGATCTCGCCATCCGTGCAGTCGAGATAGCGGGTGCCGACGCGACCATGCTCCCAGACCCAGTTCTTGAGCAGGGGCCGCAATGGATGCAGAAACTCGGCGTCAGCCATTGGACATCCAAGCAACGCGCTGCATGGAGTCACAGCAGACAGTGCCTGCAGCGGTACTGCATAAGTGCGCTAGCAGCACGATTGACGGGCAGCGGCAACCCACTCCTGCAACGGTCACGGCAGGAACGTTTCGACCGATCAGCTGCGCCGATAGGCGTGCTCGGGCGATGCGGTCAGCGGCAGAGACAGTCTGGTTCAGGTCGAACTCGGTCCGTCGCCTGCAGTGCTGGAAGCTGCGCGCGGCTGCCAAGCGCAGCGACCTAGCAGCCGCCGCTCTTCTTCTTGGTCTCAGTGGCCGCCGCCTTCGCCTCGGCCGCCTTGGCCGCCGCCATTTTCATCGGGATCGCATCGAGCGGCTGCTCGAACGCGATGAACAGTACGCACGGATCGGCGCTCAGGCAGGTGGCTTCGTGGACCAGTTCGGCCGGGCCATAGGCATACGAGCCGCGCTTCAATGTGAGCGGCTTGTGTCCTTCGTAAGTCACCTGCATCTCACCCTGCACGAGCACCATGCGTTCGGCTGACGTGTGCTTGTGTGCGGCTATCTTCGACTTGCCAGGCACCTTGAAGAAAATGTCGACATTAGGTTTGGCCGGGTCGCCATGCAGCACTCCGATCTGGCACCCTTTCGGCAGGAAGCCCGGGCAAGGACCCCACTGGATGCTCTTGTCGGTGGCGGAACTGACGAGTGGCGCAGGCGCTTGGGCGTGCACCGAAGGCGTCGCAAGACCGGCGGCGAAAGCGCACGAAGCGAAGGCGCGGACGAGGGGATGCATGGTTTATCTCCAGTCCAAGTGCAATGGACCGCCGAGCGTACTCTTTCGCGTGTAGCGCAGGGAAGAGTTTCAGTCCAGCCTGTGCGCGGTCCGTCACCCGGCCGTCTTGTTGACCTAAAGGTTGAACCTGCGCTTCGTCGTGTTCCCCCTCCGTTCGGACGAGGACGGCACGACGGTCAATGTCAGGCGGCTTCGCCGAGATAGGCTTCGCGCACCTTCGGGTCCGTGAGCAAAGCGTGGGCTTCGCCGCTCAGCGTGATCAGGCCCGAGTCCATCACGTACGCGCGGTGCGCCGCTTCCAGCGCCAGCCGCGCGTTCTGCTCGACCAGCAGCATCGGCACCTTGCGTGCGGCCACAGTGCGTATCACCTCGAAAATCTTCTCGACCATGATGGGCGACAGGCCCATCGAAGGCTCATCCAGCAGCAGCAACTTGGGCTGGCTCATCAGCGCACGCGCCATGGCGAGCATCTGCTGCTCGCCGCCCGACAGCGTGCCCGCGAGCTGCTTTGAGCGCTCCTTAAGCCGGGGGAAGACCGTGAACATCTCGTCGATGTCGCGACGGATACCTTCGGCATCGTTGCGCACGAAGGCACCCATCTGCAGGTTCTCGGTCACCGTCATGCGCGCGAACACGCCGCGGCCCTCGGGCACCATAGCCAGTCCCTGTGCCAGCAGCTGATACGAAGCCTGGCCGCGAGTCGTCCGGCCCATGTAGTCGATCTCACCGGCCCACGCCTGCGTGCCGGTGATCGCCTTGAGCGTCGAGGTCTTGCCGGCGCCATTGGCGCCGATCAGCGTCACCAGCTCGCCGGCGCGCACCTCGAGGTCCACACCCTTGACGGCCTGAATCCCACCGTAGGCAACTTTCAGCCCCGCGACGCGAAGGACGACGTCAGCCATGCGGCACTCCCGCGGCGCGTGCTCCCTCCCCCTCGCGGGGGAGGGCCGGGGAGGGGGTCCAGGAATCGCCCATGAGGGCGGAGCGCGCAGCGCGCAGACCACCGTAGGCAACTTTCAGCCCCGCGACGCGAAGGACGATGTCAGCCATGCGGCACTCCCGCGGCGCGTGCTCCCTCCCCTTCGCGGGGAGGGCCGGGGAGGGGGTCCCGGAATCGCCCAAGCGGGCGGCGAGCCAAGCGAGCAGACCGCGAAGGACAACGTCAGCCATGTCTACGCCGCCTTCGTGGCCACGGCCTTGTGGCCACCGCCGAGGTATGCCTCGATGACCGCGGCGTTGCTCTGTACTTCGGCCGGCGCACCGACGGCGATCATCTTGCCGTAGTCGAGCACGGTCACGCGATCGCACAGCCCCATGACCAACTTCACGTCGTGTTCAATCAGCAGGATCGTGATGCGATCGCGGCTGATGGCTTCGAGCAGCCCGCGCAGCGCGATCTTCTCCGTGGCGTTCATGCCCGCCGCCGGCTCGTCGAGCGCGAGCAACTTGGGTTCGGTCGCCAGCGCGCGTGCGATCTCCAGGCGGCGCTGATCTCCATACGACAGCGTGCGCGCCTGGAAGTCGGCGTATTTACGGATGCCGACGTACTCGAGCAACTCGAGCGAGCGGGCCTTGATGCCGCGCTCCTCCTCGACGGTCCGGCGGGTGCGCAGGATCGCGCCGAGTGCGGTCGCGTGCGTGCGCACATGGCGGCCGACCATGACGTTTTCCAGCGCGGTCATGTCGGGGAAGAGCCGGATGTTCTGGAACGTGCGCGCAATGCCGGCCTGGGCGACGCGGTGCACCTCGGTCGGCGAGTACGGTTTGCCGTCGAGTTCGAAGGTGCCGGAGTCGGGCGAGTAAAGGCCCGTGATGACGTTGAAGAAGGTCGTCTTGCCCGCGCCGTTCGGCCCGATCAGGCCATAGATCTCTCCGCGCGTGATCTCGATGCCGACGTCCGACAGCGCCTGCAGTCCGCCGAAGCGCTTATTCACGCCCGCAACGCGCAGCACGACGTCGGCCATCTCAGTGCCCGCCCGGCCGCCCCGAAGGGCACTGAGCGCCCCCTCGGGGGGCAGCGAACAAAGTGAGCGTGGAGGTCATCTCAGGTCCCCCGAGCCGCTGCGCGGCTGGACGGGTTGACGCCGTGCTCGGGTGCAGGCCACAGTCCCTTGGGCCGATACAACATGATCAGCACCATCGCCAGCCCGTAGAGCATCATGCGCAGCACTTCGGCGTCGACGACTACGTGGCCGAAGAGGAAGGTCTGCACCGGAGTGACGGTGTGGCGCAGCACTTCAGGAAAGATCGACAGCAGCACGGCTCCAAGCACGACGCCGGGGATGTGTCCGAGCCCGCCCAGCACGACCATCGCCAGCACGATGATCGACTCGTTCAGCGTAAACGACTCCGGCGAGACGAAGCCCTGGAACGCGGAGAACATCGCACCCGACACGCCACCGAAGGTCGCGCCGAGCGAAAACGCGAGCAGCTTGACGTTGCGTACGTTGATGCCCATCGCCTTGGCCGCAACCTCGTCCTCGCGGATCGCCATCCAGGCGCGGCCAAGGCGAGAGTCCTGCAGCCGCACGCAGATGACGATCGCAATCAGCACCAGGACCAGGAAGAGGTAGTAATACAGGTGCACCGACGGCACGGTGATGCCAAGAAAGTGCTGGGTCTTGGCAAGGCTGACACTGCCGAACGAGATCGGGTCGATCAGCGTGATGCCCTGTGGACCGTTGGTGATGTTGACGGGGGCGTTCAGGTTGTTCAGGAAGATGCGGATGATCTCGCCGAAGCCGAGCGTGACGATCGCCAGGTAATCCCCGCGCAGCTTCAGCACCGGCGCGCCGAGCAGGATGCCGAACATCGCTGCCAGGCCTGCGCCGAACGGGATCACGAACCAGATGGAGTTGTGCAGACCGCCCGGGAACATCTGCGCAATCCACGGAAAAGTGGAGGTCAGGTGTGGCGAGGCGAGCAGGGCGTACATGTACGCACCGACGGCATAGAACGCGATGTAGCCCAGGTCCAGCAGGCCTGCGAAGCCAACGACGATGTTGAGTCCCAGCGCCAGTAGCACGTAGAGGCAGGCGAAGGCCAGTGCGCGTACCCACGCGTTGCCCAACAGGCCGGCCGCGAATGGAAGCAGCAGCAGCGCAATGGCGATGATGGCTGTCGCGATCCAGACCGCATTCCGGTTCTGTGACAGGCGAGGCAGCAGGGAACCCATGGCTAGGCCCGGTCCGCCACGCGCTCGCCGAGCAGTCCGGACGGCCGGAAGATCAGTACGATCACCAGGATCAGGAATGCGAAGACATCCTGGTAATGACTGCCCAGCACACCGCCTGTGAGTTGGCCGATGTAGCCGGCGCCGAGTGCCTCGATCAGCCCGAGCAGCAGGCCGCCCAGCATGGCGCCAGGGATGTTGCCGATGCCGCCGAGCACCGCCGCCGTGAAAGCCTTCAGCCCTGGCAGGAAACCCATGTAGAAGTGGGCAACGCCATAGGTTGCCGCGAGCATCACGCCGGCCAGCGCGGCCAGTGCCGCACCGATCGCGAACGTCGCTGCGATGACGAAGTTCGGGTTGACGCCCATCAGCCCCGCAACGCGCGGATTCTCCGCGGTGGCGCGCATGGCGCGGCCGAGCTTGGTGCGGTTGACCAGCAGCATCAGGCCGATCATCACCAGCGCGGACAACGCAATCACGAGGAGCTTGGTCACCGTCACGGTGGCGCCGGCGAACTCGATCGGGGCGGTCGGCAGCAACTGCGGGAACGTCATGTAATTGCGGCCCCAAACCAGCATCGCGATGGTCTGGATGACGATCGAAACGCCGATCGCCGTGATGAGGGGCGCCAGCCGCGGCGCGTTGCGCAGCGGCCGGTAGGCGACGCGCTCGATGACGAGGCTCAGTACTACGCAGACCGGTATCGCGGCGAGCAACCCAGCGCAGATCAGGACCCAGCCCGGCAGCCCGGGAAACAGTGTCTGCAGCAGAAGGATCGTGGACAACGCCGTCAGCGCGCCGACGGTGAGCACGTCGCCATGGGCGAAGTTGATCAGGTTCAGGATCCCGTAGACCATCGTGTAGCCGAGCGCGATCAGCGAATACATGCTGCCGAGCACGAGGCCATTGAGGATCTGCTGGATGAAGGTGTCCATTGATCTTTCATGGAGCGGACGGCGCTCCGCTCCCGCATGCGACCGCGCATCGTAGCAAGGTGCCGGCTGCGCGCCGCAAGGGCAAAAAAAGACGGCACCCGAAGGTGCCGTCGCGGATGTTGCGAAGGACTTAGCGAACCGTCGAGATGTACTCGAGCTTGTCACCCGTGACCTTGAACATGGAGATTGCGCCGCCCTTGATGTCGCCCTTTTCGTCGAAGGCGATCGTGCCGGTCAGGCCCGGGTAGCTCGTGGCCGGCATCGCGGCCGTGATCGCGGCGCGGTCGGCCTTGCCGGCGCGCTTCGCGGCGTCGGCGATGATGTACACGGCGTCGTAGGAGTACGGCGAGTAGATCTGCACATCCTGGTTGAACGTCGACTTGAACGTGGCCTTGAACTCTGCGCCCTTGGCCAGCTTCTCGACGGCTTCGCCCGCCATGGAGCAGTGCATGATGCCGGCGGCGTCGCCGGCCAGCTTGATGAACTCGGGCGAGCACACGCCGTCACCGGCGAGCAGAACCGACTTGATGCCGAGTTGCTTCATCTGCTTGGCCATCGGGCCGGCCGTGGCGTCCATGCCGCCGTAGAACACCACGTCGGGCTTGGTGCCGCGGATCTTGGTCAGGATGGCGTTGAAGTCCGTCGTCTTGTCGGTCGCGAACTCGCGCGCAACGACCTTGATGCCCTTTTCCTTGGCGACCTTCTCGACGACGTCCGCGAGGCCCTGTCCGTAAGCCGTGCGGTCATCGACGATCGCCATCGTCTTGGCCTTCAGTCCGTCGTGCGCGTAGTTGGCGAGCACGGCGCCCTGCTGGTTGTCGTTGGCGACGACGCGGAACGTGGTCTTGAAGCCCTGCTCGGTCAGCTTCGGGTTCGTGGCCGACGGCGAGATCTGGGTCATGCCAGCGTCCGAATAGATCTTCGACGCGGGGATCGACGTGCCGGAGTTCAGGTGACCGACGACGGCGACGGCGCCGGAGTCGACGATCTTCTGGGCGGCGAGCGTGCCTTCCTTCGGATCGGCCTTGTCGTCCTCGCCGATGATCACGATCTCATAGACCTGATCGCCAAGCTTGACGCCGCCGGCGGCGTTGATCTCCTTGGCGGCGAGCTGGGCGCCGAGTTCGTTGTCCTTGCCCAGGTGCGCGATGCCGCCGGTCAGCGGCGCCACATGGCCGATCTTCATTTGCTGCTTGGCAGGAGCGGCAGGGGCGGCGGCGGCCTTGGGGGCCTCGGCCTTGGCCGGCTCTTCCTTCTTGCCGCAGGCGGCAAGCGCGACCGCGGCGGCAATCGCCAGCGGCACGAGCGTAATGGTGCGTCGATTCATGACCTTTTCTCCTCTGTGAGTGTCGGTCGAAAGTTGATTGGTTCTGGGAGGGTTTGCCCGGTGATTCGTCGCTGCGGCACCAGACAACACGCGAGGGGTTTCGCCGACGAAACCGCGAAATTGTACAGACGCATTCGTGCCCTGCAAGGCATCCGGGGCGGCGCGTCGGGGGGATGTTGTGCCGGCGACTCGGGAGCCGACCCCGCCCGTTCCTTAAAATTGGTCGCAGTTTCAACCTTGCGGGTCGGCAACGTGCGTGTCCTTGTCCTCGGTGCCGGTGTGGTTGGAGTGTCCAGCGCCTGGTTCCTGCGTGAGATGGGCCACGAAGTCGTGGTCGTGGAGCGGCAGCCGGGGCCGGCGCTCGAGACCAGCTTTGCCAACGGCGGGCAGGTTTCCGCCAGCCACGCCGAGCCCTGGGCCAATCCGGGGGCGCCGCGCAGGATTCTGGGCTGGCTCGGGCGGGCCGACGCGCCGCTGCTCTTTCGTCCGCGGGCAGAATTGCAGCAGTGGCTGTGGGGCGCCGCCTTTCTGCGCGAATGCACCGCGTCTCGCAGCACTGCCAACATCCGCACGATCCTCGCGCTGGCGCTGCACAGTCGGGCGGTCATCAAGCGCCTGCGGCGGGAACTTCGGCTCGATTACGACTGCGCCGAACGCGGCATCCTGCACTTCTACACTGACCGGTGCGAATTCGAGGCTTCCCTCGTCCCGGCGGCTCTGATGCGAGCGCTGGGCTGCGATCGGCGCCCGCTTACCCCGCCGCAGGCGATCGAACTCGAGCCCGCCCTCGCGCCGATCCGAGACCGTCTGGTCGGGGCGGACTACTGTGCGGACGACGAGTCGGGCGACGCGCATCTGTACACCCGCCAGTTGGCAGGGCGCTGCGCCGAGCGCGGCGTGCAGTTCCTCTATGGCACGACGATCGAGTCGCTGCAGGTTGAAAACGGGCAGGCGCGAGGAGCGGGCGTTCGCGACGGCGCCGGTGCGAGGCAGGAGCTCTCGGCCGATGCTCTGGTCGTCTGCCTCGGCGTGCATTCGGTGGCAATGCTGCGCCCGCTCGGCCTGCGCCTGCTGATCTATCCGGGCAAGGGCTACTCGGCGACGTTCGACATCGTCGCGCCGGAGAGGGCTCCGGGCGTGAGCCTCACCGACGATGAGCACAAGCTCGTGTTCTCGCGCCTGGGACAGCGCCTGCGGGTCGCCGGCACCGCTGAGATCGCGGGCTGGAGCCTCGATCTCGATGCCGTGCGTTGCGCGTCGCTGACGCGTCGCACGCAGGAACTCTTCCCCGGCGCCTGCGACTACGCGCGACCGACGTATTGGGCCGGGCTGCGTCCGGTGACGCCGTCGAATGTCCCGTATCTTGGCGCCACACGGGTTCGCGGGCTGTTCCTGAATGCGGGGCACGGCACGCTCGGCTGGACGCTGGGTCCTGGCAACGGAGAACTGATTGCGCAGGTGGTCAGCGGACGGCCCCCCGGCATTGCGCTGCCACGCACATCATGAGCCAACCGGTGCGCCGCCGCCCACCAAGCAAAACGGGGCGCTTGCGCGCCCCGTTTGATGGGTGGTCGGCCGACTACTGCGACATGACCCACTTGGCCAGCGAGGCCGCTTCCTGATCATTGACCTGTGGGTTGGCAGGCATGGGAACCTGGCCCCAGACACCGACGCCGCCTTCGCGGATCTTCTTGGCCAGCTTGGCGACGGCGTCCTTGTCGCCCTTGTACTTGGCGGCGACATCCTTGTACGAGGGGCCGACCAATTTCTTGTCAGTCGCGTGGCAGGCCAGGCAGTTCTTCTGCTTGGCGAGTTCCGCCTGGGCGAACACCGGGCCGCTGGCAACGGCCAGGCCGAGGGCGGCAAGTATGAAGGCGTGTTTCATGGACTCTCCGTATTTGTCTGGGGAAGGGGGGCGAAATATCCGGCTTCTGGTCTGAAAGCCCGAAGATTCTAACGGCTTGCCCGCTTTTGCGTTGACCGCCGGCCTGCAATCCGGAGGCGCGGGCGACTATAGTCGACGCATCGTTCTGCGGGAGACTCCGCATGTGGCTGCTGTGGGTCGGCGTTGCACTCATCATCCTCAAGCTGCTGGAGATCAGCGTTTTCGCAACCCTGTCGTGGTGGTGGGTTACCGTGCCGTTCGTCCTGGCGCTTATCTGGTTCGAGGTCTTCGAGCAACGGCTGGGACTCGACAAGAAGAAGGCCTTTGACGAGATGGAGGCCTACAAGAAGAAGCGCATCAAGGACGCGCTGGAATCGAACAAGAGCAGGCGGAGCCGGTGATCGGTCCTCGTGTACGCGACCGCTGCGCGGTCGCACGTGCACTCGGACCGGACTGATCAGGCGGCTGCGCTTCGGAGCGGCCGGCGCTCCGCCGAAGTACAAAGCGCAGGCACTCCACCCCGCGGCACACCTTGCAGTGCCAGAATTTCCTTCTCCCTCCTCGCCAGACGAGGAGGGTGCAGGGAGGAGTGCCAACTCCCTTCCGCTGGGCGGAAGGGCAGGGTAGGTGTCGTGCAGTTGCAACCCGGCGGAGCGCTCGGCCGCTCCGAAGCGCAGCCGACAAGTCAGTGTTGAGCGGCTGAAGCGAAGCGCAAGCCGTACCGCGACGAGTGCACGTGCGAGCCCGAAGGGCTCGCGTACACGAGGAGCGCTACTAAAACAGCTTCTCGTCCGTGATCGCGCCCTTGCTCGCCGTCGAGGCGAGCTTGGCGAACTTGGCCAGCACGCCCTTCGTGTAACGCGGCGCGGGCTGCTGCCAGGCGGCGCGGCGACGCGCGATCTCGTCGTCGGGGACGTTCAACTGCAGCAACAGCTTGCGCGCGTCGATCGTGATCGAATCGCCTTCCTGGATCAGTGCGATCGTCCCGCCGACATAGGCCTCGGGCGCCACGTGCCCCACGACCATGCCCCAGGTTCCGCCGGAAAAACGCCCGTCGGTGATCAGGCCGACGCTCTCGCCCAGGCCCTTGCCGATCAGTGCCGAAGTCGGCGACAGCATCTCGCGCATGCCGGGCCCGCCCTTGGGGCCTTCGTAGCGGATCACCAGCACGTCGCCGGGCTTGATGCGGTCGGCCAGGATGGCCTCCATCGCGGCGTCCTCGGAGTCGAACACACGCGCCGGGCCGGTGATGGCCGGGTTCTTGAGTCCGGTGATCTTGGCGACACAGCCTTCCGGCGACAGGTTGCCCTTGAGGATGGCGAGGTGTCCCTGCGCATAGAGCGGCTTGGAAAACGGGCGGATCACGTCCTGGGAGGCAGTAGGCTCTGCCGGCACGTCGGCCAGCATCTCGGCCATCGTCTTGCCCGTGATGGTCATGCAGTCGCCATGCAGCAGGCCATTGGCGAGCAGGATCTTGAGCACCTGCGGCACGCCACCGGCCCGGTGCAGATCGGTCGCCACGTACTTGCCCGAGGGCTTCAGGTCGCACAGCACCGGGACCTTGAGGCGAATGCGCTCGAAGTCGTCGATGGTCCACGCGATGCCGGCGGAGTGCGCAATCGCCAGGTAATGCAGCACCGCGTTGGTGCTGCCGCCGACGGCCATGATCAGGCTGACGGCGTTCTCGATCGACTTGCGCGTGATGATGTCGCTGGGCCGCAGGTTCTTCTTGACTGCGTCGACCAGGACGCGGGCCGCTTCACGCGTACTCGTGACCTTGTCGTCGTCTGGGTTCGCCTCTGTCGATGAATACGGAAGGCTCATGCCCAGCGCTTCAAATGAGGAACTCATCGTGTTTGCGGTGTACATGCCGCCGCACGAGCCGGAACCCGGGATGCAGCGCCGCTCGATCTCCTTGAAGTCGGTTTCGTTCAGGCGCCCCGCCGTGAACTCGCCGACTGCCTCGAAGGCCGAGACGATTGTCAGGTCCTTGCCCTTGTAGCTTCCGGGCTTCACGGTACCGCCGTAGACGTAGATCGCCGGCACGTTGCAGCGCGCGATGCCCATCATGCCGCCGGGCATGTTCTTGTCGCAGCCGCCGATGACGATGACGCCGTCCATCCACTGGCCATTGACGCAGGTCTCGATGCAGTCCGCGATGACTTCACGCGACACCAGCGAGTACTTCATCCCCTCGGTGCCCATGCCAATGCCGTCGGAAATCGTCGGCGTGCCGAAGACCTGCGAATTGGACTTGCACGCGGCGATCTCTTCGATCGCCGCGTCAGCGAGTTTCTGCAGGCCGGAGTTGCAGGGCGTGATCGTCGAATGGCCGTTGGCCACGCCGATCATCGGCTTGTCGAAGTCCTCGTCCTTGTAGCCCATCGCGTAGTACATCGCGCGGTTGGCGGAACGGGCGACACCCTGGGTGACGTGCTTCGAGCGTTCGTTGTGCGGCATGGCGGGGCTTTGCTGGAGTGTGAGAGGCTTCGGGCAATAATAGGCCAACGCCTGGTGCCACCTGCTGCAGGAAACGATCCGTGCCCTACGTCCACAACCTGAGCCCCATCGCGTTCGAGATCGGACCGCTCACCATCCGCTGGTACGGCCTGATGTACCTGATCGGCTTCGCGCTCTTCCTCGTGCTCGGCAAACTGCGCGCGCGCGAGACCTGGCGCGGCATGAGTTCGCAGGACGTCGATGACCTGCTGTTCTACGGCATGGTCGGCGTCATCGTCGGCGGCCGGCTCGGCCACGTCATCTTCTACGGGCCGCTTTCGTACTACCTCTCCCATCCGCTCGAGATTTTCGCCGTGTGGAAGGGCGGCATGGCCTCGCATGGCGGCATCCTCGGCGTGATTCTCGCGATGGCGTGGTTCGCACGAAAGCGCGGAAAGTCCTTCCTGACGGTGGCGGACTTCCTCGTGCCGCTGGTGCCGCTCGGGCTCGCAGCCGGCCGCATCGGCAACTTCATCAACGGTGAGTTGTGGGGACGCGTCGCGGACCCGGCGCTGCCATGGGCCATGGTTTTCCCGCAGGCCGACCGGCTGCCGCGTCATCCTTCGCAGCTGTACCAGTTCGCACTGGAAGGCTTGTTGCTCTTTGCGATCCTCTGGATCTACTCGCGACGTCCCCGGCCCCTCGGAACGGTCGGCTTCCTATTCCTGATTGCCTATGGCGTGCTGCGCATCGTCGGCGAGGTGTTCCGTGAACCCGAGGCGCTGTATGGCGCCATGCCGTTGGGCCTCTCGGCCGGGCAATGGCTGTCGCTGCCGATGGTGCTGATTGGCATTGCCGGCTTCGTGGTGCTGCAGCGGCGCGGAATCCCGCCGCCAGCGGCCGCAAAACGATAGAGTTACGTTCCCGCTTGCGGGACGTGCATTCACCGCATGCGCCGACAGAGCGCAGCGCCATCCACTGCCAAGGAGACTCCATTGCAACCTCGTGCCCTGTTAATCGCCGCGCTTGTGACCGGCCTGATGACCGCAGCGCCGGCCCAGGCCCAGACCTGGCCGAACAAGCCGATCACGCTGATCGTTCCGTTCCCGCCGGGCGGCGGGTACCGATGCCTTCGCGCGACCGCTGTCGGCGCAACTGTCGAAGCAGCTCGGCCGGCAGGTGATCATCGATAACCGCGGCGGGGCGGGCGGCACGGTAGGCGCTTCGATCGCAGCGAAGGCCGCGCCGGACGGCTACACCTTCTTTGTCGGTGCCGTGCACCATGCGATCGCGCCGAGCTTTTACCCGAAGCTCGACTACAACATCGAGACCGACCTGGTTCCGCTGACGGTGATCGCCAATCCGCCGCAGATCGTCGTGATCAATCCCGGCCGGGTGAAGGTCGATGATTTCAAGGCGTTCATGACACTGCTGCGCGCCAACCCCGGCAAGCTCAATTACGCCTCGGCCGGCAACGGCACGTCGCACCATCTCGCGGGCGAGCTGTTCAAGCAGCAGAGCAACACCTTCATCGTGCACATCCCGTACCGGGGTGCCGGCCCCGCCCTGCAGGACCTGATCGCAGGCAATGTCGACATGATGTTCGATGGACTGGGCTCGTCGGCACAGCACATCCGTGCCGGCCGGATCAAGGCGCTTGCGGTCGCCGCGCCGAAGCGCTCGCCGGCGTTCCCGAATGTGCCGACGACGGCCGAAGTCGGCATGCCCGATTACGTCGTGTCGACCTGGTACGGCATCTGGGGCGTGAAGGGCACGCCGCAGCCGATTCTCGATCGCATGCATGCCGAAGTGGTCAAGGCGGTCACCTCGCCCGAACTCAAGGACGTGTGGGCCGGCAACGGCTCCGACACGGCGACGATGTCACAGCAGGACTTCGCGAAGTTCCTGAAGAGCGAGATCAAGCGCTGGGCCGCCGTCACGAAGAGTTCCGGGGCCAAACTCGACTGATCGGAACGCCCGTGGATTCAGGGTCGGTACACGTCACAGTGACAGGTGGTATCGCCACGGTCACGCTCAATTCGCCCGGCAAGCTCAATGCGATCAGCGAATCGATGTGGCAGGCGCTTGCGCGCACGTTCACCGCGTTCGTCGAAGCGCCGGAGCTGCGCGTGGTCGTCGTGCGGGGCGCGGGGCACAACTTCGCGGCCGGCGCCGACATCGACGAGTTCGAACGTGTCCGCGGCGACGCGGCCAGCGGCCGCCGTTACCACCTGGAGACCATCGCCAACGCGCTCTCGGCGATCGCGGCGTGCCCGGTGCCGGTGGTGGCGGCGATCGAGGGTGTCTGTGTCGGCGGCGGGCTCGAGGTGGCGGTCGCGTGTGATCTGCGTATCGCGGCCGACAACGCAAGAATCGGCGCGCCGGTTGGCCGCATCGGCTTTCCTTTCGCGCTGCCCGAGCTCGTGCCGCTGCTGCGGCTGGTCGGGGCGGGCGTCGTAGCGGAACTGTTGCTGGAGGGCCGGCTGTTCGACGCGCGTGAGGCGGCGGCGCGCGGTCTGATTACGCGGTCGGTATCGGCCGAACGCTTCGAGCAGGAAGTGCACGACTGCCTGGCGCGCGTGGCGTCCGGATCGCCGCGTGCGGCCCGGGAGAACAAGATCCACATTCGGCGCCTGGCGGCCAACGGTGGTCGCTACACCGAACAGGAACTCGACGCCAGCTTTGCCTTTCTCGAGTCGGAGGACTATCGGGAAGGGGTCGCCGCATTCGTTTCCAAGCGGCCGCCGCGCTTCACTGGTCGTTAGCACGACGGCGCTCCGACAACCTCGAGACCCATTAACGCGTCAGGGCCGCCGATGAATTCTCCGGACAACTCCAACTTCTACGCGCTGGTCGAGCGTCGATTCCCGGCCGATCTCGATTCAGCCTGCATCGAGACGGCCGATGGCCTGATCTACAGCTGGCGCGACCTGCATCACGCCAGCGGGCGCATCGCCAACTGGCTGGCCGCGCTGCGCCTCCCGGCGGGCGCGCGAGTCGCGGTGCAGGTGGAGAAGTCTCCCGAGTGCCTGATGCTGTATCTGGCGACGCTGCGGGCCGGCCTCGTCTACCTGCCGCTCAACACGGCTTACCAGCAGGCGGAGATCGAGTACTTCCTGTCGGATGCGCAGCCTGACGTCTTGGTCTGTACTCCGGCCCGTCGGGCCGAGATCGAGCCGCTCGCCAGGCGGGCGAAGTGCCGCCATCTGCATACCCTCGGCGACGCGCGCGACGGCACGCTGCTGCAGGCCGCCGCGCCTTATGCCGACGCCTTTGCGACGCGTCAATGCGCGCCGAGCGATCTCGCCGCGATTCTCTACACGTCGGGCACGACAGGCCGTAGCAAAGGCGCGATGCTGTCGCATCGAAATCTGACTGCGAACGCGCTGACGCTGGACGAGTACTGGGGCTTCGCGGCCGAGCGCGCGGCGGGGCGGCAGGACGTCCTGCTGCATGCGCTGCCGCTCTTTCACGTGCACGGCCTCTTCGTGGCGTCGCATGCGGCGCTGCTGGCGGGCGCCAAGACGCTGCTGCTGCCTAAGTTCGATGCCGCACAGGTGCTGGAGCGGCTGCCCCGTTCCACGGTCTTCATGGGCGTGCCGACGTACTACACGCGACTGCTCGCCGAGCCCACCTTCGACCGGGCGCGTTGCGCGAACATGCGACTCTTCATCTCGGGCTCGGCGCCGTTGCTCGCCGAAACCCACCGCGAGTTCGAGCAGCGCACCGGCCACCGCATCCTCGAGCGCTACGGCATGTCCGAGACGGTGATGCTGGTTTCCAACCCCTACCTGGCTGCCCAGGGTGCGCGTATCGCCGGCACCGTGGGCCTGCCGCTGCCCGGCGTGGACGTGCGGGTCGTGCGCGATGACGGGAAGGCGTGCGCGGTCGGTGAGGTGGGCAATGTCCAGGTGCGTGGGCCGAATGTCTTCGCGGGTTACTGGCGCATGCCGGAGAAGACCGCCGAGGAGTTCACCGCCGACGGCTGGTTCAAGACGGGCGACGTCGGCCACTTCGGCGGGAAGAACGTGCCCGACGGCTACCTGACGCTTGTGGGTCGCTCCAAGGACCTGATCATTTCCGGCGGTTACAACGTCTACCCGAAGGAGATCGAGGGCTATATCGACGAAATGCCCAACGTGGTCGAGTCCGCGGTCATCGGGCTGCCGCACCCCGACTTCGGCGAAGCCGTCGCCGCGGTCGTGGTCCCGCGCAGGACCGGCGCGATCGACGCCTCTGACATCGTTGACAGGCTCAAGGGAAAGATCGCGAACTATCAAAGTACCCAAGCGGGTGTTCGTGGTCGAGGATCTGCCGCGCAACACGATGGGCAAGGTGCAGAAGAACGTACTGCGCGAGCGCTACAAGTCCACCTTCACGCCGCAAAGGCGAACTGCGGCCTGAGTTCGGCCCTGCGCCCGGATTCGCGCCGGGGCATTGCCAGCACGGCCTCGACGAAGCCGGTCTTGCCATTGGTGTAGGCGTCGCGATCGAAGCGGAAGCGCGCCGCGAGGCGTCGCTTCAGTTCGGCATAGCGCGCGGCCAGCCAGCCATCGGCGCGCAGGCTGTCGCGGAACTTCAGGTAGCGTTTCCAGTACAGGCCGTTCAGTTCGACGACATGCACGTGATGCGTGCGCACGCCGCGCACGACGCGCTTGAAGAAGCGGCGATCCGGCAGCACCCGCTCGTACTCGGGGATGTACTCGTAGCCGTAGATGCAGAGCCGTTCGTAGTGCCGCTCGAACTCGGTGAGGGAGCGGACGCCGACCAGCATGTCGATGACCGGCTTGGCCGCCAATCCGGGCACCGAGGTGCTGCCGATGTGCTCGATGGCGGGAGCGAGGTCGGCGAGTGCAATGTGGATCAACTGGGACTCGATGCGGAAGCGCGCGGGCCAGGCGGGGTCGTAGGGCGTCACGATGATCTGGTCGGTCATGCGGGTCTCCTTGCGGGGCTGCGGGACGAAAGTGGGCCCGCGCCGGTTTGTTTGGTCACTTTAGGCGGGCGCGGCGGCAGCGGCAGCGGCGTCTTCTGCGGCGGAAATGCCGCAGATTCGACAACGGCCGGCCGCGGCTATCAACGCGCCGGGCCGGCGCCTCCCAGGGCGCGTTCGAGAGAAGCCAGCACGACTTCCTCGGGCAGCGGCGCCTCGATCAGGGAGATGAAGGCAGCGCCGGCGACCGCGCCGGTCAGCAGCAACAGGCCGAGCGGCAGGCGGCGCTCGCGGCGGTGTCGCACCGGGCGCGGCTTGCGGACCACAGGGGGAGTGGGCAGTGCGGTCGGGTCGTGCATGACGGCCTCCGTGTGCGGGGCGTTTCAGCCCGGTCAGCACACGGTAGGCGATGGTCGCTTGCGGCGCAGCCGAGGCTGCGGCCTGCAGAACGATGAAAATTCACGGGCCGGGAACGGCCCACCGATCACCAGCGCGCCGGCGGCTTGCGGTGGATCGTGATCGTGCGGTTCTCGATGGTGACGTAGCCGCCGATCGTCAGGTCCTTGAAGATCCGGCTGATCATGTCGCGCGATGCCCCGACACGGTCGGCGATATCCTGCTGCGTCATCTTCTCCGGCACCACGAGCTTGCCCCCATCCTCCTTGGCAAGCGACAGCAGCAGGCGCGCGACGCGTCCGTAGACATCCATCAAGGCGAGGTTCTTGACGTTGTCGGTGGCGATGCGCGCGCGGTCGATCAGCGTTGAAATCAGCGCCATCGCGATGTCCGGGTTGGCGCTGATCGCATTGCGTAGCTCATCGCGGGTGACGACGGAACACGTCGTCGGTTCGAGCGTCATCACGGAGGCCGAGCGGGGCCGGCCGTCGAGCGCCATTTCGCCGACGTAGTCGCCCGGGCCGTAGATGTCCAGGACCATCTCCCGCCCGTCATCGTCCGAAACGTAGACCTTCACCCGGCCCGTAAGGATCACGTACAGGCTGTCGCCCCGGTCCCCCTCGTTGATGATGACCGCGTTCTTGGGAAAGGCGCGCACCTGCCCGCGGGTCGCGAGCTCGCGCACCATCGGATCGCCGATTTCGCTGATCGCCTGTTCACTCGCCGTCATGTGTGCTCCGCCAGCGCCAATGCGCGCCTCATTATGCGGCGCGCAGATGGCGACGGGAAGGCGGCTCGCGCTGCCGTGCCGCGGCAATTCCACCGGCGGGTCAGAGGGCGGCGAAACCTTTGTAGGCCATGTAGCCGGCCAGCACGAAGAGCAGGCTGGCGAAGATCCGCTTCAGCGGCTTGGTGTCCAGCGAGTGGGCCACCCTGGCGCCGAGCGGGGCGGTCAGCATGCTGGCGGCGGCGATCGTCGCGAGCGCCGGCAGATAGACAAATCCGACGGTTCCCTGCGGGAGTCCGGGCGCGCCCTGACCGGCCAGGATGTAGCCAATCGTGCCGGCCGCGGCGATCGGGAACCCCAGCGCGGCCGATGTCGCTACGGCGTTGTGGATCTTGACGTTGCTCCAGACCATGAATGGCACCGAGATGAATCCACCGCCGGCCCCGACCAGGCTGGAGATGAATCCGATCCCGGAGCCGACGCCGAACATCCCGGCGCCCTTTGGCAGTTCGCGCGATGGCTTGGGCTTGCGGTCGAGCAGCATCTGGAGCGCCGAGAACCCGACGAAGACCGCGAACACCATCGAGAGCCAGAACGTCGGCAGGCGGCCGGCGATCTGGGCGCCAATCAGGGAGCCGACCAGGATTCCGGGCGCCAGGATCTTGACGACCGGCCAGAGTACGGCGCCGCGCTTGTTGTGGGCACGCACCGAGGACAGTGACGTGAACAGGATCGTCGCCAGCGACGTGGCGATGGCCATGTGCACGATGTGCTCGAGCGGATACTGGCGCCACGTGAAGAGCAGTGTCAGGAAGGGCACCAGCAGCATCCCGCCGCCGATTCCCAGGAGGCCAGCGGCGAATCCGGTTGCAGCGCCGAGGGCGAGCAGGGCAATGATCAGGCCGATGTCCATCAGCGCCGAACCTTCAACACGGTTTCTCGTACGAAGACCCACTCGTCTGCCGACACCGGCGTGATCGACAGGCGGTTGCCGCGGCGCAGGACCGCCATATCGGCCAGTTGCGGATAAGACCGCAGCTCGCTGATCGGGATCAGGCGTGTCTTGCGGCGGGCCTTGATGTCGACCAGCAACCAGCGCGGCGCCTCGCGCTTCGAGGCCGCGTCGTAGTACTTGCTGCGACGGTCGAACTGCGTGGGATCGGGGTAGGGCGTGCTCGCAACTTCGGCGAGGCCGGCGATGCCCGGCTCTGCGCAGCTCGAGTGGTAGAACAGGACGCCGTCGCCCGGCTTCATCTGCTCGCGCATGAAGTTGCGGGCCTGGTAGTTGCGGACGCCGGTCCATGGAACCGTGTGCTTCGGCGCTGCCAGCGCGTCGTCGATCGAGCACTCCTCGGGCTCGGACTTCATCAACCAGTAGTTCATGCGGCGATGGCGCGCGAATCAGGTGCGGCCTGCGTCCGGGATCGAAGTAGGGAAGGCACGCGCGGTCCGCCGCTGTCACGTTTCATTGTTGTTGTCGCCGGGCGAACATTTACGCAGTGGCTGGCTGCGAGCCACCGGACCGGCGGCGCCCTACTGACGCCGCTCCGGCGCCGACTGCACCGGCGCCCGTACTGATGGCGCCAGCATGAAATGATTCCCCGCCTGTGCCGCCCGGCCTGATGTCCTGAACCATCGGTTCAGGGTGGTCGCTCGCCGCGTCGTTTAGGTTCAGCAAACGCGTGCCGATCGCACCACGACGCGAGCCCAGCAACCTAGCGCAAAGCGCATAGGTTCAAGGAACGAAAAGACCTTTGCGCGAACACCGCAGGGAAAACCTTGCATGGCCGCCGCAGATCCTTCCGGCGGCGGACATTCCAATTCATTCTAGCCCTTCACGCACTTCGCAAGTGAGCCTCGATGTCAGAACAGCTTCTCTTGCGGCAGCAGCGCCTCGTCACAGGTGTGCAGCAGGTCTCGCACGCGCCGACGCAGTTCGCCGACGTCGACCCCATCCGCATTCTTGGCTGAAAACAGTTCGTGCGCGATCTGCAGCGCGGCCATCACCGCGACGCGGTCTGCACCCATCACCTTGCCCGCGGAGCGTATCGCCTGCATCTTGCCATCCACATAGGATGCGCACTTGAGCAACGCATCCTTTTCTTCCGGCGTGCAGGCAAGCCGGTATTCCCGCTCCAGTATCGTGACCGTCAGGTGTTCCATGGGGCTTCCGTAGCGCTCGATGCCGCCGGCAGGCGATCCATCAACTGATCGATACGTCGTCCGGCTTCATCGATTCTTGTCCGCATTGAGTCCAGTTCTGCGCCCGACGTCACCAGCTGGCCGCGCAGTTGCTGGTTTTCCGCCCGCAGGGACTGCACCAGCCGAGCCAGTTCGGCGAGCTTTACGGCGAGCAGATCGAAGTCCTCGGTCATTCAAATATCGTATCACCGCGGGCGGCGTGTGATCCGCCGGAGTGCGGTGCTGCCGTTGGGGAATCCGTTGCTAGACTTACGGCCGTTGATGGTGCCGACGGCAATGCCCTCGGTGAAACGGGAAACAGGAGGCGGACGCTGCGACGTCCGACTCAACCTGTGCTGCCCCCGCAACGGTAAGCAGGCGCGTACTGCGCACGCTTCGCATTTGCCACTGCATCGGCGCTGACCGATGTGGGAAGGCGCGGAGCCCGGCCTGCAGCCCGGAGACCGGCCATTAGCAGGAGGACGAGCCGCGGGGTGCCGGCCAGCCGGGCCGCGCGCTGCGTGCCTTGCTCACCACACTCTCGATCGTTCGCGTTCGCACGCATTCCGGCGGAGGGCCGGGGATCGGGAGTGAATAATGGCGCGTTTACTGCCTCACAGGAGGAGGTCTGCGCTCCTGTGCTGTGCTGGCTGCATCGTTCCGGCGATCGTGTTTGCCCAGGAGGCTTCCGAGCTGCCCCGCACCGTGGTGACGCCGGCGCGCACCGCGCAATCCATCGCCGAAGCACTGCCTGCCACGTCGATCATCACGCGTGAAGAAATCGACCGCTGGCAGTCAACGGACCTCGTTTCGATTCTGAGCCGGGAAACGGGCGTGCAGTTTGCGCTGCCAGGCGGGCGCGGTGCGGCGGCGTCCCTGTTCCTGCGCGGTGCGAGTTCGTCGCAGGTCCTGGTCCTGGTCGACGGCGTCCGGCTGAACGCCGGCGCGAGTGGGGGCGCGGCGCTGGGTGGCATCGCCCTCGATGCCATCGACCGCATCGAGATCGTGCGCGGCAACCTTTCGAGCGTGTACGGCTCGTCGGCCGTTGGCGGCGTGGTCCAGATCTTCACGCGCAACGGTACCGCGCCCGGCCTCACGCTGAGCGCCGAGGCGGGACAGGGGCGCACACTGGGCGGCTACGCCAGCGGCGGTGTCGACGCGGGACCCGTCCGGCTGGGCGGAGCGCTCGGAAGTGGAACGACCCGGGCGTTCTCGGCTATTGACTCCGACCGCGTGGTTCCGGGGCCGTTCGCACCGGGTGCCAATGCCGATCTAGACGGCAACCAGTATCTGTCCGCCTCGCTGGGGGCGACCTACCGCAGCAGCGAGACACTCATCTCGGCCAACGCATGGTTTAACCGCAGCACAACGGACTTCGACAGCACGGCGGACGGGCCGACCGCGACGCATGACGAGAAGTCACGGCTTGGTGCGCTGAGCATCCTGGCGCGTACGGAGATCACCGAAAAGTGGACATCTCAGCTGGCACTTGGCGCGAGCCGTGATCGCAGCACGAACACCGCGAGCGATCCGGCGTCGTTCAACAACGGCGAGTTCACATCGGACAACACCGCGTTCACGTGGAGCAACGACTTTCGCCTGGTTGATTCGATCATGGCGCAGGTCGGTGCCGAATACCTGCGCCAGAGCGGCGAGTCGACCTCGTACGACACAACCTCAACAGGCGGCATGCAGCGTTATCAGCGCGCGGTGGGCGGTGGCTGGGTCGGCATGACCGGCGACCATGGACCGCATCAGCTGCAGGCCAATATTCGCTACGACCAGTACTCGGACACTGGAAACGCGACCAGTGGACTGCTTGCGTATGGCTACCGGCTCGACCAGGCGTGGCGGCTCACGGCGCAGCTTTCCAACGCGTTCCGGGCGCCGAGCTTCAACGATCTTTACTTTCCATACTTCGGCAATCCAGATCTCGAGCCCGAGCGCTCCGTGAGCGGCGAACTCGGGCTGCGGTACGTCGGGTCCGCTACGTCGTTGCGCGCCGCGCTGTTCCGGACCGACACTCGCGACCTTATCGCCTACGATCCGGCGACGATGCGGGCCGGGAACATCGACGAGGCGCGTGTCACCGGGTTTGAACTCGGCGGCGACTGGCGCAGTGGCCCTTGGCGCATCGGCGCCAACGCGACCATCCTGCGGGCTGTGAATGACGATACGGGCGAACGCCTGTTGCGGCGGGCCCCGTGGCTCGTCAACCTTGCGCTGGGCTACGACCCGGGACAGTGGAGCGCCGGGCTCGAGTTGGCTGTCGTGGGACCACGCGACGATCTCGACATCAACACCTTTGAGCGGGTGCAACTGGCGAGCTACTCGCTGGTACGACTGGTCGGCGGCTGGCGTGTGTCAGAAAACCTCACACTGCGGGCTCGCGTCGAGAATCTTTTCGATACCGACTACGAGTCGGTCAGCGGTTACAACACGCCGCCCCGCACGGCCATCGTGGGGATCAACCTGCGCTACTGATGCCGCGCTTCTCTCATACCCTGACACTGTGGGCGCTGCTGGGCGCTACGGTGCTCAGCCTGGCCTTTGCGCTGGGCGCAGGCAGCGTCGCGATTCCGCTGCCGGACATCTGGGCCGCACTCTGGGGGAGGGGCGGTCCGGGTGCCGACATCGTGCTCGGACTGCGAGTGCCGCGGGCGCTCGCCGGGTTCGCGGTCGGCGCCGCGCTGGCGCTTTCCGGTGCGCTGCTGCAGGCCCTCCTGCGCAATCCCCTGGCCGATCCTTACGTGCTCGGCATCTCGGGCGGCGCGGCCGTGGCGGCACTGCTCGCGCTGGCGCTCGGCCTGCCCGCCCTTGCGGTTCAAGGGGCGGCCATCGGCGGTGCGTTGATGACGCTGATGCTGCTGTTCCTGCTCGCTCGAAGGGCGCTTTACTCGACGTCGGCCGCGCAGGGCGAACAGGCCACCGGCGCCGTCCTGCTCACCGGGGTCATGCTGGCGTCGTTTGCGGCGGCGCTGATGAGCCTGGTTCTCGCGCTGGCACCCGATGGCCGGCTGCGCACGATGGTCTTCTGGTTGCTGGGTGACCTTGCGGGCGCGACGCACGTATTGCCGGCCCTCATCACGCTTGCGCTGGTCGGACTGATGCTCGTGCTGGCGCGGGCCGATGCGCGTGCACTCAACCAGATGATGCGAGGTGACCTGCAGGCGTACACGCAGGGCGTGCGAGTGGTGGCCATCCGGCGCAGGCTCATTCTCATCGCGGCCGTGGCAACCGCCAGCGCAGTGACGCTCGGAGGGGCGGTCGGCTTCGTCGGCTTCGTCGCTCCCCACCTGGTGCGACTGGTGGCGGGTAACGACCAGCGGGTGGTGCTCCCGGCCGCGATGCTGCTCGGCGGCGCGCTGGTGGTCGTCGCCGACACCATCGCGCGCACCGCTTTTGCGCCGCTGCAGCTTCCGGTAGGCGTGCTGACGGCCCTGATCGGCGTGCCGGTCTTCCTCTGGTTCCTCGGGCGCCGCTGATGGAGGACATTGCCCTGCTGACGGTGCGTGGGCTGTCGCTGCGGACCCCACCGCGATGCCTCGTCGACGCACTCGATCTCACGGTTCGACGCGGAGAGCGCTGGGTGGTGCTGGGACCCAACGGAGCGGGCAAATCGACGCTGCTCGCCGCCATCGCCGGGGCGCGGAAGGGCGACGGCGGCGAGATCCTCATCGGCCGGAGGCCCGTGAAGGATCTGCGCGCCGATGAACTGGCACGCGATCGCGCGCTGCTGACCGATCGCTGGATCGACCCGTTCGCGAGTTCCGTAATCGACACCGTGCTGACGGCACGCTACGTCTTCCGCGACGAGGGTCACGGCGAGGCCGTAGCCCGCCAATGGCTCGATCGACTTGACTGTGTGCACCTCGCTGATCGCGATGTGCGCCTGTTGTCACGGGGCGAGCGTCAGCGCGTTGCCATCGCTACCGCGCTGGCGCAGGACACGCCGCTGGTCCTCCTGGATGAACCGACCGCGCATCAGGATCCGCGCCACCAGGCGATGGTCGTGCGCGAGCTCGCTTCGCTGCCGGAGCGCGGCCTGGTCGTGACGGTGCACGACCTGAACGCGGCGGCGCGACTGGCGACTCACGCGCTGCTGCTGTGGGGCGACGGCCGGAACCTGTCGGGCCTCGCGGCGGAAGTCCTGACCCCGCGAACGCTGACGGATCTCTTCGCCACCCCGGTCTCGCGCGTCGAGGTGGACGGCGAGTCGGTCTTCCACGTGCATCGCTGTACCGCCAGCGAGGCACGTTCCGCCCGCGTTTGATTCGGCTCTAAACTTCCCGCATGCCTATTGTTCTGATCGCGAATCCCAAGGGTGGTGTCGGCAAGAGCACGGCGGCGACGAACCTGGCCGGTTACTTCGCCCGGCGCGGGCATGCCACGATGCTGGGTGACCTTGACCGGCAGCAGTCGGCGCTCGCTTGGCTCCGAATCCGGCCGCCGACGCTGCCGAGTATTGCGTCCTGGGACCGCACCGACGAAAAGATCGCGCGCCCGCCCAAGGGCGTGACACATGTCGTGCTCGACTCGCCGGCCGGCATCCACGGTCACATGCTGAAGGATGCGCTGAAGGTGGCCGATCGTCTGATCATTCCGTTGCAACCGTCACTCTTCGACATCTACGCAACACAGGCCTTCCTCGGTCGTCTCGCCGAGCGCGGGTTGATGAAGGAAGGTGGTCGTGTCGGAGTGCTTGGCATGCGAGTCGACGCGCGCACGAGAGCTGCGGAGCAACTGCAGCGATTTGTCGAGGATCTCGGGCTGCCGGTGCTCGGGTTCCTGCGCGACACGCAGAACTACGTGCAACTGGCCGCGCACGGACTCACGCTGTGGGACGTCGCGCCGAGCCGGGTGGCCAAGGATGTCGAGCAGTGGCAGTCGCTGCTCGATTGGGTCGAGCGCTAGCCGCTACTTCGCCTTGACGGCGAACTGGTGGGTCGCGATGGTCGAGGACTTGTTCTCACCCTTGGCATAGAGCGGCACGAGCAGCGACACCCGATCGGTCGCCGGGACCTTGAATTCCAGTTCACCGACAAAGGTTCCGCTGCCGCCCTCCACGGGGGTCAGCTTGTCGACGATCAGCGTGCCCTTGGCGTCCTGGGCAACGATGCCGATCAGCCCTCCTTGCGCAGGCACCGTGTACGAAGCGCTGAGCGCGATCTTCACGGTGTCCCCGGCCTTCAGCGCATCGACTTCCGGCTTGATCGAGATGATCTTGACCGCGCGATCCGTGGCGGGCGCGGCCGGCGCGGCCTTGTCGGCCGAGGGTTGCGCCGACGGCGGAGGGGCGGCGTCCTTCTTGCCGCAGCCGGCGACAGCGAACAATGCGGATGCGACAACTGCGGTTGCGATCCGCAGCAACTTCGGAGAGCAGGATTCGATCATCATCAGCCTCGACAGGTCCCAGGAGTTCAATTTACTTGATCGTCGCTGCCCGGGTCCGTTCAATTGCCGCGCAGAGGACGGCGATTTCGTCGGCCAGGCGTGGCCCGTGCCGGTTGATGCGGTCGGCATCCAGGGTTACGAACTGCCGGTAGCGCGTGGCGGCGAGCGTCGGAAACCGCTGCCAGGTCGCCAGCGCCTGACCCGCACTCCCGCCCGGCTCGGCGGTCGCGATGAGCTGGGGATCGGCCGCCAGCACGGCTTCGACCGACACCTGCGGCGCAACCGGCACCAGGCCTTCGAAAACATTGCGTCCACCACAGAGTTGAATCGCTTCGCTGATCACATGCCGGCCTGACAACGTCATCAGGGGGCTGGCCCAGACCTGGTAGAAGACGCGCACCGTCGGCCGGCCGGCGTACTGGCGGCGCAGCGACTCGACCTTGGCACTGAACTGGGCCGCGGCCGGCGCGCCATTTTGACCTGTCAGCACTCCGAGTCGCTCCAGCGATCGGACGACATCCGCAAGCGTGCGCGGTTCGCTGACGAAGACCGGAACGCCCAACTGCTCGACGGACGCGATCGTCGCGGGAGGAAAGCCACTGCCCCAGATGACGATCAGGTCGGCATGCAATGCCGCGATGCGCTCCAGATCGAGGCTGTGCGCACGCCCCACGCGCGGAATCACTACCGCCGCAGGCGGGTAATCGGCGTGTTCGGTCGTTCCGACGATGCGATTGCCGGCTCCGATCGCGAACAACTGCTCGGTGATGTGCGGTGCCAGGCTGATGATGCGCGTTGCCGGCCGGTCCAGAGTAACCGTTGCACCGGCGTCGTCGACGACCGTGACTGCCGCTTGCGCGCCGTCGACGGGCGCAAACAGCAGCGCGGCGGCCAGAATGGCGAGCAACGCGACCCGGATCAGCCTCACGGCTTGGCAGTGGTCGCCGCGGGCGCAGGCTCGGTAATGAAGCCGATCTTGGTCAGCCCGACCTGCTGGGCGGCTGCAAGGACAAACGCAATGCGCTCGTAACGCGTTGCCTTGTCGGCACGCAGGTGCACCTCGGGTGGCGACGTTTCGGTTCCCGCCTTCGCAAGCCGCGCGCGGAGCGCGTCGTCGGCTATCGGCTCGGCTTCCCAGAAGATCTGCCCGCTGCCGTCGATCGACAGCTTGATGGTCGATGCCTCGGCGGGCGCTGCCGGCGCTGCATCGTTCGGCAGGTCGAGCCGGATACCGTAGGTGAGCAGTGGCGCGGTGATGATGAAAATGACGAGTAACACCAGCATCACGTCGACCAGCGGCGTGACGTTGATCTCGGACATGCGCGGAGGCGAGGCGCCGTGCCGCTCGAAGCCGCCAAACGGCATCAGGACTGTCCCGCCACGCGCGAGCCGGTGGTCAGGGTCGCATGCAGATCATGGGCAAACCCGTCGAGCTGTCCGAGCACCATCCGGTTGGAGCGGGTGAAGGCGTTGAAGGCCAGCACGGCCGGTATCGCGACCGCCAGACCGAAGGCCGTCATGATCAGCGCTTCGCCGACTGGGCCTGCCACCTTGTCGATCGCGATCTGTGAGTTCGACGCGATGTTGAGCAACGCGTGATAGATGCCCCAGACGGTGCCGAAGAGTCCGATAAATGGCGCGGTGCTGCCCACGGACGCGAGGATCGTCAGTCCCGCGTCGAGCCGGCCCGCCGCTTCGTTGATGCGCTGTCGCAGCGCGCGGGTGATCAGCTCCGAGCGGTCGATCTGTGCGGCGAGGCTGTTCTCCGCGGCCGGGTGACTGGCGGCGCTCGCGGCGCCAACAGCCAATGGCACGAAGATACCGTCGACATCGATTGGCTTGAGCTTCGCGATCGCCACGTCGATCGACGGTGCTTCCCAGAACTGGTCGAGTTCCTTGGATGCGCGCCGCATGCGCCACCAGCCCCAGGCCTTCCAGAAGATGAGGAACCAGCTCACGATCGACATTCCGCACAGCAGGTAGGCCGTGAGGCGTATGACCGCATCAGCCTGCTGCCAGAAGTGCCCAAGCCCGAGCGAACCGGCATCCATCATTCGAGGCCCAGCACGTCGAACATGTCATACAGCCCCGTGGCCTTGTCGCCGAGGAAGCGGGCAGCGCGCAGGCTGCCGGTGGCGTAGGACTGGCGGCTCCCGGAGCGATGCGTGATCTCGATGCGCTCGCCGGCTCCGGCGAACATCACCGTGTGGTCGCCGACGATGTCGCCGCCGCGGATGGTTGCGAAACCGATCGAGCCGGTGCGACGCTCGCCGGTATGGCCTTCGCGCGCGTAGACCGCCAGTTCAGACAGTGGGCGGCCGAGCGCTGCAGCGACGACCTCGCCCATTTTCAGCGCCGTGCCCGAAGGCGCATCGACCTTGTGCCGGTGATGCGCCTCGATGATCTCGATGTCGTAGCTGTCGCCGAGCATGCGGGCAGCGAGTTCGATCAGCTTGAATGTCGCGTTGACGCCGACGCTCATGTTCGGCGCGAACACGATGGCGATGCGCTTCGACGCGGCTTCGATCGCGCGCTTGCCCGCAGCGTCGAAACCCGTCGTGCCGATGACCATCTTCACGCCGTGCGAAGCACAGGCATCGAGGTGACGCAATGTCGCCTCGGGGCGGGTGAAGTCGATCAGCACGTCGGCGCCTGCCAGCGCGGCAAGTTCGCCGCTGACGAGAACTCCCGTCGCCTTTCCCATCGCTTCGCCACAGTCGCGCCCGAGCACCGGGCTGTCCGCTCGATCGAGCGCGGCGGCCAGCGACAGGTCCGGTTGGCCGAGCGTGGCCTCGATCAGCATCTGGCCCATGCGGCCCGAGGCGCCGGCGATCGCAATCTTCATCGGCATCGTCAGCCGTCCGGAAAGTGCCGGGTCAGTTCGAGCTAGAGCCCGGAGCCGGGGTCGATACGTCCGGCATCGGGACCTCCGGCTGGCGGTTCACGCGCGCAACGCGCTTGATGTTCGGGCCCAGGATCAACGCGTCGACGTCGTCTTCGCCCGGCATCGGGTCGTTCTCGAAACGATCGAGCCTGCTGTCCTTGAAGAACAGCGTCAGCCTCCGGTTCTGGACCTGTCCGCGGCGCGGATTCAGGTAGTAGACGTAGTCGATGCGGTCCTTGCGAAACTCGCTTGTCAATAGCGGCGTGCCGAGCATGAACCGGACCTGGTCGCGCGTCATGCCGATCCGCAACTGATCCACCATCTCCTGCGTGATGATGTTGCCCTGGTGGACGTCGGGCCGATACGGGCCGAGGAACGTGGGCGCCCACGAAGCGGCCGATGCGATGCCCGAACCGACGCTCGCGCCGACGCTGTAGAGCGACTCGCAACCTGCCAGGAGAAAGGTCGTGGCACAGGCGGCCACGCAGCGCGCAAGCATCGATCGGGTCTGCCAACGTGAGGGACGGAACAAGGAAGCCGTATGATACCTACGAGTGTTTCCTCCGACTTTTTGCGTCCCAGCGCGGCACACGTCCCATGCCGAACCGCCCGTCCAGTAATTCGAGTGACCTCAAGAGTATCGGCCTCAAGGCCACGGTGCCGCGCCTGAAGGTGCTCGAGATCTTCCAGCGCAACACCGCGGATCGAGGGATCCGGCACATGAGTGCCGAGGATGTCTACAAGGCGCTGATCGCCGAACACATCGATGTCGGCCTGGCGACGGTCTACCGCGTACTGACCCAGTTCGAGCAGGCGGGGCTGCTGGCGCGGAATCACTTCGAGGCCGGCCGTGCGATGTTCGAGCTGAACGAGGGTGCGCATCATGACCACCTCGTCTGCCTGACCTGCGGTCACGTCGAAGAGTTCGTCGACGCGGACATCGAGGCCCGTCAACACAGGGTCGCTGCGGAACGGGGTTTCAAGCTGCAGGACCACGCGCTCGCGCTGTACGGCGAGTGCACCAAGACCGACTGCGAGTTCCGGCGCAAGGAATAGGACGTTCAATGCGGCCCGGACCGGCCGGCCGCGGGCCCCGGTTCAGAGGTCGATCCGCTGCTGCGTGGCCGGGTCGAACCAGTGCACGGCTTCCGGACTGAATCCGAGTTGTGCCACGGAGCCAGGGGCCGGGCTCGAATGAGGTCCGGTGCGCACGATCAGTCCCGTGCCCGCGAACTTGCCGTGAACCAGGTGCTCGGCCCCCAGGACTTCCACGGTCTCCACCTGAACCGCCATATTGCTGCCGCCGAGGTGAAGGTTCTCTGGCCGCACCCCGAGGATCAGTTCCCGGCCGCCCAATCGGTTGACCGATTCCGGCAATTCGATGCGTGTGTTGTCCGCGGCGACAAAGGCCTGGCCGTCCGGCGAAACCCGGCCCGGGAACAGGTTCATCGGCGGTGAGCCGATGAAACTCGCCACGAAAGTCGTGGCGGGGCGCGAGTAGACATCGTCGGGCGTTCCGACCTGCTCGGCGCGCCCCGCGTTCATGACGATCATCCGTTGCGCGAGTGTCATTGCCTCGACCTGGTCGTGCGTCACGTACAGGCTCGTCGTTCGCAGCCGGCGGTGCAGCTTCTGGATCTCGAGGCGCGTCTGTACCCGGAGCTTGGCGTCGAGGTTCGACAGCGGTTCGTCGAAGAGGAACGCCGCCGGCTCGCGCACGATCGCGCGGCCCATGGCAACGCGCTGGCGCTGTCCCCCGGAAAGTTGCCGCGGTTTGCGCGCCAGAAACCCCTCCAGTTCGAGTATCGCGGCCGCCTCGTTGACCCGCCGGTCGATTTCGGCCTTGGGCAGCTTGCGGATCTTCAGCCCGTACGCCATGTTGTCGTACACGCTCATGTGCGGATAGAGCGCATAGTTCTGGAACACCATCGCGCAGTCGCGGTCCTTGGGTTCCAGGTCGTTGACGACGCGTCCGCCGATGCTGATCGTGCCGCCGGTGATCTCTTCCAGCCCGGCGACCATGCGCAGCAACGTCGATTTGCCACAGCCGGAGGGGCCGACCAGCACGACGAACTCGCCGTCGGCGACCTCGAGCGTGATGCCGTGCACCACCTGGTTGGTGCCGTAGACCTTGCGCACGTCGTTGAACTCGATCTTTGCCATTGGCTCTTCAGCTATTTCTCGGTTTCCACCAGGCCCTTGATGAACCAGCGCTGCATCAGCAGCACGACGATCGCCGGCGGGATCATCGCCAGGATTGCCGTGGCCATGATCAGGTTCCACTCGTTGGCGGCATCGCCGCCGCCGATCATGCGCTTGATGCCGATGACGATGGGATACATGTCCTCGCTGGTCGTGATCAGAAGTGGCCAGAGGTACTGGTTCCAGCCGTAGATGAACTGAATGACGAACATGGCGGCAATGTTCGTGACCGAGAGTGGAACGAGGATCGTGAAGAAGAAGCGCATCGGTCCGGCGCCGTCGATGCGAGCCGCTTCCGCCAGTTCATCCGGGACGGTCAGAAAGAACTGCCGGAACAGGAAGGTCGCGGTGGCCGACGCGATCAGCGGCATGATGAGCCCGGGGAAAGTGTTGAGCAGACCGAGATCGGACATCACCTCGTAGGTCGGCGTGATGCGCACTTCCACCGGCAGCATCAGGGTGACGAAGATCATCCAGAAGAAGAAGTACTTCAGCGGAAAGCGGAAGTAGACGATCGCGAAGGCCGACAGCAGGGAGATGATGATCTTGCCGATCGCGATCCCGACCGCCATCGTCAGGCTGACGAACATCATGCGGCCGACCGGGGCGCGCGAGCCGACGTCGCCACCTTCGAACAGCACCTTGCGGTAGTTTTCGATGAGCAGGTCGCCCGGTATCAGGGACATGGGCGATGCCTCGACCGCCTCCGCGGTCTGAGTCGATGCGACGAACGCGATGTAGACCGGGAACGCGACCAGCAGTATCCCGGCGATGACGACCGCATAGGACAGCACATCGAGCCAGCGCCGCTTCTCGACCATCAGGTAACGCCCCGCCCGAAGAGTCCTGAGCTCCATGCCGGGCCGCAGCGAACAAAGAGAGCGCTGAGGCGCATCAGTAGTTCACTTTCCGCTCGATGAAGCGAAACTGGGCGACGGTCAGCGTGATGACAATCGCCATCAGCACGACCGACTGCGCGGCCGAGCCACCGAAGTCCAGCGCCTTGAAGCCGTCGTGATAGAGCTTGTAGACGAGGATTGTCGTCTCCTGGCCCGGGCCGCCCTGGGTGACGGCGTCGACGATCGCGAAGGTGTCGAAGAAGGCATAGACGATGTTCACGACGAGCAGGAAGAAGGTGGTCGGCGACAGCAGCGGAAACACGATGGTCCAGAAGCGCCGGCCGGGGCCTGCGCCGTCGATCGCCGCCGCCTCGATCAGCGACTTCGGGATCGCCTGCAACCCGGCCAGGAAGAACACGAAGTTGTAGCTGATCTGCTTCCAGACGGCAGCCATCACCAGCAGCAGCAGCGCCTGGCGACCATTTAACAGGAAGTCCCAGTGCACGCCGGCGTTGTTGAGCCAGTGGGCGACGACGCCCAGCGTCGGATTGAACATGAAGAGCCACAGCACGCCGGCGATGGCGGGTGCCACCGCATACGGCCAGATCAGCAGCGTCTTGAAGGTCGTGGCCCCGCGCAGCAGGCGGTCCGCGAACACCGCCAGCACCAGGGAGATCGCGAGGCCGAAGCCGGCAACCAGAACCGAGAAAACCGCGGTGACCCTGAACGAGGCCAGGTAGCCAGGGTCATTAAAGAGCGTGCGGAAGTTCTCCAGGCCGACGAACTCGACGTTGGACCCGAACGCGTCCTGCATCAGAACGCTCTGGTACAGCGCCTGACCTGCCGGCCAGAAGAAAAAGATGATCGTGATCGCGAGTTGCGGCGCGACCAGCGCGTACGGCAGCCAGCGGCTGCGGAAGAAGGCGCGTTTTTCCAACGGCGCTGGACGCGGACGCGTTGGGCCGGCCGTGACGGCGGCCGGCCGGGGCGCTGTTACTTGCTGGTCTTCTCGAAGCGCTCGAGCTGCTCGTTACCGCGCCGGATGGCGTCGTCGAGCGCCTGCTTCGGCTGCTTCTTGCCCGACCAGATGTTCTCCATCTCCTCGTCGACGATCGTGCGTACCTGCACGAAGTTGCCGAGGCGGATGCCGCGCGATTTTTCGGTCGTCTTGACGATCATCTGCTGCACGGAGACGTCGGTGCCCGGGTTCTTGTCGTAGAAGCCCGACTTCTTGGTGAGCTCGTAAGCCGCCATCGTGATTGGCAGGTAGCCGGTCATCTGGTGACTGTTGGCCTGGATCTCGGGTTTCGACAGGTAGTTGAAGAAGTCCGCCACGCACTTGTACTCGGCAGGCTTCTTACCCGACATCACCCACAGGCTGGCGCCGCCGATGACCGTGTTCTGCGGAGCACCCGCCACGTCGGGGTAATACGGCAATGTCGAAATGCCGAACTCGAACTTGGCATTCTTCCTGATGTTGCCGTAGGCGGATGAAGACGCTGTGCTCATCGCGCATTCGCCCGAGTAAAACGGTGCGTCGCCCGCGTTGCCGCGGCCCTTGTAGACGAAGAGCCCCTGCTTGGCCATGTTGGCCAGGTTCTCGATGTGGCGCAGATGCAGCGGGGTGTTGAAGGCGAGCCGCGCCGACGGGCCGCCAAAGCCGTTGTTCTTGGTCGCAAATTCGGTGTTGTGCCAGGTCGAGAAACTCTCGAGCTGGGTCCAGCCCTGCCAGCTGGTCGTGAACGGGCACTTCTCCCCGCTGGCCTTCAGCTTGGCAGCCGCAAGCGCAACTTCCGGCCAGGTCTTCGGTGGCTTGTTCGGATCAAGCCCGGCTCGCCTGAACGCGTCCTTGTTGAAATAGAACACCGTCGTCGAGCTGTTAAGCGGAAACGACATCATCTGGCCGTTCGGCGCGGTGTAGTAACCCGAAACCGCCGGCACGTAGACCTTGGGGTCGAACTTGTAACCGGCTTTGCTCATCACCTCGCCGACCGGCACGATCGCGCCCTTCGATCCCATCATCGTCGCGGTGCCGACCTCGAACACCTGCAGGATATGGGGTGCGTTGCCGGCGCGGTACGCGGCGATCGCCGCGGTCATGGATACGTCGTAAGCGCCCTTGTAGGTCGGAGTGACCTTGCACTGCTGCTGGCTGGCATTGAACCCGCCCGCCAGGCCGTTGACCCAGTCCCCCAGCGCGCCAGACATCGAGTGCCACCACTGCACTTCGGTCTGCGCCAGTGCACCGGTCGCGCCCAGCGCGAGTACGGCAGCGGTAGCACTTTTCGCGAAAGTCTTGCGGAACATGAGTCTCCTCCGGGTTGGGCGAATTCTGATGGAATGGCGTGACGCGGCTGTTACGATAGCCCGCCTCTGGTTCCCGGGCAAAGTTTCCCGCTGCCCATGATCTCCGCCGGTCGCCTGCCCCTCTATGCCAGTCTCGTCCGGCTAGACAAGCCGGTCGGGACGTTGCTCCTGCTTTGGCCCACGCTGACCGCGCTCTGGATCGCCTCGGCGGGCGTACCGAGTGCATTGCTGCTGGCGGTTTTCGTGCTCGGTACCTTCCTGATGCGTTCGGCCGGTTGCGCGATCAACGACGCGGCTGACTACCGCTACGACGGCTACGTGAAACGCACCGCGAACCGGGTCGTGGCGCGCGGCGATGTCAGCCCGCTCGAAGCGGTGGCGGTGGCGGCGGCACTGTGTGCGATGGCAGCGCTGCTGCTGCTCTTCCTCAATGAAGCAGCGATGCGGCTGGCGCTGGTCGCCGCCGCGGTGGCCGGTACCTACCCGCTGGCCAAGCGCTACTTCCCGATTCCGCAGCTCTACCTCGGGGTTGCGTTCTCGTTCGGCATCCCGATGGCGTTTGCCGCGGTGCAGGGGAAAGTGCCGCCGCTGGGCTGGCTGCTTTTCGGCGCGAACATGTTCTGGGTGGTCGCGTACGACACCGAGTATGCGATGGTCGACCGCGAGGACGACATGCGGCTCGGCATACGGTCGTCGGCAATCTTCTTCGGGCGCTGGGACGTGGCGGCGGTGATGGCCTGCTATGGCGCGTTCTTCTCGCTGATGCTGCTGGTTGGCAACGGCATCCAGGCCGGCTGGCCGTACTACACAGGCTGGGCGGTCGGCGTGGCTTGCGCCCTCTATCACCACGCGCTGATCCGTACCCGCTCGCGCGAGGGCTGCTTCGCAGCGTTCCGGCACAACAGCTGGGTCGGACTGGCGCTGTTTGCCGGCACGGTGATCGACTTGCTGCGATGAATCGCGGGCTCAAGCGCCGCGCGAGCCGACTCGACTTGCAGCCGCGCGTTTACCGCCGCGTCGGCTGAGGCAGATCGCCGCCGGCATCAAGCTCGTCGCCGAGTTCGGTCGCGCGTGCGCTCGCCGCGCGGGCGCCCGCGACAATGGCCTGCCGGACCGCCGCGGCATCGAATTTCGCCAGGGCGGCAGCGGTTGTGCCGCCCTTCGATGTAACGCGCTCGCGCAGCGTCGCGATCGCCTCGGGCGACTGGCTGGCGAGCTGGGCCGCACCCACGAACGTCTGCATCGAAAGCTGCCGCGCCTGTTGCGGAGTGAATCCGAGCTCGAGCGCGGCCTCCTGCAGCGCCTCGATGAAATAGAACACGTAGGCAGGTCCGCTGCCCGAGATGGCGGTGACCGGGTCGAGCATCGACTCGTCGTCGAGCCACAGCACCTCGCCGACCGAGCGCAGGATCAGGTCAGCCGCGGCATGCTGCTCGACCGTGACGCCGGGCCGCGCGATCGCGGCGGTGATGCCGGCGCGGATCAAAGCCGGCGTGTTCGGCATGGCGCGCACGATGCGCTCATGCCCCAACCAGCGCGCCAGCGTCGTCGCGCGCACCCCGGCCGCTATGGAGACGACCAGCGCCGGGCCGAGCCAGTCGCGCACCGCGGCGACGGCCTCCGCCATCTGCTGCGGCTTGACGGCGAGGACAACCACCGCGGCGTCGTACAGCCATTCGCCGGGCGTCTCGTGCACCGTGACGCCGAAGTCGCGCGCAAGCTCGGCGCACTTGTCGGCATCCGGTTCCAGCACCCGCACCGCATCGGTCTGCAGGCCGCTCGCACTCATCCCGCCGAGCATCGCCCGGGCCATGTTCCCGCCGCCGATGAACGCCACGTTCATGCTGCCCCCTTCGCCCTGCGAGCTGGCGCGCTGCGCCACCCCTCGAGCCTGCAGGCGCAAGGGGCGTCGGCCGAGCGCCATGCCGCAGGGCATGTTGTTTGTTCGGCCTCCGTCCCCCCAAGGGGGCTGAGGGCCGCGGCTCCAAGCCGACCTGCGTCGGCTTGGACGGCCCGAAGAGTGGTCGCGTCTCGCGACCCCGCGGCCTGCAAGGCTGAGCGTCTTCGGAGCGGCCGTGCGACGCTCATGCTGCCGTCCTTTCACGCGCGCCGAAAATTGCGGTGCCGACGCGCACCATCGTCGAGCCGGCCGCCACCGCAGCCTCGAGATCCGCGGTCATGCCGAGCGACAGCGTGTCACAGCGCGGATGCTGCTGTCTGAGCGCATCGAACAGGTGCCTCATCTCGCGCAGCGACTGCGCCGGCGGCTCGCCCCCCGCAGCCGGCTCGGGGATTGCCATCAGACCCCGCAACGCGAGGTTGGGCAGTTCCGCCACCGCGGACGCAAGTGCCGCCACGCCGTCCGGCGCGACGCCGCTCTTGGTCGCCTCGCCGCTGATGTTGACCTGCAGCAGCACGTTCAACGGCCCGCGCTGGACGGGGCGCTGCTGTGAGAGCCGCTGCGCGATCTTCAGGCGATCGACCGACTGCACCCAGTCGAAGTGCTCCGCGATGTCGCGCGTCTTGTTGCTCTGGATCGGCCCAATGTAGTGCCAGCTCAGTGCAAGGTCCGGTGCCAGCTCCCGCACACGCGCGATCTTGGCGACGGCCTCCTGCACGTAGTTCTCGCCGAAGTCGACCTGGCCGCCAGCGGCCACGGCGAGCACCGCTTCGGCGGGGAAGGTCTTGCTGACCGCGACCAGCGCGATGCCCCGCGGCGTGCGTCCGGCGGCTCGCGCAGCTTGGGTAATGCGCTCGTTAACCGCCCGCAAATTGGCTTGCACGGCCTCTTGCAAACTGGACATAATGGACTTCAAAGCAGCTAGAGACTTATTTTCACAGGCTTTTTTGTTGTTCCGCCGGCGCTGGCCGAGCCTACGCTAGCCACTTTGAAGCCCGTGCCCACTTCGGGCCGCGCCGACGTACGCCCAGGAGCACACGCGTTCCGCCATGGATATCTCAGAACTGCTCGCATTTTCCGTCAAAAACAAGGCCTCGGACCTGCACCTTTCCGCCGGTCTGCCGCCGATGATCCGGGTGCACGGCGACGTGCGGCGCATCAACCTGCCGCCGCTGGAGCACAAGGACGTGCACGGCATGATTTACGACATCATGAACGACGCGCAGCGCAAGCAGTACGACGAGAACCTGGAAACCGACTTCTCGTTCGATCTGCCAGGGCTGGCGCGTTTCCGGGTCAACGCCTTCAACCAGGACCGTGGTGCGGCCGCGGTGCTGCGGACCATTCCATCGCGCGTGCTGTCGCTTGAAGAGTTGCAGTGCCCGCGCCAGTTTGCGGACTTCTCGATGAAGCCGCGCGGCCTGGTGCTGGTCACGGGGCCGACCGGCTCGGGCAAGTCGACGACGCTGGCGGCGATGGTCGACCACGTCAACAACAACCTGTACGGCCACATCCTGACGATCGAGGACCCGATCGAGTTCGTACATGAGAGCCGCAAGTCGGTCATCAATCAGCGTGAAGTCGGGCCGCATACGCTGTCGTTCTCGAATGCCCTGCGCTCGGCGTTGCGCGAGGACCCGGACGTCGTGCTGGTCGGCGAGTTGCGCGACCTCGAGACGATCCGCCTGGCGCTGACCGCCGCGGAGACAGGCCACCTGGTGTTCGGAACGCTGCACACCTCGTCGGCCGCCAAGACCATCGACCGCGTGGTCGACGTGTTCCCGGCGGCGGAAAAGGAAATGGTGCGCGCGATGCTGTCGGAGTCGGTGGTCGCGGTGATCTCGCAGACGCTGCTGAAGGTCAAGGACGGCAATGGCCGCGTGGCGGCGCACGAGATCATGGTCGGCACGCCGGCCATCCGCAATCTGATCCGCGAGAACAAGGTGGCGCAGATGTACTCGATGATCCAGACCGGTCAGCAGTTCGGCATGATGACGCTGGACCAGACGCTGCTCGAACTGGTTCGCCGCAACGTGGTGTCGATCGCCGAGGCGCGTCAGTACGCGAAGACTCCCGAGTCCTTTGTGGGCTGAGCCGAGAACAGTGGAAGCCTACTTTTCTCGGATTGGTTTGAAAAAATCGCTGGCGGAGCCAGAGCGATTTTTTTCACTACAACTGCAGGTAAAGCCAATATGGAACGCGACCAGGCCACACGATTTGTCCACGACTTGCTGCGGCTTCTGCACAGCAAGAAGGGCTCCGACCTCTTTCTCACCGCCGACTTTCCGCCCGCATTCAAGATCGACGGCCGCGTACTGCCGGTGTCGAACCAGCCGCTGACGTCGCAGCACACGGGCGAACTGGTGCGCGCGATCATGAACGACCGCCAGGCGGCGGAGTTCGAGAAGACCAAGGAGTGCAACTTCGCGATCAACCCGACCGGCATCGGGCGCTTCCGCGTCTCGGCATTCGTGCAGCAGGGCAAGGTTGGAATCGTCTTCCGGACGATTGCGGACCACATCCCGACCACCGACGAACTCAACCTGCCGCACCTGATCAACGATCTGGCGATGGCCAAGCGCGGCATCATCCTCGTGGTCGGTGCGACGGGCTCCGGCAAGTCGACGTCGCTCGCGGCGATGGTCGGCTACCGCAACGAGAATTCGAACGGCCACATCATCACGATCGAGGACCCGATCGAATACGTCCACCCGCACAAGAACTGCATCATCACTCAGCGCGAAGTCGGCGTGGACTGCGAGAGTTGGCAGATCGCGCTCAAGAACACGCTGCGCCAGGCGCCGGACGTCATCCTGATCGGCGAGGTGCGCGAACGCGAGACGATGGAACACGCGATCGCGTTTGCTGAAACGGGCCACCTCGTCATGTGCACGTTGCACGCCAATTCGACCAATCAGGCGCTCGATCGCATCATCAACTTCTTCCCCGAAGAGAAGCGCCAGCAACTGCTGATGGATCTCTCGCTGAACCTGCGCGCGATGCTCTCCCAGCGCCTGATCCCGTTCAAGGACCGCAAGGGCCGAATCCCGGCGGTCGAGATCATGATCAACAACCCGCTGATTGCCGACCTGGTGTTCAAGGGCGAGGTGCACGAGATCAGGGAAGTCATGAAGCGGGCGCGCGAGCAGGGCATGCAGACCTTCGACCAGTCGCTGTTCGACCTGCACGAACGCGAGCAGATTTCCTACGAAGACGCGCTGCGCAATGCCGACTCGGTCAACGACCTGCGGCTTCAGATCAAGCTCAACAGCAAGCTCTCGGGCGGCGTCGCCGGCATTCACAAAGGTATCGAGCATCTCGGACTGGCGGGTTGACCGCCAAACGGAAATGCTCTCTGCGAGGCATTGATCCCTCCCTCCCCCGGCCCCTCCCTTTCCGGGAGGGGAGCAAGCCTGGGCGGCGCGGCTAGACTGTGTTCCTGATTGCATGGAGCACAGACGATGACTACTGTTTACGACTTCAGCGCCACCACGATCGACGGCAAGCCGCGCAAGCTGGCTGACTACAAGGGCAAGGTGCTGCTGGTGGTCAACACCGCCAGCAAGTGCGGCTTCACGCCGCAGTACAAGGGGCTCGAGGCCCTTTACAAGAAGTACAAGGACAAGGGCTTCGTTGTGCTCGGCTTCCCGAGCAACCAGTTCGGTGCGCAGGAGCCCGGCGCCCGAGAGCGAGATCGCCGAGTTCTGCGAGATGAACTTCGGCGTCACGTTCCCGCTGTTCTCGAAGATCGACGTCAACGGCGACGCCG
The DNA here is from genome assembly GCA_963702595.1 of uncultured beta proteobacterium. Classification (GTDB taxonomy): domain Bacteria; phylum Pseudomonadota; class Gammaproteobacteria; order Burkholderiales; family Burkholderiaceae_F; genus JALORV01. Next base: position 60,274 of record CAVPDC010000014.1, on the reverse strand, counting down.
CGCATCCGCTTTTCAAGTACCTGACGAGTACCAAGAAGGGCCTGCTTGGCAGCGAAGGAATCAAGTGGAACTTCACCAAGTTCCTGGTGGGCAAGGACGGCAGCGTGATTGAGCGCTATGCGCCGACGACGAAGCCGGAGGATCTGGAGAAGGATGTCGAGCGGGCGCTGGCTGGGTGAACTTGTGTTCTACCAGTCGACTCAAATCCCCCCTTCAGGCCAAAGGCCTTAGGCCTTGTTCACGATTCCTGGATCCGGCTGGATCCGGCCGCCGCCAAATCTCTGAGCTGCATTGGGCGGATCCGGAACGGGCACCTTGCTGCGCAAGCCATTCACAAGTTGGCGTGCCAACTGTGGTGAAGCCATGCTCGTGCCCACCAAGCGAATCTTGGTGCCACTTCGTACACCGGTCGCGCGAATTCCGGGGATTGTCGAAGATGTGTCGGTTACGAAGGCAAAGTCGGGCCCACTTCTCGTGCCGCGAGTCGGACCGGAGGACGAATAAGGAGCTGCGGCGGAGTCGGAGTGGCGATATCCGGCAGCGACGATTGAATAGTCCCCCGTCGCGATTCCGTTCAGCGTGCCGGCCCGGCGAATTGCAGAGCCAGAAACATCGGTAAAGCGTGTGCTCGGGGACGCGAATCGCGCGTCTTCAAGAGCCGTATCCGAGAGGTAATTCGCCTTTGCCCGGCGCCGGGCTCCCATATTGTGATCAGCTCGCGCGACGTACGTGTGAATCTGACCATCAACGTCTGCTTGTCCGGGTTTGAACTCAATCGTCCACAAACCGTGCTCGCCACGTTTTTGTGCATCCCGAAATTCGGTCGGATGAGCAACAACAAGTGCCATGGTCGACGACCCGACGCTTGTTAGTCGTGCGTACCACTTCAACTCGTTCCAAGGCTTACCCGGTTCGATGTCGACGGCTGCTCCGCTTGGCGGTGTGACGCGCAGGCGAGCGTCGGCTGGCGACACTCCGGTCGGCCACCAGACTTCAAAGAATGCTGGTGTGTGGCCGTCGGGTGGGACGACCCAGTGCAACCTGCCGCCACTGCTGTAGTTGACTTCCGCGTGCGCGCGCGATGCGTGAGAGTTGCCGGCCGGAAGCGTGACGATAAGACAGCGGCCCAAATTGAACTGTTCATCCACTAGATCGTCGATAGCTCGCTCGAGAACCGAGGTGCCATCATGTGGCCCAGTTTGGGGCCCCCAACTGAGATTGACGACGATTGTGCCCGTGTCTTGCCCGGCACACTCAATGATGTAGTGCAGTCCGTCCATGGCGTAGCGCGCCAGCCAGCGTCCCGAAGGGTCATCGATTCCCCTGAGGGGAAACTGGATGAAAACGATATCCGATTCGGAAATCGGGTCTGCGACAACTCTGTTGCCACAGAGGAGATCCATGACGTGTGGTCCGTGCGCAGCGCTTCGTCGCAGGCCGGGAAGTCTTGCACGAACATAAACAGCTGACTGGCCGTCGATCTCCTCGACTAGCATTTCGTTGAGGTCCGGAACGGACCATTGGCCGCCGTAGCCAAAATTGCAGAAGCCTGATGGACCTGAGAGCTTGTCTAGAGGAAAGCCGCCGGCCTTCTTGTCTTGGTTCCAGAGCCAAAGCACTCGAGTGTCATTGGCAGCCGACTGGAAACATGTGTTCGCGAATGCACATCCGTCATCAAGTATGCCGACGAGGATCTCTTTGTCGGACTGCAAGTGCCGCCGCGCTCCGCTTGGAAATGTTCCGACGCCAGAAACGGGCAGCGCCAACTCCATCCCACCGATGAAGTCGCCGGCTAGTGCGATGAACTGATCAATCTTCTCAACGGGGATCGAGACGGCCCAGACCCGCCGCAACTTGCCATCGTCGCTGCCGCCATAGATGGCCGGAACGTCAACCTTCAAAGATTTGCAGATTTCGAGGCCACGCCTTGCGGCATCGTGAGTGCGCCACTCCACCAGTACGCCCACGCCACCGTCAATCTCAAAGAATTGAAACTTGGTTGCGATGCCCCAATCAAGATAAGCGTCGTGGCGGTTCTGCGGCAGGTCCCTTGGGGCGCTCATGCTGGCAGTTCCCACTCTTCTCGGGCCAACTCAGCCAACTTCTTTAGAAAGTTGGATTCCGGGACATCCAGTGCAGTTGCACCTTTGGTGCAGCCGTGAGGTTCCTCGGGGCCCTCACCAAGATAGTCATTCGCTGTGTTGTCCCCGGACCCGCTAGGAACAAAGACCCGATCGAAGCACTTTGGCTTGGTGGTTCCATCCATGACTGCGCTTGCACATAGGACGAACTCGCCCAAGGAATAGCCAAGTGTTTGCCCGGCGGCGGCGTCTATCGGGAAATGCACGCCTGCCACCGTGCGATTTACGCTGATCCGTCGGGCCTGTCGGTAAAGCTGTTTGTAGGCTTTGGAGTTGGTCTTCAGTCTGAGCAGGCCGCAAAGTGCCACCATCGTCGCAAAGGCCTGAGCTGCGTGCCCCATCGGATACGCGCTGTGACCGGGCGTAGTTACGATGGGCTGCACCTGAGGCGAAAGGTCCACCGGTCGATAGCACGCAAAGGCATGCTTGAACTTCGATTCGACTGCGATTGTGAATTGAACCACGATGGTCAGCCACTCCATGGTCCAACGTTTACGGCTTACGTTGAGACCCGTAACTGATGCGATGAACGCATACTGATTGTCAATCTGCGCGAGGATCTCGGCAGCACGCTCGTCGCGCAGTTCGGCCCAACTTTGAACGAATGGAAGCTGCTTCTCAAAGAAAGTGAGATCCGGCCTCGTCATTTCGACAAGGTTCTTGTTGTCCTTTCGATTCCAAACGATGACTGTGTCCGCTGCATCGTCCTTGTAGTCGACAAGCCGGGTGAGCTCAGTTACACCGAGGTTGATGCGCACCCAGGGGTTCCAGCGCTTCAGGGCCGCGGCATCATTCAACGTTGGCGGCTTGCCGCCGCCCTTGAGAAAACTTTCGTGGCTGTCGCGCTCCATGGTTCCGTCGCGGCTGGTCCATAACGCGCCACCACTAGCGGATTGGCCCACTCGTCCATCAGGGACCCTGATCCGCCAGACCCTCCCGATCCTCCGGAGCCACCGGATCCACCGGAACCGCCCGAACCGCCGGATCCACCCAGTACGGAACCTCCGAGTGCTGAACCTCCAAGTGCCGACATTTTTGTCCTCCGCCGTCTGTGGACTGCTATTGCGAACAAAGACTCCAAATCGATCGAGCTACGGGACCCCAGCCTGCCGCATCGCCTTCGCAATCTGTTGTCCGAACGGATAAAGCGCAGCCACCGAGTGCGCTTCATAGGCCGCGACGCTGTATTCCGGGCGTACTCTCCTTAACTCGGAAGCGATCTGACGCGCCTGCTCTTGACGCCCGAGTGCCATGTTTGACGCTATGAGTACCCGCAGTGTTGAGAGATGCTGGCGATTTCTGCGGCGCGAGTTCTCACACCAGCGAATGGCATCTTCATAGTGGCCAGCACTGAACTCGCAAGATCCCATCAATGAGTCGTAGTAGTACCGCAGCGGATCCATCGGCGAGAGTGAGAGCGCTCGGTGTGCGGCGCCCAATGCCTCGCTTGCCTCTCCTTTGAACGCAAGTTGAACAGCGAGGAAGAGCCATGCAAACCCTTCACTCGGATTCAAAGCACAAGCCTCGCGGAGCCGGAGGTTCGCCGTGTCCAGATCCTTCTTCAAGTGGCAGTAGACAAAGCCCTCGATGGCTAGTGCCAGGGCGCTAGACGGCTCCAGGTCGAGCGCTCGGCCAGTTGATCCAGGGCCAGAGATGCTGCCTGAGGAGCGCTCGCGACTGCCGCGCCTTGGATCGACTGGAGCACGTACCACTTGCCGAGCCATGCATAAGGCAAAGCGATTCGACGATGACGCTCTGTCAGGGACTCCAACAGCCTCCGGCTAGTCTCGAACTCGTCTCGACTCGCGCGATGCATCATGGCGATTCCGCCGAGAAACAGTTCATAGCTCTCGAGGGTCGGCAGCGGCCGCACGACGGCTTTCGATGCTGCAGTCTCAAGTATCTTTCGATGGACCGTGTCGGCGAGCTCATGGGTCAACTGACTGTCGACCGAAAGGAGGTCTCGCCAGTCACCGCCAGTCCTACCCGACCAAACAACGTGACCGGTAATTGTGTCCGACAACTCTGATGCGATCGAGACGAAGCCGCTAACTAGGGTGTATGTGCCGGACACAACGTAGCGGACACCAAGGCGCGCCGCAATTTCGTTCAATGGCAGGGTTCGGTCTCGCAGGCACGACGTGGAGAGACGCGACACGACATGGAGCCCGGGCGACTGCGAAAGTTGGCCGATGACGCTATCGGCAATGATGTTGCCCATGCCCCCGGTCGTGGCAGTGGAGAGCAGGTCCGAGAATGGAATTACTGCGAGTGAAACGCAAAGCTCGGTCGCATAACTTTCTCGCTGAGGAAGGCTGTCGCGCTGTTGAGCGGGTCCGAGTCGATAAACACGAACGGTGTGCTCGACGTGCTTGAGATGGCAGTCGCCGAGATCCTCAACGTCGGCGTCGAGTGTATCGCTGAGGAGATCTCGGGGCATCGACAGTGGCAACAGTCTCCCCACCTTCGGCAAGAGTTGCCCACACGCCGCAAGGTTGACCCCAACGCCAAGGATATCGACCTTGGTATCAAAGATCGTTGAGGCGTGGATACCAGCCCGCAACATCAACTTGCTACCGTCAGGCAACGGCTCACATTGGTGCGCCATCCAACCATGCATTGCGCCAGCAGCCTGGACGGCCTCGGGGGCTCGGGCGAACTCAACCATCAGTCCATCTCCGAGGCTCTTTACTAGGCGACCCCCGGTATTGGGAAGGATCGCGTGCTGAACTTCAGCCAAAAATGCTTGCCAGCGACCGATCACACCTTTCTCATCAATCGCCATAAGTCGGACGGATTCGACTAGATCAACGACCAACACAACCGCATGGCGACTTGGCAATTCGACCGATGACGCCGACGGAGCAGAACGCCCTGTCGTCAAGTTCGAAATGTGCGACATAAGCTCGAGTGCCGGGGACGCTGTTTCCTACAGTTTCCGGCCTCCGAGGAAATCGGTGTCTCTACAAGCACGATGTCGCGTCCCGCTGATGAACCTTTCGAATTCTGGATGTCCGGAAGGGTTGTTCAACGTGAATACCGACAAGGCCGGGGTCGGCATGCGCAGCATTGCACCGCCGGCAAATTCACACAAGACTTGTATGGGAACTTCGGTAGGCCGGAGCTCGGCCTCGTCGGAGGCTAGGGGAGGGCGCCCGCCCGCGGCCTGTACCGCCCCCCCACCAGCTCGAACCTGAAGAACCGGCACTCCAGCGCCCCGTTGTAGAGCACCGGCTTGCGCGTTTCGGCGAGCCGCATCTGGCGCGGCAACTGGCGGTCGGAGGTCAGGAACCAGGCGTGCCAGCCGGGGAAGGCCGCCTTCAGCCGGTCGCCGACTTCACCCATCATCTTCGGCACGGTGGACGAGCGAGGGGCGCTCTGCTCGCCGTACGGGGGGTTGGAGATGATCATGCCGTGCTCGGCCGGCGGCTCCACGGTGCGGGCGTCGCCCGCCTCCAGACGGAGCCGGCCATCGCCCAAGAAGGCATCGAGGCCGGCGAGCTTGGCGTTGGTGCGCGCCTGTTCGATGACACGCGTCGAGATGTCGGAGCCGACGATCAGCGCCGTCGCGGTGTCGTCGACCGCCGCCATGGCACGATCTTTCAGGCGACGCCACGCGGCGCGGTCGAAGTTGGCCAGGCGTTCGAACGCAAACGAGCGATTCAGCCCGGGTGCGCGCCGGGTCGCGATCGTCGCTGCTTCGATGACGATCGTGCCGCTGCCGCAGAACGGGTCGAGCAGCGGCACCTCCGGTGTCCAGCCGGCGAGCGCGAGCAGTCCGGCCGCGAGGTTTTCCTTCAACGGTGCCTCGCCCTTGTCAGCGCGCCACCCGCGCTTGAAAAGTGGCTCACCGGAAAGGTCGATGTAGAGCGTCACCGTGCGCTCGTCGAGATAGGCGAAGACACGCACGTCCGGGTCCTGGCGATCGATCGATGGGCGCGCGCCGCTGAGCGTGCGGAGCCGATCGACAATGCCGTCCTTGATCCGCAGCATCGCGAACTCCAGGCTCTTGAGCGGTGAGCGCGTGGCGGTCACGTCGACGCGCAGCGTCTGCTGCGCCGACATCAGGTCCTGCCAGCGCACCTCCTGCGTCGCGTCGTACAGGTGCTGTTCATTCATATACCCGCGACGGCCGACCTGCCACAGGACACGGCTGGCAATGCGCGAGTGCAGGTTGACCGCATAGCCGAGTTCGCGGGTGCCGCTGAACGCCACGCCTCCGCCTTCCTGGCGAGTCTCGCGCGCGCCAAGGGCGTCGAGCTCATCGGCGAGTGCGGCCTCGAGTCCACCGGGGCAGACCGCAAAGTAAGGTTGCAGGCGCGACGTCATGGGCAGCGGCGGTCAGGTCTGCTGGTGCGACCCGGCCGCGGGTCAGGCGCGGGCGAGCGCTCGGTCGAGGAAGTCGAGGCGATCCTGGCCCCAGAACAGCTCGTCGTTGAGCACGTAGGTGGGTGCACCGAAGACTCCGCGGGAAATCGCCTCCTGCGAATGCATGATGAAGAGCGCCGCGATCTCGGCTGAAGCCGCGTGCGCCATCAGGGCGTCGGCATCGAGCGAGCGCGCCGTGACGATCTCGCGCAGCGTGGCCAGCGCTGAGATGTCGCGGTCCTCCACCCAAACGGCGCGCAGACAATCGCCGGCGATGTCGAGCGCAGCCTCGCTGCCGAGACGCGCGAGCACCGCCAGGATCAACGTGGCAGCCGGCTCCGACGGCACCGGGAAATACTTCGGCTCCAGGTTGAGCGGCAGGCCGAGATGCTCGCGCCAACGTTTGAGTTCCATCATTCGATACGCGCGCCGCTGCGGCGGGCGGTCCTTCAGCGGCAGTCCTCCGGAAACCGGAAACACCTTGCCCAGGTCCATTACACGCAGGTTGATCTGTGCGCCGCGCTGGCGACAGATCTGGCGAAACTTCTCGTGCCCCATGTAGGTGAACGGGGACACCGGGGTCATGTAGTAGTCAACAGTGGCAGGCATGGCTCACTCAGAAGGGCCTGCCGACCGCGATTGCAACGATCGCGACCGGCATCAGCACCGGAATTTCATTGAACCAGCGGAACCAACCATGCGATCGCGTGTTGCCGCCGCCCGCAAAGCACTGGTACTGGATGTCACAGTAGGCGTGATAGTCCACGAGGCCAAGCACCCAAATCAGCTTGTCATGCATCCGGCCGGCATTCCTGCCCACTTCGTCGCCGCCCCACAACACCCGACCGAGGCCCCGGGCCAGGAAAACCCGGCCCGGTCATGAGGCGAAGCAGCTCCAGGCGTAGGCGTTCATCCGCCAGGGCGTAGCGCGCAAGTTCACGCGCGCACTTCGCCGTGGCCGAAGACTACATACTTCAGCGATGTCAGGCCTTCGAGTCCGACCGGGCCGCGGGCATGCAGCTTGTCGTTGCTGATGCCGATCTCAGCGCCCAGCCCGTACTCGAAGCCATCGGCAAAGCGGGTCGAAGCGTTGACCATGACCGAGGCCGAGTCCACTTCACGCAAGAAGCGCATGGCCGCGCCGTAGTCGTCAGTGACGATCGCATCGGTGTGCTTGCTGCCGTAGCGATTGATGTGTGCAATTGCCGTGTCGAGCCCGGCGACGACGCGGATCGAGAGGATCGGGGCCAGGTACTCCGTGAGCCAGTCGTCTTCGTTGGCTTCGCTGCACTCCAGGCCTGCACTGTGCAGCACCGAACGGCTGGCAGCGTCACCTCTCAGTTCCACACCTTTGTCGGCATAGATCCGGCCGAGTTCCGGCAGCACCCGCGGCGCGATGGCCTCTGCGACCAACAGCGTCTCCATCGTGTTGCAGGTGCCGTAACGCTGGGTCTTGGCGTTGTCGGCGATGCGAACCGCCATCGCCGGGTCGGCCGCGGCGTCGATGTAAACGTGGCAGATGCCGTCAAGGTGCTTGATCATCGGCACCTTGCTCTCGAGCATCAGGCGCTCGATCAGTCCCTTGCCCCCGCGCGGGACGATGATGTCGACGTTCTCAGGCATCGTGACCAGCAGCCCGACGGCGGCGCGGTCGGTGGTGTCGATCAGCTGCACCGCTGCGGCGGGCAGGCCAGCGGCGGCGAGCGCTTCGCCGATCAGCCGCGCCAGCAGGCGATTGCTCTCGATCGCTTCCGAACCGCCGCGCAGGATCGTCGCGTTGCCACTCTTCAGGCACAGCGTCGCGGCGTCGACGGTCACGTTCGGCCGACTCTCGTAAATGATGCCGATCACACCCAGCGGCACGCGCATGCGGCCCACGTGGATGCCGCTGGGCTGCGGCCGGACGTCGATGATTTCGCCGATGGGATCGGGCAACTGTGCGACCTGTTCCACGCCGGCAGCCATCTGCTCGACCGATTTCGCGCTCATCGTCAGGCGATCGATCATCGCGGCCGCGAGCCCATGGCCGCGGGCTCGCGCGACGTCGCGCCCGTTGGCTGCGAGCAGTTCGTCGAGCCCGGCGCGCAGGCGATGCGCGAGGTCGGTGAGCGCACCGTTGCGCTGGGCCGTGCTGGACACTGCCATTGCTGCCGAAACTTCGCGCGCCGTCCGACCGACCTGCCGCATGTAGGCGCCAAGGTCGCCGGCGAACTCGGCTGCCACGCGGTCGCGTGGACCGGGCGAGGTGTCGTTGGGGGCGTTCACGGCCATGGTGGAGGGCGACCGATCAGTGCGCCAGCTCGAGTGCAAGATCAGTCAATTCTAGCCACGGGTCGCTGTCGGCCTGCGGGGCGCGCAGTCCCTTGGCCAGGCGGTCGACCGTGGCGGCTCGCGCGACCGCCCGACCGAGGCGGCCGACATCGATACGCCCGAGCGCGCGCTCGACCAGTCTTTCGCGTGGCCCCCAGAGACGGTTCTCGCGGGCGGCCATAGAAAAAGGTCGTCCAGCATCGACCTGAGACTTCACGCGGATCAGCATGCGCAGATCTTCGGTGATCGCCCAAAGCACGAGCGGAATCGCTTCGCCCTCGGCACGCAGGCCTGCCATCGTCTTCTGGACGCGTGGCGCGTCGCCGGCCAGCATGGCCAATGGCAACTGGAAGACGTCGTAGCGAGCCACATTGAGGACGCTGTCGGCCACCTGCGCCAGCGACAGCTCACCGGCCGGATAGAGCAGCCCGAGCTTGGCGATCTCCTGGTGGGCCGCCAGCAGGTTGCCTTCGACGCGCTCGGCGATGAACACCAGCGCGTCCTCAGCGGCCGACTGCTGCTGGCGGGCGAGTCGCTCGCCGATCCAGCGCGGCAGCCGCGCACGGTCCACGGAGTCGATCTCGAGCAATATGCCCGCCCGTTCCAGCGCACTCACCCAGCGCGTCTCACGCGCCCTGCGGTCCAGGCGTGGCAGCGCAATCATCATCAGCGTATCGTCGGCGAGACTCTGTGCGAGCGCCTCGAGCGCCGCCGCACCGGCGAGGCCGGGCTTGCCGGTCGGCAGGCGCAAATCGACGATGCGGCGCTCGGCAAACAGAGAAAGCCCCTGCGTCGCCTGTGCCAGCCGCGACCAGTCGAAGCGGGCATCGGCCTGAAGCACTTCGCGCTCGCTGTAGCCGACGGCCCGCGCCGTCGCGCGGATCGCATCCTGGGCCTCCTGCGCGAGCAGCGCCTCGTCGCTGGCGACCGTGATGAGCGCCGGCATGCGGCGTTCGCGCTCGGCGCGCGCGAGCAGTGCGGGCAAGCCTTCGGCCTTCAATAGCATTGATCTACGCCTCGGGTCGAACCGCGGCAAGCCGGTTCACCATCTGCCGCACCAGATCGCTCTGCATGTCGCGAAAGAGCAGGCTCTCCTCCGATTCCTTGGCCAGCAGGTCGGATTCATTGAAGGTGATGTCCCGCCGCGCGATGAGGTCCGTTGGCCCCAGCAGCTCGCCCGCATTCTTGTCGGTCACACGAAAGCGTACGCGCAGGCGCAACTGGTATTCGGTGGCGCGGCCCTGGGCGTTGATTGCCAGCACTTCGCGCTCGCGGGTCTCGCCCAGAAGCTCGAAAACGGCCTGCGCTTCCTTGCGGTCGGTAACGACCTGGGCGTTGGTCGAGGAGCGCAGCAGCCGCGACATCTCGGCGCCCATCGAGGAGTTGACCGGCAAGGCGAGATAGATCTTCTCGAACGGGAGGGTCTGCGAGCCGCGCAGCTTGAAACCGCAGGCAGTCAGGAGCGGTGCGCCAGCAAGAGCGACCAGCAAACGGCGCCTCATCAGACGACCACGTTGACCAGCTTGCCGGGAACGACGATCACGCGCTTGACCGCCTGGCCGGCGACGAACTTCTGTACGTTGGCGTCGCTGATCGCAGCCTGCTCGATGGTGGCTTTGTCGGCTGCAGCGGACACGCGGATCGATGCCCGCAGCTTGCCGTTGACCTGCACCACGAGATCAATCTCGTCCATAAGGAGCGCCGCTTCGTCGGCCTGCGGCCAGGGTGCGTCGATGATCTCGCTGCCGAATTGTTCCGCGTAAGCGAGTTCGTTCCACAGTGTGTGTGTGATGTGCGGCGCGACCGGATAGAGCGCGCGGAGCAGGATCCCGACGCTTTCGTGCAGCAGTGCGGATTCCGCCGGCGTACCGCCGAGCTTCGCGTCCTCGAGCGCGTTGAGCATTTTCATCGCTGCCGAAACGACGGTGTTGTACTGCATGCGCGCGTAGTCGAAGTCGGCCTGCTTCAGGTTCGCGTGGATGTCCCGGCGCAGGCTCTTCTGGGCCGGCGTCAGGGTGCCGACGTCGAGCTTCGCCTGTGACTTCAACTCAGCCTGCCGCTCGTTGCAGAAGTTCCAGAGCCGGCGCAGGAAGCGGAACGTACCCTCGGCGCCCGAGTTACTCCACGCGGCACTCTGGTCCGGCGGGCCGGCGAACATGACGAATGCGCGCGCGGTGTCGGCGCCGAACTTCGCAATGATGTCTCGCGGCTCGACGACATTGTTCTTGCTCTTCGACATCTTCTCGGTGCCGCCGTAGGTCACCGGTCGGCCGTCCTCGCGCGCCGTGACGTTCACCGGCCGGCCCTTGTCGTCGTACACGATGTCGATCTCGGCCGGGTAGAACCAGCGCTTCTTGCCGGCGGCGTCTTCGCGGTAGTAGCAGTCGTGCGTCAGCATGCCCTGCGTGAAGAGCCGCTTGAACGGCTCGTCGAACTTCACCAGCCCGAGGTCTCGCATCACCTTGGTCCAGAAGCGCGCGTACAGCAGGTGCAGCACCGCATGCTCGATGCCGCCGATGTACTGGTCCATCGGCATCCAGTAGTCGTTGCGGGCGTCGACCATCGTCGGCGCGTCTGGCGAGCAGTAGCGCATGTAGTACCAGGACGAGTCGACGAAGGTGTCCATCGTGTCGCTCTCGCGCCGCGCCGGCTTGCCGCACTTCGGGCAGGTGCACGTCAGAAACGGTTCGTACTTTGCGAGCGGGCTGCCGCTGCCGTCCGGGACGAGGTTCTCAGGCAGCACGACGGGCAGGTCATCCTCGGGCACCGGAACCGTGCCACATGCCTCGCAGTGGATGATCGGGATTGGCGTGCCCCAGTAGCGCTGGCGCGAAATGCCCCAGTCGCGCAGGCGGTACTGCACCTGCTTGTCGCCAATGCCCTTCGCGTTCAGGTCGACCGCGATCGCATCGGTCGCGGCCTCGTAGCCAAGGCTGTCGTACTTGCGGGAGTTGACGCAGACGCCACGCGCCTTGTCGGCGTACCACTCCTGCCAGCCGTCGAGGGAAAACGTCTCACCCGGCACCGAGATGACCTGCTGGATCGGCAAGCCAAACTTCTTCGCGAACGCAAAGTCGCGCTCGTCGTGCGCCGGCACGCCCATCACCGCGCCTTCGCCATAGCCCATCAGCACGTAGTTGCCGATCCATACGGGAACATCGGCGCCGGTCAGCGGGTGCTTCACCGCAAATCCGGTGGCCACGCCCTTCTTCTCCATCGTCGCGAGCTCGGCCTCGGCGAAGCTGCCTTTCTTGCACTCGTCGATGAAGGCCGCGACGTCGGGCCGGCCCTGCGCGAGCCGCGCGGCGAGCGGGTGCTCGGCGGCGATCGCCATGAAGGTGACGCCCATGATCGTGTCGGCGCGCGTCGTGAAGACACGCAGCAGCTTGCTCTCGCCATCGAGTTCGTAGGGGAAGCCGAAATTGACGCCGACGCTCTTGCCGATCCAGTTCTCCTGCATCGCCTTGACCTGCGGCGGCCATTCCAGCTTCCCGAGATCGGCGAGAAGTTCTTCCGCGTATTGCGTGATGCCGAGGTAGTAACCCGGGATCTCGCGCTTCTCGACGATGGCGTTGGAACGCCAGCCGCGGCCGTCGACGACCTGCTCGTTCGCGAGCACGGTCTGGTCGACCGGATCCCAGTTGACGACCTGCGTCTTGCGGTACGCGATGCCCTTCTCGAGCATCTTCAGGAACATCCACTGGTTCCACTTGTAGTAACCGGGCGTGCAGGTCGCGACTTCGCGCGACCAGTCGAAGGCAAGCCCGAGCGGCTGCATCTGCGCCTTCATCTCGGCGATGTTGGAATAGGTCCACTTGGCCGGTGCGACCTTCTTGTCGATCGCAGCGTTCTCGGCCGGCAGGCCGAACGCGTCCCAGCCCATCGGCGTCATCACGTTGTACCCGCGCATCCGCAGGATGCGGTACATGACGTCGTTGAGTGTGTAGTTGCGCACGTGCCCCATGTGCAGCTTGCCGCTGGGGTAGGGCAGCATCGAGCAGACGTAGAACTTGGGCTTCGGCTGGCCCTTCGCGTCCTTCACGTGTTCGACCGCGCGGTAGGCCTGGATGCGGTCCCAGTGGGACTGCGCTGCTGCTTCCACGGTCTGCGGGTCGTACTTCGGTTCCATTGTTGTTCTAAGTATTTGATTCAAGAGAGCGATTATAGGGGCCGCTACACTCGCGCCCGACCATGAACCTGCTGCAGAACCTCAACGAGCACCAGCTCGCCGCCGTCACCCTTCCTAGTCAATCTGCCCTGATCCTCGCCGGTGCCGGCAGCGGCAAGACACGTGTTCTGACAACGCGCATTGCCTGGCTGATCCAGACGGGCCAGCTCTCGCCGCAAGGCGTGCTGGCAGTCACCTTCACCAACAAGGCGGCGAAGGAGATGTTGACGCGGCTCTCCGCGATGTTGCCGATCAACGTCCGCGGCATGTGGATCGGCACCTTTCACGGACTGTGCAACCGCATGCTGCGGGCGCATCACCGCGATGCGGGGCTGCCCGCCACATTCCAGATCCTCGACTCGGCCGACCAGCTGGGCGCGATCAAGCGCCTGCTGAAGGCCAACAGCATTGACGACGAACGCTTTCCACCTCGGAATGTCCAGCTCTTCATCAACAGCTCGAAGGAGTCCGGTCTGCGCGCAAAGGACGTCGAGGTCAACGACGACTACAACCGCAAGTTCGTCGAGCTCTATTCGATGTACGACGCACAGTGCAATCGCGAAGGCGTCTGTGACTTTTCGGAGCTGCTGCTGCGCTGCTACGAACTGCTGCAGCGGAACGAGATCCTGCGGCAGCACTACCAGGGCCGCTTCCGCCACATCCTCGTCGACGAGTTCCAGGACACCAACAAGCTGCAATACGCATGGCTGAAGCAGCTTGCGGGAACGAGTAATGCCATTTTCGCGGTCGGCGATGACGATCAGTCGATCTACGCCTTCCGTGGCGCCAATGTCGGCAACATGGCCGACTTCGAGCGCGAGTTCCGGGTTCGGAACCTGATCAAGCTCGAGCAGAACTACCGTTCGGTCGGCCACATCCTGAATGCCGCCAACGCCCTGATCGCCAACAATGCGCGTCGCCTCGGCAAGGAGCTGTGGACCGACGCGGGCGAGGGCGAGCCGGTCCGCATCTACGAGGCGCAGACCGACGGCTACGAAGCCGCGTGGCTGGTCGAAGAGGTCAAGGGCCTGATCGCCGAGGGCCACCTGCGCTCGGAAGTCGCCGTTCTTTACCGCTCGAACGCGCAGTCGCGCGTGCTCGAACATGCGCTATTCAACGCGGCAATTCCCTACCGCGTCTATGGGGGGCTCCGCTTCTTCGAGCGCGCCGAGATCAAGCACGCGCTCGCCTACCTGCGCCTGATCGAGAACCCGGCCGACGACACGGCATTCCTCCGGGTCGTCAACTTCCCGCCGCGCGGCATCGGCGCGCGCACGCTTGAGCAGCTCGCCGACGCGGCGCGGCCCAGCAGTCTGAGCCTGTACGCCGCAGTCGGCAGCATGAGCGGCAAGGGCGGTGCGAATCTCGCGGCTTTCGTCAAGCTGATCGAAACCCTTCGATTCGAGACCGCCCAGTTGCCGCTGGCAGAAATCGTCGACGCGGTGATCCAGCGCAGCGGCCTGATCCTGCACTACCAGAATGAAAAGGAAGGACAGGAGCGCATCGAGAACCTGAACGAGCTGGTCAATGCGGCGGCGGCCTTCATTGCCGAGGAGGGCTACACGCAGGACGCGCCCGCCGCGCAGGCGAATGCGGAGGACAGCGCCACGCAGATCCCGTCGCCGCTCGCCGCCTTCCTGTCGCACGCATCGCTCGAGGCCGGCGACAACCAGGCCGAGGCGGGGCAGGACGCGCTGCAGCTGATGACAGTGCATGCGGCCAAGGGGCTCGAATTCCACGCGGTGTTCATCACGGGGCTGGAAGAGGGGCTGTTTCCGCACGAGAACAGCCTCACTGAACAGGACGGCCTGGAGGAAGAGCGACGCCTGATGTATGTCGCGATCACGCGCGCGCGCCGGCGGCTTTACATCAGTTTTGCGCAGAGTCGGCTCCTGCACGGGCAGACGCGCTATGGCCTGAAGTCGCGCTTCCTCGCCGAGTTGCCGGAGGTGGCGGTCAAGTGGTTGACCCCACGCGTGCAGGCAGGTGCTGGCGGGCGCTTTGGACAGTGGCACGGCGCCGGTGTAACGCCGGCGCGGCCCTCCGCGCCGCCGCCGCGCAGCGCGTCGGCACACGGTGTCCGCGTCGGGCAAACCGTCCGGCACGCGCGCTTCGGCGAGGGCGTGGTCATCAACCTCGAGGGCAGCGGCGACGATGCGCGTGCGCAGGTCAACTTCGGGCACCAGGGCGTCAAGTGGCTGGCGCTCGCGGTCGCCAAGCTGATGCCGGCGTAACCCTTCGCCGCTCGTGTACGCAAGTCCCGGCGTAGCCGGGCCTTGCACGTGCACTCGCGACGCAGACTAGTTAGTCGGCTGCGCTCCGGAGCGGCCGCGCGCTCCGCCGAAGTACAAGGGCAGGCACTCCACCCAGCGACCTGCCACGCAGTGCCCGAATTTCCTTTCCCTCCTCGCCGGGCGAGGAGGGCGTAGGGAGGAGTGCCTCACTCCCTCTCGCTTGGCGAGAGGGCCAGGGTGAGTGCAGTGCCGTTATTGGTCGGCGGAGCGCTCGGCCGCTCCGGAGCGCAGCCGACTGTTCAGTCTTGAGCGGTTCGCGCAACGCGCGAACCGTGCCGCCGAGCATGCACGTGCGCGCCGCAGAGCGCGACTCGCGCACATGCGAGGCGCTACGTGGTCGGGGGAGTCAGTATCGACGGCGGCTCCAGCACCGCCCGATAGATCGGGTATTGCGTCGAGTAGGCGACGCTCGTCAGCAGCAGCGCAATCGGCGCGAGCAGCATCGATCCCAGTTGCGGGGATACGCCCAGTACGCTCATCAGCATGGAGAAGAGCCAGGATACGGCGACGACCAGGGCTGTGAAAGCGAGCCCGAGCACGAGAAACGGCCAGCGGTTGCGCCAGCAGGCGAAGAGCGAAAAGAAAAGGGCCTTCGCGACCGGCTGCCGATGCCAGGCCACGAGCTGCGGCGCGAACCAGGTCAGCATCAGGATCGGCAGGTAGACCAGCGCGGCTACGGAGATGGCGTCCCAAGGCATGTTCGCGGCAACCGTTGCCGAGTCGACCTGTCCTTCGACGATCTGCCAGTTCGCCAGTTCGTCGCGTGCGAAGAGCGTGGTAATCACCACCAACACAAGGATCAGGCCGGCGTGGACGACACCGAGCTTCAGCAGCGCGTTGCGCTGAGGTCCCTTGAAGCCATCGATCAGTAATGACGGCAGTGGCATCACGTTGCGTTCGGCATCGCGCCCGGCCGCGGTGATGCCCAGCGTACCGAACGGGACGAGGATGGCCGCGAGCGGCAGGCCCACCAGCGGTATGTTCGCCACCAGCATCAGGACCATCGAATACAGGATGATCAGCGCCGTGAACGCGAAGGCCTGCCGCCGCAGGATTTGCAACCCCTCGCGCAGCCAGGCCCAGCCGGCGGCAGCCGACAGTGTTCTCACGTGCATGGCTCGATTCTATCGGCGCGCGATCATGCCGCCGCACTGACCCAGGGAAGCACGGCGTCCCCGATCCGGTGCGCGAGGATGCGCTCGAAGTGGGTGGGATCGTGCGGCGTCAGGACCTCGGCCGGACGCGGCAGGTAGTAGTCGTACAGGCGCGAAATCCAGAACCGCAGCGCCGCAGCGCGCAGCACGGTGCGCCAGCACTCATGTTCTTCTTCAGTCAGTGGCCGCACCGCGTGATAGGCCTCGATCATCGCCTGTGCGCGCGGGGCATCGAAGGCACCCGTGGCGAGGTCGATGCACCAGTCGTTCATCGTGACCGCCAGGTCGAAGAGCCAGATGGAGCAACCCGCGAAGTAGAAGTCGATCAAGCCGCCGATCGCATCTCCGGCGCTGCCGCTGACGATCAGCACGTTGTCGCGGAAAAGGTCGGCGTGGATCGGGCCAGCCGGCAGGCGCTCGAAGCGCGCGCTGCGAAAGAAGCTGTCCTGGTAGACCAGCTCGTCGGCCAGGCGCTGGAAGACATCGTCGGGGATGTGCGGCTCGAGCTCTGGCACCGACTCCTTCCACCAGCCAATACCGCGCAGGTGCGGCTGGAACAGCGGGAAGTCCGCCCCGGCCTTGTGCATGCGCGCAAGCACATCGCCGACCAGCGCGCAGTGGGTCGGCGTCGGCTGGACCACGGCTTGGCCGTCGAGCCGGGTGACGATGGCGGCGGGCTTGCCCCTCACTTCCGACAGCAAAGCACCGCTGCGATTCTCCTGCGGCGCCGGGACCGGAAGCCCGCGGCGCGCGAGGTGCCGCATCAGCTCGAGATAGAACGGCAGCTGCTTGAAAGTCAGGCGCTCGAAGACGGTCAGGACATACCGGCCCTGGCTCGTCGTCAGGAAATAGTTGGTGTTCTCGATGCCGGAGGCGATCCCCTGCAGGTCAACGAGTTCTCCCACGTTGAACTGCGTCAGGAAGCTCGCGGCTTCAGCGCGTGTGAGCGCGGTGAAAACGGCCATCGATGGAGAGGCCGGCGACCTAACGCGGCGTCGAGGACGTGGGCGGGGGCGGCGGCAACGTCGGCGCCGGGCGTTCCTCCGGCCCTCCGAACTCGAAGGTGAAGAACTTGGGCACCGACAGCCCCGGCGCACTGCCTGTGGCCGACAACGGCTGGCGTCCCTCGCGGGTAGTCATCGTATAGGTGCGGCCCGTCAGCGCCGGCGTGACGCGAATCTCGGTCGTGCGGTTCGGCGTACGCACCTGCTCGATGACGGTTTGCCTTTCTTCTGCGGGCTGGAGCGCATGGGCATCGTCCGCCGTCGGCAGCAACTCATCGCGGGTGGGTGCAGTCGACCGCGTCGACGCAGGGGTGCCGTCCAGGGCCTGCCGTTCGGCCGGCGACAACTCGATACGCGTCCGCGGCGCAGCAGTGGATGGTGCAGGCTGCGCCGTAGTGGCACCGCTCGCGGCCGGCGTCGACGGCCTTTCGGCGGCCTGTGCATGGGCCGCCACGGGCACGCCCAGCACCAGGAGCGCGCAGGCGAGCCCCAGGCAGCAGCGGTTGCGAGTCATCTCTTTCATCTCACCCATGACTTGAAGTTTACCCGTGCGGCCATTTGGGGCTGCCATCTCGGAGGGCTGCCGCTTCCGAAGGGCTGGCACAGCCGGGAGCATGGGTCTCACCATCACAGGTACAGCAACTGCTCGCGTTCGCTCGCCGTCTGCGCAAAGCCGCGTGCATCGTAGAAATCGAACAGCGCGTTGACGACGGAGTCGCTGTCGTCGACGACGCGCATCATCTCGAGGTCGGTGTCGTTGATCATGCCTTCGGACGCGAGCGTCTCCCGCATCCAGGCGAGCAGGCCACTCCAGAACGCGGAGCCGACGAGCACGACAGGCATTTTCCGGCCTTTGCCGGTCTGCATCAGCGTCAGCGCCTCGCTGAGTTCGTCGAGCGTTCCAAAGCCGCCCGGCATCACGACATACGCCGCGGCGTACTTGACGAACGCCACCTTGCGCGCAAAAAAGTGCCTGAAGCGCAGCGAGATGTCCTGGTAAGCGTTGCCGGACTGTTCGAACGGAAGTTCGATGTTCAGTCCGACCGAGGGCGACGCCCCTTCGAACGCGCCCTTGTTCGCGGCCTCCATGATGCCCGGCCCGCCACCACTGATGACCGCGAATCCGGCATCCGACAGCTTGCGCGCGATTTCGACCGTCAGTTCGTACTGCGGGGTGCCGGGACGCGTGCGCGCGCTGCCGAAGATCGATACGGCCGGGCGGATCTCCGACAGGCGCTCGGTCGCCTCAACGAACTCTGAAATAATCCCCCATAGCTGCCATGACTCCCGTGCCTTCTGGCTGGTGGCGCGCTCGGGCATCGTGACTGCGCGCAGGCTGGGTATGTTCTTGCGGTGGTCGAGCACTCTGAATCCTCCATGAAAACGCTGTTGCTGCTCGACGGATCGAGCTATCTGTACCGCGCCTATCACGCGCTCCCCGACCTGCGCACGGCGGCGGGTGAGCCGACGGGGGCGCTGCGCGGCTTCATATCGATGCTGCGCACGCTGCGGCAGCAGGTTCCGGCCGACTACCTCGCGTGCGTCTTCGATGCCAAGGGTAAGACCTTTCGTGACGACCTTTACGCCGAATACAAGGCAAATCGGGCCGCCATGCCGGAGGATCTGGTAGCACAGATCGCTCCGATCCATGCGGCAACGCGGGCGCTCGGCTGGCCGGTCATCGAGATCGAGGGTATCGAGGCGGACGACGTCATCGGCACTCTGGCACGCTACGCGGCGCAGTATGGACTGCGCACGGTCATCTCTACGGGCGACAAGGACCTTGCGCAGCTGGTCGACGAACACACGACGCTCGTCAACACGATGAGCGGCGAAACTCTCGACGCGCCGGGCGTTGAAGCCAAGTTCGGCGTGCCGCCGACGCGCATCGTCGATTACCTGACCTTGGTCGGCGACAGCGTCGACAACGTGCCCGGGGTGGAAAAGGTCGGGCCCAAGACGGCGGCCAAGTGGCTGCAGTCCTACGGCTCGCTCGATGCCGTCGTCGAGCGGGCCGGCGAGATCGGCGGCGTCGTGGGTGACAATCTGCGCAAGGCACTGCCGTGGCTGCCGACCGCCCGCACGCTCGTCACCGTCAAGACCGACTGCGATCTGGCGCCGCACGTGCCGGAGCTTGCCGCACTCGCCATGCGCGAGGAAGACCCGGGCCAGTTGCGGGAAATCTACGGCCGTTACGAGTTCAAGTCGTGGTTGCGTGAAGTCGGCCAGACTGCCGCGGCCGATCCGCCTGCAGCGACGGCGCAAGCGAGTCCCCCGGACGCTAACGCGCCTCGGCCCGAGTACGAAACCGTCCTGACGCGCGAACAGCTCGATGCCTGGCTGCAGCGCATCGGCGCCGCCGAACTGACCTGCGTCGACACCGAGACGACGTCGCTCGATCCGATGGCGGCGCGCCTGGTCGGCTTGTCGCTGTCGATTGAGCCGCTGCGGGCCTGTTATATCCCGCTGGCACACAGCTACGCTGGCGTGCCGGAACAGCTGCCTTTCAACGAGACGCTGGCGGCGCTGCGTCCGTGGCTGGAGAGCCCGCACCACCGCAAGGTCGGACAGCACCTGAAGTACGACATGCATGTGTTCGCCAACCATGGCCTGCGGCTCGCCGGCGTCGCACACGACACGTTGCTCGAGTCGTACGTGATCGAGGCGCACCGCAGCCACGACCTAGACTCGCTGGCCGAGCGCCATCTCGGGCGCAAGACCATCACGTTCGCCGAGGTTTGCGGCAAGGGTGCGAACCAGCTGCGATTCGACGAAGTCGCGCTCGATCGCGCTACCGAGTATGCCGCCGAGGATGCCGAGGTCACGCTCGCTCTGCATCATGCGCTGTGGCCGCACATCGAGCCGAACGAGAAGCTGCGTTCGATCTACCAGGACATCGAACTGCCGGTCGCCCAGGTGCTGTTCGAAATGGAGCGCACCGGCGTGCTGATCGACCGCGCGAAGCTGGAAGCGCAGAGCGCCGAACTCGCCCGGCGCATCGCCGAACTCGAACGACAGGCCGCCGAACTCGCGGGGCAACCGTTCAACCTCGGCAGCCCGAAGCAGATCGGCGAGATCCTGTTCGGGCAACTGAAGCTGCCGGTCGTCAAGAAGACGGCGAGCGGAGCGCCGTCGACCGACGAGGAGGTCCTGGAAAAGCTGGCCGAGGATTACCCGTTGCCGAAGGTGCTGCTGGAGCACCGGGGTCTTGCGAAGTTGAAGTCGACCTACTGCGACAAGCTGCCGGCGAGCGCCGATGCCCAAGGGCGCGTGCACACCACGTATGGCCAGGCGATCGCCGTCACGGGGCGACTGTCGTCGTCGGATCCGAACCTGCAGAACATCCCGATCCGAACCGCCGAGGGCCGCCGCATCCGCGAGGCGTTCATCGCGCCGCCGGGCCACCAGATCGTGTCCGCCGATTACTCGCAGATCGAGCTGCGCATCATGGCGCACATCTCGGAGGATGTCGGGCTGCTCGACGCGTTTTCGAAGGGCGAGGACATCCACCGCGCCACGGCGTCGGAGGTCTTCGGCGTGCCTGTCGCGGAGGTCACGAGCGAGCAGCGGCGCTACGCCAAGGTGATCAACTTCGGCCTGATCTATGGCATGAGCGCGTTCGGCCTGGCGGGCAACCTCGGCATCGAGCGCGAGGCGGCCAGGAGCTACATAGACCGCTACTTCATGCGCTACCCCGGGGTGGCGAAGTACATGGAGCACACGCGGGCGCTTGCCAAGCGGCAGGGCTATGTGGAGACCGTACTCGGCCGACGCCTGTGGCTGTCGGAAATCAACTCGCCGAACGGCCCGCGACGCGGCGCTGCGGAAAGGGCGGCGATCAACGCGCCGATGCAGGGCACGGCGGCGGATTTGATCAAGCTTGCGATGATCGCGGTGTCGCGCTGGATCGCGGGTGAGGCGCTGGGCACGCGGCTCGTCATGCAGGTGCACGACGAACTCGTGCTCGAAGTGCCGGACGCAGAAGTCGCGCTCGTGACGGAGCACGTGCCGGCGCTGATGGCGGGCGTCGCGCAGTTGCGCGTGCCGCTGGTCGCCGACGTCGGCGTCGGCGACAACTGGGACCAGGCCCACTGAACCATGGCGCGGACGGCGCGAGGCACCGCGCAGCCGCGGCGACGTGCGATGCGATCCCGGTCCCGGCTCGTGGTTTGCATGATCCTTCGGACGCTCGTCGGCGCGCTCGGCCTCGCCGTGGCCGTGGGAGGCGCTGCGCGCGCCGAGGACAAGGCGCCGGTCATCGCGGCCGCCAGCGACCTCAAGTTCGCCCTCGATGATGTCGCGGCCCGGTTCGAGGCCGATACCGGCCACCGCGTCGCGCTCAATTTCGGATCGTCCGGCAATTTCGCCCGCCAGATACAGCAAGGCGCTCCGTTCGAACTCTTCATGTCGGCCGACGAGGACTTCGTGTTCAAACTGGCCGACGCCGGGCTGACGCGCGATCGCGGCACCTTGTACGGCATTGGCCGCATCGTGCTTTTCACACCGCGCGGGACGGCCCTGAAGCTGGATGCGGACCTGCAGGGTTTGCGTGCCGGATGGAGTGGCGTGCGCAAGTTCGCGATCGCCAATCCGGAACACGCGCCGTACGGCCGCGCGGCGCAGCAGGCGCTGCAAGCGCTGGGCCTGTGGCAGCTTGTCCAGCCGAAGCTCGTGCTCGGGGAGAACATCGCGCAGACGGCCCAGTTCGTCACGTCGGGGAGCGCCGAGGCAGGCGTGATAGCGCTCTCGCTGGCTCTTGCGCCTGAGGTCGCGCGGCAGGGGCAGCATGTGCTGATTGCCGAGTCGCTGCATCGGCCCCTGCGGCAGCGCATGGTCCTCACACGCCGTGCCGGTGATACGGCCACGATGTTTTACCGCTATCTGCAGTCCGCGCCGGCGCGTGGCATCCTGCGTCAGTACGGCTTCGTGCTGCCAGGGGAATGAGTGGACTGGGACGCAACACGGATTTCGCTTTGGCTGGCAACAGCCACCTGCGTGCTGCTGTTGCCGTTCGCGCTCTGGCTCGGGCGCCGACTCGCCATCGGTGAGGGTCGCCTCAAGCCTCTGGTCGAAGCGGCAGTGATGCTGCCGCTGCTGTTGCCGCCGACGGTTATTGGTTTCTATCTGCTGCTCGCTTTCGGCGGGGCCTCGCCGCTGGGGCGCTGGCTCGACCAGTGGACGGGTCTGCGACTGGTGTTCACCTTCGAGGGTCTGCTCGCTGCGAGCTTGCTGGTGAATCTCCCCTTCATGGTGCAGCCGGTGCAGCGCGCGTTCGCGGCCATCCCCAACAGTTTGCGCGAAGCGGCGTGGGTGTCGGGGCTGAGTCGGTGGCAGACACTCTGGCGCATCGAGCTGCCACTCGCGTGGCCCGGCATCCTTGGCGGGCTCGCGCTGACTTTCGCGCATACGCTGGGCGAGTTCGGCGTCGTACTGATGGTCGGCGGCAGCATCGCCGGCGAGACGCGCACGCTTTCTATCGCGATCTACGACCGGGTGCAGGCGTTCGACAACGCGGGAGCCAACCTGATGTCGCTGCTGCTGGTGGCATTCACGCTGGTGGCGCTGTCGATCGTCTTTGCCACCGGCCAGCGCAGCAAGCGCGCGCTGCTGGAGCGCTGATGCCTGGGATCTCGGTTCGGCTGCAGCAGGCGGCACCAATTTCGCTGGATGCCGAATTCACCTGCGAGGCCGGTGAACTGGTCGCGCTCGTTGGTCCGTCGGGCAGCGGCAAGACGACGATCCTGCGCATGATCGCCGGACTGGCGCGCTGCGCGTCCGGACG
Organism: uncultured beta proteobacterium; assembly: GCA_963702595.1. Classification (GTDB taxonomy): domain Bacteria; phylum Pseudomonadota; class Gammaproteobacteria; order Burkholderiales; family Burkholderiaceae_F; genus JALORV01. The sequence continues at coordinate 37,053 of CAVPDC010000014.1, read as the reverse complement.
CATCGCTGTTGGCGACGATGTCTGGTTCGACGTCGACCATCGGATCGATCGACCGCCGCAGCAGCGGCGCGTCGGGCTCGTGTTCCAGCACTACGCACTCTTTCCCCACCTCAGCGCCGCGCGCAATGTCGCGCTGGCCAGCAGTCGTGCGGATGCGGACGCCCACGCCGGGCAACTGCTGCAAAGCGTGCGGCTCGAAGGCTACGCACAGAGGCGACCGGCCCAGCTGTCCGGCGGCCAGCAGCAGCGGGTTGCACTTGCGCGGGCGCTGGCGCGCGAGCCGCAGGTTCTGCTGCTTGACGAGCCCTTTTCCGCCGTGGATCAGGTCACGCGTCAGGATCTGTACGTCGAACTGGCGGCATTGCGTCGAACCCTGTCGGTGCCGATCCTGCTGGTGACCCACGATCTGCCCGAAGCGCAACGTCTGGCGGACCGTATCGTGATACTCGACGCCGGCGCGACACTGCAATCGGGCACGCCCGCGCACGTGCTGGCACATCCTCGCAACGCGCGGGTGGCGAACTTGCTCGGGCTGCACAACCACTTTGACGGCATCTTTCACTGCGCGCCGCCGGGAGGGCAGCAGGGCCTGCTGACATGGGGGAGCGCCGGCGGCGGGCCGCAGTTGCCGGTCCTCGACAAGCGCCGGATCGACGACGGTGTGCCGGTCACGTGGATCGTGCCTGGCGAATGCATTTCACTGTCGTGGGATCGAGATGGCGAGGGCCGTCGGTTCGAAGCGACGCTGGTCGAGTCCGTTGCCCTCGGCGACGTCACTCAGTGCGTGGCGGAGCTCGCCGCTCCTCCCCGCGCCCGCGTGGTGGTCACCTTGCCAACGCAGGCGTTGCGCAACCGGCCAGTCGAACCGGGAACGCGCGTGTTCCTCGCGTTGGACACCGAAGGAATTCACATCATGCCGGTCCGGCATCGGCCGCGAGCCTGAGCGGCCAGACTGCCCACAGAACTTGCGCGCGGCGCGACGGGGCAAGTTTTACATGCCCGATCAGACGCTCGCAGACGCGTCGGGTCGGTTGATTCAGGGGACCGCCCGCGCATGGGCGGGCGAGCGCCGAGCTGGAGGTATGCAACCGCGGGAGCAGGCCGCGTCAGCGCAGCATGTAACCAAGGGGGCGCCACGCACCGCCCTGGTAAGTCATCGTCACCAGTTCTTCCGCGGCGGGGTTCTTCTCGAAGTCGCTCAGGAAGCGAACCGTGACGTAGTCACCGTCGGGCGCGCCGGGCATCGTCTTGCGGTAGACCGCGCCGAACAGCTTGCGCGCGTTCAATTTGCCGAAATCCGCACGGTTCTTCGGAATGCCGTCGACCCACTGCTGCCGTGTGACCTTCTCGCGGAACAGCGCCGAACACTCGTCCCATGCCTTGCCGTAGTCGGCGTTGTCGATCAGCTTGAGCCACTCTGCCGCAATCTTGGAGGCAGCCTCCTTCTTGGCGTCCGCCACGGGGTCGGACGGCGGAGGCGACGGAGCGGTCGGTGCTGAGGGCACGGTCGGCGCTGCCGGTGCCGCTTTGGGCTCGGCGGGAGGTTTCAGCTGCCCCTGGGCAGCACCCGCCGCGAGCAGTGAAAGGAGGACGACGGTGGAGCGTAGTTTCATTAGATTCCCGAAAACCGATGTCAGGTGGGCGCAGGTCAGCTCGGGGTGTACGCGAGTCGGACGTAGATCGGCGCAAACGGCGTTGCCTGCGTGATTTCGATCAGCGCTTCGCGCGCGAGTTCCAGCAGGGCGAGAAAGTGGACGATCGCCACCTGCGGTCCCCGCGCGGCGTCGAACAGGTCGGCGAACTCCACGAAGCGGGTGTTCTGCAGGCGACGCAGGATGAAGCTCATGTGTTCGCGTACCGAGAGTTCCTCGCGCGCGATGCGGTGGTGCGCGTGCAGCCTCGCGCGTGTGATGACGTCCGCCCAGGCCTGGCGCAGTTCGACGACATTGACGTCGGGAAAGCGCTTCTCGAGCGTCTGCTCGATGGTGACGACAGCGCGGATGAAGTCGCGCCCGACGCGCGGCAGCGCGTCGAGCTGCTGCGCGGCGAGCTTGATGCGCTCGTACTCCAGCAGGCGCCGCACGAGTTCGGCGCGCGGGTCCTCGACCTCTTCGCCAGTGTCGGCCTTGCGCAGCGGCAGCAGCATGCGCGACTTGATCTCGATCAGCAGCGCGGCCATCAGCAGGTATTCGCCGGCGAGCTCGAGGTTCTTCTCGCGGATCTGATCGATGTACGCCAGGTACTGCACCGTCAGCGGTGCCATCGGAATGTCGAGCACGTTGAAGTGCTGCTTGCGGATCAGATAGAGCAGCAGGTCGAGCGGCCCCTCGAAGGCCTCGAGGAACACTTCGAGTGCATCCGGCGGGATGTAAAGATCCTCCGGCAGCTTGAAGAGCGGCTCACCATAGAGCTTGGCGAAGGCAACGCCGTCGACGACGTCGGGGGTCGAGTCGGGCGTGGCCACCACCAGCGCGGCCTCGCCATCGACCTGAGGCGCCTGGCCCGCCGTGTGCTTGGCAGTTGGGTTCAACTACTTGACCTTCGGCTGATAGACGTATGCGGGCTGTGGCACGCGGGATTCGCGAAACCGCCGATAGAGATCGGGATCGAGATTCTTGTCCCACCAGATCGCCCGCCCTTCATGCTGGCCCGGCGCGATCGCCGGGTCCTGGCGCTTGAGCTCCCGCAGGAAGCGGGTGATCTCCGATTCGTAATTGCCTGCCATGCGAGGAGCGAACTTCCGTGTGTATTCTTCGAGCGCAGAAGTTTACGCGAGCAGGAGAACCGGAATGGGATGGATGGCACGTGCGTTGGCCGCAGCCGGGGCGCTGCTCAGCTTGTCGGCCTGCGATCCGAGCGGACAGGTCTACGAGGATCTACGCCTGACGCGGTTGAAAGCGGGCGAGTCGACCGAGCAGGACGTGCGCAAGCTGTTCGGAACGCCGGAATCCGTGCGCACGGTCGGCGGCGGCAAGGGACTTGTTTATCCACTCGGCCCCGAGGGAGCGCACACGCTGCTGATCAGGATCGGCGCCGACGGCAAGTACCAGGGCCGCGAGGACCTGCTGACGCGCCAGAACTTCGGCCGTATCCAGCCCGGGCAGAGCCAGGCTGATGTGCTGGCGGTCATCGGCCGTCCCGGCCGCGAGCAGGAATACAAGCTCAAGCAGGAAACCGCCTGGGAATGGCGCTTCAACGACGGCGCCGAGACGCGCATGTTCGTCGTGATGTTCAACGCCGCGGGTCAGGTGGTATCGACGGCAATCGAGGAAGACCCGCGTCGCACCGGTGGCCGTTGATACTCATGCGAATCACCGGAGCGCGCCCGGCTCAAGCCTTCAGTCGATGCACGGCAGTCACGATGCCGCGCAGAATCTCCAGTGGTCGCGGCGGACACCCGGGTACGGCGACATCGACCGGAATGACAGTGGCAACCTTGCCGCAACTGGCATAACTCTCGCCGAATATGCCGCCGTTGCACCCGCAATCACCGATCGCCACGACCAGCTTCGGCTCGGGCACGGCCTCATACGTTCGCTCCAGCGCGACCCGCATGTTGCGCGCTACCGGACCGGTGACAAGCAGCATGTCGGCGTGACGCGGACTTGCCACGAAGTGCAGTCCGCGGCCTTCGAGGTTGTAGTACGGATTGTTGAGCGCGTGGATCTCGAGTTCACAGCCGTTGCATGACCCGGCATCGACCTGCCGGATCGCCAGCGCGCGGCCCAGCAGCGCCAGGATGTCGGCCTGGATCCGCTCGCCGGCCACACGCCAGTCGTCGTTCGGCTCGGGCGACGGCTCGGTGCAGATGCCCGTCCTGAGTATCTGTCGGGCCAGCAGCAGCATCAGCGGTCCACTCCGGAATAGCTCAAGTTGAAGGACTTGTTGATCAGCGGGAAGTCGGGAACGATGTTGCCGATCACCGCGTGTTCGAGCACCGGCCAGTTCTGCCATGACGGATCGTGGCAGTGGCAGCGCCGCAGGCGTCCGTTTGTACCCACCTCGACGGCGGCGAGCACGTCCCCGCGCCAGCCTTCCACCCAGCCGACGCCAAGCATGCCCTCGCTGGCTACTTGCGGAATTGCGCAGTGCACGTCGCCTGCCGGGAGCCGTTGCACGATGGCTTCGATCAGCCGCAGCGACTCGAATATTTCATCGAAACGGACCGCCACGCGGGCCGCGACGTCGCCGCGCCGGTCCGCCGCGGCCTTGACGTCGAGCGCGTCGTAAGGCGCCGGTCGCGCATCGACGCGAACATCGCGCGCCTGTCCGCTGGCGCGTCCTGCGAGGCCACGCAGACCGAGCTGCGCCGCCCGTTCCGGGGTGACGACTCCGGTGTTCAGGAAGCGATCCTGCAGTCCGGCGTGTTCGTCGTAGATCGCGCGCAGGGTCGCGACCTCGCGCGCAATCTCGCCGCACTGGCGCTCCAGATCATCGAGCCGGCCGGCATCCGGATCGATCGGCGTGCCGCCCGGGACGATGCAGTCCATCATCAGGCGATGGCCGAAGGCATGGTCGTTGGCTCGCAGCCACTGCTCGCGAAGCCGTGAGAATTGCGCCAGTCCGACCGCCAGCGCCGCGTCGTTACCGAGCGCGCCGAGATCACCCAGATGATTGCCGACGCGCTCGCGTTCCAGCAGCAGCGCGCGCAGCCATGTCGCGCGCGCGGGAACGGTCACGCCAGCGGCGGACTCCGCCGCCATCGAATACGCCCAGGCATAGGCGACCGTCGAATCGCCCGACACGCGCCCGGCAAGGCGGACCGCCTCGTCCAGTGGCATGCCTTCGAAGCGCTTATCGATGCCCTTGTGCACGAAACCCAGGCGCTCCTCGAGTCGCAACACCTTTTCGCCGACCACGGAGAAGCGGAAGTGACCCGGCTCGATGATGCCGGCATGCACCGGACCGACCGGGATCTCGTGCACGCCATCGCCGGTCACTGGAACGAATGCGTAGTGTTCCTGCTCTGGCGCGAAGGAGCGGGCGCCATCGGCATCGCGCCTCAGGGGGAAGAAGTCCGCCGGCCAGGCGCCTTGGCGCAGCCACGCGCGCTCGTCGTCGTCGCCCAGCGCGCGGGCTCCGAGCAGGTCGTACAGCGCACGCTGCATTCGGTTGGCGGCCGGGAACTCGGAGCTGATCGACGGAAATTCGTAGGGACTTGCACGGAGCAGGAGGCGCGCGCACAACAACTCGTCGCCGCGCGAGTACGCCGCCATGATTGCCAGGCCATCGCCCAGGTCGCGCCGGTCCGATCCCCACAGAGAAACGAGCGTGGCACCCTCGCGCGCCAGTGCCTGCGCCACCGCGCGCCATTGCGCAGTGTCCACGGTTGTCCAGCCAGCCGGCACGGCGCCGCTCATGCGCTCGAACGTGAGTTCGCCGGATTCGGTCCGCAGCCGGGTCATCGTTCAACCTCCGGCGACCAGGCGAGCCGCCTGCTGATACCAGCCTTCGAGATACGGCGGGATGTACAGGCCCAGCAGCAGCGCAAGGCCGAGGTGCACGAAGACGGGGATCAGCGCCGGCGGATGGGCCAGCGGCCGCACTGTCGTCTCGCCGAAGACCATCGGCTGCACTTTCGATAGCACAGCGGCAAATGCAACGCCGAGCGCCAGTAGCAGGAACGGCGTCGTCCACGGGAACTCGCGCATCGCCGTGGTAAGGATCAGGAACTCGCTGGCGAACACGCCAAAGGGCGGCATGCCGAGGATCGCCAGCGTGCCCACCATCAGGCCCCAGCCGACGGTGGGATTCACACGGATCAGGCCGCGGATCTGGTCCATCACCTGCGTGCCGGCCTTCTGCGCCGCGTGGCCGACGGCAAAGAAGATGGCGGATTTCACCAGCGAATGCACCGTCATGTGCAGCAGCCCGGCGAAGCTGGCGATCGGGCCTCCCATGCCGAAGGCGAAGGTAATCAGTCCCATGTGCTCGATCGACGAGTACGCGAACATGCGCTTGATGTCGCGCTGACGCGAGATGAAGAACGCCGCCAGCACCACCGACAGCAGCCCGAAACCCATCATCAGGTCGCCGGCGAAACGGGTGCCGAGCGCACCGTCGGTCAGCACCTTGCAACGCAGTACGGCATAGAGCGCCACGTTCAGCAGCAGGCCAGAGAGAACGGCCGAAATCGGCGTCGGGCCTTCGGCGTGCGCGTCGGGCAGCCAGTTATGCAGCGGCGCGAGGCCGACCTTGGTACCGTAGCCCACCAGCAGGAACACGAACGCCAGTGAGATCACCGTCGGTTCCAGTTGTCCCTTCGCTACATCGAGGTAGGTCCACAGCAGGCCGCGGCCCTCGGCACCGATGACACGTTCGGCCGCGAGGTAGAGCAGGATCGTGCCGAACAGCGCCTGCGCGATGCCGACACCGCACAGGATGAAGTACTTCCACGCGGCCTCGAGGCTCGCAGGCGTGCGGTACACAGCTACCAGCAAAACGGTGGCGAGAGTGGCCGCCTCCATCGCGACCCAAAGCAGGCCCATGTTGTTGGTGGTCAGCGCCAGCAGCATCGTGAAGCTGAAGAGCTGGTACATGCTGTGGAAAAGACGCATGCGCGGCGGGGTCATCTTGCCGTGGTCGCGCTCGATGCGCATATAGGGTCGCGCGAACAAGGCGGTGGTGAACGCCACGAGAGCGGTCAGCGCCACCAGGAAGACGTTCAGCGAGTCGACGAAGAACTGCTCGTGCAGAACGAGGATCGGGCCATCGGCGATGATCTGGATCGTGAGAACCGCCGAGGCGATGAACGTCGCGAGGCTGAAGGCCACGTTGACTTCGGAGGCCCGGTCCTGGTGGCCGATGAGGCCCAGGACGGCGGCGCCGAGGAGCGGGATTCCGAGGATGGCGAGGAGTGCTTCCATCACTCTTCCTTCAGCTTCTCGAGATGCCGGATGTCGAGGCTGTCGAACTGCTCGCGGATCTGGAACATGAACACGCCAAGGATGATCAGCGCGACCAGCACGTCGAGCGCGATGCCGAGTTCGACCACCATCGGCATGCCGTAGGTCGCACTGGTCGCGGCGAAGAAGAGCGCGTTTTCCATCGCGAGGAAGCCGATGACCTGCGGAATCGCCTTGGTGCGCGTGATCATCATCAGGAACGACAGCAGCACGCAGGCGAGCGCGATGCCGAGCGTGCCGCGCGCCACCGACTGCGACAGTCCGGAGATCGGCAGTGCGAGATTGAAGGAGAAGATGACCAGCACGATGCCGATCAGCATCGTGGTCGGAATGTTGATCAACGTCTCGACGTCCCAGCGCACGTTCAGCCGCTCGATCATCCGGTGCAGCAGCCAGGGCATCAGGAAGACCTTCAGCACGAGCGTGATCGCGGCGGACCAATACAGGTGCGGCTGGCCGGTGAAGTAGGCCATGGTTGTGGTCGAAGCCGCCAGCACGAGACCCTGCAGCGTGAAGAGATGGATCAGCGACAGCACGCGACGCTGCGCCAGCAACCCGAACGACAGCAGCAGCAACACAGCAGCGAAGAGGTTGATCAGCTGTGTGACCAGGCTCGGCATCGTCCCCTATGCCCCCAAAAGGAAGTGCACAAGGATGCCGATCACTGCCAGCAGGAACGCGCTGGCGAGGAACTCGGGCACGCGGAAGATCCGCATCTTGGCCGACATCGTCTCGATCAGCGCCAGCGCCGCGCCGCCGATCGCGAGCTTCAGGATCAGGGCCGGTGCCGCCAGCAGCATGCCGAGCGGATCGTGTCCGTGCGCAATACCCCACGGGAAGAAGATCGCGAGGCCGATGCTCGAGTAGGCGAAAAGTTTCAGGCTTGCGGCCCACTCGAGCAGCGCAAGATGACGGCCCGAGTACTCGAGAATCATCGCCTCGTGGATCATCGTCAGTTCGAGGTGCGTGGCCGGATTGTCGACCGGAACACGGGCGTTCTCGGCCAGCGCGACCATCGTGAAGGCGACCCCTGCGAAGGCGAGGCTAGGGTAGATCGCGAACTCCTGGTTGGCGATCGTCTCGACGATGTTCGCGAGCGACGTCGACTGCGTGAGGAACGCCGCGGTGAAGAGCACCATCAGCAGCGCCGGCTCGGCGAGGAAGCCGACCAGCATCTCGCGGCGCGCCCCGAGCGTGCCGAACGCGGTGCCGATGTCCATCGCGGCCAGCGCGATGAAGGCCCGTGCCAGTGCGAACAGCCCCACCAGCGCGATGGCGTCGGCGGCCGGCGCGAGCAGCAGGTCCGTCGACAGGCTGGGCACGATGCTGCAGGCCAGGACCATCGCGCCGAAGATGATGTACGGCGCGATGCGGAAGAGTGGACTCGCGTTCTCGGCGACGACAGATTCTTTCCAGAAGAGCTTGTGCAGCGTGCGGTACGGCAGCAGCAGCGGCGGCGCACTTTTGTTCTGCAGCCAGGCACGGCACTGGTTGACCCACCCGGTGAGCAAGGGCGCGCCGAGCACCGCGAGCAGGATCGCGAGCACCTGGGCAATGACGCTGTAGATGGTCATCGGAATACCAGCACGAGCATGACCAGCAGCGTGACGAAGCTGTACATCAGGTAGGTCGAGATCCGGCCTTGCTGCAGCATTCCGACCAGGCGAGAGGTCGCCTCGGTCAGACGCGCCACCGGCAGGTACAGCCAATGCCAGAAGTGATCGCCCGCGGCGAGGTGGTAGTAGGGCTGCTTGTCGAACGGAGTCGGCAGGTGCCGCTCAATTCGGAAGAAGGGTTCGAACACCTGGCGGATTGGCTGCCCGAAGCCCTCGGCGGTGTCCTGCATGCGCGGAGTTTGCAGCGGGTAGCCACAGTCCCACGGCGCGGCGCGCCGCACGCGACCGTGGTAAAGCCAGCGGACGAGCACGAACGCGAGCGCGAAGCTCGTCGCCATCAGCAGCAGGAACAGCAAGGGGCTGTAACTGGCACGATCCGGGTCGACCGGAGCGAGGATGAGCCACCCGTTGGCGGCCACCTGCGGACCGATGCCGTCGCCGACCAGCGTCCGTGTGACCGGGTCGATCAGCGCGATGACCTGAGCGGGAAACAGGCCGAGCGCGACACAGCCGATCGCCAGCCAGACGAGTCCCGCACGCTCCCACGAGACCGCATCGTGCGAGGACGCGAGCCGCGCCTCCCGCGGCTGGCCCAGGAAGATCACACCGAAGAACTTCACCATCACATAGCCGCCGATCGCGGCGACCAGCGCGATGCCCGCTGCGACGACAGGCACGAGGTTGTTGACGAAGGTGCTCTTCAGGCCGAGCGTGAAGAGGAAGCTCTGCAGCAGCAGCCACTCGGACACGAAGCCGTTCAGCGGCGGCAGCCCGGCCGCGGCCAGCGCGCCCGCGAGCGAAAGCCAGCCGACCCACGGCATGAAGCGCAACAGGCCGCCGAGCTTGCCGAGGTTCCGCTCTCCCGTGGCGTGCAGAACGGCGCCAGTGCCGAGGAAGAGCAGGCTCTTGAAGAACGCGTGGTTCAGCGCGTGGTAGAGCACAGCGGTCAGGGCGAGGGCCGCCATCGGTGCCATGCCGTAACTGACGAACAGCAGCGCCAGTCCGATGCCGACGACGAGCAGCCCGATGTTCTCGATCGACGAGTAGGCCAGCAGGCGCTTCATGTCCGTCTGGATCGCCGCGAACACCACGCCGAAGAGTGCCGTCACCAGCCCGATCGCCAGCGCCAGCACACCCCACCACCAGAGCTGTGTCTGCAGCACTTCGAACCCGATGCGCAGCAGGCCATAGATGGCAGTCTTCAGCATGACCCCGCTCATCAGGGCCGACACCGGCGAGGGCGCCGCCGGGTGCGCTTCGGGCAGCCAGATGTGCAGCGGCACGATGCCCGCCTTGGCGCCAAAGCCGAAGAACGCCAGCAGGAACGCGACCGAGGCCCAGAACGGCGTCAGTTCCTGTGCGCGCATGTTGGCGAACGTGTAGTCCCCGGTGTTGGCTTGCAGCACGCCGAAGCAGAGCAGGATCGCCAGGGCTCCGATGTGCGCGATCAGCAGGTAGAGGTAGCCGGCGCGTCGGATTTCCGGAATGACATGGTTGGCCGTCACCAGGAAGAATGACGACAGCGCCATCAACTCCCACATCACCATGAAGACATAAGCGTCGTCGGCCAGCAGCACCATCGCCATGCTGGCGAGGAACAGGTGATAGAGAAGGCACAGCAACCCCGGCGGCGTGCCTTCGCCCTTGCGGAAGTAGCCGGAAGCAAACGCCGAGACGCCGGCGCTGGTGCTGCCGAGCACCAGCAGGAAGAAGGCCGACAGCGGGTCGAGCCGAAGGTGGAACGGCAGGCCCGGCAGGCCCAGCGGCAGAACGGCGGTCTCGGGTGTACCGGGCACGGCGATCGCGGCGCAGACGGCAACGGCAATGCTGACCAGCGCGCCGAGCGGAAACAGGATGCGCGCTACGACATAGAAGCCGTGCGGCCGCACCATGCCCGCCGCACCGATGGCGATCCACGCAGTGATCGCGGCGAGAAGCCAGTCGATGGCGAGCCAGTCGGCCGGGGCAGTCACGGCTTGAGTCTCTGGCGCCGGTTGCTCGCCTGCTTGGACGCGACGATCAGCCAATGGGGCAGAGGGCGGCTGCCCGAGTGCTCGATGATGTATTCGCGGATCAACTGTCGCACCACCTGCGACGGCGTCAGGTCCTGCTCTGCGCAGATCTGCTCGAACATCGCCTTCTTGCGCGGATCGAGCAGCAGCGTCAGGCGTGCCGTCTTGGATTCTGTCTTTGCAGGCATTGCGGGCGATGGGCGGTCGTCAGGCGCACATATGTTAATCATATGTGCATCAAAAGCGAATGCCGGGATTGTCGCCGGCTGGGGGGTAATTGAAAGTGTATGATTGCCGCGTGTTGTAGCTGCGGTTGATCGCGGTCAATCGATCGTGGCGGGTCGAGGCCTACTGTGGCTTCAATTGCAGCCACTCATGAGGAGACCCCGAATGCTGAAGACCAGGTTGGCCTTGCTACTGCTCGCGGCCTGTGCCGTGTCGGCCACGGCCCAGGAAGTGACGTGGCGCAAAGACATCGGGCCGATGATCGCTGCCAAGTGCGGCGCGTGTCACGGCGCCAACATGCCCGAGTACAGCGACTGGATGCAGTTGGGCGATGACAAGCGCAAGACCGTTGGTCCGCGGATCGATTCCTACCCGACATTCATGACCTACGTGGTCTGGCCGGGCACCGGCGCAATGATGCGTCGCCTGGACGACGGCAAGGCGGCCGGCGGCAAGCCCGGCAACATGTATCAGTACCTTGGCGGCACCGACGAGGAACGCGCCAAGAACCTGCAGATGGTCAAGTTGTGGCTGGGCGACGGCGCGTGGAACCTCAATCGCTGGAAAGCGCGCGGCGACGTTCCCGGCGTGACCAAGGAGCAGCTCGAGAAGGTCCAGGCCAAGTACTGAGCAAGCTTTCGACTTGCTGCCTGTCTGGGTAGTCTGCATCGCGGACGCCTCATCGGCGTCCGCGGCGGCGCTTCGGTCCGGAGGCTGGGCAGGCTACTTAACGCGCATGCCGGGCTGCGCGCCTGGATGCGGATCGAGCAGAAAGATCCCGGGACTGGCCTTCTCGTCAGCGTGGCTGGCGGCGAGCACCATGCCTTCGCTGACGCCGAACTTCATCTTCCGCGGCGCGAGGTTCGCGACCAGCACCGTGAGTCGACCGACCAGATCCTCCGGCCGGTAGGCCGACTTGATTCCCGAAAAGACGGTGCGCTCGCGCCCTTCGCCGGCGTCGAGCGTCAGCTTGAGCAGCTTGTCACTGCCCTCGACGTGCGACGCGGCGACGATCTTCGCAATGCGGAAGTCGAGCTTGGCGAAGTCGTCGATCGTGATGGTGTCTGCAATGGCAGCGCCCCCCGGCAAGGGCTTGGCCGGCTCGGCCTCGGCCGGGGCTTCGAACAGGGCGTCGATCTGTTTGGTTTCCACGCGGGACATCAGGTGCTTGTAAGGGGCAATGCGTTCAGGGGCGACTGTGAGATCGGACCACGCAAACGGCCGGTTCATGCCGAAGAGTTCGCGCGCAACGCGTTCGGATGTCGCGGGCAGGATCGGCGTCAGGTAGATCGTCAGCACGCGGAAGCAGCGCAGCACATCGGTGCAGACGCCTTGCAGCAGGTCGCGGCTAGCCGGGTCCTTGGCGAGTTCCCAGGGCTTCATGCGGTCGAAGTGCTCGTTGGCATAGTCGGCGATGCGCATGATCTCGCGCAGCGCCTTGCCGAAATCGCGCTGGTCGAGCTGTGCGGCGATGTCGTCGGCGGATGCCAGCGCCACGGCCAGGCTGCCGGTGGAAGCATCACCTGGCGCGGCAAGCCGGCCGTCGAACTGGCGGACCAGGAAGCTCGCGGCCCGGCTCGCGATGTTGACGTACTTCCCGATCAGGTCGCTGTTGACCCGCTGCATGAAGTCGTCCGGATTGAAATCGACGTCCTCGACGCGTCCGTTGAGCTTGGCGGCGACGTAGTAGCGGAACCACTCGGGGTTCATGCCGAGTTCGAGATAACGCAACGGATCGATGCCGGTGCCGCGGCTCTTGCTCATTTTCTCGCCGCTGACCGTGATCCATCCATGCGCGTAGATGTTGTCCGGCACCTTGCGACCGGAGAACTTCAGCATCGCCGGCCAGAACAGCGTGTGGTGGTAGACGATGTCCTTGCCGATGAAGTGAATCTGCTCGACATCGGCGGCGGCGACGAACTCGTCGAAGCTGCGCGGCTCGCCGTTGGCCTTTGCCTTGCCGCTCGCGAAATAGTCCTTGAGCGACGCCAGGTAGCCGACCGGCGCATCCAGCCACACGTAGAAGAACTTGCCCGGTGCATCCGGGATCGCGATGCCGAAGTACGGCGCATCGCGCGAGATGTCCCAGTCGGCCATGCCCTTGCCGTCCGGTCCCAGCCACTCCTGCGTCTTGGCGTGAACCTCACCCTGCAGCGTCTTCTCGCCGTGCCGGTTGGTGCCCGCGGTCCAGGCGCGCAGGAAGTCGACGCAGCGCGGATCAGACAGCCGGAAGAAGTAGTGATCGGACGTGCGCAGTTCCGGCCGCGCCCCGGTCAGCACCGAATAGGGCTCGATCAGGTCGGTCGGCGCGTAGGTCGAGCCGCAGACTTCGCAGTTGTCACCGTACTGGTCCTTCGCGCCACACTTCGGACAGGTGCCCTTGATGTAGCGGTCGGGCAGGAACATGCCCTTCACAGGATCGTAGAACTGCTCGATCGTCCGCGTGTCGATGAGTCCTTCCGCCTTCAGTGCGCGATAGATCGATTGCGACAGCTCGATGTTCTCGGGCGAGTCGGTCGTGTGCCAGTGGTCGAAGCCAATGTGAAAGCCGTCGAGGTAGCGCGGCCGTGTGGCGCGCACGTCGGCGATGAACTGCTGCGGCGTTTTGCCGGCCTTTTCTGCGGCGATCATGATCGGCGCGCCGTGGGCATCCTCGGCACCGACGAAGTGCACGGCGTGACCGCGCATCCTCTGGAAGCGCACCCAGATATCGGCCTGGATGTACTCCATGATGTGGCCCACGTGGAGCGGGCCGTTGGCGTAGGGCAGGGCGGTGGTGACAAAGAGGCTGCGGCGGGTCATGGCTTCAAGGCTCCGATGTGCGGTTTGCCGCGAGCTCGATCGCGGCGGGCTGTCAGTACGACAGCGGGCACATTCGTGCAGGCACGCGGCCGCCGACCGGGCGGGTCGGAGCGTTCGGCGGGCTGGGCCGGCGTGTTGTGTTCGTCATGTCGGGGCAGATCCGAGGAGAAGGCATTCTAACAAGGGGGTCTTGAGTCGAGGCGGTCCGCTAGACTGAGCGGCTCGACTCATTGCACAGCCAGGACGTTTCACCATGGCCATCAGCGTTGACCGCGTCAATCAGGTGCTTGCGGGCATCATCGATCCCAACACCGGCAAGGACCTCTTAAGTTCCCGCTCGGCGCGCAACGTGCGCCTGGAGGGCGACGACGTGAGCGTCGACGTCGAGCTCGGCTATCCGGCCGCAAGCCAGATCGCTCCAATGCGCCGAGCGGTGATCGAGGCGCTGAAAGGCGCCGGCGCGGCCAACGTGAGTGCCAATGTCACGATGAAGATCGTCGCGCACGCCGTTCAGCGCGGCCTCAAGGTCATGCCCAACGTCAAGAACATCATCGCGGTGGCCTCGGGCAAAGGCGGTGTCGGCAAGAGCACGGTTGCCGCCAACCTCGCGCTGGCGCTCGCTGCCGAGGGCGCGCGCGTCGGCGTGCTCGACGCTGACATCTACGGCCCCAGCCAACCGACGATGCTGGGCATCTCAGGCCGGCCGGAATCGGCCGATGGGCAGACCATCGAGCCCATGGAAAATCACGGTCTGCAGATGAGTTCCATCGGCCTGATGATCGACGCCGACCAGCCCATGGTCTGGCGCGGACCGATGGTGACGCAGGCACTGCAGCAACTTCTGGGACAGACGAACTGGAAGGACCTCGACTACCTCGTTGTCGACATGCCGCCCGGAACCGGCGACATCCAGCTCACGCTGGCACAGCAGGTGCCGGTGACCGGTGCGGTCATCGTGACCACGCCGCAGGACATCGCACTGATGGATGCCAAAAAGGGACTCAAGATGTTCGAGAAGGTCAGCATCCCCATTCTCGGCATCGTCGAGAACATGGCGGTGCACATCTGTTCCAACTGCGGCCACGCCGAACACATCTTCGGCGCCGACGGGGGCAGGAAGATGGCCGAGGAGTACGGTGTAGAGTATCTCGGCAGCCTCCCGCTCGATATCCGCATCCGCGAACAGGCCGATTCGGGACGACCGACCGTCGTTGCCGAGCCCGACAGCGCGATCACGCAGACCTACAAGGCCATCGCGCGCAAAGTCGCCGTGCGCATTGCCGAGAAGGCGAAGGACATGTCGCTCAAAATGCCGACGATCAAGGTGTCCAACACCTGAAGGCCACCCGCCTTCGGGATGGCGTCACCGACCGGCAGGCTCGTCACGCGCCGCGACGGCCCTGCCTTGTAGGCAGACCCATCTGCGACCACAACAGCATGCCGCCACGCAGGTTGGCGCAGCGCGCCAGCCCGCCGCTGCGCAGGATGACCGTGGCCTGTCCCGACCGCATTCCTGCATGGCAGACCACGACTACGGGCCGGTCTGTAGGAACTTCGGCAAGACGTGCCTTGAGCTCACTGAGCGGAATGAGTCGAGCATTGGCGATGCTTCCGAGTGACTCCTGCACCTCCTCGGGCTGGCGCACATCGAGCACGTGCACTTGCTCGAGATGCTCGGCGACCCACTCAGGCTCGATTTCCAGCAGGCCGGCATAGGTCTGGCGCACCGGGCCCCAGTCAGCGGGGCGCGGGACCGTCCTGTCGGCGGGCTGGCCGGAGCGCTGGTTGGCAGGCACGGCCACATCGATCTGTTTGGGATGGGGCAGGTTCAGGTTTTCCATGAGACCGACAAAGTCGCGCTCATCGGCCGCGCCGCCGACACGCGGGTTGAAGGTCCTTTCCTCGGCCACCGACGACATGGTGCGGCCGCTGTAGTCATGGCCCGGAAACAGCAGGCAACTTTCGGGCAGCGAGAAGATCTCTCGCGTGATCGAGCGATACAGCACGTGCGCACTGCCGTGCTGGAAATCGCAGCGGCCTGTGCCGCGGATCAGCAGCGCGTCGCCGGTGAAGGCCATGCCCTGGTCGTCGAGCACCAGCGTGAGGCAGCCGTCGGTGTGGCCGGGTGTGGCGCGCACGTCAATGTGCCGGCCACCGAAGGGGACGCGATCGCCGTGATCGAGAGGAAGATCCGCGCGCTGGATCGGCGGTTGATAGCGTCGCGAGATGCCGATGCGGCAGCCGGTCGCCTGCTGCATCAGCCAGGCGCCGGTCACGTGATCGGCGTGGCAATGCGTATCAAGCACGGCAACCAGCTTGAGGTCGAGTTCGCTGAGCAAAGCAACGTCCCGCGGGTGCTGCTCGAAGACCGTGTCGATGAATACCGCCAGTCGCGTACGCGGGTCGCCCAGCAGATACGTATACGTCGACGACGCGGCGTCGAACAGCTGACGAAAGACCAGATTGGGGAGAATCGTTGGTCTCCAAGCGGGGCGTGCCACCATTTGACCACGGCCCGCGGGGGCCGCGAACGTTGGATCGGGATGTGAGGCCGAGCGCCGTTAGGGCGCCACACGGAAGCGCCAAGGACCGGTCAAACGCCTTACCCTCCGAACGCGGTCCAGCGAATCAAGAGCTGTCAGCGGATACCGCAGAATGCACCCGTGCTCCAGTCTGCCTACCTTAGCCAGCAACTCACGTGAACAAGCTCCGCAGGGACTCGCCGCCGCCACCCCGTGGCTTCAATCTGATCGAGCTGATGGTCGTTGTCGCGATCATCGCGATCCTGGCCTTGATGGCCGTTCCGAGCTATCACGACAAAT
The DNA here is from genome assembly GCA_963702595.1 of uncultured beta proteobacterium. Classification (GTDB taxonomy): domain Bacteria; phylum Pseudomonadota; class Gammaproteobacteria; order Burkholderiales; family Burkholderiaceae_F; genus JALORV01. The sequence continues at coordinate 20,671 of CAVPDC010000014.1, read as the reverse complement.
TCATCCGGGACCAAGTTGTCGAGGCGATGCGGCTGACCGACATCGCCAAGGGGCCCATCGCTGTTGCCTGGGCCACGACCAAGGCTTTTCCCGAAGACAACGCCGCGGCAGGCCTGCCGACGCCCGATAAGGTCGTCAGCAACTACGTCAAGTCACTGACCGTTGAAGCGGGTGCGATTCACGTGGTGTTCGGCAACCAGGCCAATGGCGCGCTGCGAGGCATGACATTGAGTCTGCGACCTGCGGTGGTCGAAGATGCCCCCATCGTGCCAGTGGCCTGGGTCTGCGGCTTCGCCGCGGTGCCCGAGAAGATGACCGTGATGGCGGCCAACAAAACCAACCTTCCCAAGAACTGGCTGCCGGTCAATTGCCGCTGAACCAAGGCCAGGCGCCATTGACGTGGATCTCCATGGCTCAAGCGGCCGGTAGCCATCTTGAAGACCGAGGGTGAGAATGCCTCGCCATCACCACGACAACAGCCTTTGGGGAGTCAGCGATGCCGCGTTGCCCTGACCAAGATGGAACCTGTCATCCACGAGACTCACGCGTAGGCAGGCAACCGGTGGCGAAGCTGCCGAACTCCAGTCAGAATCGCAGGGAACCGGATATCAGCCCGACGTTGTTTGCGGAGGCCCGTGATGGAACCGCTGCGTAGCGTCGCTGACAGCCGCACGGCAACGCTGCTGCTCCATTGCGAACTGCGTGCGGGGCTGGCGGCCGATCTGACGCGATTTGTCCAGGCAAACGGTGGTCGCATCGCCTACCACGACCACTATGTCGACAATGAGATCCATCGTTATTACACGCGGCTGCAGTGGGACCTGGCGAGCTTCGCCGTGGCCGACGGCGAGATCGGCGCACAAGTAGCGACGTTGGTCGATGGCGGTGAGGCCCAGTGGTCACTGAGCCTTTCCGCCCGCCCACAGCGCATGGCTGTGTTCGTGTCCAGGGAGCCATGGTGTCTGTATGACATCCTGGCGCGGTCTTACTCAGGCGAGTGGCCTGTCGAGATTCCGGTAATTGTCGCCAACCACCCGGATCTGAAGCCCGTCGCGGATAGGTTCGGCATCGCGTTTCGCGTTATGCCGATGACGGCCGACAACAAGGTCGAGGTCGAGGAAGCGCAGTTGGCGTTGCTTGCCGAACACCGGATCGACCTGGTGGTACTGGCGAAGTACATGCAGATTGTCACGGACCGCTTTGTACGGGCCTATGAAAACCGGATCATCAATATTCACCATGCATTTCTGCCGGCTTTTCCGGGCGCGCGTCCCTACCACTCGGCGCACGCGCGAGGAGTCAAGATGGTCGGTGCGACCGCGCATTACGTGACCGAGGTGCTGGACGCGGGGCCGATCATCGAGCAGGACGTGATGCGGGCATCTCACCGCGACACGGTGCAGGACCTGGTGCGTTCCGGGCGCGATATCGAAAAGATCGTACTTTCGCGCGCCATCTGGAGTCACCTGCAGAACAAGATCATCGTGCACAACGGCCGAACGATCGTGTTTCACTGACGCACTCGTATGCCGGCATTCATCGTAGGCACGATCCGCGTCACCGACACTGAAGCGTGGCAAGGCTATGTCGAGCGCGTCGGGGCCACGTTCGCGCAATACGGCGGGCGCGTGCTTCTGCGCGGCGCGGTCGCCCGCGAACTGGCCGGCCAGCCTCACGGAGACCGAGTCGTCGTCGCCGAGTTTGCGGACCTGGATGCGCTGATGCGCTGGCACGAGTCACCGGAGTATCAGTCCCTCATCGCGCTGCGTGACGCGGGCGCCGAAGTCGTACTCACAGCCTACCAAACCTGAGCCATCGCGGCGGCGACGCGCACGGCCGAAGTAAGGCCAGCGTGTCGTATCGTAAAGTCGTGCTCCGCCCGCCACCGACCCAAGGCACACACGAATGACTCTGGCCCGCATCATTGTCCTCGCGACGTTTGTCGCGGCGTCCGCCGCCGCGTGCAGCAAGAAGGAATCGACGCCAACGGTGGCGCCCGCCGGCAAGACACAGCCGCCCCCGGTTCTCCCGGCTCCGCCGAAGCCGCCCCCGTCGTTCTTCCGCGATCACTACGCCAAGCTCGAGGACTGTGTCTACGACTGGGGTTACGCCCAGAAGTGCGTGCCGGTTCCGCCGGGTTCGCCGGCACATCAGTCCGGTGCGAATTTCTTCGGTCCGACCTACGCGCGGACTTATCGCGAGGAGACGCAGGTGCAACTGCGCAAGGAGGCCATCAGTGGCGGCTATGCGCAAAGCGTCCCGTCGGACGCGAGCGACAAGTCGATTGCCAAGTCCGAAGTGAAGCCCTGAGTGACCTTTCCAACGTGCACGCGGAGCGCTGATCCGTGAGCCCCTATCTGACCCTCGCGCTGGGCGTCCTGAGCGCCGGCATCGGTGGAGAACTCTTCGTGCGCGGGACCGTCAGCCTGGCGACGTGGGCGCGCGTTGCCCCCGGCATCGTCGGAGCGACCGTGGCGGCGTTCGCGACGTCGAGTCCGGAACTGTCGGTTTCAATCACGTCCGCACTGGCTGGTACTCCGCAGATTGCGCTCGGCGATGCGCTTGGCAGCAACGTCGTCAACATCGCGCTGATACTCGCATCGGTGCTGCTGATCTCCGGCATCCAGAGCAGTCGCGACAGCATCCGGCGCGACTTCCCGGTGGCGTTCCTGGTTCCAGTATTGACGGCCGCCCTGGCCGCTGATGGCGAACTGTCGCGGCTGGATGGCTTGTTGATGCTCTTGCTCTTTCTCACGTGGATGGTCGCGACGGTAATCGAGGCACGGCGCCAGCGCAGCGCGGCGGAAGAGGTGCTGGGGGCCCATCGCCTCGCGCCAGCGCTGCTTTCGGCGGCACTCGGTCTGGGTCTTCTGGTGGGCGCCGGTCTTCTGATCGTGGATGGCGCAAGGGCGATCGCGGTTTCCTTTGGCCTCAGCGAGTTCGTCATCGGGGCGACCGTCGTCGCCGTCGGCACCTCGGTACCCGAACTGGCCACGGCGCTGATATCGAAGCTGCGCGGCCACGATGAGGTTGGACTTGGCACGGTTCTGGGCAGCAACATCTTCAACGGATTGTTCATCGTTGCCGTGGCGGCGCTCATCCACCCGATCGTGTTCGACGCGTCGTCGGTGCGCGCCGCCCTGGCGTTCGGGCTGGTCGCGGTGATGCTGACGCTACCCGGCAAGTCCGGCTACATCGGCCGCGGGCGCGGCGTGCTACTGCTGCTGCTATACGTCGCTTACGTCGTCGCCGTCGTCCGCGGCTGAAAGCGACTCACGAAACGCAGCCGGCGACCGTCGAGCGTGGACTGAGCGCCACCGGCGGCGGCACTTTGTAGCCGTACTTGGTCGCCGTCATCTCGGCGAAGATCGACACTGCGATCTCGGGTGGCGTTCGAGCGCCATTTTTGAGCCCGACCGGGCCATGCAGGCGTTCGAGCTGCTCGTTACTGACGCCGAACTCCTTCAGCCGCTCCTTGCGCTTGGCCTGGTTCTTCTGCGAGCCGATCGCACCGACATAGAAAGCCTGGGATTTCAATGCCTCCATCAGCGCAAGATCGTCGAGCTTCGGATCGTGCGTCAGGGCCACGATCGCGGTGTGCTTGTCGGGCTGGAATTCGGTGACGGTGTCGTCGGGCATCGTGCGCACCAACTGGGTGCCGGGCACGAGCCAACCGTCGGCGTACTCCTCGCGTGGATCGCAGATCGTTACCGCGTAGTCGAGCGCCAAGGCCATCTGCGCAACGTAATGCGTGAGCTGGCCGGCGCCGATCACGAGCAGACGCCAGCGCGGTCCGAATGCTGTGATGAGCCGCGCGTCGTTGCAGTCGAGCACGTCGGTGCCGTCGCCTTCGGCGAGTGTGACGACGCCACTGCGCAGGTCGAGCGTGCGCACGGTGTGCCGGCCGGCTGCCACGTTCTGCAGCAGTACATCGATCTGCGCGCCGGTGCCGAGCGGCTCGAGCACGAGTTCGATCGTGCCACCGCAGGGCAGACCGAACTTGAAGGCCTCGTCGGCCGTGACGCCGTATTTGACCCGTTCAGGGGCCGCTGCCGCTGCCGCGCGCCGGCGCACGCGATCGACGAGATCGTCTTCGATGCAGCCGCCCGAGACCGAACCCACGACCAGTCCGTCGTCGCGGATGATCACCAGCGAACCGACCGGCCGCGGGGCCGAGCCCCAAGTCCTGACCACCGTACCCATGACGGCACGATGGCCGGCGCGCAGCCACTCGTCGGCTTTCTTAAGTACCTGCAGGTCAACGCTGTCCATGGGCCTGGCCGGCGCTTCGCCGGCGTGCAGACTTGAGTAGTCCCATTCTATTGCGCCGGGACGACGGGTGCTGCGCCGCGCCATCCCGCCGGAAACCCGCGATGTCACTCGACGACGGTTGCGCCCGGCTTTTCGCTGCTGCTAATGTCCAACGCTCGGCCGCCCACCCGAAGAAGGCGGCTCAAGAAAACCTCCGAAGGAGACTTGGATGCCTGTCCCGCTTTCACTGCGGGTCAACGGCAAGGCCGTTTCGGCCGACGTTGATCCATCAACTTCACTCGTAACGCTGCTGCGCGAGGAGCTTGGCCTGACCGGCACGCATGTCGGCTGTGACACCGCGCAGTGCGGCGCCTGCACCGTTCATGTCAACGGCCGCGCGGTCAAGAGTTGCAATGTGCTGGCGCTGCAGATGGCCGGCGCCGAGGTCACGACGATCGAAGGCATCACTCCGGCCGAAGGGATGCATCCGATGCAGGCCGCGTTCAAGGCTTGCCACGGGCTGCAATGCGGCTTCTGCACGCCGGGCATGGTGATGAGCGCGATTGATCTCGTGCAGCACCACCCGCACGCGACCGATACGCAGATCCGCGAGGGACTGGAAGGCAACCTGTGCCGCTGCACCGGCTACCAGAACATCGTCAAGGCCGTCGCGCAGGGCGCGGCGGCGATGAAGTAGGGGGCGCGATGAACGATCCCAAAGCGGGTTTCATTGGCAAGTCCGTCGAACGCAAGGAGGACTTCCGCTTCCTCAGCGGCAGCGGCCAGTACACCGACGACATCACGCTGCCTCGCCAGAGCTACGGCTACTTTGTGCGCAGTCCGCATGCGCACGCGAAGATCCGCGGCATCGACACCAGCGCAGCGAGCAAGGCGGACGGCGTGCTCGGCATCTTCTCCGGCAAGGACATGGCCGGAGTCGGCGGGTTGCCGTGCGGCTGGCTGATCAACAACCTCGACGGCACGCCGATGAAGGAGCCGAAGCATTCGGTTCTCGCTGAGAGCAAGGTCTGCTATGTCGGGGATCATGTCGCGCTGGTCGTGGCCGAGACTGCCGCGCAGGCGAAGGCGGCGGCGAACCTGGTCGACGTCGATTACGAGATCCTTCCTGCAGTGGTCGATACCGGCACGGCCGACAAGTCGAAGACCGCCGTGCACGACATCGCCCCCGACAACGTCTGCTACGTCTGGGGATGCGGCGACAAGGCGGCGACCGACGCGGCATTTACGAAAGCGGCGCATGTCACAAAGCTCCATTTCGCGAACAACCGGCTCATTCCGAATGCGATCGAGCCACGCGCCGCGAATGCCGCGTATGACCGTGCCGGCGATTCCTACACGCTCTACGTGTCGAGCCAGAACCCGCATGTCGAGCGCCTGCTGATGACGGCATTCGTGCTGGGCCTGCCCGAGCACAAAGTGCGCGTGGTGGCGCCCGACGTCGGGGGCGGCTTCGGCTCGAAGATCTATCTCTACGCCGAAGAGACCGCGCTGGTGTGGGCTAGCAAGCGCGTGGGTCGGCCGATCAAGTGGACCGCCGAGCGCTCCGAGAGCTTCCTTTCCGACGCGCACGGCCGCGATCACGTCAGCACCGTGGAACTCGCGCTCGACAAGGACGGAAAGTTCCTCGCGCTGCGTGTGCATACGACGGCGAACATGGGCGCGTACCTTTCGACCTTCGCTTCGTGCATCCCGACGATCCTGTACGCGACGCTGCTGGCGGGCCAGTACACGACACCCGCGATCTACTGCGAAGTGAAGGCGGTGTTCACCAACACCGCGCCGGTCGATGCCTACCGCGGCGCCGGGCGCCCGGAGGCGACCTACGTCGTCGAGCGCATCGTCGAGACCGCGGCGCGCGAGTTGAAGATCGATCCGGCCGAACTGCGCCGGCGCAACTTCATCAAGACCTTCCCGTACGCCACGCCGGTCGGTCTGAGCTACGACACCGGCGACTACAACGCCACGCTGACCCGGGCGATCGAACTCGCGGACGTCAAGGGCTTTGCCGCCCGCAAGGCCGAGAGCGCGAACAAGGGAATGCTGCGCGGGCTCGGCTACTCCTGCTACATCGAGGCCTGCGGGCTGGCGCCGTCGAACATAGCCGGCGCGCTCGGCGCCCGCGCGGGACTGTTCGAGGCCGGCGAAGTGCGCGTGCATCCGACCGGCAAGGTGACGGTGTTCACCGGTTCGCATTCGCACGGCCAGGGCCACGAGACCACGTTTGCACAGGTGGTGGCCGACCGGCTCGGCATTCCGCTCGACGATGTCGACATCCAGCACGGCGATACCGGCAAAATCCTGTTCGGCATGGGCACCTACGGCTCGCGCTCGATCGCGGTCGGCGGCACAGCCATCGTGAAGGCAATCGACAAGGTCGTGGCAAAGGGCAAGAAGATCGCGGCGCACCTGCTGGAAGCGAGTGACGCCGACATCGAGTTCGCGAATGGTGAGTTCCGTGTCGCCGGCACCGACCGCAAGAAGGCCTTTGCCGAAGTGTCGCTGGCCGCCTACGTGCCGCACAACTATCCGCTCGACAAGCTCGAACCGGGTCTCAATGAAAATGCATTTTACGACCCGACCAATTTCACGTATCCAGCGGGCTCGTACGTCTGCGAGGTCGAGGTCGACCCCGAAACCGGCGTCGTGCGCATCGACCGCTTCGCGGCCTGCGACGACTTTGGCAACGTCATCAACCCGATGATCGTCGAGGGGCAGGTGCACGGCGGGCTCGCCCAGGGCATCGGCCAGGCGCTGCTCGAGCACGGCATCTACAACGAAGACGGCCAGCTCGTCACCGGCAGCTACATGGACTATGCGATGCCGCGTGCCGATGACCTGCCGAAGTTCACGGTCGAGACCGCGAAAGGCACGCCGTGTACGCACAACCCGTTGGGGGTCAAGGGGTGCGGCGAGGCCGGTGCGATCGGCTCGCCGGCCGCGGTGATCAACGCCATCACCGACGCGCTTTCGCACATGGGGGTGACGGACGTGCCGATGCCGGCTACATCGCACACGGTGTGGAAGACGATCCGCGCAGCGACGCGCGTGTAACGACCCTGAGGAGATGACGATGGAATCGATGCACTATCACCGCCCCGCCTCGGTGGCCGACGCTGTGAAGCTGGCCGGCCAGCATGGCGACGACAAGATCCTGGCCGGCGGGCAGTCGACGCTGCCGTCGATGAGGCTCGGCCTGCTTTCGCCCTCAGGCTGGATCGACCTGGCGGGCATCACTGAACTGCAGGGCATCTGTCTCGATGGCAACAATGTCGTCATCGGTGCAATGACGACGCATGCAGCCGTTGCCGCTTCGAAGGATGTGCAGTCGCGCATCCCGGCACTGGCGCAGCTTGCGGGCGGCATCGGCGACCGGCAGGTGCGCAACCGCGGCACGATCGGGGGCTCGCTCGCCAACAACGATCCGGCCGCCTGCTATCCGGCCGCGGTGCTCGCGCTTGGCGCCACGATCCAGACCGACCGTCGCAAGATCGCCGCCGACGACTTCTTCAAGGGCCTGTACGAGACGGCGCTCGCCGCTGGTGAAGTCATCACGTCTGTGCATTTCCCGGTGCCCACCAAGGCGGCATACCTGAAGTTCAAGCAGCCTGCCTCGCGCTTCGCGCTGGTCGGCGTGTTTGTCGCGAAGACGGATAGCGGCGTGCGGGTTGCCGTGACCGGGGCGGGGCCTGGAGTCTTCCGCGTCAAGGCGCTCGAGGAAAAGCTCGCGGCGAAGTTCGCGCCCGAGTCGTGCGATGGCGTCAGCGTTCCGGCCAAGGGACTCAACACGGACCTGCACGCGTCGGCGGACTATCGCGCGCACCTGATCACGGTGCTGGCCAAGCGGGCAGTGGCGGCGGCAGCCTGACCTCGCATCGTTCATCGATCCACCGTTCAACTGGCACGGAGGCAACCATGGTCAAGGTCACGACCCCGCCTGCGGGATACCACTCGCTGACGCCGTACCTTGCGATCCGTGACGCGGTGGCGGCGGTCGAGTTCTATCGGCGCGCATTCGGCGCCGAGCTGGTGATGAAGCTGACGATGCCTGACGGCAAGTACGCACACGCCGAGATCAGGATCGGCGACTCGCACATCATGATGTCCGAGGAAAATCCGGAGTGGGGCAACCAGAGTCCGGCCCTGCTCGGCGGCTCGCCAGTGTCCTTCATGCTCTACGTGCCCGACGTCGACGCAGCGTTTGCACGCGCGCTCGCCGCCGGGTGCACACAGGTGCGGCCGGTGGAGGATCAGTTCTACGGCGATCGCACCGGAACGCTGAAGGACCCGTACGGCTTCCAGTGGTCGATGGGAACGCACATCGAGGATGTCAGCGAGGCCGAGGGGCAGAAGCGCATGGAAGCGATGTTCGCCAAGTAGGCCGCGGGCGTCGATCGACATGCGGCTACCGATCAAGCTCGACTCCACGTCGAACGGTGAATTCGAGCCGGTGGCGCTGCCAGCCGCGGCGCTCGAAGCGCGACGGCTTGCGCGGCAACAGTTGGATGAATCCGCGCGCCGCGTCGGGCTGTCGCGGCGCCGCTACGTCGTCTCGTTGCTCGGCGCGGCGGCCACGCTCTCAGCCTTCAACCGCGCGTTTGCGGCGGCCGGTTGGCGCGGCGGGCAGTACGCGTTGCCGCGCGAAGCGCCATACGAAATCGCAGCGGCCGAAGCCGCCATCGGCGGCAACGAGTTCATTTTCGACGTTCAGCTGCACCATGTGAATCCGCAGGGCGCGTGGCGCAAGGCCGCGGGACCCAACGCGTTCAAGGGCATGCCGAACAGCAGCTGTGGCCAGGCCGATCACGTCGAGTGTTTCTCCAGCGGTGCGCTGCTGAAGGACGTCTTCATGGACAGCGACACCGCGATGGGCGTGCTGTCGCATGTACCGGGCGGCCTCGATTCCAATCCCCTTGACTTCGAGGCGGCCCGGGCGACGCGCGTTGCGGCAAACACGCTCGACGGCACCGAGCGCCTGCTGCTGCACGGGCGCTGCATGCCGACCCTGCCCGGCGAGATCGACGGCATGGACGCACAGGTCGCGCGTTTCCCGGTCGCGGCCTTCAAGACGTATACGCAGTTCGGTCCACGCAACGGGGCGGCGGGATTTTTCCTCGACGACGACACCTACGGCGCGCCTTTCATCGAGCGTGCACGCAAGCTCAAGGTGCGCAATATCGCCGTGCACAAGGGTCTTGCGTTCGGGCCGCGAGGCTACGAGTACTCGACCTCGCGCGACATCGGGCCGGCGGCAGTGCGCTACCCGGACATGGTGTTCCTTATCTATCACTCGGGCTTCGACACGAGTGTCAAGGAAGGTCCCTACGACCCGCAGGCGAAGGCAGGCGTCGATGTGCTGGTGCGTTCGATGCGCGAGGCGGGCCGTCCGAAGAACGTGTATGCGGAGCTGGGCAGCACCTGGCGCTTCGTCATGCGCGATCCCGACCAGGCCGCGCATCTGATGGGCAAGCTGTTGCTGACATTCGGAGAGGACAACATCCTGTGGGGCACCGACTCGATCTGGTACGGCAGTCCGCAGGACCAGATTCAGGCGTTCCGCGCCTTCGAGATCAGCCGCGAGTTCCAGGATAAGTTCGGCTACCCGGCGCTCACGCCGGCGATCAAGCGCAAGATCTTCGGCCTCAATGCGGCGCGCGTGTATGGCCTCGAGCCCACCGCATTGCGCCGCAAGCTTGCGCGCGACCGCGTGAAGAAGGCGCGCGACGAGTACCTGAACGACCCGCAGCCCTCGTTCGAGACCTACGGGCCTCGAACCCGGCGCGAGTTCCTCGCTCTGCGCGAACTGCTCGCTGACTTGCCCTGAGTCGTCCGACGTCCGGCGGCGTGTGCCGACGCTGGCTCCGGCAATGACTGCCTGCCTACAATGGTTCGCATGACGCAGGCCGAAACGGACTCCGCAGTCAGGCCATCGCCGTGGACGCCGCTTGCCAACCCGGTCTTTCGGCTGCTGTGGATCACCTGGCTGACCTCCAACATCTGCATGTGGATGAACGATGTCGCCGCCGCGTGGTTGATGACCACGCTTACGACGTCTCCGGTCATGGTGGCGCTGGTGCAGTCGGCCTCCATGCTCCCGGTGTTCCTGCTCGGCTTGCCGAGTGGGGCGCTGGCGGACATCCTGAACCGTCGGCACTGGTTCATGTTCACGCAGTTCTGGGTCGCGGCCAATGCCGTCCTGCTGAGCCTGGCGATGTTCGCCGGCTGGATGAGCGCGCCGCTGCTGCTGGCGCTGACCTTCGGCAACGGCATTGGCCTGGCGATGCGCTGGCCGGTGTATGCGGCGATCATTCCGGAACTGGTGACGCGCCGCGAACTGCCGAATGCCGTGGCCCTGAACGGCATTGCCATGAACACCTCACGCGTGATCGGCCCCGTGATTGCCGGTGCGCTGATCGCGAGCCTGGGTACGGCCTATGTCTTCCTGCTCAATGCGGTGCTCTCACTCGCCGCCGGGTTCGTGATCATGCGCTGGCGCTCGGTTCCAAAGCCGAGCGTACTGCCCGGGGAGCGCTTCTTCGGCGCGATGCGCGTTGGCTTCCAGTACGTCGCACAGTCACCGGCGATGCGGGCGGTGCTGGTTCGCATCGCGGCGTTTTTCCTGCAGACCACCACCGTGTTCGCTTTGCTGCCACTGGTGGCCAAACGCATGCCCGGCGGCAGTGCCTGGACCTACACGGTGTTGCTGGCGTCGCTCGGTGTCGGCGCAGTCGCCGTCGCTTTCCTGCTGCCGCGGCTGCGCGTACTGATCTCGCGCCAGAGGCTGCTCCGCGATGGCACGCTACTGCAGGCTGCCGCGATGGTCGGTCTTGGATTCGCGCCGAATGTGTGGACGGCGGTACCCGCCATGATGGTGGCTGGCGGCGCGTGGCTGGCGGTCGTCAATACGCTGACGGTCATCACGCAGCTGTCGCTCCCCGACTGGGTGCGCGCGCGCGGGATGTCGATCTACATGATGGTGATGATGGGCGCCGCATCGGCGAGCGCGGCACTCTGGGGCCAGGTCGCAAGCTGGATCGACGTTTCCTGGACTTACCTTGCGGCAGCGCTGTCGGGTCTCGCCGCCGGATACCTGGCGAGCCGTCTGTACTCCGATCCCGAGAATGAGGTCGACCTGACTCCGGCGCGCATCCTGGCAGAACCGGTGCCCGCGTTCCCTGTTGAGCACCAGATGGGGCCGGTGATGGTCACGGTCGACTACCAGGTCGACCCGGTGCGCGCCGAGGAGTTCGCGGCCGTGATGCGCGAGAGCCGGGCGAACCGCCTGCAGAAGGGCGCGCTGTCGTGGGGCTTGTTTCATGACACGAACAAGCCGGGCCATTACATCGAATACTTCCTCGATGATTCATGGGCCGACCACCTGCGGCGCTTCGACCGCTTCACCGCGGCCGATGCGGACCTGCGCGAGCGGCGCTACGCGTTCCATGTCGGCGAAGAGCCGCCGAAGGTCTCGCGATATATCGCCGAACCGCTCGGCAAGTCGTGAAGGTGGGAGGACGAATGCGTGTCGCAGTGCTCGGCAGCGGAGTGATCGGCACGTCTATCGCCTGGTACGCGGCGAAGGCCGGGCACGAAGTGACGGTAGTCGATCGTCAGCCCGGACCGGGGCTCGAAACCAGCTTCGCGAACGCCGGCGAGGTCTCGCCCGGCTACTCGGCGCCGTGGGCCGGGCCGGGCGTCCCCGTCAAGGCGATCAAGTGGATGCTGATGCGGCACAGCCCGCTGGTCATCTGGCCGCTGCTCGATCCGGCCCTGTGGCGCTTCGGCGCGCGCATGCTCGCCAACTGCACCGAGCGCGCCTACCGGTTGAACAAGAGCCGCATGGTGCCGATCGCGGAGTACAGCCGGGACTGCCTTAAGGCGCTGCGCGCCGAAACCGGCATCGCCTACGACGAACGCGAGCAGGGCACGCTGCAGTTGTTCCGCACCCGCAGGCAGCTCGACGGCATCGGCAAGGACATCGAGATCCTGAGGGAATACGGCGTGCCGTTCGAAGTGCTCGATCGCATCGGATTCTGCCGCGTCGAGCCTGCACTCACGCACACGCAGGAAAAGTTTGTCGGAGCGCTGAGGCTGCCCGGAGACGAAACCGGCGACTGCTTCTTGTTCACCAACCGGCTGGCCGAGATGGCCAGAGAGATTGGCGTGACATTTCGCTTCGGCACGCGCATCGAGGCGATCGAGGTCGCAGGCGGGCGAATCGATGGCGTCCGTGTCGGCGGCGGGAAACTGAGCGCCGATGCCTATGTCTGCGCGCTCGGCAGCTACTCGACGTCTGCGCTGGCGCCGATCGGAATCGAGCTGCCTGTCTACCCGGTGAAGGGCTACTCGATCACGGTGCCGATCGTCGATGCCGCGCGTGCGCCCGAATCGACCATCATGGACGAAACGCACAAGGTGGCAGTGACGCGCCTCGGCAGCCGCATCCGCGTTGGCGGCACCGCGGAACTCGCGGGTTACAGCCTGAAGCTGCGGGAGGCGCGCCGTGCGACTCTCGAGCATGTCGTGACGGATCTCTTCCCGGGCGGCGGAGACCTCGCTCGCGCGACGTTCTGGTGCGGGCTGCGCCCGATGACACCGGACGGCACACCGGTCATCGGGCCGACACGCTATCCGAACCTGTGGCTAGCGACAGGACATGGCACGCTGGGCTGGACGATGGCCGCCGGCACCGGGCGCGTCGTGGCCGACCTGCTCAGCGGCCGCACGCCCGAGATCGACCTGGCCGGGTTGTCCCTGGCGCGCTATGGCCACTGAACCGCAGGCGCTGCGGTGCTGGCGAGGCAACCGCACTTCGGCTAAGGTCCTGACATGAATGCACCGATCTCGATCGACGCCACCGTCGAACTGTTGGCCTCGCGCGACTACATCGCCGACCGGCAGCTGGCGACGGCCGTCTTCCTGGCGCTGAAGCTGCAGCGGCCGCTCTTCGTCGAGGGCGAGCCCGGCACCGGCAAGACCGAGATCGCGAAGGTTCTCGCCGCCGCGCTCGATGCTGAGCTCATACGCCTGCAGTGCTACGAAGGCCTCGACATCAACGCGGCCGCGTACGAGTGGAACGTCGCGCGCCAGCTCGTCGAGATCCGGCTGGCGGAGTCCGCGGGGCAGTCGCGCGAGCGGCTGGCGGCAGATCTGTATTCCGAACGCTTTCTGATCGAGCGTGCGCTGCTGCGTGCCTTGCTGCCGCATCCGCGTCCGCCGGTGCTGCTGATCGACGAACTTGACCGCACGGACGAACCTTTCGAGGCGTACCTGCTCGAGATACTGTCGGATTTCCAGATCACGATTCCCGAGTGGAAGACGGTCAAGGCCGAAACGCCGCCCATTGTCATCATCACGTCAAACCGCACGCGAGAGATCCATGATGCGGTCAAGCGGCGGTGCCTCTATCACTGGGTCGGTTACCCGTCGGCCGCGCGCGAACTCGAGATCCTGCGGCGCAAGGTTCCGGACGCGAGTGCGATGCTGTCGCGCCAGGTCGTGGACTTCGTGCAGTCGCTGCGCGGCATCGAGCTGTACAAGCTTCCCGGCATTGCGGAGACGATCGAGTGGACGCGTGCGCTGCTGGCGCTCGATGCGGTCGCGCTCGAGCCTGAAACCGTCAACAACACGCTGGGCGTGCTGCTCAAGTACCAGGACGACATCGCGAAGATGCAGGGCACCGAGGCAGCGCGCCTCGTCGAGCGAATCCGTGAGGAGGCGCGCGCACTGGCGCCTGTCCGATCCTGACGGTCGGTACGGGGAGGCCGCATGTTCATCGGTCACTTTGCACTGGGGTTCGCTGCCAAGCGCGTCGCGCCGGAAGTGTCACTGGGCACGCTCTTTCTAGCCACGCAGTTCGTCGACCTGCTTTGGCCAACGCTACTGCTGCTCGGTGTCGAGCGGGTGGAAATCGATCCCGCATTGAGCGGGGCGCCGCTCGTCTTTGTTCACTACCCGATCTCGCATAGCCTGCTTGGCGCACTCGGCTGGGGCGCGTTGCTTGGAGCGGCCTATTTCGCGGTGTCGCGCCGGCGGCGCGGCGCGTGGGTGGTGGGCTTGCTCGTCGTCAGCCACTGGGTGCTCGACCTGCTGGTGCATCGGCCGGATCTGCCGTTGCTGTTTGCGGGTGGACCGGCGCTGGGACTGGGACTGGGACTGTGGAACATGCCCGTTGCAGCGCAGGCCCTCGAGATCGCGTTGTTCGTCGCGTGCTTCGCTGTATACCTGCGCACGCCCGCCGGCAGGAGCGCCGGGCTCAAGCCATGGGTACTGGTAGCGCTGCTGATCGTCATCCACCTTGGCAACGCGCTCGGACCGCCACCGCCATCGATGGAAGCCATTGCTTCGGTCGGACAGGCGCAATGGCTGCTGGTCGCCGCTGGCTACTGGGCCGATCGACCGAGCCGCGGACGGCGCGAACGAAAGGCCGGCGCTGCCACGGCGACCGGTCCGGTCGGGTAGAACGATGGCGCACGACACCGCTGCAACGCTCACGGGCCACAGCCTGCCGGGGCGACTCGCCGAAAACGTGCTCCATTTTGCGCGCGTGTTGCGCGATGCCGGGCTGCCGGTCGGCACTGATCGTGTGCTGCTGGCCTACGAAGCACTGCGCGCTGGCGGCATCGCTTCGCGAGCAGACTTCTACGCCGTGCTGTCGGCCTGTTTCCTGAGCCGCGGCGAGCATCGCACGCTGTTCGACCAGGCCTTCCACATCTTCTGGAAGGACCCCGATCTGCTCGGCAAGATCATGCAGTTGCTGATGCCGCAGATGAAGCAGAAGGCCGATACAGCCCTGCCGCCGGAGAACCGGCGGCTGGCCGACGCGATGTTCAAGGGCACGCTGCCGCAGCCGCCGCAGCCGCAGGACAGCCAACGCATCGAGATCGATGCGGCGCTGTCCTGGACTGACCGCGAACAATTGCGCAAGGCCGACTTCGACACGATGAGTGCTGCGGAGTGGGCCGCGGCGAAGCGACTGCTGGCGCAGTTCGATCCGTTCTTTGCCAGACTCCCGACCCGACGCGAGGCGCCATCTGTGCGGGGACATCGGGTCGATCTGCGCGCGATGCTGCGTGCATCTGCGCGCCAGGGCGGAGAGATCAGCAGCATCACGTACCGGCGTCGCCGCACACGGCCGGAACCGCTGGTCGCGATCATCGACATCTCGGGCTCGATGAGCCGCTATTCGCGCATGTTCCTGCACTTTCTGCATGCGCTGACCAGCGGGCGTGACGCCGCCAATCATCGCGTGCACTCATTCCTGTTCGGCACGCGGCTCACCCACATTACGCGACAACTCGCGGCGCGCGACCCGGACGTGGCGGTGAACGCGGTCGTGCAGTCGGTGGAGGACTGGTCCGGCGGCACCCGCATCACGCAGGCACTGCACGAGTTCAACCTGAAGTGGGCGCGGCGCGTTCTGTATGGCAATCCGACCGTGCTGCTGGTGACGGACGGCCTCGAGCACGGCGACACGGATCAGCTCTCACGCGAAGCCGAGCGGCTTTCCAAGTCCTGCCGGCGGCTGGTGTGGCTCAACCCGTTGCTGCGCTACGAAGGCTTCGAGCCGCGGGCAGGCGGAGTACGCGCGCTGCTGCCACACGTCGATGCGTTCCTGCCCGTGCACAATCTGGCCTCGCTCGAAGAATTGACGGCGCAGTTGGCCGCCGTACCGTCGCGCCGCGCTGCGACACAGGAGAAACGACTTTGGAATTGACAGGTGAACGCACGCTGCCGGTGAGCCGGGACATAGCGTGGCATGCGCTGAACGACACAGAGTCGCTGAAGAGTGCCGTGCCGGGCTGCGAGAGCCTCACGGCCAGCGGCGAGAACGCATTCGACGTCGCGGTCAACGCGGCGATCGGACCGGTCAAGGCGCGTTTCAAGGGCAAGCTGGAACTCGCCGATGTGCAGGCACCCGAGTCGTATGCGCTCCGCTTTGACATGCAGGGTGGCGCGGCGGGCTTCTCGCGCGGCGATGCGCGCGTGAAGCTCGAGGCGATCGATGCAAGCACGACGCGGATGACCTATGTCGTCAACGCGTCTATCGGCGGCAAGATCGCGCAGATCGGCTCACGCCTCGTCGATGCAGCCGCCGCGACAATGGCCGACCGGTTCTTCACGACCTTCGCGGCGGATCTCGCGGCAAAGTATCCGCCGGTGGCCGGCGCGCCCGCACTACCAGTTGCGAAAGCACCCGGTTTCTTTGCGACGCTCTGGGCATTCCTGAAGCGGCTCTTTGGAGGTCGTTGATGCGCCTGCCCTCTTGGACTCAGGACCTCGCGCCGCGCAACCGCGAACTCGTCGCCAGTATCGAAGCGCGGCGTGGCGGCACACTCCTCAACCTGGACCGCATGCTGTTGTGGTCGGAGCCCCTGGCGCGCGGTTGGAACGGATACCTGCGCGCGATCCGCACGGAACTGGCGCTTTCGCCATTTCTGCGCGAACTGGCGATCTGCGTGGTGGCTCGGCTGACAGGTGCGCAGTACGAGTATCACCATCACGCGCCGGAGTTGAAGCAGGCGGGGGCGACGGATGCCCAGCTCGCGATCCTGCATGACCCGGATGCCGCGGCCAGCAGCTTGCTCTACGACGACCTGCAGCGTGCGGTGATCCGCTTCGCGATCGCCAGCACGCGCGAGGTGAAGATTCCGGATCAGCTGTTCGAGGAGCTGAAGCAACGCCTGCCACCGAACGAACTGGTCGAACTCGTGGCAGCCACCGCCACCTACAACATGGTGGCGCGCTTTCTGGTGGCGCTCGAGATCGTTCCGGAGGACTGACCCGCAAGGCGCGTCAGTCGGAGCAGGCGGGCCCTCCGCCGGTACAGGCAGCCACTTTTTCATCGAAGTTTCCGTCGCGGGTAGTGAAATTCCGGGTCAAAGTCAGACGCCCCGGCAGCTCCAAGACGGCAGCCGGCCACTTGCCGACGCGACGGCCTGGACAGAAAATCGCCCGAAGGCAGGCCCTCTCACACCATTGACTCGTGAACAACGGAAGGGGCAATCATTGATTGCGTTTCGCGCATTACTGGTCTTGCTGTGGGCAGTTCTCGCCAGCTATACGGCCATCGTCGTCGCAAACCATGGCTTCGGCCTACTCAAAGTCTTTTCCGGCGACATGGCGGCCATGGGCTGGCCCGGTCAGTTCAACCTCGACTTCATGGTTCTGCTTTTGCTCTCCGGGCTTTGGGTTGCGTGGCGGCACCGATTTTCGATCAGGGGGTCGCTGCTCGGCATGCTCGCAATATTCAGCGGCAGCCTGTTCCTGATGGCTTACCTTCTCGTTGTGATCGGGCAGGCCAGAGGCAACATGAAGGAAGTGCTGCTCGGAAAGGCGCGAACGGCGGTAAATGGGCCGGGTTGACCTCTTGCGGTGGCGGTGGCGGCCAGAACCGGCACTCGGCTCAAAGCGGCTGATCGGCCCAGGAGCGGACAGCGTCTGGGCACGCGCCGGCCGAACCGCCCCGTCACGGCGATTCGGCTGGCGCTCCTGATCTCATGACGATCAACTGCTGAGCTAGATCATCCGGCACTGTCGGCGAGCCAATACTCTTGGCTGTCACTCGTGCGAGTTTTGGAACCAACATGAGCCTGTGGAGCGCACTAACCGGAACGACACCTGGATCGAGCGGTCGTGTTGTCGCTCACATCCTCGATCCGATCACGGGCTACTCGAACCGGGATCTGCAGGTAGGCAAGGACATTGACGCTGACACCGTCCGGCGCCTGGGTGACAACGGGGCAGTGTTCGTCGTTGTTGCCTATGAGGGGGGCACACCCACGGCAACCGTTTGCAAGAGGGCGCAATGGCTTCGAGCCCAAGCGCAGCAACGCGCCGCCGACCAGGATGTCGACACATCGGTCTGGGGCAAGCGGCAAGAACTTGAGATTGGCTAGCGCTGCGTGAACTAACTTCCAGTCGCCCGAATCTCCATTCCCCGTTCATGGCAACTGCTGTGATCGACGGCCCCCCTAGACGCGCTGCGGCCAACAACGGACAGAAGTAGCCTTCTGTTTCAACTCAATTGCGGACGTTTGTTCTCGCCGCAGGAGCGGTTGGCTGATGGTCGCCCGATTGTCGGCATGAATTGACACGCCGGTCCGCGCGTAGCATTGTTTTGAGGTCATGCGACCTGCCATCTTTATCATCATCGCCTGCGTGCTGTGTGGGACGGCGCACACCGCTCATGCGCAGCTGTACAAGTGGGTCGATAACAGCGGCGTCGTCAACTACGGCGACTGGCCGCCGGCGGGCGTCAAGCTGCAGCCCGTTAACCACGGCACACTCAGCTCGGTCGCCGACCGTGCGTTGGTGACGCCCCCTGCCCGCGCACCGAGCACCTCACGCGACGCCCCACGCACGGCCAGTTCCGCTACTAACGTGCGCAACGAACTCTCGCCGTCAGATACACCTGCCTCGCCGGGCGTCGCTAATGTCGACGGCACTTATGCGCCTTACTATGGCTACGCGTCGCGGCCGGTGGCGGCGGCGGCGGCCGAGCGACGGCCCGCGAACGCTTCGGTCGCACGGCCACTGTTGCCCATCGATCCCGCCATACCGGATATGCCGCTGCGGCCGCGCAGATGACGCGCTGACAGGTGGGGCTTCGCGTTCCGGCCATGAGCGGCCAGCGGCGGATCTGCTCCCCTGGTTTGCTTGAAAGCGGTCACAGTTCGGGATCGATTCCCGCGGACGTCCATACTCACTTGCCCGGCCCTGTTTGGCGTCGTCCGCTATTCCTCAATGTGCACCATCGGGGCTCATTCTGACGTCGAAGTTGAAGCATCACCCGGGTGTATGGTTCGAACACTGCGGCAACAAGGTGCGCCTTCAGTGCATAAAGCAATCTTTTTGGTAACTGCGTTGCATCTGGCGTGCGCTTGGGCGGCGATGGCAGCGGACTTGGCCATCGTCGATGCCCGCATTTATCCCGCACCCGATGCGGCACCTATCGAACACGGCACGGTGCTCGTGCGCGACGGCCGCATTACAGCAGTCGGACCATCGGCGACGATCACGGTAACGGCAGGGGCGACGGTGATCGATGGCAAGGGCAAGATCGTCACGGCCGGATTCTGGAATAGCCACGTGCACTTCCTGGCACTACCGCTGCGCGAACCCGGCACGCGCCCAGCACCGGAACTGAACGCGGCGCTGAACACGATGCTCACGCGGTGGGGCTTCACGACGGTGTTCGACGTCGCATCGCTCAACGGCAGCGCACTCGTGTTGCGTAAACGGATCGAAGCTGGCGAAGTCACGGGACCGGCCATCCTGACGCTAGCCGCGCCGTTCTTTCCCAAGGACGGCACGCCGATATACGTGCGCGCCCTGCTAAAGGAAATTGGGGCTCCGAGCGCCGAAGTCGCCAGCCCGGATCAGGTTCAAGCGCGGGTCAGGCAGCAACTTGCAGGCGGCGCGGATGGAGTGAAGCTATTCACCGGGGCGATTGTTGGTGGCGCGATCGGAGTGTTGCCCATGGACATCGACATCGCCCGCGCGGCGGTGGCCGAAGCCCATCGCGCCGGCAAGCCGGCGTTCGCTCACCCGAGCGACATGGCCGGGCTTGAAGTATCACTGGCGAGCGGAGTGGATGTGCTGGCCCACACCACTCCGTTTTCGGGTCCCTGGGACGCTGCACTGGTGCAACGCCTGCGCGTCGCGAATCTTGCCCTGACACCCACCTTGACCTTGTTCGAGGCGGAATTGCGCCGCGAGGCTGTACCCGACCCGGTGATCGCGCGCTTCATCGCCGACGCAACGCAGCAGGTGAAGGTGTTCGCCGCCGCGGGCGGCACGGTGCTGTTTGGCACCGACGTTGGCTACATCGATCAGCTCGACACCCGTCGCGAGTTTGAGCTGATGGCGCGGGCGGGGCTCGATTGGCGTCAGATCCTGGCGAGCCTGACCACCGCGCCCGCCGGACGCTTCGGACAAGGCGAGCGCAAAGGGCGCATCGCTCCCGGGATGGAGGCGGATCTCGTTCTACTGGGCACTGATCCAGCAGGGGACGTTACTGGCTTCGGCGACGTGCGGGCAACAGTCAGGGGCGGGCGGGTGATCTACGGCGCCGCCATCAGCAAGTGAGTCAGATCAGGCGGCGTCGTCGTGTGCCTCGGGCAGCAATGCTCCTGTCGGCCAGGCGCGGAAGTGGTGTGATCCCGAGCGACTCGCGATGACCACTGCGTCGCTGGGCCTGTCTTCGCTGCAACGGAGCGCGCGCACGTTGGTCGCGCCTTTCCCAAACCAGTTCGCAGGGCCGTCGCTGATACGCTAGAAACCGCCGACCTTGTGAAGATCGCCGTGGAGTGGGTCGTGCGCATTCGCGAGTAGCGCATCATGGACGCCAGTCCCGGCCTTTCGTTTGGGCAAACCCGTGCCGAAAGGAAGCCTTCGTGCC
>CAVPDC010000013.1:0-476452 GCA_963702595.1 uncultured beta proteobacterium | reverse complement strand
AATCTGACTTTCTCTTCGCCCTTGCGGCCCTCTCATTGTCATTTGCGGGCTTCTCGGCGGTGGTGGTAACTCTTCGAAGTGCGCTCGGAGGAGAAATCTCCGATCGGCACCTCCGCCTCGTACGGCTCTACATTGAAGGCGGACTCCTGGTGACCGCCCTGGCATTGTTTCCTGCGCTGCTAAACCTCCTTCACATTTCAGCGTCTGCCACTTGGCGGGTATGTAGCGCAGTCGCGGGGGCGATCTTCACTGCGTTACTGCTGACCCAGTTTCGTCGTCGTCGCGCGATCGAGGGAGTCCGTTTTCCGGCCTGGGTCATCATCACGTACGCGGCGTCGCTCGTCTTCGTCATAAGTCTCTGGCTCAACGCCGGGGGTATCCCCTTCCCGCCGAGTGTCGGTCCCTACGCTGCCACATTGTTGTGGGCGCTCTGCGTCTTCGGATTCATTTTCGTTCGCACTATCGACATTTTCCTGAGCCGGACGAAAAGCTAATGCAGTCATTCCCCATGTTGAAGTCGCCCTGTTATCCACTTGCGCCGATGGCAACTGCATAGAGATAGGCGACTTGGCGCTCACTGTCGCATATTCACACATGCTGTCTCGATTAACTGCAAGGTTCTACAGTGCCTTGTCGTTTGCTCCAGTCCGAGCCACGCTGGGATTCTTTTGGGTCGGCGGTGCGATCGGATTGGGCTCAGCGAGTGCCGCGTTGTTACCGCGGGGCGGGGAGGCATTGGCTCCGCTTCTTTTGGCCGGTGGAGCTCTCGTCGGCTACTACTCCTTCGTGCGCGTCGTGGAAAGGCGGCCTGTCGTAGAGCTGGTTTCTCGTGGATGGCTGAAAGAAGCGCTAACAGGGGCCGCCATCGGTTTCGGACTATTTGGAATCGTCATTGGAGTCCTGTTTCTTTTCGGTATCTATTCGGTAAGTAACGTCAACGACGTGTCTGTTGTCATTCCTGCCCTGATGACGTCACTCATGGCGGGGATAACCGAAGAGATTCTCATAAGGGCCGTGGCGTTCCGCATCTTGGAGGGGTGGCTTGGCAGCTGGCTCGCGCTCAGCATCTCGGCTGCGCTGTTTGGCCTCATGCATCTGCCGAACCCGCAAGCCACGATCGTCAGTTCCGCGGCCATTGCCCTGGAGGCCGGAGTCATGCTTGCGGCTGCGTATATGGTTACCAGGAGAGTGTGGCTTGCGATTGGTATCCATGTCGCCTGGAACTTCGCGCAGGGCGGCATCTTTGGCGTTGCCGCGTCAGGTGTGAAGAGCACTGGCTACTTGGATGGCTACCTAGATGGACCACCAATACTCTCGGGCGGAGCATTCGGCCCTGAGGCATCCATCGTCGGCGTTGTAGCTTGCCTTGCGGCAGGCGTCTTCTTGCTTCGAGTAGCTCACAACAGGCGACACATCCTCAGACCGTCCTGGCGGCTTGAGCAAGTAGCCGCCTAACCGTTCTTGACGCCCGATGTATCCGATCCTCCATGGCCTCGAACGCAAGGGGCATCTGCAATCGCAGAGCGAGAAGGCAGACGGTCGGGAACGCCGCGTGTATCGCATTACGCCAATCGGTCGCCGCGCGCTGGAGACTGGCCGGACGAAAGTTCGGGAACTGTTCGGCGAACTGATTCTGGAACACGAGGAACGCAGGCGCGTCGGGCGATCTTCGCAACGCAAGGCGACCGCGACAATCAAGAAGGCCGTGCGCAAGTCCGCGCCGTGAGCGCGGTCGCTGCGTTCCCGCCGGTCACGTGAGCGCGTCGGCGACCAGCTCCGCAATGTCGCGCGCGGCGACACGGTCGTCTTTCTGCGCGAGGCCGTCACCGACCATCACCGCGCAATAGGGGCAGGCCGTCGCAACGGCGACCGGCTGCCGCTCGAGCGCCTGCTCGGCGCGCAGGACGTTGATGCGCGTGCCGAGGGTTTCCTCGAGCCACATGCGGCCACCGCCGGCGCCGCAGCACATCGCTTTGTCGCGGGCGAGTGCGAACTCCAGCGGCGTGTCCTTGGAGATCGCACGCAGCACGCGGCGCGGTGCCTCGTATTCTCCGTTGTGTCGGCCCAGATAGCACGGCTCGTGGTAGATCACGCGCTCGTGCGGGCTGGCGAGTTTGAGTCGACCTGCCGAAATCCAGGCGTCGATGGCCTGGGTGTGGTGCACGACTTCATAGTGTCCGCCGAAGGCGGACAGTTCGTTCTTCAGCGCGTTGAAGGCATGCGGGTCGCAGGTGACGATGCGCTTGACGCCCAGCGAGTTCAGCGACTCGACCAGCGCCATCGCGAGCTGCTGGAACACCATCTCGTTGCCGAGCCGGCGCACGCACTCGCCGGTCGATCCTTCCTGCGGACCGAGGATGCCGAGTCGCACGCCGGCGGCCTGCGCGACCTTCACGAACGCGCGCGCGATCTTCTGGCCGCGCGGGTCGAACGACGAGGCCGAGCCGACGTAGTACAGATAGTCGAGCGCCGCGACCTCATCTGCGCTCGCGACGATGGGCAGTCCGAGATCCTTGGCCCAGTCGCCTCGAGTGCCCGCATCGAGGCCCCAGGGATTGCTCTGCGATTCGTAGGCGGCAAAGACGCGATTGAGTTCATGCGGGAACTCGCCTTCCATCATGACCTGCCGTTGTCGCAGACGATAGAACTTCGGCAGGTGCTCGAGCTGGATCGGGCACGCGACCTCGCAGTAACCGCAGGTCGTGCACGCCCAGAGGGTCTCCGCGCTGATGGCGCTGCCGACGAGTGCGGGTAGTGCCGCAGTCTCGTGCTGGCGGATGGCCGCGCTGTGCTCGACGAGATGATGCTTGACCGCGTCGTTGACCCACTTCAGCGACAGCGGCTTGCCCGTCAGGAAGGTGGGGCAGGCATCCTTGCAGCGGCCGCATTCGGTGCAGGTGAAGGCGTCGAGGCCTTCCTTCCAGCTGAGGTCGAGCGCGTTCTTGGCGCCGATCTTCAGCGCGTCCGGGTCGACGTCGTCCGCCGCCAATGGCGCCAGGTCGACGCCTGGCACGCGGTTGGCAGGGACGTCGCGTCCCAGGTACACGACCGGCAACGCGGTGACGATGTGAAAGTGTTCGCCGACCGGCAGGATCGCCAGGAATGCGAACACGGTGGCCATCTGCACCCAGTAAAACGCATGAGCGCCGAGGTCGAGCGTGCCCGGCGCAAGCCCCGTCAGCATGTGGGAGAGCGGGCCGCCGACCCAGGCCCAGACTTGCTCGTGGGCGATCGCGGGCACCGTGGCGGCGTACCTGGCAAAACGGAAGGCGTCGAATCCGAAGTCCGTGATCATGATCACGAGGATCAGCGTCAGGACCAGCAGTGCCTCGCGGTTGGGCTCGAGCCGGCGCGGGCGCAGCACGAAGCGGCGCCAGAACCCGTAAATGACCGCGGCGAGGACCACGAGTTCTATGAAGTCCTTGAAGGCGGTGTACGCGGCGCCGAATGCTCCGGGGATGGTCGCAAGTGGGTCGTAGCCGATGACGATCAGGTGCAGCTTGCGCACGAGGAGCGTCAGGAATCCGAAAAAGATCGCTGCGTGCATCAGGCCCGGTCGGAAGTCGCCGGACAGCAGGCGCGACTGGCCGAAGCCGACGCGCAGCAGTCGCGCGATCCGCCGCGGAGGATCGTCCAGACGGTCTTCAGGCGCCAGGGCGGCGACGATCGCGAGCTTGCGCCACGCCAGCCATCCGAAGGCGGCGAAGCCTGCGAGCATCAGCAGCGTGATCCCGAGCGGACTCATCGATGTGTTTTCATGCCGTCATACATGGGCGAGCGGCCCATTGTCCGAGCCCGTGCTGGCGACAGGCTGACATCGATCAACCGGGGCCGCGGGCGGCGGCAACGGCCCGGCCCGCCGTCGGTCAGACGCTTGCGAACTCAGCGTCCCGCGGACGCGGGCTGAACCGATGACGCCGCAGGCGCAGTCCCCGTGGGAGCATTCCCATAGAGGGCCCAGCGGGCGCCGGACCGGAGTTCCTCGACGCACACGCCGGGATCGCAGCCAATCAGGCGAAATTGATCGCGCTCGGCGGGAAAGCGCAGTGCGGTCGACGAGTCGGCACTCTTGCGATATCGCAGCAGAGCCTCGACGTCGGCAGAGCCGGTCTCCCAGGTCGCGATGCCGGCCTTGACCGACATCGCCGCAACACGGACATCGGCGACCGCGACCGGCCAGTACTGCTGGCGCTGGAGGGATCCCACGATGAACACGTAGCGTGGACCGGCAGTCGTGTTCTGCTTTCCGAGCAGCAGGCCGAATACGTCGTAGCCATCGCGTTCGGGGACGTGCGCATCGATGTCGTTGGCCGCGAATACGATCTGCCCGGGCCGCGCCACGGCCGGAGTACGCAGCGCCGGAAGCTGCGACAGCACGGCCGGGTCGCCGTCACCGGCAATGGCGATGTGCTGCTCGAGCCGGGCCTGCCAGGTTGCGATGACGGTTCGGGACGTCGCGTCGGGCAATTCGCGGACCGTTGCGCTTGTCAACTTCGGCGCGGAATAGACGGCACAGCCCCCCAACGCGATCGCAAGCAGCATCGTGGTCGCGAGCGCGACGGCGCGGCAACCTGGGGAATGCACAGCCGTTGGCAGGGGTGGGGGAAGGGAGGACATGCGGCGCGGCTCCGGCTATCTGGACCAACCAGCCGGGTTCGTTTCGGCGGCGGCTGCACCTTCTGCCGGCGGTGCCGTGGGGGCATACGCCAGTGCGGCATCGTCCGCCGGCGCCTTGCCCGGTTGCGGCGGCGGTGAGTCGGCCTGGGTAGCCAATGACAGTTGCTGCGCCGTGCGCACATGGCCCCGACGCTGCGCTTCGTCGCGTGGAGTCGCGCCAAAGTCATTGCGGGCGTTCGAGTCGGCTCCCCGCGCCAGCAGCATCGCCACGAGCTTGTCGTTGCCCCGGCGCGCCGCCACGTGCAGTGCCGTGTTGCCGGCGTCGTCCGCAATCCGCGGATCGGCACCGCGTTCGAGCAGGGCGTTCGTCATCCGGCTGTTGCCTCGCAGAGCGGCATCGTGCAATGCCGTCTTGCCGAACAGATCACGCGCATTCGGGTTGGCACCCGCCTGGAGCAGCACCGTGACGACCTCGGTCCTGCCAGTTGCGATTGCCAGCATCAACGGCGTCACTCCATAGAGCGTCGCGCGATTGGGGTCGGCGCCACGGTTAAGGAGTTCGCTTACGACCGCCGCACTGCCCACGCGCGCTGCGGCGTGCAGCGGTGTCTCGCCGTCGAAGTCGGCCACGTCGATCTCGGCGCGCGCAGCCAGCGCCCGCACCTGCTCGGCGTCGCCTTCCCTTGCGGCCCACCACAACGCCGTACGGCCCAGCGCATCCTGGGCGGGCGCGGGGGCGGCCGACGCACCTTCGCGCGCCGATGCCGCCGCGCCGTCTTTGGCCACTGCGTCGGGGATCTTGGGAAAACAGACATCGGCGATCGTCACAGCACCCGCGGGATTGCTCTCGTGCCCATACTCAGCGCCGTAGTAGGTCGCAAGTTCGCGCTCGATGGCCTCGAACTGCGCGCGTCCCCGGGGCTGGCCACGCGGGTCGCGGTACCAGGCCAGCGCATCCTGGCAGCGCTCGCGGATCAACGAACGCAGGCGGCCGCTCGTGTAGCGCGCGTACTTACTCGGGTTCAGCACTTCGTTCCAGTGGGGCGTGATGAAGGCGACGAAGAAGTCTGAATCCGGCTCGATCTGAACGCGCCAGTAGGGCCCGTCGCGGACCAGCATCGGCGGCAGCGTGCGTGGTCCGATGTGCACCGTCTCGGTCAGGTTGCGATAGAACATCAGACCGGCGTAGTCGGCCGCGAGGTCGCCATTGGAGACGATGCCCGTCGTCCACATGCCCAGCACGCCGTGCTCCGACGTCAATGGATTGCGCGAGGTCGACGCGATCGCGGACTTGATCGCCTCATTGTCCGGCAGTCCGCGCTTGATCCGCGTCTCGTATTTGCCGTGATAGATCCGGCCGATGTTGATGAAGTGAATGATCTTGTCGGTGCCGAAGACGGTACCTCCAGCGCTGACAGTTCCCGATCGGAAGAAGGTCCGGACCGCCTTGGTCAGGTCGATCACCAGCAGCGGGTCGTCATAGATTGAAATGATCGGTCGGTACATCGTGACCAGGCCCGGGTACTGTGATTGCACCGATTCCGTGATCAGTGTGGCGTCTAGGAGTTCATTCATCGGGATGGCGATGAAGATGTGATCCCAGACCTTGCCGGCGATGTATTCCGCCGACTGCAGCGCCTCGAGCTTCGACGGGGAGCTTCCGGCTCCAACGGCCTGTTCGATCGCGGCGTTGGTTTCCGCTGTTGCTCCGACCACCGCGTCGTACATGATCCGGGTGAAGTAGGGGCCGAGATCAGCGAAGTCCCGTCCAGCCGGCAGCGTGTATTGCTCGGACTCGTGCGCAAGTGCAGGCGAGGCGAATGCCATCGATGCAGTTGCCAGCACGGCTGCGAGCATCCAGCGTCGGCCCTCGCGCAGTCCGCGCAGCGCCACAGGCGACGCGAAGGCATTGCGATTAACGAGTCGAGGAGCGTGCATGGGAATGATGACTTGTCGACTCAGCCTGGGTGGTTCGCACGGGACGCGGCAACTACATGTCGAGAGAAAAGCCGCGGGCGAGTAACGATTCTACCGATCGCCGCGTAACGCGCCGTGCAGTTCAGGCCTTGGCCGGCCGCGCCGCCCACGGCTTCCAGCGGCGATGCACCCACCACCATTGTTCCGGCCGGCGCACGATCAAGCGTTCGAGCGCCCGGTTGTAAGCGCGGCTGTTGAGCCGGATCGCCTCGTTTGCATCGACATGCTCGATCGGCGCGAGCGGCGCTTCGAAGCGCAGTACATGCTGGCCATCGGGTTCGCGCCAGCTGGAGGCCGGTACAACTGGTGAACCGGTCGTCAGCGCAATCACCGCCAGGCTGCGGAACGTGCCGGCGGGATGGCCAAAGAACTCGACCAGGACGCCGTCCTTGCGGCTGGCGTGCTGGTCAAAGGGGAATACGACGAGATCGCCGGCGCCGAGCCGATCGAGGATGGCGTCCAGCCCGCCGCGCTTGGGGAGCACGCCGAATCCCGCCTTGCGAAAGCGCCGCGTCACCAGGCGATCCAGCCACTCGGGCCGGATCGGGCGCCGCACGAAATGAAACCGACCCTGTGCCTCCGGAAATTGTGCCAGCCCCGCGGCGGTGGCTACTTCGAAGTTGCCGAAGTGACCAGTCAGGATCAGAACGCCCTTCGCCTGTTCATGTGCTGCGAGCAGGGCCTCGAGGTTCTCGACTCGCACCATGGCAAGGCGCCTGCTTTGCGAAAGCCAGGGAAACCAGAGGAACTCCCACAGCAGGCGGGCAAGATGACCGTAATGCGCCTGCGCCAGGCGCTCGATCTCGGCTTCGTCAACGGCGTCGCCATAGACCCGCCGCAGATTGTCGAGCACGACCTTGCGGCGAAACGGCAACAACCGATAGAACCATCGAGCGCGGCGCGACGGTGTCGCGCGGTCCGGCTGCGCCAGGGCCATGGCTGAGGCTTGTGCACGATCATGTGTCAGCGAAAGGCTTATGGAACGCAGCCGGTTGCGTCCGAGTGCGATCTGCGCGGAATCGCTGAGTTCGACGGCGGGTGCACCGTAGCCATCTCGACTGATCGAAAAATCGGCCGGGCCGACGGCGCCGAGTGCGGCTTCACGCGGGAAGAGCTTGGTGCACGCCTCTTTCGCGGCGAAACGCGCGGCCAGGCTGGCGGCACGCCCCGGGCCGTCCCCGGCGTCCAGCAGTTCCTGCGGGGAAAAGAGCTTGCGCAGGTCGTCGCTCGGTGTTTCGGCGAGCAAGCGCTCGATGCGGGAGATCTCGACCGTGTCGACGCCGCAGCGAGTTGCGCCTTCGGTGGCTGCCGGGGTCTCCGGCAGGGTGCTCACGACGCGGCGGCGCGCAGCAGGCAGGCGGCATTCGTGCCGCCGAACCCGCGCGAGAGCAGCAACGCGATGTCACTGCGAGGCGTGCGGTGTTCGCGCGATGCATTCAGCGGACCGCACGCCGGGTCGAGCTCGTCCAGCGCTGCGATGCCCGGCACTGTGTTCGCACGCAGTGCCGCGATCGCGACGGCAGCTTCGATGAGCCCCGAGGCGGCCAGCAGATGACCGAATGCCCACTTGAAGGCGGTGACGGGCGGCATGTCGGCACCGAACACGCGCTGCAGCGCGCGTGCCTCGGAAGCATCGGAGTTTGCGGTGCCATTGCCGTGCGCGACGATCATTCCGACCTCGGCGGCACGGATGTTTGCCATCGCCAGCGCCGCTTCGATCGCGCGGGCCAGGCCGTCGCCATCGTCGCGCACCGGCAGCAGGCCCAGTCCGTCGCTGCCGCTGCCGGTCCCCAGGAACTCGCCCAGCACCGCCGCATCGCGCTCACGCGCGGCAGCCTCGGTTTCGAGGACGAGGGCCGCGGCACCTTCGCCTAAGACGCTGCCATCATGTCGGGCGTCGAACGGGCGCAAGGCAGTGCGCGTCAGCAGCCCCATATGGTGGTAATACAGCACGGTCTGCGGCTCGATCGTCGCTTCATGGGCGGCCGCCACAGCCCGGTTGCATTCACCGGCACGCAGGGACTCGGCGGCCTCGGCAATCGCGAGCAGGCCGCTTACGCTGTGACTCGTGATGCAGGCGTTCGGTCCCTTGAGCCCGTGCCGGATACCGACATGTCCCAGGACATTGTTCGGGAGGGAGCGCAGCAGCCACATCGGATTCACGGTGGCTGACAGTTCCTGGCCGAAGGCCTTGAGGTCGCCGCCGGCTGCCGCGATCAGCGGAAAGTAGTCGTACTGGTTGCTGAAGGTGCCGGCGCCCGAGCCGACGAACACGCCGGTGGAGTCGGCAAATCTTTCGGCGGCGGTCTCATCGAGCGTCGCGCGCCAGTCGGCGAAGCGGCTTTCGTCGATTGCGCGATCCGCTGCATACAGACCGAAGACGTCATTACGCCGTATGAACTTCAGGAGCTTGCGGTCACCCGTCAGTGCGCTGGCGTTGTAATCCGTGACCTCGGCCGCAATGCCGACCGGCCAGGTGCTCGCGTCCCACTCCCGAATCGGCCCGATCGCCGAAGTCCCGGCAACCAGTGCGGCCAGGATGTCGGCGGGCGACCGGCCCGAGCCGCAGATCGCGCCGGTGCCGGTAATGACGATGCGAGGCGGCTTCATGGCGCTGGAGTTCAACGGCTGCGCGCGACCAGCGCGTCCGCGTCGTCCGGGTGACGAAACGCGAGACAGCTGTTCGAGCCACCAAAGCCGAGCGAGTTCGACAGCGCCACGCGGACACGCCGGGCGCGCGGCGCGTCGCGCACTATGTCGACATCGCAGTCCGGATCGAGTTCGCGCAGGTTGGCGTTTACCGGCAGCGTGCTGTGGTGAATCGCCAGCGCACACACAGCCGCCTCGACCGCCCCGGCGGCGGCGATCAGGTGGCCCATGACACTCTTGGTCGAACTGACGGCGACCTTGTGCCAGTCGGGTTCGAACACCGCCCGCACCGCGGCGCATTCGCTGCGATCGTTCATCGGCGTCGAGGTGCCATGCGCGTTCAGGTAGTCGATGTCGTCGAGCGCAGCGCCAGCGTCGGCGATGGCCTGCCGCATCGCCTGGATGGGCCCGTCGCCGGACGGGTGCGAATCGGTGATGCGATAACTCGAGAGCGAGTTGCCGTCGCCGGCCAGTTCGGCATAGATGCGTGCTCCACGACGGCGTGCCGCTTCCCATTCCTCGAGTACCAGGAAGCCGGCGCCCTCGCCGAGCACAAAGCCGTTGCGTGATGCGTCGAACGGCCGGCTGGCACGCTCAGGCGTGTCGTTGTCCGGCGAGACCGCGTTCAACAGGCAGAAGCCGGCCAGTCCGACCGGGCTGATCATGGAGTCAAAGCCGCCGGCGAGCACGCGATCGGCTACGCCGCGCCGGATCAGCTTCAGCGCCGTGCCGACCGCCTGGCCGCCGGATGCGCAGGCCGTGTGGACCGAACTCGCGTAGCCGCGCATGCCGAACACGCGCATCAGCAGTGCGGCGCCCGCGCTGGACTGGCTGCGGCAGAAGGTCAGCGGGTCGGCGGCCGACCCGCGCGCGTCGAGCAGGCGCTCCGGCTGCAACTCGCCGTCCGGTGCCGCATCACGCTGCACCTCCACGAGTTCGTCATACGTCACGCCCATCATGCCGGTGCCGACCACACAGCCCCAGCGCGCGGCCGTTTCCGGCGTGGGCCGAATGCCGGCATCCGCAAAAGCCTGCGCCGCTGCGACGAGAGCAAAGCGGTGCGAACGGTTGGCGAGTTTCAGCAGCTTGCGATCACCGACGGCCTGTTCCACCACGGCGAGGGACAGCCCCTTGACCTCGGCCGCGATACGGACGGGAAAGCCGCTGGCGTCGAAGCTCGCGATCGGCGCCACACCGCTGCGTGCGGCGAGTAGTGCCGACCAGGTCGACTCGACATCGTTGCCGGCCGGCGTGACCAGGCCAAGCCCGGTGATCGCGACGCGACGGCGCGTCATGACTGAGTCGCCTCGAGGTGGCCGACATCCATGCGCGCCGTGGCGATGGTCTTGCCTTCGTTGCGCGCCCCCAGCTTCAGGCGGGCACGGTCTGCACTCGCCTCCAGCAGGTCGATTTCGAGTTCGAGCGTCGTTCCGGGGGTCGTGAAGGAGCGGATCTTTACGTTGCCGACCTGGGTCGGCATCAGCGCGTCCGCGCCACGTCCGGGCAACGCTTCGCGCGCCAGCCGGACCGCGAGCGCGGCGAGCGCATCGAGCAGCAGCGTGCCCGGAAACACCGGTCGGCGCGGAAAGTGATCGTCGAAGTAGGGCGTGCCATCGCGCGGTGGCACCTGCAGCGTGGCGCGCAGGCGTTCGCCGGCCGCGTGCTCTCGCACTTCAATCTGCGGTGCCGGAACGCCCTGGAAGCGCCCGGGCACGGTGCCTGTCGTTCGCAGCGTGTCGAAGTCGGCGCGCACCGCGTCGGTTGCATCGAACTCCTCCATCGGCAGCATCGGGCCTACGCAGTCGATCAGTTCCAGCGCCACGCGGCCGTCGAGCAACGCGCGTCCGCTGTAGGCCACTGCGTCCGGATCGCAGCGCGCGATGTCGGCCTCGAGCTTCAGCGACTGGCCCGGCCCGGCGATGCGGCGGTAGCGCGTTTCAGCGGCGAGGCCGGCTACTGGCCGGAAGGCGAAGTCGAGTCGGGCCATGGCCGACCAGGCGGCGAGTTGCCCAACGGCTTCGGCCATCAGCGAGGCCGGAAAGCGTGTTGCGGTCGCGGGCACGGCGTAGTGACCCTCGATGTGCCCGTCGGCGTTGAACGTGATGCGGTCGACGAACGTGAAGGCGCGAAAGCGCTCGCTCATGTTCGGCTACGACTCGGACGCTGGGGGCGAAGGCGGACCGGATCAGGCCGTGGCCTGCGCCGCCCGTTGCGCGCGGATGACGACCTTGCAGAAGGTCTCCGGCGTGAACAGGCGCGGCACTTCCGCGGCCTTCAGGGGAGTCTTGAAGCGCTCTGCCGGGACTTCGGTCAGGAATTCCTTCAGGCGCGCAAGGCCGGCATCCGTCACGATGCCCTTGTTCTCGAACTCCGCTTCCGGCAGCGGGCCACGTGCATCCTCGACGATCTTTCCGCGCGGGATCTTCACGCCGAAGCCTCGCTCGAGCCGGAACACGAGGTCGAGGAAGTCGATCGACTCCGCGTCGAGACCTTCGATCAGTGGAACCTTCGGTTTGACGTCGTCGACGTCGCAGCCGAGTGCATCGGCGATGATCTGCGCCACCTTCGGAAAGACGGCATCGATCTCTTGCTGGCTGATTGCCTGTTCTGACATTCCCTCACTCCATCTTGAAGCCGCCATCGACGTGCAGCACTTCACCGGTGATGTAATCGGCGAAGCGCGACGCCAGAAACCAGACGGCATGGGCCACGTCTTGCGCCTGCCCGTAGCGGCGCAGGAGGATGCGTGCCTTGACCTCGTCGCCTGCCAGGTCGCGTACTTGCTGCGACATCTCGGTTTCGATGACGCCGGGTGCGACGCAGTTTACCGTGATCTTGCGCGAGGCCAGCTCCACCGCCATGGCACGGGTGAACGCGTTGATGGCGCCCTTGCTCGCGGCGTAGTTGGACTGGCCGCGGCCGCCCTTTTCACCCGCCACCGAACTGAGGTTGACGATGCGGCCCGAGCGCTTGGAGATCATGTGCGGCACCACGGCGCGCGTGACATTGAAGACGCCGCCGATGTTCGTATCCAGTACCGTGCGGATGTCGTCGTCGCTCAACAGCGCCAGCAGGTTGTCGCGCACGACGCCGGCGTTGTTGACCAGCACGTCGATGCGTCCGCGGCTGGCGACGACCTGCTCGACGGCCGCCGCGACCGCTGCGGCATCCGCGATGTCGACCTGCATCGCCTCGGCCTTGCCGCGAGCCGCCGTCACAGCGTTGACGACTTCGCGTGCGGCCTCGGCGTTGCCGCGGTAGAAGAAGACGACGTCGACCCCATCGCCCGCGAGCCGTTCGACGATGGCGCGGCCGATGCCGCGGCCGCCGCCGGTGACGAGCGCGACTTTCCCGGCGAGTCCGGAGTCGGGTGCCGGCATGCCTGTCATCCTGTTCAGCCCGAAATGGCGAAACCGCCGTCGACGAACAGCGTATGGCCGTTGATCATGGCGGCTTCCGGCAGGCACAGCAGGTAAACGGCCCCCGCAACATCCTCGGGGGTGAGTACCGGCCCGGCCGGCGTGCGCGCCCTGAACGAGGCGAGCAGTTCCTCGCGGTTCGGGAAATACGAGAGTGCATCCGTCTCGACCACGCCGGCGCTGACGGCATTAACGCGGACACCGCGCGGCCCGAGTTCCTGCGCAAGCGACCGCACCAGCGATTCGAGTGCCGCCTTCGAGGCGCCGATGAACGCGTAATTGGGCATCGCGCGCACCGAGCCGAGGCTCGACATCGCGATGATGCGGCCGCCTTCCTTCATGAGCGGCAGCGCGCGCTGTGCCAGCAGGTTGAGCGCAAAGGCGTTGGTTTCCATGCACCAGCGCCAGTGCTTGAGCGTCATGTCCATTGCCGGCTTTAGCACGCCGCTGGCGGCGTTGCTGATGACAATGTCGAGCTGGCCGAAGTGCTTGGGAATCTCAGCGAACATCTCGTCGACGCTGTCCGGCAGGCCAACGCTGGCCTTGAGCGCGACGGCGCGGCGGCCGAGCCCGCGAAACTCAGCGCACAGAGCCTCGGCCTCTTCATGGCTGTTGTAATAGTTGACGATGACATCGCAGCCAGCGTGGGCCAGCTTGCGC
Source organism: uncultured beta proteobacterium (assembly GCA_963702595.1). GTDB lineage: Bacteria > Pseudomonadota > Gammaproteobacteria > Burkholderiales > Burkholderiaceae_F > JALORV01. Next base: position 463,130 of record CAVPDC010000013.1, on the reverse strand, counting down.
GCGATCGCGCGCCCGATGCCGCGTGCGGCTCCGGTCACGAGCGCAGTCTTGCCGGCCAGCGGCAAGGTGGCTCCTGGATTCGGCGCGGAGGTCGTGGACATGGAAAGCGGGCGCGAAGTTCGCTAGGGTGGCAATTTGGCGTGCAGGCGTGGCGCTCAGGCGCGCGGGCGCAATTGTATTGCTTTGACACCCGGACGTTTTGCGCGCTCCAATCTCTGCCGACGCAATTGGAAGGAACGCTCGATGACCGCATTGCATCCGACTGAAGCCGCCGCGCAGGCCTGAACTTACCCGAATGAATCAATCCGATCAGGGTGCGCCCGCCGGCACCGCTGTCTCCCGAGCGATCTCGCAGCAGCGCGCCGCACTGCTGCTTGCATTTGCGCTGATCCTCGTCTGGGGCATCAACTTCAGCGTGCAGAAGGCGGTGTTCACCGCGGTGACGCCGGGAGGGTTCCTGTTCGTGCGGTACCTGATCATGCCGGTGTGCGCGGTGGCACTGCTGTGGCAGCGCTTCGGCATCGCCTGGCCGCGCTTGCCGCGTGCCGAGTGGTGGGCACTGCTACGGCTGGGACTGCTCGGCCACCTGATGCATGTGGGGCTCGTGACGTTCGGCATCGACTGGTCGACGGCGTTTTCGAGTTCACTGATCCTGGCCTGTGGCCCGGTGTTCACGCTGCTGCTGTTGCGCTGGCTCGGCGTCGAGCGACTGAGTCGTGCGCAGATCGGAGGCGTGGCGGTTGCCTGTGTCGGCGTGCTGATTTTCCTCTCGGACAAGCTGCTCGGAGAGCAGTGGCGCGCGAGCGGCGGAGATCTCGTGCTGCTGGTCGCCGCGTTCTTCTTTTCCGCTTACACGGTGGCTGCAAAGCCCCTGATCGAGAGGCACGGTGGCGTAGTCGTGATGGCCTACGCCACGTTGCTCGGAGCCGTGCCCGTGCTGCTGCTCAGCCTGCCCGCCGGTTTGAAGGTCGACTGGGCGAGTGTGCCGCTCGCGATCTGGGCCGGGCTGCTCTGGGCCATCGTGCTATCTGCGTTCGCGGGGTGGATCGTCTGGGGCTGGGTCAACGCTGTGCGCGGCGTGGCACGAACGGCGCCGCTGATGTACCTGATGCCGCCCGTCGCCGGACTGGTCGCCTGGTGGGTGACCGGCGAGGGCTACGGCGCGATCAAGCTGCTCGGCGCCGCGGTCACGCTGATCGGTGTCGCGATCGCGCAGTTCGCGCGCCGTGGCGATCCCGCGCGCAACGTCGAGAGCGTGGGCGTCGTCGACTGACGCCCGCTCGTCACGACCCTGCCGAAATTCCGTTTTCCTTTACAACCTTGCTCCAGCGGTCGATTTCCTTCTGCATGAAGGCCTTGAACTCGGCCGGACCCTGGCCGGTGATCGCCATGCCCTGCGCGCTGAGGCGCTCGGCGACCGCCGGGTCCTTTAGCGCCTTCTGCACTTCGGCATTCATGCGATCGACAATCGCCGGTGGCGTCTTCGCCGGGGCGATGACACCCCAGTAGGCCAGCGCCTCGAAGTTCCTGATGCCGGTCTCGGCCAGAGTCGGCGTATCCGGCAGGCTCGGGTGACGCTTCGCCCCGGTGACGGCCATCGGCCGCACGGTTCCGGCCTTGACGTGCGGCAGCACCAGGAACACGGTGCCGATGCCGATCGGAGTGTGGCCGGCGACGACGTCGTTCATCAGCGGGCCGCCGCCGCGGTACGGGATGTGGGTCCAGGACCAGCCGTCCTGCTTGCCGGCCTGGATCATCGCCAGGTGGCCGAGGCTGCCGGTGCCGATCGAGCCGATCGTTATGCCCTTGATGCTGCGCGCATCGGCGTTGACGTCGGCGAACTTCACGTACTTCGACTTGCTCGACGCCACCAACGCCATCGGCGAGGTCCCAATCAGAGTCACGTGTTCCAGCCCCTTCATCGTGTCGAAGGAGATGTTCGGAATCAAGCTCGGGTTGGTACCGTGGGTGTCGAACACGACGCCGAAAGTGGTGCCGTCCGGCGCGGCCTTGGCGACGGCCGCCGTACCGATCGAGCCCGAGGCGCCGCCAATGTTTTCGACGAAGACGCTCTGTCCCAGTTGCTTCGTCAACTGCTGCGCCAGGACCCGTGCGACCTGGTCGACCGAGCCGCCCGGCGGGAAGACGGCAATCAGCTTGACGGTTTTGTCGGGCCAGGTCTGGGCGCCGGCGGCAAAGGCGCTGAGGGCGAGGGCCGTCGCAGCGAGGGCGCGGTGCAGTGGTGTCATGGTCGTCTCCTGTGGCGTGCGCCGGTCGGTTGCGCATCGGCCCGCGAGCTTAGCCACCTGCGGCACGAACGTCACGTGGCGCGTGGCGGCGCGTGCCGGAACTCCCGTGGCAGCCTCAGAACAGCGCGCCGCGGGCCTCGATCGGCCAGAGATCGATGACGACGTCGTTGCGTGAGACAACGATGACGTCGTGCAGGTTGATCGTCGGATCGATGTGGCCCGGGATCAGCAGTGGCTTGTCGCCAAGCGCGAGAGTCGGCCCGTCGCCGCCGACCCGTATCAGCACCGTGTGCTCGTCAGATACGCCGCGCACCTGCCAGCCTTCGAACGCGGGCATGGCCGGACCGGAGTCGGTCGAAAAAGCCTTGAGCCCGGCGTCGAGCGTTACGCGGTCTCCGCGCGTGCTCATCACCGAGGCGATGATGTAGAGCGCCGGCTCGAAGGCCGGCGCGATGGGATCGAACTCGTTCTTGCCGTAGTCGATGTCCATCAGGACATAGGAGCCGGGTTGCACCTCGTTGTACACGCCGCTTCCGGTCTCGTACGGAAACGTGCCGGTTCCGCCCCCGGTCACGATGTCGCAGGTCAGGCCCTCGGCCAGCAGGCCGTCGCGGGCAGCGCCGGCGAGCCCGGCCGCCGCCGTGATCGCCTGCCGGCGCTCGCGCACGCTGCGCCGATGCTGCGCCGAGCCGTAGTACGCCTGCAAACCGCGCAGCCGCAGACACTTGTGCAGCTTGATCTCGCGCGCCAGATCGACGACGGCCGGGGTATCCGGCACGCCGGCGCGGCCGTGGCCGACGTCGAGTTCTATGTAGATGTCGAGCTCGGCCGCCAACGCCCGGCACGCGGTGGCGAGCTGGCGCACCTGCCGCACGTCGTCGACGCAGACGCCGATCTTGGCCTTCGGATAGCGCACGGCGAGCGACGCGAGCGCCGTGACCTTGCGCTTGCCGATAATCTCGTTGGTCACGAGTACGTCGTCGATGCCGCCGGCCAGGAAGATTTCGGCCTCGGACACCTTCTGACAGCAGATGCCGACCGCGCCGGCTTCCATCTGGCGGCGCGCGATCTCGATGCACTTGTGGCTCTTGGCGTGCGGCCGGACGCGCATGCCCCGCACGGTGGAGGAGCGCATCAGCCGTTCCAGATTGGCTTCGAAGCGATCCAGGTCGAGGATCAGGGCGGGGGTGTCGACCTCATGCAGCGCGTCTCCGACGCGTGCAGGGGTCCAGCGCGGTTTCATGGAGCCGACTATAGCGTTCAGGTCGTGCCGGGCAGCCCCCCGTAGAATCGCGCCTTCTGGTGAAGCCGTACCGTTGACGGCCGCGAGAATCGCGGAGTGCTATAGACATGGGCATCAAGAGCGACAAGTGGATCCGCCGCATGGCGGCGCAGGGCATGATCGAGCCGTTCGAACCCGGCCAGGTGCGCGAGGTCAACGGCCAGAAGATCGTCAGCTACGGCACGTCGAGCTACGGCTACGACATCCGCTGCGCCGACGAATTCAAGATCTTCACCAACATCAACCACACGATCGTCGACCCGAAGGACTTCGACCCGAACTCCTTCGTCGACATCAAGGCCGCGGTCTGCATCATCCCGCCCAATTCGTTCGCGCTGGCGCGCACCGTCGAGTACTTCCGCATTCCGCGCAGCGTGCTGACGATCTGCCTCGGCAAGTGTCTGACGTCCGACAGCCGCGTGGTGGATGCCGCTACCGGCGCGTATCTGCCGATCACCGAGTTCGGCTGGGGCCGCAAGACGCTGTCGATGCAACAGTGGGAGCTGAAACCTTCGCGGGTTGCCGAGTTGATTCCCCAGGGGCGTAAACCGGTCTTTACCCTCAGGACTAAGGCCGGACTTCGGATCCGGGCAACGGAGAATCATCCGTTCAGGCAGCTTCGTGGCTGGACCGCGTTGGGTGCCCTCACGCCTGGCGACCGGATTGCCGTCGCGAATCACATCCCGGTGTTTGGGACGACGCCGCTGCCGGACTGGGAGGCGGCGCTGCTGGGCCTGATGATCTCGGAAGGGCAGTGCGACACTCCGGGGCACAGTCCGACCTTTACCAGCTCCGATCCGGTGCTTGCTGGCCTGCTGGAGACTTCCGTGGCCGACGGGAAACTGGGCTGCGTTACCCGCAGGCCAGGTTACGGTTATCGGATCGTCAATCACGCGGGGCGCGGCGGCGTGCCGGCGGCCAATACAGCGGCGAATTGGCTGAAGAGCCACCGCCTGAACGTCGTCGCCGGCGAGAAGTTCGTTCCTCAGGCGGTCTTCACGGCCCCGAAGGCATCGGTGAGACGCTTCCTGCAGGCACTTTTCTCCGGCGACGGTGGCCTGTACGCGGCGGAAGGCGGTTTCTTTCTCGAGTACTACTCGAAGTCGCGGCGGTTGGTCGAAGATGTTCATCATCTGCTGCTTCGCTTCGGAATCTTCGGACTCATGCGCGAGAAGCGCACGAACCTCGGAATCGAGGCCCACAGCGTGCAGATCACGGACCGAAGCCAGATTGCCCGCTTTGCGCGCGAAGTCGGTTTCTGGCCGGAGTCGGTCAAGCAGAAGCGGCTCGAGCTCGAAGTACTGCCAGCGATGGGTGAGGTGCGCCTGAAAAGCAACTTCGACACGCTGCCGCGTGAGGCGTGGATCGACATCCGGGCTGCCGCTAATGGCAGATCGCTTCGATCGATCGGGCTCGCGAGAACGCAGCCGTCACAGTCGGTACCGAGGCCGCTGGCGATGCAGGTCGCCCAGTCGGTTGCGAGTTCCGAACTCGCTGCCCTCGCCGAGGGTCCCATGTGGGACGTCGTCCAGTCGATCGAGCCTGCAGGAGAGGAGGAGGTCTTCGATCTGCACGTGCCGGGCGCGCATAACTTTGTGGCGAACGGAATCGTGGTGCACAACAGTACTTATGCGCGCTGCGGCATCATCGTCAACGTCACGCCACTTGAGCCCGAGTGGGAAGGGCATGTGACGCTGGAGTTTTCCAACACCACGCCGCTGCCGGCCAAGATCTACGCGCACGAGGGCTGCGCGCAGGTGCTGTTCATCGACGGCGACGAGGTCTGCGAAACCTCGTACAAGGACCGCGGCGGCAAGTACCAGGGCCAGCGGGGCGTCACGCTGCCGCGGACCTGAGATCCGCGCACCGGAGCGTTCCTCGCGGCTGCTGCTGCAAAGGGTCTGACGGAAGCGCCAGCGCCGTCGGCAGCGCATCATGCTGACCGCCGGGCCCGCGCAGGTGCCTGGCTACTTCTCCATCACATTCTTCTTCGGTCGCGGCACATCGGGCCTTGGCGCCGGCGCCTCGTCTCCTTGCACGACCGCATTTTGCTTCGCACTCGCAGGCGCTTGTCCCGGCGCGCTCGGCGGCGTGCGGGGAGTGTGTGCGGGCGGTGCGGCGCGCGGAGCCGGTGCGGCGGCAGCGACGGGTGAAGGCTGCGCCGGCGGCGCCGCGACGACGCGCGAAGCGGCCGGGGCACGACTGATGGGCGGCTGGCGCACTGTGGGCGGAGCCGCAGGCGGCACGCGTGCGGGCTCGGCCGGAAACGGCTTCTGCAACTGCTGGTAAGGCGGCACGATCTCCGACGGCACGTGAGCCTTCGGGCGCGGCGCTTCGACCTCGGGACGCGGCGAAGGTGCTGGCGGCGTGGCGCGCGGTTCGGCGCCACGGATGGGCGCTGGTTGGTTCAACGTCCCGTTCGCACCCGGCAGCGGCTGCGGTGGCGTCGTGCTGAACTTCGGGGTTGCCTGGGTGACACCCTGCGCTCCGCGCACCTGTGGTGGCGCGACGCGACCGGGCGCAACCGCTCGAACGTCGTCGCCGACTGGCGCCGTGCGGACCGGGCGCGGTGGCGGCGCCATCGGCCGCAGGTCGGCGATCTTCTCCGTCTGCGCCGGGAGTCGAACCTTGGCAACGGGCTCGTGGAAGCGTTGTTGAGGTACCCATGTCGATCCGGGCCTTTGCGTCAGGTCACGCGGCACACCGGGTGGCGGCCGCTGGATGATCGTCTGGTTGATGACGGTGACGTAGGTCGTGTTCGTGCGGTAGTGCGGACGATAGGGGTGCCACGGTGCGAGTGGATACCAACCCACCACCGGGCCGCCAAAACCGATGGACACCGACGCACCACCCGTTCCAACGAATCCGACCAGGGCCGGCGCCCACACCGGCCGCGCGACGAAGTTGCCGGGCCACCAGCCCCAGCGGCCGCCGATCATGACCCAGCGCCCGTAGTGAAACGGTGCGTAGCCCCACGGGGCGGCGTCGACCCAGGTCCAGCCCCAGGGTGATACCCAGCGCCAGCGCCCGAAGCGATACGGTGCCCAGCCCACCGGAACGGCACGCGGCACCCAGACGGTGCCGTAGCTGCCGTCGGCGATCCAGTCGCCATGGGCGTCCAGTTCTTCGTAGCCTGTCATGTACGGCGACACAAAGCGCGCGGATTGCAGTTGCGAAAGGCGCTCGTCCCGTTCGAACGCCCACGCGTCCAGTTCAGTCGGCATCGCGCTGCCAAAGCTCATGTTCGACTGCGTCAATGACAGTGCCTGGCCACCCCCCACTGGCACGCTGTTGGGGCCGTAACGCACATTGCCCTGGCCTTCGAACACCGTGATGGTGAGCGGCGAGCCGTCGACCGCGTCGATGCGATAGCGGCCCGGGGCGGCCAGGTCGACCTGCACCCCGGCGACTGCGACCGCAACGGCCTCGCCTTGCTGCGCCGGCGCGAGGCGGACATTGAGGGCTCCGCGTTCCAGATTGAACACCTTGCCGGCAAAGTCGAGCTGGCTGAAGCCCCCGCTGGTACCGACGCCAAGCCGGAACGCATGCGGCCCGACGCGAACTTCGGCGCGGCCGTTGTCGGTGGCGACGCCAACGCCGCCGGTGATCACGTCGTTCAGTTCGGCGCGATCCCAGGCGCCGCGGCCATCTTCCTCGGTGCGCCAGATCCGCACGTCGCCGTCGGCCGCCGACAGGCGGCCTGCGATCAGCGGTGGTGCATCGACGACCGAGGCACTGGCGATGGCGGGATTGACCGTGGCGGCGCAGCCGCCTAGCAGCAGGGCGGCCATCAAGCTGGTCCAGCGTCGCATGTGTTCTCCCACAGGGGCCCGGGATTGCCGGGCGCATGTACCTCTAACGCGCTGCCGACCGAGCTGTTGACCCGTTCAAGGCACTGTTCAATGTGAAAATTCGTAACAACGCTTGCGTGGCGCGGCTGACTTCACTTGCCGGCGCGCCGCGAGCGGGGATAATCCGCTCCCTTCCTTCACCGACTCCCGGTACGACAGGCCACGCATGCGCTTCCGCTTCCCTATTGTGATCATCGACGAGGACTTTCGTTCCGAAAATGCGAGCGGCCTCGGCATCCGCGCGCTGGCGAAGGCGATCGAAGCCGAGGGCGTCGAGGCGCTCGGCGTCACCAGCTTCGGCGATGTGGCGAGCTTCGCGCAGCAGCAGAGCCGCGCGTCCGCCTTCATCCTGTCGGTGGATGACGAGGAGCTTGCGGAAGGCAACGGGGACCAGGAAACAGTCGCCAAGCTCCTGGCCTTCGTGCGCGAGATCCGCCGCCGCAACGCGGACATCCCGATCTTCCTGTACGGCGAAACGCGCACGACGCAGCATCTGCCGAACGAGGTGCTGCGCGAACTGCACGGCTTCATTCACATGTTCGAGGACACGCCAGAGTTCGTCGCGCGCTACATCGTGCGTGAGTCGCGCGCCTACCTCGACACACTGGCGCCGCCATTTTTCCGCGCACTGGTCCACTACGCGCAGGACGGTTCGTACTCGTGGCACTGCCCGGGCCACTCGGGCGGCGTGGCATTCCTGAAGAGCCCGGTCGGCCAGATGTTCCACCAGTTTTTCGGCGAGAACATGCTGCGTGCGGACGTCTGCAATTCGGTGGACGAACTCGGACAACTGCTCGATCACACCGGGCCGGTGGCCGCGAGCGAACGCAACGCGGCGCGGATCTTCGGCGCCGACCACCTGTTCTTCGTCACCAACGGCACGTCGACGTCGAACAAGATCGTCTGGCACTACGTCGTGGCCCCGGGCGACGTGGTGATCGTCGACCGCAACTGCCATAAGTCGATCCTGCATGCGATCACGATGACGGGCGCGATCCCGGTGTTCCTGACGCCGACGCGCAATCACTACGGGATCATCGGCCCGATCCCGCTGGAAGAGTTCCAGTGGGACTCGATCGCGAAGAAGATCGAGCGCCATCCTTTGATCAAGAGCGCCAGTGCCGCCCGGCGCGCGGGGGACGCGGCGGCGCGTGAGAAGCCGCGCGTGCTCACACTGACGCAGAGCACCTACGACGGCATCCTCTACAACGTCGAGACGATCAAGACGCTGCTCGACGGCCGCATCGACACGCTGCACTTCGACGAGGCTTGGTTGCCGCACGCGGCGTTCCACCCGTACTACCGCGACATGCATGCCATCGGCGGGCAGTCCGAACGGCCACGCAACCGTGCGTCGATGATCTTTTCGACACAGTCGACGCACAAGATGCTGGCAGGTCTGTCCCAGGCCTCGCAGATCCTGATCGAGGACGCGCAGACCGAAAAGCTCGATCGCTTCATGTTCAATGAAGCGTTCCTGATGCACACGTCGACGTCCCCGCAGTACGCGATCATCGCCTCGTGTGATGTCGCGGCCGCGATGATGGAGCCGCCGGGCGGTACCGCGCTGGTGGAGGAATCGATCTCGGAGGCGCTCGAATTTCGCCGCGCGATGCGCAAGGTCGACGCGGAGTTCGGGCCGGATGAGACTGGCGGCTGGTGGTTCAAGGTCTGGGGGCCCGATCACCTCGCGGCAGAAGGCATCGGCACGCGCGAGGACTGGATGCTGGCGCCTGGCGACGCCTGGCACGGCTTCGAGCAGATCGCGCCCGGGTTCAATATGCTGGACCCGATCAAGGCGACGGTGATCACGCCGGGACTGAACCTGGACGGCACCTTCGCCGAGCCGGGCATCCCGGCGGCGATCGTCACCAAGTATCTCGCCGAGCACGGCATCATCGTCGAGAAGACGGGCCTCTACTCGTTCTTCATCATGTTCACGATCGGCATCACCAAGGGCCGCTGGAACACGATGGTCACCGAACTGCAGCAGTTCAAGGACGACTACGACAACAACCAGCCGCTGTGGCGCGTGATGCCGGAATTCATCCGCCAGTTCCCTCAGTACGAAAAGATGGGGCTGCGCGAACTCTGTACGGCCGTGCACGCAATCTATCGCGACAGCGACATCGCGCGTCTGACCACGGAGATGTACCTGTCTGAGATGGAGCCGGTAATGAAGCCGGCCGACGCCTACGCACAGATGGCGCACAGCGCGGTGGACCGCGTACCGATAGACGATCTCGAAAGCCGTGTCACTTCAGTGCTGTTGACGCCATATCCGCCGGGCATTCCGTTGCTGATCCCGGGCGAACGCGTCAACCGCACGATCGTGCGCTACCTGCAGTTCGCGCGCGAGCTAAATCAGCGCTTTCCCGGGTTCGGCACCGACATCCACGGGCTGGTCAAGCAGGACGTCGATGGCCGCACCGATTACTTCCTGGATTGCGTTCGCGACCGATGAACTTCGCCGCGCGCCGGCCGGTCAGAACTTCTGAGAGACCCGCCGCATGATCGAAACTGTCACAGGCTTTGCCGCCCTCGCCCTGTTCGGGTTTGCGATCGCATTCGGGGTGTTGATGCTGTTCATGGTGCTGGTGCAGCCGCTCTGGTGCATCGTCGACTGCGCCATAGATACCAAGCGCGGAACTGCTGGCAAGGTGGTGTGGATCATCCTGCTGGTGCTGCTGTACGGGCTGGCGAACTGGTTCTATGGTGCGTTTGCGGCGGCCGGCGGGGCGCTGCGGCGGCTCACGCGGCTCGCGTGGCTCTTCGCCATTGCGCTACTGGTGACATTCATGGTCATGTACTGGAACAACGTGGAGTTCCGCCGCGGCATCGAGCGCGAGTGGAACAAGCATCAGCAGCTGGTCGTGCTGGCGATGCCGGCTGTGCTCGTCGGCAGCCGATGACCGGGGCCATCGACCTGCGCTCGGACACGGTCACGCGCCCGACCGAGCCGATGCGCGCGGCGATGGCCGTGGCGCCGGTCGGCGACGACCAGTACGGCGAGGATCCGACCACCAACCGCCTGCAGGAGCGCGTCGCGGAACTGCTCGGCAAGGCGGCGGCACTGTGGCTGCCGAGCGGCACCATGGCCAACCAGGTGGCGTTGCGCGTGCTGACGCGGCCCGGCGACGACGTCATCGTCAGCCGCGAATCGCATGCTGTGTGGCACGAGACCGGGGGGTCGGCTGCCAATGCCGGTGTGCAGTTCACCGAGATCGGCGCACGCGGCGTGTTCAACGTCGAGGACCTCCTGGCTGTGCGCAAGCCACGTGGCCACGCAATCTACCCGCCGACCACGCTGCTGGAGATCGAGAACACCCACAACCGCTCGGGCGGCATCGTGTTTCCGCAAGACGAGGTCGAGCGGCTTTGTGCCGCCGCGCGCGACCATGGCGTTGCCGCGTTCCTCGACGGCGCGCGCCTGTGGAACGCGGCGGTCGCAAGCGGTCGCAGAGAAGCGCAGCTCGCGGCACCGTTCGATCTCGTTGCGGTAGCGCTGTCCAAGGGTCTCGGTGCGCCGGGCGGCTCGCTGCTGGCGGGATCGCGCGAACTGATCGAGCGCGCCACACGCTATCGCCGCATGTTCGGCGGGGCGATGCGCCAGGTGGGCATCTATGCCGCTGCCGGGCTGTACGCGCTTGACCATCACCGCTCGCGTCTGGTCGAGGATCACGCCAACGCGCGGCGCATCGCCAACGTGCTGGCCCAGCACGCGCGTATCGATCTCGATCTGTCATCGGTGCAGACCAACATCATCGTGTTCCGCCTGAGGGACGGCGCGCCGGACGCCGCGACGGTGGTCGAGCGCGCGCGCGAGCGCGGCGTGCTGCTGTTTCCGTTCGGCGCTCGCACGCTGCGTGCGGTGACGCATCTCGATGTCAGCGCCGAGCAATGCGAGCGCGCGGCGTCGATACTCTGCGACATCATCTGACCTTATCGATTGAAAAATGGGGAGCGCTGCCATGTCGAAGAAGATCATCACTGTATTTGGTGCCACCGGCGCCCAGGGAGGCGGGCTGGCGCGCGCCATCCTTGCCGATCCAAAGAGCGAGTTCGCCGTGCGTGCCGTCACGCGCAAGCCGGACTCTGACTCTGCCAAGGCGCTGGCCACGGCTGGCGCCGAAGTCGTTGTCGCAGACCTTGACGACGCGGCCAGCGTGCAGCGCGCGATGAACGGCGCTTTCGGGGCATTTTGCGTGACCAACTTTTGGGAGCACTTCTCGCCAGAGAAGGAACTCGCCCAGGCGGCCACGCTCGCCGACGCTGCGGCCAAGGCTGGCGTGAAGCATGTCGTCTGGTCTACGCTCGAGGACACACGCGCCTTCTTCCCGCTGGGCAGCCGCATGCCGGTGTTGATGGGCAAGTACAACGTGCCGCACTTCGACGCCAAGGGCGAATCCAACAAGCTCTTCATCGGCCGTGTGCCGACGACGCTGGTCAATACCAGCTTCTACTGGGACAACCTGATCCACTTCGGCATGGGGCCGAAGAAGGGGCCCGACGGCGTGCTCGCCATCACGCTGCCGATGGCTGACAAGCGGCTCTCGGGCATCGCGGCCGAGGACATCGGCAAGTGCGTTTACGGCATCTTCAAGGGTGGCGTAGCCAATGTCGGCAAGACCTACGGCGTCGCCGGCGAGCACCTGACGGGCTCGCAGATGGCCGCCGCACTGTCCAAGGCGCTGGGACAGATCGTGCGCTACAACGCGGTCACGCCCGAGCAGTTCCGCGCCTTCGGGTTCCCCGGCGCCGAGGACCTAGGCAACATGTTCCAGTTCTATGCCGAGTTCGAGGACTACTTCACGGGCGCGCGCCCACTCGACGTGGCCCGCAGGCTAAATCCTGAACTGCAGGACTTCGCAGCCTTCCTGGCGCGCAATGCGGGCCGCATCCCGATCGGCTAAGCGGTGCCGGACGAGCCCGCGGAAACCCGGGTGCCGCGGTGGGCACGAAGGCGAAGACGCCGGGTTACACTGGCGGTTCGCTGATGTAGGTCGAAGCGGGAGAGTGCATCCGGAGCAGGATGCCGCCGAAGGCGCAATCTCACCCGGAATCGCTCAGGTTCAAGAACCGCTTCGTCGCCGGCGACTCTGGAGAGACTGCGCGCCACGGCGCGCGGCGCCGAAGGGGCAGGGGCCGCACTTCACGCTGCGGCTCCCGAACTCTCAGGCAAAAGGACAGAGGGGTGCGGCACGACCGCGGTCGGACTGCGCCCCTTTACTTTTTACGGAGTCCCATGGGCAAGCGAACCCCTCTTTACGACACGCACGTCGCCTCGGGCGCGAAGATCGTCGACTTCGGCGGCTGGGACATGCCGGTCGCCTACGGCTCGCAGATCGAGGAGCACCACGCCGTGCGCCGCGACGCCGGCATGTTCGATGTCTCGCACATGTGCCCGGTGGATGTGACGGGTGGCGACGCGCGTGCATTCCTCAGGCAGCTCGTGGCGAACAATGTCGACAAGCTGACTCAGCCTGGCAAGGCACTCTATGCCTGCATGCTGAACCACGCGGGCGGCGTCATCGACGATCTCATCATCTACTTCCTGCCCGACGACTGGTTTCGCGTCGTCGTCAATGCGTCGACGGCGGACAAGGACCTCGCCTGGATGGAAAAGGTGCGGCTCGACGGCGACTTCAAGGTGGCGATCAACCCGCGGCGTGACCTGGCGATGATCGCAGTGCAGGGGCCGAATGCGCGCGCGAAGTTCTGGCAGGTGCGGCCTACGACCAAAGCCGCAACGGACGGCCTCGCCCCGTTCTTCGCTGCCGAGGTCGATGAACTCTTCATCGCGCGCACTGGCTACACCGGCGAAGACGGGTTCGAGGTCATGCTGCCGGTCGCTCAGGCGCCGGCGCTGTGGGCCGACCTCAAAGCGGCGGGCGTGGCCGAAGCCGGGCTCGGCGCGCGCGACACGCTGCGGCTCGAGGCTGGCATGAACCTCTATGGCAACGACATGGACGAGGCCGTCTCGCCGCTCGATGCCGGCCTCGCCTGGACCGTCGACCTGAAGTCGCCGCGCGACTTCGTCGGTCGTGCGGCGCTGGAGCGCGACGGCGCGCGCCGCGCATGCGTCGGGCTCAGACTGCTCGATAAGGGTGTGCTGCGCTCGCACCAGAAAGTCGTGACAGCCGCCGGCGACGGCGAGATCACCAGCGGTACGTTCTCGCCGACGCTGGGCTTCTCGATCGCCATGGCGCGCGTGCCGCGCGAAGTGAAGGTCGGCGATACGGTGCAGGTGGACATCCGCGGCCGGCTCTTGCCAGCGCAGGTCGTCAAGATGCCCTTCGTGCGGAACGGCAAGGCATTGATATGAGCGTCGCAGGAGTACGCATCGCTGCGCGTCGCGCGTGCAACGGCTCCGAATGATTTGCGGGTCGGGCTTCGGGCGGCCGGGCGCCCGACCCGGGTACAGGAACTGAAAAGACTGAAGGAGAAAAGATGAACATCCCTGCCAATCTCAAGTACACGGCCTCCCACGAGTGGGTCAAGAAGGGCGACGACGGGCTGCTGTGGATCGGAATCACCGACGTCGCGCAGGACATGCTGGGCGATCTCGTCTTCGTTGGTGACTTCAAGGTCGGTGCGACGCTAAAAGCCGGTGAGACCGCCGGCGTGGTCGAGTCGGTCAAGGCCGCCTCGGATGTCTACGCGCCGGTCGACGGTGAAATCATCGCTTTCAACGACTCGCTGGGCTCCGAACCGCAACAGCTCAATTCCGCGCCCTATGACGCCTGGATCTTCAAGATGAAGACTGGGGCATCGATCGACGGCCTGCTCGACGCCAAGGCGTACGAAGCGAACGTCGCGGCCTCGAACTAACCCTCGCAACCGTCGAACCTGATTCCGTGATGACCCCACTCAACGAGCTAGAGAACCACTCCGAATTCCACGCGCGCCACATCGGCCCGAGTGACGACGAAGTCGCCGACATGCTCAAGGCGGTTGGTGTGCCGTCGCTCGATGCTCTGGTCGATGCGATCGTGCCGGCCTCGATCAAGCTCGCCGTGCCGCTTGCGCTGCCCGAGGCCGTCACCGAGGAGGAAGCTCTCGCAAGGCTGCGCGCGATCGCGGACAGGAACCAGGTTTGCCGCAGTTTCATCGGCCAGGGCTATTACGGAACGGTGACGCCCAAGGTCATTTTGCGCAACATCCTCGAGAACCCCGCCTGGTACACCGCGTACACGCCGTACCAGGCCGAGATCTCGCAGGGGCGGATGGAAGCGTTGATCAACTTCCAGACGATGGTGGCGGATCTCACCGGCATGGAGATCGCCAACGCATCGCTGCTCGATGAAGCGACGGCGGCGGCGGAGGCGATGACGCTGGCGAAGCGTTCGGCGAAGAGCAGGAGCAACGTCTTCATCGTCGCTGGCGACTGCCACCCGCAGACGATCGAGGTGATCCGCACGCGGGCGGAGCCGCTTGGTATCGAGGTCAATGTGGGTGTCGCACCGGAGCTGATGAAGTCCGGCGACTACTTCGGCGTGCTGGCGCAGTATCCGTCGACCTCCGGGCTGATCCACGACATGCGGCCTTATGTCGAGCAGGCGCATGCGGCTGGGGCGCTCTTCTGCGTGGCGACCGACCTGCTGGCGCTGACGCTGCTGGAAGCACCCGGAAAGTGGGGCACCGAACAGCAGTCGGCCGACATCGTCGTCGGCAATTCGCAGCGCTTTGGCGTGCCATTCGGATTTGGCGGACCGCACGCGGCCTTCCTCGCCTGCAGGGACGCGTTCAAGCGTTCGATGCCGGGGCGGCTGGTCGGTGTCTCGGTCGATTCGCAGGGCAATGCCGCCTACCGCCTGACGCTGCAGACGCGCGAACAGCACATCCGGCGCGAGAAGGCGACCTCGAACATCTGCACGGCGCAGGTACTGCTGGCGGTCATTGCCAGCATGTATGCCGTGTATCACGGGCCCGAGGGGCTTACGCGCATCGCGCGCCGCGTCCACCGCCTGACCGCCATCCTGGCCGAAGGGCTGAAGCGCGTTGGCCTGCAGGTCAACGGTTCGTACTTCGACACCTTGACGGTAAGCGGCGTCGACGCGGCTAAGGTCCACGCGGCCTCACGCGCCTCCGGCATCAATCTGCGCGAGTTCAGCGCGCGCGACGTGGGCGAACGTGCAGGCCGGCTGGTGGGCATCGCGCTCGACGAGACCGCGACGCGGGCCGACGTGCAGGCGATCTGGCGCCTGTTCGGTGTCTCGGCCGACGTCGATGCGCTCGATCGCGAGATCGACGGCGTGCTGCACGCAGCCATTCCGGCCGGCCTCAGGCGCTCGTCGAAGTTCCTGACGCATCCCGTGTTCAACGCGCACCACAGCGAGCACGAGATGCTGCGCTACATGCGTTCGCTCGCCGACAAGGACCTCGCGCTCGACCGCACGATGATCCCGCTGGGTTCGTGCACGATGAAGCTCAACGCCACGAGCGAGATGATCCCGGTCACCTGGCCGGAGTTCGCGAACGTTCACCCGCTGGCGCCGGCTGCACAGACCGAAGGCTATCGCCAGATGATCGCCGAACTCGAGCAGATGCTGGTCGAGTGCACCGGCTATGACGCCGTCAGCCTGCAGCCCAATTCCGGTGCGCAGGGCGAGTACGCCGGACTGCTCGCGATCCGTGCCTATCACCGCTCACGCGGCGAAGGGCACCGCAATATCTGTCTGATTCCCGAGAGTGCGCACGGCACCAATCCGGCCTCGGCGCATCTGTGCGGCATGGAAGTCGTGCCGGTGAAGACCGACCGCAGCGGCAACGTCGACGTCGACGACCTGAAGGCCAAGGCCGCGCAGCATGCAGCCAATCTCGCGGCGCTGATGGTGACCTACCCGTCGACGCACGGCGTGTTCGAGGAAGCGATCGTCGAGATCTGCGAAGTTATTCACGCGCATGGTGGGCAGGTCTACACCGACGGCGCCAACCTGAATGCGCTGGTGGGGCTCGCGAAGCCCGGCAAGTACGGTTCCGACGTCTCGCACCTGAACCTGCACAAAACCTTTTGCATCCCGCACGGCGGCGGCGGACCGGGCGTCGGTCCGGTCGCGGTCAAGGCGCACCTGGCGCCGTTCCTGCCCGGCACGCTCGGCGGTGAGAACAAGGTCGGCATGGTCAGCGCCGCGAACTTCGGCAGTGCCAGCATCCTGCCGATCTCGTGGATGTACGTCACGATGATGGGCGCCGCGGGACTGCGCAAGGCCACGCAGGTGGCGCTGCTCAACGCGAACTACGTCGCCAGGCGCCTCGCGCCGCACTACCCGACGCTCTACGCAGGGCGCAATGGGTTCGTCGCGCACGAGTGCATCCTGGATCTGCGGCCGCTGAAAGACGCAAGCGGAATTTCGGCCGAGGACGTGGCCAAGCGGCTGATGGACTACGGATTCCACGCGCCGACGCTGAGCTTCCCGGTGGCGGGCACGCTGATGGTCGAGCCGACCGAGAGCGAGCCCAAGGGCGAACTCGACCGTTTCATCGATGCAATGATCGCGATCCGCGAAGAAATCCGCGCCGTGGAGCAGGGCAAGGTCGACCGCGACGACAACCCGCTGAAGAACGCACCGCACACGGCGGCGATGGTGATGGCGGAGAACTGGGCACACGACTACACGCGCGAGCGCGCGGCGTTCCCGCTGGCCTCGCTGAAGCGGCAGAAGTACTGGCCGCCGGTGGGCCGCGTCGACAATGCCTACGGCGACCGCAACATCATGTGCTCGTGCGTGCCGATGTCGGCCTACGCCGATGACGCGGCCCCGTCGGCGGCCAGCGTGGCCGCGAGTTGAGGCGACTCGCCTTCGGCTTGGGGTCGCGTCGGCAATGCGCATGGCGACCGCAACATCATGTGGTTGCCGCCTCGAGGGCGCCAAGACTCGGCATACTTCGTCGGCGCGGCGAGGAACTTCACTTCCGCCTTCCGAGGCGGAGTGTGTCTTTGTGATCGTCAGGCAACCTTATCGGGAGGGGTTGAATGGCCAAAGGTCAGCTTCGCAGCAACAAGGAAAAGAAGAAGCCCAAGCAATCGAAGAAGCCGAGCGGTCCCGCCGTGCCGTTCGGTTCCGCGAAGGGCAAGCCTGGCCCGGTGGCCAAGTAGTCGCTCCGCAGCGGGTGCGTTGAGCGCGGAACTCTGCGCTGGCGGCGCGAGGTGCCGCACCGTGGATGACGCGCGACCCGGAGTCGTGCCGACGTCCCCGTCGACGCGACGACGCGAGGAACGCACCGCCGGCTGCAGTGATAGCGCACTCGCCGACGGATTGGCGTCGTGCGCTCGTGCAGGCCGCTGTCCGTGCCGGCTCGCTGCCGGGCGGGTACAGCTGCATCACTCGACAGTCCCCGGGGCTGACGTCACCCATGCCCGCGCCGAAGCGGTACCAAGCGGCCGGCGAGCGTCTTGCTGCCCCGCATTCCATTAGGTACCGCACGTCGTAATTCAAGCGCGTTCGCTTGTATCGCCGAAGTCTCGACAACTGCCGCAAAGCGCGTAACGTCGCGCACCTGCGCGCGTTACCGACGGCACATGGCAGCGGACCGGCGTCGTCGATAAGTGCGGGAGGGGGATTGCGATGAAAGCGTTGCGCGTGCTCGGATGGTCGGTTGCGGGCGTGCTCGTAGTCCTGGGGCTCCTTGCCCTTGCGGTGGGACTGCTGAGCCAGCGCAAGTACGAGCGAGCGCTGGACATCAAGGTCGCGCCGGTGGCTTACGTCGAGACGGCGGAATCCATCGCCCGCGGCAAGTACCTGTTCGAATCGCGCGGCTGTGCCGAGTGCCACGGTAACGACGGTGCCGGCCGGGTGTTCATCGATAACGGCCAAAGCATGCGCGCGCGCTCGCCGAACATCACGCGTGGGCCAGGCAGTGTCGTCGCCAGGTATACGGAGGTCGACTGGGTGCGCGCGATCCGCCATGGCGTCAAGCCTGACGGCCGGCCGCTCCTGATCATGCCGAGCGAGGACTACAACCGCCTCACGGATGCCGACCTTGCTGCCTTGGTGGCCTACACGCGCATGCTGCCGCCGGCCGCCGGCACGGCGGCCGAACTTACGCTTCCGTTCATGTTCAAGGCGATGTATGTCGCTCGGCGTGGTGACCGATGCGCCGGAACGCATCGACCACTCGCTGCCTCCTGCGCAGCCGGTCGCCGAGCAGGTGAATGCCGCGCACGGCGCCTATGTGGCCAACATGTGCCTCGGCTGCCACGGTGCACGGCTCACTGGCGGCAAGATCCCGGGCGGACCTCCGGACTGGCCGGCCGCCGCCGATCTGACGCCTGCGTCGGCGGTGATGAAGAGCTACGACAGCGTCGACAAGTTCAAGTCGATGCTGCGCACCGGCAAGGCGCCCGACGGGCGCGCACTGCAGGTGATGCCGTTCCCGACGCTCAAGCAGCTCAACGACACTGACGTCGAGGCGCTTTACCTCTATCTCAAGTCACTGCCGACCTCCTCCGGCAAGGGCTGAAACTGCCTGAGAGTGAGCAGGCGGGTAGCGACGTCGGCTCCCGAGCGGTCGTGCAGGCGCCGTGCGCAACACTGCAGATGAAACAGGAAGCGCCCGATGTGGGATCGGGCGACTTTCCTCACTCACCCTTCGATGTCGTCGGACCTGGCGAACTGGTCGGCAGCATCGTGCCCTGCCTTGGCAATCAGGTGCTCCTGCTCGGCGGTGGCGACTGGAGCATCGCTCTCGCCAACCGAGATCAGGCCAAGCCGCGTCGCTTCGCGCAACTCGGCCAGCACTTCGGCGCGGCTGCGGGATGGCTGGGTTTCCGCAATCACGACACCGCGTTCACCGTAGTCGCGATCGCCGCGTGCATAGGCGTCAAGCATTTCCCGCTGGACTTGCTCGCGGGTAACGGAGGAACCGGACGACGGCCAATCGTTGATGTGCAAGTCGGCCGTACTGGCGAAGGCACCGGACATGGCCAGCGCCAGGGATGCAACAAGAACAGACTTTGATGAAGACATTTTCATACTCCTCAGGTTGCGCCAAACGAATTTCGGCGTGGGAGCACTCTGGACCGGGCTCTTTGCGATGTCGCGTGAGTTTTCAGTCTTTCGCCTGCGCATTGTCGGAGCGCCCGCTCGCGCGGCGTCTGCGTTCGTGCTGGTTGACGCGGTCTGCGGCCCGGGAGGACGCTGCGCGAATTCGCGTATAGGCCTCGTTCCTGCGCGGCGCCCGGGCGTAAGCTCGCGGCGTCGCGGTTTGCGGGCAGCGTTGCGCCATGGCCGTCAGCGTCTTTGATCTCTTCAAGATTGGTATCGGACCGTCGAGTTCGCATACGGTCGGTCCGATGCGTGCGGCGCGCCTTTTCGCCCTACGGCTGGACGGCGATCGACTGCTCGATCGTGTCGCGAGCGTCGACGTCCAGCTGCACGGCTCGCTGGGAGCGACGGGAAAAGGCCACGGCAGTGACAAGGCCGTGCTGCTCGGACTGGAGGGAGCGGAGCCGGCGACCATCGAGGTCGACACCATTGCATCCAGGCTCGAACACATCCGCAATGAACGCTCGCTTCATCTGCTGGGCCGGCAGCGGATCGCCTTCGACGAACGCGACCACCTGCACTTCCTGACGCAGCCGCTGCCCTTCCATGCGAACGGGCTGAGTTTTTCTGCGGTCGACGCGAGGGGCGAAGGGCTTCTGACGCGCACCTATTACTCGGTCGGCGGCGGCTTCGTCGTCAGTGACGACGTGGCGGCGGACGGAACTGCGCACAAGCGCATCGCGCCGGATACGACGATCCTGCCGTTGCCATTTCACAGCGGGGACGAACTGCTGGCGCGGTGTCAGGCCAGCGACATGTCCATCGCGCAGGTGATGCGCGCCAACGAGAACCACTGGCGCAGCGACGCCGAGGTCGATGCGGGGCTGATAGGGATCTGGCAGGTGATGCAGGCCTGCGTGGCGCGCGGACTGGCCATCGATGGTGTGTTGCCGGGTGGACTGAAGGTCAAGCGGCGCGCCGCTGAGTGGCATCGCAAGCTCGTGTCGCGCGACGGCGAAGATCCGCTGGCGGCACTCGACTGGGTCAACCTCTGGGCGCTGGCGGTCAACGAAGAGAATGCCGCTGGTGGCCGTGTCGTGACCGCACCGACCAACGGTGCCGCAGGCATCGTTCCGGCAGTGCTGCACTACTACGATCACTTCGTTCCGGGCTCAAGCGCTGCCGGCGTCGTCGACTTCCTGCTGACGGCCGGCGCCATCGGAATCCTCTACAAGGAGAATGCCTCGATCTCCGGTGCCGAAGTCGGCTGCCAGGGCGAGGTCGGTGTGGCGTGCTCGATGGCGGCAGGCGCACTCGCCGCCGTTCTGGGCGGCACACCGGAGCAGGTCGAAAACGCCGCCGAGATCGGCATGGAGCATCACCTCGGACTGACCTGCGACCCGGTCGGCGGCCTGGTGCAGATCCCCTGCATCGAACGCAACGCGATTGCCTCGGTCAAGGCAATCAACGCGGCGAGGATGGCGCTTGCCGGCGATGGCACGCACTTCGTCTCGCTCGACCAGGTGATCAAGACGATGCGCGAGACCGGCGCCGACATGAAGACCAAGTACAAGGAAACGGCGCGCGGCGGTCTGGCGCTCAATGTGATCGAATGCTGACGGGCGCAACAGGCGTCGTGTGCGCGGGACTGATTGCAATGTTTGTTTCTTCATGGGTCGAACGTTTCTTCTTCTATCCCGATACGCTGCAGTACTCGAAACCGGCGCAGTTCGGCCTGGTCGCCGAGGATGTTTGGATTACCGCGTCCGATGGTTCGAAGCTGCACGCGTGGTTCCTGCCGTCACAGGGTCCGGCCAAGGGCACGGTGCTGCATCTGCACGGCAACGCGGCCAACGTCAGCAATCACCTGCCGCTGGTGGCGTGGCTGCCCGCACGCGGCTTCAACCTGCTGACGCTCGACTACCGCGGTTTCGGGCGCTCACAGGGCACGCCATCGCTGGACGGCGTCGTCGACGACGCCGCGGCGGCGCTTTCCTACCTGCGGACGCGACGCGATATCGACGCGACGCGGCTCGTCGTCGTTGGCCAGAGTCTCGGTGGCGCCACCGCGATGCGCCTGCTCGCGCGTGATTCCGCAGGCGTGCGGCTCGCAGTGATCGACTCCGCCTTCGCGAGCTACCGCCAGATCGCGCGCGAGGCGGCGTCCACGGCGGGCATCCTGGCGCCGCTGGCCCCCTACGTAATGAAGGCGTTTCCCGGGCCGGACAAGGATCCGATCACCGCCTTGCGATCGGTGCACGTTCCGCTGATCTTCGTGCATGGCACGCGCGACGCCGTCATCGCGCATGACCACAGCGCACAGTTGTATGCGGCCGCAAATTCGCCGAAGGAGTTGTGGACTGTCGAGGATGCCGAGCACGTGGCCGTCTTCGGCGACCCGGGCCCCTGGCGCGACCGCCTCACCCGCGCGCTGGAGGCCGCGGTCAGGTAGATGCCGCTGCCGCGCGATCGCCCACTTCCCGTCATATCGCCGCCTGTGGCACCTGTCTGTAGGCGCCTAATCCGCAGGATCAGTCGTGCAGATTGCGGCGGCGCCTGTGTCTCTTATCCCCGGGCCACTCTTGTGCATGTGGCCGTGAGACGTCCTTGGTCGAGGCGCTCTATCCGGGTCCCTGCATGGCGCCCCAGATAACCGCCCCGACAATGCTCCAGGCTCCGTTTGACTGGGAGATATTCTCACTTACCAGTTCAGGCACGGTGGACTGCGACACGTTGCCCGTTTCATCGAACCGGAAACCTGCGATCGGTGCCGCCTCGGTCGCTCCCATTGAATCCATGCGCCGGCACTCGACCTCTGCATAGGGTGGTTCGCCCGTACCCGGAACGAGAACGAACTCGACCCGCGTGCCGCCGTGCACGATGACGATTCGGTCGGCCGCAGGGTCTTGGGCAACCCGCAGCCCACGCAGTAGCGGTCGTCCGTCACCTGCTTGCTCGGCCAGCTTGGCGAATGAACGGAACAGGCTGCGCAAGACCGTCGTCGCTCCGCTCTCTTTCGCTGGGGCTTTTTTCTTCGCTGCTTTCTTCGTGTTGCCTTCCACTCGGGTCGCTCCTTCAGATTCTGGGTTCAGTATGAGGTGACTCGCGTTCCGGCTGACCCGTGTCGCGACCGGCGGGTCTCGGTCCCGTCTCAGAGCTCCGCCGCCGAGGCGTGTCCCCTGCGCGATGGCGCGCTTGGCATCGAGTTCGGTGGCTTCGTCGGCACCTCCGATCAGGTGCACCGCGACGCCAGCCGTCTGCAGCGGCGCCTGCAACTCGCGCAGTGGCTCCTGTCCCGCGCACAGCACGATCGTGTCGCACGCGATAATCTGGCCATCCTTGCGCTCGCTGCCGTAGGTGACGAAGAGTCCTTCAGGCGTGATGCGCTCGTAGTTCACGCCACCGATCATCTCCACGCGTTTCATCTGCAGCGCGGCGCGATGAATCCAGCCGGTGGTCTTGCCCAGGCCTTTGCCGAGCTTGCCGGCCTTGCGCTGAAGCAGCGTGACCTGGCGAGCGGGTGGTGACGGCTGCGCGCGCACGACGCCGCCCCGCACCTCCGCCGGGTCGGCCACGCCCCACTCGGCGAGCCACTCCTTGAGGTTCAGCGTCGGCGAATGGCCCGGCGGGGTGACCAGGAACTCGGCCACGTCGAAGCCGATGCCGCCCGCGCCGACGATGACGACACGCTCGCCCACTACCTTGTCGCGCGCCAGGACGTCGATGTAGTTCAACACGTTGGGACTGTCCTGCCCCGGAATCTTCGGATCGCGCGCGGTGACGCCGGTGGCCAGGATGACGCCGTCGAACTTCTGCGCGATGAGTGCGTCGGCTGTCACGCGCGTGTTCAGTGCGAGCTGCACGCCGGTGGCGGCGAGGCGTCGCGCAAAGTAGCGCAACGTCTCGCTGAACTCCTCCTTGCCGGGGATCTTCCTGGCCATGTTGAACTGGCCACCGATCTGCGCGGCGGCCTCGAAGAGGTGGACTTCGTGTCCGCGCTCCGCCAGCGTCGTCGCAGCTGCCAGGCCGGCCGGGCCGGCGCCGACCACGGCGTAGCGCTGGCGCCGCGCGGCCGAGCGGATGATCAGCGCCGTTTCATGTCCGGCGCGTGGATTGACGAGACAGCTGGCGAGCTGATTCTTGAACGTGTGATCGAGGCAGGCCTGGTTGCAGGCAATGCAGGTGTTGATGTCCTCGGCGCGGCCCGCCTTCGCCTTGGCCACGAATTCGGCGTCGGCCAGCAGTGGTCGCGCCAGCGACACCATGTCGGCGCAACCCTCGGCCAGGACCTGGTCGGCGACCTCCGGCGTGTTGATCCGGTTGCTGGTGACCAGCGGAATCGTGATTCCCGCAGCGCGCAGTTCCGCGCGCATCTTCTTCGTCACCCAGGCAAAGGCGCCGCGCGGCACGCTGGTGGCGATCGTCGGGATGCGCGCCTCGTGCCAGCCGATGCCGGTGTTGAGGATCGTCGCGCCCGCCTCGGTGACGGCCTTGGCCAGCGTCACGGCCTCGGGCCAGCTGCTGCCGTCGGGGATCAGGTCCAGCATCGAGAGCCGGTAGATGAGAATGAAGTCGGGCCCCACGGCCTCGCGTACGCGCGAGACGATCTCGACCGGCAGCCGCATGCGGTTCTCGTACGAGCCGCCCCATGCATCGGTGCGATGGTTGGTGTGCGTGACGAGAAACTGGTTGATGAAGTAGCCCTCGCTGCCCATCACCTCGACGCCGTCGTAGCCGGCCTCGCGCGCGAGTTTCGCGCAGCGGACAAAGGCGCGGATCTGCCGCTCGATGCCGCGCGCCGAGAGTTCCCTCGGCGTGAAGGGCGAGATCGGGCTCTTGATGCGCGATGGCGCCACGCAGAAGGGCTGGTAGCCGTAGCGGCCGGTGTGCAGGATCTGCAGCGCGATCCGTCCGCCTTCGGCATGCACCGTGTCCGTCACGAGGCGGTGTCGCCGTGCGGCGGCCGACGTGGACAGCGTGCCCGCGAACGGCTTGGCCCAACCCTCGATGTTGGGCGCGAAGCCGCCGGTGACGATCAGGCCGACGCCGCCACGTGCGCGTTCGGCAAAGTAGGCCGCCATCGCCGGGAAGTGCTTGCGCCCGTCTTCGAGGCCCGTGTGCATGCTGCCCATCAGCACACGGTTAGGCAGCGTCGTGAAGCCGAGGTCCAGTGGGGCCAGCAGGTGAGGAAAGCGGCGTTCATGTTCATGCGACTTCAGCGGGTGATGTTTGAGTGTCTTCGAAGAAAAGCGGCCGCATTTCGGTCGGCGCGTGATGATCGCACGCGCCTTGCTGCGAATGTGCCAGGTCCGGCGCTTGACGCCACGAGGCGCCGGAGAAGTCGCGCACTTTGGCTCGCGAGGCGGCCAAGGGCACAGTTCCGTTGCCGGCTCGCGGCCGGCCTGTTATTTGTCCCGCATCAAGGGAAAGGGGGCAGAGCGACCTAGCCTGAAAACAGGTTGGCTAGGGTGCCGACTGCTCCTTGGTGGGTGCAATAGAGAACGACGCGGCACGGCAGTTACGGAAGTCTGAACGTCTTGCTGCGGCTGCTCTGGCGGTTTTGGCCTCTTGGCCTTCGGTTCCGGTTTCGGAACGGCAGGAAACAAGAAGGAGAAGCCATGAGGCCGCTACATCAAGTTGAGCGACTGCGTGCATATGGCCTCCTGGTTCCGCTGTCGCTCGCCGCCATGCTTGTGGCGTGCGGTGGTGACGACGGTGCGGGCGGCTCGGCGGTCCCGATCGAATACGAGACGGTTAGCGGCAGGGTGATCGACGGCTACGTCGCCGACGCGCTCGTATGCCTGGACCTTCCCGCGAGCGGTGAATGCGACCCGCACGACATACAGGCGCGTTCGGATGCGGCCGGGTCGTACGCGCTGCGGGTTCCGAAGGGCTTGACGGGTGCGCTGATCGCAGAGGTAACCGCCGGACGCTCGCGGGACCTTACACGCGGCGGCGCGGCTTTCAACGCCTCGTTCAGGCTGAGTTCACCGTCGTCCACATACAGCACGAACATCACTCCCTACACGACACTGGTGCATCTGACGCACTTGACCGGTGTCGCGGACTACCCTTTGGCTGAGGACATTGTTCGCGACATTGTGGGACTTCCTTCCAGGTTCGCGATCAACGTCGACTACGCCGGTACTCCCGATTCACTGGCGTCCAAGGCCGCCGCGAGCGTTGTCGAGGCTCTCAAAGCCGTTGGAATGACACTTGACGTGTCGTCAGCGGATGCGCTGGGCCGCGTGGTTGCGAGTTTTCCTCCGTCTCTGACGACACTTCCCACGCTTGCAATCGCGACCAAGGGTGGAGCGCCGATCGTTTCAAAGGACATCTACGTTGACGCGACCTACACCTTGACCAACCCTATGGTGTCCGGCGAGCCCATTGTTCTGAACGGCAAGATCCGTGGCCGAGGCAACGTGACTTGGGGTCAGCCGAAGAGTCCATACAAGGTGCAGTTCGCCAACGATGCCAATTACGCGAATATCCCTGATCTTCTCGGGATGAAGAAGAACCGCAACTGGGCGCTGCTCGCGGACTGGTTCGACAAGACGCTGATGCGCAACAAGTTCGCGTTCGCGCTGAGCAACAGTGCCCTGTTCAACGACGGCCTCAAATGGAACCCGACCGGCCAGCACATCGAGGTCTATCTGAACAACGACTACGTGGGCGTCTACCTGATGACGGAAGACATCAGGATCGATCCGGCGCGCCTGAACATCAAGAAGATGGGAAAGTCGGATGTCGACGGGGGTTACATCGTCGAAGCGGACGGGCTGTTGGACTGCTACAAGGACGACGTCATCAACCTGCAGCACCACACACCCTACGGAGGTCTGCTTTGCATAGACACGCCGGACGAAGAATCGATCACGCCGCAGCAGCAGGCCTACATCAAGTCGCTGATCGACGGGGCCGAAGCCGACCTCTATGGACCCAGGACGATGCGGACCCTAAACGTCAAGAGCTTCGCCGACTGGTATCTGCTGAGCGAACTTCTGATGAATGGCGACCAGCGGTTCTTCTCGCTTGACTTGTTTTACTCCAGCGTGCGGATGTGGAAGGACACGGATGCGGCGGCCAGTCCGGATGACCGCCTGCTGAATCTCGGCCCCGTCTGGGACTTCGATCTCTCCACGCATCTGCCCCCCAACGTGTGCTGGATCAGCAAGGCGCCCTGGCTCGCGAGGATGTTCGAAGATCCGGACTTCTTGAGCATGACACTTGCTCGCTGGCAGCAGAAGCGGCCTGGACTGCAGCAGTTCATCGACGTGAGTCTCGATACATACGCGCGGCGGCTGGATCAGGCGCAGCAACGGAACTTCATCCGCTGGCCGATCCTTGGCGTGCGACTCGACTGGGGTAACCCTTACCCTATGCCTACTTACAAAGAGCAGGTTGCATTTCTGAAGACGTGGCTGAAGGCCCGAATCGAGTTTCTGGACTTTGCGTTGGAAAGCCCCGAAAACTTCAACGCATTTTGCAGGTAGGAGAGAAGATGCGGCACGTTCGACCCAGGGTGCAGAAGCGATCCGCCAGTTCGAGCATTGGCGAAGTGATCGTCGAACGCTTGCGAGACCCTGCCCGCAGGGAGGCACTGAAAACTGGCGCTGGCATTGCAGTCTCTTTGGCCGCTGGCTCCAGCACCCTATTGGCAGGTTGCGGCAGTGGCGGGGTGGACGGAGCCCCGCCGGCTCCGACGCCGCCAACCGGCACCCCGGGCATCGTGTCGGGTCGACCGACCAGCCTGGGATTCACCGCAGTTCCCAAAGGTCTCGACGACAGCGTAGTCGTGCCAGCGGGCTACACGGCGTCCGTGCTATTGCGCGCGGGCGATCCGCTGGTGTCGAGCACCGGCGAGTACCGGAACGATGGCACGGACAGTGCCGCCAGCTTCCAATCGCGTTTCGGCGACGGCGCCGATGGCGTGCAGTTCTTCGGACTTGGGCCGAACGGTCGATTCAACGCCAGTGTGTCAGACCGCGCGCTCATCGCCGTCAATCACGAACTCCTCACCGAGAACTTCCTGCACCCAACGGGGCCGACGGTCGCGGGGGGTGTCCGGACTGTCCCCAGCGAAGTGCAGAAGGAGTTCCGAGCGCTGGGAGTCTCCATCGTCGAGATCGCCCGCTCGGGCAACACCTGGACCTACCGCAAGGACTCGACGTTTGGGCGCCGCATTGATGCGGTGACCGACATGACGATCGCGGGTCCCGCGGGCTCCAGCCCGTACATGGTTACGAAGTACTCGCCGGACGGCTCTCATACGCGGGGGACAGTTAGCAACTGCGCGCACGGGCACACCCCGTGGGGGACTTATCTCACCTGCGAAGAGAACTGGCAAAGCTACTTCCGCCGATTTTCGGCCACGGACAACCCGAGCCGAAGTGCAAAGGAAATCACCTCGCTTGCACGCTACCG
Organism: uncultured beta proteobacterium; assembly: GCA_963702595.1. Taxonomy (GTDB): domain Bacteria; phylum Pseudomonadota; class Gammaproteobacteria; order Burkholderiales; family Burkholderiaceae_F; genus JALORV01. The sequence goes on along the minus strand of CAVPDC010000013.1, from coordinate 435,334 downwards.
CGTCGACGGCGGCGGCCAGTTTCTATGGGCAACCGTGACGCCGGATACCGCCGACGACCTCTACGGCCGATGGAACGCGATAGTCCAGGGCGCTTCCGCCAGCCAGGACTACCGAAACGGCCCGAACACGTTCGGCTGGGTCGTCGAGATCGACCCGTTCGATCCGGTGTCGACGCCGAGGAAACGGACGGCGCTGGGACGCTTTGGCCACGAAGGGGCGTGGCCGGCGCAAGCCCAGGCGGGTAAGCCGCTGGTCTGGTACATGGGCGATGATGTACCGAACGAGTACATCTACAAGTACGTTTCGACGGCGAGCTGGGACCCGGCGGACGCCGCGCTTGGCCTCGCCGCGGGCGACAAGTACCTGAACAACGGCAACCTGTACGTGGCCAGGTTCAACGCGGACGGCACCGGAAACTGGCTCGAACTGAGCTTTGGCGCGAATGGCATCAACCCGAACAACGCGCCGTATTCCTTCGCTGACCAGGCCGACGTACTGGTCAACGCGCGTCTGGCCGCTGACGTAGCCGGTGCCACTCGGACGGATAGGCCCGAATGGATCGCAGTCGATCCGCTGACCGGGGCCGCGTACGCTTCGCTGACGGGCAGCGCAGCGCGCACGCTGGGCACCACGGATGGAGCGAATCCGCGCTATTACCGGGACGGCACGGCTGCCTGGGGCAATCCGAATGGGCACATCATTCGATGGCTCGAGACGAATGCCGACCCGGCAGCCACGACGTTCCGCTGGGACATCTTTCTGTTCGGTGCACGCTCGACCGCCGACGGTGTCAACGTGAACATCTCGGGACTCACGGCCGACAACGACCTCTCGATGCCTGACAGCCTCTTCTTTTCAAAGGCCACAAGTGTCTTCTGGATCCATACGGACGACACCGAATACACTGACGTTACCAACTGCATGACCCTCGCTGCGCTGCCGGGTTACGTGGGCGACGGCATCGCGCGGACCGTCACGAACGTTGATGCCGCTGGGCAAACGCGTGCCGTAAAGACGTACGCATGCTACCCACTGGGCACCCGCCTGAAGCGCTTTCTCGTCGGTCCGGTCCAATGCGAGATGACGGGTTTCAGCGAGTCTCCTGACGGGAAGGCGCTCTTCGTCAATGTGCAGCACCCCGGCGTACTGACGCCAGCCGCCGCCCTCGGCAACCCGGCTTTCTATACCAGCCATTGGCCTGATGGAGGGGTGGCGCGGCCGCGGTCGGCGACATTGGTAATCACGCGCAACGACGGCGGGGCTATTGGTGTATGAAACCCTGCGCAGGAGCGCAGCTACAGTGGTGACAGGGTGGGTTGGCTGGGGACGGCGTCATCGCCGCACGTATTCGACGTAATCGACGGCAAACGGCCGCTCCTCGGTTGGCGCATGGTGATCGCGCGCCGCTTCGCGCCAGCGCGCGGGGTCCGGCGCCGGAAAGGTCGTGTCGCCGTCGAAGTCGAAGTCGATCTCGGTGATCAGCAGGCGGTCGGCGCGCGGCAGCGCGAGGCGATAGAGCTCGGCGCCGCCGATGACGAAGGCCTCCGCCGCTCCCGCGCACGTTGCCAGCGCTGCGTCGAGGCCGGAGGCGACCTCCGCACCCGGCGCGACGAATCCCGGGTTGCGCGTCACGACGATGCTGCGCCGTCCTGGCAGCGGGCGGCCGATCGATTCCCAGGTCTTGCGGCCCATGATGATCGGGTGGCCCATCGTGACTCGCTTGAAGTAGGCCTGCTCGCCGGGGATCTTCCACGGCATGGCGTTGTCCTTGCCGATGACGCCGTTGCGGGCGCGGGCGACGATCAGGGTCAGGCGAGGTTGGGTCATGGCTGGGGCGGTGGCGGCTTGCGGGCGAGCAGCGTCGCTGCGATCGCTCCGACGACGAAGAGGGCGGCGATCCAGTCCTGCCAGCGCGGAATCTCGCCGACGATCCACGTGGCCGACAGAATACCGACCAGCGGCACCGCCATGATGGAGAACGCGCTGGCGGTGGCCGGCAGCTCGCGTGCCAGGCCGAACCAGATGATCTGCGCGATGCCGTAGTTGATCGCGAAGCCCCAGATGAGCGCAGCCCACATCGGCGCCGAGAAGCTCCAGTTCGGGAAGGGTTCGGCCAGTGCTGCGACCATCCAGAACACCGCGCTCGACAGCAGCATCATCCAGACCGTGATGACCGGGGTCGGCAGCGCGAGCCGGCTGCGGCGCATCAGGATCGTGCCGAGCGCCCACGACAACGCGGCCAGTTGCATCCACAGCACGCCCAGTGGATTGCCGGCCAGCGCGAATAGCTCATCGCCGAGCAGCAGCAGCACGGCGACGCCAACGCAGGCGGCGGCCCACGCGATGCGCGGCGTCAGGCGCTCACCGAAGAACGCAATCGCGAGCAGCACGGTCCAGATCGGCATCGTGAAGCCGAGGATGGCCGCGCGCCCCGAGGCGAGTGCCTGCACGCCCAGGATCGAGAACAGGTGCCAGCCGAAGATGTTGGTCGCGGCGAGTAGGGACATCGCCGGCCACGCCGTGCGCGGCAGCCGCATGTCCTGTCCGCGCAGGGCGTAGAAGGCGTAGAGCAGCAGCGAACCACCCGTCATCGTGATGGCGCGGAAGTACAGCGGCGTCAGTTCGCGCAGCGAGAATTTCATCAGGGGCCAGTTGAGCCCCCACATCAGCGTAAGTGCGGCCAGCCCGAGCAGCGCGCCGCGGCGGAGCGCGGGTCCAGTAGCCGTTGCCATGATGCGGACCTAGACCGCGACCGGTGCCTTGATGTGCGGATGCGGGTCGTAGTCGACGATCTCGAAGTCCTCGAACGCGTAGTCGAAGAGCGACGCCGGCTTGCGCCGGATCGCCAGGCGCGGATAGGGGCGCGGCTCGCGCGCCAGTTGTTCACGCACCTGCTCGAAGTGATTGCTGTAGATGTGGCAGTCGCCGCCGGTCCAGACGAAGTCGCCGACGCCGAGGTCGCACTGCTGCGCCACCATGTGCGTCAGCAGCGCGTAGCTGGCGATGTTGAATGGCACGCCGAGGAAGATGTCGCAGCTGCGCTGGTAGAGCTGGCAGGAGAGCTTGCCCGGAGCCGAAGGCGACTCACCGGGGGCCACGTAGAACTGGAACAGCAGGTGGCAGGGCGGCAGCGCCATCTTCGGAATGTCGCTGACGTTCCAGGCCGAGACGATCAGCCGCCGCGAGTCCGGGTTGGTCCTGATCTGTTGCACCACCTGCGCGATCTGGTCGATCGAGCCGCCGTCGGGCGTCGGCCACGAACGCCACTGCACCCCATAGACCGGGCCGAGCTCACCGTCAGCACGCGCCCACTCGTCCCAGATCGTGACCTTGTTGTCGCGCAGGTAGGCGACGTTGCTCGAACCCTGCAGGAACCACAGCAGTTCGTGGATGATCGAGCGCAGGTGCAGCTTCTTGGTGGTGACGAGCGGGAAGCCCTCGCCGAGGTCGAACCGCATCTGGTAGCCGAACCAGGAACGCGTGCCGGTGCCGGTGCGGTCCGCCTTGACGACGCCGTGCTCGAACACATGGCGCATGAATTCTTCGTATTGACGCATGGCGCGATTCTATCGGGCCGGCCTCCGGGGCTCTTCGGTCCGCCGTGCTGTTGCGCTGCAGGAGTGCGGCGCGGGTCGGCTCAGGGCTTACCCAGTGGTCCGGTGCAACGTCTCGGAGTAGTCTGCGCCACCGCCGCACGCGAACGGCGCACGCGAGGCGTAACCCCGGGGGAGACATGAGCCAGAACCGCCTGATACTCGACTATGTGCTTGACCACGCGGCGAGCCATCCTGACCGCATCTTCCTGACCCAGCCCGTCGGCGGCGGGCAGGTGATCGATTACACCTGGGCGCAGACGCTGGACCAGTCGCGGCGCATTGCCGCGCACCTGCAGTCGCGCGGCTTTCCGCGCGGCGCGCGCATTGCGATCCTGTCGAAGAACTGCGCGCACTTCATCATGGCCGAGCTGGCGATCTGGCTCGCCGGCTACACCACGGTGGCGATCTTTCCCACCGAAGGCGCAGACACGGTCAAATTCGTGCTCGAGCACAGCGAGGCCAGCCTGCTGTTCGTGGGCAAGCTCGACACCTGGCCGCAGCAGCAGAGTGGTGTACCGGCAGACCTGCCCTGCATCGCGTTCCCGCTCGCGCCGAAGACCGACTTCGAAACGTGGGACGCGATCGTGGCCAGTACGCCGCCGCTCGCAGGTCGCCCGGCGCGGGCCGCCGACGAACTCGCGATGCTGATCTACACCTCGGGCTCGACCGGCACGCCCAAGGGCGTCATGGTGAGCTTCAACGCGATCACACGGGTCGGTGAAGGCATCACGGGCGATACGCGTGCGCCTGCTCGGGCCGGACAACGGCGAGGGTCGCATGCTCTCGTATCTGCCGCTGGCTCACAGCTTCGAGCGCACGTGGATCGAGGCCATGTCGCTGGTCGATGGCCATACATGCATCTACTTCGCCGAGACGCTCGAGACCTTCCTGCAGGACCTGCAGCGTGCGCGTCCGACGCTCTTCATTTCCGTACCGCGCCTCTGGCTCAAGTTCCAGCAGGGCGTGTTCGCGAAGATGCCGCCGGCCAAGCTCGACCGGCTGCTTCGGAATCCCGATCGTCCGGCCGCATCGTCGCGCGCAAGGTGCTGAAGGGCCTCGGGCTCGACCAGGTGGTGCTGGCAGGCAGCGGCTCGGCGCCGATCCCGGCCGGACCTGATCGCCTGGTACCGCCGGCTCGGCTTGCGGCTGTATGAGGGCTATGCGATGTGGAAGACAATTCCTACTCGCACTCGTCAACCGAGAGATTCAACGAGCCCGGCTATGTCGGCGTGCCGCTTGCCGGGTGTGGAGGCGCGCATCAGCCCCGAGGGCGAGATCCTGATCAAGTCGCCGGGGCAGTTCAGTGGTTACTACAAGCAGCCGGAGCTGACCGCGGCGTCCTTCACGGAGGACGGTTTCTTCCGCACGGGCGACCTCGGCGAGCAACGACCCAACGGCATGCTGAAGATCACCGGCCGGGCGAAGGAACTCTTCAAGACGGCGAAGGGCAAGTACGTCGCGCCGGCGCCGATCGAGAACCGGATCAACATTCATCCGATGGTCGAGATGTCGCTGGTGTCGGGCGTCGGCCAGCCGGCGGCCTATGCGCTGGTTGTTCTGGCCGAGCACTTGCGCCCGCGCGTCGGTGACGGTGAGTTCCGCTCCCAGGTCGAGGCGGAGTTTTCCACGCTGCTGCAGGACGTCAACCGAGCGGTGGCCGACTACGAGCAGTTGCAGATGATCGTCATCGCGCGCGAGGCCTGGTCGATCGAGAACGGCTTCCTCACGCCGACGATGAAGGTACGCCGTGCGCGCATCGAAGCGGCGGTGGCGCCGCACGTCGAGTCCTGGTACGCAACCCGTCGGCGCGTGCATTGGTTGTGAGCTTGGTCCTGAAGCGCGACGTTGATGTGGAAGTACGGCACGGTGGCGACCGGGTCGCCGAAGTCCTTGCGGCGCACCGGGTGCCGTTCGTGTTCACGCTGGTTGGCGGCCATATCTCTCCGATCCTCGTTGGAGCCAAGGCGCGCGGCATCCGGATCGTCGACACGCGCAATGAAGCCACTGCCGTCTTCGCCGCCGATGCGGTGGCGCGCCTGACCGGCCGGCCCGGCGTGGCGGCAGTGACGGCAGGCCCTGGCCTCACCAACACGATCACGCCGCTGAAGAATGCCCAGCTGGCGCAGAGCCCCGTCGTTCTGATCGGCGGGGGAGCACCCACCGCGCTGCAGGGGCGCGGTGCGCTGCAGGACATCGACCAGCGTTCGCTTATCGCGCCGCACGTGAAGCACCTCATGCAGATCAGACGCGTGCGCGACCTCGGTCCGGCGATGGACGAGGCACTTCGCATTGCCGCCGACGGCGTGCCGGGCCCGACGTTCATCGAGTGCGCCGTCGACCTGCTGTACGACGAGGCCATGATCCGGCAGTGGTACGCCGATGCGGCCGGCAAGGGCACGGCGCTGGGCGACCGCGCGTTGCGCTGGTACCTGAACCGCCATGCGGCCCGCATGTTCGCTGGCGCGGCGCAGATGACCACGCCGCACGCCTCGAAGGTCGAGCCACCGCGCGCCGCGGAGAGCACCATCACGCGCGCCGCCGAAGCGTTCGCGCGCGCGGAACGTCCCGCTACTTGTCATTGGCAGCCAGGCGTTGCTCGTCGTGGACCACGCGGAGGCGATCGCGGCGGCCGTCACGCAGCTCGGCATCCCGGTGTACCTATCCGGCATGGCGCGCGGCTTGCTCGGACCGAAGCATCCACTGCAGATGCGCCATGCGCGGCGCAATGCGCTGCGCGAAGCTGATTGCGTGCTGCTGGCCGGCGTGCCGTGCGATTTTCGGCTTGATTACGGACGCCATGTGCGCCGGTCGGCGACGTTGATAGCGGCCAACCGCAGCGCGAAGGATGCGCGGCTCAATCGCCGGCCAACGATCACCGCGCTCGGCGATGCCGGCCTGACGCTGGAAGCGCTCGCGCAGCGCGTCGGCGAGGGCGCGCGGCGAACCGATTGGATCGCGCAGTTACGCGCTCGCGACGAGACGCGCGAACAGGAGATCGACTCGCAGGCCGCGGCAGCCGGTGACCTCGTCAACCCGATCGCATTCTTCCGCGCGCTCGATCGCGTGGCTGGCGACAACGCGGTGATGGTGGCTGACGGTGGCGACTTCGTCGCAACCGCGTCCTACATCGTGCGGCCACGCGGTCCGCTCGCGTGGCTCGATCCCGGTGCCTTCGGCACGCTCGGTGTCGGCGCCGGCTTTGCGCTCGGTGCACAACTCGTGCGTCCCGGCGCCGAGGTCTGGCTGATCTGGGGCGACGGCGCGAGTGGCTACGGACTGGTCGAGTTCGACACCTTCGTGCGGCACGGCATCCCGGTGATCGCCGTGGTCGGCAACGACGCGAGCTGGGCGCAGATCGCGCGCGAACAAGTCAAGATGTTCAAGGACGATGTCGCAACCGTACTGGCACGCACGGACTACCACGCGGTTGTGGAGGGCTTCGGCGCCGTAGGCCTCGTTGTCAAGCGCACCGAGGATGTGGAACCCGTATTGCGCCAGGCGCGCGAGGTCGCGCGCAGCGGCCGGCCGGTACTGGTCAACGTGTGGCTCGACCGCACCGACTTCCGCGAGGGTTCGATCTCGATGTGACGAGTGGTGCCCTCCGCGCCACGGCGCCCGCTAACGCGGCGATGCGGCGTTAGGACCCACCAACGAGTGCGATGCGCCGTCGCACCTTTTCGGCGCCGAACACATCGCCGGACTTCTCCGCCAGCGCTAATTGCACGCCGAGCCAAGCCAAAAGCGGCCGCCGCCAACCCTGGTCCGAGGCCGTTTCGACAGCAACCACAATTGCGGCGGGGTTGGCCCGGCCGCCCTGGAACAGCACGCTGGCAGCGACCAGCCGGGCCAGCGGGTCGTCGATGGCTTGCAAGGCGGCAACCGCCGCATCACCGCTGAGGCCGGATGCCGCGATCGGCCGATGTTGCGCCGGCAGCAGCGCGATGTCCTGCGCCTGCACGCGGTTGGCAAGATAGTCGGCATACGCGCGCTCGGCGGCTGATGCGTCGGACCGCAGCGCGTCGAACCCTTCGCACGGACCGACATCAAGGCTCGCGACGCGCACCGCGCAGCGCGTCAGCACGGCCAGCGCGACCTGGTCGGCGCGGCCGGTGCTCGCGAGTTCCTGGCGGGCGAGATCGAACTCGACGCCGGCGACCCGGCTATCACCGACGAGATAGGCCTTGATGGCACGATCGAGGGCCGACCTGGCGCTTGCCTGCCAGTCCGGCGCAGCAGGAGTACTGCTGCACGCGGCCAACAGCAGCGCGGTGGCCAGCGCTGCGCCCCGGATCAGAAGCTCGAAGCGGTTCATGGCAGCTTGATCTCCGCGGGCTTCGCGAACGGCCAACGGCGATTGACCTCGTCGATCATGCCGGACACCTTGCGCAGGTTCGCGTCGATCTCGGCGCGCAGTGCGCTCAGGTCGTTCGACGCCGCCCGCGTATTGCCGGCGATCGCTTGCGCGTCGACCAGGATCGCATCGATCTTTTTCAAGCTTTCGCGGGCATCGAGCAGCGCCGCATTGAGTTGAACCACGGCCGCCTTTGCCTCGGGCATCAGGCCTGCTGCGCCAAAGACCTGCTGGTCAGCCTTGGCCGCCAGTCCATCGATGCGCGCCAGCAGCGCGTTGGTCCGGTCGAGTGCCTCCACCAGCTTTTTCGCGTCCGCGTCGTTGCCGAACAGCATGCCCAGCGCGCCGCGCGGTCCCTTGATCTTCTCCGTCGCGCTCTGCACATTGCTCAGCGTGGTGGCGAGCGACGAGTCCGCACTCGTGAGCTGTGTCAGGTTGCGGATGAGGTCGCGCGTCTCGTTCACCAGGCGCGGTATCTCGGCGGTGGCGTCGCCGACGAGCACCCGGCGCTCGGCGCCGGCCGGCAGTGGCGGATCGCTCAGGACTCCACTGAAGGCACGCAGGTTCGTGTTTCCGACCAGCCCACGTGTCAGCGTGAACACGCTCGATTCGCGCAACCAGCGCGCGTCCTTGCGCGGAATGTCGATGACGATGCGCGCGGTTCCGTCGGCAGCCAGCTCGATGCCGCGCACGCGGCCGATAGGAAAGCCTGCAAAGGTGAGATCCATGCCGACCGTGACGCCTTCGACATCATCGGCAAGCAGCACCAGCCGCTCTGACGGCTCGAACACGCCACGTGCGTAGAGCAGGTAGGCGACCGAACCGGCTGCGAGCACGACCAGCAGGATCACGAGCAGCGCCGCCCGAAACGCCAGCGACTGCGATGCGGCAGGCGGCAAGTCTGATTCGTCGCTCATGGTCTTGGCCTCAGGTGTAATTGCCCACGAGCGCGGCGACCTCGATCAGCAGGATCACGGCAAAGAGTCGCACCAGCCCGCGCAATTCGGAGCTGGTGCGCAACCGGGGATTGGGCCGATCGTAGAGAACCGATGCGATCGGAATCAAGCCGACGGCGAGGGCGAGGCCCAGCGTCTTCAGTGTGAAGATCAGCGAGACCGCAGGACTGAACACGCGGCCGAACGTCCGCGTGTAGCCCGCCAGGCCACCCAGCGTGAAGCCGTGGACCCAGAGGTAGGCGATCAACGCGGCCACGACGCAGCTTACCGTCGCCAGCAGCAGCACCGAGAACGTGCCGGACACCACGCGCGGCAGGACTTCGCGCTGCAGCTCATCGCCGCCCGCTGCCGCGGGCGCGTCCAGGGCGCCTTGCGCCCGCAGCGCGGCGACCTCTGACGCGTTGGGTAACGCGCAGCGCAGCGCCACGAACATGGCAGCAGTCAGCGGGATCAGCTCCAGCACCAGCACGCGCACCACCATTTCGAGCGCGTAGCGCGACAGGCCATAGCTGACCGATGTGACGACGACGATGTGGATGATGACGAGACTGATGACCGACGTCATCAGCGTGAACCAGAGCAGGACCGGCGCGGTGTCCTTGACCAGGTGTCGCGCCAGCGCCGAAAGGTTGGCGCCGCGGTAACTCGAAGGTGAGAGCGCGAGCACGAGTAGCTTGGCGCTGAACAGGATGATCTGCCACCACCCGACACACCACTCCCAGGCGGACCGACCGAGGTCGGCGACCGCGCTCCACGCTGAAACTTGCGCTGTCATGGGACGGATCATAGGGTCACGCGGGGGTAGCCGGTTCCAGCCGTTGCAGGCGTGTCTTGAAGACTGACTATGATGGCCATCGGTTGCCTGTCATCTATGCAGCGACCGGGTCTGCATGTCGATGATCGATTCCCAGGCGCGGGCGGCGCCTTGCAGGTCGAATCAACAGAGGAGTACCCAATGAATTTCATCATCTGGCTCGTGGTCGGCGGGCTCATCGGATGGATTGCCAGCAAGATCATGCGGACCGACGCGCAGCAGGGTGTGTTCCTGAACATCGTGGTCGGCATCGTCGGATCGATGCTGGGTGGCTGGCTGATCTCCCCGCTGGTGGGTGCGGGAACGATCAACCAAAGTGACTTCAGCCTTGCCGGCCTGTTCGTGTCGCTGGTCGGCGCCGTCATCCTGCTCGCGCTGGTCAATCTCTTCCGCCGCGGCAAGGGCGGTAGCGCCTGTCGGAACCGGGGCCGGGATCCCGGCCCCGCACCGCGGCCGTCGCCTCAGGCGGAAAACTGCAGCGCGGCGAGCCGGCCGTACAGGCCGCCGCGCGCGATCAGCTCCGCGTGTGTGCCGGCGTCAACGATGCGGCCATGGTCGAGCACGAAGATGCGGCCGGCCCGCTGCACCGTCGCCAGCCGGTGCGCGATGACGATGGTCGTGCGTCCGCGCATCGCGGTTTCGAGCGCAGATTGCACGGCCCGCTCGCTCTCCGCGTCCAGCGCCGACGTCGCTTCATCGAGCAGCAGCAGCGGGGCGTCCTTCAGGATCGCCCGCGCGATCGCCAGCCGCTGGCGCTGGCCGCCCGACAGTCGCAGGCCGCGTTCGCCAACTTCCGTGCCGTAGCCGTCAGGTAGCCGCAGCACGAACTCCTCCACGCGCGCGGCGCGTGCGGCCGCCTTGGCTTCCTCCTCGCTTGCAGCGGGGCGACCGTATCGAATGTTGTCGAGCACCGAGCCGGAGAAGATCGTCGCCTCCTGCGGCACGACCGCGATATGGCGGCGCAGGTCGTCCAGCGCGAGTTCACGCACATCGACGCCGTCGACGAACAGCGATCCAACGCCGATGTCGTAGAACCGCTGCAGGAGCTGGAACACCGTGCTCTTGCCGGCGCCCGACGGGCCGACCAGGGCCACCGTCTGACCGGGCTCGACAGCGAGTGAGAAGTCGGCCAGCACCGCATGCTGCGGACGCGACGGATAGGAAAAGCCGACGCTTTCGAAACTCACCCGCATCCCGCCGTGAGTGCGCGGCAAGGCCACGGGGCGCGCAGGGGTGGCGATCGGTGACTGCGTGCTCAGCAGCTCCATCAGGCGCTCGGTCGCACCCGAAGCTCGTAGCAGTTCACCCCACACTTCGGCCAGCACCGCCACGCTGCCCGCCACCACCATGATGTAAAGCGCCGTCTGGCTCAGTTCGCCGGCCGTGATGCGGCCCGCCATCACCGCCTGCACACCGCCGTACAGGCCGTACAGCAGCGAGCCGAAGATGCCGACGATGAGAAACGCCGTCAGCATCGCGCGGGTTCCGGTGCGGCGGATCGAGGTCGCGAAGGCGCGTTCGTTAGCGTCGGAGAACTTGCGCGTCTCCGCGCCTTCCTGCGTGAAACTCTGCACGACCGGCACGGCATTCAGCACTTCGCCGGCGATCGCGCTCGAATCGGCGATGCGGTCCTGACTGGCGCGTGACAGCCGCCGCACACGCCCGCCGATCAGCATCGCCGGTGCCACGACCAGCACGATGATGCCGACGACCGTCAGCATCAGCCGCGGGCTCGTCGCGATCAGCATCGCGATGCCGCCCACGAACAGCACCGCGTTGCGCAGCCCCATCGAGACGCTCGAGCCCACGGCGCTCTGGATCACCGTCGTGTCCGTTGTCAAACGTGACAGCACTTCGCCAGTCTTCAGCGTTTCGAAGAACTGGGGACTTTGCGTCAGTACGTGTGCGTAGACAGCCTGCCGCAGATCGGCCGTGACGCGCTCGCCAATCCAGGTCACCATAAAAAAGCGCGCCGCGGTGAAGACACCGAGGCCGACCGCGACACCGAACAGCAGTCCGAAGTGGCTGCGGATCGCGACCAGCTTGTCCCCAAGTTCGCTGCCAGCGGGCAGCGCGAGGCCCTGGTCGACGAGCAGGCGCACGGCGTACGGCATTGCCAGTGTCGCGCTGGCGGCCAGCAGCAGGAAGAGCAGCGCCAGCGCGATCTGGCGTTTGTAGGGTGCGATGAACGGCAGCAGTCCGCGCAGCGGCTTCAGGCGCTTGGGCGCGGGGACTGCTTCGGCCATCGGCGGATTACCAGAGCGGGGAGGTGAGCACACCCCACGCCGCCAGCACCATCAGCGCTCCCCAGGCAGCAAACGCAAGTACAAACGGGGCGCCGCGTGACTTGGGGTTGCGCGCGTAGGCGAAGGCATACCAGATGCGCGCCACAAGCCACACGGCGCCGAGCGCGGCAGCGATGCGCGGATTGAAGTACAGCGTCGCCAGCCACAGCGCCGGCAGGAAGAGCACGACGTTCTCGAGCGTGTTCATCTGCACGCGAAACGCGCGCTCGAACGGTTCCGGTCCGGTGGTCGCAGGCGCCGCGACCTTGTATTTGCCGCGTGCCGCGCCGACGTAAGAAGCGCAGCCGAAGAGCAGCGCCAGAGTGGCGAGCGTCAGCAGTGCCGCCCAATGTGTTGTCATGCCCATGCCGTATTCCTCGTTGTGACCGCGGCGGATCGTAGCCGCGTTTCCGATGTGCCGTGCGGAGCGCTACAGCTTCATCGGGGTGACATAGCCGGTCATCTCCAGGTACCCGCGTCCGGCAGCGCGGCCAGCTTCCAGCAGTGTGCTTGCACCCTCCCAGTAAACGGACCCGGTGGACGCCCGGGAGTCGAGTTCCTGGTCGTTCATCAGTGGCCGCGTCTCGAACGTGCGGTCGCCCACGTGGATGCGCTGCGCGACCGGGTAGACCGCGTTTGTGCGCGGCGAGCGCCAGGTTGACGCTGCTTCAAGTCGCACCGCATCGCCCTCGTAAACGCGCACGGGACCGCCGGCCGGCCGCAGTGACGCATAGCTATGCACGACGCGTCCTTCCATCTTCGAGCGGATCTGGAATGCCGTCAGTGCGGAGCCGTCGGCGAGGTTCATGCCGATCCAGTCCCAGCCGACGGCGTCGGTGTCGAGCACGCTGCTAGACCACTCGTGATCGAGCCACGCGACGCCGTTCGCCTCGCGCGTTGAGCCATCCATGCGCAGAGACGCTCGCACGGCGAGCTGCGGCTGGGTGTAGTAGTGGCTCGCCTGTGTCGCCTGCGGGCCCTTCTGCGAGAAGCCGTCGCGTCCCTGCAGCAGCAGCGGCTGCGTGGGCCGGGCGGAAAGCGCTGAGGTCGAAGCTCTGCGCCGGGATCGTGGCGCGGTACTCGCCGCTCGCGGCATCGCGCACGAAGCGCCAGCGATCGAGCCGTAGGTCCGTGTCCGTAGTCGACGCCTCGACCAGCCCGAAGCCGACGCGCTGCGCGCGTTCGTCGTGCACCAAGGCGCCGCGCGCGGGCGAAGCGATCGCGGCGTGTGCGATGACAAGCTGGGTCGGTGAGAACCGGCTTGGGCCCGGCGCACTGGTCGTCCTGACGCGGAAAAACGTCACCTGGAACCCGATCGACTCCTGCCCGCGCGCGTCGAGCCAGCCGGTGAGGTACCACCACTCGGTGCGGTACTCCGGGTGAGCACCGTGATCGCGCGGAAACACCAGCGGCCGCGGCGTCACCGTCGCAAACGTCATTTCCGCTCGTGCGCCCGGCCCGAGCGGAGCCGCGCCAGCCGCCAGCAGCAACGCTCGTCGGCTAATCGGCACGACCCACCCGTCGCTCTGCTGTTGCTCTCATGGTTGCCTTTGTATTCGCACGGAGCGCCGGGCCGTTTTCAAGCTTCGTGCGCACTTCCATCGCGCGAGGTGCACGGGCGATGCGCAGCGTCGCGTACACCGAGCGCGCAATCACCAGTCCTCCCGCACCGCGCGCACCGCCTCGCCGGACGCCGCACGACGCCCGGCCAGTAGGGCCGTCAGCGTGGCAGTTGCGAGCAGCGCGGCTACCAGCAGCAAAATCAAGCCCGCCGGCACGTGCAGTTCCATCGTCCAGTGGAACGACTGCGGATTGACGACGTGAATCAGCACGAGTGCTACCGCAAATCCGACCGCCAGCCCGCTCACGATGCCGAGCAGCGTCACCAGCAAGCCTTCGATCGCGAACTGGCCCAGGATCTGCCGGCGCGTCACGCCCAGATGGCGCAGCATCCCGAACTCCTTGGTGCGCGCCAGCGCTTGCGAAGAGAAGGTGGCGGCGATGCCGATCAGCCCGATGACGATCGCGGCGATCTCCAGCAGGTAGGTGACGGCGAAGCTGCGGTCGAAGATGTCGAGGCTGAGCCGCCGTATTTCGCCCGGCTGGAGGAACTCGGCCTGGTTGCCGACGTCGAGTTGATCGCGCACGGCCTCGACCACGTCGTTGGGCCGGAAGCCCGGCACGAGCCACAGTGCCGCGTCGGTGCGGGTGCTGTCGCCGGTGATGCGCTGGTAGTCCCTGTCGCGCAGCGCGATCGCGCCACTCTGGCGCGCATAGTCGCGCCAAGTGCCGATGACGAGGAACTCGTGCTCCGCGCCAGCGAGCGGAATCCGGATTCGTTGTCCGACTCCGATCCCGTACAACTCGCTCATCGGCTGGCTGATCCACGCCGGCGGCGGATCACTGGACTTCCAGTCGATGGCTCGCCCGATCAGGGGCAGGGCCGGGCGGGACGTATCCAGCGGGCGGATCACCAATGTCACGGGCGATCGCTTGGGATCAAGGACCACGCGCGTAAAGCGCGAGAACTCGGCGCGCTGCACGCCGGGGGCAGATGCGAGCATGGCGCGATCGCGCTCTGAAAGATAGGCGGTCGTCATCGATTCACCCCGGCTGCCCGCGCGCACATAGAGGTCGGCGGGAAGCACCTGGCCGAGCCAGACGTCGAGCGACTGCCGGAAGCTCGTCACCATCGTGGCCATCGCGACCATCAGCGCGAAGCTCGCGACGATGCCTGCCAGTCCGATCGCGGCACCCGAAGGCGCCTGGGCGAGCCGTGTCGTGGCTCCGAGCCACGGCACGCTGCGTGAACGGCGGCTGGCGCGGCCGATGCTCACGAAGATCACGTGTGCCAGGCGCGGCTGCAGCAGGATCGCGCCGACCAGCAGCAGCGCAATCGAGATGTAGCCAAAGATCGGCAGGTCGCCCACGGGCGGCAGCAATGCGGCGCCCGCGCCGAGCGCAAGCAACAGGTACGCCGGCCACAGGTTGGCGGCCAAGGGTTTAAGGGCATCGACCTCCGAGCCGGACTTCAATGCCAGCGCGGGCTCGACGCGTGCCGCTTCGCGCGCCGGTCCCCAGCCGCCGGCGATCGCGGCCGCCACACCGAGCACGAAGAACGCAATCGTCCAGCCCAGGTCGATCGAAAGTCGTGCCTGCGCGCCGGCAAAAAATCCGCTGCCAAGGTCGCCGCCCAGCACCGCGAGCGCCGCCGCCGCCAATGCCATGCCGACGGCGATGCCTAGCGCGGAACCGAACACTCCGGCGATCGCCGCCTCGCCGACCAGCCAGCGCTGGAGTTCGCCGGCGGTCAGCCCGCTGATGCGCAGGAAGGCGAGCTCCGTCCGGCGTGCAACGACTGCCTGCGCCTGCAGCGAGAAGACCAGGAAGGCACCGGTGAAAAGCGCAACCAGCGCGAGTACGTTGAGATTGACCCGATAGGCGCGTGACACGTTCGAGACACGCTGAGCAGCCTCGTCAGGCGTGGCGAGCGTCACGCCGGGCGGTAGCAGCGCGGTGATCGTCTCGCGCGCTGCTGCCGGGCTGGCATTGGCGGCCAGCCTGATGTCGATGCGATGCAGGCGTCCGACCTGGTCCAGGCGCGACTGCGCGGCGCCGATGTCGAGCACTGCAAGCTCCTCCCCTTCGCGGGCGCGGGGCAGGCGGCCCGCGATTGGGAAGGTGATGACGTTGGGCCCGATCTGCAGCGCAAGTGTGTCGCCGGGTCGGACCTTAAAGCGATCGAGCGCGGCCGGAGAAAGAAAGAGGCCCTCGCCAAGCAGCGCGAACGGACCAGCGTCCCTGGCCTCGGCCTCACCGATCAGCGCAGGCGAAAGTAGCGCTGCGCGGAAGATGTCGACGCCGACGACGCGTAGCGTGGCCAGACCGGCCGATGAACGCGGCATCGATGGCACCGGCGCCTCGACCTCGACGATCGGGCTCGCGGTGTCCACCTCGGGAAGCGACGCGATGCGCGCGTACAGCCGTTCATCGAAGCCGGTCCGCCCGCCACCGACGCTGAAGTCGGCCTGCCCGAGCACATGGCGCACCGCGCCCGAGAACTCGTCGAGCGCGGAAGCGTTGATCAGGTTGATGGCGTAGCCGAGCGCCACACCGATCGCGATGGCGATCACCTGCACGATCGCCCGCAGCGGGTGATGGCGCGCGTAGCCGCCGGAGAGGTGCGCGAGCAGCCACAGCATGCGGGCGAGTGTACCGAGGCGCCGGCGCGGTGCGCGAGGTCAGACGTGGACGCGCTTGCCGAAGGCGGACTTGATGACTTCGTTGGCGATGACGTATGCGACCGTGATGCCCACCAGCAGCGCGAGCACGCCCAGTCCAAGCGGGACGAAGTCGAACAGCGCCTGGGTGATGGGCAGGTACGGCAGCGCCAGGGCTGCCGCCGCCACCGCAGCGCTGATCCACAGCAGCGCAGGCGCGGGCGCACTGCGCCACAGTGGCCGCTGAGTTCGCACGACGAGCAGGATCGCGACCTCGGTCAGCAGCGACTCGACGAACCACGCAGTACGGAATTCTGCTGGCGACACGTGCAGAACCCCGAGCAGTATCACGAAGGTGAGCATGTCGAACATCGAGCTCGCGAGCCCGAACACCAGCATGAAGTTTCGGATCGTCGGGACATCCCAGCGACGCGGACGCGCGATGGCTTCGGCGTCGACGCGGTCACCCGGGATTGCCATAGCCGGCAGGTCCGACAGGAAGTTGTTGAGAAGGATCTGCTTGGGCAGCAGCGGCAGGAACGGAATCACCAGCGATAGCGCGGCCATGCTGATCATGTTGCCGAAGTTGGCACTCGTCGTCGTGAAGACATACTTCAACGTGTTGGCGAACACGCGCCGGCCTTCGTCGATCGCGCGCGTCAGCACCGTGAGGTCGTGCTGCAGCAGGACGAAGTCGGCGCTCTCTCGCGCGACGTCCACGGCCGAGTCCACCGAGATGCCGACATCGGCCGCGTGCAGTGCCGGGGCATCGTTGATACCGTCGCCGAGATAGCCAACCACATGCCCTGCATGGCGCAGTGCGCGGATGATGCGTTCCTTCTGGCCGGGGTCGACCTCCGCAAAAATGGCAGTCCGGTGGGCGACGTGCCAGAGCGCCTCGTCGTGCATCTCGCGCAACTCGGCGCCGGTCAGGATGCGACCGGCCTTGAGCCCAACGGCCTGCGCTACATGCGCCGCCACGCGACGGTTGTCGCCGGTGATGATCTTCAACGCGACGCCGCGCCGTCTCAGCTGCTTGATCGCCTCGGCCGAATCGGGTTTCGGCGGGTCGAAGAACAGCAGAAATCCTTCGAACACCATCGCCTGCTCGTCGTCTACCGTGTAGCGTTCGCGTCGGTCGATGGTGCGCGTGGCAACCCCCAGCACGCGGAAGCCTTCGTCGGCCCAGGCGGCGGCGCGTTCGCGGAGTTGCTCATGTTCGATCTCGCTCATCGGCGTAGCGAACGAACCTCGGCGCCGGCCGGTGCACGCAGCGAGCACCCCGTCGAGCGCGCCCTTGGTGATCAGGGTGTCGTTGTCCTGCCCCGCCCGTCGCACCGCAATCGTCAGTCGCTTGCGGACGAAGTCGTAAGGGATCTCCTCGCTCTTGGTCCAGTCGTCGAGCGTGAGCACGGTACTCGCGGCGCTGATGGCCTCGTCGAGCGCATTCGGCAGACCTGTCTGCAGTCGCGCGTTCAGTGCCGCCAGCCGCAGCACGTCGTCCGATGGTTGGCCCTCGCCGTCGGTGGCGCCGTCCAGCCGCACCACGCCGGCGGTGAGCGTCCCGGTCTTGTCGGTCGCGAGCACCGTCATCGCGCCGAAGTTCTCCATCGCGGCGAGACGCCTCACGATGACACCGGCAGTGGCCATGCGACGCGCCCCACGTGACAGGGTGAGGCTCACAACGGCTGGCAGCAGCTCCGGCGCAAGGCCGACCGCAAGCGCCACCGCGAACAGCAGTGAATCAGTGACCGGCCGATCGGACGCGACGTTCGCGGCGAAGATCACGAGCACCAGCAGCGTCATCAGTTGTGTCAACAGATGTCCGAAGCGGCGCAGGCCGCGCTCGAAATCGGTTTCCGGAGCACGCTGCGCAAGACGTGCGGCGATTTCGCCGAACTCGGTACGCGGGCCGGTCGCTGTGATGAGCACCTTGGCCGTTCCGCTGCGCACGTTCGTGCCGAGGCAGACGTAATTGGAACGCTGCGCAAGGCTGGCCGTGGCGTCAGCGCGGCCCGGGGATTTCTCGACCGGGAACGATTCGCCGGTCAGCGTCGCCTCATTGACGAAGAAGTCATCGGCCTCGAGTACCAGGCCGTCCGCCGGCACCAGGCTGCCGGCGGACAGCAGCACGATGTCGCCCGGCACGATTTCTCGCGCGTCCAGCTCGACCACCGCGCCGTCGCGCAGCAATCGCGCACGCAGGCTGACGCGTGCGAGCAGCTTCTCTACGGCTCGCGAGGCCGTGTACTCCTGCGTAAAAGTGAGTGCAGCGCTGGCGACGATGATCGTCATCACGATAAGCGCGTCGAGCCAGTCGCGGTTGATCGCCGAGATCACCGCGGCGAACACGAGGATCAGAAGCAGTGGACTCTTGAACTGCGCCGCCAGAGTGGCGAGCGCGCCGGCGCGGCTTGAACGGCCAATTTCGTTGGGGCCGGTCGCCTGTAGACGGCGTGCGGCCTCCGCCGCGGAGAGCCCCTCGCGACGACTCTCCACCGCGGCCAGCACTGAGCCCGCATCCTTCGCCCACGGCGTCATCGGCAGTACAGTCGCGGCTTCCCGGGCCATGCTGCCAGCCTAGCCGCGTTTGCAACAGTGGCTTGGCCGGGCGTCAACCCGGGATCAAAGCGGCACCAGTTTTCCGTGGTCGAGCCGCAGGATGCGGTCGGCGGTGGCCGCCGCCGCCTCGGAGTGCGTCACCAGCACACCGGCGGCGCGGCGACTTCGGATCTCGCGCGCGAGCAGGTCCAGCACGACCGTCGCGGTGTCGGGGTCGAGATTTCCGGTCGGCTCGTCGGCCAGCACCAGCGCCGGTCGGTGCACGAGCGCGCGTGCCACGGCCACGCGCTGCAATTCGCCGCCCGACAGCTCGCGCGGCATGCTGTTCTCGCGATCGCCGAGACCGACCTCGGCCAGCAATTCGCGGGCACGCTGCTCGCGTGCCTCGGGCATCTCGCCGAGCAGCACCAGGGGCAACGTCACGTTCTGCAGCACCGAAAGATGCGGCAGCACGTGGAATGCCTGGAACACGAAGCCGAGCTTAGAGCGCCGCGTCAGCGTGCGCGCATCGTCGTGCATACGCGCGATGTCGGCGCCATCGATGATCACCGAGCCGACGTCCGGTCGATCCAGCCCCGCGATCAGGTTCAGCAGGGTTGACTTGCCCGAGCCGGACTCGCCGACGATCGCGATGTACTCGCCGCTGCCGACCTCAAGCTGCAATTGATCGAGCACGACGCGCTCGCGATAACGCTTGGTGAGGCCGATGAGGTGCAGCATGCGATCGATTCTACGGGCGGCCCGAGATCTTTACGGCGAGGCGGGCGTGACGCTCGCTACAATCGAAGCCCCGTCTGCCGCCGGCGCGAGCATTCCCCTTGAGCGACACCGTCACACTGGAATCGATCCGCGCTGCCGCCGAGCGCCTGCACGGGCATGTCGAAGAAACGCCGTGCGTTCACTCACGGACGCTGTCGCAGATCACCGGCGCGGAGGTCTACCTCAAGTTCGAGAACCTGCAGTTCACCGCCTCGTTCAAGGAGCGCGGCGCGCTTAACAAGCTGTCACTTCTGACGCCGAAGCAACGCCAGGCGGGCGTCATTGCCGTCTCGGCCGGCAATCATGCGCAAGGAGTTGCGTATCACGCGCAGCGGCTCGGCATTCCGGCGGTCATCGTCATGCCGCGCTTCACGCCGATGGTGAAGATTGAGCGCACGCGCGGGTTCGGCGCGGAGGTCATCCTGACCGGCGACACCTTTGATGACGCCCGCCAGGAAGCGTCGCTGCTGGCGGCGAGTCGCGGGCTCACGATGGTGCATCCGTACGATGACGTCGATGTGATTGCCGGGCAGGGCACCGTCGCGCTCGAGATGCTGGCGCAGCAGCCGGCGCTCGATAGCCTGTGCGTGGCCATCGGCGGCGGCGGGCTCATTTCCGGCATTGCGACCGGCGCGCGCGCGGTGAAGCCCGGCATCCAGATCATCGGCGTGCAGACCGAACAGTTTCCCTCGATGTACGCGGCGTTCAAGGGTGTCGAAATGCCGACCGCGAACGCCACCCTGGCCGAGGGCATCGCGGTCAAGCGGCCGGGTGAACTCACCTGGCCGATTGTCAAGCGCCTGGTCGACGACGTCGTGCTGGTGGCCGAGGGCGACATCGAGCAGGCCATCGTCATGCTCCTGGAGATCGAGAAGACCGTCGTCGAGGGCGCCGGCGCCGCCGGGCTGGCAGCGATGCTGCGCCATCGTGAACGCTTCCTCGGGCGCAAGGTCGGGTTGATCCTCTGTGGCGGCAACATCGATCCGATGGTGCTCGCGGACATCATTGAGCGCGGCATGGTGCGCGCCGGACGCCTGGCGCGCATTCGAGTCCACACCCGCGACGTTCCGGGTGAACTGGCGCGTGCTGCCACGCTGATCGGGCAGGCAGGCGCCAACATCGAGGAAGTCGAGCATCAGCGCGCCTTCACGACGCTGCCGGTGCAGAACGCCGAGCTGGAGTTCGTCCTGCAGACCCGCGGGCCGGAGCACATTGAAGAAGTGCTGCGCACATTGCGGGATGCGGGGCTGTACGCCGAGACGCATCCTTACTAGTCGTACCGCTCACGCGCGATCTTTCGTTTTCGTCCGCGCGGCCAGTGCTCCACATCAGTGCATCGTGTTGCGCGCAAGTGCGTGCGGTGGGTCCGCTTGCGCCAGATCATTGGCCTCTTTAGCGGCATCGCTACCTTATGTCGAAGAGACGGAAGAGGGAGGCGGCATGGTCGCAGCGCGAACCCCGAATGCCAGTATCGTCACCCGACGCAAGACTGCGCCGGCAAAGCGCAAGACGAAACCGAAGGCGCCGAACTGGAGCGCCAAGCTGCGGCCGGAACTCGAGCCTGAGATCGTCACCGACAAGCGACTCGGTGACCGCCTCTTACTGCCAACACCGCTGCTGGTGGCGGAGGAGATCGCACAGGTACCGCCGGGTGGGACGATCACGGTGTCGCAGGTGCGAGCCAATCTCTCCAAGCGATTTGGCGCCGATCGCACCTGCCCGCTGATGACCGGCATCTTCGTGAAGATCGTGGCAGGCGCCGTGGCGGAAGACCTTGTTCAAGGGCACAAACCACGTTGGCCTGTGTGGCGCCTCGTCAACGACAACGGCGCCCTCAGCACCACCTGGCCGCTGGACGACTTGTATCGGGCCACACGCCTGCGCGAGGAAGGCGTCCGCCTCGGTCACAGAGCGGGAGCCTGGCTGGTGCTGAACCCACGGATTGCACCCGCCTAGCGCACCGCCGTTGATCTTTCATTGACCGCGCGGCGCGTCGACGCGGCTCCCCGAGTTACATCAGCAACTGTCCCCGTCGCCGCGCCTTGCTGCGCGCCCCGCCGGGGCCTGGCGCATCGCGATGCCTATCGTTGACAGGCCCTAGACTCGCGCATGGCAACCGCCGATGCCGCGTCACGCGTGCGCTTCTTCGACCTGCTCGCGACGGCCGCCGACCCCGCGGTCGAGTTGCGCGCGGGACTCGCTGCGCCGTTGGCCACGATCCTGCCCAAGTTCTTCTATGACGCGCTCGGTGCGCGGCTCTTCGAGGCGATCTGCGAACTGCCCGAGTACACGCTGCCGCGCGACGAACAGGCGATATTCGTCCGCCATACCGACGAGTTCGCCAGGCAGATCGGCGCGGGCTGCACGCTGATCGACCTCGGCGCCGGCGACTGCGCCAAGGCCGAAAGACTCTTCGAAGCGTTGCGGCCGTCGCAGTACGTCGCGGTCGACATCGCGGGGGAGTTCCTGCGTGCTCAGCTCGCGTCAGTTGCGCGCAGGCATCCTCACCTGGACATCATCGGCGTCGCCGCCGACTTCTCGCGCGGACTCACATTGCCGCCCGAGGTCAGTGCACGGCGGCGGGTCATCTTCTATCCAGGTTCGTCGATCGGAAATTTTTCGCCGGAGGAGGCGCGGGTGTTTCTGGCGGACATTCACGCGCAGTGTGCGGGTGGCCACCTGCTGCTGGGCGCCGATCTCGTAAAGGACCCTGCGGAGATCGTCGCCGCCTACGACGATGCACTGGGTGTCACGGCAGCGTTCAATCTCAATGTGCTGAACGTCGTCAACCGGCTGGCCGGAACCGACTTCACGCCCAGTGACTGGCGCCACGTGGCGCTCTTCAATCCGGCTGAGAGCCGCATCGAGATGCACCTGGAGGCGCGCCGACCGGTGCGCGTCGGCTGGCCCGGCGGCGAGCGAGCCTTTGCCGCCGGTGCCCGCATTCACACGGAGAATTCCTACAAGACCACCCCGACCGCTCTTGCGAGTCTGCTGCGTGCGGCTGGATTTGCCAGCGTGAATCTCTACACGGACCCGGCTGACCGCTTTGCGCTTGCACTGGCGCAGTAGCCAGCACGTCGCCTGAACCGCTCAATCGCGCGCCAGGCGCACCGTGGCGTAGGCGTAGGGGTACTCGGCGCGGAACCAGTTGCGAAAAGACGGCCGCGCGAGCCGCAGTGCCGTGCGCGGCGAGGCGCCCTTCATCACATAGTGCTCGCCGTCGAAGAAGTTGGCCGAGTAGCCGGGGTAGTGGGGACGCGGCGAGAAGCCGTCAAATCCTGCAAACGGCGTAGCAGTCCACTCCCAGCCGTTGCCTACCATCTGCTCGACACCCTGCGGCGTCGCGCTCGCCGGGTTTGCCGTTACGGGCAGCGGATCCCAGGCCACGAAATCCAGATTCGCGCGCGCAGCATCCGGCATGGCGTTGCCCCAGGGATAGCGGCGCGCACCCGCGCCATATGCGGCGTGCTGCCACTCGGCCTCTGTGGGCAACCGCGCGCCGGACCAAGCGGCATACGCGACCGCCTGCTGCTGTGTCAGATACACCGAAGCGTCGAGCGGCAGCGGGAACTCATCGAACATGCGGCGCAGGCGCCAGCCGCCTTCGCGCTGACGCCAGAAGTGCGGCGCGGCACCGCCGTCCGCAACGAAGCGCAGGTACTCACCGTTCGTGAGCTTGTGGCGCGCGATCTCGAACGCGTCGACCGTAGCCTCGTGCTGCGGAAATTCGTTGTCCCAGCCGAACTCGCCGGGGTCCTGCCCGAGCATGGTGTCGCCTGCAGGGATTGCCACCCAGGGGTCGCGCGACGGCGGGGCGGAGTGCGCCGGAGACGACGGCCGCTTGGAAAGCGCTGCTGGCTCTCGCTTCTGCGCAGGGTTCAGCTCGTGCAGCAAGTAGCAGAGCGTCTCGGCATGCATCCACCGATGCTCGAGCGCCGTCAGCACACGTTCGGTCGGCAGCTCGCCCCAGGCTTCATCGAGTGCGCGGCGCGTGCGGGCGACATAGGCGCGCACCTCGTCGAGTCCGGGCCACTCTGACTTCCGATCGGCCGGGGCCTGTCCCGGTGGTGGATCGATGCCGGCCTCGAACAGGCGGTCGAACGAAGGATGAAACGACGGCATGTGGAGTACGCCCCGTGCGAGCTGATTCCAGTCGAACGCGTCGAGGTGCCCGACGTAGAAGATCAGCCGGTGCCGGTCCGCAATCGGGCGCTCGTAGAGTGTCGTCTCATCGACCAGCGCAAACAGCGCGTCCGTGTGCAAGCGTGCCGCCCGCCACTCGCTGCGGAGTGAGGCGGCAAAGCGGTCGTGCGGAACGCTGTCCATTCGGCCACCATAGCGCGCCGGGCCGGCCGGTCCAAGCGCGCGGGCGCGTGAAGGGCCGTGCGGCGGTGCCGCCGCGGGCGGTGACCCTTGGGAAACCGTCCACGGCAGGCCGCCATTTGCGTCCCTTCCCGGGCCGATCCGGGGTCGGCCTCGGGGTTGGCTCCTTGGTTAGTACTGGCCATCCCGTGAATTGGGAGGCGTTGTCCGCCTCCAAGCGGATAGTTCCTAACTGCCAAAAATGTCATTTTTACCGGGTGTCGCGCGGTCGTTTTGACTAGATCACGCGCTCGCAAAATGGCGATCAAATCCCTGACCGTTCAACTCGACGAATCGACGGACGCCCGCCTCGGCGTGTTGTCGCAACGCTGCGACACAACGCCGGAGCATTTCGTCGAAATGCTGTGCCAGTCGCTCGACGGCGAAACCCTCGAGCGCATCGTTCTGCGCGCCATGGTGGACGACACCACGCCTGAACCCGGTATCGCCAAGATGCCGGAGCGGCGCGCGGCAGCAGTCAAAGCTTCGGAGTAACCGCCGGTTGGGGCAGCGCGACCGCTCCTCACAGTAACCGCCGGGCCAGTTGATAACAAATTTGTTATTATCCCGTGGTGGATTACTCGATCGAGTACTACAGCGAGGCTGTGCAGGAGGAGATCCTATCGCTCCCGGACACTATGGCCGCGCGTTACATCGTGCTGACCCGGAGAATGGTGGTCTTGGGTCCGCACCTCGGCGAGCCCCATACGAAAGCGTTTGGTGACGGCCTTTTCGAACTGCGACTGAAGGGCGCCGAAGGCATCGCGCGCGTTTTCTTTTGCACCTTGGTCGGACGACGCATCGTGATGCTGCACGGTTTCGTCAAGAAGTCGGACAAGACGCCGGTGCGGGATCGGGAAATTGCCGAATCAAGATTGAAGGAGGTTAAGCGTGAGAACTCATGAGCAACTCGTGAAGAAACTGATGCAGCGGCCGGGCGTCCGCGCCGAGGTCGAGCGGCTGGAGCGCGAGGAGTCAGCGTTGCTCGATGCCCTGCTTAAGGCGCGCCAGGATGCGGGACTGACACAGGCTCAGGTGGCGGAACGCATGGGCACCCAGGCCCCGGCGGTCGCCCGCCTCGAGCGGGCGCTGGCCACGGGGAAGCACTCGCCGTCGGTCGCAACACTGCGCAGGTACGTCAAGGCGTGTGGCAAGCGGCTCGTACTGAAAGTCGCCTGACTCCAGCGTTCGAAATGGAACAGTTGCCGGCGAAAGCCGCGCAGAAGTGGACCTAGCGACGCATCTCGAAGAGCGTCGTCTCCGGGTCCGTGCCCTTGAGCGCCTCGGCGATCTGCTTGCGCGCCTTGATGAACGGGGAATTCTTCGCCTCGACCGCCAGGAACTCGTCGAGATCGCCGTGCTCGCGCTGCAGCCGCGGCACGAGCTCGAGAAAGATGTCCGTGAGTTCCGGGTGTGCGCCGTGATAAGGCGGCGCTTTCCAGTGGGTGCGAGTCCCACCCGGCGAATGCTCCAGCCGGAAGCAACCGGAGCAGTCATGGAGGTAACGAAGTGGCTGAAGCCTTCGGGTAAAGCGTGCCACGAATTGGTGACAGCGCGAGTGTGCAGGCCGTAACGCGAGTGAACGCCGAGCAAGCCTCAAAAGGACGATGCGCAGGCCGACCCGAACACCCTATCGGGGAAGGCTGAGATCACTGGACGGATAGAGCAAAGCAGCACCGCCAGTGCTGCGCCGGGGTAGTGGCGACAGCATGTACACAAGGAAAGCGAACGCAACACGGGAAACCCCGATCGCGTGGTCGTCGTGGCGACCAACCTGAGCCCGTGACTGCCAGAGAGGGCGCGGTCGGGTGGCGGAGAGGTCCGCAGTAGCGATGAAGCCGGGTAACGCCGGTGAGCAAGGGACCTCAGTTCAAGGCCGATGCTCAAAGTGGCGAGGTGCTCGAGATTGGGGCAACCCTACAAACTCCACCAAGTCACCGAGCTGCGACATGCATCACATGTTCAAGCGAAGGAAGGACTCGAGGCTTCGACCCGAGAAACCAAGGCCGCCCGCCGGGTGAATTGGCGGTTGTGAGCACGAGGCGGATGCGCATTGCAGCGCGGACAGCACGGTCCGCGCTGTTGTCTCACCCTACGGCGATGACCTTCCGTGGGCAGCGCGTGTGTGCCTTGTCCGAGAGCCGGATGCGGGAAATCTGCCTGTCCGGTTCACGAGCGGGATGTGGAAACGGAGCTACGGCACGGGTACTCGGCACCGCCAACCAAAGGGGCGGCAACAGACAACCCAAACCTACTGCCACCGCGCCACTCTCGACTCTACGAACTGCTTGCCCTTGAGCGAAGCGATCTCGGCGAGTGCGTCGGATACCTTCCAAGCTTCCTTGTACGGGCGCTTGTGCGTCAGCGCGTCGAACACGTCGGCGAGCGCGCTCACGCGCGCCGCGATCGCGCGCCGGCGCTCGCTGGGCAACCGACAGTGGCCGCGATCACGCATGCTGGTGCTGTCGTCGCCGAACTCACGTGCCACGACCTCCGCACCAAGGCGCTTCACAGTGGCCTCGAAGTTGTTCGCGAGTCCGGCACCGTAGGCTGTCCTGTCATCGATGATTGCGATGCGCTCTGCGCCAAGGGTGTGGACGGCGTACCGCCCCAGGATTGCGCCCTGGTACTCGTCATTCGCTACGACGCGGAATGAGGTGTCGAACCCCATCTGGGTGAGCTTCGGGTTGGTTGCCGATGGCGAAATGTGCGGCACGCGCGCGTCGAAGTAGATCTTCGCCGCAGGTATGGACGTACCGGAGTTCAGGTGCCCGACCACCGCGGTCACCTTGTAGTCGTAAGCGATGTCCTGCGCGACGCGGACGCCGGTTCTTGGATCCGCCTCGTCGTCGAGCCCGATCAGCTGAAGACGGTAGTTGCGCCCCCCGACATTCAGGCCACCAGCCGCATTGATCTCTTCGACCGCCAACCTCGCGCCGTGCTCGTTGTCGAGACCGAGATGTCCGATAGGGCCGGAAAGCGGAGCGACGTGGCCGATGCGGATGACTCCCGGGGGTTGTGGCTTGGGCGCGGGCGCGGCGGGGGAGGGCGCCTCGACCGGCGGCGGAGGCGGGGGCGCTTTGCTCTTCGGGGTTAGTTGCGCGAACGCGGGCGTGAGGGTAAGCAGGAGGGCAAGCAGCAGGGCGGGGCGTTTCATCTTGATTGGCTTTGTCGTTGCATGCGTCAGCAAGTTAAACGACTGCATCCGAAAGAGTTGATCGCGCTGCAGCATGCCCAAGGTTCACGTTGGCTTGCAAGGCTGTCTCACGACCTTTGAAGACGAGGCCAGGAGATTGCTTGACGGGCAAACGGGCGATGTGGCGTGGCTCCCCGACCAGGCTTCGGCCAGAAGCGCACGGCGGCCAGGCGGGCATCCCAGGCCGACCGGTCGACTAGGGCGCTTCGCTTTCGTCGACCCTGATCTTCTTTGCCCATCCGCCTTCGAATGTGACGTAGAACGCCTTTCGCGGATCGGTGGTGCAACGAAAGAGAAACTCGTGAACGATCGGCTTGCGGTGCTGTCGATGGCGGGCCGGGCTTTAGGATCGACGCCGGCGTAGCCCGTGTGCCGCCGCGGCGCGTGCCGCTTCTGCGACGCTATAGCCGCGTAACGCGGCGCCCCCCTGCCGGACCTTTCAGGCGGTTGCGTCCTTGCTTGACTAACCTGCAGGAAACTCAAGCGTTCGGCCTCGGCGACACTGGACAGAATGCGGGCTCGACGAAGATCGACGCGTCGACAATGTTCGCAAACCTGTGCTCGATCTCGAAGACGCACCTGGGTAAGGCGCGGTGACGGTAACGGAGTTGCCACGCATCGCCGCCGAAGGGTGCCGGGGGGATACGAGCGACACGGTGCGGAAGTCTTCAATTTCGACAGGGCCGATAGGGGGCACGATTCCGCCTGGAAGCTTCTGCATCATCCCAAGAAGCACCGGCGCGGCGCTCCCTAGGTAGTGCGCCTCGAGCCGACGGACAGCGGTGTAGTGCGCCTCCTGGGTTATGCACGGCTCGCTGTCTCCTTCCACCTCGAAAACCGCGTGAAAGGGTTCGGGCTCGTCCGGGTAGCGCTTGACCACGCCCCACATCGACCTCATGCCTGCCGGCATCGGCAGGAAGTGCAACGTTCCGATGTTGGGTCGATTGATGAATCGTGGCGCCGCTCGGTATCGGTCGAGTCCTTCTACAACGTCGCCGAGCGCGCTCAGGATCCAGACGGCGTCAGAGGCGCCCATCGAACAGCCCCCCGTCACCCCTGAGTTCGCGGTTGATGGCCGCGCGATCGCGGATGAACGGGTTGTTGCGGCCGCTGGCTGACAGGTACGACTCGATGTCGCCGTTCTTGCGCATCATGTCCGGCACCAGCTTGAGGAAGAGGTCCGTCAAGTCCGGGTCGAAGTGCCTGCCACGCTGCGCCGCTATCTCCCGCAGGGAGTCGTCGATGGTCCAGGCAGGCTTGTAGCAGCGCGCGTGGGTCAGTGCGTCGAAAACGTCGGCAAGAGCGACAATGCGTGCACTGATAGGAATCAGGTTTCCCTTGAGCTTATTCGGATAGCCGGTGCCGTCGAACTTCTCGTGGTGACCGAGCGCGATTTCCTCGGCGATGTGCATCGGCACCAATCCTTTGCTGCCCTCGCGTATCAGCCGTGCGCCCTCGGTCGTATGCGTCTCCATGATGGACCTCTCCGCCGGGGTGAACTTCCCGGTTTCATCAGCAGGCCTTCCGGCAAACTGATCTTGCCGAGATCGTGCAGGCGCGCTGCGTAGTCCATGACCTGGCACGTGTCCTCCGACATGCCAAATGCCCGGCCCAACTCCCGCGACATTGTTCCCACTCGGAAAACATGGAAGCCGGTCTCGTCGTCGTGTAGTTCGGCACCGACCGAGGCGCGCTCGAACAATCGGAATCTCGCTCGCGCGGTGCCGGGTCGCCTTGACCGACAAGCAACGCGGTCTCCTGCTCAACTAACGCCGCGCTTGCCATGTCGTCCAGCGCCAGGTCGACATCTCGCAGTTCACGGCGCAGGTGATGCAGTAGCCCGGCACCCTTGGTTCGCTTGTTGAGTTCGACCAACTCCTTGAGCAGAACGATGGCGACGTCAGGCTCGCCGGCTTTCTTATAGCCTTCGACACCAGCCATCAGCACGAACCGGAATGCCGCAGGCGATCCGCGACGTGCCTCTTCGATTGTTCGCTTGAGGCGTGTGACCCCAAGGTCCGTTCGTCCCCGGCAGATGTCGGTCAGCGCCTCGCACAGCGACGCCAGAACTTTGGCCTGAGACGAGCCGGACTTGGCGGCAATTTCTCGCGCAGTGCGGGAGTGCATCTCGGCTGCGTCGATCTGGTCCACTTCAAGGAGTAGCCTCGTGAACGTCAGTTCAGTCTGTACCCTGAGCAGGCATTCGTGGGCGGTCTTTGGTTCATGTGACGCGGCGATCGCCGCCTTGGCAGCGGCGATCCCTTTGGGGATGTCCTTAACCTGAAGTGCCACGAGCGCGATGTTCTGAGTCGCCATGTTCTTTAGGTCCGCGTCCCCAAAGTCGAGGGCCTTTTCGAACATGGCCAGCGCGTCTGCATACTGGGCCGCATCTAGGTGACAGACGCCCAGGTTGTTCCAGATTCGCCCTTCGCGAACGGTGTCGCCAGTTTCCTTGGCGATTTCGAGCGCGCGGGTCAACTGCGACACGGCGCCGGTGAAGTTGTAGGTCTCTCCGAGCAGGCCGCCTGACACCATGTGGGCTCGTGCGGCAAGACTCCTGTGGCCGCAAACAGTTGCAGCATGAACGGCATCAGCGATGGGATCGAGGGCGGCCTCGGGGTGCGAGTCCAGGTAGTGAAACGTCGCTATGTCGATGAGTGTCTCCGCACCCTCAGCCGGAGTGTTAGCGCCCGGCACCGCTTCAGTGCCTCATAGGCCGAAGCAACGAGCATCGGCGCATCGCGCGTAGGCGTTGCCATCTGCGCCTGAATCGCATCTCGCATCTTGGCAAGTTGCGGTGTTGGATCCTCGTCCCAGCTGGTTGGAATGACCGCCAGCGCATCCGAGGAGCCGAACTCATTGGGTTTCATAATGTAAAATGACGGCTCAAAAAAAGACTTGGCAGGTCCCCATCACGAGATTAATCTCCGGGTCAACCGCTAGAAACGGCCAACTGGGCGGCTAACTGGTGCTTTATCGGTTCATCAAACTTAACTCCACCGCGGGGGTTGCCATGGAACAAGTCGTTGAAGTTGTCGAGCAAGTGGAAGAGCAGATCGTTGAACTGGATGAGATCCAGCTGGCGATGGTTGGTGGCGGAATGGGCGGTTTGTGTTTTGCCTGAGGTAGCCAACCAATCTGACTGATCACCGGATGAATACAAAACGGGCCTACGGGCCCGTTTTGTTTTGATGTCAGCGACATTCGTGTAGTCCGAAACGCCGGCAGGCGCGACTCAATGGCCCAACTGTGACTGCAGCCTCAGAGCCCTTACGAAGCTCATCGATTCTGCCTCTTCGGAGAGGTACTGCTCCCAGTCCCGCGCCTTCCAGTGAGCGCTGCGAATCGCCCCCACAAAGGCCACCGCCAGTTCCGGGTCGAACTGCTTGCCAGCGCCGGCCTCGATGTCTTGCAGTGCGGCACTGACCGATCTAGCTTTCCGCCATGGGCGATCGTGGGTAAGCGCGTCGAAAGCGCTGCAGAGCGCCGCCACGCGGGCAACCAGCGGGATGTCCTGTTTCGCCCGTGCGCAGTCGACCCCGTCCCAGCGGCAGTGGTGAAACTCAGCCGCTTCAGCGGCGGCCTCGAGCACCCCGATGCGGCTGCTGCGCAGCAGCTTCGCTCCGTACCCCGTGTGCTCCTTCACGATCATCGCGTGTTCCGCTTCGTTAAGCCCTCGCGCCCGCATCGCGAGTGAAGCGGGAATGACCACCATTCCGATGTCGCACAGTGCCGCAGCGGTCGCGCACGCTTTGGTTTCAGCCTCCGACCAGCCCAGCGCATTCGCCAGCAACGAGGCCGTCCTGGCCTTGCGATAGATGTGCGCCTCGTCGAAGCCGGTACTGTGTTGAAGATCGCCCCAAGCGTCTGCGCCAAGGTCTGCGCCAAGGTCTGCGCCTGGGCGGACCCAGATTCATCCGCAAGAACGCGTGCGGTTCGCGCCTGCTGGGTGGCCTCGTCAATCTGGCCCAACTCGAGCAGCAGAATCCCGAAATGAAACAACGCCTGAACGTGCAACAGTTGCTGATGCGCACTGACCTTGGGGAACTCCGCAGCAAACCACTGGCGCAAGAACCGCGCGCCTTCATGGAACTCGCCCAGATGTAACGACGCGAGGGCGAGGTTCTGCAGCGCTATGGCCTCTATCTCCCAGTCATTGTTGCGAGCGAGTTCCAGCACACGCGTGATGAGTGCCGTCGCCTCGACGTATTGCCCTACATTCATATGCCAAGCGCCCAAGTTCTGCAGGACCCGCCGCTCGCGGTTAATGATCCTGCGCGCGGCGAGCGAGCTCCAGGGCCAGCTCCAGCTCGGTCAGGGCGCCCTTGAAGTCGTAGCACTCGCCCCGCAAAACACCGTGGACCATCCGTGCACGGGCCTCCGCTACAGTGTCCTTGCCCACGACCGCGAGCCTGACGGCTGCGCCCGCAGCGGTTAGAGCGGTTTCCGGATGCGCGTCCAGGTAGTGGGATGCGCCAATGTCGAGTAATGCCAGGCAACGCGAGACTGGCTCGTAGCCTTCTGGGAGCGCCAGCAACGTGCTTTCAGCGGCCACCATGAACGCACGCGTAGCCGCGCCCGGCTGTCGGAATTGTCGGCGGACCTCTTCCTCCAGCTTTCGCAGTTGGCGGTCGGGATCCAGTTCCCAATTCCAAAGCTCAAGTACCGCGTCGGCTCCTCCGTTTGCAACCGCATCCAGACGATCGTTCAATGCAGCCCCCGTGGAATTACGACCTTGGGGCCGACGAGGCCGCGCCAGGTCGCTTGACGACCATCACCAAGTCGCCTTCACCCGCTCCTGTCACCGCCTTCAGGATGTCGTCGTCGCTGACTGGCCAGCCCAGCAGGGCTTAAAGCGACGAGCCGATCGTGTACATGAACGACGCCTGGCTAATGTGGACGCGCTGATTCGGCCGATAAGCGACGTTAGATGGTTCTAAATTGATTGCTTCAACATCCGCGGAAAGAGGGGACGCCCATGGATCAAGTCATTGAGCAAGTCATTGAAGTTAAAGAAGAAATCGTTGAACTCTCGTTGACCGAGCTAGCGCAAGTCGGCGGGGGAATGGTTGCCGCCCTGCAGTAAGCGGCGTGTCTTGCCTATAAGGGCGCCTTGGCGCCCTTTTTATTTTGCAATTTGTTGTGCTTGACGCTACGGGATAGCGTCCGCCTTAGGCGAAGGCCAATGCGGGCGCCTGTCGCAGCAGGGCCTGCCGACCCTCGGACGCGCGTTGCTTCCACCCCCGTCCACGCCTTGCCGCGTCCTCCCAAGCGGCCTTGAGTTCGTCATTTCGCCCGTTCGCAAGGCACCACTCGATAATTGCGGCCGCCTGAAGTAAATCTTTGGCCGACTTCGTCCGCTCCCGGATCGGCCGTTCGCCGAAGACGATGAGCTTGTGAATGGCGAACCGCTCGGGCGATGGCAGGTTAACCGTACAAGCGCCAGCATTGGCGAAGACACAGCCCTGCGTCGTGCCTTCGAGCGAGAACTCCATGAACTTCAGCGGCTCGAGCGCGATGTTGAGGTCGGGCATGCGGACCGCTTCGCCGGTCCGCGTCATGCTCGTCACGAAGTCGACCCGGAGCTCCGCATCGTTCTTGCTCCGGTACTGGGCGCCGAGATTGCCGTCGAGTTCGCTAATCGGCAGCAGCCCAAGCTTCAGCGATTCCAGCGCGCCGTGAACATCAATTTGGAGGTCGGCAGGCAAAGCGACGGAGACGTTTCGGCCCGCGTGGGCGAAGTCGATATCGAGCGTAGCGGTCCCATGCAGCCATCGCACACCGAGCAGATTGCCCATCGCGATGAACGCGTGAGTACCGATCAGGATGCCGCCGGCGCGGAACAGTCCGTACTCCGACAGCCGCTTGACGATACGGAAGTGCTTGGCCGCCAGGGGGGTGCAGCCATGGGCGATGGCTGCCCGGGCCTGAGGCGCAAGCGGGCTAGTCCCGTGCGCGCTCTTGAAGTTTTCGACGAAGCTGCGGATCTCCGCGGAGTCCGGGCCTACATAGACGAGGCGCGGCCGCTCGACGCCTGGCTCGCGATAGGTGAAGTACCAGTAGTCCACACCCTTTCGCTGCGTCTTCTTGTGGAAGGAACCGGAAATTCCCCCGAGCGCACCTGACAGTTCGGTCGCGCGCGTGCGCTCGGCAAGTTCCGCGTAAGCGGTCTGCGCGGACAGGGACAGTTCGGCGTAGCGGGCGGGCATCGCCGTACTATACGTTTTGTTTTTTTGTATGACAACGGCGCCAGCTCGGCGCGCGTCAAACGACACCTTAGGCAAACCGCCAAGTCTGTGGCCTGGCCCAAGTCATACCGGACCGGGCAACTCGAGGTCCTTGCAGATCTTCCTCGCGAGGAGGTCGTTGATTTCGCGGTGGCGGGGTACCGTCGAAACCTTACCGGTCGCCTCGTTGACGAAGACCGAGTGACGTCCGCCTTCCCGCAGGAGCCTGCATCCGTTGTCCAGGAGGAAACGGACCAGGTCGACCCGCTTCATCAGTTGACGATGAGCGGTTCGCGGATGACGTCTTTGCCCTTAAGCGAAAGCTCCGAAAGCTGGCGGTTCGCTCCCAACACGAGTTCCACGGCCTCGGCCAGGCTGTCGCGCGCCTCTTCGAGAGTTTCACCCTGGGCATTCGCACCGGGCAGTTCCTCCACGAAGCCAATGAAGCCCTCGGGAACCTTCTGGTAGACGGCGGTGAGCTTCATCGGGTGGGCGCTCCGGTCGATTGCAACAAGTGTAGCGGCCGACTGGGCTTCCGGAACGAGGGTCACCGGCGGTCTGCGCGCTACTTCAGCAGGAGCGAGAAGAGCAGGCACCGGGTTTTCATATCGGCACACTTGTTGGCCAAAACACTCGTTTCCGGCATGGTGCTCATCGTGCCGCTGCCGCAGGTCTTGGGCGGCACACTCCGCGACTCCGTTAAGAATGGCGCCTGCTAGCCGGGCCCGGGCAATAGCCGTGACGGCAAAGTTGCTTTGGCCGAGTCCCGGGCGAAGCCGACTTTTGGCAACATTTCGGCATTTTTGATGGACGCTAGACGAGGCAAGAGGCCGCCGCGGTAGGGCACATGGCGCGCTGCGGTGAGGCGCAATCAGCCCTCGATGGTGATGCCGCGCCCGACGGCAAGTTCGCCGATGACGGCTGCGGCTCCGAAGCCCTCGGCCCGGAAAACCCCCTGCACAGCGTCGACCGCGTCCGGCGCGCAGGCGACCAGCAGCCCTCCGCTGGTCTGCGGGTCGGTCAGCAGCGCCTTCATCGTGTCGTCGACGTTGTTCAGCGTCACGTGCTGGCCGTAGCCGGCCCAGTTGCGGCCGGAGGCGCCGGTGACGTAGCCCTGGGCGGCGAGTTGGGCGGCGCCGGGCAGCAGCGGGATGTCGCGTGCGCGCAACTTTGCGGCCAGCCCGCTGCCGAGCGCGATTTCGTTCAGGTGGCCGAGCAGGCCGAAGCCGGTGACGTCGGTCAGCGCGTGCACTGCGTCCATTTCGGACAGGCGCCGCCCGGGCGTGTTCAGCTTCGTCGTGTTGGCGATCATCTGCGCATAGCCGGCGGCGTCGAGCGCATCTTTCTTTAGTGCGGCCGAATAGATACCAACGCCGAGTGGCTTGCCGAGGATGAGGACGTCACCCGCTTTGGCGCCCGAGTTCTTCTTGATCTTCTTCGGGTGCACGAGGCCGAGCGCCACCAAGCCGTAGATCGGCTCGACCGAATCGATCGTGTGACCGCCCGCGATCGGGATGCCGGCCGCTGCACAGACGTCCTGTCCACCCTCGACAATGCGGCGTATCACTTCGAGCGGCAGCTGGTTCACCGGCATCGCGAGTAGCGCCAGCGCCATGATGGGCGTACCGCCCATCGCGTAGACGTCGGAGATCGCGTTGGTCGCAGCGATGCGTCCGAAGTCGTATGGGTCATCGACAATCGGCATGAAGAAGTCGGTCGTCGCGATCAGTGCCTGCTCGTCGTTGATCTGGTAGACGGCGGCGTCGTCGGCGGTCTCGATGCCGACCAGCAGCTGTGGCGGGACGATTCCCTGCGAGCCCTTGAGGATTTCGCCGAGAACGCCGGGTGCAATCTTGCAGCCGCAGCCGCCGCCATGCGAAAAGGACGTGAGCTTGATCTTCAGATCGGAGGGAGCGTTCATCGGGAGGACCTACGGCGCGGAACCTCGCGATTATGGAGGAGCTGATGCACGAGGTCGCGCACGGCAGCCCGCTCCACCTTGGGGCTGAAGAGCCAGGCACGGGCTCGGCAGGCCGACGCCAGCCGGCGGAGGAACGCACGATCGGTTGATGCGCGTTCCACCAGCTCGGTCGCCTCGCGTACGTCGCCGACCCGGAACACGCCGGGATAGCGGCCCCCGACCATGCCGACGTTGCCATCCGCGCTGGAGACGACTACCGGCGTCCCGCTGCGGATCGCTTCGAGCACCGCCTGCGCGCCGCCTTCCATCTTTGACGGGTGCAGCAGCAGGGCGGCATGACGCATCAGCTGGCGCGCGCGGGTACGGGTGAGTTCACCCAGCCACCGGTAGCGCGTCGTCCGCGCCTCGGTGCGCAGAGCGGCGGCGGCATAGCGCTCTTCGAGCGCTGCACCGGCGTGCAGGATGCGCACGTGCGAGGTCGCGGGCAACCCCAGCGCGACGCGCATCACGGTTTGGGGGTCCTTCTCGTAACGCAGGTGGCCGACCACGGCGACGTCGAAGGTCCGGCGCCGCCGCGCGCCTCGCTTCAGGGCCGGCGCCGACTGGAAGATGACCGTGGTCTTGGGGCGATGGTTCGCGGGCAGAGCCTGTGCAGCGAGTTCCTGCAGCACCACGAGGCGGTCGGCAAGCGCCAGTGAACGCTGCGCCTCGCGGTTCGCTGGCAGGTCACGGTACAGATCGGTGCCGGTCAGCACGACGCCGAGACCGCGGTCCGGATGCGCGGCGCGGAATGCCGCAATCGAATCGGCCGAGCGTCGCGCGTGCAGCGCAATCATCACGTCGCACGGCTTGCCGTCCCATTCCTCGAGGATTCGCACGCGATGGTCCGGCCGCAGGAAGCGCGCCCAGCGCGCGGCGGTATGCCAGTTGCCGGTGTTCGCCTGGCGCGATGCCGGCGTCACGATGCAGACGGAAGGTCGGGAAGAGTTCAACGCAGGGGAGCAGGGATCAGCGCGCTTTATGGGCCGGACCGCGCGCTACTGGCGACTCATGTGAGTATAGGGAGGCGGAGTCCGGCCGACAGCTATCCGATCGGTCGAAATGCGGGCAGGTGGCTGGCGCGCCGCCTCGACCAAGCTTCCGAGATTCCTGTTTTGAAGCGGCGCCGGTTTCCGGAATACTGCGCGCCATGAAAAGTCGATTGCACGTCACCTCTCGCCTGCGGTGGAAGCTCCTGGCTGCTCTCGTCTGCGTGGTCGGGTCAGGCCCGCAGGCGCAGGCGCAGGGCCAGGCCCCTGCGGCTGGCGAACTGGCGAGCAGCTACGTCGAGGCTCAGGAGCTGGGCCGCCGCGATGAGTCCGACGCAGCGACGCGCGACTATCACCGTGACGTCCTGTTGCCGCAGTTCAGCGCACGCTATCGCGCGCACTTCCGGGACTGCA
The DNA here is from genome assembly GCA_963702595.1 of uncultured beta proteobacterium. GTDB lineage: Bacteria > Pseudomonadota > Gammaproteobacteria > Burkholderiales > Burkholderiaceae_F > JALORV01. The sequence continues at coordinate 398,639 of CAVPDC010000013.1, read as the reverse complement.
CGGCAAGCGTGCCGCAGCCGGAATCGACGCCGTTTTCATTCGTGGCGGCGATCGGCGCCGACGGGCGAGTGCTGCGCCTGTGGAGCGATCGCAGCACCAATGTCTACCAGTGCATGCGCGGGCGCCTGCTGTTTGATCGCTTCGCGCCGCCGCCGCGCGCGCCGTTCTACCTCTACATCCACATGCGCTTCGTCAACTGAGGCGGAAGCGTCAGGGACACACGAAAGACCAATGCGTCCAATTGCCGGAGCGGTTCTTGGCCTGTGGCTGGTCACTTGTGGCGGCGCGGAGGTGCCTGACGCGGGGCAGGCGGTTCCGTCACCTTCGATCAGTGTCGTCGCGGCCGGCGACATCGCGGACTGTGGCTCGGATGGCCTGCAGTTTCCCAACGCTTTCCGTACCGCCAGTCTGATCGCGCCGACAGATACGCTGGTGCTGACGCTGGGAGACAACACCTATCCCGTCGGCGCGGTGACGGAGTTCACAGACTGCTTCCAGCTGACCTGGGGCGGCTTCAAGGAGAGGATCCGGCCCAGCCCCGGGAACCACGACTACATGACGACGGACGCCGGTGCCTACTATGACTACTTCGGCGCCGCGGCCGGACCGGACCGTCGCGGCTACTACAGCTTCGCCGCTGGCGGCTGGCATTTCATCTCCCTGAACAGTAATGCGGACGCAGGCGTTGGCTCGGCACAGTACGCGTGGCTGCAAGCCGATTTAGCTGCGAACTCCGAAACGTTGTGCACGCTCGCCTACTGGCATCACCCGGTGTTCAGTTCGGGGCCGCACGGCAATGACCCGCGCATGGCTGATGCGTTCCAGCTGCTGCACGCCGCTGGCGTGGAGATCGTGATGGTCGGCCATGACCACATCTACGAGCGATTTGCGCCGCAGGATGCCGCGGGCAATGCCGATGCAGTCCGGGGAGTTCGCAGCTTCACGGTGGGAACCGGCGGCGCTCGCCTCTATTCCCTGCGCAAATCGCAGCCGAACAGCGAGGTGCGCGATTCGTCGACGCACGGCGTGCTGCGCCTGACGCTGAGTTCAAACGGCTATCGGTGGGCATTTGTACCGGTCGACGGAGCCGCACCGCGCGACGAAGGTGCGGCGGAATGCCACCGCTAGGTGTGCGTCACATGCGCCAGCGTCAGAGCACCTGGTTCTGCCGGATGTCGAACTTCAGCACGACCGCCGGTCCGAAGCTGCCGTTGGCGAGTTGCGGGCGGTAGGTGTACTCGAACGCGGCGCAGGCGAGGGTGACGGATTCGTGCGGTGGCTGCGTGTCGGCTGACGCGTCGGCGACGCTCACCGATGTGATCAGGACGTCGGTCATGCGCAACGTGATGTAGTCGCCGACCGTGGTCATGGGCCGCGCGACGCTGAGGATGCCTTCGGCGATGTGCTGTCCCGTGACACACGCGCGCCACAGGGGTGGGGACGCGGTATCCACGCGATGGGCAAACGTGAACGGCGCGAAAGTGGGCCGGCTCACGCTGCTGCCACCACCACCGGGGGCCGGCGGCGTCACGGCCGCGCCCCAGCTCCAGCTTTCGACGACGATTTCTTCGCGGTGCCGCTTGGACGTGGACTCGCCCTTGATGCCACTCAGGCTGAGGTGGACTGCATCGGCCATGTCGGTTCTCCCAGGAAGTTTCCGGCGACGGTAGTCGAACGCGCCGGCACCGCACATGCCATGAATGGAGTCCGCGCCGTTGGCGCAGTGCGAGCCCGGCGGGGACTACGGGATCTGGATCTTGCCGCCCCCGCCCACGCCGCCCGGCGGGAACCCTGCGCCACCCTGGCCCGGCAGCACGATCGACGACGCCGCCTGTCGGCGCATGTCCTGCAGTTCCCGGACCGTGCGCTCGACGGCGACCTTCGCCGCGGCGGCGTACCCTTCGACCGCCTCGGCGAGTGACTTGGCTTCGATTTCGAAGTTGATCGGCAACGGCCCCATCTGGGTCATGATCTGTGCTTCCCCGGTGTAGACGACAGGGCGCCCTCCGTCGGTTGCACCCAGCGTGGTGACAGGCACCAGAGCACGGATCGTCCCGATCTTGCGATCGGTGTAGATCTCTTCGCGATACAGCGAGGAGGCGTCCATCGAGATGTCGAGGTCGGCGGCAGAGGCCATGGCATTCTCCAGCAGGGTTGCAGTCAGCAGCCTTCCGATTACCTCAGTCGAGGCCTGATTCGGACCGATGCCAACTGCGCGGCCAGCGAGTATAGGGGAGGGACGCAATCCGCCGCCGCTGACCCGGATCAAGTTCGCCAATGGACGCCGGGCTAGCCTGCCAGTTTTTCCGGGGGAAACCAGGGTGCAACGAGTACTCGCCGAGGGCCTGCGCCCGATGCGACTGCGGGGACGCGAGCTTCTCCCAATCGTTCAGGGCGGCATGGGTGTCGGCGTGTCGGCGCATCGACTCGCCTCGGCGGTGGCGCGCGAGGACGCGCTCGGCACGATCGCCTCGGTCGACCTGCGGCATCACCATGCTGACCTGATGGCGCAATGCAAGGATGTGCGTGACCGCGCCGTGCTGGACCGACTGAATCTGATCGCCCTCGACCGCGAGATCCGTCTCGCGCGGGAGCAGTCGCAGGGTCGCGGCGCGATCGCCGTCAACGTGATGAAAGCTGTCGACCAGCATGCGGCGCTGATTCGCCAGTCGTGCGAATCGGGAGCGAATGCAATTGTCATGGGCGCCGGCTTACCGCTGGACCTGCCGGACCTGTGCGCCGATTTTCCGGATGTGGCGCTGATTCCGATCCTGTCCGATGCGCGCGGCGTCTCCATCGTCCTGCGCCGCTGGTTGCGCAAGAACCGGACTCCCGATGCGATCGTCATCGAGCACCCGCGCTATGCCGGTGGTCACCTCGGCGCGACACGCATCGATGATCTCAACAATCCCCGCTTCGACTTCGACCGCGTGATCGAAGACGTGTCGCTCGCGCTGCGCGACCTGCAGCTTGAAGCCGAAGGGATCCCGCTGATCGCGGCCGGCGGCATCAATTCCCACGAGAAGATGCGCGCCGTGCTCGCGCTGGGCTACGCCGCCGTGCAGATTGGCACCGCGTTCGCGGTGACGACCGAAGGCGATGCCCATCCCAATTTCAAGAAAGTGCTGGCCGAAGCGAAGCCGCGGGACATCGTCGAGTTCGTCAGCGTCGCGGGCCTGCCGGCGCGCGCGGTGCGCTCGGTCTGGCTCGATCGCTATCTGCGTCGCGAGTCGGTGCTGCAGCAGGAAGCCGCTGAGTGGACGGCAAAGAAGTTGCCACCCGATCCGGTCGGACGTTGCAGTGGGGCGTTGCAGTGCTTGACGACCTGCGGACTGCGTGACGGCATCGCCACGATCGGGCAGTTCTGCATCGACACCCAGCTCGCCGCCGCGTTGCGAGGTGAACTCGCGCGCGGACTGTTCTTCCGGGGGGCGGCGACGGTGCCGTTCGGCACGGCGATCCGGCCCGTACACGAACTGATCGACTACTACCTGAGCGGGCGGATGCCGGCGGAACTTGCCAGCGCCTGAGCGGCTACTCCACGCCGGTCGGAATGCCCATCACGGCATTGAAGCCGCAATCGACGTGCGTTATCTCGGCCGTGACTCCGGCGGCGAGATCGGAAAGCAGGAACGCCGCTACGTTGCCGACGTCTTCAATCGTCACGTTGCGCCGCATGGGTGCCGTGCTCTCGACCACCGAGAAGATCTTCGAGAAGCCTTTGATGCCGGCGGCGGCGAGCGTCTTGATCGGGCCGGCGGAAATGCCGTTCACGCGGATGCCGCGCGGGCCGAGGCTGGCCGCGAGATAGCGCACGCTGGCCTCGAGGCTCGCCTTGGCGAGTCCCATCGTGTTGTAGCTCGGCACGGCGCGCTCGGCGCCAAGATAGGTCAGCGTCAACAGCGAGGCCTTGCGGCCTTCCATCAGCGGCAGCGCTGCCTTGGCAAGCGCCGGGAAGCTGTAGGCGGAGATGTCGTGCGCGATGCGGAATCCTTCGCGCGACAGGCCATCGACGAAATCGCCCGCGATGGCTTCGCGCGGCGCGAAGCCGATCGAGTGCACCAGGCCGTCGAGTGCGGGCCAGCGCTGTTTGAGCGCGTCGAAGGCGGCGTTGATCTGGGCATCGTCCGACACATCCATGTCGAACACGAGATCGGAGCCGAACTCGGAAGCGATCTCGGTGATCCGCTCCTTGAAGCGGTCGCCGACGTAGGTAAACGCGAGTTCGGCGCCTTCACGCTTGCACGCATGCGCGATGCCGTAGGCGATAGAACGGTTGGAGAGCACACCGGTAATCAGCAGTCGTTTGCCGGACAGAAAGCCCATGATGTGTCTTCACTCGCAGTGCCGTGGAGTCGGGCGGGCAGTATAGGGGGTCGTGGGCGACTGGCGCCGGTGTCCGGCACGCACTGCAGGTCAGCGGGCGTTGGCGACGACTTTGCCCGTGGCGGACGAAGGGGACTTGGTCGCAGCCTTGGACGTGGTCTTGCCTGACTTGGCAGCAGCCGCTTTCGCGGATGGCCCAGTCTTGCCGCGTTTGGCGCTGCTGGACGCCGCCATCGGCACCGTCAGTTCCAGGCGCTGTCCCGCAAAGAGTGTGGGACCCGTCAGTTGGTTCCAGACGATGACGTCCTTCTCGCTGACCCGGTAGCGGCGCGCCACCGAATGCAGCGTGTCGCCGCGACGCACGCGGTAGGTCACCTTGCGCAGGTTGGCCGCCTCCGGCACCAGCGCAAAGCGCGCTTCCAGGCTGGTGGCCGCTATGTCCTCCGTCGTCTCGTCGCGCGGAACCAGGATCGTCGAGCCCGGGGCGAGTCGATAGCGCGGCGGAATCCGATTGGCTTCGCGCAACTGCTGCTCGGCAATGCCGGCGCGCTGTGAGACAGAGGCGAGCGTGTCGGACGGTTTCATCGTGTAGGTCGACCAGCTGGCAAGCGGCTGACCGGTCGCCTCCCACGCCGCAAGGTTCGCATTGAACGTATCGAGGCGATTCGCGGGCAGCAATAGCGTTGGCGACGCCGCGCCGACGATGACAGGCCGGTTGAACTGCGGATTGAGCGCCTTGAATTCCTCCGGCGACATCTCCGCCAGCCTGGCTGCGGTCTGCACGTCGATATCGCGCGACTTCTGAACGGCAACGAAGTACGGCGAATTCGGTACCGGGGGAAGTTCTATGCCGAACTTTTCCGGCTCGGCGACGATGTTCTTCACCGCCTGTAGCTTCGGCACGTAGTGCTGCGTTTCGGCCGGCATCCTGAGACTCGTGTATCCAACCGGCTTGCCCGCGCGCCGGTTCTTCTCGATCGCGCGCGACACTGAACCTTCGCCCCAGTTGTAGGCCGCAAGCGCAAGGTGCCAGTCCCCGAACATGTCGTACAGCTTCTGCAGGTAGTCGAGCGCCGCACGCGTGGAGTCGATGACCGAGCGGCGCTCGTCTTTCCACACGCTCTGCTCGAGGTCATAGAACTTGCCTGTCGACGGGATGAACTGCCACAGACCGGCCGCCTTAGCGGTCGAAACCGCTTCAGCCTTGAATGCGCTTTCGACGAACGGCAGCAGTGCCAGCTCGGTTGGCATGCCGCGACGCTCGATCTCGGCGACGATGAAGTACAGGTATCGGCTCGAGCGCTGCGTCATGCGCGCAAAGTAGTCGACCTGCTCCGCGTACCAGCGCGTGCGCTGGTCGGCGAGGCGTGTCTCGAGGTCGGGCATCCGGAAACCGGCGCGGATGCGCTGCCACAGGTCGATCGAGGGCGCCGCGACCAGCGGGGTCGGCCGGAGAGCTGCGGCACCGCCCGGCGCCAGCTCGGGCATGTACTCGAGTATCACGTCAAGCGGAATGTCGTTGGCCTCCATCGCCGAAGGCGCCGCGATGGCAGCCGTTGGTGCAGCGGTGGCAGACGACTGGCCCTCTGACGCGCCGGGCGCAGTCTCGCTCGCACCCGCCGCGGCGAAGCCGCAGGCAAGCACCGCGGGGAGCAGGCGGAGCGCGATACGCATGTTTCTCGATGGAGGCGAAGTAAGGCGCAGTGTAGGGAACGGTCCCCGCAGGGACAAGTCGCACGACCGGGCTAGCGGAAATCGTTCTTCCAGGCACGAATCGTGGTGAACGTTGCAACGCGATCCGCCCCTGCTGCGGCGCCGATGCGCCCACGGGCCGCGGCCTGGATCGCGGGCACGTCGCTGCGCATGAACGGATTCGTTGCGAGTTCCAGCGCAATCGTCGACGGTATCGTGGGTTCACCGCGCGCACGCAATGCGGTCGCGTCGAGAGCGCGCTTCTGCAGGTCAGCGTTGTCCGGTTCGACCGCAAGCGCGAAGCGGATGTTGGCCAGCGTGTACTCGTGCGCGCAGTAAACGCGGGTCGCGGCGGGCAGCGCCGACAGGCGATCGAGCGAATCGAGCATCTGCGCCGGCGTTCCCTCGAAGAGTCGACCGCAGCCGCAGGCAAACAGGGTGTCGCCGCAGAACAGCACCGGCGGATCGAATGCAGAGGAGTAGTACGCGATGTGGCCCGCCGTGTGGCCGGGCACTTCGATAACGTTGAACGGCGCGCCGAGCACCGTGATCTCGTCGCCCGCGCGCAGTCGGACATCGACGCCGTCGATAGTCTCCCGGCTCGGCCCGTAGACTTGGGCACCGGTCGCGCGCAGCGCGGTCACGCCGCCGACGTGGTCGCCGTGGTGATGGGTGACTAGAATCGCGTCGAGCATCAGGCTGCGAGCATCGAGCGCGCGCTGAGCCGGCGCGGGGTCGCCGGGGTCGACGATGGCCGCATGGCCGTCGCGGGCGAGCAGCCACAGATAGTTGTCGCTGAATGCGGGTAGCGGAGAGATAGAAATTTCGTCAGCACTGGCCATGGTGGACATCACGTGAATCCGAGCGGTTCGATTGTGAAGCTATCCGAGTTCCTGTGCTCGCCGCCTGGAAGCTACGTACTCGACTGGGAGCAGTTGCACCTCGACGCCGCGGTGGCCGACATCTTCGGCTATCACGCGCTGCAGCTCGGGCTGCCGGAGGTCGACGCGCTGCGCGAGAACCGCATGCCGCTGCGCTTCTGCGCCGCCGACCGCCAGCTCGAAGTCGGGGCGGACAACGGCGAGCGCCGTGTTGCCATCATCAACCGCTACGACGAATTGCCGTTTGCAACGCATTCGATCGACCTCGTCGTCATGCCGCATATCCTGGAGTTTGCCCCCGATCCGCACCAGGTATTGCGCGAGGTCGAGCGCGTGCTGGTGCCCGAAGGCCATGTCGTCATCACCGGCTTCAATCCGGCCAGTCTGTGGGGAATGCGGCAATTCTGCTCGCGTCTCGGCGCGTCGCCCTTCCTGCCGCGCGAAGGACACTTCATTTCACTACCGCGCGTGAAGGACTGGCTCAAGTTGCTGTCATTCGATTTCGCGCGCGGCCGCTTCGGCTGCTACGCCCCGTCGGCACGCTCGTCTACCTGGCTCAATCGCTGGCGCTTCATGGAGAAGGCTGGCGATCGCTGGTGGCCCGTTCTGGGTGCCGTCTACATGCTGACTGCGGTGAAGCGGGTGCGCGGCATGCGGCTGGTGGGCAAGGTGTGGAAGCACAACGAGGAACGCGTGCGACAGCTGACGCCGGTGGCAACCACCCGCATCGCGCTGGCGACCGGCGAGGCCCACAGCGCCGTGATGCTCGATGACCACGAAGCGGCCAACGACTCGCGTCTGCGTGCACAGCGCGGATGAGGCACGCGAAGAGCGTTGCGCTCACCTCCGGGCATGCGGGTGAGCCCGCGGTGGCCAGCGTCGAGATCTGGACCGACGGCGCCTGCAAGGGCAATCCCGGGCCGGGCGGCTGGGGCGCACTGCTCAAGTACGGCGACCACGAGCGAGAATTGTTCGGCGGCGAGGCTGCGACCACCAACAATCGCATGGAACTGACAGCGGTGATCCAGGCACTCTCGTCTTTGAAGCGTCGCTGCCGCGTCGTGCTGCACACCGACTCGAAGTATGTGCAGCTTGGCATCACCGAGTGGCTGCCGAACTGGATACGGCGTGGCTGGAAAACGGCGGACAAGAAGCCTGTGAAGAATGCCGACCTGTGGGAGCAGTTGCAGGCCGCGGCGGCCCGTCACGACATCGATTGGCGCTGGGTCAAGGGCCATGCCGGGCACGACGGCAACGAACGGGCTGACGAACTGGCGAACCGCGGGGTCGATTCGTTGTCCTAGCGTGCTGATCAGCCCTTAGCACGCGAGGCACGGATGTTAAAGTCGCGCTTCTGCGCTTCGCCCTCCGTCCCTCCGTCAAAGCCAGTTTCCGATGAAGCACCGAGTCACGATCATTGCGATCGGCGTGTTGCTCGCCGTTTCGGCGGGCAGCTATTTCGCGCGTGACCTGCTCACGCCGAGGCCGATGTCGGTGGCCGGAGGCAAGGTCGAAGCGAAGGCCGAGGTCAAGGGCGACAGCAAGGCGGCCGCCAAGGGAGGGTCCGGCGGTCCGACTCCCGTCGAGGTGGTGCAACTCAGGCCGACCACGGTGAAGGAAGACCTGCAGGCAGTTGGATCGCTGCGCTCGAACGAAAGCGTGATCCTGCGTCCGGAGGTGTCCGGCCGCATCGCCGCGATCGGCTTCAAGGACGGCCAGACTGTGCGCAAGGGCCAGCTGCTGGTCGCGCTTGACGCGACCCTCAACGAAGCCGAGGTCGCGCAGATGAAAGCGGAGTACGACCTCGCGCTGTCGAACCTCAAGCGCAGCGAGGACCTCGCCAGCCGCAAGTTCATCAGTTCCAGTGCTCAGGAGACCGCCGCGTCGAACACGCAGGTGGCGGAAGCCAAACTGAAGCTGGCGCAGGCCCGGCTTTCCAAGATGCGCATCGTTGCGCCGTTCGACGGATCGGTCGGCATACGCAATGTCAGCCTCGGCGACTACGTCAAGGACGGCACCGATCTCGTGAACGTCGAGGATTTGCGCATCCTCAAGGTCGATTTTCGCCTGCCCGAACGCAATTACTCGCTGGTCCGCGTGGGCCAGATGATCGAGGTGGTCGCTGACGCGCTTCCCAATGAACGTTGGCAAGGGCGCATCGAAGCGATCAACCCGAAAGTGGATGCCGACGGCCGCTCGCTTGAAATCCGCGCGTTGCTCGAGAACACCAGCGGCAAGCTGCGACCGGGCATGTTCGTGCGCGTGCGCGTGATAGTTGGCGAGCGCACCGATGCTCTGCTGGTGCCGGAGGAGTCGATCGTGCCGCAGGGCGGTGAGTTCTATGTCTACAAGGTGGTCGACGGCGCGGCGCGGCGCGTGCCGGTAACGATCGGCGTGCGGCGCGATGCCAAGGTCGAGATCCTGCAGGGACTGGCCGCCGGGGACCAGGTGGTGACCGCAGGCATGCGGCTTTCTCGCGACGGCCAGCCGGTGCGCGTGCTGTCGGGCGCGCCTGCCGGTACGGATGCCGCCAAGGCGGCATCACCCAAAGCCGAACCCGCGCCGGCGAGCGGCGTTGCGCCGAAGTCCGACGGGCCCAAGGGCAGCGGTTCGTCCTGAGCGCCCCTCCGCGGAGACTGCGATGAGTCTGTTCGAACTGTGCATCCGCCGCCCTGTCCTCTCGACGGTGCTGTCGCTGCTGGTGCTTGTGATCGGCCTGATCTCCTACTCGCGGCTGGCGGTTCGCGAGTACCCGAAGATCGACGAGCCGATTGTCAGCGTGTCGACCACCTATCCGGGCGCGTCGGCCGACGTGATCGAATCGCAGATCACCAAGGTGCTGGAAGACTCGCTGGCCGGGATCGAGGGAGTCGAGCTGCTGACCTCGTCCAGTCGCTCCGAGCGCAGCAACATCAACGTGCGCTTCCGCATAACGCGCGACCCCGATTCCGCCGCAGCCGATGTGCGCGACAAGGTGGCGCGCGTGCGTGCGCGCCTGCCGGACAACGTCGACGAGCCGGTGATCGCCAAGGTCGAAGCGGATTCCTTCCCGGTGATCTGGATGGCGGTAACCGCTGGCAACAAGACGCCGCTGGAGGTTTCCGACTACCTGAACCGCTACGTCAAGCCGCGACTGTCGGTGCTGCCCGGTGCTGCCGACGTCTGGATCTTCGGCGAGCGCAAAACGTCGATGCGGATCAACGTCGACCGCGATCGGCTCGCCGCCTACCGGCTGACGCCGGGCGACGTCGAAGATGCGCTGCGCCGCCAGAATATCGAGTTGCCCTCGGGCCGCATCGAGTCGGCCCAGCGCGAGTTCCCGATCGTCGCGGCCACCGACGTCAGCACGCGCGAGCAGTTCGAGAACCTGATCGTCGCGGTCTCAAGAGGCTACCCCGTGCGGCTGCGCGACGTCGCCGAGGTCGCGGTCGGACCGGCCGAAGAGCGCGTCATCGCACGCTTCCGCGGCGAACCCTCGGTCAACATGGGCCTGGTCAAGCAGGCCACCGGCAATCCTCTCGAGCTGTCGCGTTCGCTGCGGGCCGAGGTCGACAAGATCAACGAGACGTTGCCGGAGGGGATGCGGATCAACATCGCCTACGACTCCTCGGTGTTTATCGACCGTTCGATCGAATCGGTGTTCAAGACCATCGGCGAGGCCGTCATCCTGGTGGTGCTGGTGATCTTCTTCTTCCTGCGCAACCTGCGGGCGACACTGATTCCGCTAGTGACGATTCCATTGTCGCTGGTGGGCTCGTTCGCGCTGATGTATGTGTTCGGCTTCACGATCAACACGCTGACGCTATTGGCGATGGTGCTGGCGATCGGCCTGGTCGTCGACGATGCGATCGTCGTGCTGGAAAACATCTACCGCAACATCGAGGAAGGCATGGACCGGGTGGCCGCCTCGGTCAAGGGCATCAAGGAAATTGGCTTCGCGGTGGTCGCAATGACGCTGACGCTGACTGCCGTCTACGCGCCGCTGGCGTTCGCGACCGGGCGCACCGGGCGGCTGTTCATCGAGTTCGCTCTGGCGCTGGCCGGGGCAGTGCTGGTGTCGGGTTTCGTTGCGCTGACGCTGTCGCCGATGATGTGCAGCAAGCTGCTCAAGCACGAGCCGAAGCACGGCCGGCTGTTCACGTTGATCGAGGGCTGGCTCAACAGCCTGACGCGCGGGTACTCACGCTCGCTGGCTTGGGTCCTGGACCGCCGTTGGGTCGTGGTCATCGTGTGGGCCGTGGTCGCCGGTCTCGGGGGCCTCTTCTTCTCGCTGCTGCGCTCCGAGCTGGCACCGCTGGAGGACCGCGGCGTCATCTTCGGGCGGTTGCAGTCGCCCCCCGGTTCGACGGTGCAGTACACCTCGGAACAGCTGCGTGCCGTCGAAAGCTATTACGACACCATTCCCGAGGCGTCCGCCTACAACGCGGTCGCCGGCTTTCCGACGGTGGACTTCGGCAATGCAATCCTGCGGCTGAAGCCGTGGGAAGAGCGCACCCGCAAGCAGCAGGACATCGCGCGCGAGCTGAACACCAAATTCCAGCAACTGCCGGGCGTGATCGGCTTCGCGGTCAATCCGCCGTCGCTCGGGCAATCGCCGCGCTCCCTGCCGATCGAGTACGTGATCATGGCGCAGGTGTCGTATCCCGAGCTCGATCGGATCGTGCAGAACTTCATCGCCGAGATCAGCAAGACGGGCATCGTGGTGAGCCCGCAGTCCGACCTGCGGCTCAATACGCCCGAGCTGAAGGTGGCGGTCAATCGCGACAAGCTGGGTGACCTCGGCGTCTCGGTGGAAACCGTCGGCCGCACGCTGCAGACCATGCTTGGCGGCCGCCAGGTCACGCGCTTCAAGAAGGACGGCGAGCAGTACGACGTGATCGTGCAGGTGGCACCGCGCGATCGCAGCCGGCCCAACGACATCAGCGACATCTACGTGCGCGGGCGCGACGGCACCATGGTGCAGCTCGCCAATGTGGTCGACGTCGTCGAGGGCGTGTCGCCGCAGTCGCTCAACCACTTCCAGCGGCTGCGCTCGGTCACCATCAGCGGTCAGGTGGCTCCGGGCTACGCACTCGGCGATGCGCTGAAGATGATGGACGAAACGGCCAAGCGGGTGCTGCCGCAGGGTGCGCAGACCGATCTCGATGGCGTCTCGCGCGAGTTCCGCGCCTCGCAGGGCTCGATCTACCTGACCTTCGTGCTGGCACTGGTGTTCATCTACCTGGTGCTGGCCGCGCAGTTCGAGAGCTTCGCCGACCCGTTCGTCATCATGCTGTCGGTGCCGCTGTCGATGACAGGCGCGTTGTTCGCGCTGTGGGTGACCGGCGGCACCTGGAATATCTACAGCCAGATCGGGATCATCACGCTGGTAGGACTCATCACCAAGCACGGCATCCTGATCGTCGAGTTCGCCAACCAGCTGCAGGAACGCGGGCAGGGCATCGTCGAGGCGGTCAAGCACGCGGCCGAAATGCGGCTGCGGCCGATCCTGATGACCACCGGCGCGATGGTGCTCGGCGCGGTGCCGCTGGCAATGTCGGTCGGTGCCGGCGCCGAAAGCCGCATCCAGATCGGCTGGGTCATCGTCGGCGGCATGAGCTTCGGCACGCTGCTGACGCTGTACGTCGTTCCAACGATGTACACGCTGATGGAGCAGTGGCTGGGCCGCTGGATGGGCACGCATCACCATCACCACGACGGCGAGGAACAAGTCGGTGCGCCGGTGGCCGAGCCTTCGCGCCACGCAGCCGGAGCCGAGTAGCGGGATGACCCGGCTGGTCGTACTCGATACCGAGACCACCGGTCTCGAAGCCAAGGAAGGCCACCGCATCATCGAGGTCGGTGCGATCGAAGTCGTTGGCCGGCGCATCACGGAGAGCCGCTTTCACCAATACGTGAACCCGGAGCGCGACAGCGATGAAGGCGCGCTTGCTGTGCACGGCCTGACGCGACACTTCCTTGAGGACAAGCCGAAGTTCGTCGAGATCGTCGACGACCTGCTCGCGTTCGTGAAGGACGCAGAGGTCATCATTCACAACGCCGCGTTCGACCTCGAGTTTCTCGATGCCGAACTCGGGCGGCTAGGGCGCCCGTCATTCGCGCAACACTGCACGAAGGTGACGGATTCGCTGCAACTGGCGCGCGAGCAGCATCCGGGCAAGCGCAACTCGCTCGACGCGCTGTGCGAGCGCTACCAGGTCTCGAACGCCCACCGCACGCTGCATGGTGCGCTGCTGGACGCCGGGCTGCTGGCCGAGGTCTATCTTGCAATGACGCGGGGGCAGGACAGCCTGACGATCGACGTACTTGCCGACGAAGGCCTGCTGGCGAGCTACGGGCCGGTCGATCCCGGCGAGTTGGTCGTGGTCGCTGCCACCGCCGACGAGATCGCCGCACACGAGGCCGTGCTCGCCGGCATCGAGAAGGATGCCAAGGCACCGCCCGTATGGCGCGCAGCCGCTATGTCGGCGTGATCTTGCCGCGCAGCTCGCGCTTCAGCACCTTGCCGGTCGCGTTCTTCGGCAGTTCGTCGACGAACACATAGCGCTTCGGCCGCTTGAACCGGGCGATGCGCTCGAGGCAGAAAAGGTCCAATTCCTTTTCGTCCGGTGTATGGCCTGCTTCCTTCACCAGCACGGCGACGACGGCCTCGCCCCACTCGGGATGCGGTTCGCCGATGACGGCGGCTTCCTTCACGGCCGGGTGCATCAGCAGCACTTCCTCGACCTCACGCGGATAGATGTTCGATCCGCCCGAGATGATGAGGTCCTTGCTGCGGTCGACCAGCGTCAGGTAACCCGCGCCATCGAAGCGGCCGAGGTCACCAGTGTGCAGCCAGCCGCTGCGCAGTGCCTCAGCCGTGGCCTGGGGGTTGTGCAGGTAGCCCGCCATGACAGTGTCACCGCGCACGCAGACCTCGCCGATTGCGTCGGCCGACACCGGCCGATCGTGCTCGTCCAGCACTGCAACCTCGACGCCTACCTGGGCGCGCCCGACCGAGCCGACGCGTTCGACGCGGCGGCCATCGTGGTCGTCGACGTGTTCGGCAGCCGTCAGCACTGTGATCGTCATCGGCGATTCGCCCTGGCCGTAGATCTGCACCAGGCGCGGTCCGAGAACATCGAGCGCGCGCAGGCTGTCGGCGACATACATCGGTCCACCGCCGTAGATGATCAACTTCAGGTGCGCCGGCGCAGTGCCGCGTGCCGCATAGGCATCGACCAGTCGCATCACCATCGTCGGCGCGGCGAAGAACTTCGTGGCCGGTGTGTAGGCGAGGATGTGCTGCAGCTCGTCGATGTCGAAGCCCCTTGTCGCCGGGATCAGCTGCGTTGCGCCGACCGCAATATTCGGAATCGTGTAGAGACCGGAGCCGTGTGACATGGGCGCGGCATGCAGCAGGTGGTCGCCGACCTCGGCGCGATCAACGTCCGCGAGGTAATTTAGCGTCATCGCGAGCAAGTTGCGGTGAGTCAGCACGACGCCCTTCGGCCGGCCGGTCGTGCCGCTGGTGTAAAAAAGCCAGGCCGATTCGTTCACGCTCGATTCGCGGCGCGGCGACACCGCACCCGACTTGAACAGGCGGCGATAGTCGCCGCCATCGACGTCGATGTAATCAGGTCGGCCGCCCGTGCGCGCGGCATCGACGCCTGCCGTCTCGGCCTCCGCCGTGATGAAGCACAAGCGCGCACGCGCATCGTCGAGGATGTAGGCGACCTCGCGTGCGTGCAGCCGGGCATTGATCGGAATCGCGCAGGCACCGATCGCCCAGCACGCGTACAACAGCTCGACATACTGAGCGCAGTTCTTCATCAGCATGCCGACGTGGTCACCCGAGCGAACGCCCATCGCCTGCAGCCCGCCGGCCAGATCGAGCACCCGGGTGGCGAGTTGCTCGTAGGACAGCTCCGTGCGATCACGCTCGATGACTGCAATCGCACGCGGCAGTCGGCGCGCCGTGCGGAACAGGGTGTAGGCGAGGTTCAAGGGAATCTCCGGGGCCTTCGCATATGCTAGTAGGGCGGCGGGCGACGAGTATTGTTATGCAATAATCCGCGCCCTCGGCGATTCTCGCCGAGCGCTTCCCGAACAAGCGGGGTGGTTAGCTCAGCGGTAGAGCACTGCCTTCACACGGCAGGGGTCACAGGTTCGAACCCTGTACCACCCACCAGATCACGCCGCGATCCCGCGCGCCGGTCAGTGCGGCAACCGGACCGCCGGATCGCCGATGATGACGTAGCCACGGGCGTCGTTGTTGGCAGTCCAGAGATTCGCGAGTGTGATCGGATCCGGCTTCGCCCCGAACTTGATGTTCTCCAGTTCGCCGTTGAGGTTGACCGCCAGGTCGGCGTGCTTGGCAGCGAACGCCTCCAACGCCGGGCCGAGTCGTGAACCGTCCATCAGTGCGCCCAGGCAATTCTCGAACGTGTCGGTCTGGTTGCCCGCCCCGGGCCACATGAACGAATAGCCCCAGGCGCGTTCCACGTGTCCCACCGCTGCCAGGGCCCCACCGCCCGGCAGGCTCAGCATGCGCCGAGGCAGATCGGCGACGAACGCATGCGGCGCAATCTGCTCACGCACGTTGTTCCGATGTGCGTAGTCGTCCAGCTTTGGTGTGCCCGCGCTGTAGCAGGCGAAGTGGAACGCGACCATTCCTCCGAGCTGAGCGGTATCGGACAGATCGTCGGCGGAGAAGTAGAACTCGGGCGGCACGGCACCGTGGTACGCGCGCGGCCCTGGCCACTCCTGGCAGAGCAGCGCGCCCTGGTGACGGTCCTGGAGTGCATGGCCCTTGGGAAAGCCCATGCCGTGGCTCGCCGTGAACAGCAGCGCCGGTGGTTCGTTGCCGTTCAACAGCGTCCGAAGATTCGTCCGGGTCGCATCGGCGGCGAGCATGCGATTCACTTTCCAGCCTGCCGCAGCGCGGGTCGTCTCGAGTGCGGCAGCCAGCGGTTCCACCAGTCGTTCGGCACTCATCGTCGTCGCCTGGTCGTCCGCATTGCGAACGCCGAAGAAGCACGCATTCCTGCCGGCGGCGTGCGCGGCAGAGGCGTCGTGCGTGACGACCGTCGACGCGTAGCGGAGGTATTCGTCGACGGCGTCGAAGACAATGCGTCCGACCGCGTAGTTCAGGCCGAGCTCGTACTGGAAGCGGAAGGAAATGGACTCGGGATCGCCGACGACGAGCAGGTAATAGGGCACCTTGTTCACCTGGGGCTGACCGGGTCCGACCCCCTGGCGGGTCAGCCAGGTCCGCGCCGTATCGTCGGTTCGAACCCCGGCGGTACCGCTGAACTCCTTGAAGCGCGCGCCAGCCTGCTCGGCGCGCAATTGCAGTAACGCGGCGAGCGCGCTACGGATTTGCGGGTCCGCATCCTGCGCAAACACCACGCCCCAGCCTGCCTGGGCGAGATCCTGCGCGTCCACGCCCCAGGGCACACCCATTGTCTGCGCCGTCTGGGCATCGTGCCGCGCCCGGAGTTCGTCCAAGCGCCGCGCATCGAGCGCTTCGCCCTGTGCGAGCTTGGCGACCTGCTCCGAGGACAGCGCCGGCGTCAGATACGACCCGGTCGCGGCGTCGACGCCGTTGAAGACGAAATCGTCCGTGGCCATCGATGCGTCAGGTTGTCATTGCATGACGCGTGCCATCAGCCTGGCCACTGTGCACGATCAATGCGTGCTCCGAAAGCGTTGCGCGCTCTCTTTCATCACCGCACGATTGAAATCCCAAACAAGGAGCTGGTCGCCGGCCGTGATCAGGAACTGCCCGTCCGCGCGCAACGCCATCGCTTCGAGCGGACGATCATCGGCGAATGCAATCGGCGTGGCCGCGCCCTCGAGGGTGCCCTGGCTCCATTCGAAAATCGCGCCGCCCCAGTCCGCTGACACGAGGATCGTGCGGCCATCGGATGCGCCCTTGGCGCGGTCCGCCAGCGCGAGGCCGGACACGCCGCGCTGGTGGCGCTCACTCGATGCCCCCTTCTTTAGCGTAGGCAGCGACCATTCGGAAATGACACCGTCCCTGCCACCTGAGAGGAGCGCGGATCCGTCCGGCATGAAGGCCAGCGAGATGACGGCACTGCCGCCATCGACCGACGCTGTGCGGAAGCCTGTCGTGGGCCTGCCGTCCTTGATGTCCAGCAACCGGACGCGGCCGGATTCCCCGCCGGCGGCCAGGAGGTCAGACCCCGAACTGATAGCCAGGCTCGTGATCTTGTCGCGCCGGGTCGACGGGGCGCCGGGCTCGTCGCCGATGTCGTCATCGAAGGCGCCATCGAAGCGCTGATCCCACGCACTCCCGTTCGTCCGCGACCAGAGCCTCAGACGGGGACCCTTGGCTGCCGCGACGAACACGCCATCGCGGCTGAACACCGGAGTCGTCGCGCGGCAGGGAAGCGCCTGGCCCTCTCCCTTGGTGATGAGCGTCGGCAACGGCGGCTTGCCTTCTTCGAGTTGCCAACTCCTGACTTCGCCGCTGCAGGAGGCTGTCACGAGGATCAGCCCACTGGGGTGGAACGCGAATCTCGTGCCCTTGCCGGCATCTATCTTCCACTCAGGTACCGACTCGACGCCTGCGGGCTTGCGGCGCCAGAACTCGATGAAGCTGTCGCCCCGCGCGGCGGCGATCGTGGACCCCTGCGGATCCATCGCGACGGCATGCCATCGACCCGTCGCTCCATCGCTGGACGCGAGCGGACTCGCAAGCAACGTGCCGCGCTGCTCCATGTTCACCATTTCGATGTTGCGCTTTCCGCCTGTGACCACGACGCCTTTGCGCGAGGGATGATAGGCAACGCTATAGAGTCGTTCGCCCAGTCCCGGAACGCGCTCGACAACAATTCGGTCCGCCAGGTCGGTCAGGTCCGAGGTAGTGCCAGGCAGGATCCACCGCAGCAGCAGTCCGTCGACACCGACGCTGGCGAACTCGCGTCCGTCGGGCGAAAACGCGATGTCGTAGATGTGAGTCAGCGTGCTGTCATTCCCGTGGCGACCTCTCGTCAGTCGTACGCCGCGTCCTGCCTGTGGGCCGTTCGTCACGTCCCAGAAGTAGACGTTGCCTTCCGAATCGCCCGCAACCAGGTAGCGCCCGTCCGGACTCGCTGCCACGCTATAAAGACCGACTCTCCTTTGCTGGATGTCGCTCACAGCGAACGATCGCTCCTGTCTGACTCCAGCCGGCGCTGAAGGAGAATTCGCGGAGATTCTCCAGATGGCGACCTTTCCTTCGAGATCGGTCGATGCCAGCTGTTGCCCCTGCGCGTCGTCGGGCAGGAACACGATCCGCTGGATCGGAGCAAAGTGATACTTGGACCCGAACGCAGCCACGGGCGTCGGTTCGGCCGGGTTCGTGACGTCCCACAGAATGATCTGCTTGTCCCAACCCGCCGTAGCCAGCAGCGTCCCTGCGCGGTTGAATCCGGCGGTCGTGACCTGCTTTCGGTAACCGGAGTGTTCCGCGTTGAGGACCTTGAGCCTTTCCAGTCCGGCATCCGTTACCCGCCACAGGATGATCCTTCCATCCAGGTAGGTTGAGGCCAGCACCTTGGTTGCCTCATGCAGTGCGATGGCGTATGTCTCGGCACCCTGATCCTCGCTGGCTAACGGCGCAGAGCCGGGCTGATCGAGCCGCCACACCGAGGTAGTCCCGTCCCACGACCCGGCTACCAGGCGATTGCCATCGGTCGTGAAAACGAGCGATCTGACGAGGTCATCCCGGCTGCCAATCTTGCGTTCCAGCGAACGCGGAAGCTTCTGCAGGGTCTCGCGCAGCGTGTTGTCGAAGAAACGCCAGAGGCTGATTGTCTGGGTCGCGGCGATCTCGTCGTGAACGAGAATCAGCTCCCCAATGGACTCGGCAGGCGGCTTTCCGACTTCGCGCGCGCTCGAGATCTCGCGGCGGAGCTTCGATCGCCTGACATCTTCCTCGAGCTTCTTGTTCGTGGCACTGATCAGCTCCGCATTCTTCTTCGTGACGGCCGCGTTTTCTGCCGTGATCGATGAATTGAGGAGAATAAGTCCGCCGATGAGGACGAAGACCGCCGCGCCAGCGACCAGCAGGTACTGCTTGCGCTTCCGCTCTTTCACCAGGCGGTCGCGCTCTTCGCGGGAGTCTTTCAGGAACTTGCGTTCTTCGTCATTGAGTTCGTCGGGGTGCTCGGCGGCAAAGCGCTCGGCTTCGATCAATTCCTCGCCCCAGAACAGCATCTCCTTGTGCGTCTGTCCGGTCTTTGCGTAAAGCTCCGCCTGCCGCTGGAACGGCTTGAGATTGCGGCTGCGCCACGTCTTGTTTGCCGCGCGCAACGGCCCGACCAGACGGTCGTGGGCAAGCTCGATCCATTCGCGGTCGTTGCGCTTGTCCGAACGGATCAGGCGTGTGTCGATGAGTGCGGCGATGGCGCCGTCCACCTTTCCGAGAACCAGCGGTTCACGCAGCGCCTGGGCCCGGATGCCGGTCGAAGTGATGAGGTTGTCCTCGATCCAGTCACGCAGCACCTTTTCCGACATCGGGGCGGCTTGCGCAGCCTTCTTCAGGGCAGCATCGACATAGTCGCTAAGCGCCTGCTCGATCTCCGCCTGATCGACGTCGTCCGGACTGATCGTTCGCTTTTCTCCGCCGACGATCTTGTCCCACAGGCGCAGGCAGACGACCTGCAGCTGCACGGGCTCGACAAAGCGCCCCTCGCGTGTGACCTCCTTGCCCTCCGGGGTACGCAGCTGAATCGTAAGAAGGCCTTCGACCAGCCGAGGCGCTGTCGCAGGATCCATCGCTGACCCGGCGGGCTTCGCGACGGGTTCGAGCGCCCGGTCGCGTTCGAGAAGATCGAGCCGGTAGCGAAACGCCAGCCCAGTCGGAATCAGGTCCAGGAATGGCTGCAGCTCGGCGACATAATCCTCACGCATCGAAAACAGCGCCCAGAGCGTGGGCGGCCCTGCATCCTCGGGCTCCTCGGCGCTACCCCTGACTCCGGCCAGGACGTTGCCCAGGTCCTCGAGGAACGCACGCTTCTTGGCAACATCCAGCGGGTCGAGCGTGAAGAGCTCCTCGAACTGGTCGAGAACGAGCACCCAATGCTGGCGGCTGGGCCCGTCGCGGCTGATGGGAAAGCGCTGCTCGAAGTAGCGGCCGAGCGACAGTTCGGCGAGTTGCTCGTCCGTATACCGTTGCTCCGGGGAAAAATGTCCCTCGAGCGACCGCATTGTCGACAGTGCATAGCGGTTGACATCACTGCGTTGGCCGACTTCCTCGCTGCGATAGGTCAGGCGGATCGTCGGCAGGGCCTGCAACTTGTAGCGGTCGCGCAGCCTGGGAATTAACGCCGCCTGAATCAGCGACGTCTTGCCGGCGCCGGAAGGCGCGATCAGCAGGACGATGCGCTTGCTGACCAGCAGGTCGAGCAGCTCGTCGGTTTCCTTCTCCCGGCCATAGAGCTTCTGGCCCTCGCGAAAGGGCACTGGGCCGACATACGGATTGGTCGGTGCGCCGCTTGTCTCAAGGGTTGTCATGCCTGCTCCAACGTTGCCACGCAGATCGTTCCCGGATGCAGGCGAATCATTTGGCAATGATCTCTTCTTTTTCGCACAGCTCGATCAGGCGCGCGAGAAACTGTTCTGCCGAGCCCAGGTAGAGCCCTATCTGTGCCTGCTGAGTAAAGAAACTGCTGAGGTACTGGACCGCCCGATTGGGATCGATGATCCCGGCATCGCTGGGGTCCATCTGGATAGCGACTCGGGCGCGCAGGTACGAGAGCGCGGCGCCCGGCTGCTTCAGCAGGCTGCTGAAGAGAACCCGGAAATCCCAGTCGTCGACATGGAAGCCCAGCAGCAGCAGGCCCGAAGTGGCGAGCGCCGAACTCACCTTGGACGTGACGCTCATGGTAGCCAGTGCCTCGTTGCGGGTGACCGCGACGAGGAAGTCGAAGTAGTCGTCTTCAGTAAGCACGAGGCTTGCAGGAAACTCGAAGTTGCCGAAGACGTGAAAGATCAGGGGTTGCTCGATGCTCGGTTCATACCCGGGAGGGAGCGCCGGACCAAAAGGGAGCGGCTTGTTGTTGCTGGTGCGCCAGGTGCAGAGCTGCACCTGGGGCGGACGTTTCTGTTCACGGAGTGCGTCGCGCAGCAGGTTGTCGCGGTTGGCGTTGACGTAGATCTTCGCGGGCAGCCGCGCCAGCAGTCGATGGATGTCATTCGGGTTGTTGGCCCGCTGCAGCGCCCCGACGTGCGACACTAGCTCGTCGATCACCCCGGGCTTTAGCGGCTTGTCCCGCAGTTCAGGGGGGAGTTGCTCGCCGAATTTCTTCCGCATGAAGCGGGTGAGGTAGCCGCGCAGCTGTTCCAGCGTGTACATCGGCGTCTGCCGGTACCTGAGGTACTGCGCAACCTGCGCCAGGTCGTCCCGATTGCGAGGGGCGAGCGGAAATTCATAGGTTTCCGCCCACTGCTGTGCGATTTCGCGGGTCGAGCCGAAGATCGGCTCCACAAGGCTCGGCCCGAGTACCGGAACGAAGTCGCCCTCCCGCACGTCCGAAACAACGGCTTCCCACTTGTCGAAGGTGTCGACTTCCGGGGGCCGGCCCTGCCACAGGCAGCCGGTCCGGGAGCAGGTGAAGAGCGCCGGCATCCACCAGTCCTTCTCTTCACGTATGTCGTTGCGCGCGGCCGCCGTGGCGCGGTCGATCTGGCCGTCCTTCGACAGTTCCTTGAACAGCCGGCTCGTGAATTTGTCGACAGACTCGACAGTGATGTCGCCCTGCATCGCGATGACGCTCGCAACGCCGTTCTGCACCAGGCGCGGCCCCAGCGCGCCAAACGCAACGCCGTCCTGACCGCCCGCGCTCTGGCAAGAGGCCAGCACGATCAGTCGCGGCAGCGCACTCAGGCCGGCGAGCTTTTCGACCAGCAGCTCGCCCTTGACGATCTCGCCGGCACCCTCGTCGTTCTCCAGCAGGAGCCGCGGTTCGTCGTTGTCGATCAATCGCCCGTGACAGACGAGATACAAGACGTGCGAGTAGTTCTCCCGCAGGTTCGAAACGATGTTGAAGATCGTCGCCTTCGTGTCGAGCCGCGAGACCGCGAACTCCCGCGCGCCCGGTTCCGCAGAGAGCGCCCGCTTCGTGTCCTCGTAGACCGCATTGGAGTCGAGTTGCGCCTGGCCCCACTTGGTGTGGATGTCGCTCGGATTCGCGATGACTACCAATGCTCCGACCTTGCCAGAACCACTTGAGGTACGCGTGGAAAAAGTCTCGCCGCTGACGAACCGGGAGAACCACACATTCGACTGGGTAAGGAGCGGGATGTCCTGCGTCGGGTCACGCAAGGTCTCCCAGCGAACCGCGTGGAGTTCCCGCGCATTTTTCTCGATGCTGAGTCGCATGCGGAGGCCATCGCGGGCCCCGGCCGCCGCTCGCGCTTTGGCGTAGACCTCGCGGATCGCCCCCTCGCACTGATTGAAGAACATCTCGGTCAGTGCTCTGCCGTAGGCATCCGGGTCGAGCGCCAGCGGCTGGAGCTGGGCGACATCGATGTTGATGTGGATCGGCTCGAGGATGTAGTTCTCGCGGTCGCTGTTCGGGTCGCTGAACTTGCCGACGACGCGGTATTCGCATGGCTTCTGCCACCACAGAATGCTCAGATCGAGTTCGCAACAGTTGTTGGCTGGCATTGGATGGTTCTTATGAGCCCGGCGGGCGCTTGTGGGTACAAGCTTAGAGTGCCCTCGGCCGCGGACATGTTCGGTCACGCAAACGTGGGACGCGTCCCGGGCTCTGGCGAGCGATTCGCCTCATCGGTCCTTGACCGACCCCAAGTGTGTTCGCTCTCCGGTCCACTTACGCTCCATGTTGTCAATGTCGGGACCGGAAGAGCAGGGTGATCCCGTATTGAGCATTGCGCGGCCGGGCTGGCACGTGGGATAAGGTGCATTGCCAAGCCCGACGCTCAACGGTGCTGCTGGAGCAGGCTCTCGGTACGTGCTGGAGCATCCGCCCCCGGATGTTCCGGCCGGGAGCATCGATGCAACTCAGGATGGAGACTCGCGATGCCCGTAAATGATGCACTGGTGCACGAAGCCCTGTCGCCCGTCAGCGAGACATCGGGCCAGCCGCCTGAACCTGGAATGGCACTCTGCCTTTCGGGCGGTGGATACCGCGCGATGGTGTTCCATCTCGGTTCCCTGCTGCGACTGAACGAACTCGGTCTTCTATCGCAGCTGCGCCGTGTCTCGAGCGTATCCGGCGGGTCGGTCACCGCCGGATTACTGGGACTGAAGTGGAAGCGACTGCAGTTCGTCGATGGCATCGCGCAGCGGCTCGGGGCCGAAGTGGTCGACCCGATCCGCGCCCTTGCGCACGAGACGATCGACGTCAGCTCGGTGTTCAAGGGAATCTTCCTGCCGGGATCGATCAGCGAGAAGGTGGCAGGGGCGTATCGGAGGCACCTGTTCGGCGACGCGACGCTGCAGGATCTGCCCGACGATCCGCCGCGCTTCGTGATCAATGCGACCAACGTGCAGACCGGATCGCTGTGGCGCTTTTCGAAGCCCTATATGCGTGACTACCAGGTCGGTGAGGTCAAATCGCCCACGGTCTCACTGGCCACAGCCGTCGCCGCCTCGTCGGCCTTTCCGCCCGTGCTGTCCCCGGCCAAGCTGGAACTGGATCCGGCGCAGTTCAGCCCGCCCAGCGGCGAGCCGTATCACGCGCCGCCCTACACCTCCGAGGTTTATCTGTCGGACGGCGGGGTGTATGACAACCTGGGCCTGGAAACCGCCTGGAAGCGCTACGAAACCATCCTCGTCAGCGATGCCGGGCTCGCGATGTCAGGCGATCCGGATCCGTGCAGTGACTGGGTGTCGCATGCGAAGCGCGTCCTTGACATGATCGACAACCAGGTCCGGGCACTGCGCAAGCGCCAGCTCGTCGCGAGCTACCGTGCGGGCATACGCAAGGGCACGTACTGGAGCATCCGGTCCGACACCGGCGACTACGGCCCCACCACGGGACTGCCTTGCCCTCCCGAGCGCACCGCTGAGCTGGCGCGGGTTCCGACCCGCCTGGCCGACATGCCGGACGAGACGCAGGAGCGACTGATCAACTGGGGCTATGCGATGTGCGACATCGCGATGCGCCGCTGGGTGGACCCGGGCCTGCCTGCAGCGTCCCGGTTCCCGTACCCGCGAGGTGTCTGAAAAACAGAGGGAACTCGAGCGGCAGCGATTGCTGCCTCGCGTTTAGGGTTGCAGCAGCGTGGCGGGAGGCACCAAGTGCTCAAGAACATCATCGGTGACTGGGGTGCGGGACTGGGCGACGGCGACTATGCCTGTGCGCTCGCCGCACTCGGCGTACTGGAATCGACCGGTACCGAGCAGCATCGCGCCAGTTACGAGCCTGTCGAACTGCTGGCCGCGCTCAGGCAGGAGTTTCGCAACGGCGAGCGCACTCCGGTCTGGCGCAAGGCGCAGAACGTCGGTCGGGCAACGACGATCACCTCGTGGCGCGAAACGGTGCACAACGATGCAGCGGCGCTCGCTGCCGCCTGGCAGCGGTACGTTGGCGAGTGTCGACATCCGAGGCAGAGGCCGCGCCTCGCGTTGCTGGCCGACTGGCGTGCTCGTGGCGACCTGTTCGACTTCGACGCGCTGTGGGCGTGGCTCAACCATCGGGAGAATGGTCTGCAGGCGCTGCTCATTGCAGACGGGCGTGCGAGCCTCTCGCGCGCACGCTGGCACTGGCCGCTGCAGGTCGGTGCCGTGGCCGGGGCCGAGGGCGACGGGATCATCGCCACGTTGCGACAAGCGCGCAGCGATAAATCGTGGGTCGCGCAGCTTTCGCAGTGCTACGCGGTCGGCGCAGCGCGCGACGCCTGCGATCTGCTGCTCCTGACGCCCGCCGCAGCGGAAGACATCCTCTCTCAGCCCCGGACTCGCCTGCGCGCGAGTTTCGTTGTCTGCCTCGAAGACCAGCCCCTCGACCTTGCGTCGCTCAGCGGCCGGTACTCCGCACTGCGCGAGCGCCTCCACGCCGCTGGCGTGGCTGCAGTGCGCCTGTCCGACAAACCTATTCCGCTGGCCAAATGGTTTGTCGCGGTCTTGCGAGAGGTGTCGCATGACCTGCCGATCCACGCCGCGGTCTGGGGCACCGGACAGTGGCGTTTCGGTCTTGAACAACTGCTGCTTGGCGACCCTGCCGCCCTCGACAAATGCCGCATCCTGTCCATCGCCGAACGACAGGACCGCGTCGCCGAGGCGCTTTCGCCTGCGACGACGCGTGGTGACCTGCTTGCGCAACCGGACGCCACGCTGGGCATCGACGTCGATGCCATGCCGACGTTCGGCGGACCGGCAGGCGGCGACAACTTGCCCGCCTCCGCGGCCCCGGTTCCCGTGCCGGCGCCGGCGCCGGCGCCGGCGGTGACGCCCATCACCCAGCGCAACCTGGCCGACACCCTGCGCAGCCGGGAGTTTGTTGCCGAGACGGTGGACGGTGTGGACACCGTGCGCGAGCTCGCCATGCAGGAAGGCGAAATCGAGCAGGCACGTGTGCCGCGCTGGGTCCAGGCCAGCGCGTGGCGACCCGACGCGCCGGAGATCACGGCTCGCTCGCTGGCGCCCCGGCAATGGAATCTGCTCGGCGTGCATATCGGTCCGACCGACGTGCAACGGGTCGACGTGCCGTTCCCGGATGAACAGGTCGACTTCTCCCGCGGAGATGTCGTGGTGACCGTGCAGTTGGAACTTTCGGGTGCGAATGTCTCAGCGCTGGATGCCACCGATCTCAAGTGGGCATTCAATGGAGAACTTCGCCCCGGCGATATGCGCGACGGCGGCGAACGGGCCGGAAAACTTCTGCGTGGACCGCTGGCGAAACTGCCGCTCGCGTCCGAAAGAAAGAAAGACTCCATCGTCGACCTCGCCGCAACGACGATGGTCCTGCCTCCGGCAGGCGACAGCACGCTGGCGCTCTTCGCCGTGTCTCCGGAGGACGATCAGGAAATCTCGGGTCGCATCGCGATCATTCACGGCAACCGCGTTCTGCAGACGGCACGGCTAAAGGTCGGCGTTGGGGCGGCTGCCGGCGCCGCGGGGCTCGAGGTCATCGCGGAGACCGCCATCCACCCGCGCGACGACGACCTCGACGAGCGCCGCGACTACGACGTCGCAATCCAGTTGAGCGACGTCGGCGGCAAGCTGCATCTGAAGGTGCATCGCGACGGCCGCGACACCGCCGTGCAGCTCGATGCGATGCACGGACCGATCGGGAGGATTCAGCGGGGACTGGAAAACGCCGCGGCATCGTGGGATTACTCGTTGCCCGTCCTGCAGCAGCCGATCCTTGCCTCCAGCCTGCGGACGCTCGCAGCGGCTGGCAGCGAGCTCGAGCAGCATCTGCGCAAGACCTGCGGCGAGGAGATCGACCACTGGGAGCGAATTCATCTCGTCCCGTACACGAACGAATTCCTTCCGCTGGAGTATGTCTACGACGGGCCACCGCCGCGAATGGATGCAACGCCGTGCCCGAACATGCTGGGCGCGCTGGAGCGTGGCGCCTGCGAACGCGCAGTGGGAAGCGACACGCCCGCTGCCTGCCCTAACGCGAAGGACGAGCACTTCACGTGCCCCATGCATTTCTGGGGCTTCCGCAGGCTCATCGAGCGCAACGGCGCGTTGCGCCCCGCCGGCAGCGACGCGGCGGCCGCGCCCGTGACTCCAGCCAGCACGCCGAGCAGGCGCCCCTACCGCAAGGTCAGTTCCCTGCTGTTCGCTGCGAGCCAGCGCGCCTTCCGCTACGAAACGGAGCCCGAGGCCCAGGCCGCCGAGCGCGCTGCTCTCGTGCAGGCACTCGGCGTGCTCGGTGTGGCGGTGACCGATGTTGCCGACTGGGACGAGTGGCGCGACGCGGTGAAATCCCGGCCGGATCTGCTGGTACTGGTGACACATACCGATCTCGTAGACGAGACGCCGGTCCTGGAGATCGGGGACGGCAAGTTTCTCGGGCGGCAGGAGATCAACTCCAGGCTGAGCGGTGCCGCGGGCGCGCCACAGCTTCTGCTGCTGATTGGCTGCTCGACGGCGGACGTCACCGAGAACTTTCAACCGTATCCCGAGCGTTTCCGCGACGCCGGCGTGAGCATTGTGGTGGCACCGGTCGCACCGATCCGCGGCAAAGATGCGGTTCCGATTGCCAAGCAGATGGCGAAGCGCCTCGCCGATTGCCTGGCGAAGTCCGAGGCCACGACATTCGGCGAACTGATGCCGCTGCTGCGTCGTGAGTTGCTGCTGGCGGGGCACCCAGGGGTGATGGGAGTCGTCGGCTTCGGCGATGGCGACTGGCTACTTGGGGGTTCGTGATGCTGACACTGCAAATGCTTCCCGCCGGCTGTGGCGACTGCCTCTGGCTGGAATACGGCACTGGCGCGGCGAAGCGCGTCGTCATCATCGATGGCGGACTCACCGAAACCGCCACCGCGCTGCGTCGGCGCATCGAGAGGGCGCGACGGGAACGCGGCATCGAAAAGCTTGAAGTGGAGCTGCTGGTCGTCACGCACATCGACAACGACCACATCCTCGGCATCATCGAACTGCTGAAGGCGGAAACCCCCGGCCTGCACGTCAAGGACATCTGGTTCAACGGGCGGCCGCAACTCATGGCGCTGCCCACACCGCCGCCGAGCGGCCGCAGCGGTCGCAGGCCGCGCAAGACCACATCGACCGGCGTGGCAGACATGATGGGCGGCACGGGTGGAGCGGACCAGGGCAATCAGGAAGACGAGGCCGTGCCCGATGCAGTCGCGTTGCCGTCCGCTGCAGATCTACTCGGACCGCAGCAGGGCGATCAGCTTTCAAAACTGTTAGCCGCGCGCAACCTGCCCTGGAACAGGCACCCTCTGTGGAAGGGCAAGGCAGTCGTGATTCCGGGCACCGGGGAGCTTCCCAGCGTGACGCTCGAGGGCGATCTCAAGCTCACGGTGCTCGGTCCGAACATCGAGCGGTTGTACAAGCTTTGCACCGTCTGGTCTGACGTGCTGGGCGGGACAGACGAACCCACCGCGGCCAAACCGGTTCCGGGCGACATGCTGGGGCGCAAGGACACCTGGCCGCCCGTATGGAAAGAAGGGGAAGGCAGCGATCCGTCCGCGGCCAATGGCTCGAGCATCATGCTGCTCGCCGAGTATGGCGACAAGAAGCTTCTGCTCGTGGGCGATGGCCATGCGCCCGACCTGGCTGCGGCCCTCGACCGGCTCCGTGCCGAGCGCCGGTTGACGACCCCGTTTCCGCTGTCGGCCTTCAAGTTGTCGCATCACGCCAGCGAGAACAATCTCACGCGGGAGGTACTCGGGAAGATCGACTGCCGCCGGTTTCTCGTTTCAACCGACGGCTCGGTTCATCGTCATCCGGATCACCAGGCGCTGCTGCGGATCCTGCGCTACGTCACGAAGCGGCCGGAGATCCTGTTCAACTATCGCGTCGATACGACTCGACCGTGGGACGAGTCGAAGTCCGCGGTGGCGCGAAAGTTCCAGGACTATGACACGCGGTACCCGTCCGACGCCGCTGACGGCATGATCCTCAGCGTCGACTGAGTTGGCGGGGTGAAAAAGCCGCCCGCAGCGCAAGGGCGGCGACGTCAAGGATCGCTCACGCCAGGTCGATGCTGATGGAACGTGCTGGGCGTCCGCCCAGCGTTGCGCCCTCGATCGCAAGTTGAGCGAAGTCCGTTGTGACATCGGCGCGTTCCAGCAAGCCCACGAACGCATGCACGCAGCGCATGCCGTCCGACTCGCTCGGGTCCGTCTCCCTTGCCCGGGTCAGGGCGCGTGGATCGCGCAGGCTCCACAGTGCGGTCGCGATCTCGTCGTACTTCGCACGGTCGGGCGATGGCGCGAAACAGGTGACGACGCTCTTGGCCAGGTCGAGCGCCAGCATGAAGTTGCCAATCGTCCAGGTGTGAGTCAGGCGCAGCGTGCCGCGCCTGATCCGGCCCGCCTGGTCGCACTCGACCTCCAGGGCGATGTCCCGCTGGAACGCTCCCGGCGCGAAGGTACGCAGCAGCCGGTCGCCGGCAACCTGTTCGTCCAGTTGCTTCAGGCGAAAGAACTTGAAGAAGTCGCTGTCCTTCCATTGCGCGTAAGGGATGTCGAATTCCTGGCCCCGCACGCGCGCCCACTGGCTCGGGAAGATGAAGGAGGCGAAGGCGACGCGCTCGAGTTCCTGCGCCGTGACGCTCCAGCGCGATCCTTCGGGCTGGGCGTCGACGCCCGCAGGGTTGTTTTCCTTCGCGAGCAGTGAGCGCTCGGGCCATGGATCGTGATAGACAAAGCGATCCCGCTCGCCGTCGTAGGCGGTGATGCGGATGCAGTGGCCATTCCTGCCATCGTGATAGGCCAGTGTCACGTTGACCTCTCCGTTGGCCGCCTGGATGGCCTTGAGTGCATCAATGATCTGCGATGGCTTGCAGTTCACGAGCCGCGAGATGCGCTGCGTCGAGGCCGCCGGCAGCGGCCGGGTGAGCAGGCAGTAAGGCTCTATGCCGAACAGCGTGTAGACGAGCCAGATCTGCTCGATCGTCGCACCCCGCGCCTTGGGGTCCGCATAGATGCCCGCGTTCTCGGGTCGGGCCGCGAACTGTGCGTACGCTTGTTCCATGATCCGGAACCAGGCCGGATTTCTGCTCCGGGCGCGTTCGAGTGCCTCGGACGCCGGACTGGTCGGCACGCCGCTGAAAATCGGTTCCTCAAGGTCCGGCATGTCGCTCTCCCGTTGGCCTGTGACGATAGTCGCGGTCGATGGATCGGTGTCGCCGGAATTGATGCCCGCTCGCCGTTGCCGAGCCACTCTGGCATCGCGCTCGCGGCTTCATGTCTGTGGTGTCCAGGCGTGTCATCGCCGACAGAACCGCGTATTTGATGCGCAGGAGGCGGGCGTTGTCCATGCCCGCTGTCTGCGATGTGCCAGGCTGCGAAGTCTTGGCAGCCGAGTCGAAATGGGACCATGATCCGATGTCGCCCACGACGATGCCAGAGTTCGCCCATGTCCAAGATCGTATGCAGGCCGAGGGTGCTGACGCCCGATCAATCAGCGAAGGTGCTCCGTCGCAGCATCGAGATCAATCCGGCGAATGCGGATGAACAGCGTGTACTGGCCCGAACACCGGTCGGCCGACGCGGCGGGCCGCGGCGGCTCGCCGTACTGATCGGGCACAAGTGGCCCGAGGCGGGCGTCCGCCTCACCGTGCAGTTCCTCGACAATCCGACGCGCGACCTGCGCGCCCGCATCCTGCTGCACATGAATGCGTGGTCGAAGACCACGAACGTGCAGTTCGTGGAGACCGCGAGCGTGGGCCAGGTTCGCATCGCCCGGCTCGACGCGCCCGAGGATCTGTCGGGGTACTGGTCGTATGTCGGCACGGAGATCCTCGGCATCGACGAGGACCAGCCGACCTTCAATCTCGAGGGCTTCACGATGCGCACGCCCGAGGCAGAGTTCCGGCGCGTCGTCCGGCATGAAGCCGGCCACACGCTGGGCTTCGAGCACGAACACATGCGCGCGGATCTGATCAGGAAGATCGACCGGCGCAAGGCCATCGCCTATTTCGACCGCACCGAGGGCTGGACCGCGCAGGAAACGATCGAGCAGGTGCTGAGCCCGCTTGCAAAGAAATCCATCATGGGCACGACGGAGAGCGATCCGCACTCGGTCATGTGCTACCAGATCCCTGCGGAAATCACGAAGGACGGCAAGGCGATTCCGGGCGGCAAGGACATCACGCCCAAGGACTATGAGTTCGCCGCGAAGATCTACCCGATCCCCAAGCCTGCCCGCGACACGGGCGCCGCCGACTCACCCCTGGTGCCGGGCACTGCAGCGCAGGCGCCTCTCGCCTTTACGCCGCCGACGATCGTTGCGCCGCTCAGCGTCGCGGCGCCGGCAGTGGACAGCGACACCTTTCATATCGTCGTCATGGACCGGTTTGAACCCGACGTGGCGGGGTCGGCGGCCGCGGCGCGGCGACAGAAGTTCGCCCGCGTCTTTGCGACCTACGGTGGCGCACGAGTCACGATCCCGATGAGGCTCAATACCGACGAGGGCGAGGAGCACACGCGCTTCCGCGCCATCATCGACATGCACGAGCGAATCAAGGCCTACACCAACCGGGACAAGGGCACCCTTCCGAAGGACAAGGAACTGATCTCATTCGGCACCGATCTCTTCGAGACGCTGTTCCAGGGCGACGTGCGGCGGTTGTACGACGAGGCGCGTTCGCGCCAGCACGGCCGCAAGCTCGACTTCGTCTTCACGTCGATGGTGTCGTGGATCGCCGAGAAGCCGTGGGAGTTCGCCTACGACGCCTCGCGCCGCAGTTTCCTCGCCACCGAGGACATCCACTTCGTCCGCAATGTGCTGACGGCGATTCCCGCCGACGTGATACCGCCGCGTGCCGGTCCATTGCGCATTCTGGTCGCGTCGGCTCAGCCGGCGGGCTTTGGCCGTTTATCGGTGGAGCAGGAACTGGAAGTGATCCGGCGGGGCTTCGATCCGCTGATCGATGCAGGCCTGGCGGAGGTCGAGGTGCTGCCGCGCGCCACGCCGAGCAGCATCCACGCGCGTCTGTCGACGGGAAGCTTCACGATCGTGCACTTCATCGGCCATGGCGTCTTCAATGAGAAGACGCAGGAAGGCTCGCTGGTGTTCGAGGACGCGCGCGGCGGGGAGTACTTCCTTGGCGAGCGCTCCGTGCGCGAGATCTTCTGCCAGCGCGGAGTCACCCTCGTCTTCCTGAACGCCTGCCAGACGGGCTCCGGAGGCCGCGCCGACTTCAACAAGGGCGTGGCGCAGTCGCTCGTGGCGCATGGCCTGCCGGCGCTGGTCGCGAACCAGTACAGCGTGCTGGACTCCTCCGCCACCAGCTTCGCGCAGCACTTCTACTGGGCGCTGGCGCAAGGCATGACCGTCGGGCAGGCCGCGCGCGAGGCACGCATCGCCGTCAACTACTCGCTGCAGGGCGAGATGATCGACTGGGCGGTACCGGTGGTCTACGCCCGCGATCCGAACATGACGCTGTCCGTACGGCCACGCGGGCTCACCGAGCTTGCTCCGGCCAAGATGCGCGCGAAGAGCCGTCGCGCCATTGCGCCCCGGCCGATCGAGGTGGCGGTCTGGGACATCGACAACGTCTTCCCGGCGCTCAAGGACACCCTGGAACGCATGACGGGTACGCAGGAGCGATTCGGCTTCGAGCTGGTGGACCTTTCGGCGCCGATAGACGCCTGGGACCTCGAGAACAAGACCGGCGATGGCACGCCGTACCTGTGGGCCGAGAAGCTCGCGGCACGCCTGGGCCGCATGCCGCTGGAACTGCATGTGAACGTGCTCGCCTGCGTCACCCGCCACTGGCTGCGCGATGACGACACGCTCAATCTCTATGGCTGGTGGCCGGAGAAGGGCGACGCGCCGGTGCTGATCTTCTCGGTGGCGGGCTTCGACAATCTGCCGCCGGCAGGCGCGGAAACGGATCGGGCCATTGCGAATGTCCTGGTATCCGGGCTGACCGGTTACCTCGCCGGAATCGACGCGCATGAGCGCGGCGCCAAGGATTGCCCGATGTTTGCCAACGACGCGCGCGACCTGAAACACATCGTGGGCCCGCAGGTCTTCGACCGCAGTTGCCGAGCGAAATTATCCAAGGCCATCCCCGCCGAACTGCCGGCGCTCGACGCGCTGCTGAAACTCTTTCGCTGAAAGCGAGGAAACAAACATGGCAACGAAGCCGAAGTCGAAATCGAAGGTGAAACCCAGCGTGAAGCCGGCCGCCAAGGCGAGAACCGCGGGCAAGAAGCCGGCCAAGTCGGCAGCGCGGTCCACGGCACGACCGCGCAAGGCGCCGACGATTGACGGCCCCGTCACGCTCGAAGAGGCGCGGGCGCTGGCGCGTGCAGCGCAGCCAAAGCGTGCACTGCGGCGCGCGCCGGTCGGCCCGCCGGCCACCCCGGCGTCCGTCGGTGAGGAGCGCGAGCGCCTCGCGGCACAGCAGCGTGCCGAGCGGGAACGCCGGAAACGCGAATACAAGGAGACGATGGAGGTCATGAAGCGGCGCGGCGCGCGGCGAGCCGCACCGAAGGGCACGGCTAAGCGGCGACGCGCGCCCGGCGCCCCGGCCGCCGGGTTCCAGCCGCTTCAGATGTTCGCCGAAGGCGACTCGTGGTTCGACTACCCGCCGTTTCTGTTCAAGGGCGGCGTCATCCCGCGTCTCGAAAGCCGGCTCGGCGTTCCGATACTGAACCTGGCCAAGGCCGGCGACGAAGTGCGCTTCATGCTCGGGGTAGAGCAGCGCATGCGCCTCGCCGAGTGCCTGACCGAAGGGTGCCCGGCCGGAGGGCCGTGGGACGTGCTGCTGTTCTCGGGCGGCGGCAACGACATCGTCGACAATCCGATGGCGCTCTGGGTGCGCGACTGGGATCCTGCGATTCCGCCGGCGGCTCACCTCAATCAGCCACGTTTCGATACCGCGCTCGGACTGGTACGCGCCGGCTACGAAGACCTGATCGCCCTGCGGGACAAGCTGAGCCCCAACACCCATCTCGTGTTCCATGGCTACGACTTCGCGATTCCCGACGGCCGGGGCATCTGCCATCTCGGGCCCTGGCTGAAGCCGACGTTCGACCTGCGCGGCTTCCCGACGCGTGCCGCCGCCTTTGCCGTCGTGGAAGCGATGCTGAAGCAGTTCGCAGCGATGCTGGCGGCGCTGGCCGCGCACCCCAAGGTCACGTTCATCAACGGCCAGGGCACGCTCGCGCCGAACCCGGGTGCGTGGCACAACGAACTTCATCCGAACCGGGAAGGCTTCGACAAGTTCGCGGATCTGTTTCACCGTGCAGCTGCCGCGCGCTCTTCCCGGGGCGCGTGTCGTAACCCTCGGAAAAGGGGCCTCGCGGCGAGGCCCTGCCTACCTCGACCCCAGCTTCAGGTCGGCGATGAACTTCGGTGCGTCGGCCTCCAACCGGGCGCTGACCTCGGCGCGACGGCGCGCGTAGAAATCGGTGTTCAGCGTCATGCGCTGTGCCGCGGTCCAGAAGTTGACTTGCTGCGCGCCCCACTTGAAGAACAGAAAACGTTTGCGTTCGTCGATGCTGCGGAAGTAGAAGGCGCCGGCCGCCATCGAGAGCGCGCCGTTGGGCGCGCGCTGCACGGCACCCAGCTGGAAGTTGCCGCTGCCCTCCATCGAGGAGTGGAAATCGAACAGCCGGATGGTGCCGTCGTCCTCCGTGAGCTTGGAAAGCGCCGCCACCGACTCCTGCAGCACCGCCAGCTGGTTTTGCGTGGCGATCGCCGTGATGATGGCCAGTGCCGCCTGGTCCATGCGGAACTCGCCTTCGCTCTGATCGAAGCGGGTGAAAGCGAACTGCTCGGTCGCCCAGCCCAGGTTTTCCAGGATCTCGACGTACTTCTGGTACCAGAACTGGGTCTGCGTGAAGCGGTCGAACGAGCCGCTCGCTCCGCGCTGCGCGAGTTGCACCGAGTAAAGAACGTCGCTTTTCTCCTGTTCGCTGACGCCTTCGACGAACGACATCAAACTGCCGACGTTGACCTTGGCGTCGTAGGCCGTCGCCAGTACGCCAGTGCGACGGCGCTTTGGAGCCGCTTTCCCGGCGCGGGCCTTGCGCCTGGTGGGCGTGGGTGCCAGCCCTTCCACGGGGGGCGGCAATGACAGGTCGCGGATGTAGGCGGCAACGCCAAGCGGCACCACGTCGTGGTCGGGCATCGTCGACTCGGGCGCACGCGCACGCCCCTTGCCGCGGCGCATCCGCGCGGGAAGTGGCGGCGGCTCGGGTGAAATCAGGCGCCCGGCATCGTCGAACGTTGCTGCGAGGATGAAATTCGCCTCGGCTTGCGTGTAGGCGGGGTCCCAGTGGGTGTTCTCCGGTACGTGGCAGTGGCCGTAGTGCCCGCTTTCGCTGTCCCAGATCTGGGGATTCCGGTTGTGGCCGCCCGGATCGCGGCCGTTGCGCGCCGGACGCGGAAGTCCGGCCGGCCATGTTTTCGGCACGCCGTGTGTCTCCTCGAGCCAGCGGCAAAGGCGCGCGAGGTTCGTCAGTGCGCGTCGGTCTTTCGGAAGATGCGCGAAGCCGACGAGCTCGATCTGGACGGCAGAGTCCCGGTTGGTCTGCACGCCGCCGGCATCGTTGCGCAGTGCGCGCGCACCCTCTGCTGTGTCGATGTGCTGAATGATGCGCGTCGCGTCGACCGTGAAGTGCGGGTCCGAGCGGTTCGTCCTGAACGCGTTCATCGCTCCTTCGGCGGTGCTGCCTTCGGTCGTGTGATGGACGACCTTGAACGGTCCGCCGACATGCGAGCCAGAGGATCCCGAAATCGGGCGCCATGTCGCGAATGGGCATCGGGCCACTTTGACCTCCACGTTCGGTGTGAGAGATGAAGCCAGCGGAAGGAGTTGCGCCGCTTCTGCGAACAGTAAGGCAGCCAGGGTGCGGAGTCACGGTCGCCCCCTCGCTCCATCTTGGTAAGGACGCCGGCCCTCAACCCTTCGGCTAGACTGCGCGCCCGCGCGTTCCGGTCCTCGTACCGGGCCCCAAAGTCTCCTTCATGACGACCGTCCGCACCCGCATCGCTCCCAGCCCGACCGGCATGCTCCATCTGGGCACTGCCCGCACAGCACTCTTCAGCTGGGCGTTTGCTCGCCATCATGGCGGCCAGTTCATCCTGCGCATCGAAGACACGGATCTCGAGCGCTCGACCGAGGAAGCCGTGCAGGTGATCCTCGACAGCATGAAGTGGCTCGATCTCGACTACGACGAGGGGCCGTTCCGGCAGACCGCGCGGCTCGAGCGCTACCGCGCCGCGCTCGACCGCCTGCTGGCGGAGGGCAGGGCCTATCACTGCTACGCATCGAAGGAAGAGCTCGATGCGCTGCGCGAAGCGCAGACGGCGCGCGGCGAAAAACCGCGCTACGACGGCCGCTGGCGCCCGGAAAACGCGCGCGGTAAGACGCCGCCTGCCGGTGTGAAGCCGGTGATCCGCTTCCGCAATCCGGACGAGGGCGACGTCGGCTGGAACGATCTCGTCAAGGGCCCGATATCGATCGCCAACGCCGAGCTCGACGATCTCGTCATCGCGCGCGGCGACGGCGTGCCGACCTACAACTTCGCCGTGGTCGTCGACGACATCGACATGGCGATCTCTCACGTCTTGCGCGGCGACGACCACGTCAACAACACGCCGCGGCAGATCAATATCTACCGAGCACTCGGCGCAACGCTGCCGAAGTTCGGGCACCTGCCGATGATCCTCGGCCCGGACGGCCAGAAGCTGTCCAAGCGCCACGGCGCGGTCAGCGTGCTGCAGTACGACGCCGACGGCTTCCTGCCCGAGGCGCTGTTCAACTACCTCGCGCGGCTCGGCTGGAGCCA
This sequence comes from uncultured beta proteobacterium, assembly GCA_963702595.1. Taxonomy (GTDB): domain Bacteria; phylum Pseudomonadota; class Gammaproteobacteria; order Burkholderiales; family Burkholderiaceae_F; genus JALORV01. The sequence continues at coordinate 362,328 of CAVPDC010000013.1, read as the reverse complement.
CGGCGATGCCGAGAAGTTCTCGCGCGCGGAACTCGTTGAATGGTTCGACCTCGAGCACGTCAACCGCGCACCGGCGCAGTACAACCTCGACAAGCTGCTTTGGCTGAATGGCGAGTACATGAAGGAGGCCGACGACTCGCGCCTCGCGCGTCTCGCCGCGCCGCGTATCGAGGCACGCGGCGGCACGCTTGCCGGCGGACCGTCGCTCGAGCGCGTAGTGGCGCTGCTGAAGGACCGCTCGCGCACGCTGAACGAGCTGGCCGACGGTGCGCTGCTCTTTTACCGCGCACCGCAGTTCGAGCCCGGCACTGCTCGCCCAGCACCTGCAGGGCGCGAGCCGCGACGCGGTGCGCGCATTCGGCGAACAAGCGGCGTCGGTCGTGTGGGAGCGCGCTTCGCTGAGCGCACTGATCAAGCAGATTGTCGGCGAGTCGAAGCTCAAGATGCCGCAGGTCGCGGTGCCCTTGCGGGTGGCGGTCACTGGCCAGACGCAGACGCCGTCGATCGACGCCGTACTCGAACTCGTAGGCCGCGAGACCACGCTCGTGCGCATCGCGGCGGCGCTCGACCTCGCCTGACCGGAGTGTGTCCTCGCGGGGCGGCGTCTCGCTGCCGGGCGCTCGCAGCCCGGTTCAGGGCTTGCCTGCGGCGAGCCTCACCCCGGCTATCACCGCCCTATATTGACCGGCAAAGGTTTGCGGAACAGTATGGGTGCGCGATTCCTCGCGCGGGAGGAGCCCATGAAGGGGATCCAGGGAACCCAGGTCACCTGCATGCTGCCGGTCAAGCATCTCGAGCGCGCCCGCCGCTTCTATGAGCAGGGTCTGCAGCTCGAACCGCTCGGGGGGCGGCCGGACGGCAAGTTCATCTACCACTGCGGCGGCACCGAGATCGCGCTGTTTCCCAAGTCCGAGGGCACCAAGGCGGAACACACGGCGATCAGCTTCCGCGTCGACGACGTCGGCGCCGCCATCGCTGACCTGAAGAGTCGCGGCGTCGTCTTCAACGACTACGACTTTCCGGGGTTCAAGACCGTCGGTCACGTATGCGTGCTGGGTTCGGAGAAAGCGGCCTGGTTCAATGACCCCGAAGGCAACATCCTCTGCATTCACGAGGACGTCGACTGACATGGCCGCCCCGGACGACTGCTATCACGCCGGCATGCGCGGCCTGCAGGACCGGTTCGACACGCATCGACTCGACGATCGGCTGGCCGAGCGCCTGTCGCGCGAGCGCTTCACCGACGCCCAATCGACGGCGGCGGGGCGTGCCGTCACGAGCGATTTGGCCGCCAACGCGCGTCCCGCTATAATCCGCGCCTTTCCCGTGGGGGTATAGCTCAGCTGGGAGAGCGCTTGCATGGCATGCAAGAGGTCAGCGGTTCGATCCCGCTTACCTCCACCACAGACCGCTTCGAAGGCCCGCGTTTGCGGGCCTTGAATTGAACGGTCCCCTTCGTCTAGAGGCCTAGGACACCGCCCTTTCACGGCGATAACACGAGTTCGAATCTCGTAGGGGACGCCAGACGCAAAACGGCCCGCAACTCGCGGGCCGTTTTGCGTCTGGGACTTGACCGAAGTTATCCGCGGCTCGTCCGGTCCCCCGTCCGGCGAACTGGCGCGCGCTGTGAAGCCAATCCCGTGCCCGAACCCGGCACGCTGGCGCTGCTCGGCCTCGGTCTCATCGGCCTCGTAGGCGCGCGTCGTCGCAGGCATTAGCCCGCCGACCTTCAGCACGCACGATAAACCCGCCCTTTGAGGCGGGTCTTTCTTTGCAAGTTCGGCGCGGTCCATTCCGTTTCGACCCCCAGTCGAGGATCACGCCGTCCGGAAGCTCCCCGTATTTTCGCTTTCATGCCGGCGCGCGTCTGTCCTTGGCGGAGTTGAGACAGTCGCAATCGAACGCTGGATCACTGCCTCATCGGGCATCGCGCCCACCTTCCAGCGCAGAAGCCGTACGCCCGCTGCGTTCAGCGCAAGTTCCTTTTTCGCGTCAGCGCTGACACGGTCCGGGTGCTGGTGGGAGGCATCATCGAGTTCGACGGCGGCGATAACCGATGCGTCCTTTGTGCAGACGAGGAAGTCGACGCTCATGCGATTGATGCGGTTGTACCAGGCGCGCGCGTTGTGGCCGCGGCGGACTGCCAGGAAGCGCGACATGCCGACTTGCGCGAGCACGATGTGGTCCGGCAGCGCCTGGCACAGGCGGAAGTAGAGGACCTGTTCGGGTTCGGTTAATGGGGGGCGCAGACTGAAGGGCCAGCGGCCTGTCGTCATGGCGTCGCTGCTTCGTGCACGAAGGACCGCAATAGCAACGCCCACGCCCAGGACGACGACGATGATGGCTGCAGCACCAATGAGAGTTTCCAGCATGCAAACGCGGCGAGGCTCGACGAGACGGCCGCCAAGGTAGCCGGCGGTCCGCCAGGTCAAACGGGGAAGGAAGCCTGCTTTCCCGGTTGAATCGACGAGCGGTTCAGTAACGGCACCACAAACGCCGGAATCGGGCCCGTTTCGGCGCTAGCGCGCCGCGTTGCGCGCCTCGTAGGCCCGTTGCAGCCGTAATTCCGCATTGGAGACGTCGCGCTCGAGGCCCCCGACGCGCGCTTCATATTCCGGCGCCAGGCGCGAGCCGCCGCCTTTAAGTCCAAGTCGCTCGCCAGCCAGGGGCTCGCGACCGAGTTCGAGTTTCCTCTTGGCCAGCTGCAGCGCGCGCTCGGCCTCGTTGACTTCGGTAATGGCGGCGTCGATGGCGCTGGACTTGCGTGCGGGCTGCACCGGCTGACCATCGAACCCGATGCCCTGCGGCGGTACCTGAGTCGGGGTAGCGGCCGGAGCGGGCGCGGGACTGCTGGCCGGGCGCGCCGGGCTCCTGCTTTCGCGCTGCTCGAGGATCTTGGCGTCGGGCGGCGGCGTGTCGGTGAACATCACGCTGCCATCAGGCAACTGCACCTTGTAGATCGTCTGGGACGCCGCCAGACACGGTACAACGGCGCACAGCGCCGCCAGGACCCAGCGATGCATCGGGAACTCCCTTCGGTGGGGTGTCAACGATAGTCGCTTCGGTGGGGCTGCGAAATCTCCATCCGGCGGGCAAGCACCGACCAATCCGGGCCTTCAACCGCGCGTCGGAAAGCATGGGCGGTTCACGCTGGCGCTGCTTATCCACAGAGAGCCGGGGCGCCGGGTGGCAGAATCGGCACCATGAGCAGCACGCACTTCGTCCACCTACGCCTGCATTCTGAGTTTTCGGTGGTGGACGGGATCGTTCGGATCGACGATGCGGTGGGCAAGGCCGCGGCCGACGGCCAGGGCGCGCTGGCGATCACCGACAGCGCGAACGTGTTCGGTGCCGTGCGCTTCTACCAGGCGGCGCGCCGCAAGGGTGTCAAGCCGATCATCGGCTGCGACGTCTGGATCACCAACGACGCTGAACGCGACAGTCCATATCGCATGGCCCTGCTGGCGCAGGACCACGGCGGCTATCTCAATCTGTGTGCTTTGCTGACGCGGGCCTTCCTGGAGAACCAGCATCGCAACCGGGCGGAATTGCGCACCGAGTGGTTTGAGGAAGTCGGCGGCGAGCGCGCACGAGGCCTGATCGGTTTGTCCGGCGCGCGCAGCGGAGAAGTCGGCGCGCAATTGCTCGCGGGCCGGTTCGAAGCCGCGACGCTCGCGGCCGAGCGGCTGGAGGCTGCGTTCCCGGGGCGCTTTTACGTCGAACTGCAACGCACGGGCGATGCACGCGATGCCGCCTGCACCAGCGCTTCGCTGGCGCTGGCGGTGAAACATCGACTGCCGGTCGTCGCGACACACCCGATTCAGTTCCTGGAGCCGGGCGACTTTCGTGCACACGAGGCGCGCTTCTGCATTGCAGAGGGCTACACACTGGCTGATCCGCGCCGGCCGCGGCGCTTCACGCGCGAGCAGTACTTCAAGTCGCAGGCGGAAATGCAGGCGCTTTTCTCCGATGTCCCAGCGGCGCTGGCGAACTCGGTGGAGATCGCGCGACGCTGCAATCTGACGCTGGAACTGGGCAGGCCGCGGCTGCCGCTCTACCCGACGCCCGAGGGTGTCACGCTCGACGATCACTGCCGTGCGCTGTCGGAGGAGGGGCTCGAGCTACGCCTTGCCGCGCTGTTCCCGGACGATGCGTTGCGGTCGGCGCGGCGCCCGGAGTACGCCGCGCGTCTCGATCTCGAGCTGAAGACGATCGCGAAAATGGGCTTCTCGGGCTACTTCCTGATCGTTGCTGACTTCATCAACTGGGCGAAGGGCAATGGCATCCCGGTCGGGCCCGGACGTGGCTCGGGGGCCGGCTCGCTGGTCGCGTATTCGCTCGGCATCACCGACCTCGATCCGCTGCGCTATGGGCTGCTGTTCGAGCGCTTCCTGAATCCGGAACGCGTCTCGATGCCGGACTTCGACATCGACTTCTGCCAGGACAACCGCGACCGGGTCATCGATTACGTCAAGCGAAAGTACGGCCACGCCGCGGTTTCGCAAATCGCCACCTTCGGCACGCTGGGCGCCAAGGCCGTCGTACGCGACGCCGGGCGCGTGCTGGACATGCCCTACACCAAGTGCGACCAGCTTTCTAAGCTGATCCCGCACAACCCGGCCGATCCGTGGACGCTCGAGCGGGCGCTGAAAGAGGAACCTGCATTCGCCGATGCGGTGGCCGGTGACGAGGAACATCAGCAACTGATCGAACTCGCCCGGCCCCTCGAGGGCCTGACGCGCAACGTCGGCATGCATGCTGGCGGTGTGCTGATCGCGCCGGGCAAGCTCACCGACTTCTGTCCCCTGTACTGCGCGCCGGGGGCGCAGGACGCGGCGATCAGCCAGTTCGACAAGGACGACGTCGAGGCGATCGGTCTCGTGAAGTTCGACTTCCTCGGCCTGACCACGCTGACGATCCTCGATCTGACACTGAACTACGTGCGGCAGCTCGATCCGGCCTTCTCGCTGAAACTGGAGAACCTGCCGCTCGACGACGCAAAGACCTACGACATTTTCAAGCAGGCGGCGACGACGGCGATCTTCCAGTTTGAATCGCGCGGCATGCGTGAACTTCTCAAGCGCGCCAAGCCCGATCGCCTCGAGGACCTGATCGCGCTGAACGCGTTGTACCGCCCGGGCCCGATGGACCTGATCCCGGACTTCATCGAGCGCAAGCACGGGCGCCAGCGCGTCGAGTACCTCCATCCGTCGATTGAACCGATCCTGGCGGAGACTTACGGCGTCATGGTCTATCAGGAACAGGTGATGCGCATCGCGCAGGTGGTCGGCGGCTATTCGCTGGGCGGCGCCGACCTGCTGCGGCGCGCGATGGGCAAGAAGAAGCCCGAGGAGATGGCCAAGCATCGTTCGATCTTCGTCGACGGCGCTGCCCAGCAGGGCGTCGACGCCAACACCGCCACCGAACTCTTCAATTTGATGGAGAAGTTCGCGGGCTACGGGTTCAACAAGAGCCACTCTGCCGCCTATGCCGTCGTCGCCTACCAGACCGCTTACTTCAAGGCGCATTACCCGGCGGCGTTCATGGCGGCCAACCTGTCGACGGTGATGGACGACACCGACAAGGTGAAGGACCTGATCGAGGACTGCAAGGCGATCGGCGTGAAGATTCTCGCTCCGGACATCAACGCGTGCAGCTGGCGCTTCGAGCCGGTCGATGCGAAGACAATCCGCTACGGCCTGGGTGCCATCAAGGGCACGGGACAGGGAGCCATCGAGGCGATCCTGGCGGCGCGTGCGACCGGGGGGCCTTACACCGATCTCTACGATCTGTGCGCGCGGGTCGACAAGCACGTTGTCAACCGCCGCGTCGTCGAAGCGCTGGTGCGCGCCGGTGCGCTCGACCTGCTCTCCGACGACCGTGCCGCGCTGCTGGCCACCGTCGGCCGTGCAATAGATGCCGCCGACAGCGCTGCGGCCAGCGTCGGGCAGGCGAACCTGTTCGGTGGCGTCGAAGCATCGCCTAGGCACGTCGAGTTCGTGAAGGTGGCTCGCTGGAGCGAGCGCGAGAAGCTGTCGAATGAGAAGCTGGCGCTCGGCTACTACTTCTCCGGGCACCTATTCCGCGAGTACGCTGCGGAAGCCAGGCTGCTGGCGCCGACGCCGCTCGCCGAAGTCAGGCAGGCGCGCGAACAAGTCAGGCTCACGGGTGTCATCGTGTCAGCTCGCAGCCAGAACACGCGCCGCGGCCGCATGGGCGTGGTGGTGCTCGACGATGCCACCGCCCAGCTCGAGCTGATGGTGTTCTCGGAACTCTACGACCGCAAGCGCGCATTGCTGAAGGAGGACCAGTTGCTCTTCGTCGTCGGCAAGGTCCGCTACGACGAGTTTGCGCAGCGCCTGTCGATTTCTGCGGACGAGTTGATGGACCTGACCGAAGCGCGCGCCAGGGCGGCGGCGCGACTGCGTATCGAACTCGAAGGGGCGGGTGATGTCGCGTGGCTGCGCGATGCCTTGGCACCGTACCGGACTTCAAATGGCGTTGGCAGCAACGGCTGTCGCATAGTCGTCAATTACAGCAACAGAGGCGGCTGCGCCGACATTCCGCTTCCCGAGGATTGGCGCGTGCGTCCCGAAGAAAGACTTCTCGCCGAACTTGCCGCGCAGCCGCGTGTTCGGCGCGCGTATTTCAACTATTCCTAGCGCCGCCCGCCACGGTCCCTTTGGAACTCGTGAGTTTGGTTGAGGTCGACCTGGCAAGCGAGGCGGACCCGGCGGCAGGCTGCCTCAGTGCGACGAGGACGGCAGCCCCTGGAGGGGCCGGGTCGCACCCGTACGGATGCGCTCCTGCAGCAGTTCCCAGTTCCGTCCTTCATGCCGGCGATCGTTCTCACGGTGCCACAGGTGCAGCACCCCGGTCGCGAACGCACCTTCCTTGCGGCGTACACCGGCATTGAGCATCCGCACCGCGAGGTCGGAGTCTTCAAAACCCCAGCCTTCAAAGGACTCGTCGAAGCCACCGACGCTGCCGAAGTCGGTGGTCCAGACTCCGAGATTGCAGGTGCGCACGCGTTGCCAGCGATGGGCCGCCAGCTTGCGGACCGGACCGAGCGGCAGTGAGGTCAGCGGAAGCGTGCGATTGATGTCTCCGCGCTGCTTTGCCGCGCGCCATTCAGTCGTCGTCCAGGTATGCAGGGGCAATCGCTCCGCAAGCGCTTTACGCGTGAAGGTTTCCGACAGGAGCACGCGGTTGCCGGCCACCATCCAGCCGCGCTCGGCCAGCCTGCGGTGTTGCGCGATGTAGTCGGGCCGCGGAATGCAGTCGCCGTCGAGGAACAGCAGGTAGTCGCCCGACGCCCGTTCGGAGGCGCGATTGCGTGCTGCTCCGGCGCGAAAGCCGCGGTCTTCCTGCCAGACATGCTGGACGGGGACCGGTGCCGTGGCACGCACCGCCTCGACCAGAGCACGCGTGTCATCGTGGGAACCGTCGTCGGCGACAACGACCTCGAAGCCGCGATCCTGCTGCGCGGCCAGCCCGTCGAGCACCGCGCGCAGCGCATCGGGCCGGTTATAGGTCGTGACGATGACCGAGATCACCATCACTACTGCTTCAGGCTGGGCGGCAGTGGCGGCTCGCTCGTCAGTTTGCGCATGCGCTCGGTGTACTTGGCGTAGCGATAGAACGTGCCTTCGAAGTTGGAGAAGGCGATGATGAATCCGGCCCAACCATCGAGGAAGCCGAGACGCACGACGTAGTGACGGAAGAACGCGCCCAGGCCATGCGCCAGCGCCTTGGCCATCGACGGCCGGGTCTTGCGCTCGGCCAGTCGTTCCACCCCGAGCGTCGAATAGCGCTGCATCTTGTGGACGATCTGCGCCAGGTCCTTGAACGGGACCTGCGCGATTGGCTCGGTCGTGGCGGCGAGCGTGCCATCGAGAATGTAGGTCTCGTGCACGGCATCCTCGGTGTAGCGCAGCTTGCCGCGCCGGAACAGCTGAGGCTGGCGGTAATCCGGATACCAGCCGGAGTGACGGATCCAGCGCCCGAGCAGGAAATTGCGGCGCGGCACGTGGTAGGCATCCGCGGCGTCCGGCCGCTCGACGATGCGGCGAATCTCGGCCGCGGCGGCCTCAGTGCAGCGTTCGTCGGCGTCGAGCGAGAACACCCAGTCACCCGTCAGCTGCGCGAGGACATCGTTGCGCAGCTTGCCGAAACCCTCGAACGGCACTTGCAGCACGCGATCGGTGTACTGGCGGGCGATCTCCAGGGTGCGATCCGTGGAAAACGAGTCGGCCACGACGATCTCGTCCGCCCACGTCACGCTCTTCAGCGCCGGTTCGATCTTGTCGGCTTCGTTGTAAGCGATGATGTAGACGGAGATGCGCGCCATTCCGGTTCCCGGTTGCAGCCGCAAGCTTAACGGCAGGCGAGTCGCCAGATGGGGCAGCGCATTCGCATACACTACGCGCTGCGTACGCAACGGCTCGGTCCGTGCACGAGCACAGCCGCCGCGACATGAGTTCCGCCCACCCCCGCCTGCTCGACGATCCGAACCTGCGCCGCCTTCTGCGCATGGTGCTTACGCATCGCCGCCTGCTGGTGTTCGGCCTGATCGCAACGAGTGTCAGCGCAGCTACCGAGCCGCTGATCGCACGTTTGGCCGGCGTGCTGACCGACCAGGCGCTGTTCCAGAAGGAGTTCAAGGCCGTCATCTGGATGCCGATCGCCTTCGTCGGGCTCTTCATCGTGCGCGGGCTGGCGATCTTCGGCGGCTCGTATCTGCTGAACCGGATCTCGCAGGCGGTGCTTGTCGACCTGCGCATGTCGATGTTCGACCGCATGCTGCACTGGCCGACGACGACCTTCGAGAACACGCCTTCGGGCGTCGTGATCTCGAAGTTCGTGAACGAGGCGACGAACGCGCTAAACCTGGCGGCCGAGACGATGAGTACGGCCGTACGCGACTCGCTGATCGTGCTGGGCCTGCTGGCGATGCTTTTTTATTACAACTGGCAGCTGACGCTGCTGACGATGATCGTCGCGCCGCCGATCGGCTTCGCTCTGCGCGCGTTCAGCCGGCGGCTGCGGCGCCTCAACCTCGATAACCAGGTGATGCTCGGCGAGATGACGCGGGCGATCCAGGAGGCTCATGAAGGCCAGCGCGTCGTCAAGATCTACGAAGGGGCGGACTACGAGAACAGCCGCTTTCGCCAGATCAACGAGAAACTCCGCGGCTTCGCGATCCGCATGCAGGTCGCGTGGTCGGCGGCGACCCCGATCGCCCAGGTGCTCGGCGCCATTGGTGTCGCCATCGTGATGACGGTGGCACTTTGGCAGGCGCAGAACGCCAAGGCATCGCCGGGCGAGTTCGTCACTTTCCTGGCGGCGGCTCTCCTCTTGCTGCCGGCGTTGCGCCACCTTTCGTCGCTGAACGGGCCACTGGCGCGCATGGCCGCCGCATCGGAAAGCGTCTTCCGCATGATCGACACGGCACCGGAGGACGATGCCGGGACCCGCGACATCGGACGTGCACGCGGCGATGTCGAATTCCGTCGCGTGTCATTCCGGTACGCGGGGGCCGATGCCGATGCGCTGACGGAGTTCGATCTCACCGTGCGTGCCGGCGAGATGATCGCCTTCGTCGGCCCGTCCGGGGCGGGCAAGTCCACGGCCGTGCACCTGGTCCCCCGCTTCATACGCCCGACGTCCGGCGAGATCCGGCTTGACGGAGTGGCGCTGGAGGAACTTACGCTCACCAGCCTGCGGCGGCAGATCGCGCTGGTCTCGCAGGATGTCGTGCTGTTCGACGACACGATCGCGGCCAACATCGCGTACGGTGCGCAGCGCGGCGCATCGATCGAGCGGATTCGTGATGCGGCGGATGCGGCTTACCTCTTGCCGTTCATCGAGTCGCTACCGCAGGGCTTCGAGACGCGGATTGGCGAAAACGCGGTAAAGCTGTCGGGCGGGCAGCGGCAGCGCCTGTCGATCGCGCGCGCGCTTCTGAAGGACGCGCCGATCCTGCTGCTCGACGAGGCAACCTCGTCGCTGGACTCGGAGTCGGAGCGCTTCATTCAGGCGTCGCTGCAGCGGCTGATGAAGGGCCGCACGACCTTCGTGGTGGCGCACCGACTGTCGACGATCGAGCGCGCGGATCGCATCGTCGTGCTTGAGCACGGCCGCGTGGCCGAGATCGGGTCGCACAGCGAACTCATCGGTCGCGGCGGCTTATATGCCCGCCTGCACAGTATTCAGTTCGCGTCAGTCGAAAACACGACGGAGTTGATGCAATGACAACGCCCGCCCGCCCGATCAGTCGCTGGCCCGTCCCCGAACTGGCTCAAATGCCGGAGGACATCCGCAAACGCATCCAGGAGGTCCAGGACAAGGCGGGTTTTGTGCCGAACGTCTTCCTGACGCTGGCGCACCGGCCGGACGAGTTCCGGGCCTTCTTCGCCTATCACGACGCACTGATGCTGCGCGAGTCCGGCCTCACCAAGGGCGAGCGCGAGATGATCGTCGTCGCCACCAGCGGCGCCAACGACTGCGTCTACTGCGTGGTGGCGCACGGGGCCATATTGCGTGTCTACGAGAAGAATCCGTTGCTGGCCGACCAGGTCGCAACGAACTACCGCAAGGCGGACATCTCGCCGCGGCAGCGTGCGATGCTGGCCTTCGCGCTCAAGGTCGCGACCGATTCGGCGTCGGTCGAGCCGGCGGACTTCGAGCCGCTGCGCGGCCACGGCTTCAGCGACGAGGACATCTGGGACATCGGCGCGATCGCGGCTTTCTTCGCGCTGTCCAATCGCATGGCAAACCTGATCGCCATGCGACCGAACGACGAGTTCTATCTGCTCGGCCGCGTGCCGCGGAAGTGACGGGTGCGGACGGCTGACGGGCGGGAGGATGCGGCCGCGCGCCTGGCCTCGCTCGGCCTTGACGCCATTCTCATCATCAATGTGAAGTCCTTCGTCGAGCGCCGCCGGCACGTCGAGGCTCAACTTGCGCGTTTCGGCCTCAGCGGAGACTTCATCCACGACTTCGACGCCGACGAGATCACGACCGAGCTCGACCGCCGTTACTTCGCCGGCGATGAACTCAACCGGGGACAGAAGTCCTGCGCACTCAAGCACGTCGCCGCGCTTCAGCGGATCAGTGACCGCGGTTGGCAGCGCTGCCTGGTCCTTGAGGACGATGTGGTGCTCGCCGACGGATTCATCGAAGGGGTGCAGGTGGCGATATCGGAGACGCGTAGCGCCCCGCATCCCTACGTCATCTACATTGGCGCCGGCGGCAACTTCTACACGCCGGCTAGCCAGCGCCAGCCGGACCGCCGCATCTACGAGGCGAACAAGGGCCGATTCACTGATTCCTACATCGCGGGAGCGGACGAGGCGCGCCTGCGCCTCGCGCTGATCCACGCGCAGCCGATGCGCAAACCGATCGACGTGGTGTTCGAAGCGATCGACCGCCAGGCGGGCATCCGATTCCTTTGGCTGGAAGACCCGGTCGTGGAGCAGGGCAGCAAGCTTGGCGTGTTCAGGACATCGCTCGAAGCGGCGCCTCCCAACTGGCTGCAGGGATTGCGCTATCGCCTCGAGCGGCTTCGTCGCAGGTATCTGTACCAGCTGTGGCGTTGAGAGGCAGCGCATGAACGCAACTCCGATTCACTCTGTGTACGGTCTGCCAGGAGCACGCTGGATCGAGATCGCCCGGTGGTCGACGATCATCGCGGCCTGCAGCGTCATGATCTCGCCGCCGCTGGCGAACGCGGCAATGGCTCTGATGCTCGTGGGGCTGCTGGCCAGCCGGCAGGCGGGGTCGCGATTGAGGCAAGCCTGCTTGCAGCCGCTGGGTGTGGCGACCCTGATGCTCGTGGCGGTCATCGCCGTAGCGATGCTGTGGGCTGACGTACCTTGGCGTGAGCGCTGGGCCGCGTTCTGGAGCTGGCGCAAGCTCTGGATGGTGCCGGTGGCGCTCGCCTTGTTCGGACCGCTGCTGTGGAAGCGTCGGCTCATCATCGCTTACGTCGCTGTCTGCGGCGCGGCGGTGCTGGTCTCGTTCGGCATCGTTGCCGCGACGGGCCGGCTGCCGACCAGCGTGAACGACCTCGCAGGCTCGCTGCTGCGCAATCACAGCGCGCAGTCTATGGCCTTTGCAACGGCGACGCTGCTGGCGCTGTGGCTGACCGGCGACCCGGGCCTCGGCCGTCGCTGGCGCTGGACGTCTGCGGGGTTTGCAGCTCTCTTCGTGCTCAACATGGCCTTCGTGACGCCCGGCCGCAGTGGTTTCCTCGCGCTCGCGGCCATGCTGCTCGTACTTGCGGCGTTCAATCTGCACAGCTGGCGCAGTGCCCTGGCGGTCGCCGTCGTGGCGGCCCTGCTGGCGGGCGCGATGGCGCTGTCGCCGCTGGCGCGCGACCGGATTGCGCTGGCGATGGACGAATGGCGCAACGCTTCCACGCAGACCTACAAGACGTCGATGGGCATGCGCGCCGTGATGTACGAGAACACGCTCACCGTGGTGCGTGAGCAGCCCTGGTTCGGCACCGGCACGGGCGGTTTCGGCGGCGCCTATGCCGGGGTGGTGAAGGACAAGTACACCGCCTCCGACTGGCGAGCCGAAACAACGGTGGACCCGCACAGCCAGTATCTGTTCTTCCTGGCCGAGCAGGGCATCTTTGGGCTTGCTGCGTTCCTGGCGTTCATCATCGCCTCGCTGGTGGATCGTGGCGACGGCACGCGAGCGCGCGTCATCGCGGTGGGCATGCTGCTCGGATGGTGTGCGACCTCGCTTCTCAGTTCACACTTCAAGACCTTCACCGAGGGCCACCTGCTGGCGCTCGTCCTGGGCGCGATGCTGGCGCGTCCGCTGGGACACGTCGACGGCAGCGGTTCCCCGGCGCGACTGGGCGCCTGATGTCTTCGCCGACGGTCCTGGTCCGCATTCCCAATCATGTCGGCGACGCCTGCATGGCGCTGCCGGCCCTGCATCTGCTGCGTGAGGCGGGCTTGCGCTTTGCGCTGGTCGGGCGCGGCTGGGTGGAGAGCCTGTTCGAGGGCCTGCGTTCGTCGTATCTGCCGCTGCAGGGCCGCCTGCTTCGCGACGTTGCGCATGTGCGGCAATTCCGCACTTCCATCGATGGCGAAGCGCACGGGTTGGTGCTGCCCAACTCGTTCGGCTCGGCGCTGATGTTCGCGCTCGCCGGCGTGCCCAGCGCCGGCCTGGCGACGGCGTCCCGGCGGCTGCTCTTGCGCTGGCCAAGTCCGGAGCCTCGCGACTGCCATGAGGTTGAACGCTTTTACGGCGCGGCGCTGGCGGCGCTTCGCGCATGGGGTCTGCCGACGGAGCGCTCGGTGCCGCCACCCGCGCTGCAGCTGCCGATGACTCCCGGACAGAGTAGCGCGGCCCTCGCCGTGCGCCGTGCCGGGGGCGTGGGCGAGCGCTATGCGCTGCTCGCGCCGGTGGCGACCGGCCTGCACCGCGGTCGCATCAAGCATTGGGTCCACTTCGGGCAACTCGTACCGGCGCTGCGTGAACGCGGGCTCGTGCCGGTGGCGGCGCCGCCACCGGCCGAGGTCGAGGCGGCGCGGGCGGCCCTGCCGGGCGTTGTATTGCTGCCGCCGGTTCCTCTCGGGGTCTTCGCCGCGCTCGCCGCAAGTGCCGGTGTGGTGATCGCCAATGACTCGGGAACGAGCCATGTCGCCGCCGCGGTGGGCGTGCGCCAGGTGACGATCTTCGGCGTGACGGATCGGCACCGCACCGGTCCCTGGTCGGCGCGCGCCGTCTGCGTGGGTGAGAACGGCCGCTGGCCGGAAGTGCCAGAGGTCGTCGCCGCGGTCGACAAGGCGCTGGCCTTGCCATGAACGGGATCCGTCCGCCGCGCAGGGCGCTGGTCGTGACGCTGCGCTTCCTCGGGGACGCGCTGTTGTCGACGCCGCTGGTGCGGGCACTGAAGCAACGCTTTCCGGAATGCGTCGTCGATGTACTGGTCTTCTCCGGTACGCAATGCGTGTTCGAAGGCAACCGCGATGTCACCCACGTGATCGCGGTGCCGGAGTTGGCGACCGCGGGCGACACACTGCGGCGGGTGCGCGCGCTCTGGCGGCACTATGACCTTGCCGTGATCGCGCAGACCGGCACGCGGCCGTTCCTCTTCGGCTGGGCCGCGGGTCGCCAGCGCATTGGACTGGTGACGCCGGAATGGGGCAAGTCGTGGTGGAAGCGCGCGCTGCTCGACCGGCACGCGGTGTTCGACCCTGGCGGGGCGCGTGTGCTGGAAAACCAGCGGATCGCGCAACTGCTTGGCATCAATGTCATGCCAGCCGTCGTGGCGCCGACCGCGGGATGGGGCGCGCCCGAGGTGGAGTCGGCTCTCGGTTTCAACCCAACGGCGGTGCCGTTTGCGGTCCTACATCCCTCGCCACGCTGGCGGTACAAGCAATGGACCGCTGAAGGCTGGCGCGCACTGATCGATGCCCTGCATGCACGCCAGCTGCGGATCGTCGTCAGTGGCGGGCCCGGAGCGGAAGAGCGCACCTACATCGACTTGGTGCTGCAGGGTGTCGAGGCCGTCAAGTACACGCGGCGCGACGGTGAATTGTCCTTTGCGCAGACGGCCGATGTCCTGCGTCTGGCCTCGCTCTACATCGGACCGGACACGGCGACCACGCATCTGGCCGCGGCCTGCGGGACGCCTGTCGTTGCACTCTACGGGCCGACCGATCCGGCCATCTGGGGACCGTGGCCGGCACGCCAGGGAACGAGCTACCGGCGCGTCGATGCGCAGCAGCTTCGGGGCAACGTGCTGCTGCTGCAGAACCCTGATCTGGACTGCGTGCCGTGCCAGCTCGAAGGCTGCGAGCGGCATCGAGGCAGCCACTCTGACTGCCTCGATCGGTTGCCAGCGGGGCGCGTGATCGATGCGGCCGCGCAGATGCTGCGGCGCGCGGAGTGAATCGCTACATCAGGACGATGTCGTACTGCTCCTGGTGATAGAGCGACTCGACCTGCATCGACACCGGCTTGCCGATGAAGTCCGACAGCATCGCCAGCGCCTGTGATTCCTCCTCGAGGAAGAGGTCGATGACGGCCTGCGAAGCAAGGATGCGGAACTCGCGTGTCTCGTCGAACTGACGCGCCTCGCGCAGGATATCCCGCAGGATCTCGAAGCAAACGGTGCGTGCGGTTTTCACTTCGCCGCGACCCTGGCACACCGGGCACGGCTCGCACAGGATGTGCGCTAGCGACTCGCGCGTGCGCTTGCGCGTCATCTCGACCAGGCCGAGCTGCGTGAAGCCGCTCACCGTCATCCGCGTGCGGTCGCGCGAAAGCGCCTTCTTGAACTCGGTCAGCACCGCTTCACGGTGTTCGACATTCATCATGTCGATGAAGTCGACAATGATGATGCCGCCCAGGTTGCGCAGGCGCAGCTGCCGCGCGATCGCCTGCGAGGCCTCGAGGTTGGTCTTGTAGATCGTGTCGTCGAAGTTGCGCGTGCCGACGTAGCCGCCGGTGTTGACGTCGATCGTCGTCATCGCCTCGGTCTGGTCGATGATCAGGTACCCCCCGGACTTCAGCTCCACGCGCCGTCCCAACGCACGCTCGATCTCGGCGTCGATCGAGTACAGGTCGAAGAGCGGCCGTTCGCCGGTGTAATGCGCGAGCTTGCTCGCCACGCGCGGCACGAATTGTGTTGCGAACTGTTCTAGCTTCTGGAAGTTCTCGCGCGAATCCACGTGGATCGTCGTTGTCTCCTCGGTCGCAATGTCGCGCAAGACACGCTGCGCCAGCGAAAGCTCCTGATAGAGCATCGACGGCGTCCCGCTGCCGGTCCGGCGTTCGAGTATCCGGCCCCACAGCACGCGCAGATAGTCGAGGTCGTTGGTCAGGTCCTGCTCGGTGGCGTCCTCGGCGCTGGTGCGGATGATGTATCCACCCTTTTCCTCCGGCGGGACGAGCCGCTTGAGCGTCTCGCGCAACTGCGTGCGCTCGGCCTCGTCTTCGATCCGCTGCGAGATGCCGATGTGCGGATCCTGCGGCAGGTACACCAGCATTCGGCCGGCGAGACTGACCTGGGTAGACAGGCGCGCGCCCTTGGTTCCGATCGGGTCCTTCACGACCTGCACCATCACCGTGTCGCCCTCGTGGATCAGGCGCTCGATCGGCGGCGGCTTGACCTGAGTGAATTGCCGGTACTCCCAGATGTCGGCTACGTGCAGGAACGCCGCGCGCTCGAGCCCGATGTCGATGAACGCCGACTGCATGCCCGGCAGCACGCGGGCGACCCGTCCGAGGTAGATGTTGCCGACCAGACCGCGCAGCGCGCTGCGCTCGACGTGCAGTTCCTGCACGACGCCGGCATTGAGCACCGCAACCCGCGTTTCCTGCGGGGTGATGTTGATCAGTATGTCTTCCATGCGTCGCAAGTGTACGCATCGGCTTCGCCGATGCACGTGCACTTGCTCCGGCACGCTTCTCGCTGCGCGAGAACCGCAAATCCTGATCAGTTTGCTGCGCTTCGGAGCGGCCGGGCGCTCCGCCAAAGTACAGACGAGGGCACTCCACCCCGCGAAGCACCGCGCAGTGCCAGGATTGCCTTTCCCTCCTCGCCGGGCGAGGAGGGTGCAGGGAGGAGTGCATCAGTCCCTCTCGCGTGGCGAGAGGGCAGGGAGAGTGCCGTGTCGTTGAAATTCGGCGGAGCGCGCGGCCGCCCCGGAGCGCAGCCGACTGATCAGTATTGAGCGGTTCGCGCAACGCGAACCGTACCGCCGCGAGCGCACGTGCGACCCGAAGGGTCGCGTACGTGAGCGGCGCTATAGCACTCGCATTCCCGCCTGCGACAGCAGATGCGCGGTCTCGAAGAGCGGCAGCCCCATTACTCCTGTGTAGCTGCCTTCGATGCGCTCGATGAACACGGCGGCAAGTCCCTGGATGCCGTAGCCGCCGGCCTTGTCGTAAGGCTCCGAGGTCTCGCAGTAGCTCTTGATTTCGGCGGCTTCAAGCCGGCGGAAGGTGACGGTCGACACCGAGGTGGCGCTCAGCAGCGGGCCCTGGATTGCCAGTGCAACGGCGGTACGGACTTCGTGTGTGCGGCCCGAAAGTTGCCGCATGAATTCCGCCGCCTGTATCGGATTGGCGGGCTTCGCAAGCACCTCGCCATCGACGATGACGACGGTGTCGGCGGCGAGCACGGGGCGAAAGAGCAACGTGCGCATACCGAGCACTTCGAGGCCGAAGGCGGCTTTTTCGCGCGCGGTGCGCTCAACGTAATCGGCCGGCGATTCATTCGCGTGCTGGCTCTCGTCGACGTCGGGTCCCCGTGGCGTGGCGAGCCGCAGAAGCAGCGGGTCGAAGCGGACGCCGATCTGCTTCAGGAGTTCGCGCCGACGGGGACTGCGCGAGGCAAGGTAAATGGCGGCAGGCATCAGGCGCGATGGTAGGGGTGGCCCGCAAGGATCGACCACGCGCGGTACAACTGTTCGACAAGGACCACTCGGGCGAGCGCGTGCGGCAGCGTCATGCTCGAAAGCCGCAGCTGCAGCCGCGCATCGCGCTTGATGGAGTCGTCAAGGCCGTCGGGTCCGCCGATGACGAATGCGACCGGCTCGGACGCGCCGCGCCAGTGTGAGAGTTGTTGAGCAAGCTGCTGTGTCGTCCAGTCCCTGCCACGCTCGTCGAGCGCCACCACGGCACAACCGGACGTCAGGGCCGCTCGGATGCGTGCAGCCTCGGCCGCACGGACTCGGTCCGGGTCCTGCGCCTGCCCACTGCGTGCTACGGCCTTCAACGCCTTCAACTCCACCTTGTAGTCCGACGGGAAGCGGGACAGATAATCATCGACGGCGGCTTCTGCCCACTGCGGCTGCCGCTGTCCGATTGCCACGATCGAGATCTTCATCGCGCGATGGGGCGAGCCGGAAACAGCGCTAGCCCCGACCCGCGACTCTTCGGGCCTTCTTACCCGCTATCGACGCGGGGGCGGCGGACTTGAGTCGCACTTCCTTGCCACCCCAGATTTCCTCGAGGTTGTAATACGCCCTGATGGCGGGCTGCAGGACATGCACGACAGCGTCGCCGCAGTCGACCAGCACCCATTCGCCGGTGTCCTCGCCTTCCGTGCTGACCACGATGCCTCCGGCCAGCTTCACCTTCTCCGCAACTGACGAAGCGAGGGCCCGGGTCTGGCGGTTCGAGGTTCCGCTCGCGACGATCACGCGATCGAACATGTCCGACAGGTGTGCGGTGTTGAAGACCACGATGTCTTGCGCTTTGACGTCTTCGAGTGCGTCGACGATCACGCGCTGCAGCTTTCTAATGTCCATGCGGCCCAGGGTAGAGGTGTTGCGAACGAATATAGTCGAGCACTGCCGGGGGAACCAGCGTAGCCAGCCGCGTCGCATCCGCGGACTCCGTGGGTCGGCCCAGCAGTTCGCGGACTTCGGTGGCCGAAGCGTCGACCGGTGTCATTGCCAGGTCGACGATGTGGCCGGCCGGGCTGTCGACAAGATCGCCGGCGTACTTCAGGTAGCGCGCATTGCGCAGGCGCTGCAGCGGTTCGTTGAGCGCTGGCGCGGCGCCGGCGCGCTTCGCCACAGCCAGATGCGCCAGTCCGGGGATCGACTCCCACTCGCGCCATGTGTCGAATCGCGCGAACTGGTCGGCCCCCATGATCAGTACCAGCGGCACATCGGGCCCCATGGCGGTGCGCAGGTCGCGCAGCGTGTCCACCGTGTAGGTCGGCCCGCCGCGTTCGAGTTCACGCAGATCGAGGATCATCCGGCGCCGGGTGAAGGGGAGCTCCTGCTCGATGGCGAGCTCGATCATCCGGACGCGATGCTGCGCGGCAGTCAGAACCTCCTTCTGCCATGGCTGGGCGGCGAGCAGCAGGTGGACTTCGGCGATCGGCAAGTTCGCGAGCGCGTCGCGTGCGAGCTGAAGGTGGCCGACGTGGATCGGATCGAAGCTCCCACCAAGGATCCCGATGGCGTCCATGCCGCTCAAACCCACTCCCGCGGACGCAGAAAATCCGTGTACAGCAGCGCCTCTGGGCTGCCGGGCTCGGGATGCCAGTCGTACTTCCAGTGCACCACCGGCGGCATCGACATCAGGATCGACTCCGTGCGTCCTCCCGACTGCAGGCCGAACAGCGTGCCGCGGTCGAACACGAGGTTGAACTCGACATAACGGCCGCGCCGGTACGCCTGAAACTCGCGCTCGCGTGGACCGTACTCCCGGTGGCGATGCCGCTCGACGATCGGGACGTAGGCATCGAGAAAGGCATCGCCCACCGTCCGCATCAGCGCGAAGCTCTGGTCGAAGCCGAGTTCATGAAAGTCGTCGAAGAACACGCCACCGATACCGCGCGGCTCGTTGCGGTGTTTGAGGAAGAAGTATTCATCGCACCATTTCTTGAAGCGCGGGTGCTTGTCCGCGCCGAACGGCGCGAGTGCCTGCTTGCAGGTCGAATGGAAGTGGCGCGCGTCTTCCTCGGTTGCGTAGTAGGGCGTCAGGTCCATGCCTCCACCGAACCAGTAGACGTCGGGTTCGCCGGTCTTCTTCGCAATGAAGAACCGCACGTTCATGTGCACGGTCGGCACAAAGGGATTACGCGGATGAAACACCAGCGACACGCCCATCGCCTCGAAACCTCGACCTGCAAGTTCGGGGCGCTGGGCGGTCGCAGACGGAGGCAGCGTCGAGCCGATGACGTGCGAGAAACCGACACCGCCGCGTTCGAGCAGGTTTCCTTCCTCGATGATGCGCGTGAGGCCACCGCCACCGAGCGTGGCGCCGGGCGGCTTTTCCCAGGTGTCGGAGAGGAAGGGCTTGCCGTCGAGTCTTTCGAAGGTACCGACGATGCGCTGCTGCAGTCCCAGCAGGTACTCGCGCACCGACTGGGCATCGACGAACTCGGGCGCAAAGCGCCTCATGCTGCGGCGCCATGCGCGTTCAGATGCCGGCCGATGTAGCCGAGCACCGTCTCATACCAGGCGACGATGTTGCGCGGCTTCAGGATCCAGTGGTTCTCGTCCGGAAAGATCAGCAGCTCGCTCGGCACGCCGTGGTACTGAAGCGCCTCGAAGAGATTGAGACCTTCGCTGATCGGGCAGCGATAGTCGAGTTCGCCGTGGATGATCAGGGCCGGCGTCCTCCACTGCTTGACATGGCGGATCGGCGCATAGCGGTCAAACGCGGCCTGGTCGGCGTACGGATCTTCGCCGCCCATTTCGAGGTACCACCAGGCCGGATGGTCAGTCGTGCCCGTAAATTGCGCCATCGTCGTCACGCAGGCATGCGTGATCAGGCACTTGAAGCGCTGGGTCTGCGTGCCGATCCAGTTGGTCATGTAGCCGCCGAAGCTGCCGCCCATCGCCATCACACGATCAGGATCGACGTCCGGACGCTGTTCCACGGCGTCGGTCACGGCCATCAGGTCTTCGTAACAGTGCTTGCCCCAGACATTGCCCCAGATGCCCTGCACGAAGTCCTGCCCAAAGCCCGTCGAGCCGCGCGGATTCGGCTGCACGACGGCATAGCCCGCAGCAACGGCCAGCAGCGGATTCCAGCGCCAGTGCCAGGCGTCGGCCGACATGCCGATCGGGCCGCCGTGGATCCACAGCAGCGCCGGCAGCCTGCCCTGCGCCTTCGCCGGCCGGGTCAAGAAGTACTGGATCGCTGCGCCGTCGGTCGACGGTGTCGTGCAGTGTTCCACCTCGACCCAGTCGGGGAACTCGAAGCCCGACAGGCGTGCCAGCACCTGCGGCGGCGAACCGGGCTGGTTCGTGACAGCGAAGGCCTCGGGCGGCTCACGGAAAGTCGAGCGGATGCCGACGATACGGCCGTCCTTCAGCACGCACACGTCGCTGTGCGCGCCGCCGCTGCGCGTTGCCGTGATGCGATCGACCTTGTTGTTCGCGACATCCACGGTGAAGACGGGCACGTGCCCGCCGAGATCCGCGGTGAACACGATCTGCCGGCCGTCTGCCGTCCAGTCGCCCGGATGCGGCCAAGCATCGAAGGCCGTGCCGATCTCTCGCATCGTCCCGGTGGCGAGATCGATCATCGTCAGCGTCGGCCGCACCGCCTTGGTCGAGGAACGGGTCGAGCGCACGACGGCGAGGGTCCGGCCATCGGGCGAAAAAAGCGGCGTTTCGTTGTTCGTGTTGGTGGCCGCCCCAAGCATGCGAGCGGCCTTCGTTGCAACATCGATCAGCCGGATCGCGGAGTCCGTCTCCCGATCCTGGCCGGGCGATTGCCACGTAACGGCGATCTGCTTGCCGTCGGCGGAGATGTCGAACGCCGGTTCAATCGACAGCTCAAGCTTCGCCTCGGGAGTCAGGTCGATGCGGTTCGTGCCGTCGGCCGCGTACGCGATCAGGTGTGTATCGGCCATGTTGTCGTTCTGGTGCAGCCAATGGTCCCAGTGGCGCACCGGCTGCTGACGGAAGTGTCGTGCACTCGTGTGCTTCTTGCGCCGCTCGCTGGCGGTCTCGCGCTGCTTGTCGTGCTCGGCGCCCGGGAGCACCGGCGCGAACAGCGCCAGCACGGCGGAGCCCTTCGCGAAGCGGAAGGCGTCGACGCCGAGCGGCTCGTCGGTCAGTTGCTGCGGTTCGCCGCCCCCGGCGGGCAGGATCCAGACCTGCATGCGCTTGTCCGCCTCCTCGTCCGGCTTTATCTCGGTCGGTTGCCGGTTTGACAGGAAGCCGAGCGCGCCGTCGTGGCGGAAACAGGGCGCCGCATCCTTGCTGTCGCCGCGCGTCAACTGGGTTGGCGCGGAGCCGTCGGTCGGCACCTTCCACAGGTCGGAGACGTACTTGACGCCTTCGCGGTCGAGCCGCTGTACGGAGACTGCGAGCCACGTTCCATCGGGCGAGGGTGCAATCGAGGAAACGCGCTTCAGCGCGATGTGCTGCTCAACCGTGTAGGGAGTGTTCGTCATCGTCAGTGTTGTTGTGCGGTTCGGTCCAGCAACTGGGTCTTTCACGTCGACCGGCGCAAAGGTCGAGCATTGTGGCGGAAAGCGCGGCGCAGGGCATCTGCGCCGGTCGGCGCGGCCGATCCGGAGACGGGATGCGGGCCCCTACAGCGTCCGGGGCTTCAGCGCCCGGTGGCCGATGTCGCGTCGGAACTGCATGCCGTCGAACTCGACTTGATCGACGGCGTCATAAGCACTCTTCTGCGCCGCCCTGACCGTCTCGCCGAGCGCCGTCACGCACAGAACGCGGCCGCCGCTGGTGACGAGCCGTTCGCCGCTAAGCGCCGTTGCCGCGTGGAACGTCACGCAATCGTCGCGGTCTTCGGGCAGCCGGGTGATGGCGTCGCCCTTGCGTGGCGCGTCGGGATATCCTGCCGCCGCCACGACCACACCCAGCGCCGTGCGTCGGTCCCATTCGGCTTCCACCTGGTCAAGACGGCCATCGATGGCCGCGTCGAGCAGCACGGTGAAGTCAGTCTTCAGGCGCGCCATGATGGGTTGTGTCTCCGGGTCACCCATGCGGCAGTTGAACTCGAGCGTGCGGGCATGGCCCGTGCTGTCGATCATCAGGCCGGCGTAGAGGAAGCCCGTGTAGGGAATGCCGTCCGCGGCCATGCCGTGGATCGTCGGCAGGATGATCTCCCGCATTACGCGGGCATGGATCGTCGGTGTGACGATCGGTGCGGGCGAATAGGCGCCCATGCCGCCGGTGTTCGGGCCGCGATCGCCGTCGAGCAGGCGCTTGTGGTCCTGGCTGGTCGCCAGCGCCAGCGCATGGCGGCCGTCACACATGACGATGAAGCTCGCTTCCTCACCCTGAAGGAAATCCTCGATGACGACCCTCGCGCCGCTCGCGCCCAGGGTGTTGCCGACCAGCATCGACTCGATGGCGGCTTCCGCTTCAGCGACTGTTTCTGCAACGACGACGCCTTTGCCGGCCGCGAGGCCGTCGGCCTTGACGACGATCGGTGCACCCCGCTGTCTGACATAGGCACGCGCCTCAGCGGCGTCCGAGAACGTGCGGTACTCGGCGGTCGGAATGCCATGGCGCTGCATGAAGGCCTTGGCAAAGTCCTTGGAGCTTTCCAACTGAGCGGCCGCCCGCGTCGGTCCGAAAACCCGCAGCCCCCGCGCACGAAACACGTCGACGATGCCGGTGGCGAGCGGTGCTTCGGGTCCGACGACGGTGAGTGCAATGTCTTCCGACACTACGAAGTCAGCCAGCGAATCGTGGCTGTCGTGCGGCACGTTGCGCAGGTGGCGGTCGCGAGCCGTTCCGCCGTTGCCCGGCGCAACGTATACGCGCTGCACGCGCGGCGACTGAGTCAGCCGCCAGGCCAGCGCGTGTTCGCGCCCTCCACCGCCGACGACCAGCACCTTCATCGCATGGACTCACGCACCACGCTCACTCCTCGAGGGCAGCGGTGGTGTAGACCTGCTGCACATCGTCCAGGTCATCCAGCGCGTCGATGAGACGTTGCATTTTCTCTGCATCGTCTCCGGTCAGCACCGTCTCGGCGAGCGGCTTCATCGTCACTTCGGCCAATTCCGGCTTGAGCCCGGACTTTTCGAGCGACTCGCGCACGGCCTCGAAGTCGGCAGGCTTGGTGACAACCTCGATCGTGCCGTCCTCGTTGGCGATCACGTCTTCGGCGCCGGCCTCGAGCGCGGCGTTCATGACCGTCTCCTCGGAGGTGCCTGGCGCAAAGACGAACTGGCCACAGTGCTTGAAGTTGAAGGCCACCGAGCCGTCGGTGCCGAGATTGCCGCCGCTCTTCGCGAGGGCATGCCGGACTTCAGCGACGGTGCGCGTGCGGTTGTCGGTCATGCAGTCGATCATCAGTGCGGCGCCGCCGATGCCGTAGCCCTCGTAGCGGATCTCCTCGTAGCTGGCACCCTCTAGCTTGCCGGCGCCGCGCTGGATCGCATTGGTGAGCTTGTCCTTCGGGACATTGCCGAGCCGCGCCTTGTCGAGCGCCAGGCGCAGGCGCGGGTTCATGCCAGGGTCAGGTCCGCCGTCGCGCGCGGCGACGGTGACTTCCCGGATGATCTTGGTCCAGAGTGAGCCGCGCTTGGCGTCCTGGCGGTTCTTGCGGTGCTGGATGTTGGCCCATTTGGAATGGCCGGCCATGATGCTGCTCTCGACGTTGCGGTGACTGATGCGGAAAGGACGAGAGTCTAGCGGACCGCAGACACAGAACTCCCGCCTCCGACGAGTGCTTTGGCTAGACTGCGGTCGGCATCGAGAGGAAAGAACATGGGCGATCCAATGATCATCGCAATGGCGGGCACTACCGAGATCGGGCTGCTGCCCGCGCTTGCGAACCGGCACGGGTGCATCACCGGGGCCACCGGCACCGGCAAGACCGTCACGCTGCAGAAGCTGGCCGAGAGCTTCTCGCGGATTGGAGTGCCGGTGTTCATGGCGGACGTGAAAGGCGACCTGACCGGGATTGCCAAGGCAGGCGCGCTCGGCGACAAGATGAAGAAGCGCCTGGAGGAGCATGGCCTGCCGGAGCCGAAATGGGGCGCCTGCCCGGTCACGCTCTGGGATGTCTGGGGCGAGCAGGGTCATCCGGTGCGCGCGACGGTCTCCGACATGGGGCCGCTGCTGCTCTCGCGCCTGCTGGGCCTGAACGAGACGCAGGAGGGCGTGCTTTCCATCGTCTTCAAGGTTGCGGACGACAACAGCCTGCTGCTGCTCGACCTCAAGGACCTTCGCGCGATGGTGCAGTTCATCGGCGACAACGCGGCCAAAGTCAAGACCGAATACGGCAACGTGTCGTCGGCCTCGATCGGTGCGATTCAGCGCGGCCTGTTGCTGATCGAGGAACAGGGCGGTGACCGCTTTTTCGGCGAGCCGATGCTTAACATCGATGACCTGATGCAGGCGGTGGATGGCCAGGGCGTCGTGAACATCCTCGCGGCCGACAAACTGATGAACTCGCCGCGCCTGTATTCCTCCTTCCTGCTCTGGCTGCTGTCCGAGCTGTTCGAGAACCTGCCCGAGGTAGGGGACCGCGACAAGCCGAAGCTCGTGTTCTTCTTCGATGAGGCGCACCTGCTGTTCTCGGAAGCGCCGCCGGCACTGCTGGAGAAGGTCGAGCAGGTGGTGCGGCTGATCCGCTCCAAGGGGGTCGGCGTGTACTTCGTCACCCAGAACCCGCTCGACATTCCGGACAAGGTGCTCGGTCAACTCGGCAACCGTGTCCAGCATGCGCTGCGCGCCTTCACGCCGCGCGACCAGAAGGCGGTCAAGTCGGTGGCCGAAACGATGCGCGCGAACCCAAAGATCGACGCGTCAAAGGCGATCATGGAGCTGGGCGTTGGCGAGGCGCTGGTTTCGTTCCTCGATGCGAAAGGCACCCCCGGCATTACGGAGCGCGCGTGGGTCCTGGCCCCCGGCTCGCAGCTCGGGCCGATCACGCCGGAAGATCGCAAGAAACTGATCGCCAGTTCGGTTGTCGGCAGCACGTACGAAAAGACGGTCGATCGCGAGTCCGCCCACGAGCAGCTCAAGGCGCGCGCTGGCGGCGGCGAAACGCTGCCAACCGAAAAGGACGCCGCGAAGCCTGCAGGTGATGCTGCGGCCGGCGGCGGCATCATGGACAGCCTGGGCGACCTCCTGTTCGGCTCGACCGGGCCGCGCGGTGGGCGCCGTGAGGGCGTTGTACAGGCGGCGGCGAAGAGCGCCGCGCGTTCGATGGGGTCTTCGATCGCGCGCGAGATCTCGCGCGGCGTTCTGGGCAGTTTGCTCGGTTCCAAGCGTCGGCGTTGACCGGCGGGTGTCGCCATCCGAAACGTGTGCGGCCGGATAGCGCGAACCGCATGATCCGCCGCGGCCGGACGTGATCGACTGGTCCCTCATCGAAGCTTGGCCGCTGGCCGAGGTGGTCCGCCGCTCAGTGTGGGCGTATCCGGTGCTCGAGTCGGTGCATATCGCGGCCTTCGCTGCGCTGGTTGGCAGCCTGCTGCTGCTGGAACTACGTGTGTTCGGCGTGCAGCGTGCGCTTCCACTGCCAGCGTTCGCACGACTTGCGGTGCGAACGGCACTGGCCGCATTCGTGCTCGCCGGGGCCAGCGGCAGCCTGCTCTTCATTTCGGCGGCTACCGAACTCGCGGCCAACCCGGCCTTCCGCATCAAACTGGTATTGATACTGATGGCCGGCGTGAACGCGCTCGTGTTTCATGCAAGGGATTCGGTGCGACGGCAGGATCGGTTGGCACGCTGGCAGGCCGGTGCATCGCTACTGATCTGGTTGGCCGTCATCGCTGCGGGCCGCATGATTGCGTACGTCTGAGCAACGCGTTAGGAGTCTCTGCATGGTTGATCGTCGTCAGTTCCTCTTTACAGGTCTTGCACTGGCCGCCGCGCCCGCGGTCGCCCATCACGGCTGGTCGAGCTTCGACCAGGACAAGCCGCTCTACCTGGCGGGTACCGTCAAATCGGTGCGCTGGCAGAACCCGCACGCGGAGATCGTGCTGACCGTAGCGCAGGGACTGTCGCTGCCGTCCGACCTTCTCCAGCGGCCGGTGCCGGCGCAGTCTCAGCGCGTGGACGGCAGCGCTCTACTGAAGAAGGCCGCCTTGCCAGCGAATGCGGCGGGCGACTGGGAGATTGAATTCGCGCCGTTGTCGCGCATGGAAGCGTGGGGCTTGAAGGAACCGCTCAAGCCGGGCGACCGGATCGAACTGGTCGGGTTTGCGCTGGCCGACTCGGCGAAGAAAGTATTGCGCGTCGAGTACATGTTCGCCGGGGGCCGCGCTTACGCGTTCCGCTCGTCGCCCGCCTGATCGTGACCTGTAGCGCGCCGGTGCTCAGGTCGTAACGCCGCGGCGCATTGCCATGGCAGCGCCGACTTCGTTCCAGTCCGTGGCGCTGAAGTGGCGCTGCATGGCGGGCATCACGACGGACTCTTCCACTTCGATGTGCTGGCGGTAGGTGAGGCTGAACGCCTCGACCCCGGCTGCGTCGAGCCCGGCCGCCTCGCCTCGCGCGATACGGGCGAGCGAGGCGTCGAGTGCGGCCCAGAGGACTTCATTGGCGCGATGCTCGGCAGTCAGGACGCCGATCGCAGATCGAACGCGCGATGCCTCGTCCGCGTCGATCCCCGTTGCCTGCTCGTCGAGCCGCATCAGCAGGCGCGGGAAGAGATCGATCTCCTCGTCCGCATGGTGGCGCGGTGCCGCTTCGTTGAAATAGCGCCGGATCGAGGTCGCCGACTCGGCGGCCTCGGCGTTGGCACCGTGCCTTTCGACGTGTTCCCGCACCCGTTCTAGCAGGTTGCAGAAGCGCTGCACCCGCTCGTGACAGGCGAGCCAAAGCTCGAGCGGCTCGTCGAAGCCGCCGGCAGGCGAGCGGAACTGGATCGTCGCGGTCATCGCATCTTCCGTGAAAGCGAGCTGTGCGCCTGTGTGAACAGGATCATCCGGTGCGGGTGTCCGCGCTGGGTCGGAGCATCACTGGCAAATAGCGTAGCGCCCACGCGATCCACACCACGGTCCAGAGCGTGGCTGCCGCCAGCGGCAGGGCGGTGCCGGGGTCCAGGGGCGCGGCGATGCGCAGCAGCACCGCCACCTGCAGCAGCCAGAACATACGCCATACAACTTTGTCGGCGACGAGTGCGATGCCACCGTGGCCGCAGACAATGCGGGTGGCCATTGCGAACAGCAGGCTGCCGAGCATGCCGAGTGTCAGTGCATGCACGGGTGCGAGCCCCAGCCCCGCACTTTCCCCTGCGCCAATGCGCAGTGCGGCATCGGCGCAGGCGAGTGCCAGCGCCAGCGGGAGCCAGGCGAAGGCCAGATGCAGCATTGCAAGCAGGCGCTGCGACGGACTCCGCAGGCTCTGAACCAGTCCCCAGCGGACGGCGAGTGCACCGAGCGCGATCGCACCCGGTCCGAGCAGTGCAATGGTTGCCCAGGCCTGGCCGCGCGCGCCGAGCGCGCCAACGCGCGTTCCAAGCTGCAGCGTGCCGAAGGCCGCCACCGCGATGAGCACCAATGCCAGTACCCGGTTCGGGCGCCAGGGGAAGACGCCGGTGATGGCGTTCGACGTGAAGAAGGGAAGCACGCGATGCGCGACGGTCGCAGTAATCGGAATCACCGACGCGAAGAGCAGCAGCCAGGCGGCGAGACTCGCCGCCCCCAGGTGGTGCGTACCGAGCGCGGCGGCGAACAGCAGCGCGGCGGAAATCCCGACCATCCAGAAGGCGGCGACGCAGCGCGCGTGCAGCCGGTCGGCAACGCGGCTGGCGCGCACCAACGAGGCGAACCCGACACCGACAGCCGTCCACGCGATCGCCAGCAGCAGAGCGCCGAACGCCGCGATGCCTGGGTCGCGGATTGTCCCCACGAGCAGCAGCGCGACACCTGCAATGTGCAGCCGGACGGGCCAGCGCAACTGCGCGGCCGTCGGAGCCGGCACCTGCAGCCAGCGCGGTCCGGCCGTGTACATGAATCCCGCGATGAAGAGCGGCATATACGCGGCCGCAAAGATGAACGCGTGCGCAATCGGCGGCGGCAGGGTGGTGACCATGTTGGGCCCGACGTGTGGAGCGCCGAGCACCCACGTCCAGGCCAGCGACACCAGCACGAGCATCAGCGTGCCCGCGAAGAACGCGAGACGGTGCGGCGCGAGCAGCAGGTTGTGCAGCGACAAGGTCCCCAGGCGACTGGCAGCCGCGTGCACCTCTTGAATCGGCGCGCGGCTGGCGTGGATCGGGATCGGCTTCACGCTGGCTTCAGTCGCCAGCCGTGGGTATGCCGCTGGCGTCTAGGTGGGTGACTGGATCGTGCGGGACATACGGTCCGGTACCGGAGTTGTCCGCCTGCGAGGCCGGCACGAAGCCACCGCGTCGGACGTCGAATACGTGGACTTCGCCGTCCTCGATGACGTAGTGCCAACCGTGCAGGGTCAGCGAGCCGGCCTCCACCCGTTCACGCACCATCGGGTAGTCCATCAGTCGCTCGAGCTGCAGCACGATCGCGCGTTGCTCCGTGCGGCGCAGGACTTCCGGGCCGGGATCGGCGATAGGCAGCGTCGCTTCGCGGCCGAGGTCCAGCCAACGCGTAAGGTTCTGCGCCGCGGGGGGCACCTCCCCGTACAGGGCGCGGATCGCACCGCAGTGAGTGTGGCCGCAGACGACGATGCGCTTCACGTCGAGGTTGAGCACCGCAAACTCGATCGCCGCCGCCGTTCCATGAAAGCCGTGCGACTGGTCGTACGGCGGCACGAAAGCTCCGACATTGCGGACGATGAAGAGCTCGCCGGGGCCGGCGCCCGTGAGCAGGTACGGGACGATCCGCGAATCGCTGCAGCCGATGAAAAGCGTCAGCGGTTGCTGGCCGTCGTCGACGAGCTGCCTGAACTGCGCACGGTACTGCGGAAACGCATCCTCCTTGAAGCGCCGCAACCGCTCGAGCAGTTCGTCGGGCATGGGCCAGGCCCGCCTGTATTACTGCACCAGCGGCGTGCTGGCGGCGTCGAGATCAACGCCCTCGACGCTAGTGCGTCCGGCCAGCAGTTGCAGATATTGCCGCAACGCGGTCGCGTAGGCCTGCCGTTCGAGCGTCTGCCGCACGGCCGTCCGCACCGCTTCGTACGGTGGAACGGTGCCGGGTTCGCGGGCCAGAACTTCGACGACATGCAGGCCGAAGCGGCTACGGACCAGGCGCGGCAGCACGCCGACTTCGGGCTGGCCGAAGATCTCACGCGCCAGTTCGGGAGCGCATTCCGA
Source organism: uncultured beta proteobacterium (assembly GCA_963702595.1). Lineage (GTDB taxonomy): Bacteria > Pseudomonadota > Gammaproteobacteria > Burkholderiales > Burkholderiaceae_F > JALORV01. The sequence goes on along the minus strand of CAVPDC010000013.1, from coordinate 332,652 downwards.
CGCTGTCAGCCAGCCCAGCTGACCGCCGTCCTGACCGCTCGGGCAGTTCGACAGCTGGGCTGCGGCAGTGGGGAAGCGATCGACCTCGCCGTGCGTGCGCGCCCGGAGATCGATCAGGCAGGCCTCGGCGCGCTTGCGCAGGGCGTCGATATCGACGCCGGGGGTCACAGCGAAAAGCACGTGACGCAGCTGCACCTGTTCACCGACGGCGTAGCGATTGGCATTGGCGGCATGATAGCGCCGGCAGGTCGTCTCGTCGGCCTCCGGTCTCACCAGTTCTCGTTCGAGCAGTGCTTCGATCGCATCGGAGGCGGCCTCGCTGATCGCCCCGCGGGTGGGCGCTGTATCGTCCTTGTCGAGCAGTCCCGCATCGATCGCGGCCTGGCGCAACAGTTCGACGTTGGCGCGGCTGCGCAGTTCGTTCGGCGTCAGCACTTCGCCGACATCCGCGAGGTCGACACCATTAACACGCGGCCGGGCGGACGCCGCCGGGAGTCGGGCTGTTGCGAGCATCACGCGGCCTTGCTCGGCAGGTTCTGTCCGGCCGGCACATTCAACCGGCGCGACCGCACGATCTGGTAGGGCCGGAAGACATAGGCGATCGAGGCAAGCCCGCTCCACACATGCACCAGTCGGCTGAACGGCAGCAGCAGGAAGATCGTCATGCCGAGCACCATGTGCACCTTGAACGGCCAGGCGATCTCGGTCAGCAGGTTGGCGTCAGGACGTAACGTCGCCACACCCTGCAGGTAGGCGGAGAGGACCAGCATCGCGTGCGCGTCGACGCGATGCGCGTAGGACAGCGGCAGCGTGATCAGCCCGAGCAGCAGCTGGATCCACAGGATGATCAGGATCGCGAGATCGGTGCGGTGGCTGGTCAGGCGGATACGAGGATCAAACATCCGGCGGTGCAGCAGCATCGTCAGCCCGATGAAGCACATCGTTCCCGCGATGCCGCCGGAGACGATGGCGAAGAGTTGCTTGGTCGGAGCAGTGATGAACGGCTCGTAGACCCAGTGCGGCGTCAGCAGGCCAACGGTATGTCCGAACAGCAGGAACAGGATGCCGATGTGGAACAGATTGCTGCCCCAGCGCAGCTGTTTCGCGCGCAGCATTTGCGAGGAGTCACTCTTCCACGTGTACTGGTCGCGGTCGAAGCGAGCCAGGCTGCCCATGAAGAAGAACGCCAGGCAGATGTAGGGATAGACGTTGAAGAAGAAATTGTTGAGCAGGGTCATGGCGGTCTCCTCAGGCGGCCGTGCGATGCGGCGCTCGGGCGGGGCGGACGATGTGGACGGGCTGCGCTTCGTTCGGGCGCGACTGGCCCTGGGAGCTGCATCCGCTGAAGGCCTCGGGCTCGGCCCAAATCTCATCGATCGCCGGTTCAGTCGGAAGAGCGACTCGTTCGGCGCGCTCGCCCGCCAGGTCGAGCACCGCCGCCAGCACGCTGGCGTAGGGGCTCTGGCGCTCCAGTAATGCGCTGAAGATCGCACGCACGACATGGGCAATTTCGCGGAGAAACTCGCGCGCCTGGGCCGGCGGCTGCGTGCTGGCGAACTCGAGTACGGCCGGCAGGTAGTCGGGCAGCTCTCCCGGCGCAAGATGCAGGCCGGCACGTTCGTAGGTCTGCGCCAGGTCGACCATCGCGGGCCCCCGGTCGCGGCTGTCGCCGTGCACGTGCTCGAACAAATGCAGTGCCGTGCGGCGGCCGCGGTCGAAGATCTCGACATACTCGGCTTCGGTGCGTAGGGGAGCGGTGCCGAGAAGCTGGCCGACCAGCGCGTCCAGCTCGTCCAGCCGACCGGAGTCGAGCGCAGCCTCTGCGCGCAGCGCGTCGCGCAACTGCGGAAGCAGAGCGCGCAGCTCGGCATCCGGGTAGCGCAGCAGCCAGGCCAGTGCGCGCAGCGTATGCGTCATTTTCGGTGGGGCGGAGTCGAAGGGCTTCATCGTCACACCGTCGCCTTGATGGGGATCGTACGTTTCTTTTCGCTGCCGAAAAGGCTCGTCTCGCTAACGCCCTCGCTGCAACCGTTACCGAAGGAAAATCCGCAGCCGCCGCGCACGTTGAACGCGTTTTCGGCATATTCGCGATGCGTCGTCGGGATCACGAAGCGGTCCTCGTAATTTGCGATCGCCATCACTCGGTACATGTCCTCGACCTCGGAACGCGTCAGGCCGACGCGCTCGAGCACGGCAGGCTTGTCGACGCCATCGACGTGGCGGCTGCGCATGAAGACACGCATCGCCATCATCCGTTCGAGCGCGCGCGCCACCGGCTCCTCGTCGCCCGCGGTCAGCAGGTTGGCGAGGTACTTCAGCGGAATGCGCAGGCTGCGCACGTCGGGCAGTTCGCCGTTCATACCGATTTCGCCCGCCTGTGCGCGCGAGGTGACCGGCGACAGTGGCGGGATGTACCAGACCATCGGCAGCGTGCGGTACTCGGGGTGCAGCGGCAACGCGACGCGCCAGTCCACCGCCATCTTGTAGACCGGTGAGGTCTTGGCGGCAGCAAGCCAGGCCTCGGGAATGCCGTCCGCGCGCGCCTGCTCGATCACGCGCGGATCGTTCGGATCGAGGAAGATCCCGAGCTGCGCCGAGTACAGGTTCCTGTCGTGCTCGGTGCTCGCGGCCTCCTCGATGCGGTCGGCGTCATACAGCAGTACGCCGAGGTAGCGGATGCGGCCCACACAGGTCTCGCTGCACACGGTCGGCTGGCCCGCCTCGATGCGCGGGTAGCAGAATATGCACTTCTCGGCCTTGCCGCTCTTCCAGTTGTAGTAAATCTTCTTGTACGGACAGCCCGACACGCACATGCGCCAGCCGCGGCACTTGTCCTGGTCGATCAGCACGATGCCGTCTTCCTCTCGCTTGTAGATCGAGCCCGACGGGCAGCTCGCGACGCACGTCGGATTGAGGCAGTGCTCGCACAACCGCGGCAGGTACATCATGAAGGTGTTCTCGAACTGGCCGTAGATCTCCTTCTGGATGTCGTCGAAGTTCCGATCCTTGCTGCGCTTGGAGAACTCGCCGCCGAGGATCTCCTCCCAATTCGGGCCCCACTCGATCTTCTCCATCCGCTGGCCGGTGATCAGCGAACGCGGGCGCGCGGTCGGCGCCGCCTTCATCTCGGGCGCCGAATGCAGGTGGTCGTAGTCGAACGTGAATGGCTCGTAGTAGTCGTCGATCTCCGGCAAATTGGGGTTGGCAAAGATCTTCATCAGCAGCTGCCACTTGCCGCCCTGGCGCGGGACGATCGAGCCGTCGGACTTGCGGATCCAGCCGCCGTTCCACCTGTCCTGGTTCTCCCATTCCTTGGGGTAACCAATACCGGGCTTGGTCTCGACGTTGTTGAACCAGGCGTACTCGACGCCCGGCCGGCTGGTCCAGACGTTCTTGCAGGTGACGCTGCAGGTGTGGCAGCCGATGCACTTGTCGAGATTCAGCACCATGCCGATCTGTGCGCGTACTTTCATGTTCAGCTCCTGTCGGATCGGCGTGGATTAGGGGTTCTCGCCCTGCGACTGGAACGCCTTGGCGAGATAGTCATCGCGCGGCGTGTCGAGCCAGTCGACCTTCTTCATCTTGCGTACGACGACGAACTCGTCACGGTTGGTGCCGATCGTCCCGTAGTAGTTGAAGCCATACGACAGCTGCGCGTAGCCGCCGATCATGTGTGTCGGCTTGGTGACGATGCGCGTGACCGAGTTGTGGATGCCGCCCCTGACGCCGGTGATCTCCGAGCCCGGCGTGTTGATGATCTTTTCCTGCGCGTGGTACATCATCGTCATGCCGGGGTACACACGCTGGCTGACCACCGCGCGCGCGGCAATCGCGCCATTGATGTTGAAGATCTCGATCCAGTCGTTGTCTTCGATCCCCGCCTTCTTCGCATCGTCCTCGCTGAGCCAGACGACCGGGCCGCCGCGGTTTAGCGTCAACATCATCAGGTTATCGGTGTAGGTGGAGTGGATGCCCCACTTCTGGTGCGGCGTGATGAAGTTGAGCAGGATCTCCGGGTTGCCGTTCGGCTTGATGTTGTGGATGCCCGATGTGGTCTTGAGATCGACCGGCGGGCGATAGCTCGAGAAGCCTTCGCCGAACGCGATCATCCAGGGATGATCCTGGTAGAACTGCTGGCGGCCGGTCAGCGTGCGCCACGGAATCAGCTCGTGCACATTGGTGTAGCCGGCGTTGTACGAGACCTTCTCGCTTTCGAGCCCCGACCACGTCGGTGACGAAATGATCTTGCGCGGCTGCGCCAGCACGTCGCGGTAGCGGATCTTCTCGTCCTCGCGGTGCAATGCCAGGTGCGCGTGCTCGCGGCCGGTGATCTTGGAGAGGGCCTCCCACGCCTTCACCGCAACGTGGCCGTTCGTCTCCGGGGCGAGCTGCAGGATCACCTCGCAGGCGTCGACGTCGCTGACGATGCGCGGCCGGCCTTCACCGTCGACACCGTTCAGTTCGCCGAGCTGCTGCACCTCGGTCTGGGTGTTCCAGCCGATGCCCTTGCCGCCATTGCCAGCCTTGGCCATCAGGGGGCCGAGCGAAGTGAAGCGCTTGTAGACGTTCGGAAAGTCGCGCTCGACCACCGCGATCTGCGGCGCCGTCTTGCCTGGGATCAGCTCGCACTGGCCCTTCTTCCACTCCTTCACGTCGAGCGGCTGCGCCAGTTCCGCCGGTGTGTCGTGCATCAGAGGCGTCAGAACGATTTCCTTCTCGACGCCGAGGTGGCCGACGCAGACTTCGCTGAAGGCCTTGGCGAAGCCCTTGTAGATCTCCCAGTCGGAACGCGACTGCCACACCGGGTCGACCGCGGCCGACAGCGGGTGGATGAACGGGTGCATGTCGCTGGTATTGAGGTCGTTCTTCTCGTACCAGCTCGCGGTCGGCAGCACGATGTCGCTGTACAGGCAGGTCGTGCTCATGCGGAAGTCGAGCGTGACCAGCAGGTCGAGTTTGCCTTCCGGCGCCTGCGCGTGCCACGCGACCTCGGTCGGCTTGGCTTCATCCTTGCCGAGGTCCTTGCCCTGCACGCCGTTTTCGGTGCCCAGAAGGTGCTTGCAGAAGTATTCGTGGCCCTTGCCACTCGACCCCAGCAGGTTGGATCGCCAGACGAAGAGGTTGCGCGGCCAGTTCTGCGGCGCGTCCGGGTCCTCGCAGCTCATCTGCAGGCTGCCGTCCTTCAGCGCGCGCACGACGTAGTCCTTCGGGTCGAGCCCCGCAACCTGAGCGTCCTTCACAACCTTCAGCGGGTTGGTCTTCAGCTGCGGTGCGCTCGGCAGCCAGCCCATGCGCTCGGCGCGGACGTTGTAGTCGATAAAGCTGCCACCGAACGCCTTCTTGTCCGCCAGTGGCGACAGCACCTCTTCGACCCCGAGCTTTTCGTAGCGCCACTGGTCGGTGTGCGCGTAGAAGAACGAGGTCGAATTCTGCTGGCGCGGCGGGCGGATCCAGTCGAGCGCGAACGCGAGTGCGGTCCAGCCGGTCTGCGGCCGCAGCTTCTCCTGGCCGACGTAGTGTGCCCAGCCGCCGCCACTCTGGCCGACGCAGCCGCACAGCATCAGCAGGTTGATGACGCCGCGGTAGTTCATGTCGGCGTGGTACCAGTGGTTCATCGCCGCGCCGATGATGATCATCGACTTGCCGTGGGTCTTGTCGGCGTTGTCTGCGAACTGGCGCGCCACCGTGATGACCTGGTCGCGCGGCACGCCGGTGATCTTCTCCTGCCAGGCCGGCGTGTAGGGTGCGTTGTCGTTGTAGTCCTTCGCTCCGCTGCCCAGTCCGCGATCGATGCCGTACTGCGCAGCCTGCAGGTCGAACACCGTCGCGACCAGCGCCTCGGTGCCGTCACCCAGCCGCAGCCGAACTGCGGGAACTTTCGCGCGGTTCAGTTCCCCCTGCTGCGAATTGTTGGGAAAGTGCGGTGTGTTCGCGCCCGCGAAGTAGGGGAACGCAACTTCGATGATTTCGTGCTTCTGGCTCTCTTCAAGCACCGAGAGCTTGAGCTTCACATCCGCATCGTTGCGGCCTTCCTTCGACTCCAGGTTCCACTTGCCCGCGTCGGCGCGGCCCTCCGGGCCCCAGCGGAAGCCGATCGAGCCGTTGGGCACGACGACCTGGCCGGCTGCGTCGAAGGCGACCGATTTCCACTCGGGATTGTTGTCCTGGCCCAGCTTGTCGGCGAAGTCGCTCGCGCGTACGTAGCGGCCCGGCGCCATGACCCGGGTGCCGTCCGCCAACGTCGTCTCGTCGAGCCGCAGCAGCAGCGGGAGGTCGGTGTAGCGCCGCGCGTAGTCGTCGAAGTAGGCGGAGCGAGGACGTAGGCCCGCAGGGCCGCCGGCCGGCGGCCCGCCCCCCGCGGGGGTGCGGTCGTTTGGGAGCGGCCCGGAGCTCCCGCCGAAGTAGAACTCCTTCAGCACGACGTGGCCCATCGCCATCGCCAGGGCGGCATCGGTGCCCTGCTTGGGATGCATCCAGAGATCGGCGAGCTTCGCGACCTCGGAGTAGTCCGGCGTGACTGCGACGGTCTTTGCGCCCTTGTAACGAACCTCGGTGAAGAAGTGCGCGTCCGGGGTGCGCGTCTGCGGTACGTTGCTGCCCCAGGCGATGATGTACGTCGAGTTGTACCAGTCGGCGCTCTCCGGCACGTCGGTCTGCTCGCCCCAGATCTGCGGGCTGGCCGGGGGCAGGTCGCAGTACCAGTCGTAGAAGCTCATGCAGACGCCGCCGATCAGTGAGAGATACCGGCTTCCGGCCGCGTAGCTCACCATGCTCATCGCCGGGATCGGCGAGAAGCCGATCACGCGATCGGGTCCGTGCGTCTTGATCGTGTAGACGTTGGCGGCGGCGATCAACTGGTTGACTTCTTCCCAGCTCGACCGCACGAAGCCGCCCATGCCGCGCACCTTCTGGTAGTCACGCCGCGCTTCCGGGTTCTCGACGATGCTGGCCCAAGCGTCCACCGGTGACTTCGTCACTGCGAGTGCCTCGCGCCAGCGCTCGAGCAGCCGTCCGCGCACCATCGGGTACTTCAGCCGGTTGGCGCTGTAGAGGTACCAGGAGTACGAGGCGCCACGGGCGCAGCCGCGCGGCTCGTGGTTCGGCAGGTCGGCGCGCGTACGTGGATAGTCGGTCTGTTGCGTCTCCCACGTGACGATGCCGCCCTTGACGTAGATCTTCCACGAGCAGGAGCCGGTGCAGTTCACTCCGTGGGTGGAGCGCACGATCTTGTCGTGCGACCAGCGGTTGCGGTAGGCGTCTTCCCAGGTGCGGTCTTCGCCGGTCGCAACGCCGTGGCCATTGGCGAATTCCTCCTTCGGTAGCGTGAAGTGCGTCAGGCGATCGAGAAAGTGACTCATGTGTGTCTCCGCAGCGGTGGGATCAGGGGTTCTTCACGTACGCATTGCGGCGCAGGTAGAACCACCAGTTCAGGATCAGGCACAACGCATAGAAGATCGCGAAGCCGTACATCGCGTACTGCGGCGTGCCGGCCCGGATCTGCTCGCCGATGACGATCGGCGCGATGAACGAGCCGTAGGCGGCGATTGCCGATGTCCAGCCAAGGACCGGCCCGGCCTGCACGCGATCGAAAATCACGCCGACCGTGCGGAAGGTCGAGCCGTTGCCGATGCCGCTGGCGGCGAACAGCACGATGAAAAGCCCGATGAACGGCAGGAAGTACTGCTCGGGAGTGGCCGAGGCGTACGCCAGCATCATCACGTAGCCCACCGCAGCAGACGCGATCACCATCACGACCGAGATGATCTGCGTGACGATCGAGCCGCCGACCTTGTCGGAGATCCAGCCACCCACTGGCCGGATCAGCGCGCCGACGAAGGGGCCGATCCACGCATAGGTCAATGCCGACGGTGCATTCGGATTCGGCAGGTGCTTGAGCACGCCGTCGGGGCCGAGCACGTGGCTCTGGCCAAAGATCACGTTGATCGACAGCGGCAGAGCATTGGAAAAGCCGATGAAGGAGCCGAATGTGACGATGTACAGCAGCGTCATCGACCAGGTGTGCTTGTCCTTGAAGATCTCGAACTGCTTCTTCAGGTTCGGCTTCATGTCGCCAAAGGCCACCAGTTTCATCGCCAGCAGCGTGGCGATGATGATCAGCGGCATCGCGACCCACATGTTCAGCAGGCCGAGCCCGGTGGAAGGCAGATACAGGTAAAGGCCGATCGCGGCGGTCACCAGTGCGACGCCATATAGCAGCAGGATCTTGCCCAGAGCGGCCGCGGTCGAACCGATATTGGGAGAGATCGTCAGCAGGTTGTTCATGCCGAACCAGCCAACGAAGGCCAGCGGCACCAGCAGCACCAGCCAGATGTAGCCGGCGTTCTGGATGTAGGTCGGCGTGCCGGCCGGGATCTTGCCGATCAGAGTGCCCGAGGGCTTCACCAGCGTCATCGGGTCACCGCCCAGCGTCATGAACACAGCGGTGGTCATCACCAGCGGAATCAGGATCTGCATCGTCGTGACTCCGAAGTTGCCGAGTCCGGCATTGATGCCGAGCGCCGTGCCCTGCAGCCGCTTCGGGAAGAACGTGTTGATGTTCGACATCGAGCAGGCGAAATTGCCGCCGCCGATACCGCTTAGCAACGCCATGAACTGGAACACCCACAGCGGCGTGTTCTTGTCGGTGAGCGCGATTCCGGTGCCCAGCGCCGGGATCATCAGCAGCGCCGTGGTCAGGAAGATCGTGTTGCGGCCGCCGGAGATGCGGATGAAAAACGAGGCCGGGATGCGCAGCGTGGCGCCCGATAGTCCCGAGATCGCCGCCAGCGTGAACAGTTGCTGCTGGGTGAACGGGAACCCGAGGTTCGCCATCTGCACCGTGATGATTCCCCACATCAGCCACACCGCGAATCCGCACAGCAGGCTCGGCACGCTGATCCACAGGTTGCGGTTGGCGATCTTCTTGCCCGTCGACTCCCAGAACGCGTTGTCCTCGGGTCGCCAGTCAACGATGTCGACTGAACTGGTGGACCGCGGTGCTGAACCGGCGGGTTTGACGGCTGCCATGGTGAACTCCCTTGTTATTGGGCCTGCGCGGTTCAGGCTGCGGGCTTCGGCGCGCTGTGGACGACGTCGCGCGTGCTGACTTCGGTGCGGTACATCCAGATCAGCGAGACCCAGACCACGGCGTACATCAGCATGAAGGCACTCGAACGCACGCCAGTCAGGTCGAGCAGCGCGCCGAACATCACCGGCAGGATGAATCCGCCGAGGCCTCCTGCGAGGCCGACGATCCCGGAGATCGTCCCGATATTGGTCGGATAGTCGTCGGCGATGTACTTGAAGACGCTGGCCTTGCCGAAAGCCCACGCCACGCCCAGCACGGCCATCAGGATCGTGAAGCTCCAGATGTTGTGAGCGAGCGTGAACGTATACGGGCCGTTGATCGTCGTGATCGTGTAGCTCGTGGCGGGATAAGACAGGAGGAATAGGCAGATCCAGCTGACCCACATGACCCACCAGGTCACCTTGTGCGCGCCCCACTTGTCACTCATCCAGCCACCGATGGCGCGCAGCACGCCGCCGGGCAGCGAGAAGCAGGCCGCGAGCAAGGCGGCGAAGCGAATGTCGAGGCCGAACTCGCCGACGTAGTAATTAACCATCCACAGCGACAGCGCGACGTAGCCGCCGAACACAATCGAGTAGTACTGGCAGTACTTCCACACGGCCGGGTCTCGCAGCACCTCGAGCTGGCGGCGGTACGTGATGTGGCCCGGGATTAGGTGCTTCGGGTCGCTGTAGGTGAAGAACCAGAACGCGATCGCGGTGACCAGCATCGCGACGGCGTAGACCTGCGGCACGAAGGCCCAGCCGAAGCCGACGACCAGCGCTGGCGCGACGAACTTGGTCACGGCGGCGCCCGAGTTGCCGGCACCGAAAATCCCCATCGCAAAGCCCTGGTGCTTCTTGTCGAACCAGCGCGCGACATACGGCGTGCCGACCGAGAATGAACCGCCCGCCAGCCCCACGAACAGACCCAGCACGAGGAAGTGCCAGTACGCCGTGGCGTAGGTGAGCAGCCAGATGGGAATGACGGTGCTGATCATCAGCAGGAAAAAGACAATCCGGCCGCCGTACTTGTCAGTCCACATGCCGAGCGGCACGCGGATCAGCGAACCGGTCAGCACCGGGGTCGCGGTCAGCAGCCCGAACTGGGTCGCGTTCAGATCGAGCATCTTCTTGATGGGAATGCCGATGACCGCGAACATCATCCATATGGCGAAGCAGACTGTGAACGCGATCGTGCTCATGATCGCGACCGACCATTGCCTGGTCTTCTGACTTGCCCCTGAACTCCCCGCCCCTGCGGTCAGCGCCGTCATTGACTACTCCGAGAAACGTGCAATCGGATGCCAAACTAGGGGCAAGGAGGCCGGCTTTCCTGACCCAAATCAACCGCGTCCGGAGGTTTCACCCTCGGGGGAAGAAGCACCTACTCCGATGGGGGTAAGCCGCGTACTCTGCTTTGGCGGGAGGGACATGGCGCAATGGGCAGCCGCTCGGTTGACGTCGGTCAGAGGCCGACCCGGCGAGGCGTCTACTGTGCGCCGACAATGAGGCAGATCAACGGGTTTTCCTGGTTGCGAAGGATGTGGTCCGGCTCGACGCTGGTGCGCGTCGGCGTCGTGCTGTCGATCGTGGCGCTGCTGTCGCTGTCAGTAATCGTAGCCGCGACGATCTTTGCGGAGCAGTCCACCGGCAAAGCCAGCGCCATCAACATCGCGGGGTCGCTGCGCATGCAGTCGTACGCGCTGTCGACGCGCGTGGCCGACACGCGCGGCACCGCCGCGGACCGGCACGAGGCGGCCGAGGCGGCGATTGTCGAGTTCGAACGGCGCCTGAAGAGCCCGTCGCTGATGACCGGAATCCCTCAGGACGGGTCCAATCCGGTCCACCGCATCTACTCGAGCATCGTCCACGACTGGGAGTCGCGGATCAAGCCGCTGGCGCGCATGACCATCGAGAACGAGGCGGATCGTGCCGAGTTCCTCGTCGAGATCCACCCGTTCGTGGCCAAGGTTGACATCCTGGTGCGCCAGATCGAGACCGATCTCGAAGGCCGCATCCAGCTGCTGCGGCTGGTGCTCGGCGTCGGCTTCTTCGTGATGATGATGCTGGTCGTGTCGGCGCTCTTCCTGCTGAACGTCGAGGTGTTCCAGCCGATCGCAAGGCTGGCGGAAGTCGCCAGGCAGGTGCGCACCGGCAATTTCACGGTGCGTGCCGAGAGCACCGGGGCCGATGAAATCGGGCAGTTGGGCCAGGCGTTCAACTTCATGGTGGACGATCTGGCGCGCCTCTACGGCTCGCTGGAGAAGCAGGTGGCGGAGAAGACCCGTGACCTCGAGCGGCGCAACGAGTCGCTAGGGCTGCTCTACGAAGCCACGCGGACGCTGGCCGAAAAGCCGCTCGACTCAGGTTCGCTCACGCGGGTGCTCGAACTCATCCGCAAGGTGCTCGGCGTCGAAAGCGGAGTCATCTGCTCGATCCACGCCGGCGCCGAGCGCGGCCTGCCTCTGGCGCAGGACGAAGGCGTCATCAAGGCGTGCATGGGACGTAACTGCGATCTGTGTGCGGGCGAAGGCGGCGTCACCTGGCGTTCTGAGCCAGGCCCGACCGGCGATCGGCGCGTGATCGGCATCCCGCTCGTCGAAGGGGGAGTGCGCTATGGGGTCATGCCGCTCGTGTTGCCGCCGAACAAGGGTCTGGAGGTATGGCAGATGGAGCTCGCCGAGACGTTGGGCCGGCACATCGGAGCCGCGCTTGCCGCGGTCGAGCGGCGAGAGGAGCACCGACGGCTCGGGGTACTTGAGGAGCGGGCGGCGATCGCGCGCGAACTCCACGATTCGCTGGCGCAGTCGTTGTCGTACACGAAGATCCAGATCGCGCGTCTGGCGGCCACGCTTGAACGCGAGGGCGGAAGTCCGCAGGCCGGCGGGGTGCTGGCCGAACTGCGCGAAGGCGTAGCCAGCGCCTACCGCCAGCTGCGCGAACTGCTGACGACGTTCCGGCTTGGGCTCGGCGAGGAAGGCATTGCGGGGGCCCTGCGTGACACGGTGGCCGAATTCGAGCGGCGTTCCGGCGTCCATGCCGCGCTCGTCAACGAGCTCCTGCGGGTCGAGCTCTCGGCCAACGAACAGGTGCACGTGCTGCAGGTCGTGCGGGAGGCTCTGACCAATATCGAGCACCATGCGCACGCGCACAACGCCTGGGTGGAGTTGCGCCGTGGCGGCGACGGAACGATCGAGGTCTCGATCGAGGACGACGGCGTTGGCATCGGTGAACGGCGCTCGCCGCACGGACACTTCGGCCTGGCGATCATGCGCGACCGGGCGGCGCTCGTCTCGGGTCAGCTCGACATCGAACCGCGCGAACCGGTGGGCACCCGGGTGCTGTTGCGCTTCAGACCACAGACAACATTTGCGGTGGCGTCAACGCTGCCAGCCGAAACGAGGGAAGTGACAAACGTATGAGCGAAGTGCGGCACACGATACTGGTGGTCGACGATCACCCGCTGTTCCGTAAGGGGGTCGTGCAATTGCTCGCGCTGGACCCGACGCTGGACGTCGTCGGCGAGGCCGGCGACTACGCGTCCGCGGTGAGGCTGGCGTCGGAGAAGGAACCGGATCTCACGCTGCTTGATCTCAACCTCAAGGGCAGCGGCGGCCTCGAGATCCTGTCGGCGTTGAAGGAAGAAGACCCCTCGCGGCGCGTGGTCATGCTGACGGTGTCCGACGCGCCCGAGGATCTGATGGCAGCGATCCGCGCAGGTGCGGACGGCTACTTGCTGAAGGACACCGAGCCGGAAGAACTGCTCGAGCGCGTTCGTGGTGCACTCGAAGGCCGTACGGTGATCAGTGACGCGCTGACGGCGGCTCTCGCCGGAGCATTGCGCGACGACGTGCGCGGAGCGCGGCGCGATGTGCGCGACCTCACCGATCGCGAACTGGGTGTACTGCGCTGTGTGGCCGGTGGCCAGAGCAACAAGGTCATTGCACGCAACCTTTCGATCACCGAAGGCACCGTCAAGGTGCACGTCAAGCACCTGCTGAAGAAGCTCGGTTTCCGCTCGCGGGTCGAAGCGGCTGTGTGGGCCTCGCAGCAGGGCCTGCGAACCGCCCTCTAGCGCGGCAGGCTTGTTTCGCACTGCGGCGATAGCTACGGCCGGCCGGTCATCACCGACAGCTGGCAGTTAGCACTCGAGCCCTCCGAGTGCTTTGCAATTTCCCGTCCGATTTGCAACATTTCTGGCAAGGGACTTGCTTATTGATTGATCGAACACCCGCGCGATAGCGTTACATCACCTGGACTGACCAGTGACCGAAGACCGGAGGGCTGCATGAGCGTACCTGCCACGATCCCGTCACCCATCTCGATAGCCGGTTTCAAAGACGTCTATCAGATCCCGCGCGTCGAGGAAGCGCTGTCGGACCTGCAGGAACTCGGCAACGGCGCCAACGAGGCGCTGCGCGCGACCTACGTCAAGATGATCCGCACCGGCGGCCAGCGCTTTGTCATCAAGCCCTCCGCGCTACCCGACATCGACGGCCTCATTCAAGAACTGCCGAACTTCGAAGAGCCGCTGGAGGACATCCGCAAGCAACTGGCGCTCTGCCTGTCATCGGACGATCCGCTCGAGCTCGAGCCGATGCTGCTGCTCGGCGACCCGGGCATCGGCAAGACCCACTTCGCGCGGCGGCTGTCCAAACTGCTGGGCACCGGCTACAACTTCATCGGAATGAGCTCGCTGACCGCAGGCTGGATCCTGTCCGGCGCCTCGGCGCAGTGGAAGAACGCCAAGCCGGGCAAGGTATTCGACGCGCTCGTCAACGGTGATTATGCGAACCCGGTCATCGTTGTCGACGAGATCGACAAGGCGAGCGGCGACAGCCAGTACGACCCGCTCGGGAGCCTGTACACGCTGCTCGAGCATGACACCGCCTGCGACTTCATCGACGAGTTTGCCGAGGTGCCGATCGATGCCTCCGAGGTGGTGTGGATTGCCACCGCGAACGATGCCCGCGGCATTCCCGAGCCCATCCTCAACCGCATGAACGTGTACGCGATCGAGGCGCCGGATCTCGAAGGCTCGCGCCGCATCGCGCACAGCATCTACGAAGAGCTTCGCGCGGAGCACGCCTGGGGTCGCGCGTTCCCGCCCTGTCTCGGAGCCGAGAGTCTGGAGCGCCTGGCGCGCCTCAAGCCACGCGAGATGCGGCGGGTGCTGCTGGCTGCCTTCGGCAACGCCAAGCTGGACGGTCGCAACGAAGTGCTGCCGGACGACATCGTCGAAGACCGCGTCGCCAAGAAGGCGCGCATCGGGTTCTAGCGCCTCGCGTGCACGCGATGGCACGCCATCTCATGAGCACTCTCGGCGATCTGATTAGGCGCGCCGCCTTCGGGCGGCCGGGCCGCGGCGCGCAGACCAAAGGCAAGAGTCGTGCTTCAGTGTCAGTGCCTGACAGATTCCCCGCGTGAATTACTTCGCAGCCGACGGCTTAGGCGTTTGCTCGCGAGCAACCTGCTTGTAGACGGGGCCCCAGATGGGATGCCCGACCTCGGCGTCGGTGAGCCTGAACGACGGATCGGCCGCGAATGCGGCGCGGAACGCCTGCTCGCAGTCGGACGGCCGACTGTAAGCGCACGCGATGAAGGCGAGATGCTTCTGCGCCACCGCTACGTCGTTGTGGTCCTTCAGCCCATCCGCCAGCGCCCGCTTGAGCAGCACTTCGGCGCGCTCGTACTGGCCTTCCTCGTAGTAGCGCAGTCCATTGATGAAGGCCCGTTCGGCGGGTTGGTCGTAGAGCCGGGCGATGCTGATCGTTGCTGGCGGTGGCGGCGGTGGCGGCGGCGGCGGCCCGAACATCGCGCAGCCAGTCAGCGCGATCGCCGCGAATGGCGGAGCGCATTGCAACCAAGCGGAGCGTCGTCGAAGACTCATTGGAAGCGGTGCCGGATCTGTTGCGGCCGGTCTGGAGTGATCTCGACCTGCGTCACATATGGAGCCCGCTCACCGTTGCGGATCTCGATCAGATGGCGGCCGGCGGGCAACGTCAACTGTGTGAGGGGCGGTGTCGTGCCACGTGCCTCGCCATTGACGTACACCGTCCCCCACGGTGCTACCGCGAGCGCTACAACGCCCTGCGCGGCCGGCACTGCTGATGCGGCGCTGCGACGCGCCGGCGGACCAGGCGTACCTTCGGGCGGAAGCGCGCTCGACTCGTTGGCGACGGCCGACGCGGGGTCAACCGGTACAGCCGACAAGTCGCTAGCGCTCCCGCTCACCTCGACGGGCGAGGGAGTGAGTCGAGTCCCATTGACGGACGCGCTGCTTGCGTTCGGAAGCGCCGTCGGAGAGGGAGCTCGCCTCGATTCGGGTGAAGGCCGCAGCGCAATGCCACTGATAACGATGATTGCCGCAACACCGACCATGGCCGCGATGACATGCGTGCTCCACGTGCTGCGAGCCGGAGCGGGTTTAGAGCGGGCAGGCACGGCGGCCAGCGTGGCCACGGTGAGGGTGGTCGGCTTCTTCGGCATGACGGCTAACCGCGCTGGCATGCCAGTGATGGTGGCGGAGTTGGGCAGCGGCATGTCCCCGCGATTGCCCCACAGGAACGTTGTCAGAGCGTTACGCACCTGCCCGGCCGTGGCGAACACACGCGTGCCGCCGAGTTCCAGCGCCTGTTCCGCGATCTCCGCGAGCGCCAGCGGGGCGTTGGGCTTGAGTTGCAGCACAGGACTTTCCGCGCCCTTGTTCGGCACTCGCAAGACCTTGACGTCAGGCCGTGAGCCCGTCAGCAGCAGGAAGAGCAGCGCGCCTAGTGCACGCACGTCCTTCCGCCGTGCCTCACCGGACAACTCGTTGCCGAAATACGGCAGCAGTCGATCGGTGCCGTGCAGTTCGAAGTCGCCGGTGCTGCCGCTGTCGATCCAGCCGCCGAAACCCATGACCTTCGGCAGCCGCTCGGGGCCTTGCAGGTAGATCCGAGATGGCGACAGGTGCCCGTGCGGTATGCCTTTCGCGTGCGCGAACTCGACGGCGTCGGCCACGCGGGCGACGATGTCAGCCGTCTGCAGGAAGCCCGGGCGGTAGCCCTCCGTCAGAAGATCGTCGAGCAGCTTGCCATCGACCTTCTCGAGTGCGATATAGCCGATTCGATTGACGTGGCCTGCATCGAACACGGTCACGATGTGCGGATGATGCAGCCGGCCCGCCGCCTGGGCTTGACGCATGAACGCCTGCTCGATGCGCTCGTGCGCCGTGCGGTCCTGCGCCTGAGTGGGGTGCAGTTGCACCGACTTGACGATCAACTCGCGGTTCAGCACCGGGTCAAACGCCAGGTAGACGGTCGTGTAGCGATCGCGCCGCAGTTCGCGCAGCACGGAATAACGACCGACCAGCTTGACGTTGGGTGAGGGGGTCGGTGCCTTCGGTGCGACGGCGTGTGACATCGGTTTCGCAGATCTCGGGCGGGCCAACTGCGACAGCCGCCGGCCAGCGCGAGTCCGCAGCGCGAATTATGGCCTGTTGAGGCTAGCGGATGAGTGGAAGCGGCTCAAGTCGTGGAAAAGCATGAAAAGGGGGCCGAAGGTCGCGCGTATGACGGCACCCCAGCGCCGCCCGCGACCAGATGACTAAAACCGGTGCTGCAGCGAGATCGTTTCGCCAGAGCGCAGTTCGATGCGAACGACGAGCGGCGGCGCCGACCCGTTGCGAACTTCGATCGTGTGCGGTCCCGGGGGCAAGGTCAATTGCGTCAGCGGTGGTGAGACGCCGCGCGCGGCACCATTAACGTAGACCTCGCCCCAAGGCGCCACGGCCAGATGCACGACGCCGTCGCGGACCGGGACCGCGGTCGAGGCGGTTTCGGACCGCCGCCGAGTCGCTTTTGTCTCGGCGGGCTTCGCTTCCTCCACGGCCGGCACCTCGGCCTTCGGCTCCTCCGCCAACGGGGGAGCAGGTGCCGGTGTGATGGGGGCGGGCTCGATGGCGACCGGCGGCGGCGCGGGAGGGGTCTGCAAGGCGATGAAGATGATCAGAGCGGCAGCGACGACCACGACGCCGCCGATCAGCGCCTTGACCGAAGTGCGTGACCATGCGCTCGGGGCTGGCGCTTCGGCGGGCCGCGCCGCTACCGATACTTCGGCAAGGGTCGCACGTGAGCCCTCGACGAAGTCGGCCAGGGCATTGCGGAAGTCCGAGGCTCGCTGGTATCGCTGCGCGGGGTCGCGCTCCATTGCCTTGCGCACGATCGCGACCAGCGGCGCCGGCGTCTCCGGGCGGACCTTGTCTACCGCGCGCGGACGCGCCGCAATCACCTGGTCGAGCGTCTCGTCGATGGTGCGGCCGTCGAAGGCGCGCCGGCCGGCGAGCAGTTCATAAAGGATCGTGCCGAGCGAGAAGATGTCGCTGCGCGCGTCGAGCGGCTCGCCTTTGGCCTGCTCGGGCGACATGTAGTTCGGTGTCCCGACGAGCTGGCGCGTGCCGGGATCGCGGGAATCGCGCGGCGCCGGGGCCAGCGCCGTGCCGAAGTCCAGCAGCTTGGGCTTGAGATCGCGCGACAGAAAGATGTTCGAAGGCTTGATGTCGCGGTGGACCAGGCCACGCTTGTTGGCATAGTGGATCGCGTCTGCCAGCCGCATCATCATCGAGGCGGCCTGGCGCGGGCTCATGCGGTTGCCGCCGGCCAGGTATTCGTGCAGATCCTGGCCGTGCAGCCGCTCCATCGCGATATACGCGAAGGCATCGGTCTTGCCGGCGTCGTAGATCGTGACGATGCTCGGATGGCTCATCCCGCCAGCCGACTTCGCCTCGCGCAGGAAATTGGCCTCGATCTGCGTTCGGAACTGCGCCTCGCGCGCGAGCGGAATGACCTTGATCGCGACTTCGCGTGCCAGGACCGGATCCTGAGCCGCCCACACGACGCCATAGGAACCCCGCCCGATCTCGTTCAGGATCGTGAAGCGCCCGATCGTCTTCGGCATCGGCACGGGCGCATCGCCCGTGGCGAGCTGGGGCTCGGTGGCGGTCATCGGCTCTGACATCGGGTACGGATTATCGCATCCGCACACCCCTCCAATCGCCGGAAATGGTGTTGACCTTGCGATGACGGCCCGCGGCACTGCTGGCGCATGGCGGCAAGCCGCTGGCGCGCGCCAGCCCGAAGCCCGGTCAGCGCGAGAAAATGATGCGCTCGTTGCGCAGTAGGCGAGCCTGCAGCAGTAGCGCAGCAGCGGTCAGGGCCAGCGCAATCACGCCCGGCAGCAGGATGTCGGCTGGTCCGACCGATTCGCCGCGCAGCGCCCGCATCAGCACCGTCTGCTGCGCCAGCGCCGGGACGGCCAGTTGCCAGGGGGCGTCGCGGATCGTCAGGAACAGCGGCAGGATCGGCACGAAGTTGACGATCATCGTGATGTAGCTCGCGTACGTCTGCGCCTCCTTGTGGCTGCGCCCATACGTCGCGGCCAGCATGTTGAGCGCGCCCACCATGGCCGAAAATGGCAGCAGCAGAGCGAGGAACAGCACCACTTCGGGCACGCCGAACTGCATCAGCGCCGCCAGGTTCTCGCTGCGCACGAATTGCATCGCGGCCGTGAATCCCGCCAGTGTCAGCACGACCACGGCGGCCGAACAGGTGGCAGCCACCGCCCACTTGCCGAGCACGATCGAGCGGGTCGTCACCGGGTTCATCAGCAAGGGCTCCAGCGAGCCGCGCTCACGCTCTCCGGCCGTGACATCGATCGCAACGCTGATCGCACCGACGACCGCGCCGACCAGCGCCAGCCACGGCACGAGGAACAGCAGTTGCGCGCCGCGGGCGCGGCTGCCAGCGAGATTGACTTCCTCGATCTCGATCGGCTGCAGTACCTGCGGGCTGACCCCGCGCGACAGCAGGCGTTGGCTGCCAAGTTCCCGGCTGTAGCCGCGCAGCAGTGCCGTGGTCGTGCGGACCGCAGCCTGGGCGCGGCTCGCCGTCTCATCGAGAACCACTTCGATGCGCACGGTCTCGCCCTTCGCGTGGCGCTGCTCGAAGTCCGGCGGGATGACGACGACGGCGTTCTGCAGCCGGCCGGAGCGCAATTGCTCGCGGTAGTCGGGAGGTGCATCCGTGATCGTCGCGCCCTGGCGCTGCAGGAAGTTCATCAGTGCCGGCGCGGCGGCGGCATTGGCCACGATGACTTCGCGGCGGGCCGCGCTCTCCTCAGCACTCGAAACAAAACTCGCGATCAGCAGCAGTGACACCGGGCCTGCCAGCAGCGAGCTCAGGAGCACGACGAACCAGGTGCGGCGATCGCGCAGGGCGTCGACCAGTTCCTTGCGAAAGACGATCCAGGCAGCGTTCATCGCGCCGCTACCTCGGCCGCGTCATACGCGAGCGCGACGAATGCATCCTCCAGCGACTGCGCTCCCGCCCTCTCCCGGATCTCGGCGGCGGTCCCGTGCGCGATGCTGCGGCCATGGGCCACGATCACCAGGCGGTCCGCGAGCTGTTCGACCTCCTGCATGATGTGGGACGAGAGCACGATGCACTTACCTTGCGTCCGCAGGTGGCCCAGGAGCCGGCGCAGGGCGCGCGTCGAAAGCACATCGAGCCCGTTGGTCGGCTCGTCGAGCATCAGGTGCTGCGGGTCGTGGATCAGCGCGCGGGCCAGCGCGACCTTCATGCGCTCGCCGGTGCTGAAGCCTTCGGTACGGCGGTCAAGCAGCGCGCCCATGTCGAGCAGGTCAGCCAGTGCCTTAAGCCGCTGCTCGAACTCCGGCTTCGGTACCTCGCGCAGGTCGGCGTAATAGGCGATGTTCTCCCGTGCGGTGAGGCGGGCATAAAGTCCGCGCGCGTCCGACAGCATGCCGAGCTGCGCGCGCACGGCGCGCGGCTCGGTGCGCGTGTCGATGCCACCCACCTTGGCTAGGCCTGCATCGGCCGCGACCAGCGTGCCGACAATCCGTAAGGTCGTTGTCTTGCCTGCTCCGTTGGGGCCGAGCAGGGCTGTGATCGTGCCATCGGGCGCATCAAAGCTGACATCACTCACGGCGGTGATCTGCGCGCGCCGCCCCTCAGCGCGCGCGGCGAACGACTTGGCCAGATTGTGGACTTCGATCACCGCGCACCTCGTGGCGCATCGGATTCGATTGGTGCGAAAAATCGCGCGGCTGGCAGCTGCTCGAGGCAGGCGAAATCCAGGCCGCCAAAGTCGCCATCGCGAATGAAGCGCGTGATGAGGCGCGGCGCGCAGGACTGGCCGCTGATGCCGTGGCCGAGGTTCGGCGCGACGACATGGCGCGTGCGGCCCAGGCTTTCTGCGACGGTGGCACCATGACGCGGCGGTGTGGCCGGATCGAGCCCACCGGAGAGCAGAAGGACAGGAACATCGACTCGGCCGAGATCGTAGAAGGCGTCCGGAACGGGCCGCGTGGCCACACCGGGACAGGCGCTGGCATACAGGTCCACGAAGTGGGTGCCGAAGCGTGTCGCCGCGGCTTCGGCGCGGCGCGCGGCGGTCACGCGCGGCATGTCTTCCGCGCAGATCACCGCGAAGTGCATTCCGACCGCGAAGTTCTCGGTCATGCGTGTGCCGACTGCCGTGGATAACGCAACCAGCGCCGCGAAGTCGCCACCGCCCGCCTCGGCCAGGGCAAACGGCAGCACGGCAGCCAGCGACGGCACGTAAAGCGGGACGCGCAGCAGCGAGCCCAGCAGGCGCCGGTCGATACGCAGCACCTGTGCTCCGCCGCTGAGCGGGTGCGGGACCGTGACTTCGAATCCGGTGTCGGCCCGCTGCAGCAGACGCCCGATGCGTGCCGCGAAGTCGGGATAGCGGGCACGACAGTCGCTACTCGCCTGGCAAACCTGCACGAGCCGCTCGAGCGCGGCGTCGGCATCGACGGCAAACGCAGCGGGCAACGCCATGTCGGGCGGCGCTACGCCGTCGAGCACGGCGGTGCGCACGTGCCGCGGGAACTGGCGCAGATACTCGAGTGCGGCGCGCGTGCCATAGGAGGCACCCCACAGGTTGATCTGCTCCGCGCCGAGCTTGCGCCGGACCGCGTCGAAATCGCGCACCGCGATCCAGGTCGCGTACTGGCGCGTGTCGGCCTTGAGACCACGTAGGCAATCGTGCACCTGCTCGAGTTGCTGCGAAGGATCGAGCGTCGCGGCCAGTGTCGTTGACGCTTGCGGGCATTCCAGCGGATTCGACCGTCCGGTGCCGCGCTGGTCGATGAATACGATGTCACGGCGTGCGTTCAGCTCGGCGAAGATCGGCATCACCGCGCCCGCGACGCGCGTAGCGGCCTGCCCCGGGCCGCCCGCCAGCACGAAGACCGGGTCTTCGCGTGCGTTGCGTGCGACAGCCGGGACCATGGCAAAGTGCACGTCCACCGTACGGCCCGAGGGCTGGTCAGGATTCTCTGCCGCAGCAATCCTGCCGCAGAGGATTTCGCGTTCGATGCCCTGGATGCGGCAGGGTTCGAGGCCATCACTCCGCGTCGATGCCTGCGGACGGCATCCGGCGCTGAACGCGACAGCGCAGATCAGAATGAGCGGTGGGAGGCGAAGGTTCATGGCGAAGCGAGGGCGGCGCGCAGCATATCAATGGCGGGCAGGGGCCGCGGGCACGGTTGACCAAGCCAGACGGATCGCGCCGATGTTCAGCGTCCGGTCGCTCTGCAGTTTCCGCCTACTCGGCCGCGTCAGTGCGCAGGCAGTCGTCGGGTGCGCTCATCGGATGTTTGTGGCTCGCGACGCCGTGCCCTCAGGCGAAAGCATGAACGCCGCGGTCGCCGACCTGAGGACCAGGATCGGCGTGGGCTGACTTCCCAGCGTGCCTTCGACAGGAGCGAGATTCAACGGCGCGGTGCCGCTTCGGTCAGCATGGCGCGTACTTCCGACAGCTTGGCCTTGAGTCGGCGCTGATTCGCCGGACCGACCCGGAGCATCATCTTCTGGCCCGCTGGCAGCGCCTCCAGGGACGGATCCGCGAATTCGTACCGCAGCCAGGGATGCGTGGACGCAATCGGTCCCTTGACCTCCGTCAGCCGCAACTGGACGGGCCTGGAAGGGATGGGCGTCGCGATCATCAGGTCGATGACTTCGATCAGCCTGTCGTTGAAGTAACGTCCGGGGTAGCCCAGCTCCTCGTAGGCCTGCTGGAACCAGGGATACCAGCGTACGTACAGCGCCAGCGCGCGCTTCGTGTCGATCGCCTCGACGAACGCAAGGAACGCCGAGTAGCGCTCCGCGTTGCCCGAAGCGACTTCTGTCCCATCGCCGGCCTGCTGGACCGCGAATCGTTCAGGCATCGGACTGATCGGCCATAAACGGGGTGCGGCGTGCGATCGGCCGAGGTTGTCAGCGGTCGCGACGACGTGACGCGCGAAGTCGTCGAGTTGCAGGAATTTGGCCACCGAATCCTTGCCGAGCCACTCCACCAGCGTGGCCCGCACCTGCGCATCGGAGTCGGACAGTGGTGGCAGGGCCGGCTTCTCGGTGGCGTCGGTTAGCAGCGACTCGACGGGATACTTGACGGGTGGGGTGACCGGCGCCGGCACGTCGGCGACCGCGGCCACCGGCGGCGGTGGAGAGGGCGCCTCCTGTCGGCGATTCAGGACGTAGAGCGCGGCCGCCGCTGCAAGCAGAACTCCCGCGGTGATGACGATCGTCAGCTTGTTCATCGGCTGGCTCCTAAATGCGACCTGGCGTCCAGTCGGCCGGGCCATCCGGCGCAGTCGAGTGACCACATAAGGGTCGCGTTACCGTTGGAGACGCATGCCGGACAGAAGTTCAGCCTCAGGCATCGGAACGCGCACCCGCATGAGTCGAACACAGCAGGTGCCGGTGGGAGGGCTCACCGGACAGGTAGGCGTCGCTGCGTCTTGAACCATGGTCGTGCGTCGGTCGGCGTGGACCTGATTCTCCAGGCGAGTGACGCCATGTCGCCTGTCAAGGGCGAAGCATTGGCAGGGAACGTTCTGAATTCCAAGGCATGATCCTGCTTCCCGTACGGAAGTGTGCTCTGAACGATGCGGAACGTTGGCAAGACGCAGGGCGCCCGGAGGAACTGAAACGCATGGATCGGCGCTTTTTCATGCTGGGCGCGTTGCTGGCCATGGTCGGCGTGGCGGCTGGAGCGTTCGGCGCGCATGCGCTCAAGGGGCGACTCGCGCCTGACATGCTCGCGGTCTTCGAAACCGGCGTGCGCTACCAGCTGGTGCACTCCCTGGCACTGCTCGCCACGGCCTGGGCCTGCCATCGCTGGCCCGGTCGCATCGCGCGCGCCGCAGGCTGGCTTTTCGTCGCTGGCATCGTCCTGTTCAGCGGAAGCCTGTATGCACTGGCGCTGTCCGGCGCGCGCGGACTCGGCATCGTCACGCCGATCGGTGGCGTGGCCTTCATCCTTGGCTGGGCCTTTCTCGCATGGTCCGCGGCGCGCGACTCGGTGCGTCACTGAGCCGCGTCCATCGAGGGACGGTGTGTCGTCTGCTGAGCGTCGCCACTTTTTGACCGGGCTCGCGCTCGCCGTGACCGGCAGCGTGCTGTTTTCGGCCAAGGCGATCGTCGTCAAGCTCGCGTACCGCCATGGGGTCGACGCGTCCACGCTGATCGCACTGCGCATGGTGTTCTCGGTGCCGTTCTTCGTCGTTGCACTGGTCTGGAGTAACCGGGACGCGCTGCCGTTGACGCGCGCGGACCATATCCGCCTGATCGCCATCGGCCTGCTCGGTTACTATGCTGCGAGTTACCTCGACTTCCTCGGCCTGCAGTTCATAACAGCGGCGCTCGAGCGCCTGATCCTGTATCTCAATCCCACACTCGTGCTGCTGATGTCGGCGCTGTTCCTGGGCAAGCGCTTCAATCGCCGCGACATCGCGGCGCTTGGGCTCGCCTATGGCGGCATCCTGCTGGTGTTCCTGCACGATGTTCGACTCGAAGGGCAGGGCGTACCTCTGGGAGCCACGCTGGTATTCGCGAGCGCCGTCTGTTATGCGGCGTACCTGGTGATGTCCGGCGAACTGGTCAGGCGCATCGGCGCGATCCGCCTGACGTCCTACGCGATGTGCGTGTCGACCGTCGCGGTATTCCTGCAGTTTCTGGTGATGAATCCACTTACTGCCCTGCAGCAGCCGGCACCGGTGTACTGGCTGTCGCTGGTCAATGGCCTGCTGTGCACGGTTCTTCCGGTGTTCGCGACGATGCTCGCGGTCGAGCGCATCGGCGCCGGTCGCGCCTCGATGGCGGCGATGGTCGGCCCGGTGGCTACCATTGCACTCGCGTTCCTGTTTCTCGGTGAGACGATCAGCGGCTGGCAGGTTGCCGGTACTGCGCTCGTGCTCGCCGGCGTCTACGTACTGTCGCGACAACCCGCGGCGGCCGCATGGGGGCGGACCGCCGCCAAGGAGAACTGATGAAAGCCAAAGCCATCGTCGTGCGCGCGCACGGCGGCCCCGAAGTCCTCGATTACGCCGAAGTGGAGGTTCCGGATCCAGGACCGGACGAGGTTCGAATCCGGCAGCATGCGATCGGACTCAACTACATCGACGTCTACTACCGCACTGGGCTTTACGCGAGCGCACTGCCGCACGGCCTTGGTTTCGAGGGCGCCGGCGTCGTCGAAGCCGTCGGCGGCAACGTGAAGTTCGTGAAGGCCGGCGACCGTGTCGCCTACCCGCAGGGGCCGCTTGGCGCCTATTCGGAAGTGCGCACGATGCCCGTCGCGACCGTCGTCAAGCTACCGAAGACGATCTCGTTCGAGCAGGGTGCGGCCGTGATGTTGAAGGGGCTGACGGTCCAGTATCTGTTCCGCCAGACCTATCGGCTCCAGGGACACGAGACGATCCTGTTCCACGCCGCCGCGGGCGGCGTCGGGCTGATCGCGTGCCAATGGGCCCGCGCACTCGGCGTGAAGTTGATCGGAACCGTCAGCTCGCCGGAGAAGGCCGCGCTGGCAATGAAGTCCGGCGCCTGGCAGACGATCGATTACAGCAAGGAGAATTTCGCAGAGCGCGTACTGGCGCTGACAGGCGGCAGGAAGTTGCCTGTCGTCTATGACGGTGTCGGCAAGTCGACCTGGGAAGGATCGCTCGACTGTATCGAACCGCGCGGCCTGATGGTGAGCTTCGGCAACGCCTCCGGCGCGGTGACCGGCGTGGCGATCGGCATCCTGGCGCAGAAGGGATCGCTCTTCCTGACGCGGCCAACGCTGGCGACCCACATCGTGCCGCGCGCGCGGCTCGAGGCATCGGCGGAGGAGCTCTTCGACCTGATGATCGCCGGCAAGATCAAGGTCGACATCGAACAGCGCTACCCGCTCGCCGAGGCGGCGCGCGCGCATCGCGATTTGGAGGCACGCAAGACCGTGGGCTCCACGGTGCTACTGCCGGGTTAGACACGAAGTCCGCCGCGCTGTCGGTTGTTCACCGTCGCTGCCGTATTCGACGCCGGCCGTCTTCTACCGACTTGCATTGAAGGGGCATGGAGGCTGGTCGAGTGAAGGATCACGGGCCGGAGACCGGCTGCCCGTTCTGCGTCGCCGCCGAGTCGGTGCTGTCAAACCCGCTCGCTCTTGCCCGCTTCGACAGGTACCCGGTCAACCCCGGGCACCTGCTGGTCCACACGAGGCGCCACGTAGCCACGTACTTTGAGGCCACCCAAGCGGAGCGCGCTGCACTGTTCGAGCTGATCGACGCGGGCAAGGCGCTGCTCGACGAACGCTTCCAGCCCGCCGGCTACAACATCGGCATCAATGTGGGTGCGGCGGCTGGGCAGACGATTGCCCATCTTCATGTGCACCTGATTCCCCGATACCCGGGCGATGTCGCGGATCCTCGAGGCGGCGTTCGCGGTGTCATACCGGAGAAGCAGAAGTACTGAGGAGAACGCGACTGGAGCGCTGTGTTTGCGTCCGTAGGTGCCGCTGGCCCGGCGCGTACCGATTGCCCCGAGAGCTGAGGTGGTCTCAGCGCGGACCGCGATGACGCGGTCGATGGCAAGTGCGTCCAGCCGTGACCGCGACTCGCGCTACGGCGAGGCTCGATGTGCAGTCCTGGCATCGACGTAGCACCGCGCAGAACGACCTAGGACGCTTACCGCCTGCGGAGCGCCCCGCAGCGCCCTCTTGTAGTTAGGCACGAGACGGCTTAATTTTCGACCAGGGTTCACATCCACGAGGGATTCAGATGCTCAGAGAAGCACCGGGCACATCACAGAACTTCGCTCGCATCTGTACGAGCGGCGCTGCCGCAGGCGCCATGGAATCCGCCGCGCCGACGTTCGTCAGTGGAAGATACAATCGGGCCGGGCTCGCGGTGAACGCGGTGCTTTCCGCTGCAGATGCAGTGGTCGCGCCGGGCCAGTGGGTCGCGAATTCGCCGTGGTGGCACGAGGGAGCGAGGCGATGAGCACTGCACAGGCGATTGCGGCGGTCACCGCCGCCCTCAAGGACGTGCTCAGCAATGGCCTCGTCGAGCAGAAGGTCGCGGCCGGTCTTGGCAATGTCACGGTGAGTGCCTTGCCGCCCGACCGGGTCGACAGTCAGGGCGGTGGTGAGCTCAACCAGCTCAACCTGTTTCTTTACCGAGTCGAACCCAATACGGCCACGCGCAACGTCGGGCCGCCGGGGCGCGGCGCTGCGGGCCGTCGGGTCACCAATCTCCCGCTGGCACTGGACCTGCACTACCTGCTGACCGCCTACGGCACGGAGGAGTTGCACGGAGAAATTCTTCTTGGCCACGGCATGAAACTGCTGCACGAGACGCCGGTGCTGACGCGCGACGCCGTCCGGCGCTCGCTGGCGCCGCCCGTGGCGGCCGCGCCAGGGCCAGGGATGCCCGCGCGCAGGCCGCTCTTCAATGCCGAGCTCGCAGAACAAATGGAGCCCGTCCGCATCACGCCGGCCTCCTTGAGCGTCGATGAGCTGACGCAGCTGTGGTCCGCATTCCAGTGCAAGTTCCGCACCGCGGCCCCGTACCTGGCGTCAGTGGTCCTGCTCTAGGGCGGCAGCTTCGACTTTGCCGGGGCCGTATCCCGAGCGGCCGCGCCCGATCAATTGCTGCTTTTGACCGACGCCTCAATGGCGGTCTCGAGCCAGGCGTTGACCTCAGTGCACCGCGCGGGCGCTGCGACGGCAGTGAGTCCTAGGCTGAAGTCCGGTGATACGCCGTCACACGATCGACTTCGTTCTTCGATCCGAGGAACACCGCTACGCGTTCGTGCAGCTTCGCGGGCTGGATGTCGAGGATTCGCTGGTGCCCGTTGGTCGCCGCACCGCCGGCCTCCTCAACGAGAAAGGCCATCGGACTGCCCTCGTACATCAGCCGCAGTTTGCCGGGCTTGTCGGGCTCGCGCGCATCGCGCGGGTACATGAAGATGCCGCCGCGCGACATGATGCGATGCACGTCGGCGACCATCGAGGCGACCCAGCGCATGTTGAAGTCCTTACCGCGCGGCCCGGTCTTGCCGGCCAGCATTTCGTCGACATAGCGCTTCACCGGTGGCTCCCAGTGGCGCATGTTCGACATGTTGATCGCGAACTCCTTCGTATCCTCCGGAATGCGCACGTTCTCCTGCGTCAGCAGGAACGAACCGGTGTCGCGCGCCAGCGTGAAGATCTGCACGCCTTGGCCGACCGAGAGCACCAGCAGCGTCTGCGGGCCGTACACCGTGTAGCCGGCGCAGACCTGGCGCGCTCCGGGCTGCATGAAGGCCTGCTCGTCCAGTTCGCTGGCCGCCGGCGCTCGCAGCACCGAGAAGATCGTGCCGATGGAGACATTGACGTCGATGTTGCTGGAGCCGTCGAGCGGATCGAACAACAGCAGGTACTTGCCGCGCGGGTACGCGACCGGGATGCCGAGCGGGTTGTCCATCTCTTCGGAGGCCATGCCGGCCAGGTAGCCCCCCCAGCTGTTGGCCTCGACCAGGATTTCGTTCGACAGCACGTCGAGCTTTTTCTGTGCCTCGCCCTGGATGTTCGTTGTCCCGGCGCCGCCCAGCACGCCCCCCAGCGCGCCCAGGCCGACAGTGTGACTGATCGACTTGCACGCGCGCGCGACGGTCTCAAGCAGCAGTCGCAGCTCGGAGTCCAGCCCGTGCTCGCGTTCGCAGCGGATGAGGTAGTGGGTCAACGAAAGGTTGGCCATCAGGACTCCAGGGATTTGGTGACGATCTCACGCACGTCGCGCGAAAGCCGGCCTGCCGCAACGCGATCGAGCGCGCGGCGCATTGCCGCCTGACGATCGGGCGTGTACTTGCGCCAGCGGTCCAGCGCGCGCGCAACCCGTGCGGCAACAGTGGGATTGATATGGTCGAGTGCGAGCACCTGTTCGGCCCAGAAGTCGTAGCCGTCCGCCCCACGCCGATGGAACTCGGCTTCGTTGGCCATGCAGAACGAACGCACGAGCGCGAACGCGTTGTTGGGGTTGGCCAGCGAGAAGCCCGGGTGATGCAGCAGGCGACGCACGCGCTCGACCACGGGCGGCTCACCTGGTCCGGCCATCGAGGTGGCCTGCAACTGATACCACTTGTTCATCAGCAGCGGCTCGTCCTGCCATTCGCGGGCCAGTTGCACCAGGAGATCCGCCTTCCGCGGTGAGCTGCTGGCAAGGATGGCCGCGAGCGCCGCTTCGCGATCGGTCATGTTGCTGGCCGCCAGATGTTGCTCGGCAAGTTCGACCGCGCCGGGCACGTGCCCTTCGACCAGATAGGCAAGGGCCAGGTTGCGCAGCGCCCGTCGACCTGCAGGTCCTGGCGCCGGAGAGTACGGACCGGGCGTCACGTGTTCCGCGTAGATGCGTTGCCAGTCGGCGGCCAGTCGTCGCCCCAGTTCCCCCATCAACGTGCGGCGTGCCGCGCGCACCGCCTCCGGGTCGACCACCACTCGCTGTTCGCCGACGAAGCCTTCGTCCGGCAGTGTCAGGGCCTGCGCCCTGAACGCTGGCGACAGCGCGTCGTCGAGCAGGATGCTGCGTGCCACCGCGACGAAGTCATCATCGATCGACGGAGTGCGCCCGCCCTCGATGGCATCGGTCAGCCGCATCAGACGCGTCATCGCCAACCGCTGTCCGGACTCCCAGCGGTTGAAGGGATCCGAGTCCGACGCGGTCAGCGCCCTCAGCTCGCGGTCTATATAGGGGTACTCGACGATGACCGGCGCGGAGAACCCACGCAGCAGCGACGGGACCGGGCGCTCTGGCACGCCGATGAAGCGAAAGCGCTGCACGCCCTGTGTCAGTTCCAGCACGCGCGTGAGTGGGCCGGTGCGGCGCTCCCCCTCGAGTTGCAGCGCCATGTCGCGACCGTCGGTTCCGATGAGCCCGACGGCAAACGGAATGTGGAAGGGCTCCTTGGTTGGCTGGCCCGGAGTGGCCGGTGTCGCCTGCTCCAGCGTCAGCTCGTACGTCTGCTTGAACGGGTCGTACACGCTGGACGCTTTGACATGGGGAGTTCCCGCCTGCGAGTACCAGCGCTTGAACTGTCCCAGGTCGCGTCCATTGGCATCCGCAATCGCGGCCACGAAGTCGTCGCATGTGACTGCCTGGCCATCGTGGCGCTTGAAGTAGAGGTCCATGCCACGCCGGAATCCGTCGCCGCCGACCAGGGTGTGCAGCATGCGCACGACCTCCGAGCCTTTCTCGTAGACCGTGGCCGTATAGAAGTTGCTGATCTCCTGGTAGGTGTCGGGGCGCACCGGGTGCGCCATCGGTCCTGCGTCCTCCGGAAACTGCGTGGCACGCAGCGCGCGTACATCCTCGATGCGCTTCACTGCGCGGCTCGAGGCGTCGCCCAGCATGTCGGACGCAAACTCCTGTTCGCGGAAGACCGTCAGGCCCTCCTTCAGGCTGAGCTGAAACCAGTCTCGACACGTGACGCGATTGCCGGTCCAGTTGTGGAAATACTCGTGGCCGACGATCGACTCGATGTTTGCGTAGTCGGTGTCCGTGGCGACGGTCGGGTTGGCCAGGACGTACTTGGCGTTGAAGATGTTGAGGCCCTTGTTCTCCATTGCGCCCATGTTGAAGTCATTGGACGCGACGACCATGAAGCGGTCGAGGTCGAGTTCCAGCCCGAAGCGCCGCTCGTCCCAGGCGATGGCGCGCTTCAGGCTGTCCATCGCATGCGCCGTCTTGTCGAGGTTTCCAGGCTCGACCCAAAGCTGCAGCGTGGCTGCGCGTCCGCCCGCGCGACGGACCGAATCCTCATGCACGACGAAGTTGCCTGCGACGAGGGCGAACAGGTAGCTCGGCTTGGCGAACGGGTCTTCCCATCGCGCGAGGTGACGACCGTCCGGAAGGTCCTGTTGCTCGACCAGATTGCCGTTGGCGAGCAGTACCGGGAAGCGTGCCTTGTCGGCTCGCAGCGTCACGCGATAACACGCCATCACGTCGGGGCGGTCCGGGAAGTATGTGATGCGCCGGAATCCTTCGGCCTCGCATTGCGTGAACAGGCTCCGGTGCGACAGGTACAGCCCCATGAGTTCCGTGTTGGCCGCCGGCCGGATCCTATTGATGATCCTCACCTCGAAACGGTCCGAACGGGCGGGCAGCACGATGCCGCCGTCGCACGACTCGTAGTCGCCGTCTTGCAGGGCGCGGCCGTCGACTTCCAGCGATATCAACTCGAGGTCTTCGCCGTCGAGCAGAAGGCGGTCGGTGGCCTTGCCGTCCGGATTGCGTCGTATGGCCAGGGTTGCCGTGACCTGCGTCAGCTCGGGGTCTAGGTCGAATTCAAGGGAGACGTCATCGACCAGGAAAGCCGGCGGCTGGTATTCGGAGCGCCGGACGATGATGGCCTGGTCGTTACGCATGTGCATCGGTATCAGGTTGGCGGCACTGCGCTGCGCCATGCCGGGAGCGCGCGCCGGGTGCGCACATTTGCATCGGATTGTAGCCAGCGCCCCGCCGCTTCACGTCGACGTTGGCCGCGCGGCAAGGTGGATGCCGGCGAGTATCAGCGCCCCGCCGACCAGGTGATACCAGCCGACCGCTTCACCAAGCAGCAACCAGGAAAGCAGACCCGCGAGCACCGGAGTGAGATTGACGAAATACATTGGCAGCACGGCGCCGGCGCGCGCCACACCGCGATCCCAGCAGTAATAAGCGACCAGAGACGGCAGCAGCGCCACGTACAGCAGGGCCGCCGCGTTGCTGGCCGTCGGCGCGGCGGACACGCCGGTCAGCGCGTACTCGACCAGCGCAAAGGGCAGGATCATCGCGGCGCCGAGAGCGATCTGCACGAACAGGAACGCCGACAACGGCAGCGGTGGCCGGCGTGTTCGCAGCAGCCACGTGTAGAGGCTCCAGGTGAATGTGGCGACCAGCATGATCACGTCCCCCGCGTCGAACTGAAGGCGCAGCAGATTGACGAGTTCGCCGCGCGCGATGACCCACAGAACACCGATCACGGACAGCGCCGCGCCCGCACCCTGGCGCCGCCGCACCGGAGAACTGAACCAGGCGGCGCCGACAAGCAGCGTCATGATCGGGCCGGAGGCCCCGATCAGCGTGGCATTGACGGCGGTCGACGTCTGCAGCGCGAGGTACTGCAGCGAGTTGTAGCAGCCGACCCCGAGCAGCGCCGTCAGCGCCAGGACGGGAAGGTGCGCGCGGATCGCGGCGCGGTGGACGCGCACTGCACCGACGGCGAAGGGCGCCAGCAGCACCAGCGCCAGTGCCCAGCGTGCAAACGAGAGTGCGAGCGGAGGAAAGTGCCCGACAAGGGCCCGACCGACGACCGCATTGCCCGCCCAGAAAAGAGGAGGCAGCAACAGCAGTACGAGGGTCGACGGGCTGAGTGCGCGGGACATCGCGCCCGCGATGCTACGCGGGCCGACCGTGCTTTGTCGCCGGATGGCTAGGCGAGGACTAGAACTCCAGTTCGTCCTTGATGGCGGCGATTCCCGCTTTGGCGCAGGCCTCGTCGTTTTCGCCAGTGGGCGCGCCGGAAACGCCGATTGCGCCGACCATCGCACCTCCGGCCTGGATCATGACGCCACCGCCGACCGCCACGACGTTGGGGATGGAGCGGATGCCGGAGCTTCCCGCGCCCGCCTGCGTCATCTTCGCGAACTCGAGCGTGTCGGTGCGGAAACTGACGGCGGTATAGCCCTTGTTGATCGCGGTCTGCACTGTGTGCGGACCCGCAAAGCGATCCCGCATCAGGGCCTGGGCAACACCGGATCGGTCGACAACCGCGACGGCGACTTGAAAGCCGCGCTTGCGACAGTCGTCCAGCGCCGCGCGCGTTGCCTTCGCCGCTGTTTCGGGAGTCAGCTGGCGCACGGTGAACGTGCCGGATTGGGCTTGTGCCGGCGCACTGAACGCTGCCGCAAGCAGCAGGGCTGCCGTGCAGAGGCGGGTGGTTCGCATGGTGTCTCCTTGGAGGTGAGGTCGATCCGTGCCGCTCGAAGCAGAAATACGGTGAGCTTAGCCCTGCCCAGGACAAGCGCCGGACAACAACTGCTACGCGAGTTCGAAGCGTAGCGGCCGGAAGTGCCCGGCGATTGATGTCGCGCAACGCGGGCTCCGGATGGCCATAAAAGCGATGCGAGAGTCGCATTGTGCCGGGGCGCGCCTTGATGCGTGTCAACGGCGACCACAGACCGCGTGCAACACTGCGAGCGCTCGATCAGCCGCGCGCCCTGACGTACCTGCCACCGCGCGCCGCCGTTGGAACCCTGAGATTACGTTCAATGCGCGGACCCACCATGCCATCCCGATCCGTTACCGGGTTTTACTCGATCGCTGCCGCGCTGGCGGCGGCGCTGTTCTGCACAACGTTCGCGGCCAGCGCCGCCGACGCCGTCAAGGCGGACGTCGCCGCGCCGCCTCCCAACGATGCCTGCCTGATGTGCCACAGCGACGCCGGCGCCAAGAACGCGGCTGGCAAGTCGATCGCGGTGGATCCGAAGAAGTTCGCGATGTCGGTGCACGGGCAGATGAACTTCAAGTGCACGGACTGCCATAGCGACGTTTCCGCCGAGAAGCTGCCGCACGAACCGAAGCTCAAGCCGGCCAACTGTGCGGCCTGCCACGAAGCTGCGGTCAAGGAATATCAGGCGACCGCTCATGCGAAGGCGCGGGCAGGCGGCAATATGGTCGCGGCAACCTGCAGCGACTGCCACGGCAACCACGAGATCCAGAAATCCACCGAGCCGACCTCGCGCACCCATGCTGCGCAGGTGGAGAAGACCTGCGCCGGATGCCATGGCAACGAAGCGGTCATACAGAAGGCCAAGCTGCCGGGCGGGAACATCGTGAGTCAGTATCACGACAGCATCCATGGCCGGAAGACGAACGGCACAGGGGCGGCGGCTGCGAAGGCACCGACCTGCACGAGTTGCCACGGTGCGCACAAGATCCTCAGCAAGAGCGATCCCGCCAGCCGGGTCAACCGGGAGCACATCGCGCTGATGTGCGGCAGTTGCCATCAGCAGGTCTACAGCCGGTTCAGCGCGAGCCAGCACGGCCAGTTGAGGCAGGCGGGCAACTCCGCGGCACCGACCTGCATCGACTGCCACAGCGCGCACGGGATCCAGGATCATGGCGCAACGAAGTGGCAGGTCGATGTCATCAAGGAATGCGGCAACTGCCACCAGGACTTCATCAAGACCTACCGCGACACCTATCACGGTCAGGTGACGCAGCTCGGCTTCACGCGCGTGGCCACCTGCAACAGCTGCCACGGCGCGCACGAAGTTCTGCCCGCTTCGAATCCGAAGTCGATGATCTCGCCGGAGAATCGTGTAACGACCTGCCGCAGCTGCCATCCGGGCGCGAACGCGAATTTCGCGGCCTACAAGCCGCACGGCAATCCGCATGACAGGCAGGGTGACCCGATCCTGTATTTCACGCGCCTGTTCATGCAGCTGCTGCTCGCCGGCGTGTTCAGCTTCTTCGGCGTCCACACGCTGCTGTGGCTGATCCGGTCGCTGAAGGAAGTCAACGCGCGCCGCGGGGGCGGCAAGTAACAGGGATACGAAGATGCCGAGCTCAATTGCTATCGACAGCCGGGCCGCGGCCCAGGCGCAAGCGCATACCGGAGGAGGGCGCTACTACCGCCGCTTCGGGCCGATCGAGCGTGTCATGCATGCGCTGCTGATGCTCACGTTCATCGGCTGCGCGCTGACCGGAGTTCCGCTGCTGTTTGCCGACCACGAATGGGCCGCAACCCTGGTCGGACTGATGGGCGGCTTCAGGGGCGCTGCGTTGGTCCACCGCATCTGCGCCGCGATCATGACCGTTGTCTTTGTCGGCCACGTTCTGCGAGTGTTCGTACGGTCGTTCCTGGCCGAGGACTGGCTCTCCTACTTCTGGGGGCCGAACTCACTGGTGCCGAACCTGAAAGACGGGCAGGACATCGTGGGCATGTTCAAGTGGTTCTTTGGCAAGGGTCCGAAGCCGCAGTTCGACCGCTACACGTACTGGGAGAAGTTCGACTACTGGGCGGTGTTCTGGGGGATGTTCATCATCGGCGGCTCGGGATTCATGCTCTGGTTCCCGATGTTCTTCGCGCAATTCCTGCCGGGGTGGGTCTTCAACGTCGCGATGATCGTGCACGGCGAGGAAGCGCTGCTGGCGGTCGGCTTCATCTTCACGATCCACTTCTTCAACGGCCACCTCCGTCCCGAGAAATTTCCGATGGACTTGGTGATCTTCACCGGTCGACTGCCCGAGCACGAACTAAAAGACGAACGCCAGGTCGAATATGCGCGGCTGGTGAGCCAGGGACGGCTCAGTGCCATCGAGGCAAGCGCGCCCACGGCGTCCGAGGTGACTTTTGCCAGAGTGCTGGGTAGCGTGGGGCTGATATTGGGAATCGTGACCATCCTGGCGATCATCTACAGCGCGCTGCTCTGAAGTAGCATCCGCAAACGAGCGGTTACGGGCTTCGTCCGCAGGGACGGAGCCCTTTGCATAACGGGGGAGGGGCACTACAAAATGAAGCTGAAATTCGGTCGCAAGTCCATGGCGGGCGCCATCGGCACGCTGGTTGCCGCTGGCATTGGTCTGGCGCTCGTCGGTGCGGCCGGAATTGCAGGCTGGGAGTACACCAACAGCAATGAGTTCTGCGCCGTGATGTGCCATTCGGTTCACCCCGAGGAGAGCCTGGCGCACAAGGGAGCCGCGCACGCGCGTGTCAATTGCGTCGAGTGCCACATGGGCCGCAATTCCACGCTGAAGCTGATCGCAATGAAGCCCACGCACTTCAAGGAGCTGTGGGGAATGGTCGCCGGCTACGAGCGGCCGACCCACGCGGCAGGATTGCGGCCGGCGCGTGAGGCCTGTGAGAGCTGCCACTGGCCACAGGCGGAACATCACGACAGCATCGCAGTCAACAAGCGCTATGGCACCGACGCCAAGAGCAGCGAAGTCGAGTATCGGCTGACTCTGCACACGTCTTCGAATGTCGATCGTGACGTACCGTGGAAGGTGACGGGCATTCACTGGCACATCGCGAACAACGTCCAGTTCAAGAGCCCGGACCTCCAGGGCCGGTCCATCCCATGGGTGCAGGTCACGAATCCGGACGGCACCAAGGTGACCTTCGTCGATGCCGAGACCAAGCTGACGCAGGCCGAGCTCGACAAGCTCCCGGCGCAGACGATGGAGTGCTACAACTGTCACAACTCCGTGGGGCACCCGTTTCCGAACCCTGCCCATACGGTCGACAAGGCGATCGCGGAAGGCCGCATCAGCCGTGACCTGCCGGCGGTGAAGGCGCGGGCCGTGGCCCTCGTCGATGCTGCCGAGAAGATCTCGGGCCCGAAGGCAGAACGCGTCGCCGCGATCGAGAAGCTGATCGCCGAGAACGCGGCGAAGAATCCGGTGGCGGCCAACCTGAAGGACAAGGAAGCCCAGTTCCAGAAGGAAATGCAGGCGATCCTCGTGAATGCCACATTCGATGAAAAGGGGTTCTCGTGGAAGAGCTTCCCGGATCATTCCCAGCATGCGGATTCATCCGGCTGTTTCCGATGCCACAACGGCAAGCACTTCAATGAGCAGGGTGAAGCGATCCGCCTGCAGTGCACGCTCTGCCACAACCTGCCGCAGGCCAATCTCGAAAACGGCAAGGGCAGCGTGCCATCGCTGGTCGTCGCCGGCGTATCGCCGCCGGAAAGCCACAGTGCACCCAACTGGATGCGTGAGCATCGCTTGAATCTGGATGAGTCGTGCACGATGTGCCACGGCAAACTGGAGTTCGGGCGCGAGGGCGGCAACTTCTGCTCGAACCCCGCCTGCCACGGCCGCGCGTGGCCGGAGGTCAACCTCAACGTCGAGGCCAAGACAGCCGCTGTGGCCCCTGCGGCTCCGTCGGCCCCGTCAGCTCCGGCGCCGGCCGCAAAAAGTGTCCCGGTGAAGGCTGACGCGAAGTCGGCAAAGTAGGCCCGTCAAGCACCAACGCAACGGCCGCTGCGGCGGCCGTTTGCGTTTCCAGCGCCGATACACTGGCGTTTTCTCCTTTGCCGAAGGCGTGCCGATGAACCTCGCTGATCTCAATCGTTTCGTCGCCGAGCGGTGGGACCAGGATCTGGTTCCGCGCCTCATTGACTATGTGAAGGTCCCGGCGAAGTCGCCCGCCTTTGATGCCAGCTGGGCCGCCCACGGCTATCTCGCCACTGTCATCAAGGACGCGGAGGCATGGTGCCGCCGGCAGGACATTCAGGGCCTGACGATCGAAGTAGTGGCGATGGACGGCAAGACGCCCTGCCTGCTGTTCGAGGTGCCGGCGACCCACGGGCTTGGCAATGACCGCACCGTGCTCTTCTACGGGCACCTGGACAAGCAGCCCGAAATGGTGGGCTGGCGTGACGACCTCGGTCCGTGGAAGCCGGTTGTCGAAGACGGCAAGCTCTATGGCCGCGGCAGCGCTGACGACGGATACGCCATCTACGCAGCACTTACGACCATCGCCGCGATCGACGCGCAAGGCGCGCCGCGCCCGCGCTGCGTCGGCATCATCGAAACTTGTGAGGAGAGCGGCAGCCCGGACCTTCCGGCGTATCTCGAACTGCTGACGCCGCGATTCGGCGACGTGCAACTCGTCGTCGGTCTCGACTCGGGTTGTCGCAACTACGATCAGCTGTGGGTGACGACGTCGCTACGGGGATTGGTCGGCGGGACGCTGACCGTGGAGATCCTGTCCGAGGGAGTGCACTCGGGTCACGCCAGCGGCATCGTGCCGTCGTCGTTCCGCATCGCGCGCCAATTGCTCAACCGGCTCGACGATCCAGCCACCGGGCACGTGCTGCTTCCGGAACTGCACGCCGAGATTCCAGCCGAACGACTGCAGCAGGCGCAGGAGGCCGGGTGCCATCCTCGGCGACTCGGTGTGGCAGGAGTATCCGTGGGTGAGCTGCAATCACGGCCAAAATGGGCACGCGCACGCGCTGCCCGTCACGACTGATCCGGTCGAGGCGATCCTGAACCGTACCTGGCGGCCCGCGCTTTCGGTGACCGGCGCCGCGGGCTTCCCCGCGATCGATTCGGCGGGCAACGTGCTCCGGCCCAAGACGACGTTCAAACTCAGCATGCGCATTCCGCCGACGGTAGACGCCGACGCAGCGAACCGCGCGATGCGGCGGGCGCTGGCGGACAGTCCACCGTACAACGCGCGGGTGACGTTCGAGCCGGACTGGGGCGCGACCGGATGGAATGCGCCCGCAACGGCGCCGTGGCTCACGCAGGTGCTGAACTCGACTTCGCGCCAGGTCTACGGCCGGGATGCGGCGTGGGTTGGTGAGGGCGGCACGATTCCATTCATGAACATGCTCGGCGAACGTTTCCCGCAGGCGCAGTTCGTCATCACCGGTGTGCTCGGGCCGCACTCGAACGCGCACGGGCCGAACGAGTTCCTGCATATCGAGTACGCGAAGAAACTCACGGCGGCGGTGGCGAACGTCGTGACCGCGGTGCGCTAACTCTGGCCGATCTGCCAGCGCTCGGCCCACGCCTCGACGGCGGCACGCTGGAAGGCTGAGACGGACGCTGCTCCTATCGGCGGCAGCGCGAGGTGGCGCGCGGCGCGCTCCAGCTCTCCGAGGGTGTTCGCGCGGTCGAGCGCAAGCGCGCCGGTCTGCTTGGAGAGCTTCTCGCCGCGCTCGTTGACGACAACCGGGACGTGCAGGTAGCGCGGGGTGCGCAACCCCAACGCACGCTGCAGCGCGATCTGCCGCGGCGTGTTGTCGAGCAGGTCGGCGCCGCGCACGACATCGGTCACGCACTGATCATCATCGTCGACCACTACGGCGAGCTGGTAGGCCCACAGGCCGTCCGCCCGGCGCACGACGAAGTCGCCGACGGCCCGCGCGAGATCCTGTGACTGAAGGCCGACCGCCCGGTCGATGAACGTTCCGACGCCCTCGGCCCGATAGCGCCAGGCGCGGATCGCACGCCCTCCGGTGCCTAGACGGCATGTCCCGGGATAGATACCCGGTGCCAGACCGGCGGCCGCCGCCGCACCCTCGGTTTCGGAGCGCGTGCAGGCGCAGCCGTAAACGCAGCCCAGTTTGCGTAGCTGTCCGAATGCCGTCTCGTAGAGCGCCGTCCTTGCGCTCTGATGCGCGACGAGCTCGTCGGATTCCATGCCGAACTCCGCGAGCGTGCGCAGGATGTCGTGCGTTGCGCCCGGTACTTCGCGGGGTGGATCGAGGTCTTCGATCCGTACCAGCCAGGCGCCGCCGTGCGCGCGGGCATCGAGCCAGGAGGCGAGGGCGGCAACCAGCGAGCCCGCGTGCAGCGGTCCCGTCGGAGACGGCGCGAATCTGCCCCGGTATTCGATCGTTTGGGGCGCCGCCGGTGGACTTGAGGTCTGCATGAGGCCGATTACCGCCCGAACCATCGCACATATTGCCGCTCGGGCCACGCGGCAATCGGCCGATTATCCGGGGAGCGCCGAGGCGAAGGCCTCGCGTAGTCATACCTCCGGCCCTAAACACGAACAACGTGGCTCGCCCCGCCGTCACCGCCGAACTCTTCAAGGTTGCACTCGTCCTCGGGCGCGGCACGTGGTACGCCAGTCTCGCTTTCGGACTGCTTGCCGTGCTGCTGGCGTGGCGCGAGAACCGCATTCACATCGCGGCTATCTGGTGGGTCGTTTTGGCCGCCGCCGTGCTGCTGCGGCTGGCGTACTGCCAGTGGGCGCTGCGGCAACTGTCGCACCATCCCCGCAAACTGCCTCCGCATGCGCAGTGGTACGCCATCGTTGCGGCGCTGGAAGGGGTGGTGTGGGCCATGCTACTTGTGCTGCTGCCGTCGGCGACCGATTTCGGGCTGCGCTTCCAGCTCGGGTTGACTCTGCTGGTCATGCTGGGTGTGCTGCTGCCGTTCGCCCCGGCCGGACTGCCCTGGGTGGCGTTCAGCATTCCGGTCGGCTTCGCGCAGCTCGTGGTCCTTATCTCGCGCGAACTACCGCAGCACGACCTGCTGCTGCTCACCTGGTCGATGACGATGGCGGGAGCGGCGCTGACGGCGCAGTGGCTCAAGCGCGCGCTGTCGAACAACCTGTCGCTGCGCCACCGCGCGGATCTCTCCGCCAAGGCACAGGAGCATGCCAATGCCGAACTCAACCGCAGTCGCGAGCAACTGCGCCTTGCGCTCGACGCGATCGATGCCGGTATCGCGGACACGAATCTCATCACCGGCGAGCGCTTCTTTTCTGCGCGTTACCTGGGCATCCTCGGCCACGAGGACCGCGACACGTTTTACAAGGAACATCGCCTTTCGGATGCGCTGCATCCCGAGGACCGAAAGCGCGTGATGGAGGCGCGCCGGCGCCACACGGACTCCGGCGTGGCGCTGCGCGAGGAATGCCGACTGCGTCGCGCCGACGGCACCTATGTCTGGGTCATCCTGCGGGGAGAATCGGTGCGCGGCACCGACGGCCGGCCGACGCGACTGGTGATGTCCATCGTCGACACCACCGAAAAGCGGATCGCCGAACACCGCCTCATCGACAGCGAACGACGCTATCGCGCGCTGGTCGAGGCGTCACCGTCGCTGATCTGGATCTGCGACGACAAGGGGCGGTTGACCTTCGTCTCCGACCGGGCGTGCCGCGACATGTTCGGCGCCGAGCCTCGCGAGCTGATGGGCAAGCACGTCGCCGACTTCACGGGTCCGGGCTTCACGCGGCGTGAGTTCCTGCGGCGCTTCTCGCCGGCCATGCACGGGCGTCCGGTGTTCGAGATGGAGGCGATCCTGCGCGACGTGCGGGGACAGCCGCTTAGCGTCAATGTCAGCGCGCTGCCGATACTGAACGCCAGCGGCCAGATCGAGTCCGTCACCGGCGTGTGTACCGACATCACGGCGGCCAAGCAGCGCGAGCGCGAGTTGAACATTGCGTTGCGTAACCAGCAGGCCATCTTCGACGCGGCCGGCGAAGGCATTGTGTTCGTGCGCAACGCACGCATCGAGGGCCCGAACCGCGCGCTCGCCCGCATGCTGGGCGTCACGCGCGAGGCCCTGGTCGGGCAGCCTGTGGAGGAGATCCTCGCGGCGCGGTCGGACTGGGAAACGATCGATCAGGCCACGCGCGCCGCCGCGGTTCGCGGCGAGGCGGCGATCCACGAGGTCATGCTGCGCGCGAACGACGGCCGCAGCGTCTGGTGCCAGTTGACTTCGCGCCAGGCGGGCGATGGTGGCGCCTACATCCTGGTGCTGACGGACATCACGTCGCTGAAGCGGCGCGAGGAACTGGCCTGGCACCAGGCCAATCACGATGACCTGACGGGACTGCCGAACCGTCGCCAGCTTGGCGAACACGCGCGCCGCCTGCTGTCGGTGGCTCTGAAGCAGCGTCGCCTGGCGGCGGTGCTCGTGCTTGATCTCGATGGCTTCAAGGAGATCAACGATCTCTTTGGCCACTCATATGGCGACGGGCTGCTGAAGCGCGTCGCGTTGCGCCTGTCCGGCGTGCTCCGCGACTACGACGTCGTTGCGCGCACCGGCGGCGACGAGTTCGTCGTGCTGCTGCCAGAGATCGAGCAGCCGTCGGTCGCGATGGTCGTGGCTGAAAAACTCATCGCCGCAGCGAGCGAGAACGTCGAGAACCTGGGTCGTTCGCTGCGCCTGCACGCCAGTGTCGGAGTGGCACTCTTTCCCGGCGACGGGCAGGACTTTGAAACCCTTCTGGCGGCAGCGGACTCGGCGATGTACGCCGCCAAGGCGGCCGGCAAGAACCGCTACCAACTCGCGGCGGAGACCGGC
This sequence comes from uncultured beta proteobacterium, assembly GCA_963702595.1. Taxonomy (GTDB): domain Bacteria; phylum Pseudomonadota; class Gammaproteobacteria; order Burkholderiales; family Burkholderiaceae_F; genus JALORV01. The sequence goes on along the minus strand of CAVPDC010000013.1, from coordinate 291,437 downwards.
CACGGCCGGCACGAGGCGCTCCGCGCGTCCTGATCGCCGACCCCGCTGCTGAAGTCATCCGTTCGGTCTAACCTACGGCCCTCCGACTGCCGGCAATTGCGGCCCGGATCGCGCGGCCGCTAGCATCACGCACCTGCGTGAATCCGGTCCGGCGCCTTCGCCGGGTCCAGGCGGCCGGGCGGACTGGGGCAGCGGAGACGAATATCAGAAACCTGAGTACGGTCCGGGGACTCGGAACCCTTCGGCGCACCACCAAGGCCGGGCCCGAGTTCCGCTTCGACCTTCGCGTTCCGCTCGCTGTCGAACGCAAGCTGCTTCCGGCCCTGCTGCTGGTCGGCCTGGTGGCCGCCGCGGGAGCGTCGGCCGTTGGCACTTCGGCGCTCATCTGGGGCTGGCTGGCGGTCTACGCCGTCAATTCGTCGGCGCGGTACCTGCTTGCGACCGCGTACGCCGATGCCCGCCAACCAATCACCGCGGAGTCGCGGGTCGCACGCCAGTACCTGGCGTGCGCGGCCCTGGATGTGCTGCTATGGGGCATCCTGCTCGCGCTGGTTCCGCAGCCCGCCACTTTCCTGGCCGGACCGGGCGGGTTCGCGGCCGCCGGCAGCGTGCTGCTCGCCGCCCTGACGTTTGGCGGTTGGCCACGGGTCTGGACGTTCCATGTTGCAGTCTGGGTGGGGCTGTGCGCGCTGGTCGCAGTCCGCACTTCCGCCACCTTGAGCAGCTTCGCGCTGGCCTTCCCTCTCTGGCTGCTGGCGATCTGGTGGCTCGGCCGCCAGCAGCCGCTGAGCCGCCATGCCGGGCAGCGCAACGCTCAGACGCTGATGAGCAACCCGACGAAGTTCGGCTGGCAGGCGGCGATTCACGCCATTCCGACTCCCGTCATCGTCGCCCGCAGTGGCCGCATCATCGAGGTGAACCGATCCGCGTGCGAGTTCATCGGCCGCAGCGAGCGTTCGATCGTCGGCAACGCCGTCGAGGAATGCCTGATTGCCGATCCGCCCGAGGCGCTGCAGCCCGACAAGCACCGGTCCGAGTCGAGCGCGGCCGTCGAGGTGCGGCCGTCCGACCGCACGTTCGATGGCTCCCTGTGGTCAGGCCGAGTGCGTTATATGGAGCCCGGCCGCGCCACGTCCGTCATGGTGATCGCGCTGACCAAGGTCGCGCATGAGCCCTTCGGGCCTGCACGCCTGCTGGAAGACGCGCGCCGGTTCGCGGAATGGATCGGCGGGCTCCAGGGGCTGCCGTGGTACCGCGACGAACATGGCGTGCTGGTCGTTCCGTCCGAATTCCCCGCACCCGAGGCAGTCGCCCAAGGTACGACCCACGCCTTTCCGCTGGCTTACCTGCTGGCGAGCGAAGAGCGGGAGCGCATCGATGCGCGCTACCGTGACTTCCTGCGCAACGGTTCCGTGTTCGACGAAAGCATGGCACTGCGTGACACGCAAGGCGTGCCGCGCGAAGTCAGGGTGGTCTGCGTCGTCCGGCCCGGCGCGGCCGAGGGCGTTGCGCCCGTGATCGGGACGATCGCGTCGGCCCGAGCCACGGCGACCCAGGCGAAGGTGCCGACCGACGCGATGGCAGATCTGCTGTCGAGGCTGCCGGTCATCGTGTGGCTGGTCGATGCCTCCGGCCGCGTCATCCACGCCACCGGAACGGATCCGCAACGCTGGGGCATGGTGGCCGAAGCGCGGACACGGCCCGAATGGCATGCCGCGTTTGCCTTCAAGCCCGAGTCGTTGCCGGCGGTGCAGGAGGCGCTGCAAAAGGCGCTGCGCGGCCATCCGACCTTCGATCTGCGCAACGCGCGCACGAGTCGATCAGGCGGACGCATGAACCTGCGCAGCCACTTCGTCCCGTACGAAGGCAAGCGGATGAATGCCGTGCTGGTGCTCGACACGATCGCCTCGCTGCCTGAACTGCTGGAGATCGATCGACTCAAGCGCAGCAAGGCGCAGTACAAGTCGCTGGTAGAGGCCTCGGCCAGTCTCATCTGGGCGTGCGACGAGGACTTCACGTTGAGCTTCGCGAGCCGGCGTGCGGCACGCGACATCTACGGCTACGAGACGCGCGAACTGCTCGGCCAGTCGGCCGAGATCCTGCTGCCGGCCGACGTCGAGCAACCGGCCGTTCGACGCGCCTTCGACGGCCTGCGCGAAGGCCGGCCGATCCGCGACCTCGAAGCCGTGCACGTGCGCCAGGATGGCCGCACCGTGATCGTCTCGATCAGTGCGGTTCCGCTGCGCCATCCGGGCGGGCGCTTCGCCGGTGCAGTCGGCATGAACGCCGACCTTACGGCGTTGAAGTCGCGCGAGACACGCCTCTCGGAAGCTCTGCGTGTCGAGCGCACCGTGCTGGACTCTGCGGGCCAGGCGATTGCCGTCGTGAAGCAGGGGCTGGTGCTACGGTGCAACGATGCCTTCCTGCGCCTGGTTGGCCTGCCGCCCGAAGCGCTGGCGCGATCCGCGCTCACCGATTGCCTGCTCGACCGCGAGGACTGGGAAGAGTTGACCGCGGCCGCCGACGAGGCACGCGCGCGCGACCAGGCGGTCGTGCGCGAGATACGGGTCCAGCGCGGCGCACGCCTCGGCCACGGCGAGGGCGCGGCCTGGTGCCAGGTCACCGCGCGCTCGATCGCGGACGGCGAATTCGTGCTGGTGATTGCCGATATCGACACGATCAAGCAGCGCGAGGCGAACGCACTGCACGAAGCGCAGCACGATGAACTCACCGGCCTGCCCAACCGGCGCCTGCTCGCGGAACGCGCGGCCGCGGCCCTGGCGACGTCCGAACTGCGCAAAGTGAGCTGCGCGGTTCTGGCCATCGACCTCGATGGATTCAAGGAGGTCAACGATCGCTACGGACACGAGGTCGGTGACGCGATGCTGCGCGAGATCGCTGCCCGCCTGACGCGCGTGATGCGACCGCAGGACACCGTCGCGCGCCGCGGCGGCGACGAGTTCGCGGTGCTGGTGCCCGACGTCGGATCCGTCTCGGAAGTCGAGCGCATTGCAACGCGCCTGCTGCAGGCGGTCGAACAGCCGCTGGTACCGACGCAGGGTCGACCCGCGCTCGCGGTGTCTGCCAGCATCGGCGTTGCACTTGCGCCGGAACAGGGTCGCGATCTGGAACGGCTTCTGCAGCTCGCCGATCTCGCGATGTACGACGCCAAACTCAAGGGCAAGAACCGCTTCGCGTTTGCGCAAGGTGCGGGCCTGCCCGCCAATGTCACGCCGTTAGTGCCGCGCGTGTCGCGGACATCCTGAGCCGCTCCAGCCACCACGCCACGGCCTTGCCGCGCGCATCGTGGCGCCAGGCGACGTGCAGCGTGGCATCACTGCGCTCCTGGTCGGTAGTCTTCACGATCAGTTCGCCACGGGCGAGCTCATCGCGCACGCGATGAACCGGCACGAACCCGCAGCCGAGCCCGGCTTTCTGCGCGGCGATCTTGGCCTCCAGGTTCGGCACGGTTAGTACGTCCGCCAGACCGAGCAGGCCGGCCGCTCGTGGGGCCAGTCGTTGGGACGTGTCGCCGACGACGATCTGCCGGTGCTTGCGCAACTCGCTCGCCGGCAGCGGCGACGCGATGCTGGCCAGTGGATGATGCGGCGCGACCGCGAACACGAACGCGATCGTGCCAAGCGGCTCCGACCGATACCCGGCGCCAAGACGCGAGGGTTCAGGTCCTTCCTGCATGGCTCCGACGGCGAGGTCGGCGCGTCCGGCCAGCAGCGCGTCCCAGGTGCCGCCCAGGACCTCGCTGGTGATCCTGATCTGTGTTGGCGCCACGGCGAGGAAGTCGGCCAGCAGAGGCAGCAGAGGCTCGAACGGAACAATATTGTCGACGGCGAGCGTCAGGGCCTGCTCCCAGCCCGAAGCGACGCGCTGCACCCGGCGCGCCAGATCATCCGCGGCGGCGAGCAGGTGACGCCCTTCCCGGAGTAACTCGTCGCCCGCCGGAGTGAGCCGTGCGCGATATCCGCGGCGATCGAACAGCAGCACATCGAGGTCGTCTTCCAGCTTGCGCACCGCGTAGGTCACTGCGGACGGAACGCGGCCGAGTTCCTCGGCGGCTCCCGCGAAACTGCCCCGTCGTGCAATGGCGTCGACGAGTTGCAGCGCGTCGAGCGTCAGGGTTGTCATGAAGTTCAATTACATTGAATGAGTTGGTCAGTTTAATCCCGATGTCTTTGGTCGGGTTTGCCTGCAAGATGTCGAACCGTGGGCCAAGTTGATAACTGACTGGCGCCACTTTCTGGAGGACAGCAATGCTCACAGTTCGACGCAGCGATGAGCGGGGCTACGCCGATCACGGCTGGCTCAAGTCGTTTCACAGCTTCTCTTTCGCTGAATATCACGACCCGCAACACATGGGCTTTGGCCCGCTGCGGGTCATCAACGAGGACCGGGTCGCACCGGGAATGGGCTTCGGCACCCACGGGCACCGCGACATGGAGATCATCAGCTACGTGCTTGAAGGTGAACTCGCGCACAAGGACAGCATGGGCAACGGTTCGGTCATCCGGCCGGGCGATGTTCAACGCATGAGTGCCGGGCGGGGGGTCATGCATTCCGAGTTCAATCACGCCAGCGCTCAGACAACCCACTTCCTGCAGATCTGGATCCAGCCGGACGTGACGGGCATCGCGCCCAGCTATGAAGAGAAACGCTTCGAAGTTGCCGACAAGCGAGGGCGTCTGCGGCTGGTCGCCTCACCGGATGGGGCCGAGGGCTCGGTCAAGATCCACCAGGACGCCCGCCTCTACGCGGGCCTGTTCGACGGGGCGGAAACGGGCGCGCTTGAGCTCGCTCCCGGGCGCCGCGCTTATGTGCACGTCGCGCGCGGCAGCGTCGAGGTCAACGGCGCGTCGCTCACCGCCGGTGACGCCGCGAAGATCACGGACACGTCTCGCATCGCGCTTGCGCGCGGCGCAGGATGCCGAGGTGCTCGTGTTCGACCTGCCTTAATCTCGCGGAAGTGTCTCAATCAATCTGGCGCCGCGTGCGCCAATTCAACGGAGGAAGTGCATGACCACGAATCAGAATGCGATGGCGCTCGTCGGGCGCGTCCTGCTCGCGCTGATGTTCCTGCTTTCAGGGATTGGAAAGATCGGCGGCTTCGACGGCACCGTTGGGTACATCAGCTCCGTTGGTCTGCCACTGCCTTCGGTCCTGGCGGCCGGCGCGCTCGTACTCGAGATCGTCGCCGGCATTGCACTGATCATCGGCTTCAAGACACGCTGGGCGGCGCTCGCGCTGGCGCTGTTCACGCTTGCCGCGGCCTTCCTGTTCCACAACTACTGGGCGATGCCGGCGGGCCAGCAGATGATGCAGCAGATCATCTTCCTGAAGAACCTCGCCGTCACCGGCGGCCTGTTGATGCTGGCGATGGCAGGTCCCGGTGCCTGGAGCGTTGATCGGCGCTAGGAGCTTGCGCGTCAGGCGAACAGGCGCTTGAGGAATCCGGCGATGTGCCGGATTTCCTCCTCGCAGACCGAGTGCGGCATCTCGTACTCGTGCCATTCCAGCTTGTATCCCGCTGCCTGAAGCGCGTCGCGTGATGCGGTGGCGCGGGCAAAGGGGATGACAGGGTCGCTGCGACCGTGAGCCATGAAGATCGGAATGGCGGCGCTGGCCGCGGCGCGCTCCGCGTCGAACTGCGCGGCGAGTGGCAGGTAGGTTGACAGTGCAAGCAGGCCGGCGAGCGGCTCACGCTGCCGCAGCCCCGCCTGCAGCGCGATCGCCCCGCCTTGCGAGAAACCCGCAAGCACGATGCGCGAGCGCGGCGTGCCGCGTTCGACCTCGCGCTCGATCAGGTCCTCGACCTGCCGCTGCGACTGCCGGATGCCGGCTTCGTCCTCGCGCTTCACGATGTCGTTGCCGTAGATGTCGTACCAGGCGCGCATGACGTAGCCGCTATTGATCGTCACGGGCCGCGTCGGGGCGTGCGGGAACACGTAGCGCGCGGCGGGCGCGCCCAGGGTCTCGAGCTCGCGCACGACGGGCACGAAGTCATACCCGTCGGCGCCCAGTCCGTGCAGCCAGATCACGCTGGCCGTGGGCCGCGGATCGGTCTGGATTTCAACGGCGGTCAGCGTTGATGCGCTCATGCCGGATTCCGGCGCACGGCACTTTTCGGGCGGAAAGCTTTCACCACGTCCTCGCGAGTCTCGATATATGGCCCGCCGATCAGATCGATGCAATAGGGCACGGCGGCGAAGATACCGGGTACGCGTGCAGTTCCATCGGCGGCGCGCAGGCCCTCGAGCGTTTCGGCGATCGCCTTCGGCTGGCCTGGCAGGTTCAGGATCAACCCGCTGTGCCCGGCGATTTCGCGCAGCGCGCCCACCTGCCGCGACAGGATCGCCGTCGGCACGAACTCCAGCGAAATGCGGCGCATCTGTTCGCCGAAGCCCGGCAGCTCGCGCGTAGCCACGGCCAGGGTTGCTTCCGGCGTGACGTCGCGCCGCGCCGGACCGGTGCCGCCGGTGGTCAGCACCAGGTCGCAGCCCACGTCGTCGATAAGCTCGACCAGGGCCTGTTCGATCTGCGGTCGCTCGTCGGGCACCAGCCGCTCGTGCGCCTGCCACGGCGACGCCAGTGCCCGCTCGAACCAGGCCTTGAGAGAAGGCAGTCCCTGGTCGGCATACACGCCCTGGGCCGCACGGTCGGAAATCGAGACCAGGCCGAGGATCAGTTCGTCCGGATGGCGGCGCTCAGCCTTCATGGCTTCGGGGTTCCAGTTGTTCATGCAGCCAGCGGTATAGTTCACGCGCATGCCGGGGCGGGCGCTGGGAGGCGATCTCGCGCCGCGCCGCGCGTATGGTGGCGCGCAGCCACTGCACGTCTGCCGCGGGATGGTCGGCGACAAACTCGGTCAGGGCGGTGTCGTCGGCCAGCAGTTTCTCGCGCCAGCGCTCGGCGTGGTGCATCAGGGCCACCGACGCGCGCGACTCGCCCGTGACCTGCGCGAGTGCCTGGCGCAGCGCCTCCGCATCGGCCTGCCGCATCAGCTTTCCGAGGTACTGCATGTGGCGCCGGCGCGCTTCATGGCTGGTGACGCGATGCGCGAACTCGATCGCCTCGCGCAGCGCGTCCGGCAGCTCGATACGCTGCAGCTGGTCGCGGCGGAGTTGCACCAGCTGCTCGCCAAGCGCCTGCAGCTCATGCATTTCCTTCTTGCGCTGAGTCTTGCTCGGCGGTTCCGTCGCATGCAGCGCGGAGTCTTCGTGGGGCTCGACCATCATCATGGTTATGATACCGAGCACTTTCACGGGCACACCGCGCGCTTGCCGGGCCAGACCGGTCGCCGCGCAACCGCCCAGGGGCTTCATCCAGCATGACCGTCTTTGCGATCTCCGACGATCGCCTGCGCGAACTCGCTCAGGCCGCACTTGACCATGCGCGCGCAGTCGGCGCGTCCGATGCTTCCTGCGAAGTCAGTGAGTCGACCGGGCTATCGGTCACCGTGCGCAAGGGCAACGTCGAGACGATCGAGCACACGCGCGACAAGGGCATGGGAGTCACCGTGTACCTCGGGCAGCGGCGCGGGCACGCCTCGAGTTCCGATCTCTCGGCGGCGGCGGTGCGCCAGGCGGTGGAAGCGGCCCACAACATCGCGCGCTTCACAGCCGAGGACGATGCGGCCGGACTTCCTGACGAGGACACGATCGAGCGGCATCCGCGCGACATCGATCTGTTTCACCCGTGGCTGCTCGACACCGCAGAAGCGATCCGGCTCGCCCAGCGCTGCGAGGCGGCGGCCTACACGGTCAGCCCGCGCATCGTCAATTCCGAAGGTGCAAACGTGTATACGTCCTCGGGGCACTTCGTGCTCGCGAACACACGCGGTTTCATGGCCGGCTATCCGTATTCGCGCCACTCGATCTCGGTTTCGCCGATTGCCCGCGACGCAAGCGGCATGCAACGCGACGACTGGTACTCGTCCTCAAGGCTGCATGCCGACCTGGCCGCCCCCGAAGCCGTCGGCGAGTACGCCGCCCGCCGCGCGCTGGCGCGCCTGGGCGCCCGCAAGCTGCGCACGCGGCAATGTCCGGTGCTGTTCGAAGCGCCGCTGGCGTGTGGACTGCTCGGCAATTTCGTCCAGGCGGCCAGCGGTGGTGCGCTGTACCGGAAGTCCTCGTTCCTTGTCGACGCGCTGGGCAAGTCAGGTGTTCTCACCGCACCTCTCGATCGAGGAAGAACCGTACCTTCCGCGCGGTGCGGGTTCGAGCCCGTTCGACGAGGAGGGCGTGCGGGGTCTGCAGCGCAAAGTCGTCAAGGACGGGCGCCTCGAGGGCTACTTCCTGTCGACCTACTCGGCGCGCAAGCTCGGCATGAAGTCGACCGGCAACGCTGGCGGCTCCTACAACCTGACGTTGCGCTCGAGCAACACCGAAGACGAAGACGACTTCGAAGTCATGCTGCGGCGGCTGGGCACCGGGCTGCTGGTGACCGAGTTGATCGGTCAGGGCGTCAACTACGTCACAGGCGACTACTCGCGCGGGGCCAGTGGTTTCTGGGTGGAAAACGGTTCCATTCGGTACCCGGTGGAGGAAATCACCGTCGCCGGCAGCCTGCCGCAGATGTTCCGGTCCATTGCCGCGGTCGGCACGGACGAAATCGTGCGCGGCAGCAAGATCAGCGGTTCCGTGCTGGTCGAGGGCATGACGGTCGCCGGCTCCTGACCCGGCTTTCGCGACCGGGAAAGCCGGGCGTTGCTCTGTGATGACCAATCGATACAATGCCCGTCGCGTCAGATCGGCGGCCTCGATGTTGCCTTGCCTCCCCGGCGCTTTCACAAGACAAGTCTGTAAAGGAGACTTAAATGCAACGTCGTTCGTTTTTAGGCCGCGCTGCCGCCGGAGCGGCAGCCGCGGCGGCAGTCGCAGCGCCAGCCGTGGTCCAGGCACAGGCCACGGTGCGGTGGCGCCTGGCTTCAAGCTTCCCGAAGTCGCTCGATACGATCTATGGCGCGGCGGAAGTGTTCTCCAAGCAGGTGTCGGCAGCCACCGGCGGGAAGTTCACCATCAGCGTCCATGCGGCCGGTGAGTTAATGCCGGCATTCGGCGTCGTTGACGGGATCCAGAACGGCACCGTCGAGGCGGCACACACGGCTCCGTACTATTTCTTCGGCAAGGACCCGACATTCGCGATGGACTGCGCGATTCCGTTTGGCCTGAACTCGCGCCAGATGACGGCGTGGATGTATGAAGGCAACGGACTCAAGCTGTTCCGCGAGTTCTATCGCAGCTTCAACATTGTCAACTTCCCGATGGGCAATACCGGCGCCCAGATGGGCGGCTGGTACCGCAAGGAGATCAAGTCGGTCGCCGACATGAAGGGTCTGAAGATGCGCATCGGCGGCTTCGGCGGCAGGGTGCTGGAGCGCATCGGCTCGGTGCCGCAGAACATCCCCGGCGGCGAGATCTACACGGCACTGGAAAAGGGCACGATCGACGCGGCCGAGTGGGTAGGCCCGTACGATGATCTCAAGCTCGGCTTCTACAAGGTCGCGCCGTGGTACGGCTACCCCGGCTGGTGGGAAGGCGGCCCGCAACTGACGCTTTATGTGAACACCAAGGCCTGGGACGCACTGTCGGCTGACTACAAGGCGATCGTCGAGGCCTGCGCGTCACACGCGCACGTCAACATGCAGGCGGCCTACGATGGCAAGAACCCGGGCGCGCTCAAGACGCTCGTGGGCAGCGGAGCCAAGCCTTTCCGCATCCCGAAGGACGTGATGGACGCTGCGTTCAAGGCTGCCTTTGGCGTGTACGCGGAACTCAACGGCACCAATCCGGCCTGGAAGAAGATCTATACCGACTACAACACGTTCCTGCGCGAAGTTAACCTCTGGTTCCGCTTCACGGAATCGACGTTCGACAACTACATGCAGTCGCAGCGCATTCCGTAGTCGCGCAATGCCGGCGGAGTGCATCCCGCCGGTTTGCTGGAGCCACAAAAAAGCCCGCGGGCGCAGGTCCGCGGGCTTTTCTCTTTCAGTGGCGCCTACTTCTTCTGGTCGCGCTCCATTTCGCGCTTCATCGCCGCCATCGGATCGTCGTCGTCGGCCGGCTTGCCTTCGACCGGTCCGCCCGCCGGGGTGGCACCTGGCGCCAGGTCCTTGGCCGGATCGGGAACGGCCTGCCCGGAACCGTAGCCTCCGGTCGGTGCCTCGAGCTGGATCGAGTCGAGGTCGATCGCCTTCTTGGACTCCATGTCGATGACCAGTTGCGGGAAGATGATGACCATGGCAACCATGATCAGCTGGATGACGATGAAGGCGATCGCGCCTTTGTAGATCTGACCGGTGGTGACAGCGGGGATCGCCTCGCCCGTGATGCGGTCCTTGTAGTCGGTGCGTGCCGCCACGCTGCGCAGGTAGAACAGCGCGAAGCCGAAGGGCGGGGTCAGGAATGAGGTCTGCAGGTTCATCGCGATGATGACGCCGAACCAGATCAGCGCCCAGTCGGCCGGAGCACCGGCCGGCAGCAGGGCCGGCAGCAGCTTGTCGGCAACCGGTGCCAGCATCGGGATCACGATGAACGCGATCTCGAAGAAGTCGATGAACATGCCGAGAATGAACACCAGGATGTTCACGACGATGAGGAAGCCCATCGCCCCGCCCGGCATGTCAGCAAACAGGTGCTCGACCCAGATGTGCCCTTCGGCCGCGTTGAACGTGAAGCTGAACACCGTGGAGCCGATCAGGATGAACAGCACGAAGCAGGAGAGCTTGGTCGTGTTCTCCAGCGCCTGTTTCAGGAGGTCGAGCGATAGCTTGCGGCGCGCGATCGCCATGATCAGCGCACCCATCGCGCCCAGCGCACCGCCCTCGGTCGGCGTGGCGATGCCCAGGAAGATCGTGCCCAGCACCAGGAAGATCAGCACCAACGGCGGGATCAGCACGAAGGTCACGCGCTCGGTCAGCTTCGACAGCAGCTTCAGCCCGAACGCCCGGTTCGCGAGCGCCAGTACCAGCGCCGTCAGAGAGGCAATCGTCATCGACAGGATCAGCACTTCGTCCGGCGGGGCCGGCAGTTCACGGCCGATGAACGGATTGATGACGCTCTGGTGCACGCGGCTCCACGCGAAGCCGAGCGCCGCCGAAATGGCGAGCAGCACCAGCAGGGAGCGGTGGCCGCTCGCGCCGTTGTCTTCACGGTAGATGCGCGCCTCCTGGGGCAGCGCCGGCACCCAAGCCGGTTTCACGACCGAGACGATCAGCACAAAGGTCGCGTAGAGCCCGACCAGTATCAGGCCGGGGATGATGGCTCCTTCGTACATGTCGCCGACTGACCGGCCCAACTGGTCGGCCAGCACGATCAGCACCAGAGACGGCGGAATCGCCTGTGCCAGCGTCCCGGACGCGGTGATAACGCCGGTGGCGATCGTGCGGTTGTAGCCGTAGCGCAGCATGATCGGCAGCGAGATCAGGCCCATCGAGATGACGGCTGCCGCGACGACGCCTGTAGTGGCTGCGAGCAGCGCGCCGACGAAGATGACCGCGAGCGCCAGGCCGCCACGCACCGGGCCGAACACCTGGCCGATCGTCTCCAGCAGGTCCTCAGCCATGCCGCTCTTTTCGAGGATGATCCCCATCAGCGTGAAGAAGGGGATCGCGAGCAGCGTGTCGTTCTGCATGATGCCGAACACGCGCAGTGGCAGCGCCTGGAACAGCGTGGCCGGGAAGATTCCGGCCTCCATGCCGATGAAACCGAACAGCAGGCCGGTGGCCGCCAGCGAGAAGGCCACCGGAAAGCCGGTCAGCAGGAAGACCAGCAGGCCGGCGAACAGCAGCGGGACGAACTGTTGGGCGATGAAGGCGCTCATTCCCGGCCCTCCAGCTGGTCGACGGTTTCCTCTACGGGTGCCGCGTGCGCCAGTGGATCGGGCGTCAACCCTCGCAGGAACGCGATGCGCTTGATCAGCTCCGAGATTGCCTGCACCAGCAGCAGCGCCATGCCGAGGGGAATCAGCAGCATGACCGGCCAGCGGATCAGGCCGCCTGCGTTCTGCGACATCTCGTTGGTTTCCCAGGCGTTGGCAAACAGCGGCCAGCCGAGCTGGATCAGCAGCACGCACAGCGGTATCAGAAACACGACGATGCCGACGATGTCGATCCAGTTGCGGGTGCGCGCCGAAAGCTTTCCGGAAATGAAGTCGATGCGCACGTGCGCGTTCTTAAGGAACGCGTAGCCGGCACCAAGCATGAAGACGGCGGCGAAGAGGTACCACTGCACTTCGAGCCAGGCATTCGACCCGATGTTGAACACCTTACGCAGGATCGCATTCGTGCCGCTGATCAGCACTGCAGCGAGAATGAACCAGGTGAGCAAGCGGCCGAGGCGGTCGGTAACCGCGTCGATGGCGCGCGACATCGCCAGCAGACCATTCATGTGCGTCTCCCCCGCCCGGTCGCAGGGACGCGCCGGGACATTACCGCGGGGGATTCTAGGCGAAGGACCCCGCCTGCGGACTATCCGTCCAGCCGCTGTTGCCAGCGCGCGACCTGCTTCAGCACCTGGTTTGGCGCCGTCCCGCCGGGATGATCCCGTGCGGCGACCGAGCCATCGAGCGTGAGCGTCGGCTGTACGTCGGCTTCGATCAGGGGCGAAAATTCCCTGAGCTGGGCCAGCGGCAAGTCGGCGAGGTCGACGCCGCGAGCGGAGGCTGTCTTCACCGCCCGGGCGACCGCTTCGTGCGCCTCGCGGAACGGCAATCCCTTGCGCACCAGGTAGTCCGCGAGGTCGGTGGCGGTCGAGTAGCCCTCAGCGGCGGCGCGCCGCATCGCGGCCGCATTCACCTCGAGGCCGGGAATCATCTCGATGAAGGCGCGCAGCGTGTCCAGCACGGTATCGACGGTGTCGAACAGCGGCTCCTTGTCCTCCTGGTTGTCCTTGTTGTAGGCCAGCGGCTGGCCCTTCATCAACGTGAGCAGGGCCACCAGGTGGCCATTGACCCGACCGGTCTTGCCGCGCGCAAGCTCGGGCACGTCCGGATTCTTCTTCTGCGGCATGATCGACGAGCCGGTCGTGAACCGGTCCGGCAGTCGCACGAACCCGAAGCGTGGGCTCATCCACAGCACCAGTTCTTCGGCCAGGCGCGACACATGCATCATCAGCAGAGCGGCCGCGGCCGTGAATTCGATCGCGAAGTCACGATCGCTGACCGCATCGAGCGAGTTCTCCGCAATGCCCTCGAATCCGAGGCGTTCGGCCACGAAGGCGCGGTCGATCGGAAAAGTCGTGCCCGCAAGCGCCGCGGCGCCCAGCGGCAGGCGGTTGATGCGGTGGCGTGCATCGAGCAGGCGCTCGCGATCGCGCTCGAACATCTCGGCGTAGGCGAGCAGGTGGTGGCCGAAGGTCACGGGCTGCGCCACTTGCAGGTGCGTGAAGCCCGGCATGATGGTCGCCGCCTGGCGCCCGGCCTGTGTCACCAGCGCACGCTGCAACGCGCGCACTGCTCCGACGATGCTGTCGAGCTCGCCGCGCAGCCACAGCCGGAGGTCGGTGGCGACCTGGTCATTGCGCGACCGGCCCGTGTGAAGTCGCTTGCCGGCATCGCCAACGAGGTCGGTGAGCCGCTTCTCAATGTTCAGGTGCACGTCCTCGAGGTCGAGGCGCCACTCGAATGCGCCGCGCTCGATCTCGCCGCGGATCTGCGCCAGCCCGCGCTCGATCGCAGCCAGATCATGGTCAGAGATGATCCGGGCACGCGCCAGCATCGCCGCATGCGCGAGCGACCCTTCGATGTCAGCCGCCGCCAGGCGCCGGTCGAAGCCGACCGAGGCCGTGTAGCGCAGCACGAAGTCTGCGACCGGTTCCTCGAATCGGCCCGACCAAGCCGTGCTTTTCGAGCTCAAGGGATCGTTCGGTGGCACAGTGGGCTCTGACATAATCGTTTCGAAGGAAGGTTGGCCGGCGATTCTTCGAACCGCGGCCCGCCGACGCGCCTCAATGCGGTCGTCGATTATAGGTTTGTGAAGCCGTCGCCACCTGCACTCAAGGGCCCATTGGCCCGCGCGGAGACGGCCAGCCCGACTCCGCGGCGAGTCATACCCGACGGCTGCAACATGGGAGTGCTGCTGCGGGTCATCGCGATCGTGGTGGTGCTGTCACTCACCGCCGCCGTCGCCGAGTCCGCCAGCCCGACCGAGTTTGCGACGCGATTCCTGCGCATCACGGCGCTCGCCGCACCGGCGACGCTAATCACCCTGATGCTCTGGTGCGCCGAGCGGCGTGCCGTTCCGTCCTTCGACGTTCGGTTGCAGCGAGCGATTGCCTGGGTGACTCCTGCACTGGTGGCCTATGCAGCGTCCGCGCTGTTCGGCGAGGGAACGCCCTGGACGCCGCTGGCGCAGGGCCTGGTGGCGCTTTCGCTGGGTGCGGGCATCCAGCACTACTACGAGTTGCGCGAACGGGCCTTCTCGCCGGCGATGGTCGAAGCCAAGTACCAGGCGCTGCAGTCCCGCATTCGCCCGCATTTTCTCTTCAACAGCCTGAACGCGGTGCTCGCGGTCATCCGAACGGAGCCAGCTAAGGCCGAACGCATGCTGGAATCGATCGCGGAGCTCTTCCGCGCGGTGATGGCCGACACGCGGAAACTCGTGCCGCTGGCGCAGGAAATCGAGTTGTGCCGCAACTATGTGGAGATCGAGCAGACGCGGCTCGGAAATAGGCTGGCGGTTGACTGGCAAATCGGGGCATACCACCCCCGGGCAAAGGTGCCACAGTTACTCCTGCAGCCGGTGATCGAAAACGCGATCCGCTACGGCGCGGAAAAGCTGCCGGGTCGCGCCGATATCATCGTGCGGGTACGCCAGCACGGTTTCACGCTGGAACTGTTCGTCAGCAACCCGATCGCGCCGGAGCGGCCCGAGCGCGAGGGCAACCAGATCGGACTGGCGAACATCCGCGGACGGCTTGCACTGATGTACGACCTCGAAGCGCGCATTGAAACCCAGGTCAGGCGCGACCGCTTCGAGTTGATGATGACCTTGCCGGTCGAGAAGCGCGCCTGAAGGGCCAGACATGCTGAACGTGATGATTGTCGACGACGAACCACCGGCGCGGGCGCGGCTGGGCCAGGTTCTGCTCGACTGCTCGAACCAGGTCCAGCTGCAGCTCATCGGCGAGGCCGGTGGCGGCATCCGCGGCTTGGAGGAGGTCGATCGCCTCAATCCCGACGTCGTGCTGCTCGATGTCCACATGCCGGACATGAACGGTATCGAGGTTGCGCGCCATCTGGCCCAGCGCAGCAACCCCCCGGCGGTGATCTTCGTCACCGCCTACGACGAGCACGCGCTCGAGGCCTTCGAGGTGCGAGCGCTGGATTACCTGATGAAGCCGGTGCGGGCCGAACGCCTGGTCGCCGCGCTGGCGCGCGCCGAACGCTTTCGCACCCATGAGCCCCGCATCGAGGACCTCGCCAAGACAATCGGTTCGGTGCGCTCGCATATCACCGTGTCCGAGCGCGGCCGCATGATCCTGGTGCCAGTCGATGACGTCGTTTACCTGCGCGCCGAACTGAAGTACGTGACGATCCGCACGGCCGAACGCGAGCACCTCACGGAAGAGTCGTTGACCTCGCTCGAGGCCGAGTTCGGCGAACGTTTCGTCCGCATCCACCGCAACGCGCTGGTGGCGCGCAAGTCGATCCTCGGCTTCCAGCGCGTGCGTGGCAGCGTCGACGACGAAGGCGAGGCGTCCGAAGGCCACTGGGAAGTGTTGCTGAAGGACGTCTCGGACCGGCTGCCCATCAGCCGCCGGCAGTGGCCGACGGTCAAGGCGGCGGCAAAGAGTTAGCGTCGCTCGTGTACGCGATCGGCTGCGCCGATCGCACGTGCACTCGCTCCGGCACGGCTCGCGCGTTGCGCGAACCGCTCAATCCTGAATTGTCGGCTGCGCTCCGGAGCGGCCGCGCGCTCCGCCGAACTCGAACCCACGCACTCCACCCCGCGATGCAACCCGCAGTGCCAGGATTGCCTTTCCCTCCTCGCCCGGCGAGGAGGGTGCAGGGAGGAGTGCAATTTCCCTCTCGCCAGGCGAGAGGGCAGGGAGAGTGCCGCTCAGTTGATCATCGGCGGAGCGCGCGGCCGCTCCGGAGCGCAGCCGACAAATTTGTGTTTAGCGCGCGCGACGTGCGCGTGCCGCGACGAGTGCACGTGCGCGCCGCAGGCGCGCGTACACGAGCGGCGCCTCACCCTGTGTTTCGCAATCCCGCCGAAATCCCGTTAATCGTCAGATGGATGCCGCGCTTGATGCGCTCATCCGTCGTGCCGGCGCGGTGGCGCTTGATCAGTTCGACCTGAAGGTGGTTCAGCGGGTCGATATAAGGTAGCCGGTGCCGCAGCGACTGCTGCAATAGTGGATTCGAATCGAGCAGTTGCTTCTGGCCGGTGATCGCCAGCAGATGCCGGGTCGTCAGCTTCCACTCGTTGCGGATCGCCGCCAGGATCGCTGCGCCGCGCCGGCGATCCGGCGCCAGGCGCGCGTACCGGCCGCCAATCGCGAGATCGGCCTTCGCAAGCACCATCTCCATATTTGAAAGCAGCGCGCGGAAAAATGGCCAGTCCCGGGCCATGGCCGCCAGCCTCGCGATCCGCGCACGACGTGCGCGCGCGCCACCATCGGCGAGCCAGGCTTCGACTCCGCTGCCGAAGCCGTACCAGCCGGGCAAAAGGATCCGGCACTGGCCCCAGGAAAACACCCAGGGAATCGCGCGCAGGTCTTCTATGCGGCCGGTGAAGCGGCGCGCGGCGGGACGGCTGCCGATGTTGAGTTCCATGATCTCGGCGATCGGCGTCGCGTTGAAGAAGTAGTCGGCAAAGCCCTCGGTCTCGTAGACCAGTTCACGATAGGCGCGATGCGAGTGCCGTGCGATCTCTTCCATGGCCGCTTCGAACTCGGCCTCGTGCGCGCTCGGCAGGGAGGGTGCCGCCAGGCTCGCCTCGAGCAGCGCGGCGACCAGTGTTTCGAGATGGCTGTGTCCGATGCGGGCGTCGGCGTATTTCGCCTGGATGATCTCGCCCTGTTCGGTCAGCCGGAGCTGTCCGCGCACGCTGCCCGGCGGCTGCGCGAGGATCGCCTCGTAACTGGGGCCACCGCCGCGTCCGACGGTGCCGCCACGTCCGTGGAACAGGCGCAGTCGCAGGCGCTGCTCGTCGGCCAGGTGCGTCAGGCGCTGCGTCGTCCGGTAGAGCTGCCAGGTCGACATCAGGAAGCCGCCGTCCTTGTTGCTGTCGGAGTAACCCAGCATCACTTCCTGCAGCGGCGCGCGCTGCGCCGGCGCCAGCAGCAGACTGCGCAGTCCCGGGTGCCCCCAGAGTTCGCGCATGATCGCCGGAGCGCGTTCTAGATCATCGATCGTCTCGAACAGCGGCACGACCATCAGGCGGCAGTGGCGCTGCTCGATGCCTCCCAGCAGTCCGCTTTCCTTCTGCAGCAATGCCACTTCGAGCAGGTCGGACAGTGTCTCCGTGTGCGACACGATGTGACGCTCGATCGCGCGCACTCCGAAGGCCGCGCGGAGTTCACGAGCGGCATCGAACACCGCGAGCTCCGAGCGGGCCTGGGCGCTGTAGTCGAGATGCCCGGACACCAACGGGCGCGCATGGGCCAGCTCACGCGACAGCAGCTTGACGCGCTCCGCCTCTCCAAGCCGCCGGTAGTCGGGCGTGACTTCGGCGGCGGCGAGCAATTCGGCGACGACGCTCTCGAGCACGTCGGAGCTCTGCCGCAGGTCCAGCGTAGCTCCGTGGAAGCCGAAGACTTCGACCGTGCGCAGCAGCGGATCGACCCGTAGCCGGGCGATGCGCTGGCTGCCGTTTGCTGCAAGCGAAGCGCCCACCGTTTCGAGGTCGCGATGGAATTCGTCTGCACTGGCGTATGGCGCCGCCGGGGCGACGGCGCGCCGCGCGTGCAGCGTCAGTTCGAGTCGTGCGGCCGTCGCAAGCAGGCGTGCGTAGACGCCGGTCAGTGCGAGGCGGTACGGTTCATCGGCGCGCTGGCGCGATGGATCCGGGCTGGCGCGCGCCAGCGCATCCAGTTCGCGACTGACGGGTGTCAGCAGCCGCGACATCGAGAGCTCCGCGCCCAGCGCGTGCACGGCCGCGGTGTAGTGATCGAACACCGCCGTGGCGTGCGACTTGAGGGCTGCGCGCATCGTGTCCGCGGTGACATGCGGGTGGCCGTCGCGATCGCCGCCGATCCAGCTGCCGAGCGCGAGGAAGGGCGGCAGCCGCTGCGGCAGGCGTGCCCGCTTCTCCAGGTTGGCGTAAAGCGCAGGGATTTCGCGCAGGAAGGTGCTGCGCCAGTAGGCGAGCGCGTTGTCGATCTCGTCGTACACGGTCAGCTTGGCGGGCCGCAGCATTCGCGTCTGCCAGAGCGTCTCGATGCTCGCGAGCAACTGGTCGTCGATGCCGGCGCGCAGGTTCTCCGGGGTCGATTCGCGCGCCTCGATCAGGGCCGCGATGGCCCGCTCGGCGTCGAGGATGCTCTTGCGCCGGACTTCGGTCGGATGTGCCGTCAGGACCGGCATCAGGCAGGCATCGCTCAGCAGTGAAAGCAGGCGCCGGGTGCCGACGCCATTCGCTTGCAATGTGTCGATGGCGTGCGCCAGTGTCCCGGCGCGCGTGGCGGCGCTCTCGTGCTGGAGGTTGCGCACGAGTTGCCGGTCTTCCGCAATGTTGGCGAGGTGCGAGAAGAAGCTGAAGGCCCGCACGACGCCGATCGTCTCGTCGCGCGAGAGCCTGCGCAGCAGGGCATCGAGCCGGCGTGCGGCGCCTGGGTCCTCGTCACGCCGGAAGCGCAGTGCGGTTTGCCGGATTTCCTCGACCGCGCCGTACAGGCGCTCGCCGTCGTGCGAACGCAATACCTCGCCCAGCAGATGCCCGAGCAGGCGGATGTCATCGCGCAAGGCCTGATCGATGCCGGTTGTCATCAGCGAGTGTCCTCCCGCATGCATCATGCATGAAGTGCTGCACCGCGATGCTAGACTCGCCGCGACTTTTTTCGTGAGATCCGCCTTGCACAGGAGTCGCCGATGAACACGCCGGCGCGCGTCATCATCGCGACGCGCGAAAGCCCGCTGGCGCTCTGGCAGGCGCGGCACGTTCAGGCGCTGCTGGCCGGGCGAATGCCTGCGGCATCGGTCGAACTGCTGGGCATGACGACGCGCGGGGACCAGATCCTCGACCGCACGCTCTCGAAGGTCGGCGGCAAGGGACTCTTCGTCAAGGAACTTGAAGTGGCGCTGCTCGAGCGTCGCGCCCATCTGGCGGTCCACTCGCTGAAAGACGTGCCGATGGAACTCGCGCCGGAGTTCACGCTGGCGGCCGTCATGAAGCGCGAGGACCCGCGTGACTGTCTGGTCTCCAGCCGCTACGTATCGCTCGAGGCGCTCCCGCCCGGTGCGCGCGTGGGCACCTCCAGCCTGAGGCGCGAACTAATGTTGCGGTCACGCTTTCCGGCACTCGCCATCGAGGCCATTCGAGGCAACGTCAACACGCGACTGGCCAAGCTGGATCGGGGCGACTTCGATGCGCTGGTGATGGCGGCGGCCGGGCTCAAGCGCCTGGGGCTCGCCGACCGCATCCGGCAGATTATTCCGACGACCGTGTCGTTGCCGGCACCCGGGCAGGGTGCGCTGGGCATCGAGATCCTGAGTAACGATGCCGCGACAGCCGAACTGCTGGTACCGCTCGACGATCCGCAGACCCGGGCGGCGACCGCTGCCGAGCGCGGCGTTTCGCGCGGACTGGGAGGCAGCTGCCAGGTGCCCTTGGCCGCGTACGCAGAAGTCGAAGGCGGGAAGCTGCGGCTGCGGGCATTGGTCGGCAACGCCGCCTCGGGGGAGTTTGTCGAAACCGAGGCGATCGGCGAGCTCCATGCCGCCGAAGCGCTGGCAGCGACTGCCGTGGCCCGGCTGAAGGAGCAGGGCGCCCTGCGTCTCCTGGGCATGGCCTGATCGCCGATGAACCCCGTCGTCATCGTCACCCGTCCAGCGGCGGCGGGTGAACGACTGCACCAACGGCTGATCGCGAGCGGCTGGGATGCCGTCTGGTGCCCGGCGTTCGACATCGGTGCGGCGCCGGACCCGCAGAATGCCAGCACGGTGCTGCGGGCGTTACAGCGGTTCGATCTGGTGGTGTTCGTCAGCCCCAACGCGGTTCGCGCATCGTTGGCGCTGATCGAACCGCCCTGGCCGGCGGGAGTAGCGATCGGCGCGGTGGGTGACGCGACCGCGGCCACGGTCCGTGCCGAGCTTGCGTTGGCGGCCGAAACTCCCGTCATCGCGCCGGCCGGCGACGCCTCCGGCTCCGAAGCCTTCTGGGCTGCGTGGACCGTTTCCGGTCGGGTTGCGCGGCGCGTGCTGATCCTGCGTGCGCAGCACGGACGGGAATGGTTGGCCGAGCGATTCAGCGATGCCGGTGCCGAGGTCGAAGTCCTGCCGGTGTACACGCGCGCCGAACACGGCCTCGACTCGACGACCCGGAACTTGCTGCAGCGGGCAATGGACGAACAGCGGTCGCCGATTGTGGTCTTCAGCAGCAGCGAGGCGGTCGATGCCCTCGATCGCCAGTTGTCCGCGCCGGACGGCGCAGCGCCGTGGCTGCGCGATGGCTGGGCGGTTGCGACCCACGAACGCATTCGCGAGCGTTTGTTGGATGCTGGCTACAAGCGGGTCGAAATGACCGCGGCCGACGACGAAGCCGTAGTCGCCCGGCTAGAATCGTTTCGGCGTTCCCGCTTCGAGCCGCTCTGACGCGCCGCGGAGAGCGCCGCAAACCGCGCGGCACATAGCCGCGCTACTTCGGGCGCTGCCTTGACGAACGACGCTCTGCCCTCAGCCGATCCCATGGTCGATCCGAACGCCGCAGCCACCGGCGCGATGCCGGCTGCCCGGGTCGCAGACGCGCCGCGGCCGCGCAGTTCGTGGCGCGGATGGCTATTCGGGATCATCGCAATGCTGGCGCTGGCGGCGGCGGTCTATGCGCACATGCAACTGGCGCAGGTTCGCAAGGAAGCGTCACGACGCCTGACGGATCTCGAACAGGCGACAGTGAGAAACGGCGAAACCGCGGCGCGGGCAGATGCGGAAGCGCGTGCCGCTCGCGAGCGGGCGGCGCTGCTCGAGGCGCGCCTGGCGGAGGAGCAGTCGCAGCGCGAGTCGCTCGAACAGCTGTATGCGGATCTTTCGCGCGGACGCGATGAAGCGGTCCTCGTCGAAGTCGAGCGTCTCGTGGCGATGGCGGGGCAGGAACTCGCGATTAGCGGCAACGTCGGGACCGCCTTGGCGGCACTGCAGACCGCCGACGCGCGGCTGGCGAGGGTCGAGAGTGCCCGCTTTGTCCCGCTGCGTCGGGTCATGGCGCGCGATATCGAGAGGCTCAAGGCGGCACCGACCGTGGACGTCACGGGCATTGCACTCAAGCTGGACCAGCTGGCTGCCGGTACGGAATCCTGGCCACTGCTGTCAGATCCGAAGCCCCAGGCGCCGAGCGCTGTGCCACCTGGCCGGCGACGCAGCGCTGCCTTCCACTGGCATGCCTTGGTGGGAGCGCTGGATCGAACGCATACGCATGGAACTCGGCGACTACCGCGACCTGGTGCGCCTGCGGCAGGTGGAAACGCCCGATGCCCTGTTGCTCGCCCCGCAGCAGCAACAGCTCGTGCGACTGCAGATCAGGCTGCGCCTTCTTAACGCCCGCCAGGCGGTACTGTCCCGGAATGACCGGCTGTTTCGCGCCGATCTGCTCGAGGCCCAGGCACTGCTGGCGCGCTACGTCGATGTGCGCCAGCCGGCGGCCGCAGCTGCGGCCGGGCTCATCAAGCAGCTGTCGGCGACGCCGCTCTCGGTGGACGTGCCGCAGATCAACGACAGCATCGCCGCCGTGCGCGCGGCGCGCACGACGCCGGGTCGCTGATGCGCTGGCTGACCTGGGCGCTCGCGCTTGCGCTGCTGGCGGCGGCCGTTGCGCTGCTATTGCAGATCAACGCGGGCAACGTCGCCTTTTTCGTCCCGCCTTATCGGCTGGATGTCTCCCTGAACGTACTGCTGCTGGTACTGCTCGGGCTGCTCGCCGTCACCTACTGGGGCGCGCGGGCGCTGCAAAAGGTAGTGGACTTTCCCGAGCGCGTGCGCCTGTACCGTGCGCGGCGTGAGGAAGTCGGCGGGCAGCAGGCACTGGTCGAGGCAGTACGCAGCTTGCTCGAAGGGCGCTTCGCGCGTGCCGAGAAGGCCGCGCGTGCGGCACAGTCTTCGACCTCCACGGCGGGCGTCGCGGCGCTGATCGGTGCGCGGGCGGCGCATCGCATGCAGGAGTACGAGCGCCGCAACGACTGGCTGCATCGTGCCGAGGACGACCGCCACGTGGATACCGCGCGGCTGGTGGCCAGCGCCGAGATGTGGACCGAGCAGCGTGAAAACGACGCCGCGCTCGGCGCGATCGACCAGCTGCGGGGCTCCGGTGCACGCCACTCTGCACGCATTGCGGATTGCGCTCAACGCCAATTTGCAGTCGGGTCGTTGGGTAGAAGCGCTGAAGGCCTTGCGCTCGCTTGAAAAGCGCAGTGCCCTGCATCCGGTGCTCGCTCGCAAAGCTCAAGGTGGCCGTCTACCGTGAACAGTTGTTGGCGCAGCGTTACGAGCCCGCTGCTCTCGAGGCGGCCTGGGATGCGATTCCGGCGACGGATCGCGCGCTGCCGGAAATTGCTTTCGAAGCGGCGCGTCTCTTCAACCTCGCCGGACGCGGCGGCCGCGCGGCGGATGCCATCGAGCAGGCCCTCGCCATGCCGCGCGAGCAATGGGACGAGTCATGCGAGCCACTTTTGAACGAGTATGCGCGGGCGCAGTCGTTTCCCGCGCGTGACCAGCTCGAACGGGTGGAGCAGTGGCTTGCCGTCGGCGGGCAGGAGGATCGACTGCGGGCCGTGCTGCTGCGAACAGCTGGCGCGCTCTGCCTGCGTGAGCAGCTCTGGGGCAAGTCGCGCAGCTACCTTGCCGAGAGCCTGCAGATCGAGAAGTCACCGGTGACGCTGGTCGCATTGGCGCGCCTCGCCGAGGCTGTGGGTGACGAAGCCGAGGCCGCACAGCACTTTCGCGAAGCGGCGCTGGGCTTTGCGCAGCCGACGCCGGGACCCGTCGAAGGCGTACGCCCTATCCTGCGCGACAGCTCGTTCTGAGCTTGCCGCTGTGCGACGGGTTCATGCCGCAGTTCGGCACCGTTCGCAGCCACCTTCACACGCTACGAGCTCGCCCTGAGACGGCGCCACCGCCGGGCCGGAGGTGCGGCCCATTCATCGAAACGTCGGCATCGATCATCGTGTTTGCGTTGATCCTCGCGCCGGTCGCGATGCACTTCGGTATCGATCCGGTGCACTTCGGCCTCGTCATGGTGGTCAACCTGGCGCTCGGAATGATCACGCCGCCATTTGGCGTAAACCTCTTTGCCGCGTGCTCGGTGGCGCGGGTTTCGATGGACGAGATCGTTCCCCGACTGCTGCCCTTCGTCGCCGTTGTCCTCGGATGCCTTGCGGTCGTGACTCTACGTCGCGGTAATGACGCTCGGGCTGCGCGACCTCGTCTATCGCTGAGGCGGGACGAAGGGAGATGTGCCAGGCGGATCGCCCGCACCTATGGCTGCCGCCCGGGTCGTGGTCAAATCGCGGCATGGATGCGATGAACCAGACCTTCCTGATCGCCGGACTGCTCTGCTTCGTCGCGATCGCGCTGTCGGCAGCGTCGCAAAAGGTCGGCGTGCCGTCGCTGCTCGTGTTCCTCGCTGTCGGCCTCTTCGCGACCGAACTGCCGCAGCTGCAGTCGGTTCGGATCGACGTAGAGACCGCCGTGCTGGTCGGAAACCTGGCACTGGCAGTCATCCTGCTCGATGGCGGCCTGCGCACGCGGCTGGCGACGTTTCGCATGGTTGCCGCACCGTCGCTGACGCTGGCGACTGTCGGCGTGGTCCTGACGGCCATGCTCGTCGGGATCGCGGGCGCCTGGCTGCTCGATCTCGATTGGCGCTACGGACTGCTGCTGGGTGCGATTGTCGGCTCGACCGACGCGGCGGCGACCTTCGCGCTCCTCGGTAGCCGCGGACTGCGCCTCAACGAGCGCGTCGAGTCCACACTCGAGGTGGAGTCCGGCATCAACGACCCCATGGCGGTGTTCCTGACCCTGGGCGTGATCGAGGTCATACGCATGCCGGGGCAGTCTTTCACGGCGCTGCTGCCGATGTTCCTGCAGCAACTCGGCGTCGGCTTGATCGGTGGGGTCGTCCTCGGGTACCTGCTGTCGCTGGCGGTCTCGCGCGTGCGCGTCGAAGAGGGTTTGTACGCGCTGCTGATCCAGTCCGGCGGCCTGGCCACCTTCGCGCTGACCAACCTGCTGGGTGGCAGTGGGTTCCTGGCGATCTACCTGGCCGGAATGCTGATTGCGAACCGCCGAGTTCACGTCGGCGAAGATGTGCTGCGTGTCAGCGATGGCTTTGCCTGGTTGGCGCAGGCCGGCATGTTCCTGGTCCTGGGCATCATCACGGATGTGCGCGGCCTGCTCGATGTTGCGGGTCCGGCGCTGCTGGCAGCGGCTGTCCTGATGTTCATCGCGCGACCGCTCGCCGTGGCGGCCTGCCTGCTGCCGTTCCGGTACCCGGCGCGGGAGGTCGCCTTCATCGGCTGGCTCGGCCTGCGTGGCGCGGTGCCGATCGTGCTCGGACTCTTTCCGCTGGTAGCCGCCGTGCCGCACGCACAGGTGCTGTTTCACATCACATTTT
The DNA here is from genome assembly GCA_963702595.1 of uncultured beta proteobacterium. GTDB lineage: Bacteria > Pseudomonadota > Gammaproteobacteria > Burkholderiales > Burkholderiaceae_F > JALORV01. The sequence goes on along the minus strand of CAVPDC010000013.1, from coordinate 266,659 downwards.
TCATCGTCCTTCTCTCGTTGCTGTTGCAGGGCGGCTCATTGCCGGTCGCGGCTCGACTGGCGCAGGTTCGGGCAGGGCGGCCGCGCGCGGCGATTGCCACGGCGCCGCTCGACGGCGGCGCCCGGTCGCGGGAAGTCGTGCAGTTCATCGTCGCCGAAGGTGCGCCGGCGACGCGCCGGGCGCTCGACGAAATCGACTGGCCGGAGGGCTCACGCCTGATCGAACTCGAGCGCGGCGGTCGCATCGTCGAGCCCGCGGCGATTCGAAGTGGCGATCTGGTGGCGATCGTTGCGCCGGCCGAGCAGGTTGGCGCGCTCGAGGAGCTCTTCGCGCCTGCAGCGGCGGACGGAGAGCTGACGCTCGCGGCCTCGGCAACGCTGGGCGACCTGCAGGACTACTACGGCGTCGAGGTTCCGCCGGGTCTCCCGCGTGAGATGACGCTCGGCGCCTACGCGGCGCGGCTGCTGCGGGGCCGGGCGGCGAGCGGTGACGCCATCGCGCTTGGTGGGCTGCGCCTGCGGGTGCGCGAGGCGAGCGCCGGTGTCGTTCGTTCGTTCAGCCTTGCGCTGACGCGGCGTTAGACGCAGCGGCCGCCGTCGACCTCGAGGCAGGTTCCCGTGATGAACGCCGCTTCGTCACTCGCGTAGAACAAGCACGCGTTGGCGACGTCTTCGGGCCTGCTGAAGCGCCCGAGCGGGATCGTCGCCAGGAATTTCTTGCGGTTCTCCGGCGTGTCCGGCATGCCCATGAACTGCTCGAGCAACCCGGTCTCCCCGATGACCGGGTTGACGCAGTTGACGCGAATGTTGTCGGGCCCGAGTTCAGCCGCCATGCCCTTACTGGTGATGATGACCGCACCCTTGGTGCCGTTGTACCAGGTCAGGCCCGGCCGTGGGCGGACGCCTGCCGTGGAGGCCACGTTGATGAATGCAGCCGCCGCCGTGCGACCGGAAGTGCGGCACCATGTGGATCGCGGTCAGATAGATCGACTTCACGTTGACGGCGTAGATGCGATCGAACTCGGCTTCGGCGACGTCCAGCAGCGGCTGGTTGCGGTGCGTGGTGCCCGCGTTGTTGACGACGATGTCGAGCCGTCCGAAGTGAGAGAGCGCCGCATCGAGCAGCCCCTTCACGTCGGCGCTCTGGGTCACGTCACCAAAAGCGAACTGCGCGCGGCCTCCGGAGGTACGGAGTCCCGCCGCCACGGTCTCGCCGGTTTCCCGGGCGAGGTCGTTGACGATCACGGCGCAGCCTTCGCGCGCGAATCGTTCGGCGATTCCCCGGCCGAATCCGGAGGCAGCGCCGGTGACGATCGCGACCTTCCCTGCCAGGCGTTCGCTCATGATGACAATGTCCTTCGGAAGAAGACGACGCGCTCCGTCTCTGTGAAGCCGAGTGCCCGATGCATCGCATGCGAGTCCCGGTTGTCGATCAGCGCGTCGGAGGCGAACTCGGTCGCGCCGAGCGTGCGCGCCCAGGCGGCGACACGGTCGCACAACGCGCGGGCTATACCGCGGCGACGATGGCCTGGTTTCACGTAGATGCCTTCGAGGAAGGCCACGGGCTCGCCCGGCAACGCGTCACAGCCGTTCACGTAGCAGCGACGGATGGCCGCCTCGGCAAAGCCTACGGCGCCGGTCTCGAGCGCAAGCAGAACCAGATAGTCCGGTGAACGCAGCAGGCAGTCGGCTTCACGGGCGTGGTCCGCCGCCGACGTGGTGGGCCAGAGTTCGTGCCGCAACTCGGCCCAAATATGCGCCTGGTCGGGCGACAGGGCGGCGAACCTCAGCGCTGCCTCAGCCATGCTTGATCGCTATCGTCTTCAGCGCGGTAAAGCCGAGCAGCGCCTCGAATCCCTTTTCGCGTCCGTATCCACTTGATTTCACGCCGCCGAATGGTAGTTCCACGCCGCCGCCCGCGCCGTAGTTGTTGATGAAGACTTGGCCGCAACGGAGCTTCCTAGCGAGCCGCATCTGTCGCGCACCATCCTGCGTCCATACGCCGGCGACCAGCCCGAAGGGCGTGCCATTGGCGATGCGCAGCGCTTCCGGCTCGGAGTCGAACGGCATGGCAGCGAGCACCGGGCCGAAGACCTCCTCCTGCGCGAGCCGGTGCGTCGGGGGCACGTCGCGCAGCAGTGTTGGCGCCTGGTAGTAGCCCGTCTGCGGAGCCTCATCAACGACCTGCCCGTGCGCCGCCATGACGATGCCGTCGTGCTCGGCCTCGCTCAGGTAGTCCCAGACGCGCTGCAACTGCGCCTGTCGGATCAGCGGGCCGGCGTCGAGGTCCGCCAGCGCCGGGCCGACGCGCAGCCGCGCAATCGCATCGCCAACCCGCGCGATGAATTCCTCGTAGACGGCGCGCTCGACCAGCAGTCGGCTCCCGGCAGAACAGGTCTGCCCGCAGTTCTGCACGATGGCGTTGACGATGACTGGCAGTACGTCGTCGAGGTTGGCGTCGGCGAAGACGATCTGAGGTGACTTGCCGCCAAGCTCCAGTGTCACCGGGCAATGATGCTTCGCTGCAGCCTGCGCCACCGCCGTGCCGGTGACCGGCGAGCCCGTGAAGGAGATGTGATCGATGTTTCCATGTGCCGCCAGCGCCGCACCCGCCTCGTGGCCCAGGCCGGTGACGATGTTGAGTGCGCCATCGGGGAAGCCTACTTCGGCGGCCAGTTCTGCGACGCGCAGCAGCGACAGGCATGCGTCCTCGGCCGGCTTGACGACACAGGCGTTGCCGGCGGCGAGTGCGGCCCCCACGCTGCGGCCGAAGATCTGCATCGGATAGTTCCACGGAATGATGTGGCCCGTGACACCGTGCGGCTCGCGCAGCGTCAGTACGGTCATGCCTGCCTGATATGGAATCGTCTCGCCGTGCAGCTTGTCGGCGGCGCCGGCGTAGTACTCGAAGTAGCGGGCCAGGGCAGTGGCGTCGGCGTGTCCCTGCCTGAGAGGCTTGCCCGTCGTCCTTGACTCGAGTTGCGCGAGTTGCTCGTGGCGGTCCAGCACGGCTGCCGACAGTTTCATCAGCAGTCGCCCGCGCTCGGTCGCCGTCAAGCGACCCCAGTCGCCCTCGAAGCTCTCGCCCAGCGCGGTACGCGCCGCACGGACCGCATGGTCGATGTCGGTGCCGTCGCCACGTGCGATGCGGGCGAACGGCTTGCCGTCCGAGGGATCGACGACGTCGATCGACTGTCCTTCGTTCGAGGCGACCCAGCGATTGCCGATGAAATGGTGTGTTCCAGCAGGCGCTGCCCACTTGTCGTCCATCGACTCTCCTTGCCCGCAGCTCCGGGCTCCACGGCATTATTCAGCAAAGCCTCGTTCGCGAGGCCCTTACCGCTTCAAACCGACGGGTGCGTCGAGGCATGGCTTTGTCGATAGAATCGGCCAGCCTTCGACGGATACCCTCATGAGCCTTGATCGCGTTCCTGCCGGCCGCAACGTTCCAGATGACTTCAACGTCATCATCGAGATTCCCGCGCACGCGGACCCGATCAAGTACGAGGTCGACAAGGAGACCGGTGCGGTCTTCGTCGACCGATTCATCGGCACGGCGATGCACTATCCGTGCAACTACGGCTACGTGCCGAAGTCGCTGGCCGACGATGGCGATCCCCTCGATGTGCTTGTGATCACGCCGTTTCCACTGCAGCCAGGCGTCGTCGTGCGCTGTCGTCCGCTCGGTGTCCTGAAGATGGAAGACGAGGCCGGCGGTGACTCCAAGCTGCTCGCCGTGCCGGTCGACAAGATCCTGCCCTGGTACAAGCACTGGCAGCAGTGGTCGGACATCGCACCTGAGCGGCTGGCACAGATCCAGCACTTCTTCGAGCACTACAAGGATCTGGAGAAGGGCAAGTGGGTCAAGGTGACCGGCTGGGAGGGGCCTGACTCTGCGCGCAAGGACATACTCGACGCGATTGCGGCCTACAAGGCGGCGTCGCCTCAGCCGGCCTTTTAGTGGCCAGTAACAGCCAATTCAGCAGTGCCTTGCGCGCCGGCGCGGCCGATCGCTTTGTCGCCCGCCTTGCGAATATGCACCGGCTAATCGACGCGGCTCGCTTCGCGCGCTCGGCTCGCGCGGGTGCGCCTTTCACTGCCGAATCGACTGTTGCGGGCCACTAGTCCGTCCCGCCCGCCGTGCGCGGACCCGATCGATCGGAAACAACGATGAGCCTGGAGCGCGTTCGCGCCCACCGTTACCTGATACTGCTATTGATGCTGGTGACGGCCATCGTGCTGGGCATGACGTTCGCCCCGCATGCTTATCTGCGGGAAACCGTCGTCACGGTTCTGATGATGATGGTGTTCTTCATCGTCTTCGAGCGTCACTCGCACCGCCTTGCTTCCCTGTGTGCAGGCCTGATCGTGGTCGGGGCGCTCTGGGCGCTTCGCCTGCTGCCGGTCGAGCAGCGTCACGTTCTTGAGGTCGCTGTTCACCTCGGTGGGGTGGTGTTCCTGGCGCTTGCCGTCAGCGTCATTCTGAGGCACCTGTTCGAACGGCGCGAGGTGAACATTGACGATCTGCTCGGAACCATGTGCGGATACCTGCTCGCCGCCATGGCATGGGCCAACCTGTACGCCGTCATCGAGCTGACCGCACCCGGCGCCTTCAACGTCGCCGGACCGATCGCGCCGGCCCTTGGAGAGTGGCATGCGAGGGAATCGCTGTTCCTGTATTTCAGCCTAACGACGCTGACGACAATCGGATACGGCGATGTTTCACCCGTGGCGGCAGCGGCGCGTAGCGCCGCCGCGCTCGAAGGCGTCTTCGGGCAGTTCTACATCGCGGTCGTCGTGGCGCAACTGGTCGGCTCCAAGCTCGCCGAAGCGAACTCGCGCGAGCCATCGGATCGTCGCTAGGCGGTTCAGCGCCTGCGCGCCGCCAGCACGTTGAACCCGAGGCCGGCCAGGACGAGCACCGCGCCCGCCAGTTTCCACCATGTCACCGGTTCGTCGAGCAACCACACGGCGCAGCTCATGCCAACGATGGGTACGAGCAGCGTGAAAGGCGCGACGACGGCGGCGGGATGTTTGCGCAGCAGCCAGGCCCAGATCCCGAAGGCAACCAGCGTGGTTGGCCAGGCCTGGAATGCGATGCCGAGCCAGTTCGCCGCCGACAGCCCGCTGACGATCCTTAAGCTGCGTGACATGCCTTCTGTCGCGAGGGTCGCGAACGCGAGCGGAATGACGGCCGCCGCGCTGCCCCAGACGACGACGGCCAGCGGGGTGTCGCCCGGTACGCGCTTGACGATGACGTTGGCGGTGGCCCAGGCGAGAGCCGCGGCGATGACCAGCACGAAGCCCAGCGCTGTCCCGGCGGGCAGGTGCCATGCGACCAGGAGGAGACCCGCGGCGGCGACCAGGCCTCCAAGCACCTGAAGCGGTCGCGGCCGCTCGTGCATCAGCATCGCGACCAGCGCGATCGTGAAGAAAGCCTGGACCTGGATGACCAGCGATGTCAGTCCCGTCGGCATCCCGGCCGCCATGCCGGCAAAGAGAAAGGTGAACTGGAGCGCAAACGCGAACAGCCCATAGCCGGCGATCAGTCGCCAGGGCGCCCGCGGCCTTGGCACAAAAAGCATCGCCGGAAACGCCGCCAGCACGAAGCGCAGCAACGTCAGCAGCAGTGGCGGGATGTCGTTGAGCCCCCACCGAATGACGACGAAGTTAAATCCCCAAATAGTGACCATCAGCAGGGCGGCGGCCAGGTGCAGCGGTGTCATCGACGGCGCGGTGGGATGCCGCAGGGCAGACCGCTCGTTAAGCTCGTCGATATAGGACTCGATACCCCCGGTCTCGCGGGCGAGGTAGCGTTCGACGGCATCGGCGAAAGCGGGATGCCGCAAGACATGGCACGACCAGGTCTTCACGGGCTCGAAGCCGCGCGCGTGCTTGTGTTCGCCTTGAGCGCCGCCCTCGATGACCTGCAACCCACGCTCGATCGCGAACTCGATCAGCTGGTAGTAGCTGACCTCAAAGTGCAGGCAGGGGATCGCTTCCAGCGTGCCCCAGTAGCGCCCGTAGACGCGCTCGTTGTCGAAGAGCGCCAGTGCTGCCGCGATGTCGCGTCCCTCCTGCGCAGCGATCACGAGCATCAGATTTTCCGGCATCGTCCGCGCGAGGCGCAGGAAGAACTGACGGTTCAGATAGGGACTGGAGTGGTGCGCCGCATAGGTGTTGCGGTAGCAGTCGTCGAACAGCGCCCAGTCTGCCTCCGTAATTCCCGAACCCACGCAGCGCCGTACGCTGACACCGGCCGCCTCCACTTTGCGGCGTTCGGCGCGAACCTTCTTGCGCTTGGGCTGCGAGAGATTGGCGAGGTAGTCGTCGAAGGTTTTGTAGCCGCGATTGAACCAATGGAACTGGACCGACTGGCGCGTGAGGGCACCAGCCTGGGCAAGACACGCGGCTTCGATTTCGGTCGGAAATAGCACGTGGAGCGTCGACAGCGACGACTCGACAAACAGTTCGATCAGCTCCCTCGCAATGCGCGTGCGCGCCGTGGCGTCGACGGCCAGCAGGCGCGGCCCGGGCACGGGTGTGAACGGCACTGCGGCGAGCCACTTCGGGTAATACCCTATGCCGTGGCGCTGGTGCGCCTCGGCCCACGCCCAGTCGAAGACATACTCGCCGTAGGAGTGGTGCTTGCGATACAGCGGCACGGCGGCGCAGAGCCGATCGCGCCGCCACAGCGTGAGATAGTGAGGATCCCAGCCCGTGCGCGGTGACGCGCAGCCAGTGTCGTGCAGCGCCTGCAGGAATTCGAAACGCACGAACGGATTCGAGTCCGGCGCGCCGCGGAGCAGGGCGTTCCATGCTTCGGTGCCGACCTCGCCGAGGTCGTGCACGATGCGCGTGCAATAATCTTCGGAACCTGCTTCGTCCATACATGAGCTCGAACGTCAAAGTCGCGGTCGCACAGATCAACTGCTCGGTGGGCGACTTCGAGGGCAACTGCAGGAAGATCGTGGAAGCGGCGGCGCGGGCCGTGGCCGATGGCGCCCGTGTCCTGGTCACGCCGGAATTGTCGCTGACCGGCTATCCACCCGAGGACCTGCTGCTGCGCCGCGCATTCTACGCAGCGTGCGACTCCGCGCTGCAGCGGCTCGCCGTCCAGTTGCTGCAGTACCCGGACCTGGCTGTCGTCGTCGGCCACCCGCTCGCGCGCGAGGGCCTGCGCTTCAACGCCGCCTCCGTCCTGCAGGGAGGCGTCGTGGCAGGAACCTACTGCAAGCACGACCTGCCGAATTACGACGTTTTCGACGAACAGCGGTACTTCACGCCGGACAACCGGCCGTTCGTGTTCGAAGCGAAGGGCACATGGTTCGGCGTCAACATCTGCGAGGACACCTGGTTCCATTACGCGCCCGAATGCGCCCAGGCCGCTGGCGCGCAGGTGCTGCTCGTTCTGAATGCTTCGCCGTTTCATCTTGGCAAGCAAGCCCAGCGGCTGCAGACGATGCGTAGCAATGTCTCGCACTTCGGCCTGCCGGTGGTTTATGCAAACCTGACGGGCGGGCAGGACGAACTGGTGTTTGACGGGGCCTCGTTCGTGCTCGCCGCCGATGGAACTTTGGTGGCCATGGCGCCCTACTTCGACGAAGCGGTGCTGGTCGTCGAGTTCGTCGACGGCGTCCCGCAACCCGCATCGGTCGCGGCGGAGCCGTCGCTCGAAGCGCTCGCCTACCAGGCGCTTGTACTCGGCGTGCGCGACTATGTCGGAAAAAATGGCTTCCCGGGAGCATTGATCGGACTCTCCGGCGGCGTGGATTCGGCGCTCACGCTGGCGATCGCCGTGGACGCACTAGGTGCCGACCGGGTGCGGGCGGTAATGATGCCGTCGCAGTTCACCGCACCGATGAGCCTCGAGGATGCGGCAACACTCGCGCGCAACCTCGGTGTGCGCCACGATGTGCTACCGATCAAGCCACCATTTGATGCGTTCCTGTCGACGCTCGCCGAGGAGTTCCGCGGCCTGCCGTGGGACACGACCGAGGAAAACCTGCAGGCACGCATACGCGGAACGCTGCTGATGGCGCTGTCCAACAAGTATGGTGCGATCGTGCTGACGACGGGCAACAAGTCCGAGACGGCGGTGGGCTATTCGACGCTTTATGGCGACCTCGCTGGCGGCTTCGCGGTCATCAAGGACATCCTGAAAACGCTCGTGTACCGGCTGTGCCGCCACCGGAATTCGATTGCCAACGTCATCCCGGAGCGCATCCTGACTCGTGCGCCGAGCGCCGAGTTGAAGGCCGGCCAGACTGACCAGGACTCGCTTCCTGAGTACGGGATATTGGACGCGATCATCACCCGTTACATGCAGGAGGGGGAATCGATCGCCGACATCGTCGACGCCGGGTTCGACGAAGGCGTGGTGCGCCAGGTCGTCCGCATGATCCGGACTTCCGAGTACAAGCGCCGGCAGTCGCCGGTGGGCATCCGGGTCACGCACCGCAGCTTCGGCCGCGACTGGCGCTACCCGATCACCAATCGATTCCGTGAAGAGAACGCCACGCTCTAGAATCCGGTTCGAAACCCGAACGCATCAGTAGCCAGGAAAGCGAACATGAAACAGATCACCGCGATCATCAAGCCATTCAAGCTCGACGAAGTGCGCGAAGCGCTCGCGGAAGTCGGCGTCACCGGCCTCACGGTCACCGAAGTGAAGGGGTTCGGGCGCCAGAAGGGTCACACTGAGCTATACCGCGGCGCCGAGTATGTTGTCGACTTCCTGCCGAAGGTGAAGGTCGAGGCGGTCGTTCCCGAGGCGCTGGTCGAGCGCGCCATCGAGGCCATCACCAAGGCGGCACGGACCGGCAAGATCGGCGACGGCAAGATCTTCGTGCGTGCTGTCGAGCAGGTGATCCGCATTCGTACCGGTGAAGAAGGCGAAGCGGCCGTTTAGCGGTCGCCGCGGCTGGCGGAGCCCTTGATCGACCAGTCGTAGCGCCAGGCGAGCAGCCGGAACGCGGTCGTCGCCGCGGCGGCGGCCCAGAGCGCCAGCGCCGGATTCAACCCGGCGCTTGTCATCAGGATATAGAGCCAGCAGCCGAAGAACGCCGCGATCGCATAGGGCCGACCGTCGCGCAGGACCATCGGCACCTCGTTGAGCAACACGTCGCGCAGCACGCCGCCGAAGACCCCGGTCACGACGCCCATCATCGTCGCGACAAAGGGCGACATGCCGCTCTCGAGTGACAGCGCCACGCCGGTAATGCTGAAGAAGACAAGACCGACGGCGTCGGCGACGACAAAGGCGGGATTCGGGACGATGCGCTGGGCGAGCCGCATCATGGGCGCGGCCAGAATCGTCATGCCGAGTATGAGGATCGGATACGCCTCGTGTTCGACCCAGAAAAATGGCCGGCGCTCGAGCAGGATGTCGCGCAAGGTGCCACCCCCGAAGGCCGTCACGAATGCGACGACATAGACGCCGACCAGATCCATGTCCTTGCGCTGTGCCTCGGCAAAACCGGAAAACGCGCACGCCAGAACGGCGACGACTTCGACGACGAACAGGAACGCCTGGGCCTCGTTCACAAACGTGATGCCGGCCGGAGCAGTACGACCAGGGCGCCGCTGCCGCCTTCGGCGGGCCGAGCCTGGCAGAAGGCAATGACCTCGTCGCGCTGGGCCAGCCACACGCGGGCCTTGCCTTTCAGCACCGGCTGGCGATCCCTGGAGCCCAGGCCCTTGCCATGCACGACGCGCACGCAGCGCAGGCCGCGCCGGATTGCCTCACGCAGGAACTGGCTGAGCAGTTCGCGTGCTTCACCGACGCGCAAGCCATGGAGGTCGAGATGATCCTGGATCACCCAATCGCCGCGCCTGAGTTTGCGCAGCACATCGGGACCGATCCCGGGCCGTCGGAATGACAGCTCCGCGTCAGTATGGAGCAGGGTGTCAATCTCGAACTCGTCCGACACCGATGCGATCAGAACCTGCTGGTCGTCTTCGAGACGCTTGTGCGCCACCGGCGGGTGCGGCGGCCGGTCATGTTCGACGCGCTGCTTGATCGCCAGGGGCGTGACGGCACCGACAGCGGCCCGGAATTCGTCGGCGGCCGTTGCCTTCGCCAGATTCGCGCGCTGCTGCTCGGCTGCGGCCTTCTTCCGGCTTGCCGCGTCGTGCTTCAGCGCTTCCTGCAGCGACGCAAGCTGCGCGAGATCCTTGAGGCGCGTGGCCATGCCCGGTCTCCGCGCGGAGACTCAGGCCGTGACGGCTTTCTCGGCCGGAGCCGCAGCCGGCTGCTGGTTCTCGAGATAGCGCTGCGCATCGAGTGCGGCCATGCAACCCGTGCCGGCGCTGGTGATCGCCTGCCGGTAGACGTGGTCCTGAACATCGCCCGCTGCGAAGACTCCTGGCACGCTCGTGGCCGTCGCCATCCCGTTGAGTCCGCCTTTGGTGATGATGTAGCCGTTGGCCATTTCGAGCTGGCCGACAAAGAGTTCGGTATTGGGCCGGTGACCGATTGCGATGAAGACGCCCTGCAGCGCGAGATCCTGCGACGAGCCAGTCTGCACGTTCTTGATGCGGGCCGCGTTGACGCCGGATTCGTCGCCGAGGACCTCGTCGAGCACGCTGTGAAGCTGGAGCTCGATCTTGCCTTCCTTCACCTTTTCCATCAGGTGGTCGATCATGATCGGTTCGGCGCGGAACTTGTCGCGGCGGTGAACCAGCGTGACCTTCTTCGCGATGTTGGAGAGGTAAAGTGCTTCCTCCACGGCGGTATTGCCGCCGCCGACGACCGCCACGTCCTGGTTCTTGTAGAAGAACCCATCGCAGGTCGCGCAGCCCGACACGCCCTTGCCCATAAACGCCTGCTCGGACGGCAGGCCGAGGTACATCGCGCTGGCGCCGGTGGCGATGACCAGCGCATCGCAGGTGTATTCAGCGCTGTCACCGATGAGCCGCAGCGGCCGCTCGTTGAGTTTCGCCGTGTGGATCTGGTCGAACACGATTTCCGTGTTGAAGCGCTCGGCATGCGCAAGGAATCGCGCCATCAGGTCTGGGCCCTGCACGCCGTGGGCGTCGGCCGGCCAGTTGTCGACGTCGGTCGTCGTCATCAGCTGACCGCCCTGCGCCAGCCCCGTGATCAGCACCGGCTTGAGGTTGGCCCGCGCCGCATACACCGCGGCGGTGTACCCCGCCGGCCCCGAACCCAGGATCAGCACGCGTGCGTGTTTGGTGACTGCCATGTTCTTCCCCGGAAAAGTCCGAGGATTATAGGTGGGGGTGGTGTGGCGAACACTCAACCGATAGTCCGAATTGGATCGCGTTTCCCGTCCCGCACGCAGCTGATGTCGTCGGACGAGGTACGGATACCCTCCCGCGTGGCAGGAGGGCAGGGTGGGAGCCGTGCCGTCATCAATCGGCGGAGCGCCCGGCCGCTCCGAAGCGCAGCCGACAAGACAGTGTTGGGCGGCTGCGCTGTTCGCAGCCGCATCCGCCGCGAGCCCACGCGCGGAAGCGCGCAGCGTGTCGCGTACGTGAGCGGCGCCGCTATTACATCTGCCTAAACAGATGCGTATAGGTGTCGGAAACCAGCAGTGTTTCGGGGCGTTCCTTCAGCTTGACTAACATGCGGCCGCGGAAGTCGCGCGTGACGCCGGCGATGGCAGTCGCGTTGACGAGCGTGGAGCGATGGATCTGCCAGAACTGGACCGGATCCAGTTCTTCGACCAGCTCCTTCAGCGGCTTGCGGATCAGCGCCTCGCCCTCGGCCGTGACGACCCGCGTGTACTTGTTGTCGGCCTGGAAGTAGGTGATCTCGTCGACGGTGATGAGCTTCAGGTTCTGGCCGACGGAGGCATTGATCCAGCGCAGCGGCTGCTTGGTGCCGCCGGCGGCCGCGGGCGACGCAGCCAGCGGGCCTAGCGCCGCGTCGATGCGGGCCGGGGGCGATCCGAGCCGCTGCTTCAGGCGACTGACCGCGGTGAAAAGGCGCGCCGCCGAGACCGGCTTGAGCACGTAGTCGACCGCGCCCTGGTCGAACGCCGCCACCGCGTGTTGATCGTAAGCGGTGACGAACACGACGTGGCAGCGCCCGTTGGCCTGGCGCGCGACTTCCAGGCCGGTGGCGCCGGGCATCTGGATGTCGAGGAACAGGACGTCAGGCTGCAGTTCGTCGAGCAGTCGCAGCGCCTGCACGCCGTCAACCGCTTCTCCGATGATCTGCAACTCGGGCCAGAGCTGGCCGAGTTGCTCGACGAGCTGGTGCCGCAGCGTCGCTTCGTCTTCGGCGACGATGGCAGTCGGGCCGCTCATCGACCGCTGGACGCGATGTCGGCCGGAATCCGCATCGTGAGTTGTGTCGTATTCCCCTGCAGTTCGACGCAGTCCAGTGACGCTCGGGCGCCGTAGAGGCCGGCGAGCCGCTCGCGCACGCGGACGATTTCACGGTCCTCGGCGCACCCGCCTGGCGCCGCCACGCGCAGGACGATCGCGACATCGTCTCCCGCACGCTGTACCGCAATGCGGATGCTCGATGGCACGTCGTCAGCGCGCTCCCGCACGGCGCGCTGCACGAGCGGCAACAGCAACATCGGGTAGAAGCGCGCTTCGCGGCAGTCGTCGGCCAGCGAGACCGTCAAGGTCGGCGAGCCGTTGCGTGTCGAACTCACGACATCGAGGTAGGCCTCGACCAGTTCGATCTCGGCGGCCATCGTCGAACCGGACTCGCGCAGCCGTGGCAAGGCTACGCGCAGATACGTAATGAGCCGGTCGAGGTTGTCGGCGGCGCCGGCCGTGTCCTTCTGATACAGGCGCTCGATGTCCACCAGCGTGTCGAACAGGAACTGCGGCTCGACCTGCGCCTGCATCGCTGCCAGGCGTGACTCCAGTACATCGCGGGCCAACGTAGCCTGCTCTCGCTGCGTCACGCGGATGGCTTCGTTCGTGAGGGTACGACGCCGTATCACCTCCGCCGCGGCCACGAACAGCGCCGACCACGCAACGAACTGGATCGCATTGCCGATCAACACGAGTGACATGGCTGGCTGTGGCTTGACCTTGCCCGACATTTCCCACCATAGCTTGTCGATCTCCAGCGCCCGCATCAGCGGCACCGCGATGCAAGCGGCGGCCACCGCACCGATGACGATGGCCCAGGCCACCCGGACGTTGCGGGCGCGGCCGCTGATTGGGGCACCGTCGGTGGCGGCGACCCAGGCCAGCAGCGTGGTGCCGAACAGGATCAGCGAAGTCGACAGGTCGAACGCCATCATCAGCGAAACGCCCGGTTTGCCCAGCTTGTCGATCATTGCCGTGAAGTCGACGACGGACATCAGCGCGCTGGCAAGCAGCCAGGCGACCAGGTGACGCGTGCCCATCCCTGACCAGGCGTGGAGCCAGCGCGGCAGGCCGCGCGGCGCGCTGTCTAGAGTGGCGGACTGGGGAAGAACGGCACTCATGCGGGCTGTCCTTGCAGTTGGACCGGAAGTCTGACGGTCGCGACGACGCCGCGCGGCGTGCCCATAGCGAGCGACAGCGACGCTTCGGTGCCGTACAGCGCGGCCAACCGCGAACGCGTATTGGCGAGTCCCACGCCACTGCCGCCGCTGGACGAAAATCCCGCGCCGTTGTCGGCGATCTCGATCAGGAAGTGCTCGCGTCCGTCGGGGCGCGCGCGAATGTCGATATGCCCGCCCTCGGGCAGCGGTGAGAGCCCATGCTTGATGGCGTTTTCGACCAGCGTCGGCAGCACCATTGGCGGCACCCGCGCGGCAGCCAGCCCGCCGGGAGCCTCGATGGCGAAAGTGAGTCGATCGCCCATGCGCATCTGCAGGATCGTCAGGAACGAGCGCACGAGTTCGATCTCCCGCTGCAGCGTCGAGCCCGGCTCGCGCATCGACGGCAGCGCTGCGCGCAGGTAGTTGATCAGGCTCGACAGCATCTCGCGCCCGCGGGCCGGCGCCGTTTCGTAGAGCCGCTTTACGTTGGCGAGCGTATTGAACAGGAAGTGCGGCTCGATCTGTGCCTGCAGCGCACACAGGTGAGCCTCGACCATCTGCGCCTGCAGGCCCTCGCGACGGCACTCGGCATCGGCCAGCTGCGAGCGCGCCGCTTCATCGGTGCGGATCGTGTGAAACAACCAGTAGCCGAAGCCGCCGACGGCGGCCCACAGCGCCCAGACTTGGACGAAATAGCCCGGCTCCTTGGCGATGCTCGAAGCCAGCGGACTGCCGACGACCCATACCCGGATCGGAACGGCGATGGCGGCGGCGAAGAGCGAAACGATGACACCGAGCGCGAGGGCGGAGCGCGAGCCGAGGCGGCGCGCACTGACGAACGCTTCTACGCAGGCGATCGCTAGCAGCAGCAGGATGGCACTGATCATCGTCTGGCGCACACCGCGCACGAGGTCGAAGGTCCAGCTTTCGATCGGCTCGTAACTGAGCCAGATTACGAAGCGGCCGGCGAGCAGCAGCAGGCAGAAATAGAACAACGCCGCGACATTGCGCAGATTGAACACGCGCGCAAACGCCTCTCTGGCTGGCGAGCGCTCGCGTGGGCTGGAGCCCAGGGCAGGGAGGGCAATCACTGAGGCCATTGCAACGGGATTCTGCAAGCCGTAAGCCCGGGCCGCAATCCCGCGCGACGAAGCAGGGGTCCGACGGCGCCAAGTCGCCGTCAAAGCGACGAAATCGGACCCAAATCCGGGGTGCCCGGCGGGTGCTGTGCGCGAAAGTGGGGATGGCGCACTCCTATAATCGCGGCACATGTCCTCGCGTCCCAACACTGCCCGTGTATCCGGCGCCGTCTCCGACGGCGCCTGGATCCGGAGCCGGCAGCCATCGGCGACTATCGAATCTTCGCGGCTCTCGCGCCTGCTGGCTGAAGCCCGCTGGATCGCTGGCGCCGCGCTGGCGGCCGCGCTGCTGGTTGTCCTGCTGACGTACTCGCGCGAGGACCCGGGCTTTACCCATGCCGTCGCTACCGGTCCAATCCAGAACCTTGGCGGGCGGCTCGGCGCCTGGGTTGCCGACGTCGTGCTGCTCGTGTTCGGCATTTCCGCTTACCTGGTCGCGCTTGGGCTGGCTGTCACGGTCGCGCGCGCCTTCCGTCGCTTGCACCGGGCCGCGGCTGGGGCAGATCCGCTGGCCGACGACCTGCCGGCCTGGGCGCACGGGCTCGGCTTCGGCCTGCTGCTGGCGGGCGCGACCGGACTCGAGGCGCTGCGCCTGTACAACCTGAAGGCGGCACTGCCGGGGCTCCCGGGCGGGATTGTCGGCAACACGATCGCGCCGCTGGTCCAGAGCGGCGTGGGCTTTACCGGCGCCAGCGTGATCTTCCTGGTCGCCATTGCGATCGGCCTGTCCTTGTTCCTGGACTTTTCGTGGCTTAGCGTTGCCGAGCGGGTCGGGACCTTCATCGAGGGCTTCTCGCGGCGCGCCGAGCAACGGCGCGAGGAGGCCGAGGACCGTGCCATCGGTGAGGCTGCGACCAAGGTTCGCGAGGCGGCGCTTGCGGAAGAACGTGAGCGCATCGAGGACGCGTCCCCAGTGCACATCGAACGGCCGCCGGCGCATGTCAAGCCATCGGAGCGCAAGCAGAAGGAGAAACAGGTTCCGCTGTTCGCCGAAATGGCCGACGCGCGCCTGCCGGCGCTCGACCTGCTCGACGAGCCGCCGCCAGCCATCGAGAGCGTTTCGACCGAAACACTGGAGTTCACCTCGCGTCTGATCGAGAAGAAGCTGCGCGACTTCAACGTCGAGGCGCAGGTGGTGGCGGCCTACCCGGGACCCGTAATCACGCGCTACGAGATCGAACCGGCGATTGGCGTCAAGGGCAGCCAGATCGTCAACCTTGCCAAAGACTTGGCGCGCTCGCTATCGCTGGTCTCGGTGCGCGTGGTCGAGACGATTCCCGGCAAGAATCTGATGGGGCTGGAGCTGCCGAATCCGCGGCGGCAGGTCGTGAGGCTCTCGGAAATCCTCGGCTCGGCCGTTTACAACGAAAGCGCTTCGCTGGTCACGCTGGGCCTGGGCAAGGACATCGCCGGCAAGGCCGTCGTCGTCGATCTCGCGCGCATGCCGCACCTGCTGGTGGCCGGCACGACCGGCTCCGGCAAGTCGGTCGGCATCAACGCGATGATCCTTTCGATCCTGTACAAGGCCGACCCGTCGCAGGTGCGGCTGATCCTGGTCGACCCGAAGATGCTCGAGCTTTCGGTCTACGAGGGCATTCCGCACCTGCTGTGTCCGGTCGTGACCGACATGCGCGAGGCCGGCAACGCACTGCAGTGGTGTGTGGCCGAGATGGACAAGCGCTACCGGCTGCTGAGCAAGCTCGGCGTGCGCAGCCTCAGCGGCTACAACCAGAAGCTGGCCGATGCACGCGCCAAGGGCGAGATCCTGAAGAATCCATTCTCGCTGACGCCCGATGATGCCGAACCGCTGGAGCCGCTGCCGATGATCGTCGTCGTCATCGACGAGCTCGCCGACCTGATGATGGTCACCGGCAAGAAGGTCGAGGAACTGATCGCCCGCATCGCGCAGAAGGCCCGTGCTTCGGGCATGCACCTGATCCTCGCCACCCAGCGCCCGTCGGTCGACGTCATCACCGGGCTGATCAAGGCGAATATCCCGGCGCGGATGTCGTACCAGGTTTCGAGTCGCGTTGACTCGCGCACGATCCTCGACCAGATGGGGGCCGAATCGCTGCTGGGCCAAGGCGACATGCTTTACCTCGCGCCCGGCACGGGCCTGCCGAACCGCGTGCACGGCGCGTTCGTTGCCGATGCCGAGGTGCATCGCGTGGTGGAGTCGTTGCGCAAGCGCGGCGCGCCGCAGTATGTTGAGAGTGTGCTCGACGCGCCTTCGGCCGAGGGCGACGAGAGCGGCGGCGGTGCGCCGGGTGGCGAGGCCGACCCGCTGTACGACCAGGCCGTCGAGATCGTCGTGAAGAATCGGCGCGCGTCGATTTCGCTGGTGCAGCGCCACCTTCGCATCGGTTACAACCGCGCCGCGAGACTATTGGAAGACATGGAACGGGCGGGCCTCGTGTCGGCGATGCAGAGCAACGGCAACCGCGAGATCCTGGTGCCGTCGCGCGATGCGTAGCGGCACGCAACTCTTCGTGACGGGTCTGCTGAAGTCGGCCGTCCTGCTGACTTTGGTCATTGCCGCGCAGGCGCAGGCGGCCGCGATCGAACAGCTGCGCAGCTTCCTGACCCAGACCACGAGCGCACGCGGGGAATTCGCTCAGCGCGTCTCGCGGGGCTCAGGCGCGACGGTCCAGGAGTCGGGCGGCCGCTTCGTCTTCCAGCGCCCGGGCAAATTTCGTTGGTCCTATGAACGACCTTGGGAGCAACTGATCGTCGCCGACGGCCAGCGGCTCACCATTTTTGATCGCGACCTGAACCAGGCCACGGTCCGCAAGCTGCAGACCTCACTGCCGTCGAGCCCCGCATCGATCCTGTTCGGCTCGAACGACTTCGAGCGCGAATTCGAAGTGAGTGATGCCGGCGCGCGGGACGGGCTCGAGTGGATTTCGGCGCGGCCTCGCGCCAAGGACACCCCATTCGAGCGCATCGAGATCGGCTTCCGCGACGGCCTGCCGGGTGCGATGCTGCTTGTTGACAGCTTCGGACAGACTACGCGGCTGTCCTTCGCGAAGGTCGAGCGCAATCCGAAGCTCGACGCCGACACTTTCCGTTTCACGCCGCCGAAGGGGGCGGACGTCCTCACCGAGTAATCGGCGCTTCTCGTGTACGCGACCGCTATGCGGTCGCACGTGCACTCGAATCGCTCAGGACTGATCAGTCGGCTGCGCTCCGGAGCGGCCGCGCGCTCCGCCTAGGATTAACTTCACGACTCCCACCCGGCCTCCCTCCGCGAGGGAGGAGAGAGGCACTTCTCCCTGCACCTTCCTCGCCACGCGAGAAGGGAAAGGCGATCCTGGCACTGCGCGGTCTATCGCGGGGTGGAGTGTCCGCCTTTGTACCTCGGCGGAGCGCGCAGCCGCTCCGGAGCGCAGCCGATAAAGCAGTGTCGAGCGTGCACGTAGTGCGCGTGCCGCGACGAGTGCACGTGCGCGCCCGTAGGGCTCGCGTACACGAGGAGCGATTACCTATCCGGCTCGAAAAACACCCAGTGCGCCTGTGGGAATGCCTCCTGCAGCGAGGCTTCCACGCGGTTGATGGCGGCGATCAGTTCGTCTGCGCTGGAGGCCGGCGCCATCTCCGCTCTGGCGGCGACGACGACACGTTCGCCCCATTGCAGCGTGATCAACCGGATGATTCGCTTGACTTCGGGCCGGGCGGCGACGTGGGCCTCAATCGCGCGTCGCAGGGACGGCTCGGCGGATTCTCCAACGATCATTCCTTTGATTTCGATGATGATGGCGATTGCTACGACCACCAGCAGCACGCCGACGGCGATCGAGCCGAGCGAATCGAACAGCGGGTTGCCGGTCCACATCGCGAGCAGCACCGCGATGAAGGCGAGCACCAGGCCGCCCAGCGCTGCAATGTCTTCGCCCGCGACCACCATCAATTCGGACTGGCGAGTTTCGCGGAACCAGCGCAGAAACGAGCGGCCTCCTTGCACCTTGCGGATCTCGCGCATCGCGCCCCACAACGAGACCGATTCGAGAACGATGGCCACACCCAAAACGGCGAGTGCCACGAGGCCGTTCTTAAGTGGCTCGGGATGCGCCAGCCGATGCCATCCCTCGTAGATCGAGAACAGGCCGCCGACCAGGAAAAGGAGCAGGGCGACCATCATTCCGTAGAAGTAGGTCACCCGGTGGTAGCCCAACGGGTGCTCTTCGGTCGCGGCGGTTTTGGCGCGTTTCAGTCCGAGCAACAGCAGCAGCTGATTCGCCGTGTCCGCGACCGAGTGGATCGCCTCGGCAAGCATCGCGCCCGAGCCCGTGTACGCCGCCGCGCCGAACTTCGTGACGGCGATGCCGGCATTGGCGCCGAGCGCAAACAGGATGGCGCGGGTGCTATCGGCGGCCATGTCAGAGTTCGCCGCTCACGTACGCGACCGCTGCGCGATCGCACGTGCGCTCGCGGCGAAGCGCGGCTGCGCGCGCACTTTGGACCAGTCGGCTGCGCGCCGGAGCGAGTGCACGTGCAAAGAGCCCGGCGATGCCGAGGGCTTTGCGTACACGAGTATGAAGTTCACTTTATGCCCAGCAGCTCGACTTCGAAAATCAGTGTGGCATTTGGCGGGATCGGGCCGCCGGGGGTGCCGCGCTCGCCGTAGGCGACGTTGGCGGGGCAGGTGAGTTTGGCCTTGCCGCCGACCTTCATCTTCTGCACGCCTTCGGTCCAGCACTTGATCACGCGATTCAGCGGAAACTCCGCCGGCTGGCCGCGGGCGATGGAGCTGTCGAACTCCTTGCCGTCCGGCAGCGTCCCACGGTAATGCACGCGTACGACATCCGTTTCTTTCGGGCTGGCTCCGGCGCCATCTTTCAGCGACCGGTAGACCATCCCGGAGTCCGTCTTGACCGCGCCCGCCTCGGCCGCGGCCTTGGTCACCGTGGCGTCCTGCGCCCAGGCCAGCGGACTTGCGAGCAGCGCGAGCAGCACCCATTTCTTCATCGTTGCATTCTCCGGTTTGTTGGCGCGCGAGCGGTGGGCTCGCAGTGCAACGGGCGCGATGCTAGCCTGTTCCGGGGCCGAACCCAATTTGTCGCCGCCAAACCCAGTCATGCACGATCTCTTCACTGCCGAACCTGCCACGACTCCGCTGGCCGAGCGCATGCGTCCGCACTCGATCGACGAGGTCGTGGGCCAGTCGCACCTGCTGGGTCCCGGGCAAGCCGCTGCGCGTGGCGTTTGAATCCGGGCGGCCGCATTCGATGATCCTGTGGGGGCCGCCGGGCGTCGGCAAGACGACGCTGGCGCGTCTGATGGCCGATGCTTTCGGTCTGGAGTTCATCGCGATCTCGGCGGTGCTGGGCGGTGTCAAGGACATCCGTGATGCGGTTGAGCATGCCCAGTCCACGCGCATGCGCGCGGGGCTGGCGACCGTGGTATTCGTCGACGAGGTCCACCGCTTCAACAAAGCGCAGCAGGATGCCTTTCTCCCGCATGTCGAGTCGGGCCTCTTCGTTTTCGTGGGAGCGACGACCGAGAACCCGTCGTTCGAAGTGGTGGGGGCGCTGCTGTCGCGCGCGGCCGTGTACGTCCTCGAGCCGTTGAGTGAGGAGGAGCTCGAGGCGCTGATCACGCGGGCGACTGCGGGACCGCTGGGCGGCCTCGTCGTTGAAGCGCCGGCGCGTCGCATGCTGATCGACCTGGCCGATGGCGATGCCAGGCGCCTGTTGAACGCTCTCGAAGTGTGCGCGAGCGCCGCGGCCGACCGGGGATTGCACGCGATCGACGCCGAGTTCCTGCGTGCCGCCCTGCCCGCCACGCTGCGTCGTTTCGACAAGGGCGGGGAGAACTTCTATGACCAGATCTCGGCGCTGCACAAGTCGGTCCGCGGCTCGGACCCCGACGCAGCGCTCTACTGGATGGCGCGCATGCTCGATGGTGGCAC
Organism: uncultured beta proteobacterium; assembly: GCA_963702595.1. Taxonomy (GTDB): domain Bacteria; phylum Pseudomonadota; class Gammaproteobacteria; order Burkholderiales; family Burkholderiaceae_F; genus JALORV01. The sequence goes on along the minus strand of CAVPDC010000013.1, from coordinate 246,156 downwards.
CGATCCGCGCTATGTCGCGCGTCGCGTCGTGCGCATGGCCGTCGAGGACATTGGACTCGCCGACCCTCGTGGCCTCGAGATCGCACTGGCCGCGGCGGAGACCTACGAGCGCCTCGGTTCGCCGGAAGGTGAGCTCGCGATCGCGCAGGCGATCGTCTATCTGTCGGTCGCGCCGAAATCCAACGCGTTGTACGTCGGCTACAACGCTGCGCGGGCCTTCGTCCAGGGCGACTTGTCGCGTCCGGTGCCGTTGCGCCTGCGCAATGCACCGACGCGTCTGATGAAGGACCTGGGTTATGGCTCCGGCTACCGCTATGCGCATGACGAGGCCGAAGGCTTTGCCGCGGGGGAGCGCTACTTCCCGGACGGCCTGACACCGCCGCATTTCTACGAACCGACCGATCGTGGCGTCGAAGCTCGCATCCGCGAGCGTCTGGCGCAGTTGCGCGCTCAGGGCGAAAAGGCGCGCGACGAACAAGGCTGAGGCGCGGGAGCCGCGCCCTGCAATGAAGTTGCGTCGGGCATCGCCGTCAAGGAAAATGATTGCCATGCGTTGCCGAACGATCCCGCCGAGTCGATCCCGCCTTCAACAAAGTCTCCGCGTCTCCAGGTGATTGGCGCTCCCGCCGCTCCCGCCGCGCCCCTGCGCGGTTGCCCTGCAGAACAACCCCACGCCGGCCACATCGGCGGCATCACAGGAATCGTCATGTTGGATATCACTCTCTTGCGCAAGGACGTCGGCGCCGTCGCGGAGCGACTGCGGGCCCGTGGCTTCGAGTTCGACACCGAGGGCTTCCACGCGATCGAGGCGGAACGCAAGGCCGTGCAGGTCGCGCACCGAAGACCTGCAGGCGCGCCGCAATGCGCTGTCGAAGCAGATCGGCATGCTGAAGGCCAAGGGCGAAGACGCATCGGCAGTGATGGCCGAAGCAGCGGCCATACCGCAGCATTTGAAGGATCTCGAGGTTCAGCTGGGCAATGTGCAGTCCCGCCTCAACGAGCTGCTGCTCGGGGTGCCGAATGTGCCGCACGCTTCGGTGCCACAGGGGCGCTCGGCCGACGACAACGTCGAGGTGCGTCGCTGGGGCACACCGCGCGCCTTTGATTTCGCCGTGAAGGATCACGTCGACGTTGGTGCCGGCCTCGGCCTCGACTTCGAGACCGCGGCCAAGCTTTCCGGCGCACGCTTCGCCGTGATGAAGGGGCCGATAGCCCGGCTGCATCGCGCGCTCGCGCAGTTCATGCTCGATGTGCAGACCGGCGAGCACGGGTACACGGAGTGCTACACGCCGTACATCGTCAATCGTGAAACGCTGCTCGGGACCGGCCAACTGCCGAAGTTCCGCGACGACATGTTCTGGGTCACCAAGGGCGGTGGCGAAGACAAGGAAGAGCTGTACCTGATTTCGACCTCGGAGATCTCGTTGACCAATACGGTACGCGGCGAAATCCTGCGCGAGGCGGACCTGCCGCTGAAGCTCACGGCCCACACCCCATGCTTCCGCTCCGAGGCCGGCAGCTACGGCAAGGACACGCGCGGAATGATCCGGCAGCACCAGTTCGACAAGGTCGAGATGGTGCAGATCGCCCATCCTGAGCGTTCATACGACGCGCACGAGCAGATGGTCGGGCACGCCGAGGCGATCCTGCAGAAGCTCGGCCTGCCTTATCGCGTCGTTCTGCTGTGCACCGGCGACATGGGATTTGGGGCCGCCAAGACCTATGACCTGGAAGTCTGGCTGCCGGGGCAAAGCGCCTATCGAGAGATCTCGTCCGTTTCGAACTGCGAGGCGTTCCAGGCGCGGCGCATGCAGACCCGCTTCAAGAATGCGCAGGGCAAGACCGAACTCGTCCACACGCTGAACGGCTCCGGTCTCGCGGTCGGCCGCACGCTGGTGGCCGTGCTCGAGAACTATCAGCAGGCGGACGGCAGCGTGAGCATTCCGACGGCGCTGCAGCCATATATGAACGGCACCAAGTCCATTGCACCAACCTGAGCGCGTCGCGCCGCTATAATTCGCGGCTTGCTTGAAGTTGCACCACTCGGGAGAGGTGGCAGAGTGGTCGAATGCGCCGGATTCGAAATCCGGTGTACGGTTTTACCGTACCGTGGGTTCGAATCCCACCCTCTCCGCCAAAACAAAAGGCCCCTCGTGGGCCCTTTGTTTTGGCGGAAAGCGGAGGAAATCCCAGTCGGGATCGCCGAGCGACCGCACGCGGGTTCGAAGGACGACCGTGCTCCGCGCCGTCCGCCCCCCGCAGTGGAGCGGAGGGATGAGGCGACGCAGGCGCCGAGCAACTCGAAACCTGCTGCGCGTTCGCGGTACGCACCTTGCCGCTCCACGGTCGCCCGCACGGCGGATAGTGCGCTGCAGCACCAATTTTGTGCGTCCCGGGAGCAACTTGTCAGCCTGCTGTAAGCGCCTTTGCCTACCTTCCGCCCGGTAAGAGTGCATGAACAAGTCATAAGAAAAACAGAACGACAAGACGCGGCGGAGCGAGGAGACATGGGAAACATCGAGTCAGTCCTGCAGGAACATCGGGTCTTTCCACCCAGTGCAGAGTTCGTCAAACAGGCCAACGTGTCGGGCATGGAGGCCTACAACGCACTATGCGCCGAGGCTGAAAAAGATTTCACCGGCTTCTGGGCGCGCCTTGCGCGCGAAAACCTGGAGTGGACCAAGCCCTTCACTCAGGTGCTCGACGAGTCGAATGCGCCCTTTTACAAGTGGTTCGCGGATGGCGAACTCAATGCCTCGGCCAACTGCCTCGACAGGAACCTGACCAACGGCAATGCCGGCAAGGTCGCGATCATTTTCGAGGCCGATGACGGCAAGGTCACGAAGATCACCTACAAGGAACTGCACGCCAAGGTCTGCCAGCTCGCCAACGGCATCAAGGCGCTCGGCTTCAAGAAGGGCGAGCGCGCGATCATTTATATGCCGATGTCGATTGAGGCCGTGATCGCGATGCAGGCCTGTGCGCGGCTCGGCATCACGCACTCGGTCGTGTTTGGCGGATTCTCGGCCAAGAGCGTGCAGGAGCGCATCGTCGATGCCGGAGCGACGCTGGTGATCGCCGCCGACGAGCAGATGCGCGGTGGCAAGGCGATCCCGCTGAAGCCGGCGATCGACGACGCGTTCACAATGGGTGGCTGCGAAGGTGTGCGCAAGGTCATCGTCTATCAGCGCACCGGCGGCAAGATCAACTGGGTCGAAGGCCGTGACGCCTGGATGCATGAGGTGATGTACGACCGGCCCACGACCTGCGAGCCGGTCCCGGTCGAGGCTGAGCACCCGCTATTCATTCTTTATACGTCCGGCTCGACCGGCAAGCCGAAGGGGGTGCAGCACTCCACCGGCGGCTTTTTGCTGTGGGCTGCGATGACAATGAAGTGGACGTTCGACATCAAGCCGTCGGACGTCTTCTGGTGCACGGCGGACGTGGGTTGGGTCACCGGCCACACGTATGTCTGCTATGGCCCGCTGGCGGTCGGGGCGACCGAAATCATCTTCGAGGGCGTGCCGACCTATCCGGACGCCGGCCGTTTCTGGAAGATGTGCCAGGACCATGGCGTCACGATCTTCTACACCGCCCCGACCGCAATCCGCTCGCTGATCAAGGCGGGCGGCGATCTACCACCCAAGTACGACCTGTCGAAGCTGCGCGTGCTCGGCACGGTGGGCGAGCCGATCAATCCGGAAGCATGGATGTGGTACTACACGGTGGTCGGGCAATCGCGGTGCCCGATCGTCGACACGTTCTGGCAGACCGAGACCGGCGGCCACATGATCACTCCGCTGCCCGGCGTGACGCCGCTGGTGCCGGGCTCCTGCACCTTGCCGCTGCCAGGAATCATGGCGTCGATCGTTGACGAGACCGGCCAGGACGTTCCCAACGGCCAGGGCGGCATCCTCGTGGTGAAACGTCCATGGCCCTCGATGATCCGCACGATCTGGGGTGATCCGGAACGCTTCAAGAAGTCTTACTACCCGGCGGACCTCGGCGGCAAGCTGTACCTGGCCGGCGACGGCGCCGTGCGCGACAAAGCGACCGGCTACTTCACGATCATGGGCCGGATCGACGACGTGCTGAACGTCTCCGGTCATCGCATGGGCACGATGGAGATCGAGTCCGCGCTGGTGTCTAACCCGATGGTCGCCGAGGCCGCCGTCGTGGGTCGTCCGGACGACATGACCGGCGAGGCAATCTCCGCGTTCGTCGTGCTCAAGCGCGCTCGTCCGACCGGCGATGAAGCGCAGCAGATCGCCAAGGAACTGCGAGATTGGGTCGGCAAGGAAATCGGCCCGATCGCCAAGCCGAAGGACATCCGCTTCGGTGACAACCTGCCCAAGACGCGCTCCGGGAAGATCATGCGGCGCCTGTTGCGTTCGATCGCCAAGGGCGAAGAGATCACGCAGGACGTATCGACGCTGGAGAATCCGGCGATCCTGGATCAGCTAAAGGTGACGCTGTAATCACGGCCGGTGTCGATGCGCACGCAGGCGCGACGAAAGTCGAACGCGGGGTGCAGCGCTGGGCTCGCGAATGCTGCGGACCGGGGCGCCTTACTGCGCTGGCCGGGGCGGCGTGTAGCATAGGTTTTGGAGGCAGACGGGGGCGTTGAGCCCCGCAGTAGAGGGCGCATGGTCCCGGTGAGGTCGGAACATACCGACCCACCGGGTAAGCCCCAGACAGACGTTTCGAGGCTTTGACCGTGGATGTCAGTTACGGAATCAGGGGTGCAAGTCGTGCGCACCCAATGCGGAGAAGGATGGGAATGGCTTTTGCGTTGCTGTTGTTCCAGACGCTAGTGTTGGTCGCAGGGCTGGCCTTGCTCGGCCAGGGCCTCGTCGGCGTCTTCAATTGGCCGCGCCGCCGCCAGAACCTCGTCTACCGCCTGTTCGAGGTCATCGCCAGTCCGGTCGTCAAGCTGGTCCGCCGGGTGACGCCGAAGATCGTGCTCGACCAGCACATTCCTATCGCCGCCTTCATGTTGTTGCTCTTCGCGTATTTCTGGCTGGGGTTCGAGCACCGCTCGGCGTGTCGCGCCGATACCTCACAGGCCGGCTGTGAAAAGTGGGCGGAGGCATGGGGCGGAGGGGCTGAGAAGCAATGAACGGGCTGCCCCGCACACTCAGACTCTGGTGGCTGCAGCGTCGAGCCAACATGGCCCTCTTCTTCAAGCGGACCCCGGAGGCCGTGCGCACCTTCCGCGAGATGCTCGGGATCGATCCGCGCAACGAGTTGGCCGGATTGATGCTCGGCAACCTGCTGGCGGAAGTCCGGCGACCGCGCCGGGGCCGTGGCTCAACTTGAACAGGTGACGGCGACCAATCCGGCGCACGCCGACGCCTGGTTCAACCTGGGATTCCTGCACGATCAGGAAGATCGCCTCGCCGACGCCGAGCGCTGCTTCCGCCGGGCGGTGGAGCTTCGCCCCTCACTCGACCGCGCGTGGTACGGGCTCGGCCTGGTGCTGATCCGCGACGGTCGCCTGACGGAGGCGGTCGACGCGTTGAAGCAAACGATCAAGCTGCAGCCATTCAGCCCCTACGGCTACTACCAGCTGGGCCTGACCTACCACCACCTGGGCCGCAGTGAGGACGCCTGGCGCGTTCACAAGCAGCTGGCAGGGTTCGAACCGAAATATTCTGCGACGCTGAAGCGCGATCTCGAGCGGACAGTGCCACAGGCTGTGCCCGCCATCAAACCAGACGTCCATTCCAAGGAGGAAAAGACCGCCGACGCCACTTAGTCCAGGGAGACAGAAGTCCACTTAGGAGAGAACATGCAACTCACCGAAAAGCAGAAAGAGTACTGGAGCAGGAATCTGCGGATCACCGCGATCCTGCTCTTCATCTGGTTCGTCGTCACCTACGTGATGGCGTACTTCGCCATCCCGCTCGCCGAAATCAACTTCTTCGGCTGGCCGCTGTCGTTCTACATGGCCGCGCAGGGATCCTTGATCATCTACGTCGTGATCATTTGGTACTACGCAAAATACATGCGCAAGCTCGATGTCGAGTACGGCGTGGAAGAGGGAGACGCCTGATGAGCACCTCAGTCAGTTCTAATCGCGCTTTCTTCAACCAGCTGAAGAAGTACTACACGTGGTACACGGGCGGCTTCGCCGCATTCGTGATCGTGCTCGCAATTCTCGAGCAGTTGGGCCTGCCGAAAGTCTGGATCGGCTACGTCTTCCTGTTCGCCACGATCGCGCTGTACGCCGGCATCGGCATCATGAGTCGTACGGCAGACGTTGCCGAGTACTACGTGGCAGGTCGACGCGTGCCAGCGCTGTTCAACGGCATGGCCACCGGTGCGGACTGGATGTCGGCCGCATCGTTCATCGGCATGGCCGGCACGCTCTATCTGTCTGGCTTCGACGGGCTCGGTTTTGTGATCGGCTGGACCGGTGGCTATGTGCTGGTGGCGCTGTTTCTCGCGCCGTACCTGCGCAAGTTCGGTCAGTTCACAATCCCGGACTTCCTCGGTGCCCGCTACGGCGGCAACATCCCGCGCGCCATCGGCGTCTTCGCGGCAATCCTGTGCTCGTTCACCTATGTGGTAGCCCAGATCTACGGCGTGGGCATTATCACGTCACGGTTCACCGGCGTGGAGTTCGGCATCGGCGTGTTCCTCGGCCTGGCCGGTATCCTGGTCTGTTCGTTCCTCGGCGGCATGAGGGCGGTGACCTGGACGCAGGTGGCGCAGTACATCATCCTTATCGTCGCCTACATGATCCCGGTGGTGTGGCTGTCGGTGAAGATCACGGGTATTCCGCTGCCCCAGATCGTCTACGGCGGAGTGCTCGAGCGCGTTACCGCGCTGGAGAAGAAGCTGACGGCCGATCCGAAGGAGCAGGAAGTCCGGAAGATCTTCGCTGAGCGCTCGGCGGAAGCGAAGAAGCGCATCGACGGACTGCCCGGCACGTGGGAGGCCGGCAAGGCCGCGGCAGCGCAGAAGGTCGAAGACCTGAAGGCGTCCAATGCGGCGGTGGCCGAGATCCGCGCGGCAGAAAAAGCGGTGGCGGACTATCCGCAGTCGGCTGACGATGCGCGCAAGGCCTGGACGCCGCAAATCGCGTCCAACGCGGCGCGCTCAGGTCCGCCCCTTCCGCACGCAACGCCCTACCCGACGAACAAGACCGGGGAGGCAGGCGAGAAGGAGCGCGATACCAAGCGCCTCAACTTCCTGGCCCTGGTGTTCTGCATGATGTTCGGCACGGCAGCACTGCCTCACATCCTGATGCGGTATTACACGACGCCATCGGTGCAGGAAGCGCGCGTATCGGTGTTCTGGTCGCTGTTCTTCATCTTCCTGCTGTACTTTACGGCGCCGGCGCTCGCGGTGCTGGTGAAGTTCGAGGTCTACAACAACGTCGTAGGCACGGCCTTCGCCAACCTTCCGGCGTGGGTGGCGGCCTGGGCGAAGATCGATCCGACACTCATGTCGATCTCGGACGTCAACAAGGACGGCATCGTCCAGCTCGCGGAAATGGTCCTGGGCGGCGACATCATCGTGCTCGCAACACCGGAAATCGCGGGGTTGCCGTACGTGATCTCGGGCCTTGTGGCGGCGGGTGGTCTGGCGGCGGCGCTTTCGACGGCTGACGGCCTGCTGCTGACGATCGCCAACGCGCTGTCGCACGACCTGTATTACAAGATGATCAACCCGAATGCTTCGACGCAGAAGCGGGTGATGATCTCCAAGATCCTGCTGCTGATCGTGGCCATCTTCGCTGCCTGGGTGACGTCGCAAAAACCGGGGAACATCCTGTTCCTGGTCGGCGCGGCGTTCTCGATGGCGGCTTCCGCGTTCTTCCCGGCCCTGGTCCTGGGCGTGTTCTGGAAGCGCGCGAACAAGGCGGGTGCCATCGCCGGCATGATCCTGGGCTTGGGCGTCTGCCTGTACTACATGCTGCATACGTACCCGCAGTTCATCCTTTGGTTCGGTACGACGAGAATGGACCTTTGGTGGGGCATCGCACCGATTTCGGCCGGTGTGTTCGGCGTACCGGTCGGCCTGATCACGATTGCGATCGTGAGCATGCTGACACCGGCGCCGAACCGCGAGGTGCAGGAGTTTGTCGAGCATGTTCGGTACCCGAACCTGCGCGGCGACGCCGTCTCGACACTCGCAACCTGACCGTAGTATCTGTGTTTGCATCGCAGCCCGCGGAGTGCGCTCCGCGGGCTTTTTTTCGTGCCTCGATCGGCCGATATAATCCGCGGCCCGACAGGGAGGGATGGCCGAGCGGTCGAAGGCGCACGCCTGGAAAGTGTGTATGGGTCTAAAGCCCATCGTGGGTTCGAATCCCACTCCCTCCGCCAGTAAACGGGCCCGTTAAGGGCCCGTTTGCTTTTGGGCTGTCGCGCCTTGGGAAGCCCCTCTAGCTGAGGTGAGATCGGCGCGATGGCCTGCAGCAATATCCGCAGGGACGGGTTTTCGGGGCTTTCCGGCGCCTTTTCTGCGCCGTCGGGTCGGAACAAGGCGTTACGCTTGAGGGGGCGCTGCGGCAAATCCGCGGTCCGCGATCGATTGACCTCCATGTCCGCCTCGCAGTCCTCCGAGCTCGAGCAGGTCGCCTCCGCCGTCCTGGACGGCAAGCACGCGGATGCACGCCGCGTGTTGACCGAGGCGATCGAGCGGGCGCGTGCGGCCGACGATCGCGCCCTGCACGCGCGACTGCTGGCGCGCCTCGCCGTGCTCGAATTGCGGTCAGGCGAGTATTCCGCCGCTGACGCGCACGCGATCCAGTCCGCGCAGTTGTACGGCGCCGTTGGGGACGTGCCGGGGCAGGTCGCTTCGCTCACCTATGCGGTGCTCGCGTGTTCCCAGATGCGGCGCTACGACGACGCCTATGCGGCCGCTTTTGCCGCCCATGACGTCGTGCAGTCCGACGGACGTCCCGAGGCACGGCTGATGGCGACACGCGCTCTGGGTGCTGCGCACGCCGCCGCCGGCTCCTACGAGGATGGACTGCAGCTGTTCGCGCGCATGATCGACATGGCGCGCGATGCCGGCCTCGCCTCGTGGGAGCGGATGGCCCGCACTGACTGGCTGGTCACCAACCTCGGCTGGCTCACTGATCCGGCTGCATTGCATGCCTCGGCGCCGGACAGGGAACATCTGGCGATGCTGCAGTCATGGGCCGAGAACCTGCTGCAATCAGGCAACGGAGAGCACGCCTGAGCTGCAACTTCGGGAGCGCGCCAACCACTACGCCGTGCTGGCGCAGATCCATGTGGCGCTGGGCAATACGACGCAGGCCCGTGCTGCGATCGATGCGGTGCTGCGCGATGCCGCTCAGCTCGCGTGGTCGCACGGATTGGCGGAAGGTGCGGTGGTGGACGCCGATGTGCTGTTGCTCGAGGGCGAGCCGGCCCTGGGTGTGGAACGGGCGCGCGAGGCGATCGAACTTGCCAGGCAGCTCGACCTGCTGGTTGTCGAGGGCAAGGCGCACGACGTGCTGTCCCGCTGCGCCGAGGCGATTGGGGACCACGAGACCGCGCTGCGCGCGTTGCGCAGGCACATGCAGGTCACGCGCGAGATCCTGCGCCTGCGCAGCGAGAACCGGGTGCGCGTCGAACGCTGGCGCGAATCGCTGAAGCAGCGGGAGCAGTTGGACTCCCTGTCGGCGGAAGCCAGTTCGTTCCGCGAGCTTTCCCTGCTGGATCCGCTGACGGGCCTGGCCAACCGCCGCGCGCTGGAGCCGCTGCTCCACGACGCGCTCGTCAATCTGCGCGATGGCGGGAGACCGATCGCACTTGCCTTGCTGGACATCGACCAGTTCAAACGTGTGAACGACAGTCACTCGCACATGGTGGGCGATGCGGTGCTCAGGAAACTCGGTGACCTGCTGCGGCATTCGCTGCGCAGCTCGGACTTTGCGGCGCGCATTGGCGGCGATGAACTCGTCGTGCTGTTCGGCGATGCGTCGCCGGAAGAGGCGCGCGCAGCTTGTGATCGCATCCAGCAAGCGGTCGCGGCCTGCGACTGGAGCAGCCTCTCCGCTGGACTGGAGGTCGCTCTGAGCATCGGAGTTGCGGCCGCGCAGGCAGACGATTCGGTCGAAACTCTGATGCGGCGCGCCGACCGGCTGATGTACGGCCAGAAACCCCAGGAGCCGACGACCGCGGGGACCGGTCACGACTGACTGCACAGCCGACGGCGCGGTCGGCCTGGGTCGCCGCTTTCTCTACATGGGCGTCGAGACTGCCTCGACGCCTGGCTCACTCCGCAGTGATTCGACGCACTTGGTCGCATCCGGTACACGGCTCGTCGGCCGGACCGCATACGTGACCGTGTCGGCCGCAGCGGCCTTCGTGATGTAGATCACATCGCAGCCGGTGGCCGTCGAGAGCGCGAATGCGCCTTGCGGATTGGGCGGGATGCGGACCGGCTGGATCTTCACCTCGTACAACTGCGACGCGGGTATCCGGGCATCCTTTCCGCTCGGCGCTTGCGTCGACGAGCATCCGGCCGACAGCCCCAGCGAGAGGGCGGCGGTGGCGAGAGCAACAGTGGTGGCGCGTGTCTTCATGAGAGGCTCCTGCAGATCGGCGCGTAGCTTACGCGGGAATGGCGGCTTCGGACCTGCCGCCGCCGACGCGTGCGTCGCGGGGTCGACGCATGGGCGCCTGCAATTCAATGCGCAGGTCATCAGGATACAAGCGAGTCAAGGCGTCGGGGACCAGGACGCGTAACTCCTGTTCGATGTCGCGGGCCGTGTCGTCAAGGGATCCGCCTTCGCGCGCGCGGCTCCAGATCGCGTGCAGGGTGTCCGCCCGCCTTGCGATCAGCGCCTGCACGGTGTCGAACCAGAATGCCGGCGACTCGCCTTCGACGAATCGCCCGCGGCCGCGGCCGTAGTGGGCGATGGCGAGGTAACGCAGGATGGCCGCGCGCAGGAGTCCGTCGAGGAACTCGTCCGGCCAGTACAGGCGGGTTCGCTCGACTCCGGTCAGCTTGTTGAGGCCGCGGGCAATGCCGGCTCCGCCCAGTCCACCCAGGAGTCCACCGACCAGCGCCCCGCCACCCATCGTCAGCCCTCCGGTGGCGAGGTCGGCCTTCAGGCCGGCGAGGGCGCCGGTCAGGACGCCGCCCAACAACGCAGCTCGCCCCTCGGGAATCGGATCCCTTGACGCGTAGGTTTCCTGCACGCGCTTCAGGATGGTCTCGGTTGCCTCTCCTTCCAGCCCGTTGATCGCAATCATCGTGGCGGTGGCGGACCTGACTCCGCTGTCGACGCGTCCGGCCAGTGCGGACATCGCCCGCGACCGCGCGTTGTCGTCGCGCCGCATGCCCAACCGGACCATCACGCGCACGCCGACGGATTCTGCGGGTTCATCGATAGGCTCGGCGTCGTGCGCGGCCGCCGACAGTTGGCCGGCCAGCGCCTGCACGCACGCCTCGAATCGCGCGAGTTGGATGTTCGTCCACTGCGCCTGCAGGCGCTTGAGCGCGCTCATCTTTTCCGCCGGCAACCGGCGGCCGACCGCATCGAGCAATGTTCCTTCCTGCACCCAGCAGCGGGCGAAGGCATCGAGCGGGAGGACCTCGCACACAAGTCCGTGCGCGGCGAACTGCGCGCGCCAACGCTCACGCTCGGCTTCTTCGTCTGCATGCGGGCGCGGCGGTCCGACCTGATTCAGCAGCACGAGCACCGGCCTGTCGAGCCAGCGCAGGACTTGCGTCTCGGAGGGCAGATAACCGGCATCGCGCGGCGATTCCGCGGCGTTCACAAGATAAAGGACCACGTCGGCGGACGCGCGTGCGGCACGTACCGCCTGCTGGCTGCACCAGAAGGGTCGGTCGCGGTATCGATCCCAGACCTCGCGCAACAGCCAGCCGATCGGATTGTCGGAACTTCGCAGCCGCTGCACCAGGCGCGCGGAGTCGCCGAAGCCCGGGGTGTCCCACAGGCGCAGTTCGTCACCTTCCGGTGAGCGCAGCAGAACGTGGACTTCCGCCACTTCCGTTACATGCGGGGCGTCGCGCACTTCACCGATCTCCTGGCCGAGCAGCGTTCGCGCGAGCGTTGTCTTGCCAACGTTCGTGTGCGAGACCAGTGCGAGGTCGATCCAGGTGGCTTTGGGCGCGGCGTCGCTCACGGCTTGCCCCCGAGTGCTGCCGCCAGGTCGCGTTCGGCCGCGGCGATGTCCGGCGTCGCGAGGTCCACGCATGCCGCAGGCAGGCCATGTGACTCGACAAACGTTCGCCACGCATTGCAGCGCTCGCCCAGGCGAGCTGCGGCACCCGCCTGTGCGCCGAGGCGTTGACGGTAGGCTGCGGTGTCGATGACGACGGCGAGCGGGTTCCCGGTCGCGGCTTGCAAGGTGTCGAGAAAGCGTCCGTGGTTCTCCGCTTCAGGCGTGGCTGCGGCGTTGAACACGGCCAAGGTCAGCGGGACGTCGGACTCATTGCGAGGCAGGCCTTGCGCGGCAGCTTCCTCCTCACCGTATTCAGTGCTCGGTCGCAGCGCGAGTTCGGTGGCATCCCCGAGCAGGTGTCGCGCAAGCGCATGCAGGCCGCTGACCGCTGCCTCGTCGAGTGTGTAGCTGTAGGGCGCCACGCGCATTCGCGCGCGGCTGGGTGCAAACGCGGCGAGCACGCGACGGAAGTAGGGTTCGCCAAGGTCGAACCGGAACGCGTTTGCGAGCTGTCGCTCGCGCCACCCCGCGTAGGCCGACATCAGCAGGCGAGGTGCCACGACGGCCAGGCCGACTGTCACGGCGTACAGGTGGATCCAAGGTCCGGCGTCGGTGCCGCCTGCGCCTCCCGTGATGCGCATTGCAGACACGACCTCAGGTGATGGAAACGGCATGCCAATCAGCTTCGCAGCCGGCCCCAGGACGAACTGCAGGATGGCGTGAACGGAAGAGGCCGTAAGGAACGTGCTTTCCCAGCCGATGCGGTACTCGAAGGCGACTGCCCGGAGATACAGTCCCAGCACGGCTCCCAGCGCGAACAATGCCGCTGCTAGGTGCAGCACCCGTCCCGCCCGCGCGTTGGTCAGCGGTGCTGCGAGTGCCGCCCAATCACCGGCGAAGCGGGCTGCCGGGCGCGTCAGCGTGCCGGGCAGCGCTGCAGTCCTCGTGCGGCCCAGTTGCGCGACCCAGCGCCGCACAGGACCAAGAGTGCTTCCGAGCAATGGGCGGACCAGCATCAGCCCGTACACCGCAAGGTTCCACGCGAGGATGCCGAGGAGCGGGAAGGCAAGGACATTGACGTGCTGACGATCGGCGATCTGTTCCATCAGCACGCCCATAACGAACGCCGCGGCGGGCAGCGCCAGCCCGAGCCAGGAGCGCCAGCGGGTTTGCCGCAGCGCGCGCAGCACCGGCTCGCGTTCCCCCAGCCTGTCCAGCAACAGCCCGGCCCGTCGGGTGAGAAAGAGTTCCGGCGTGGGCGGACGACGCTGATCGGCCGCCTGCCAGTGCGCCAGTTCGCCGGCAGCACGACTGGCGTAGCGGCGGTCGTCGGCTGTCAGCACCGCATGCTCGGCATCGCCGGACTCGAGCGCGCGCACCAGTGCGACATCGCGGGCAGCCTGTTCGTCCATAAGGCAAGCTCGAGCGGGCGATCGATGGGCGCGCTGCCTCAGCGGCTGCGCTCCAGCGCCTGCTCGAGGTCCCACAGGATGTCATCGATCGACTCGATCCCGACCGAAAGCCGCACCATGTCGGGCGATACGCCGGCCTTGCGCTGGTCTTCCTCCGAGAGCTGGCGGTGCGTCGTCGACGCCGGATGGATCACGAGCGACTTCGCATCCCCGATGTTGGCGAGGTGCGAAAGGAATTGCAGCGCATCGATGAACTTCTCGCCTGCTGCGGCACCGCCCTTGATGCCGAAGGTCATCACGCCCGAGGCGCCGGGCTCACCATCGACCGCCCGCAGGTACTTGCGTGCCAGCGGGTAGTAGGGGCTCGACGCCAGGCCGGGCCAGTTGACCCAGGCGACGCTCGGATGACTCTGAAGGAACTGCGCGACGCGGCGCGCGTTCTGGCAGTGACGCTCCATCCGCACGTGCAATGTCTCGACGCCCTGCAGCAGCAGGAAGGCCGACAGTGGCGCGAGCGCCGCACCGTGCACGCGCAGCACTTCCATGCGCGCCTTCATCGTGTAGGCGAAGTCGCCGAAGGTCTCCCAGAACTTGACGCCGTGGTAGCCCTTCGAGGGCAACACCATGTCCGGGAACTTGCCGTTGCCCCAGTCGAACTTGCCGCGTTCCACTAGCAGTCCGCCCAGCGTGGTGCCGTGCCCTCCGAGGTACTTGGTCGCCGAGTGCACGACAATGTCCGCACCCCAGTCGAACGGCCGGCACAGGTAGGGCGAGGCCATCGTGTTGTCGATCATCAACGGCACGCCGGCGTCGTGCGCGATGGCCGCGACCGGCTCGATGTCGAGCACGTTGATCTTGGGATTGCCGAGCGTCTCGGCGTAGACAAGGCGTGTGTTCTCACGCAGCGCCGAGCGGAAGTTCTCAGGCTGATCGGGGTCGACAAAAGTCGTCTCGATGCCCATCTTGCTCAGGGTGACGTCGAACTGCGAGTAGGTACCGCCGTAGAGCAACGACGATGCGACGATATGCTGGCCCGGCTGCACGATCGCCAGGATCCCCGTCAGCTGCGCCGACATTCCGCTCGCGGTCGCCAGCGCCGCACGGCCGTTTTCCAGCGCGGCGACGCGTTCTTCCAGCACCGCGACGGTCGGATTGCTGATGCGCGAATAGACGTTGCCGAAGGTCTGCAGGTTAAAAAGGCTCGCCGCATGGTCGGCCGAGTCGAACACGTAGGACGTCGTCTGGTAGATCGGCACGGCACGGCTGCCGGTCACCGGGTCGGGGATCTGGCCGGCGTGCAGGCACAGCGTCTCGATGCCGAAGGCGCGGTCCGCCATAGATGGTCTCCTCAGTACGGCAGCTGCCGCGGCCGCTTGCTCGAAATCACGCGAGTGTTGACGCCGGCCCAGTTGAGCCCGCCGAAGAGCCGGCCATGCTCGATCTTCACGCAGCGGTCCTGCACGACATCCAGCCCGGCAGCACGGGCGCGCTGTGCCGCCGGCTCGTTGCTGACGCCGAGCTGCATCCACAGGCACTTCGCACCAATCGCAATCGCGTCCTCGGCCAGCGGGCTGATGTCGGCGGAGCGGCGAAAACAGTCGACCATGTCGATCGGGCCGGACTCTTTGGCAGCGGTGAGTACGTCGGGATAGCACTTCTGCCCAAGGACCTCGGCGTACTTCGGGTTCACCGGGATCATCGTGTAGCCGTGCTCGAGCAGGTACTTGCCGACGAAGTAGCTGGGGCGATGCCATTCCGCGGAGATGCCCACGACGGCGATGCGGCGGCAGTCGTGCAGCAGGCGCCGCAGAGTGGGGATGTCGGTGGTGTCCGCCATGGTGGTTGACTCAACACGAAAGCGGGGGGGATTCTAGGCGGTGGTCGATAGCAAGGCCCTGCCCGCCGACACGTCATTTGCAGCCTTGCCCTGCTTGACGCCGAGAAAGCGAGGCAGCCGTTAGAGCGAGGTCAGAACGAGCGCCTGCAGCAGGAGAGGGGCTGCCCTAAGGCGGGCTCCAAGTCGTAAGCGTCGCTATACAACACGAAGCTGTGCCGGTGACGGCGCTCACAAGCTGACTGCGAGCGCCGACGACGGAGGCGGTGCGCAGGCGACTCGCCGGAGGTCCACTTTAAGGAGCACACGAGGTCATTGGCCTCACCGCGTTGCCGCTGGAGGGCGGCACGCTTACGCTGAGTAGCAGGTCTGCTGTGACCGCCAACAACGGTTCTCGGCAATTGATCGAATTTCAACGACGTACTGGTTGCCGTAGAGCAAAGAGGCGAGTTGCTGGTAGATGGTCGCCAGATTCTGCGACGTATTCGCCTGGTAGTAGAGTCCTCCGGTTTCCGCCGCCATCCGCCCCAGATCCGCTGCGTTGATCGACAGCGCCCAGGCCGATAGTGAAGATCGGGACGTTCTTGCTCTTGGCGTTGTCAATGACTTGCTGCATGGTGTGGATCGGCAGGCGCACTCGGAGGAAGTTCGTCTACGCCATCGGTCGCAACGATGATGGCTCGCCGATAGGCGGTCTTCGTTGAGATGTCTTCCACCGCCTGATAAACGGTATCAAAGAGCCTTGTGCCTGTCCCTTTGTTGAACGGCAGCTCGATGCCGGCCTTCAACAGGCTGCGGAGTCGGTCGTGAAGGGCACGACGACTTGGTACTCGGTTGCAAACTTCATCAGTTCGGCGATGTCATTTGGCTTCAAGCCGCCCAGCAGATTGGAAAATCCCGTCTTCATGTCGGCAAAGGCGACGGGTTGGTCCGTCAGGCTCTTGCTATGGTCGAGCAGAGCTGAAATTGCCACGTTCTTATAGGTCCCGAAGTCAACAGGATCGACCGAGATGATCGACCTCGGTTGGCTGGAGGCGTCATGCTCGGCTGCTGCGCCGCTGCAAATTGGGCCGCTTGCAGGCCCAACAAGGGAAAGCCGCCTTGATCAATGACGGACACATAGGCAACTGCCGGATTAGGGCAGGTGGGGTTTTCGATCTGGTTGATCCTGCAAGGTCAGGGACGTCAGCATCTCCGACGCTCCGGATTGGCAATCCGAGACGATTGGCGAAGCCTGGATCGTTCGAACTGACCTGGAACGTCGACGTGAACGTTCCAGTCGTCGCAGGCGGCTGGAACGTGACCTGCACGCGTGCATGAATCACCGGCCGCGACGGTGGGAGACACCGAGCCGCACAGGGCTTCGATCCGAGACTCCGTTCAACATGAACGCTAGGGATCCGCCGGCGCGCGAGAAGGAGATCGCCGAGACACGCAACGCGGCTGTGCCAGTGTTGCGGATCGTGACTTCCAACGGCGCAGGCGGTTGCTGGTGGTGACCTTGCCGAAGTCAAAGTCTGCCGGCACCACCTGGATGGTCGGGCTGGTGGCCGGGGGTGCGGGGTCGGGCGTTGGCGTTGGAGCGGGGCAGGACTCGGTGCGCTGCCGCCTGAACTGCAGCCCAGCCACTGCAAATGGTGGCCGCGGCGAAAAGCGCTGGAAGAATCGACGAACGCTGTTTCATGATTTATCCGATCCTGATAAGTCACTCGCGCTGCATCTCTGCTTGACTGCAACGAGCCAGATTGCTTGGCCTGCGATTGCGATAGACTGCGTCTGACCTTCAGCGTAGGCCCATGGCTGCGCGACTGTCGCACAGGTAACTGAGGCAAGGCATCGTCAATAGGTGAGGTTCAATACTGCCCTTTGGGGCAAACGTGGTGGGAACGTCCCAGGCTGGCGCTAAGTGACGATAGTTCACTGATGGCAAAAAATGTGTCGTCCTTTTGACGGGATTGAGCGACGTCAATTTGGCTGAGGCGCCCGGAGTGACACTGCCGGCCGCGGTCGTCTTGCCAGGCGAGCGACAAGCAAAGTGAACTGGCGCGGCCAACAAATTTGCGCGGCGGTTCCGAACGCGCATTCAGTCCCGGCGCCAGCAACGCGGCAAAGTGCCGAGCGAGGGGGCCTTCCTAGGGTGGCAGGTGTGGCGGCGCGGCTGCTTGAGCGGACGGCTCGACCCGGGTTGGGCGTTGAGTCCGGCAGTGCAGCACTCCTTGTCCACACGGGGCCGGAAATCGAAGGGCCGCGCTTGGCGGCCCTTCGAGTGATTGGTGGAGGCGGCGGGAATTGAACCCGCGTCCGCGAATGATCCAGATCCAGTTCTACATGCGTAGCCGGTCTATTTATTTCTCGCCGCGTGCTTAGCCGATCGGCAGGCCGGCACGCAGCCAGTCACTTGATCTCGATGCCGCCGTCATGACTCCACCGGCATCCAGCTTCCGTGAATGGCGCTGCTGTCGGTTACCCGACCTGGCCCGGAAGCGAACCAGTGCAGCGTCTGGCCGGTATTAAGCGGCTAGAGCAAACGCGTCTTCGTTGGCGTTTGTAGTGTTCCAGATGGATTTACGAGGTGACTGGTCCTCGGCATGCCCTGAGATCCTTCACGACCCGCGTCGAAGCCAGGTCGCCCCCAAGAAAAATCAATTCTACGCGTTAGATGGGTCACTTCAGCGAGAAGTCAACCCGGGTCTTCGGCCCCTTGTCCTGGATGCCCTCGGCGGTGAGCCTGGGTTCGACCAGAAACAGGCGCTCGCGCGAAATCTTGCCCTGCGTTTCAAGGTGGTTCCGGACGGTCGTCGCGCGTTGATTTGCCAGCGCCCGCAGGTCCTCCGGCGAGACGGAAAGGTTGGCGAGGATCAGCGCTTCCATCTCGGGTGCCGGAATCGACTTGGCGATGCCGATGAAGTTGCGTGGTTTGCCCTCGATGTCCTCATCCGAGTAGACGCTTGCGATCAACGCTGCGCGCTCCTCGGGGCTGACCGTGACGGTGCTCGTGTCGACCGCGTCGCCGCCGCGGCGGACCAGGCCTTTGACCTTGGCAGCCCTCAGCTTCGCGTCGTATTTCGCGTGCCGGACGCCGTCCGTGTCGCTGGCAGGCTCGACGCGACCGATGATGTCGAGCTTGAGTCCCGGCCGGTCGCTGAGCGCCTTGGCCAGCGTATCGAGCCGCTTGGTCTGGTCCTCCTTCAGTGCCGCGGTGCCGGGGGCGAACTCGATGTAACCCAGTTCCTCGCCGCCACCAAAGGCTGCCGCCAGCAGTGTGAATGGAGCGGTCACAACCTTGGTCAGCAGGTTGACGATGACCTGGATGATGATGCCGCCGACCGAAAACTTCGGATCGTCCAGCGTGCCTGAAATCGGCAGATTGATGTCGATCTCGCCCTTCGAGTTCGTCAGCAGCGATACCGCGAGCAGAACCGGCAGCTTGGTGGCGGTGGGGCTTTCGACCTTTTCGCCGAACGTCAGCTGATCGAGGAACAGGTGATTATTGGCGGCCAGCTTTCCGCTCTCGACCTTGTACCTCACCTCCATCGACAGCTTGCCCTTGACGATCGGGTAGCCCGCGTACTTCACCGCGTAGGGCGTGAGGCGCGGCAGGTCGACGCCCTTGGTTCGACCCTCGATATCGAGAAAGAGTGTTGGCGCCAGCGGATTAAGGCGGCCAGTGATGTCCAACGGGGCGTCGTCGTCGATCTTCCCGGCAAGCGCCAGCGTGGCCGGTTCGGCGCTGTCGGATGCCAGCGTGGTGACCGAGCCGGCGAGCCCCGTCATGTTGGCGGTGTAGTTCGGCTTGATGAAGTTGTCGGTGAAGTTCACGTTGCCGCGCGTGAATTCCATGTGCCCAATGCGCAGGATCGGACGCGGCGCCGCCGGATCGACGGCCGGCGGAGTGCCTTTCGCACTCGCCGTCGCAGCGGTGGCAGGGGATGTAACCGGCGTGTTGCCGGCCATCTCCCGATCCACCGGCACGACAGGCTCTGACTTCGGTGCGACTGCCACGGATGGCGCATTCCCGGAAGATGCGGCAGGCGCTTCAGTCCCAGCGGCATCCGCGCCGCGCCTTACGATGTCCGCCAGGTTCAGGCGACCTTGTTCAGAGACAATGACGCGCGCATAGAAGTCCGAAAGCGCGAGCTTGCCGACGAGGACCTTCGGTACTTCATCGCCCAGCTTCAGATCGATCTGATCCAGATCCAGCACCTGCCACTTGAGAAGGTCATTTCGCCACGGGCATCCAGCAAGTGCAGGTTGGCGAGCCGGGCGCCGCCCTTGTAGGTGATGTGCAGCGGGGCCGTGCCGGATTCCTGGTTGACGGTCACGCTGCCGCGCGCCGAGGCCTCGGCACGCGCCAGAACGGCGTTCAGCCTTGCCGCCAGGTACGGCCGCACCGCCGAGACGTCGAGGCTGCGTGCGTCAATGCGCAAGTCCGACGTGATCGGATTCCAGCGAGCGCCGCCCTGGACCGCCAGCGTGCCACCGCTTCCGAATGTGGTCCTGAGTGCAATTTCGGCGCGCTCGCTCCCGTCACTGACGACATTGCGCACCGCTCCTGTGATGTTCGAGGTCCGCACCTTGACGTTGGGGTCCACGGCCAGATCCTCGAGCCGAAGTTCGCCCCGCGCGACGCTGGCTTCCTTCAGCAGGACCCTCCACGGTGGCGTTGTGCTGTCCGTCGTACCCGGCACGGCGCTGCCGACCGCTGCCGCTGGCTTCACGTGCAGCACCTGCCGCCAGTTGATCTCGCCGTCCGGAAGCCGCCGCAGCGTCGTGCGCGGGGCGTCCAGGGAAAGCCTTTCTAACGTGATCCTGCGTCCGGTCAGGTCGATCGTCGCGCCGTCGATCGTCAGACCGGCCAGGTCGAGGTCGGCGCCACTGCCCTTCGGACCACGCAGCGTAATGTCCTTGCCGCGGACCGAAAGGTCGCGCAACGCGACGTTGAAGGTCGGCTCCGCGTCGGCAAACTCCAGCACGCCATCCACGTCACTGCTGCCGTCGAGTGTCCCGTTGATGACGTTCGCCAGATAGCGCGCGGGTGCACGCAGCCTGGCATTCCGCATGGCGAGTGCAAGGCGTCCGCCAAGCGGCGCGAGGCCGACGGGGCCGTCGAGCGAGGTGGTGCCGCCGCCCTCGGCGACATCGAACTTCAGTTGGACCTTGCCGCGCTCGGGCGTCGTCGTGTTGAGATTCGCGGCATCGGCCTGCAGGTTGACGGCCTGCAGCCGGAACATGCCGGCGGAGTCATCGGCCAGGTTCACGGTGCCATCACGAACCGACGCGTGCCGGAGCGTCACGGCGAGAGGTGCCGGTGCGGTCGCCGCGCCGGCGGTCGCCGCTGCCTTTGGCGGTGCTGGCGCCGCCTGCACTGGCTGCTGGATAAACTGAATCCAGTTCAGCGCACCCGTCGCATCGCGGATGATGTCGACGGTTGGCGCCACCAGCGTCACATCGCCGATGACGGCGCGCGGGACGAAGGGTTCGACTTCCTCCAGTACAACAGCCAGCGATTTCCACGCCACGAGCGGCTTCGGCTGCGTCGCCGGCGCGGCAAGCGCAAAGCCTGTCACCTCGAAGCGGCCCGAAATGATCGTCCTCGCAGCGACAGCGGGGCGATCGCCTCGTGCTGGTGCGGCGCGGCGGAACGCGACCCGCAGGTCCGTATTGAGCGCGCCCTGGGGAATTGCGAAATTGAGCCCTACCGGGGAGTAGGCGAGGTACTTCGGAATGTCGAGGCCGTCGAGCTTCAGATCGATCGTCGACTCGAGCGTTTCCGCGAACGGGTGTGTCTCACCCTTGAGGTCGATCGGCGTGCCGTTGAGCCGCGCCGACAGCACGGGCTGCACGTCGATCTCGACGTGCGTGGGAAGGTTCGACAGGAATGGAATGCCGAGCGTGATGTCGCTGACGACATGCTTGGACCCGAGCGGCCGATCGTCAAAGTGGATGCTGCTGTCGGTGATGCGGATGTTGTTGAGCGAAAAGCGCAGCGGGGCTTCGTCGGTCTTTGGCCGCGCCTCGATGAGTTTGACGATGTCACTGAAGTTGAAGCGCTGAGCTTCGAGCCGCGCGATGTTGGCGGCGAGCCCGTCGATCGAGAGGGCATCCAGCACCGGTGCGCGGTGGAAAAGCGACAGCGATGACGCGTTGACGATGATCTCGCGCACGGAGAGCAAGGGAGCGTTCTCGCCGGGCACGCCATCGATGACGACGCCTCGCATCGTTGCCCGCAGCGTGAAGGGATTGGCGCTGACGCTCTCGACCCGCACAATGCGCCCCAGTTCGCGCGCGGCGACCGTTTCCAGACCCCAGCGCACGGCTTTCGGAATTGCGAAGTAGCCGACGACGCCAAACAGGACGATCAGCACCGCGAGCGCGATGGCGGCCTTGCGCAGCCGGGGAATCCAGGGGCCGAGTGCCAACTTCATTCGCTTCGAACTTGTAATGGACCGCGTCAGGAGGCGCGCACCGACCGGTCCCTGAGCAGGCCCAGCAATTCTGCCGGACGCGCGATCACGGCGTCGGCTCCCCAGCTGCTCGATCGGGATCTCGTTTCCCAGGTATCCGTAGGCGGCCGCAACCGTCCGCATGCCCGCCGCCTGGCCGGCCTGCACATCGCGCAGATCGTCGCCGACGTAGAGTGCTTCAGGGGCGACACGCCCTGCCTGGCGCAGCGCATGGATGAGCGGCGCCGGGTGCGGTTTGGCGTGCGCGGTGGTGTCACCGCTGACCACACAGACGGCGCGCTCCGCCAGGCCGAGTGCGCGCACGAGCGGTTCGGTAAACCGTGCGATCTTGTTGGTGACGATGCCCCAAGCGAGGCCGTCTTCTTCCAGGCTTCCCAGCGTCTCGGCCATCGTCGGGAACAGCGTGCTGACCTCGCACAGGGCCGACTCGTACTCGGCAAAGAACTCCTGGCGCAACGCTTCATAGGCGGCGTCGGCAGGGGCCAGCCCGAAGGCCCGCCCGATGAGCCCGCGCGCGCCGTGCGACGCCAGGGGTCGCAGTTCCGAGAGCGGCAGAGGCTCGCGACCGCGCGACAGCAGCATCCTGTTGACCGCGCCGGCGAGGTCGGGCGCTGTATCGGCCAGTGTTCCGTCGAGGTCGAACAGCACGAGGCGGATGGCGGTCATCTTCAGCCCGCTTTGCGAAACGCCATCAGGTAATTGACGTCGGTGTCGCGGCCCAAAGCGACAGACTTGGTGAACGGGTTGTAGCTCATGCCGATGATCTCGTGCAAGTTGAGTCCTGCGTCGCGCGCATAGCCCGACAACTCGCTTGGCCGGATGAACCGTGCGTACTCGTGCGTGCCACGCGGCAAAAGGTTCAGCACGTACTCGGCGCCAACGATTGCGAGAAGGAATGCCTTCGGATTGCGATTGATCGTCGAGAAGAAGACCCAGCCGCCGGGTCGGACCAGGGTGGCACAGGCAGCGACGCTCTGGGCCGGGTCCGGCACGTGCTCGAGCATCTCCATGCAGGTGACGACATCAAAGGTTGCCGGACGCTCCTGCGCCCAGTCTTCCGCGCTGCCTTCGTGATAGGCAACGCGGGCACCACTTTCGATGGCATGAAGCTGGGCAACTTTCAGGGCCTTGCCGGCCATGTCGATTCCCATGACGTCTGCGCCCCGGGCCGCCATCGCCTCAGCCAGCAGCCCGGCGCCACAGCCGACATCAAGCGCCCGCTTGCCTCCGAGCGCCGCCAGGCGGTCGATCCAGGCGAGGCGAACCGGGTTGATGACATGCAGTGGCCGCATTGGCCCGTTGGGATCCCACCAGCGGGCGGCCAAATCGCTGAACTTGCGCAGCTCCAATGGATCTACGTTGGCTTCCATCAAGTCGATGTTACTGGTTGGCGGGTTGGCATTTGCGGCGAATGTTCCCCGGTCGAGCGCCGGCCCGCCTCCACCTCGCACGTCAAACCCTTATTTCGCGCCACGAGCGCACATGTGAGCGCGCAGTGGTAGCGCAGGCGAACGGCGAAGAACCAAAAAAAAGCCCCGCCGAAGCGGGGCTTTGATCAGCGCATATTGGTTCTAGCGCTTAACGGGGCGAGTACCCACGACCTCGACCTCGACGCGACGATTCGGCTGCAGGCACTCGATCAGCTGCTTGCGGTTGCGAATCTCGCCCTTGGCGGAGGGATCCGGGCACTGCTTGACCGGGTTCGCGGGTCCCTTGCCTTCCGTGTAGACACGGTTCGGCTCGATGCCCTTGCTCACCAGGTAGTCCTTCACGGACTGCGCACGGCGGACGGACAGGTCCATGTTGTGCTTCAGAGGACCGATCCGGTCGGTGTAACCCACGCCGATGATCACTTCAAGGCTCACTCCAGCCATCTTCGACACGAGGTCGTCGAGCTTGGCCTTACCTTCCGGACGCAGTACCGCCTTGTCGAAGTCGAACAGGGCGTCAGCCGCGAACGTCACCTTCTCGCTCGTCGGCGCCGGTGCAGGCGGCGGCGGGGGAGGCGGCGGCGGGGGCGGCGGTGGGGGCGGCGGCGGCGGCGGCAAGCAAGCCGGCGGCATCGTCTTCCACAGCGCTTCGACTTCGCACTCGCAGATGGCTGTCCAGTTGGGGTACTTCGCGTCCTTTATGACTGTCTTGGCAGCGCGATCCGCGCTCCAAAATCCCGTACGCCAGCAAAGGCCGTACGGATCGCGGACGATGACGCCCCGCGCATCGATTACATACGGGCTGTCCTTGGTATCGACGACGACGATGTCCTTCATCTGGGCGGAAACCGTCCCAGTGATGGCCATCAGTGCCGATGCCACGAGGCCCAGCTTGATGGATTGCTTCATATTGCTCCTCACTCGAGATAAGGAAGACCGGCCGGGGTACCGACTCGACCGGGTATGACTCGCACCGCATCGGCCGATGATGGCGACCCGAAAGTCAGGCCAACCCCGCCGTCTGAAGCGCTTGCCGACAGCGATTCTGCCACGCATGCACCAGGGCCGCGGTCTGGCCCGGTTCCCTGGCTTGAGCTTCCGCAAGCACCTGTCTCATTCTGACCACAGATCGGCCTGCCACCCAGACATCGGTCGCATGCTCTCGACCTGCCGCGTACACAAGTTGCGTCACGGGATCAAAAACGGGCTGGGTTTCGAGACTTGAGAGGTCGAATGCGGCCAGGTCGGCCTCTTTTCCTGTCTCGATCGAGCCAATGCGCCGCTCCAGCCCGAGCGCGCGGGCTCCCCCGAGGGTGGCGGCCTCGAGCACTGCTGGCGCCGGCAAGGCGCTCGGGTCGCGACGGACGCCTTTCGCGAGGAGGGCGGCGAGCCTGAGTTCCGAGACCATGTCGATGCGGTCGTTGCTGGCGGCACCGTCGGTGCCGATGCCCACGTTCACGCCGGCCGCGAGTAGTTCCGCGACCGGCGCGATGCCACTGCCGAGCTTCAGGTTGGACGCCGGGCAGTGCGCAACCGACGCGCCTCGCTGGGCCAGCAAGGAGATCTCGTCCGGCGCGAGGTGAACGGCATGCACTGCGATCAGGCGTTCCGTGACCAGGCGCAGGCGCTCCAGTCGCGCGAGGGGCCGCTCGCCATGGAGCCGCAGCGACTCCTCGACTTCGTGTGCGGTCTCATGCAGGTGAATGTGCACCGGCAGGTCGAGTTCTTCGGCGAGTACGGCGATGCGCCGCAAGGTGTCGTCGCCCACGGTGTAAGGCGCATGAGGCGCCAGGGTGAATGCCACCAAGGCGTCGTCGCGGAACAGGTCGCGCGTCGCGAGACCCTTGCGCAGGTAGTCCTCGGCGTCCACCGCATACGCCGTCGGAAACTCGATCGCGATGATGCCGACGACCGCCCGCATGCCGATTTCACGCAGTCCGCGCACGGCAGACTCCGGATAGAAGTACATGTCCGAGCAGCAGGTGGTTCCTGCGCGCACCATTTCCAGGGCGGCGAGCCGGGTGCCATCGTGCACGAACTCCGGCGACACGAGTGCTTTCTCCAGCGGCCAGATGCGTTGCTCCAGCCATTGCATCAGAGGCAGATCGTCACCGATGCCACGGAAGAGCGCCATCGCCGCATGGGTGTGCAGGTTCACCAGTCCGGGGATCAGCGCATGGGTCGGCAACGCGACCCGTTCCGCAGGCGCATAGCCCGCGCGTGCGTCCGACGTGGGCAGCAGATCCACGATGCGGCCGTCGGCGACGACGACCGCATGGTCCTCCAGCACGACGGCGCGCGGCACGATCGGAACGACCCATCGCGCCTCGATCACCAGATCGACGGGGTTCATGTCGTTGGATGGGTCACGTGGTTGGTTTGAAAGCGGGCGGCGCATCAGAGCACAACGCGCGGGGGTTGGCGAGTGGTCCGTCCGGCGGTCTGGCCGACCACTTGCACGGACAGCACGGCAGATGGATCAATGCCCGGGCGAGCGCGCTCGGGCTGGTAGAATTTTCGATTGCTTTTCAGAGTGACTGAGTAGTCAGGGAACGGAAGTCCCC
Organism: uncultured beta proteobacterium; assembly: GCA_963702595.1. Taxonomy (GTDB): domain Bacteria; phylum Pseudomonadota; class Gammaproteobacteria; order Burkholderiales; family Burkholderiaceae_F; genus JALORV01. The sequence goes on along the minus strand of CAVPDC010000013.1, from coordinate 220,294 downwards.
GGCCGACTCGACCCGCCCGCCTCGATGGATCAATTCGCGAAGGAAACCCTGCCGGTCTCGCTTGAAGAGGAGATGCGGCGTTCGTATCTGGACTACGCGATGAGCGTGATCGTCGGGCGCGCGCTGCCCGACGTGCGCGACGGCCTGAAGCCGGTGCATCGTCGCGTGCTCTTTGCGATGCACGAGGCGAACAATCACTGGAACCGCTCCTATGTGAAGTGCGCGCGCGTCGTCGGCGAGGTGATGGGCAAGTACCACCCGCACGGTGACACTGCCATTTACGACACGCTGGTGCGCATGGCGCAGGACTTCTCGCTGCGCTACATGCTGATCGACGGCCAGGGCAACTTCGGGTCTATCGACGGCGACAGCGCAGCAGCGATGCGCTACACCGAGTGCCGGCTCGACAAGATCGCAGCCGAGCTCCTCGCCGACATTGACAAGGAGACAGTCAACTTCGTCCCGAATTACGACGGCAAGGAACGCGAGCCGTCGGTTCTGCCGTCGAAGATTCCGAACCTGCTGATCAACGGCTCGGCCGGGATCGCGGTCGGCATGGCGACCAACGTACCGCCGCACAATCTCTCGGAGGTCATCGACGGCTGTCTTGCGCTGCTGCGCCGGCCCGAGACCACGGTGGACGAGCTGATCGAACTGATTCCCGCGCCCGACTTTCCGACGGCCGGGATCATCTATGGCCTCGAGGGTGTGCGCGAGGGCTACCGAACCGGCCGCGGGCGCGTCGTCATGCGCGCGAAGACGCACTTCGAGGAGATCGACAAGGGTGCGCGCAGCGCGATCATCGTCGATGAACTTCCCTATCAGGTGAACAAGCGCGTGCTGCTTGAGCGTATCGCGGAGATGGTCAACGAGAAGCGCCTTGAAGGCATCTCGGACATCCGTGACGAGTCCGACAAGTCGGGCATGCGCGTGGTGTTCGAGCTCAAGCGCAACGAAGTACCGGAGGTCGTGCTCAACAACCTCTACAAGCAGACGCAGCTGCAGGATACGTTCGGCATCAACATGGTCGCGCTGGTTGACGGCCAGCCGCGGCTGCTGAACCTGAAGCAGATGCTGGATGCGTTCCTGTTGCATCGGCGCGAGGTCGTCACGCGGCGCACCGTGTACGAGCTCAAGGAGGCGCGCAAGCGCGGCCATGTGCTTGAAGGCCTCGCGGTAGCGCTCGCGAACATCGACGAGTTCATTGCCATCATCAAGGCGGCGCCGACGCCGCCGGTGGCGAAGGCCGCGCTGATGGCGCGTGCCTGGGACTCGTCGCTGGTGCGCGAGATGCTGACGCGCTCCGGTGCCGACATGGCCGCCTATCGCCCGGACGGGCTCGAGGCCCGCTTCGGACTGCAGGAAGATGGGTTGTACCGCCTCTCCGAAGAGCAGGCCGAGCAGATCCTGCAGATGCGCCTGCAGCGGCTGACGGGGCTGGAGCAGGACAAGATCGTCAACGAGTACCGCGACGTGATGGAAACCATCTCCGACCTGCTCGACATCCTGGCCAAGCCTTCGCGCATCACCGACATCATTGCCGACGAGCTGCTGGCACTGAAGAGCGAGTTCGGCGACGCGCGCCGCTCGGAGATCGTGCGCAGCGCGCAGGACCTGATGACCGAGGACCTGATCGCGCGCGAGGACATGGTGGTCACGCTGTCGCACACGGGTTACATCAAGAGCCAGCCGCTGACGGACTATCGCGCACAGAAGCGCGGTGGACGCGGCAAGCAGGCGGCGGCCATGCGCGAGGACGACTGGATCGACCAGCTCTTCATTGCCAACACGCACGACACGATCCTGTGCTTTTCCAACCGCGGGCGGCTCTACTGGCTGAAGGTCTGGGAAGTCCCGCAAGGCGCCCGCACGGCCCGTGGCAAGCCGATCGTCAACATGTTCCCGCTGGCCGAGGACGAGAAGATCACCGTGGTCCTGCCGATCTCGGAGTACGACGCGCACCATTACGTGTTCATGGCCACCGCGATGGGTACGGTCAAGAAGACGGCGCTCACTGAGTTCAGCAATCCGCGCAAGGCCGGCATCATCGCCGTCGATCTTGATCCGGGCGACTACCTGATCGGTGCCGCGATCACGGACGGACAGCACGATGTCATGCTCTTTTCCGACGCCGGCAAGGCCGTCCGATTCGACGAGAACGACGTGCGACCCATGGGACGTACCGCGCGAGGCGTGCGCGGCATGCAGCTCGATGACGGCCAGCAGGTCATCGCCATGCTGGTGGCCGAGGACGAAGAGCAGAGCGTGCTGACCGCGACCGAGAACGGCTTTGGCAAGCGCACGTCGATCGTCGAATACACGCGGCACGGGCGCGGAACCAAGGGCATGATCGCCATCGCGACCAGCGAGCGCAACGGCAAGGTCGTCGCGGCCACACTGGTGCGTGGCGATGACGAGGTCATGCTGATCACCACCGGCGGCGTGCTGATCCGCACCCGCGTCGCCGAGATCCGCGAGATGGGGCGCGCCACGCAGGGCGTCACGCTGATCGCACTCGACGACGGCACGACGCTTTCGGGATTGCAGCGCGTGGTCGAGCGCGACAGCGAGGCCGGCAACGGGCACGACGCCGGCGCCGAATCCGCGCCGGAAATCGAGTCACCTGACGCGCCTACCGCCGAGGGTTGAGCGAAAGCCGCACCTTGTCCCGCGTCTACAATTTCTCGTCCGGGCCGGCGGTACTGCCGGAGCCCGTGCTGCAGACAGCCCAGCAGGAGTTTCTCGACTGGCACGGGCGTGGCTACTCCATCATGGAGACCAGCCACCGCAGCGAAGAGTTCGTCGCGATCCTGGCCGAGACGGAAGATCTGCTGCGCAGCCTGCTCGGGGTGCCGTCGAGCTACAAGGTGCTTTTCCTCCAGGGTGGTGCGCACCTGCAGTTCTCCATGGTGCCGCTCAACCTTCTGGGAGCGAAGTTCCACGCCGACTACATTCTGAGCGGAGTCTGGTCCGAGACGGCGGCCGAGGAAGCGCGCCGCTTCTGCAAGGTGAACGTCGTCGCCGACAATTCCCATGCGCAACGCCCCAGCCTGCCGCAGCAGGCCGAGCTGAAGCTCGACGCCGCCGCGGCCTATGTGCATTACTGCTCGAACGAGACGATCAACGGCCTCGAGTTTTCCTATGTGCCTGACACCGGGGCCGTGCCGCTGGTGGCTGACATGTCGTCGCACTTCCTGTCGCGTCCGATCGATGTGTCACGGTTCGGTCTGATCTACTCCGGCGCGCAGAAGAATTTCGGACCTGCCGGGCTGACCGTGGTCGTCGTGCGGGAAGACCTGGTCGGGCACTGCTCGCCGCGCTGGCCGACGATGCTCGACTACAAGACGCACGCTGACAGCCACTCCAGCTACAACACTCCGCCGACATATTCAATCTACATCGCCAACCTGGTACTGAAATGGCTGCGCGAACAAGGTGGAGTGCCTGCAATCGAGCAGCGCAATATCGAAAAGGCGCGTCTGCTGTACGCCGCGATCGACGCATCGGACTTCTATTCCAACCGCGTTGAGCCACGCGACCGCTCGCGCATGAACGTACCGTTCTCGCTCGCTGATGATCGTCTCGACAAGGTGTTCCTCTCAGAAGCGGCCGAACGGGGCCTGGTGGCGCTGAAGGGCCATCGGCTGGTCGGCGGCATGCGCGCGTCGATCTACAACGCGATGCCGCTCGCTGGGGTGCAGGCGCTGGTGGACTTCATGCGGGACTTCGAGCAGCGTCATGGCTGAGCCGATCGACCGGCGCCTGCAACCGCTGCGCGATGCGATCGATCGCGTCGATGCGCAGCTGGTCGATTTGCTGAACGAGCGTGCGCGGCTGGCGAGTGAGGTCGGCCGGCTCAAGGGTGAAGTCGATGCGCCGGTGCTGCGAACCGAACGTGAAGCCGAGGTCGTGCGCAAGGTCGCCGCTGCATCCGGCGGGCCGCTGGCCGCGGCGGCGCTGGCCAATGTGTTCCGCGAGATCATGTCGGCCTGCCGTGCGCTCGAGCGGCCGCTGACGGTGGCCTTTCTTGGCCCCGCGGGCACGTTTTCCGAGACGGCGATGCATCGCCAGTTCGGCACCAGCGTCACGGGCCTGCCGTGCGCCACGCTCGACGAGGTGTTTCGCGCGACAGAAGCGGGCAGCGCCGATGCGGGCATCGTGCCGCTGGAGAACTCGTCCGAGGGTGCGGTCAGCCGCACGCTCGACCTGCTGCTCGCCACACCGCTGAAGCTGCTGGCGGAGTTGTCGCTCGCGGTCAATCACAACCTTCTGACGCGCAGCGGTTCGATGGAGGGCGTGCAGTGCATCTGCGCCCATTCGCAGGCACTGGCGCAGTGTGCCGGCTGGCTGGCGCAGCATTATCCGGCGATAGAGCGCCGTGCCGTGGCCAGCAACGCCGAGGGTGCGCGGATGGCCGGCGAAGATCCTTCTGTGGCCGCGATCGCCGGAGAACGTGCGGCAGAGCGGTATCAGCTCGTCGCCGTGGCCACGCACATCCAGGACGATCCCAACAACCGGACGCGCTTCGCGGTGCTCGGGCAGCAGGCAACGCAGCCGTCGGCGCCGCCCGGGCGCGACAAGACTTCGCTGATCCTGTCGGTACCGAACAAGGCCGGCGCGGTGTTCCACATGCTCGAGCCGCTGGCCAGGCACGGCGTGTCGATGACGCGTTTCGAGTCGCGCCCGGCGCGTGTCGGAACGTGGGAGTACTACTTCTACGTCGACGTCGAAGGTCATCTGGCCGACCCGAAGGTCGAGACCGCGCTGACGGAATTGCAGCAGGCGTGTGCGTTCTACAAATGCCTCGGCTCCTACCCGGCCGAGCGTTGACGGAAAGGAGCGGCGATGGCTGCAGTGCCGAATGAAACCGCGCCGGCGCTCGGCACGCTCGAACATGTCCGTGCGATCGCGCCGTATCAGGCCGGCAAGCCGATCGAGGAACTCGCGCGCGAGCACGGGCTCGACCCGGCCCGCATCGTCAAGCTCGCGTCGAACGAGAACCCGCTGGGCGTGCCGGATTCGGCCAAGAGGGCGATCGCGGCCGCCATCGAGGACCTGGGCCGCTATCCGGACGCCAACGGGTTCGAGTTGAAGGCCGCGCTCGCGGCGCGCTATGGCGTGCCGATGGACTGGATCACGCTCGGCAACGGCAGCAACGACATCCTCGAACTCGCGGCCGCCGCGACGCTGGCCCCGGGTCGCAGCTGTGTTTACGCGCAGCACTCGTTCGCCGTCTACGCGCTGGCGACTCAGGCGCGGGGGGCGCGCGCGATTGTCGTACCCGCAAGAAACCTCGGGCACGACCTCGACGCGATGCTGGCCTCGATCAATGCTGAAACGGCGCTTATATATGTCGCCAACCCCAACAATCCGACTGGCACCTACCTGGCGGCCGAGCTGATCGATGCGTTCCTCGCGCGCGTGCCGACGTGTGTCGTCGTCGTGCTAGACGAGGCCTACAACGAGTACCTTCCGCCCGACTTGCGCATTGACAGCACCGCGTGGGTCAGGCGCTTTCCCAACGTGGTCGTCTCGCGGACGTTCTCGAAAGCCTTCGGACTTGCCGGCCTGCGCGTCGGTTATGGCATCGCGCAGCGCGAGCTGACCGATCTGATGAATCGCGTGCGCCAGCCATTCAACGTGAATACCGTTGCGCAGGCGGCAGCCCGGGCGGCACTGGCCGATGACGACTTCCTGGCGCGCAGCTACGAGCTCAACCTGCGCGGCATGCAGCAGCTGACCGGCGCGTTCCACGCGCTGGGACTCGAGTACGTGCCCAGTGTCGGCAATTTCGTGCTGGTCAAGGTCGGTCCCGCGGCGCGCGTCTATCAGGAATTGCTGAAGCGTGGTGTCATCGTGCGCCCGGTGGCCAACTATGGCCTGCCAGAGTGGCTTCGCATCACGGTGGGCCTGCCCGAGGAGAACGCGACCTTCCTTAAGGCGCTGCCCGAGGCGCTGGCCGCCGCAGGCGCATGAAGCTCGCGCTGATCGGCGTCGGCCTGATCGGCGGCTCGTTCGCGGCGGCGTTGCGCTCGTCCGGTGAAGTCGATCACGTTGTCGGTTTCGACCTTGACCCGGAGGCCATGCAGAAGGGACTTGCCGCCGGCATCCTCGACTGCGCGGCGACCAGCCTGATCGAGGCCGTATCCACCGCAGACCTCGTTGTACTCGCAGTGCCGGTGGGCGCGATGCGCGCGGTGCTTGCCGCGATGGCAGAAGAGCTGCCGCCCGGGGCACTGGTCACTGACGTCGGCAGCACCAAAGTCAGCGTGATCGCAGACGCGCGGGCAACGCTGGGCGGCGCTTTCCGTCGCTTTGTGCCGGCGCATCCGATCGCTGGAAGCGAACGCCCGGGCGTCGAGCATGCCGACCCGCGCCTGTTCCAGAGTCGTCTTGCGATCACCACTCCGATGACGGACACCGATCCGGGGGCATTGGCCACAGTCGAGCGCCTGTGGCGCAGTGTTGGCGCGCGCCTCGAGCGGCTCGCACCGGACGTGCATGACCGCATCTTTGCGGCCGTCAGCCACCTACCGCACGTGCTCGCGTTCGCGCTGGTGGAGATGATTGCGCGCTCACCCGATGCCGATGCGAAGTTTGCTCATGCCGGTGCCGGCTTCCGCGATTTCACGCGGATCGCTGCCTCGAGTCCGCAGATGTGGCGCGACGTGTGCCTGGCCAATCGTGTTGCGCTGGCGGGCGAGCTGAACACCTACCGAGAGAGTCTTGAACGGCTGCAGGACGCCATTGATAACGCGGATGGCGCAGCGCTCGAACGTCTGTTCCAGGCCGCGGCCGACTCGCGCCGCCGTTCCGCGGACACTCCAGACACATTTTAGATAGTTGCGTCTGTTAGACGCGTGACACGCTAGTCCGGCCGGATGGGTGGCACGCCGCGCTCACTCCGCCGATCCCGCGAATTCGACCACTCGAAGTCGCCAATTCCCGTCTGCACTATCGGGCTCGTATGGGCCCGGCGCGTGCTCCCTCCGCTCGTCGCGGTCCATATTCCACTGAGCGGCCTTTGCGGGCTATGCCTTGCGGCTGTGGATAAGCTTCACCTATGGAGCAGTCATTGATGAAAGTTCGCGGGTTCACACTAGTCGAAGTCATGGTCGTGGTCACGATCTCCGCGATCCTGATCGCGATAGCTGTGCCGTCGTTCCGCACCATGATCCGCTCGAATGAAATCTCAAGCGCAACCAACTCGGTCGTCGCAGGGCTCGACGTATCCCGGTCGGAGGCGATCCGGCGCAATACCGTCGTCACAATGTGCCGAAGCGCCGACGCGGCGACACCGAATCCCAGTTGCAGCAGCGCGGCGTCCGGCAATTTTGCGAACAACGACTGGGCGGTCGGCTGGATCGTGTTTGCCAAGGCGGCTGGAAACGCGGTCAATACGGCGGTCGAGGCGGGCGACGAGATCATTCTGCGCCAGGCCCCGTTCCAGAACGCCGCGGTGGAGCGCCTGACCGTCGAATCCTCGATTGCAAATCCCCAGCGATGGACGTACGGGCCGAATGGACTTCGGCAGGGAAACGTCCAGGCAATCACTTTCTTTGTCGACTATCGCGATCCCCAGGTCGCCGTGCGGACCAACCTTGCGCGGTGCCTGGTCGCCAACATCACGGGTCGTGGCCATGTCGCACGCATGGTTAACGATATCTGTCCGGGCGATTAAAGAAATGACTCTTGGACTGCGAATTCAGCGCGGCGCTTCGATGATCGAAGTGCTGGTCGCCCTGACTATCGTCGCGTTTGGCCTGCTTGGTCTCGCTGGACTGCAGGCGCGGTCGGTTTCGTTCAACAAGGATTCGTACGACCGCAAGGCGGCGGCCGAAATGGCCGCGCAGTTGGCGGAAAGGATCCGGGCGAACTACGACGGCTTCAACATCGGCAGCTACAACCTGACGATGTTGTCCACCGAGCAGGCGCCGTTTCCGGTTCCGGCCTGTGCAAATCCCCAGATATGCACCGCCAAGGAAGTGGCAGACCGTGACTGGGCGATGTGGCGTGCGGACCTGCGCCGGCGTTTGCCTGGGGCCGGTGCCTATCTGGTCGCGCCGGCACTGTCGCCGCAGATGACATTGACCCTTGCCTGGGAAGAGGCGCAGCCGAATCCCACCCCGGATCCGGTGTGCGCTGCCCCTCCGGTCAGCATCGTGGACCCAACTAACAAGTGGCGCTGCTTCACCTGGATCCTGCACCCATGACACCCGTGCGCATGAGTCTTAGGTCGAGTCCCTGCGTCCAAGCCCGCCAGGGTGGGCGCACTCTGATCGAAATGCTGATCGCGATCACGCTCAGTCTGATGATCGTTGCTGCGGTCGGTTCTCTTTATTACTACACGGGTCGCACGGCACGGACCTCGGAGGAGGTCAGCAGCGCGGAGGAACGCGGCCGCCTCGCGATGTTCTTCCTGGGTGAGCCGATTGCGATGGCGGGCTCCGGCAATATCGCCAGCGCCAGCCTCAGTCAGCGACTTGGGGTGACCTCGCTCCCGGGAGCTCACCTCCGTGCGTGCGAAAACGGGCGCTTCCAGGATCCCAATCTCCTGAACAATCCCGTGGATTTCACCTGTGTGCCGTCGCCTACCGGCGCGCCCGGCGATCAGTTGTTCGTCGCATTCCAGGCAGAGTCGGATCCCGGGATCGCGACCGCGCAAGGCACGACACCGATGACGGACTGCCTGGGTCAGGGGGCGCCTGCCGTTGGCGGCGTGCCAACGGCGCGCAATCTGTACTCCGTGGAGATCGCGCCCTCGGGCGTGCTGGAGTTCGGATGCGCCGGCAATGGTGGCGCCGCCTTCGGAGCGCTGGTGCGGGACGTCGAGATGTTCAAGGTGTTTTTCGCCTTTGATTCCGACGCATTTGCCAATGCCGGCGGCCCGACGTGGTCTCCCACGGTCCGGCCGTCCGCAATCAGGACGGCCAATGAACTCAACCTCCTGATGGCGCAGATGGACCCGTTTGAGGATCCGGTCACGTCAGCCGGCCAACCGTGGAACAGCGTGATCGCTGTCTACGTGTGTGTCCAGCTGCGAACGGCCGGTGCAGGGACAACGGCAGACGGGATTTCATACTTCCGACCCTGTCCGCAGACCGCTCAAGAGGCCGCGACAGGCACGGCCGAGGTCCAGTCGCTCGACGGCATCGCACGGCGGACGGTGACGCAGGTCTTCACGTTGCGTTCACGCGCCCAGGCGTTAACTGCGTCCGGCCTCAACCAGTAGTAGCCATGAGTCATCCCATGAATCCCAGATCTCGAATCGTCTCTACGGAACGGGGGGTAGTTCTTCCCATCGTCCTGGTAGTCATGACGGTGGTCACGATATTGGTGCTCACGCAAGTGAGACGCGGAACGCTGGATGAGCGGCTGGCGAGCAACTGGAGCCGTTCCATCTCCGGTCAGACCACCGCTGAAACCGTACTGCGCCAGTGCGAAGCAGTCGTGCTTCAGATCGAAAGGACGGGATGGGACGGAGTTCTGCCTTCCTCGGAAGCCAATACGAAGGGGGAACCGGCCTGGAAGTCCGCGCTCGACCCGGCCAAGATCAAGACCATCCCCCCCGCGGATCTTCCGCCCGGCGCGACAAACGGGATCTGCATCATCGAGGATGCTACGGGCGAGTTGGTACCAGACACCAACTTCACAGGGGCCGGGGAGGCCAGTCGAGGTGTTGCCGGTATCGACCAGAGCATGCGCAAGACAAGGTTTACGTCGGTAGTGACATTTCCGGATTCCACTGCCTTTGGCAGCGTTACCTACCGTTCGCAGAGCGAAGTTCGCTGGATGATCAATTCGATTAACTGATGACTGTTTTTGCAGCCGCGGGGTCCGTCTTTTTGGGGGCCGGAGCAACCCCGCATCGGAGCTAGACCATGAAAACGCATGAGTATTCCAAACGCAGCACGCCGGCCGTCGGTCCCCGGGGCCGCCTTGCGCGTGCCGTGGTGTTCCTTCTGACCCAGGCGCTGGCGCTGCAGCCGGCAGCGTTTGCCGCTCCGAACATTTGGGACGTGGCGCAGCAGCCTTTGTTCACGGTCAACGCGGTACACCCGAACATCATATTCATGATCGACGACTCGTGGTCGATGAACGAATACCGTTTGCCGCCACCGCCGTTCATGCTCGAGAACAACCGTTGGCCTGCCGCCGCTGCGACGGTGAGCGTCATGTACGGACAGGGCATGCGCACGGTCCTCGCACACAACGAGTTCACGCTGCGCTCCTCGGTGCACAACCCGCTGGCTTACGACCCGGCGGTCACCTACTTGCCCTGGAACGACAACGACAAGCCGGCTGCGGCACAGGGCACATGGCCGCGTCGCGACGAGAATTTCCCGCGGGCTGACATTGGCGGTACCGGCGCCGTCGCCACCGCGGGCCGCTACACAGAGCGCGACATGCGCCATGTGGGCTTTGCCAACGGCAACTCCAACGCCATCCGCAAGTGGATCACGCAGTCGCGCGGCACTGTCGGCGGCAACGGCACCTACCTGGTCACCAGCCCGGGCGCCGACCGCTGGACCTGGAATGCGGTGAACCTGCGCTGGGAGCAACCGGTCGCCGATCCGAAGGGAACCGCGATCTATCTGCCGTTCCCGGGCGACACCGTGCAGGCGGCCGACCTATTCACCAATCCGCCTTTGACGTGTAATGCGCAGCCGCCTTGCACGGTCTGGGAGGACATCAAGGGTGACGTTTGCACTGAGTGGGAAAAGAAGAAAATCGGCTCCAATGATGTTTGCACGCAGTACGACTGGGTCAAGGTGTTCGGCAACGTCTGTGTTGCGTGGAAGGACGTCTTCAAAGGCCAGGTCGACGACCTGACGAAGTGCACGGACTGGGACAAGGTCATCGACAAGTGGGTCAATGGCAAGTGTACTCAGACCAAGAAGCAGGACGTCTACGAGAACCAGTGCCAGTTGGTCGACGTGATCGACGCCACTTCTGAGACCGGCTATCGGAAAGTGAACCAGTGCCAGCAGGTCAAGACCGGCGAAATCGACGTCTGCACGCAGTGGGAGCAGGAGCCGGTCTACAAGGACGTGTGCAAGAAGTATGCGAAGAAGGACGTCTGGGAGCAGCAGTGCACCAAGACGGAGAACCAGCATACCGGCTGGTCGCAGGTCTGCTCGAAGACGGTGAAGCAAGACGTCTTCCAGGACGTCTGCAAGACCTACGCTCAGCAAACCGTTGGGCAGAAGTGCACCGCCACCGACCCTAACTGGACCTGTCCGGCAGCGAACATCACCAGTGACGGCGTCACGCCAGCGCGGTACTACCGTTATGAGGGGACGGTGCCCGCGAGCGACGACGACCTGGCCAATTCGACCAATTACCGAATGGTCGAGATCGATCGTGCCCAGAACATCAACTTCCCGGTGCCGCTGGATCCACGCACCGGGGCGCTGCGCGAACGCAAGGACTGCGCCGCGCTGACGAGTTGCACGCGCCTGGAGGAGATGCAGAACTACGCCAACTGGTTCACGTACTACCGGCATCGCCTGTTCGCAGCGATCGCGGTGACCTCGCAGGCCGCGGCCGACCTCAAAGGCGACCTGTCGGCGATCCGCCTCGGCTACGGCCGCATCAATTACTCCGACAACGGACCCGATCCCTGGAATCCGTACGGTCCGCGCCTGGACGCCAAGAAGTTCCCCGAGGTCGACAAGGATCCGGGTCCGAAGGACCCGCATCCGGGTGCCGTCGTGCGCGGCGTGCGCAGCTTCACGGACTCCCAAAAGAATGACGACCGCCAGGAGTTCTTCGATTTCCTGTTCCTGCTGAACTGGGTTGGCTCGACGCCCAACCGCGAGGCGATCGACTCGATCGGCAACTATTACTTGCGCAGCGGGGAGTTTGGTCCCTGGGCCGATAACCCGGGCAAGGGCGGCGGCCGCAAGGGCGACCAACAGGCGGCATGCCGTCGCAGTTTTGCGTTGCTGGCGACGGATGGTGAGTGGACGGCAATTCCGGAAGTTCCAAACGTGCCGCCGGCGCAGCCATTGATTGAGAATCGCAACCAGGATCCGGTCAACGTGGGCAACGGAAAGAACACGGAAGCCCTGCCTAAGACGGGTCCGCAGATTCAGGGCGCCGGCCAATACAAGAACGAGACCTATACCTACGACCCGGCGGCCGAGCCGCAGTTTTCCAACGACAACTTTGGGGTCACGAACACGCTTACCGACGTGGCGATGTACTGGTGGAACCGCGACTTGCGGTCGGATGTGCCGAACTCGGTCCAGAAGCGGCCGAACCGGTCCAACGACTCTTTCTGGCAGAACGTCACGACCTATATCGTCGGTTACGGCCTGAATGCCTCGATGAACACGCCGCAGGTCAGGCAGGACATCAAGGATGGCAAGCCGGTTGCGTGGCCTCTGGTGGATACGACGCCAACGCTGACTACCGGCGGCAACCGGATCAACGATTCGTTCCGGGCGGCGATGTCGACTCGTGGGGACTTCTATTCGGCAACTGATCCGGATGCAATGCGCGCCAGTATCAAAGGGGTGTTCCGCGCGATCGCTGAGCAGGCCTATTCGGGAACGGGCCTCACCGCGACGAGTGCTCAGCTGACCGCCGGTTCCACGCTGTTCCGCGCTTCGTTTACGACGCAGAAATGGAGCGGCAAGCTCGAAGCGTTCGATGCGATCAGCATGGCCAATGCGGCGGAGAACCAGCAGGCTGAACCAGCGCCCTTGTGGCTTGCTGGATTCCCGAAGTGGGACCAGCGGAAGATCTACACGTCGGCAGCAAGCGTTGGCGCTGGCATCACGTTCGACAACTTCAACAATCTGGCTGCCTCGCAGCAGGCGGCGCTGGGCGACCAGGAAGTCCTGGACTACCTGCGCGGCATGCAAGACGGTTTGGAAAACAGCAAGCCGATCGGATTTCCGTTGAAGACCAAGGGGTGGCGGGATCGCGATTCGCTGCTCGGTACCATCGTGACGTCCAGCCCGCTGTACTCGAAGGCGCCGAACTTTGCCTACAAGTTCAGTCCCGCCGCCGGTGGGGGCGGAAGCTACGCAACACACGTCGCGGACAACGCCGCCAACCGTCGTAGCGCGGTGTATGTCGGAGCTAACGCGGGCATGTTCCACGCATTCGATGGCAATCCCGACCCCAATCAGGGTGGCGGCAAGGAACTCTTCGCGTACGTGCCACGCAGCGTGTATCCATCCCTTAAGGAACTGACGAAGGCGGATTACACGCACCGGTATTTCGTCGACGGTCCTGTTGTTGAAGGCGAGGTCTTCCTGAACAACAAGTGGAAGACGGTGGTGATGGGCTCGACGGGCGCGGGACCAGCCGGACTGTTCGCGCTGGACGTTTCCGCGCCCGAGCAGTTCGATGCGAGCAAAGTCCTTTGGGATCTCACGCCGGCAGAAGAACCGGACCTTGGTAAGGTGATGGGTACCGGGTACGTCGGAAGCGTCAAATGGGGCGTGAACGGAGGCAAGTGGGTTGCGATCGTTCCTAACGGATACGAGAGCACCAACAGCCGCGCCGTGCTGTTGGTCATCGACATGGAGACCGGGCAGACAATCAGGAAAATCGACACCTGCAAGAAGAACAGCGGCGTGGACTTTGCGGCGAATGAGCAGGGTGGCCGCTGCGATCCGGCAGCGCGGAATGGACTGGCGAATCTGAGCGTGGTTTTCGACTCCAACCGCAACGTGGTGGGCGCCTACGCGGGTGACTACCAGGGCAATCTCTGGCGGTTTGACCTGAGTTCGGGTGACAAGGACAAGTGGAAGATCGCCACCGAGGATCCGATCGATCCGAGTGGCAACACGCCGGCTCCGCTGTTCACGGCTGTCAACAAGTTGAACGAGCCGCAACCGATCACGGCGGCGCCGCGCGCCAGCACGCATCCTTTGGGCGGTACCTACGTGGTGTTCGGCACCGGCAAGTTCTTCGAGTATGCCGACCAAACGAGTACGGGAGTGCAGTCCATCTACGGGCTTTGGGTACGCTCAGGCGACAAGGCGCCGATCGCGATGGCGAGTCTGCTTGAACTGGGGCTGAGCGAAACGACCGTGAACAATGTCACGACGAGGACTCTCACCGGTACCGGAGGCTTCTCCTGGAAGACCAAGCGCGGTTGGTACGTGGACATGGTCGATAGCACCAAGACGGGCGTGGGTGAGCGTGTGGTCGCGAGCCCGTCGATCGAGCGTGGCGTGATGACCATGGCGTCGTTCCAGCCGACGGTCACGGTGGATCCGTGCGAGGGCACTGGCGTCTCATTCCTCTACTCGATACCGATGGACGCGAGCTTGGGTGTCAAGGCGACGAAGGTGAACGGTGTCATCGGCAACATCATGTCCATTGAGACGCCGCCGCTGATTGGGGTGCGCACCAACACACTCAGCAAGGCCGAGGGCACAAACGCCATGAAAAACGCGACCCAGGTGCGCGACAGCAGCGGAGTCTTCGAGTCGACAAAACAGGAGATCAAGTGTTCCAAGATCTTCAGCCAGATCAACGTGCAGACTGGCTTCGTTGCTGCCGAGTGCGCGCCTTACGCCCCGATCCGTACGTGGCGGCCGATCCGCTAGGTCGTGCACAGTGAAAACTGAGCAGATGTACCAAGCTTCCCGCCGTCCTGAACGGGCGGCGGGTTTCACCTTGATCGAAATCGTGACGGTGCTCGCCATCGTCGCGATACTTTCGGCGATCGCCATCCCGTCATATTTCCAGTTCATGGCCAGAGGCTATCGAAGTGAAGCGCGTGCGACCCTGACTCAAACGGCGCAATGGATGGAGCGCTGGCGCACCGAGCGCGGCAGTTATCAGGACCCGCTGAATGCTCCGTCTCCGCCCGTGTTGCCGTTGGCACTGCAGACCTCGCCTGCTACCGGCGCCCCGAGGTACCAGATAACAGCCGTGACACCGACGCCCGGCGCCTATATGCTGTCGGCAACACCGATCGGTCCGATGCTCGGTGACGGCTGCGGGACCTACACGCTGGACAACACCGGGCTGCGGCAACACACCGGAGCATTGGACGCCACCACCTGCTGGGGCCGGTAGCCCCGACGCCCGCCGTGGCATCATCGCCACGTGTCTGCGTGGCCCCCATTCCTGACGATTGAACCGATCCGCCGTGCCGCAGGCACGGTACGGCTGCCGGGTTCCAAGAGCATTTCGAATCGCGTCCTGCTGCTGGCCGCATTGGCCAGTGGCGAGACAGTGCTTGAAGATCTGCTGGACGCGGACGACACGCGCGTGATGTGCGAGGCGCTGGTCGCGCTCGGCGTCACGCTGCAGGCACCGGCGCCGGACCGTCTGCAGGTGACAGGTTGCGCCGGAAAGTTCGCGGTCGACTCGGCCGAACTCTTCCTCGGCAACGCGGGCACAGCCTTCCGTTCGCTGACCGCCGCGCTTGCCTTCTCGGGCGGGCGCTATGTTCTGGACGGCGTTCCGCGCATGCGCGAGCGGCCGATTGGCGACCTCGTGGACGCACTCAATGCGGTTGGTGCGCGCGTTGCGTATCGCGGTGAGCCCGGTTTCCCGCCGCTGGCCATCGAGCCGGCGACGCATCTGAATGCCGATCGCGTCTCGGTGCGCGGCGATGTCTCGAGCCAGTTCCTGACGGGCCTGCTGATGGCAGCGCCTCTCGTGGCGCCAGGTCATGGTCTGCGAATCACCGTGGCAGGGCCGCTGATCTCGCGGCCGTACATCGACATGACGCTCGCCCTGATGCAGCGTTTCGGCGTCGAGGTGACGCGCGAGGGAGACTCATTCCTTGTTCCTCGCGCGCTCTACCGGTCGCCAGGCCACCTTGCGGTGGAGGGCGACGCCTCCGGGGCGTCGTACTTTCTCGCGCTCGGTGCCGTCGCCGGCGGTCCGGTGCGGGTGCTGGGCGTGGGCCGTGGCAGCGTCCAGGGCGACGTCCGGTTCGCCGAGGCGCTCGAGGCGATGGGAGCGAGGGTAGCGATGGGTGACGACTGGATCGAGGCCTCGGCGCCGGCGACCGGACGCCTGCGCGGCATCGACATGGACTGCAACCACATACCGGATGCCGCGATGACGCTCGCGGTCGCCGCGCTCTTTGCCGAGGGTCCGACGACGCTGCGCAATATCGGTTCGTGGCGCGTCAAGGAAACCGATCGCATCGCCGCGATGGCAACGGAACTGCGCAAGCTCGGCGCGACAGTGGAGGAGGGCGCCGACTGGCTGCGCGTGCATCCGCAACCTGTACTGCGCGAAGCGACGATCGACACCTACGATGATCACCGCATGGCGATGTGCTTTTCACTGGCGGCGGTGGGTGGCGTGCGCATCCACATCCGCGACCCGAAGTGCGTCGCCAAGACCTTTCCCGATTACTT
Source organism: uncultured beta proteobacterium (assembly GCA_963702595.1). GTDB lineage: Bacteria > Pseudomonadota > Gammaproteobacteria > Burkholderiales > Burkholderiaceae_F > JALORV01. Next base: position 203,945 of record CAVPDC010000013.1, on the reverse strand, counting down.
CACGTCGCTCGCCAGTCTTGTCGAGGGCGTTTCCGATGCGTCCCACCTGACGCGCGACCAGGCGCGCTCATGAAAGAAGTACGCCACCGTGTTGGCCAGCGGTTCGATCAGCGCCAGCGCGCTGGCAATGCCGATGCTGCCCGTCAGCAGGTAGGCGATGGAGAACGCGACGCTGAAATGCAACAGCGCAAAGCTGGCGGTTTTCGCGAGGTTCAGGCGAAGTGGCATGCGCATTGCGGGCTCCTGTCCAAGTTGAGCCTGACATTAGTCACAGCGTTCGGACGCGTCCATTTGATTGTCCCGATCGCACCGATAGGCGCCGGATGAGCGCGCGTCCGCCCGTCATTGCCATCGATGGCCCGACGGCATCGGGCAAGGGCACGATCGCGCTGAGCGTCGCAGATCGGCTGGGCTTTCACTACCTCGACAGTGGCGCCCTGTACCGGCTGGTGGGCTGGCGCGCCCTGAAGCACGGACTGTCGCCCCTGGACGAGGCGGCGGTGAGGGCGATGGCGCAGACGATGCTGCCGCGCTTCGAACGCGGTCGCATCGAGCTCGACGGTGAGGACGTCACCGATGCGATCCGCTCCGAAGATGTCAGCCGCGCCGCGTCGCAGGTCGCCGTGCATCCGTCCGTGCGGCAGGCGCTGCTGGAACTGCAACGCCGCTCGCTTCGGATGCCTGGCCTGGTGGCCGACGGGCGTGACATGGGCACGGTCGTGTTCCCCGACGCCGTGCTCAAGGTTTTCCTCACGGCGAGCGTCGCCGCGCGTGCCGAGCGGCGCCATAAGCAGTTGATCGAAAAAGGGTTTTCGACTAACATTACCGACCTTTCGCGGGAACTCGAGGCGCGCGACCGGCGGGATTCCGAGCGGTCCGCCGCCCCACTGAAGCCGGCGGAAGACGCATACCAGCTCGACTCGTCCGCGCTATCGATTGACGAAGTCGTTGCGCAGGTGTTGGACTGGTACGCGGGTTGTCGGCGCGCTCCCGCCAACGGGTCGGCTCGGCGACCGTGCAAGTTAAGAGGTAAAAGGCAGTATCGAAGTCAGCAGTAACGGGTGCAGCAGGGGCGTCTTTGTTGCGGCCAGCGCCGCTCAGGTTTTCCCGCTGCGTTTCTTCAACTCCGCCGAGGCGCAAGGCCGAAGCGTGAATTGGTCATCAGGTTCCTACATGTCATCCGTCGCAACTCACAGCAGCACCGCCAGCAAGCCCGAAAGTTTTGCCGCCCTCTTCGAAGAAAGCCTGAATCGTCAGGAGATGAAGCAGGGCGAAGTGATCACCGCCGAGGTGATCCGTGTCGACTACAACTTCGTGGTCGTCAACGCCGGCCTGAAGTCCGAGGCCTACATCCCGCTCGAGGAATTCAAGGACGACAACGGCCAGTTGAACGTCAACCCGGGCGATTTCGTCTCGGTCGCGATCGAGTCGCTCGAAAATGGCTACGGCGACACCATCCTTTCGCGCGACAAGGCCAAGCGCCTCGCCGCCTGGATGAACCTCGAAAAAGCGCTCGACAGCGGTGAGCTGGTGAGCGGCACCATCACGGGCAAGGTCAAGGGTGGCCTCACGGTCATGACCAACGGCATTCGTGCGTTCCTGCCGGGTTCGCTGGTGGATACGCGGCCGGTCAAGGACACGACGCCGTTCGAGGGCAAGACGCTCGAATTCAAGGTCATCAAGCTCGATCGCAAGCGCAACAACGTCGTGGTCTCCCGCCGTGCGGTGGTCGAGGCCAGCATGGGCGAAGAGCGCGCGAAGCTGCTCGAGAACCTCAAGGAAGGCGCGATCGTCAAGGGCACGGTCAAGAACATCACCGACTACGGCGCGTTCGTCGACCTCGGTGGCATCGACGGCCTGCTGCACATCACCGACCTCGCGTGGCGTCGTGTACGTCATCCGAGTGAGGTCGTGCAGGTCGGCCAGGAGCTGACTGCCAAGGTCCTGAAGTTCGACCAGGAAAAGAACCGCGTATCACTCGGCGTGAAGCAGCTGGGCGAAGACCCGTGGGTCGGGCTGGGCCGCCGCTATCCGCAGGGCACGCGGCTCTTCGGCAAGGTCACCAACATCACCGACTACGGCGCGTTCGTCGAGATCGAGGCTGGCATCGAGGGCCTGGTGCACGTTTCTGAAATGGACTGGACCAACAAGAACGTCGACCCGAAGAAGGTTGTGCAGCTGGGCGACGAAGTTGAAGTCATGGTGCTCGAGATCGATGAAGAGCGCCGCCGTATCAGCCTCGGCATGAAGCAGTGCAAGCCCAATCCCTGGGACGACTTCGCGCAGTCGCACAAGAAGGGCGACAAGGTGGCGGGCCAGATCAAGTCGATCACCGACTTCGGCGTCTTCATCGGCCTCAATGGCGGTATCGATGGCCTGGTGCACCTGTCCGATCTCTCGTGGAGCGAGCCGGGCGAAGAAGCCGTGCGCAAGTACAAGAAGGGTGATGAGATCGAGGCGATGGTGCTGGCGATCGACACCGAGCGCGAGCGGATTTCGCTGGGCGTGAAGCAGATGTCGGGCGATCCGTTCACCAACTTTGCGGCGGGCCACGAGAAGGGCTCGATCGTCACCGGCACGGTCAAGTCGGTCGACGCCAAGGGCGCGGTCATCGACCTCGGCGGCGACATCGAGGGCTACCTGCGTGCGTCCGAAATCGCTGCCGACCGCGTCGAGGATGCCCGCAACCACCTGAAGGAAGGTGATTCGGTCATCGCGATGATCATCAACGTCGACCGCAAGAACCGCGGCCTGAACCTGTCGATCAAGGCAAAGGACACGGCTGAAACGTCGGCGACGATGGAGCGCATGCAGGCAGAGGCCCAGACTGGCACGACCAACCTCGGGGCACTGCTGAAGGCCAAGCTCGACACGCAGACCAAGTAGTCGCCGGAGTTCTTCGTTGAAGACGATGACGAAGTCGGAGTTGATCGCGCGCCTGGCGGAGCGCAATCCCCGCCTGGTCGCGCGCGACGCCGACGAAGCGGTCAACACGATGCTCGACGCGATGACCGATGCGTTGGCCGGCGGCCAGCGCATCGAGATTCGTGGCTTCGGCAGCTTTGCTCTGAACTATCGTCCGCCGCGCCTGGGGCGCAACCCCAAGTCCGGCGACCGGGTGCAGGTACCCGCCAAGTATGTGCCGCACTTCAAGGCGGGTAAGGAACTGCGCGAGCGCGTCGACGGCGAGGAGGGCTCGGATGTGCCTGACGGAGATGACGCCTGAGGGAATCGACCGTACAAGGGCCGCGCGCTGCGCGGCCTTTTTTTCGCCCGCGTCCCGAGCGGGCGGCCGCTTCCCTACAATCCGCCTTTCGACAAGTGCGCCATGGAGGGAGGCCTGAATGAGACTGCTGGCGTGGATCGTCAAGCTGGGCTTTTTCCTGCTCGTTCTGTGGTTCTCCCTGAAGAACACGACGCCGGTTCCCGTCCGGCTGACTTCCGGCGTGGTGTGGGAAAACGTCCCGCTTATCATGGTGATGTTGACCTGCGTGGCGGTGGGCGCGCTGCTGGGGGCGCTTGCACTCGCGCTGCCGATCTACCGCATGCGGCGCGAAGTGGTCCAGCTGCGGCGCGACGGACCAGTGGGCGCGCCGGTGGAGTCTGCCGCGGACCGCATGGCGGCGGCCGCGCGCCAGTCCGGAGCTGTCGTCGAAGTGGCGGGCCAGCCAGACATCCGCTGATGGAGTTCGAGCTCTGGTACCTCGTCGTCCTGCCGCTGGTATTCGCGGCCGGCTGGTTCGGCCGCGGCTTTGAGTCGCGGACGCGGGCAACGGATAACGCGGCGCTGCCCCGCTCGTACTTCCGCGGACTCAATCTCCTGCTGAACGACCAGCACGACAAGGCGATCGATGCGTTCATCGAGGTCGTCAAGCTCGATCCCGAGACAATCGAGCTTCATCACGCGCTGGGCAACCTGTTCCGGCGGCGCGGCGAGTTCGACCGCGCGGTACGCATCCATACTCACCTGCTGAATCGCTCCGACTTGCCGGCGCGCGAACGGGCGCAGGCGCTGTCTGAGCTGGGGCAGGACTACCTCAAAGGCGGGCTGCTCGACCGGGCCGAGGACGCCTTCACACGCCTGCTCGAGCATCGCGATCAACGCTTCGAAGCGCTGCGCGCACTGCTGCGCATCTACCAGATGGAGCGCGAATGGCTGAAGGCGATTGATTGCGCGCGCCGGCTGGAGCGCGAAGCGGGTGAGGATCATCAGGCCGCGATCTCCCACTACCACTGCGAGCTGGCCGACATCGCGCTCGGCGCCGGCCAGCTCGAAGAAGCGCAGCGCGCCATTGACGACGCGCTGACGACCGATCGCAAGTCCGTTCGTGCACTGATCCTCGCCGGTGACCTGTCCGCACAGCGGGGCGACCCTGCCGAAGCGCTGACGCGGTGGCAACGGGTCGAAGCCGTGTCGCGCGACCATCTGTCGCTGATCGCCCACAAGGTGACGGCGGCCCTCGACGGATTGGGACGTCGGACCGAGGCCCTCAACTGGCTGCGTCGCGCCTTGCAGGATGCGCCGTCGATCGACATGCTCGACTGTGCCCATCGCCGCGTGCTCGAATGGGAAGGTCCGGCAGCCGCGGAAGCGCTGGTGGGAGACGAGTTGCGGCGACATCCGTCGCTGCTCGGATTCGAGCGCCTCGCCCGGGCTCGGCTCGCACTGAACCCCGGCGACGAGGAGTTGAAGGGCCTGAGCACCTTGCTCAATAGCCATGCGCAGAAGCTGGCTCGCTATCGCTGCAGTCGGTGCGGGTTCCGTGCGCGGGAGTACCACTGGAACTGCCCCGGCTGCACGAACTGGGACAGCTATCCCCCGCGTCGCATCGAGGAACTCGACGGGCAGTGAGGCGTTCTGCGGCCAGGTGCGGGCCGTTGACGCGAGCTCCAGGGCCGTCGCTATGCTTCGCCATCTCCTGCCCCCGTCGCTGCCGATGAACGCACCCACGATCGACCAGACCATTGGCAACACGCCGCTCGTGCGCCTCCAGCGATTGCCAGGCCCGGACCAGTCCCGGCGCAGCAACATCATCCTTGGCAAGCTCGAGGGCAACAACCCCGGCGGCTCGGTGAAGGACCGCCCTGCGTACTCGATGATTCGTCGGGCTGAAGAGCGTGGCGAAATTCGGCCGGGTGATCGCCTCATCGAAGCCACCAGCGGCAATACCGGTATCGCGCTGGCCATGATCGCGGCGATGAGGGGCTACCGCATGACTTTGATCATGCCGGACAACCTGTCGAGCGAGCGGCGGGCGAGCATGGCCGCCTATGGCGCTGAGCTGATCCTGACGCCGGCGAGCAAGGGCGGCATGGAGTACGCGCGCGACCTGGCCATGCAGATGCAGGCCGAAGGCAAGGGTCGCGTGCTCGATCAGTTCGCCAATCCTGACAATTCGCGCGCGCACTACGAAACCACCGGGCCGGAAATCTGGCGCGACACGGGCGGCCGCATCTCCCACTTCGTCAGCGCGATGGGAACCACCGGCACGATCATGGGCGTTGGCCGTTTCCTGAAGGAGCGCAGTCCCGCGATCCAGGTCATCGGCGCACAGCCCGCCGAGGGCTCTCAGATCCCGGGCATACGCAAGTGGCCCGAGGCCTACCTCCCGAAGATCTACGATCCCGCCCAGGTTGACCGACTGGAGTTCGTGTCGCAAACCGACGCCGAAGAGATGGCGCGGCGCCTCGCTGCGGAAGAGGGCATCAGTTGTGGCCCGTCGGCAGCGGGAGCCTGCCTGATCGCGCTGAGGGTTGCCGCGGAAGTCGAGAACGCAACCATCGTCTTCGTCGTGTGCGATCGCGGTGATCGCTACCTCAGCACGGGCATTTTCCGCGGCTGAGTTCGCTCTGAGTGCGCTTCGTGTGCTGGAGCGGCAGCCAACCTCGAGCAGTGCAGTCGCTGCAGATGCGGAGGGAGGTCCGGCCTCAGTTTCTGGTTGTCTTGGCCCGCCGTCGCGACGAACTGCGCACGGGCGGTGACCAGGCGCCCTCGGCCCAGAAGCGTTCCAGTCTGCGGATGCCGCCGGCGCAGTCCAGGCCGTTTCGTTCGAGCCACGCTTCGTCGTAGCAGGTTTCCGAGTAGCGCTCGCCGCCGTCACAGATCAGCGTGACCACGGCGCCCGCCTGCGCGGTTCGGGCCATCTCGGACATCAGTTCGACGCAGGCGATCAGCGCGGTTCCAGTCGACGGTCCGACCCGGCGTCCCAGGACTCGTTCGAGGAAGCGTGCGGCGGCGAAAGAGTCGGCGTCCGGCACGCGAATCGAGTGGTCGATCACATGGCGGTTGAAGCTCGGTTCGACGCGAGGCCGCCCGATGCCTTCGATGCGCGAGGCCACCGCCAGGGTTCGCGTCGCATCGCCATCCGTCCAGTAGTCGTGGAACACGGAATTCTCCGGGTCGGCGAGGCAGATCTTCGTGGAACAGCGCCGGAAGCGCACGTACCGCCCGATCGTGGCGCTGGTGCCGCCGGTGCCTGCACCGATGACGATCCATGCCGGTATCGGAAACGGCTCGTCCTTCATTTGCTGGAAGATCGACTCGGCGATGTTGTTGTTGCCGCGCCAGTCGGTCGCGCGCTCGGCATACGTGAACTGATCCATGTAGTGGCCGCCGGTGCGCCTCGCGAGCGACGCGGCTTCCTCGTAGACCGCGGCCGGCTCGTCGACGAGGTGACAGCGCCCACCGTGAAATTCGATCAGTGCAATCTTTTCGCGCGAGGTGGTCCTCGGCATCACGGCCACGAAGGGCACGCCGATCAGCCGCGCGAAATAGGCCTCGGACACCGCCGTCGACCCCGATGAGGCCTCGACGACCGTCGTGCGCGGGCCGATCAGCCCGTTGCACAGGCCATAGAGAAACAGCGACCGCGCCAACCGATGTTTCAGGCTGCCGGTCGGGTGCACCGACTCGTCCTTCAGGTACAGCGGGCAATGAGGGACGCCGGGCACATCGACGCGCAGCAGATGCGTGTCCGCCGACCGCGTGTAGTCCGCCTCGATGCGGCGGACGGCTTCGTCACCCCATGCACGCGGCGACGGTGATCGTCTCCCCACGGATCGATCGCGAGATCAGGCGGCCGCGACCGGGATCTTGCCGATCTTTGCCTGCCATTCCCGCGGGCCGGTCTCGTGGACCGAGACACCGTCCGCGCTGACAGCGACCGTGACGGGCATGTCCCTGACCTCGAACTCGTAGATCGCTTCCATGCCGAGGTCGGCAAAACCCAGCACCTTGGCCGACTTGATCGCCTTGGCCACGAGGTACGCCGCGCCGCCGACGGCCATCAGGTAGGCGCTCTTGTGCTTCCTGATCGCCTCGATGGCCACAGGGCCGCGCTCGGACTTGCCGATCATCGCGATCAGCCCGGTCTGCGCCAGCATCATCTCGGTGAACTTGTCCATGCGCGTCGCCGTCGTGGGACCCGCCGGGCCCATGACTTCGTCGCGCACCGGATCGACCGGCCCGACGTAGTAAATGACGCGGTTGGTGAAGTCCACCGGCAGCTTCTCGCCTTTGGCGAGCATGTCCTGGATGCGCTTGTGGGCGGCATCGCGGCCGGTCAGCATCCTGCCGTTGAGCAGCAGCGTCTGGCCCGGTTTCCACGCGGCAACTTCTTCCCGGGTCAGCTTGTCGAGATCGACGCGCTGGCTCTTCTTCACGTCCGGCTGCCAGTTGACGTTGGGCCAGGTGTCGAGCGATGGCGGGTCGAGATACGCGGGCCCCGAGCCGTCGAGCACGAAGTGCGCATGGCGCGTCGCTGCGCAGTTCGGGATCATCGCCACCGGCTTGCTCGCCGCATGGGTGGGAAACATCTTGATCTTGACGTCGAGCACCGTGGTCAAGCCCGCCGAGTCCCTGCGCGCCGATGCCGAGGGCGTTGACTTTCTCGTACAGCTCGACGCGCAGCTTCTCGGCGTCGGTCTTGGGGCCGCGTGCGATGAGCTCGGTCATGTCGATGTCGTCCATCAACACTTCCTTTGCCATTGTCATCGCCTTTTCCGCGGTGCCGCCGATGCCGATGCCCAGCAGTCCGGGCGGACACCAGCCAGCGCCCATCGTTGGCACCGTCTTCAGCACCCAGTCGACGATCGAGTCCGAGGGGTTGAGCATGACGAATTTGCTCTTGTTCTCCGAACCGCCGCCCTTCGCCGCCACCATGACGTCGACCTTGTTGCCCGGCACGATCTGCACGTTGACCACGGCCGGCGTGTTGTCCTTGGTGTTCTTGCGGCCGAACTCCGGCGGATCGACGACCGATGCGCGTAGCTTGTTGTCAGGATTCAGGTAGCCGCGGCGCACCCCTTCGTTGATCGCATCCTCGAGCGAGCCGGTGAAACCGTCCCAGCGCACGTCCATGCCGACCTTGAGGAACACGTTGACGATGCCGGTGTCCTGGCAGATCGGACGGTGGCCTTCGGCGCACATCTTCGAGTTGGTCAGGATCTGCGCGATCGCGTCCTTGGCGGCCGGGCTCTGCTCGGTCTCGTAGGCGCGAGCTAGGCTGCGGATGTAGTCGGCGGGGTGGTAGTAGCTGATGTACTGCAGCGCGGCCGCGATGCTCTCGATCAGGTCGGCCTGGCGGATCGTCGTCATGGTGGGATCCTTGTCCGTGATGGGGGCGCTCGTCGATCAGTGCTTCACCTTCGCAGCCTTTTCGCCCGGGAACATGATGCGGTCCGTCACGGCGATCGCCATCGCGGAGAGTAGGAACGTGATGTGGATCGCCGTCTGCGCGATCAGCACCTTGTCCGTGTAGTTCGCGGCGTTGATGAAGGTCTTGAGCAGGTGGATGGAGCTTATCCCGATGATGGCGGTGGCCAGCTTGACCTTGAGCACACTTGCGTTCACATGCGACAGCCACTCGGGCTGGTCCGGGTGTTTCTCGAGATACATGCGTGACACGAAGGTCTCGTAGCCGCCGACGATGACCATGATGAGGAGGTTGGAGATCATCACGACGTCGATCAGCGCCAGCACGACCAGCATGATGATCGTCTCGTTGAGCCCGGTCGGCAGGGCATCGGACTTGTAGCCGATGCTGGTGACCAGCAGCTGCAGGGCCGCCTGGCTGCCGAAGGCGGCCTCCACCAGGTGAGCCAGCTCGACCCAGAAGTGCCAGACGTACACGACCTGGGCGACGATGAGCCCGGCGTAGAGCGGCAGTTGCAGCCAGCGGCTGGCGAAAATCAGCCGCGGCAGCGGTGGAATCGGGCGGGTGTTGGCAATGTCGACTGGCGGCAGGGACATGGGCGGCGGGCTTTTGAGTGAGCAAGCCGGGCATTCTAGCCAGCCGCCGGATCCGGTCCGTGACGGCTTGAGATCCGTCGCTGACGCCTCCAACTATCGAACGTTTGCCGAACCGGCCTGTCCAACGCATTGATTACGAAAGGGTATTTCGTGGAGTTCCCGATGTAGCGCTGCGGACAAACGCGTATGGAGCCTGGTGCGGCCGATTGGATAGACTTGCGGCCGTCAGATACTGACTATTTCCTTTGGAGAACCTATGAAACGTATCGCTCTGTTCGTATTGACGAACCTTGCGATCATGGTCGTGCTGATGCTGTTCCTGACCGTCCTGTCGTCGGTCTTCGGCATCAACTTCAACCTGGGCGGGCAGACGCTGAACCTGGGGGCGCTGGCGATCTTTTCGCTGGTGGTCGGTTTCACGGGCGCCATCATTTCGCTGCTGATGTCCAAGCCGATGGCCAAGTGGAGCACCGGGGCGCAGGTCATCCGCCAGCCGTCGAACGCGATGGAGACCTGGCTCGTCGAAGCCGTCCGGCGCCAGGCCGAGAAGGCCGGCATCGGCATGCCCGAAGTGGCGATATTCGAGGGAGAGCCGAACGCGTTTGCCACGGGTGCGTTCAAGAACTCGGCGCTGGTGGCGGTCTCGACCGGCCTGCTGCAGTCGATGAGCAAGGACGAGGTCGAAGCCGTGCTCGCGCATGAGGTTTCGCACGTAGCGAACGGCGACATGGTGACGATGACGCTGCTGCAGGGCGTGATGAATACTTTCGTCGTCTTCCTGTCGCGCGTGATCGGCTACTTCGTCGACCGCGTCCTGCTGCGCAATGAGGGCGACCGGCCGGGAATCGGCTACTTCGTGACCACGATCGTGCTCGACATTGCACTGGGCTTCCTCGCCGCGATCGTCGTCGCGTGGTTCTCGCGCCGTCGCGAGTTCCGCGCCGACGCGGGCGCTGTGGCACTGATGGGCTCCAACCGGCCGATGATCAACGCGCTGGCGCGGCTCGGCGGCATGGAACCCGGTCAACTGCCGCAGGCCGTGCAGGCGATGGGTATTTCGGGTCGGAGCGGCATGATGGCCCTGTTCTCGAGCCACCCGCCGATCGAACAGCGCATCGCCGCGCTGCAGGCGATCGGCCGCTGAACCAGTGGCGTAGCTAGTTCAAAGGGCCGGCTCCCGCCGGCCCTTTTCTCGTCTGCGGGTCGACGACGACGGCCCGAAATCGGGCGACAATCTCCGCCGTCCCGAGGAGGGGAAGGTGGATCCAGCTTCAGGCACGCATTCCGGCGCGCATCACGTCTCGCTGGGCCGATGGGAGTTCCCCATCGAGATGCTGGTTGTTGCCAACCTCCTAGCGCTCGCGTTCGAGACGCTGCCCACGCTGTCGCCGTTCTGGCGGCAGGCTCTCTGGAGCTTCGAGGTCTTCTGCGCGATGGTCTACACGGTCGAGTACGGAATCCGTCTGTACCTTGCACGCCCGCGCCTGAAGTACGTGACCTCTTTCTACGGGATCATCGACCTGCTGGCGATCGTGCCGTTCTATCTGATGGTGGCCTTCAACCTGCAGGCGATTCGGGCGTTTCGCCTGTTGCGGTTGTTGCGGCTGTTCAAGCTTGTTCGATACACCCAGGCGACGCACCGGTTCCGGCGGGCATTCGATATCGCGCGGGATGATCTGGTGCTCTTCGGTGTCATTGCTCTGATCGTGCTGTACCTGTCGGCCATCGGCATCTACCACTTCGAGCACGACGCGCAGCCCGAAAAGTTCTCGTCGGTCTTCGACAGCCTGTGGTGGGCGGTCGCGACGCTGACCACGGTCGGCTATGGCGACATCTATCCCATCACGCCGGGCGGCAGGCTCTTCACCTTCATCGTGCTCGTCATGGGTCTTGGCGTCATCGCCGTGCCATCGGGCCTGCTCGCCTCGGCCCTGTCACGCGTGCGGGCCGAGGAGGCGGCGGCGAAATCGGCCGTGTCCGAGCGTGCGCTGGAACGGCAGTGGCGAGACTGACCAGTCTGCCAACAGGCTCGCTCAGGCTCGGTTCGAGCGTTCAGCGCTCGGCGACGCGGCGCTTCGCTTCGTTATGGGCCAGCCATGCGAGCGCTGCGGCAGCGATGGCCAGCGCGGTGGTGGCCGCCTCCCAGAACCCCAGTGCGCCTCGCGGCGCGCCCACGGGCGTGACGTTGAACGCGATCCACGCACCGCCGCCCAGACCGAAGCACCACAGCGCTACACCGTAGATGACCATCGGCCAGAAGGTCTGTCGGTAACCGCGCAGGATGAACGTGCTCATGCCCTGGACCGCATCGAAGACATGGAACAGCACGGCGAATCCGATCAGCGACAGCGCCATCGCTTCGACGCCCGGGTCGCTGGTGTACAGGCGCACCACTGGTCCACGGAGCAGCCAGAAGAGGAACGCAACGATCAGTGCGATGCCGAGCGCCAGGCGCAGACCGCGCCGTGCTGCGCTGTGCGCCACGCCTGGCGCGTTGCTGCCGAGCGCTTGGGCCACCAGCACGCTGGTGGCAATGCCGAGCGAAAGCGGCACCATGAAGAGGATCGCGACCAGGTTGGCGACGATCTGGTGTCCAGCCACCGAGGTGGCTCCGAGGCGGGCGATGAGCACCGCCATGAAAGTGAAACTCGTGACCTCGAACAAGGTCGACAGGCCGATCGGAAGGCCGAGCTTCAGCAGCTCTCGCTGGCTCGTCCAGCGCGGCCCATGGATCGAATCACTGCGGAAGCGCTCGTAGTAGCGGTCGTAGCGCCAGACCGCCACGCTGAGCGCCAGCGCGAGCCAGGCCAGCAGGGCCGTGGCGACACCGGCGCCGGCGCCGCCCATGGCCTCGATGGGGCCCCATCCGTACATGAACACCGCATTCAGCGGTGCCTTCAGTGCCAGCACCGTCACGTTGACGGCCATCGTCACCTTGGGTCGTGACACCGCCGCATTGAGCGCCACGAAGACACGCGTGGCCAGTCCGGCGGGCAACCCGAACGCGACGGCCTGCAGATAGGTCGACGTGATCTCCGCCACGCGACCCTCGACTCCGGCGGCGCGGGTCCAGAAGCCCGTCGCCAGGACGCAGGGCAAGGCGAAGAAAAGCAGCAGTCCCGCCAGCCAGAGCGCCTGCTGTAGATCGTCGCCGATTGCGCGCCAACGCTGCGCGCCATAGTGGTGGCCCGCGATCGGCGAGAGTGCCTGCAGCACCGCCATGAAGCCGATGTAGACGGTGATGTAGATGCTCGAGGCGACCGCCACGCCTGCCATGTCGTCGGGCGAGAGTCGGCCGGCCATGATGGCGTCGATCGTTCCGTTGCCGACCACGGCCAGGTTGGCGATAAACAGCGGCCACGCGAGCCGCAGCAAGGCACGCAGGGAGGCGTCCGGCGGGGTCAGCCGCGCACCGGCATCCATGTCGATGGGGATGTGCGCGCCGGGACGTCAGTCCGGGCGACGCACCCAGATTCGGAAGGTCTCGTCGTAACGCGCCCGCCTCGTCAACTCATAGGCCTTGTCCCAGGCGCCAGCGGGAGGAGCATCATCCTCGGCGTTACGCTTGCTGTCGCGCTGCAGGGCCACGCGGCACAACCCGGCATCGGCGGGCGATTCAAAGCGAATCTTGCCGTGGTAGCCGAGCATCGCCCGCGTCGCCAACGGCAGCCCGATCGGCTGGACGCACGTGTCACCTCCGACGCGCCGTATCTGCGCCGCGAGGTCCGCGGCGATCGGAGCCTGCGTGCGTGCGTGGTCGATGGCGCGCGCATACAGCGCGATGGCCACCACCCACACGACGGACAGCCCGGTGGCCGCTATGAACGGTCCCGTCCACAACATCGGAGGCCGGACACGCACGCGCCACACGACAATTGCAAACCACATGGTTGTGGCCACGACGGCCAGCAACAGTGGCCAGAACCGGAATGTTGGCTCGAACCCGGGGGCCAGCTTCTGCAAAGGCGCGGCGATGCCGGTCAGCGAGCCTGCCATCCAGGCGCCGAAGGTCAGCCAGGCAGCAACGAGTGCAAGAGTGAACAGCGCCAGCGAGAACCAGTCGATCGCATCTTCGGCAGAGCGCTTCAGCGACGACACGCCGAAGGAGGCGAGGATCACGAGCGCCGGCACGGCGATCAGGAACTCTCGGTCACTCGGTGCAGCGGACAGCAGCGATGCCGACAGCCCGGCGATCAGGACCATCAGCGGCAGTGCGATATGCGGGCGTCGCACGAAGTGTCGCCACGAGTAGATCGTCCAGAACGCAAACGGCCACAACGGCCAGGCGTACCAGCCGAGGTTTCGCAGGATCCATACAACGTTGTCACCCGTCGGCAGCCCGACGCTCGCGCGGTTCCACTCCCACCACGCGGCGAAGTACGGTTCGGCGTCCGCCGGGTGGAGCAGAAGGGCCCCAGTCGGCCACAACGCGAAGACACCGGCTGCCAGCAGCGCGATCAGCGTCGCACGCAGCGCGCGCTGCTGTCCAAACGAGAGCGTGAAGGCGATGGCTGCCGCCAGCATTACGCCGGCTGGCAGCCAGCCACGTGTCAACACGATGGCGCCGATGGCGACACCGGCGGCGGTTGTACCTTTCCACGGATCGTCGAGCGCGAACGCCAGTCCGAACAGAGCGATGCAGACGAGCGCTAGCAGCGCAGGCTCGGCGCCCGTTTCGTGCACTCGCACGAGCACGCCGAACGTGGCGGTCACGAAGAGCACCGAGACATCGGCCAACATGCGGCCGTAGTCGCGCGGCGTCGCCTCGCCGCCGAAGGCCAGCGCTACCGGCTGCGCCTCGTCACGGCGGGCCAGCCGGTAGGTGGCATACCACAGCGCCCATGTGCCTATGAAAAACCAGAAGACAGTGACGAGGCGGGCGGCGGTGATCGGTCCCAGCCAGGGTCCGAGCAGCTTCACGAAGATGGCGCCGAGCCAGAACGGCAAGGGACCCTCCTCAGTGACGAGTTCTCCGGCGATGCCAGGCAGCCACCAGCTTGCCCCTGTGCCGGACGCCATGTTCCAGACGACGCCGAACGCACTGGCGTCCTCTGCACTCCAGGGCTCTCGACCCCAGAGGCCCGGGAGGATGTAAGCCGCCAGGACGGCGAACAGCGCCCAGCGGGTCAACTCGGCGGCGGCCGCCGCGGTGACACGGGATGGGGAGAGGCGCTGCTCGAAGCTCATTTGTGCTGGCGACGCCGGGGTGCCGCAACAAAAAAGGCAGCCGAAGCTGCCTCTTGCGTCCAGAGCCCGGCGGTCACGTTACTTGCGGCGCGCCTTGGCAGCGGTCACCTGGGCCGCCGCGGCATTGACGGCCTCGGACTTGGCGGCGAACTTCTGGCGGAACTTCTCCACACGCCCGGTCTCGACGATACGTGTCTGCGCCCCGGTGTAAAAAGGATGCGACTCCGAGGACGTGTCGAGCTTGAAGAGCGGGTAGGTCTTGCCTTCGAACTCGATCGTCTCGCGCGTCTGCAGCGTGGAGCGTGTGATGAATTTGAAGTCGTTCTGCATGTCCTGGAACACGACTTCTCGGTATTCGGGGTGGATGCCTTGCTTCATTTCCTGCCTCGTTGTGGGCCGCCCGATCAAGGGGTGACGTGCGCGGATGATCGTCCGCCAATGCCCGTCTGCCTTGACCACGGTCCCGGTTTTTCGGAAACCGCGGATTATCCGGGATTTCGGCGCCCCGGGCAACCTCGCTGGCGCTTGCAAGCCCTTGTTATCAAAAAGATCGTGTGGCTTTGCCACCGATCTTTTTCCGTTAATCGCGCGAAAGTAGATTTGCACTTTCGCGCGAAACGCTACCCTCCCCGGCGCATCATGTCGAAGAACTCGGCGTTGTTCTTGGTCGCCTTCATCTTGTCGAGCAGGAATTCCATCGCCTCGATTTCGTCCATGCCGTAGAGCAGCTTCCGCAGGATCCAGACCTTCTGCAGAACTTCAGGCTTGAGCAGCTGTTCTTCCTTGCGCGTGCCGGAGCGGTTCACGTTCAGTGCCGGGTAAACACGCTTTTCGGCCAGCCGGCGCTCCATGTGGATTTCCATGTTGCCCGTGCCCTTGAATTCCTCGTAGATGACGTCGTCCATGCGCGAGCCGGTATCGATCAGCGCGGTCGCAATGATGGTGAGCGAGCCGCCTTCCTCGATGTTGCGCGCGGCGCCGAAGAAGCGCTTGGGCCGCTGCAGGGCGTTGGCGTCGACGCCGCCGGTCAGCACCTTGCCCGAGGCGGGCACCACCGTGTTGTAGGCGCGCGCCAGGCGCGTGATCGAATCCAGCAGGATGACGACGTCCTTCTTCGACTCGGCCAGCCGCTTGGCTTTTTCGATGACCATCTCTGCCACCTGCACATGGCGCGTCGCCGGCTCGTCAAAGGTCGACGCCACCACTTCGCCGCGCACCGAGCGCTGCATTTCTGTCACTTCCTCCGGCCGCTCGTCGATCAACAGGACGATCAGCACCACGTCCGGGTGATTGGCCGCGATCGCGTGCGCGATGTGCTGCATCAGCACGGTCTTGCCGCTTTTAGGGCTCGCGACCAACAGGCCGCGTTGTCCCTTGCCGATCGGCGCAATGATGTCGATCAGCCGGCCGGTGATGTTCTCCTCGCCGCGCATGTCGCGCTCGAGGATCAGCGGCTGGTTGGGGAACAGCGGCGTCAGGTTCTCGAACAGGATGCGGTGCTTGGTGGCCTCTGGCGCGACGCCGTTGACCTTGTCCACCTTGACCAGTGCGAAGTAGCGCTCGCCGTCCTTCGGTGTGCGGACCTCGCCTTCAATCGAGTCGCCCGTGTGCAGGTTGAAGCGCCGGATCTGAGATGGCGAGATGTAGATGTCGTCGGTGCTCGCGAGGTACGACGTCTCGGGCGAGCGCAGGAAGCCGAAGCCGTCGGGGAGGACTTCCAACGTGCCGTCGCCGAAGATCTGCTCGCCGCTCTTGGCGCGCTTCTTCAGGATCGCAAACATCAGCTCCTGCTTGCGCAACCGGTTGGCGTTGTCGATTTCGAGGCCGATGGCCATTTCGAGCAACTGGGAAACGTGCAGGGCTTTGAGTTCTGAGAGGTGCATGGGGACAACCGGAGGAGTTGTGGGACGCCTTGTGACTGTTCGGGGCGCCCGCGGGGCGGGCGGGCCGGCAAGCGCCGGCCCGGGTGACGATCAGATGTTGCTGTCGATGAATGCCGTGAGTTGGGACTTGGACAGTGCGCCAACCTTGGTGCCGACGACAGCGCCATTTTTGAACAGCATCAGCGTCGGGATGCCACGGATGCCGTACTTGGCGGGCGTGGACTGGTTCTCATCGACATTGAGCTTGGCCACCGCGATCTTGCCGCCATATTCCTTGGAGACTTCGTCCAGGATCGGCGCAATCATGCGGCACGGCCCACACCATTCGGCCCAGTAGTCCACCAGGACCGGCGTGTCTGATTTGAGAACGTCCTGCTCGAAGCTGGAGTCGCTGATGTATTTGATGTCGCTCATTTGAGTCCTTCTGGCGCCAGAGGTAGCGCGCAAGCACAAGGATGGAGAAGTGGAGATATAGGCGCCGGGGCACAACCCCGATTGGCGGGATGGCAGGCTCGAACCGAAACGAATGGTAACACCGCCGCCGGGTTGTGCGTGCGGTTTCGACTTGCCGGGCCAAATTCATACAAACCAGCTGACACCCCCTCCTCGACAGCGGCGAGGAAGACGGCGAACGCCAAGCGTTCTGCTGTTGCGAGTAGCGGCTCATTACTGTTAGTCTTTACAGTATGGTCCTCGTGTACCGCTATCGCGTGAAGTCGCTAAACGGACTGTTGAGCCAACAGGCACGTGCAGTCAATTTCGTCTGGAATTACTGTAACGATCGCCAGAAGGATGCGCTGCGCTTTGGTCGCAAGTGGCTGACGGGCTTTGACCTGAACCGGCTCACGTCCGGCGCCGGCAAGGACCTGCGCCTCCATTCCGGCACCGTCAACGCGGTGTGTGAGCAGTACGCCACGTCGCGGTCCCAGAAGCGGCGTCCCTTCCTGCGCTACCGTGGTCGCAAGTCGCTCGGCTGGGTTCCCCTGAAGGGGCGCAATCTCGAGGAAACGCCGGACGGCTTCCGCTTCCACAGCCGGCAATTCAAGGTCTTTAAGAGCCGGGACCTGCCTGCCGGTGCCAGGATCAAGGACGGCACGAACTTCGCGCAGGATGCGCGAGGCCACTGGTTCCTGAATGTCTGCATTGAGGTGGCTGACGTGGCGGCCCGCGAGCCGGTGCGCGGCGTGGGCATCGACCTCGGTCTGAACGACTTCGCCACCCTGTCCACGGGCGAAAGCATCGCCAACCCCCGACACCAGCGCAAGCGGGAGCCCAAGCTCGCGAAAGCCCAGCGCGCGCGCAAGAAGAGGCAGACCACACGCATCCACGCCCGCATTGCTAACGCGCGGCGGGACTTTCTGCACAAGACGGCGCTTGGCATCGTGCGTCGCTTCGATTACATCGCGGTGGGCAATGTGTCCTCCGCTCGGCTCGCCAGGACCAACATGGCGAAGTCCGTCCTGGATGCCGGTTGGTCGTCCTTCCGACACATGCTTGCGTACAAGGCCATGAGGCATGGCGCGACCTACGAGGAAGTGAACGAGTCGTTTAGCTCCCAAGTCTGTTCTTCGTGCGGCAGCCTGCCGCCGGAGCGGCCGAGAGGTATCGCAGACCTTGGAATGAGGCGGTGGGTATGCAGTGCTTGCGGTTGCGACCATGATCGTGATGTGAACGCTGCGTTGAACCTGCTCGCCCGCTCGGGACATCGAGCGCCTGGAGAGGGAATCTCCGCCCGTTAGGACGGGGAGGATGTCAAACAATCGGTTGATGACGCTCGAACGCCAGCGGCTACCCGCCGATGCTCGTTTCTGGACGGAAGCCGGCCTGGCCGTGCGTGCCTTCGCGGCGCGATGCGGAGCGCCGGAGCGACGCCTTCATGGCATCCAGTGGCTGGTACCCAGCGGCGCGCATGCGGTGCAGGCGCGCGCGGCGCTGCGCGACGCACTTGGAGGCGCGGCCTTTGCTCCCCCACGCATCGCACCGCTGGCGGCCTGGCTGGGGCGGCCGCTGGATGCCGGGACTGCGGCTCGCGTCGAACTCTATGCCGCCCTGCGTGGAAATGCCTGGGCGCGCGAGGCGTTTGGCGACCAGCCCGCCACGCTGTGGTCACTGGCGCGCGACGTGGCCCGACTCAGTGACGAGCTTACGTGGGCCGCGGTCGATGGCCACGAGGCGTTCGAAGGGCGCCTGGCAACGAGCCTGGCCCGACACTTCCGCCGCCGCGCGGCAATGGCGCTGCGGCCGCAGGCGCAACTCGTGCTGCAGCTCTGGCGGGCGCGTCGGAGCGCCGAGGATGGCGCTGCCGGCGCCTGGCGCGAACTCGCCGCGCGCTCGGCGCAGGCCAGCGCGCCGCTGGTCTACCTGTCACGCGTCGCCGTGACCGATTCAGCGGACGATGGACTCGCGGCGTGGGAGCGGGCTTTCATCGAGCAGTGGGCCGACCGCGCGCCGGTGCTCTTGCTCGTTCCTGACCTTGTGGCCGCGCTTAACGAGCAACCGCTGCTGAAAGCCGCGTGGCCGGAACTTGCGGGATCCGATATTGCCGTTCCGATTGCACGCCGCGCTGACGCCATGCGCGGCCGCGAAGACGCACAGCGCCAACCGCTGGCCATCGTTGATGCCGATTCACTCGAGGACGAGGCCACTGCCGTGGCGCGGCAGGTACTTGCCTGGCGGCGCCAGGGCTTCGGGTCGATCGCTCTTGTGGCGCTTGACCGGTTGACTGCGCGGCGGGTCCGCGCGCTGCTCGAGCGCGCCCAGGTCAGCGTGCGCGACGAGACCGGATGGCGGCTATCGACGACGAGCGCGGCAGCCGCGGTGATGCGCTGGTATGACCTCGTCGCGGACGACTTTTACTGGCGCGACCTGCTGGACTGGCTGAAGTCGAGCTTCACGCTGTCGGGCCGCACGAACAAGGCTCAGGAGATTCAGGCGTTCGAGCGCGCCATCCGTGCCAGCGGGGCACTGCAGGGCGCTCGCGCAATGCGGTTGGCGCTGGTTGAACTGGAACGCGACGGACCTTCACCGCCTGCTGCCGGCGCGCGGGAAGTCCTAGGGTTGCTCGAAGAGCAGGCCAGGGCGATGCGCCGCACCGCTCCGACGCTGGCGGCACACACCCGGGCGCTGCAGGCGGCTCTGGACGCACTTGGCATGCGTGCCGCGCTCCTCGGCGATCCGGTGGGCCGGGATGTGCTGCGCGAGGTCGATGGGCTTGCGCTGGAGCTGGATGCTGCGGGAGGCCGCGCTCGCGTCGAGGAATTCCGAGCCTTGCTCGCTGCGCGGTTCGAGGAGGTCGCCTACGTGGATCGCGAGGTCGACTCGCCGGTGACGATGGTGTCGCTGGCCGCCACGGCGCTGCGCACGTTCGATGCTGCCGTGCTGATCGGTGCCGACGAAGAGCATCTGCCGACGGCTCCGGGCGAGTTGCTCTTCTTTTCCAACGACGTTCGAGCGGAACTGCGGCTCACCACCGCCGATGCCGCACTGAGGGAGCAGGCGGCGCAACTGGCGATGTTGCTGGCGACGACGCCGCACGTCGTCGCCACCTGGCGCCGTCGGCGTGGTGATGAACCGAACGCGCTTTCGCCACTATTGGAGCGACTGCGCTTCGTCGCCGCGCGGGCGACGGGTGATGGCCTCGCGCGGCGCTCCGAGCGGGATGCATTCGAGGTCGATCCGGTCGCGCTCGCGTGTCCGGCGCCGCGCGCCGCGTCGCTGCTGCCGGCGCGACTGTCGGCCAGTCACGCGCAGAGCCTGGTCAATTGTCCGTACCAGTTCTATGCGCGGCGGCTGCTGCGGCTGGAGCCCCCGGAAGACGTGCTCGAGGCGCCGGGCAAGCGCGAGTTCGGTGAGGCCCTGCACGAGGTGCTGCAAAGATTCCACTTGGAATGGGGCACGTCCGACCTCGGAGCCATCGAGCCTGACCGCCTACGGCTTAGCCTGGTGCGGCATGCAACGGCAGTCTTTGCGCGGGATCGGGAGCGCATGCCCGGTCTGCTCGCGTACGAGCGCCGCTTCGTGAGCCTCATCGACGACTACATCACGTGGGCACAGCAACAGAGCAACGGGGGCTGGCGCTGGGCAGCGGCCGAGCAGTCGCTGACGCGCCCGCTGGACATCGGCGACGGGCGCGCCGTTGAGCTGACGGGCCGGCTGGACCGCATCGACCGCAGATCCGACGGCGCATTGACGGTTCTCGACTACAAGGCACGCAATGCCGAGGAACTGAAGCGTGGACTGAAGGTTCCCGGCGAAGACATCCAGCTGCCGTTCTACGGGTTGCTGTTGCGGAACTCGGCGCTCGCGCCTGGCCAGATCGCGGCCGCCTATGTTGCCTTCGATCGAGGCCGTGAAGGGGCGAGCGGGGTGCAGACGGTGGCACCGCCGCAGCCGTACGAGACCCTGGTAGAAGAGGTCGGTTCCCGGCTTCAGTCGGACCTGCGGCGTATCGTCCACGGCGCGCCGTTGCCAGCGCTCGGCGCACCGAACGTTTGCGAATATTGCGAGATGAGAGGCCTGTGCCGGCGCGACTACTGGGCAGCACGACACGGAGGTCGCCGGATGAGCGACTACCGAGCCGACGAAATGGCCATCCGCGAAGAGGAATTCACGCGCCGCGCCTGTGACCCCCGGGCGAGCGTCGTCGTCGAAGCCTGCGCGGGCAGTGGCAAGACCTGGCTGCTGGTGGCCAGGATCATCCGGGCGCTGCTCGACGGGGTGGAGCCCGGCGAAATTCTCGCGATCACGTTCACGCGCCGCGCGGCGCAGGAAGTGCGCGCGCGACTGCTCGACGCGCTGCAGGAACTTGCGCAGGGCGACAACGACGCGATCCTTGCCTTCCTGAAGGCACGCGGGCTGGATGCGGCCGCTGCGCGCTCGGCCGTGGGGCTCGCCAGGACGCTCTATGAGCGTGTTGCCACGGCGCGCGTGCCGGTGACGATCGAGACCTTCCACGGGTGGTTCTGGCAACTGATTGCGCGCGCCCCGCTGGGAGCAGGAGTGCCGTTTGCGCCGGCACTGCTGGAAAGCTCCGAGCGCGTGCGCGATGACGCGTGGCTGCACTTCACCGCGATGCTCATCCGCGACGAACATGCGGAAGCTCGCACGCAGTGGGAGTGGCTGGTCGATGAACTGGGCGATTGGCCCGCGCGGAAGCTGCTGCTGCAGTTCCTGCACAAGCGCGCCGAGTGGTGGAGCTTTGCGGCGGGCGACGAAGAAGCGGCCTTCCACCGTGCACTCGCGCCCCTGCGCGTTGCGGGCGATGCTGACCCGGTGCTTCGCGTGCGGGCACCGGAAATCGTCGACGCGATGAAGCAACTGGCGGATCTCTGGCGCAACATCGCCGCGCCGGGCGTCCGGATCCAGGAGGCGATCGACCGTGCGCAATGCTGGCTGCAATCGCCCGATGCGCGACCGGGCCGCGATTTCCTGGCGGCGTGTCATATCGTGCTGACCAAGGAACTCACTCGGCGGGACCTGCTGCTGCCGGCAAGGATTGCGCGCAAGCTGGACGTCGTCTCTGCCGCGCGCTATGCGGAGGCCCACGCCTGTGTTACCGAACGCCTGCTCGATCTCATCGAGCAGCGCCGCACCTGGCGCGCACTGCGGCTCAACGAGGCTGGCCTGGTCTGTGGCCGCCTGCTGGTCGCCGCGTATCAACGGCTGAAGGGGCAGCAACAGGCGCTCGACTTCACGGACCTCGAGTGGCACGCGCACCGGCTGCTGGCCGACGCCGACAACGCGGCCTACATGCAGGTCCGGCTCGATGCGCGCTATCGCCAGGTCCTGCTCGACGAGTTCCAGGACACCAATCCCCTGCAATGGCAGGTACTGCAGGCTTGGCTTGGCGGGTACGGCGGGCTTGATGACGACGAGGCGACGGCGGGCGACGATCGGCCGCGTGTCTTCATCGTCGGCGATCCGAAGCAGTCGATCTATCGCTTCCGGCGCGCCGAACCGCGCGTGTTCGACGCAGCGCGGGAGTTGCTTCGACGCGACTTCGCTGCGACGCAGTTGCGGACCAACGTCACCCGGCGCAACGCGCGTTCGATCATCGACGTGCTCAACGCGACGATGCCGGGCGGCAATCCGCTGTACCAGGAACAGCGCACGCGCTCGCAGCGCGAGGGCGCCTTCGTGCTGCTGCCGCTGATCGAGCCGCAGCCTGCGGCGGAAGCGGCCGAACCGGCGTCGTTGCGAGACGTTCTGACGGTTCGCCGCGGCGAAGCGGACCACGAGGCGCGCTATCGCGAGGGCAGGGTGCTGGCCAACGAGATTGCACACTGGGTCGGCGAGACGCGCGTTGTGCGGGACGACGGCACGGAGCGCGCCGCGCGCTGGTCGGATGTGCTTGTGCTGGTGCGCCGGCGCACGCACCTGGAGGCCTATGAGCGCGCGCTGCGGGATGCCGGATTGCCCTTTGTCAGCGACCGGCGCGGGGGCTTGCTGACCACGCTGGAGGCCGAAGACCTGATCGCGCTGCTCGACTTCCTGACCTCGCCGTACGCCGACCTTCGCCTGGCCCACGCACTGCGCTCGCCGGTGTTCGGTTGCAGCGACGACGACCTGATGCGCCTCGCGTCGGCGCCGGAGGCAAGCTGGTGGGAGCGTCTGCAGGGACTGGAGACCGACGCATCGCCTGCGCTGCTGCGCGCGCGCCAGTTGCTGCAATGGTGGCTCGACCTGGCGGGAGTGTTGCCGGTGCACGACCTGCTCGACCGCATCTATCACGAAGGTGACGTACGCCGCCGCTACGCCGCCGTCGCCCCGGCGGCCCTGCATGCGCAGATCCAGGCCAATCTCGATGCCTTCATCGAGCTTGCACTTGCCATCGATGCCGGTCGCTACCCGAGCCTGCCCCGCTTCGTCGACGAACTGGCGAACCTGAAACGTCACGGCAGTGACGAAGCGCCGGACGAGGGGCTGGCGGCGGCCGGCGATGCGCTGCGCGTGATGACCATCCATGGGGCCAAGGGGCTGGAGGCCGAGATCGTCGTGCTGGCCGACGCTCATTCACGCAACGCGCCTGATGGTGAGAGCGTGCTCGTCGTCTGGCCGCCGGAGGCGCCGGCGCCGACTCACTTTTCGCTCGTGGCGCGCGGCGAGGCAGCCGCCCCGGACCCGGCGCGCGCCAGCTGGTTCGCCGAAGAAGACTCGCAGCGGGCGCAGGAAGACTGGAATCTGCTGTACGTCGCTGCCACGCGCGCGCGCCAGGTACTCATCGTGTCGGGCACCGCGCCGGCGCGCGGAACGCTGGACGGCACCTGGTATGTGCGATTGCAGGCGGCGGAGGCGCTGTCGGCCGGTGCGGCGCCCGCGCAACGCATCGAGGCAGCGTCGAACGATCGCTGGGTGCTGGACTTCCTGCCCGAGCCGCTGCCCACCGGCCAGCGCATCGACGCCAGGCTCGATAGCGAAGCGATGCGCCTCGGCCGCGCCTGGCATGCATTCCTCGAACTGGGCGAGGCGGCGTCGATCGACGCCGTGGTTCGTGCCCATGCGCTGACGCCGGCGCAGGCCGAAAGCGCCGTTGCGGCCGCGCGGCGCGTCCGGCGTCAATGGCCGCAATTTTTCGGCGCGACGGCGGAGGCAGAGCTCGAACTCGTGGCTGCCAATGGCGATGTCCTGCGTGTCGACCGTCTCGTCGAGCATGAGGAGGCCCTGTGGATCATTGACTTCAAGTGGCGTGTCTCCGAAGAAGAGCGACCGCCGTATGAAGCCCAAGTGAAGCGCTATGCCCAGGTCTTGCAGACGATACGCAGCGACAAGCCTGTGCGCATCGGACTGATCACTGCCGCAGGGGAGTTCGCCGAGGTCGTCGGCTGAGAGCGGGCGCAGCGAGGTTCGTTGACGAATTCGCGGGATGCCGGAAGAATGACTGCGACCGGTCCGTCCTGGCATTGCGCGCATGCTACTGGCGAACAGAATGCGAATTTCATACTGAAATCCAACGGAGAACACGATGCAGACATTGATACGGACAACAGGACTTGCCGCGGTCGCGATGGTCGTGGGGAGTTGCGCCAGCACACCGCCGCAACCCAACCCGAAGGACATGACGTTCTTCGTCACCAGCGTCGGACCGGGCAAGGGCGCTGATCTTGGCGGACTTGAAGGCGCCGACCAGCATTGCGCGAAGCTCGCCAAGGCCGCCGGTGCGCCGGACCGTACTTGGCGTGCCTACCTGAGCACCCAGGCTCCCGGCCTGCGCGATACGAACTTCGTCAATGCGCGCGACCGGATCGGCACGGGTCCCTGGCAGAACGTCATGGGCGTGACGGTCGCGACGAGTGTCGACGACCTGCATTCACCGTCCAGCAACCTGACCAAGCAGACGGCCCTGACTGAGCGCGGACAGGTCGTCAATGGCACCGTGGACAAGCCCAACCGGCATGACATTCTGACCGGCTCACGCACCGACGGCACTGCATTTCCTGGAACGCCTTTTCCCGACATGACGTGCGGCAACTGGACCAAAGGCGGGCCGGATGGCTCGGCCATGGTCGGCCATCACGATCGTGCGGGTCCGATGATGACCTCGACCTGGGCGACTTCCTGGAACTCCTCGCATCCCACAATCGGGTGCAACATCGAAAAGCTGAACATCACAGGCGGCGAGGGTGCCTTCTACTGCTTTGCGGTGAAGTAGGACAAACACCCGGGTTCGACGCGTGCGCTGATACCATTCGTCTCGGCGGGCCCCCTCGCATGAAGGTGCCGTGAACCTGGTCAGGTCGGGAACGAAGCAGCCACAGCGGATTCCCTTCAGTGCCGAGGACAAGGCTCGCCTCACTCGCCCAATGGGCGAGTGAGGCGAGCCGTTGGCTCACTTGAAGCTGCAAGAGGGGCTATGCCCCTCCTGGACCTCCCCCTCAAGTTAGAGAGCGTCGCGAGTGAGTTTCCGCATCGAGTCTGCGCGACCGCAGGATGTGCCGCAGATCGTGGCGTTGATCCGCGCGCTGGCGGAGTACGAGAAGCTCACGCACCTGGTCGTCGGCACGGAAGAGCAGCTTCATGAGGAGCTGTTCGGCGCGCGGCCGGTCATCGAGTCGGTGCTGGCGTGGGAAGGTGAACGGGCGCTAGGTTTTGCGCTGTTTTTCCACAACTTCTCGACGTTCCTCACCCGGCGCGGGCTGTACCTCGAGGATCTCTTTGTCGTGCCTGATGCGCGCGGGCGAGGCATTGGCAAGGCGCTGATCCGGCACGGGGCGCAACTGGCCGTGCAGCGCGGATGCGGGCGCTACGAATGGTCGGTGCTGGACTGGAACACGCCGGCCATTGACTTCTACAAATCGATCGGCGCCGACTTGCTTTCGGACTGGCGAATCTGCCGCATGACGGGCGACGCACTCGCGCGCCTTGCCGAGGGCGACGCGGCTTCCTCGTAGAATCAGCGCATGTCGTACCAGGTTCTGGCCCGCAAATGGCGGCCGCGTGATTTCTCGACGCTCGTCGGTCAGGAGCACGTCGTGCGTGCGCTCACCCATGCGCTGAGTGCCAATCGGCTGCACCATGCGTACCTGTTCACCGGGACACGCGGAGTCGGCAAGACGACGCTGTCGCGCATTCTTGCCAAGGCGCTGAACTGCACCGGGCCTGACGGCCAGGGCGGCATCACCGCTACTCCCTGCGGCGTCTGTGAGCCCTGCAAGGCAATCGACGCCGGGCGCTTCGTCGACTACATCGAGATGGACGCGGCCAGCAATCGTGGTGTCGACGAGATGGTCCAGCTGCTCGAACGCGCCATGTATGCCCCAAGCGCGGCGCGCTTCAAGGTCTACATGATCGACGAGGTGCACCAGCTCTCCGCGCACGCGTTCAACGCAATGCTGAAGACGCTGGAGGAGCCGCCGGAGTACGTGAAGTTCATCCTCGCCACGACCGATCCGCAGAAGGTGCCGGTCACGGTGTTGTCGCGCTGCCTGCAATTCAACCTGAAGCAGATGACGCCGGCCGGGATCGCCGACCGCATGCGCGAAATCCTGGCGCAGGAAGGCATTGCGGCCGAGGATGCGGCGTTGCGCATGCTGGCGCACGCCGCGCGCGGCAGCATGCGTGATGGCCTCTCGCTGCTCGACCAGGCGATTGCCTACTCGGCCGGCAAGGTCTCGCTCGAGGCGGTGCGCGGCATGCTGGGCGCCATCGACGAGACCACCCTGGTGCGCGTGCTGGACGCGGTGGTCAGCCGCGACGCGGCGCGCGCCCTGGCCCTGGCCGACGAGATGAACGGACACAGCCTGTCGTTCGCACAGGCTCTGCGCGACCTGGCGAGCCTGCTGCACCGGATCGCGCTCGCCCAGCAGGTGTCGGCCATCGATGAGGACGACGTCGATGCGGCCGAGGTGAAGCGCCTGGCCGGCGCGATCGCACCGGACGAAGTGCAGCTCTACTACCAGATCGCCCTGCACGGACGTAACGACCTGCACCTGGCGCCCGACGAATACGCCGGATTCACGATGACGCTGCTGCGCATGATCGCGTTCGCGCCGCATGCCGCGACTGCCGCGCCGGCTCCGCGCGCGGCGTCACTGACGGCTGCCGCTCCTCCGCGCGCGACGGTTCCGACGCCGTCGCGCAGCGCGGCTCCGGCGCTCGCCGCCGCGGCACCCGCTGCTCCACGGGCGGCCCAGCCCGCCTCCGACGCTGCGGCGCCGGCGGTGGCCTTCGACGGTGACTGGCCGGCGCTGGTGGCGCGGCTGAAGGTGGCGGGCTTGGTAAAGGAACTTGCGCAGCGCAGTGAGCTGGTCGCGGCGGAGGGTGATCACTTCCGACTACGCGCACCTCTGAAGACGCTGATCGAAGCCGGCACCGTTGAGAAGCTGAAGGCCGCGCTCGCGGTGACGCTTGGACGAGCGGTCCGTGTCACGGCGGAGGTCGGCAACACGACGGGCCCGACCGCGGCAGGTATTGCGGCGCAGGCAAGTGCTGAGCGGCAGCGCCAGGCCGAGGAGGCGATCTATGGCGATCCCTTCGTGCGAGAATTGATCGACAACTTCGGCGCATCGGTCGATCCCGCATCGATCCGGCCGCGCGATGGCACCGACACGGGAACAAAGCGATGATGAAGGGGCAACTGGCCGGCTTGATGCAACAGGCGCAGAAGATGCAGGAAGGCGTCAAGCGCCTGCAGGAAGAACTCGCCAACACCGAGGTCGAGGGTCAGTCCGGCGCCGGCATGGTCAAGATCGTCATGACCTGCAAGCACGATGTACGGCGCGTCGCGATCGATCCGAGCCTGGTGGGCGACGACAAGGACATGCTGGAGGACCTCGTCGCGGCGGCCTTCAACGACGCGGTGCGCCGAGCCGAGGCGGTATCGCAAGAGAAGATGTCGGCGATTACCGCCGGTATGCCGCTGCCGCCCGGCATGAAACTTCCGTTTTGATGGGCGCCTTTGGTGTACGCGGCGGCAGAGCCGCCGCACGTGCACCTCAGGCGATTGATCAGCGGGCCGGGCTTCGGGCGGCCGGGCGCCCGGCCCGAATTCAAGTGCCGGCCCGACGCGGCGTCCCGCGAAATCGCATCGAAGCATGAAGCTTGGCCCGACGCTCGATCGGCTGGTTGATTCCCTGAAGCAGCTCCCCGGCATCGGGCCGCGCTCGGCGCAGCGCATCGCATTCCACCTGCTGCAACACGACCGTGACGTGGCCGTGAAGCTGGGCGAGGCGCTGCTCGCCTCGGTGCAGGCGATCCGTCACTGCGCGCGCTGCAATACGCTCACCGAACTCGAAGTCTGCGCGACCTGCGCCAGTGCGAAGCGCGACCCGCACATGCTGTGCGTCGTGGAGTCGCCGGCCGACCAGTTGATGATCGAGCAGTCGATGGCTTACTCCGGGCTTTACTTCGTCCTGCTCGGGCGCCTGTCGCCGCTCGACGGCATCGGGCCGCGCGAGATCCAGATGGAGCGACTGCTGGCGCGTGCCATCGATGGCATCGTGCGCGAAGTCATCGTTGCGACTTCGTTTACGCCCGAGGGCGACGCGACGGCACACTACATCGGCGAGCTGCTGCGCGCCCGCAATCCGGATCTGAAGATCACGCGCCTGGCGCGTGGCGTTCCGGCCGGTGCCGAGCTTGAATACACGGACGTCAACACGATCGCGCAGGCCATGCTGGACCGCCGCGCGTCGTGATGAGCCGGGCCTGATACTGACTCCTACCGCGAGGCGACTGCGATGACGATTGCATTCTGGTGCGTGCTGCTGGCGGCACTGCTGCCTTACCTGGGGACTGTCGTCGCAAAGGCGAGCGGTGAGCGCTACAACAACCGCGATCCGCGGGCCTGGCTGGACCGCCAGACGGGTCTCAGCCGGCGAGCCGACAACGCGCAGAAGAACGGCTTCGAGGCGTTTCCGTTCTTTGCGGCGGCGGTCATCGTCGCGCATCTGACGCAGGCGCCGCAGGAACGCGTCGACATCGTCGCCATCATCTTCATCGCCGCGCGCGTCGGCTACTTCGTGTGTTATCTCGCCGACTGGCAGGCCGCGCGTTCACTGGTGTGGATGGTCGGTCTCGTCGCCTGCCTGACGATCTTCGTGCTGGGAGCCTGAGCGATGCCCGGCCCGCTTGCCGGGCTGAAGGTGCTCGAGCTCGGCACCTTGATCGCCGGGCCGTTCGCGGCGCGCATGTTCGCGGAGTTCGGTGCCGAGGTCATCAAGGTCGAGGATCCGGCCACGGGCGACCCGATCCGTAACTGGCGTTATCTGCATGAGGGCACGTCGCTCTGGTGGTATGTGCAGGCACGCAACAAGAAGTCGATCGCGCTCAATCTCAAGGACGCGCGCGCGCAGGCCATCGCGCGGACACTGGCGCTGGAAGCTGACGTCGTCATCGAGAACTACCGGCCCGGGGTGCTGGAGAAGTGGGGGCTGGGCTACGAGCAGTTGCGAGCCGTGAATCCCGCGACCGTCATGGTGCGCATCTCGGGGTATGGCCAGACCGGACCGATGCGGGACCGGCCAGGATTCGGCGCGATCGGCGAATCGATGGGCGGAATCCGGTACGTCTCCGGGCATCCGGACCGGCCTCCGGTGCGCATCGGGATATCGATCGGCGACTCGATTGCGGCGCTGCACGGCGTCATCGGGGCGCTGATGGCACTGCGCCACCGTGACGCCACTGGGGGCCGCGGCCGCGGCGAGGGACAGTTCATCGATGTGGCGCTCTACGAGGCGGTGTTCAACATGATGGAGAGCACGGTGCCGGAGTTCGATCGCTATGGGGCAGTGCGCGAGCGCACCGGAGGCGCGCTGCCCGGCATCGTGCCGTCGAACACCTACACCTGCGGCGACGGCGCCGCATTGGTGGTTGCGGGCAACGGCGATGCCATTTTCAAGCGGCTGATGAACGCGATCGATCGCCCGGACCTGGCAGAAGATCCCACGCTTGCCCGGAACGACGGCCGCGTCAAGCGCACCGAGGAGATCGACCGTGCGATTCAGCAGTGGTGCAGTGGCCGGACCATCGCAGAGGCGTTGCAGATCCTGCAGGCCGCCGACGTTCCGGTCTCTCGCATCTACAGCGTGGCCGACATGTTCGACGATCCCCAGTTCGCGGCGCGCGGAATGATCGAGTCGCAGCAGTTGCCCGATGGCACGCCGCTGAAGGTGCCGGCTGTCGTGCCCAAGCTGTCTGCAACGCCTGGGGGCACGGCCTGGCTGGGTCCCCGGCTAGGGGAACATACCGAGGAAGTCCTGAGGCGGCTGGGCCACGATGCCGCTGCCATCACGGCCCTTCGCGAGCAGGGTGTGATTTAAGATCCGGCGAGCGGCGGCACGACCCACGATCGCCGGAAGAATCCACAAGGAGACTCGAATGCTTGCTCGCGCCACCCGGCGTGCGGTGCTCATCGCCGCGGCTGCCACCGTTTTCGTTCCCGCGCTGGTCTCGGCACAGGCCCTCGAAAAGAAGAAGGTCACCATCGCCGTCGGCGGCAAGAACCTGCTTTATTACCTGCCACTGACCGTGGCCGAGCAGAAGGGCTTTTTCAAGGACGAAGGGCTCGAGGTCGAGATCGTCGACTTCGCCGGCGGTGCGCGTGCATTGCAAGCGGTCGTCGGTGGCAGCGCGGACGTGGTGTCCGGCGCGTTCGAACACAACATCAACATGCAGGCCAAGGGCCAGCCGATGCGTGCCTTCGTGCTGCAGGGGCGGGCACCGCAGATCGTGCTCGCGGTCAGCAACAAGACGATGCCGAACTACAAGGCGGTCGCCGACCTCAAAGGCAAGAAGATCGGTGTCACGGCGCCGGGTTCGTCGACCAACATCATGGCCAACTTCGTGCTGGCCAAGAACGGCCTGAAGCCGGCCGATGTCTCGTTCGTCGGCGTCGGTGCGTCGCAGGGCGCCGTGGCGGCGTTGCGTTCCGGCCAGATCGATGCCATCTCCAATCTTGATCCGGTGATGACGATCCTCGCGCGCAACAACGATATCAAGATCGTTTCCGATACGCGCGACGTGGCCGAGGCGGACAAGGTCTTCGGCGGGCCGATGCCGGCAGCGACGCTCTATGCCCCGGTGGCCTTCATCGACAAGAATCCCAACACGGTGCAGGCGCTGACCAATGCCATCGTGCGCGCCAACAAGTGGATACAGCAGGCCGGGCCGTCCGACATCGTGAAGGCCGTGCCGGAGGCTTATCTTCTGGGTGATCGCGCCGTCTACATCGACGCCTTCCTCAAGGCGAAACCGGCGCTGTCGCCGGACGGCATGATCCCGGAAGCCGGCCCGGCGACGGCGCTGCGCGCCCTGCAAAGCGTCGATCCGGCGATGCTGAACGCCAAGATCGACCTGAAGTCGGTCTACACAAACGACTTCGTCAAGAAAGCCAACGCGAAATATCCGAAGGGCTAGCGTCCCCTGCGGCACCCGGCGTGCCGGCCTCGCTCGCGCACGCCGTACCAGCCTCAGTGGCGCCCGATGCATCCGTGACGCCAGCACTTTCGCTCAAGGACATCACCTGCACGTTCGTCTCGCGCGACGACCGTTCGCAGCGCTATACGGCGGTGCGCGACGTGACGCTCGACATCGCTCCAGGCGAATTCGTCAGCGTCGTCGGTCCGACGGGCTGCGGCAAGAGCACGCTGCTCAACGTGGCCGCCGGCCTGCTCGAACCGAGCGCGGGGTCGATGACCGTCTTCGGCGAGCCGCTGGCCGGCATCAATCGCCGCGCCGGCTACATGTTCCAGACCGAAGCCCTGATGCCGTGGCGCACGGCCCGTGACAACGTACTTGCGGGCCTGCAGTTCCGGGGTGTTGCGGAGGCCGAGGCGAGCCGCCAGGTGGACGACTGGCTGCAGCGCGTGGGCCTCGCCGGTTTCGGCGACCGCTACCCGCACCAGTTGTCCGGCGGCATGCGCAAGCGCACGGCACTGGCGCAGACGCTCGTCCTTGATCCCGACATCATTCTGATGGACGAGCCGTTCTCGGCGCTCGACATCCAGACGCGGCAGCTGATGGAAAACGAAGTCCTCGAACTCTGGGCCGCCAAGAAGAAGGCCGTGCTGTTTATCACCCATGACCTGGATGAGGCGATCGCGATGAGCGATCGCGTCGTCGTGCTGTCCGCAGGCCCGGCGTCGCATCCGATCGGCGAGTTTGCGATCGACCTGGCGCGTCCGCGCGACGTGGCCGAAGTGCGCGTGACTCCGCGTTTCATCGACCTGCACAAGGCGATCTGGGATGTGCTGCGCGAAGAAGTCCTCAAGGGCTACGCGCAGCAGAAGAAGGTAGCTTGAGCGCAGCGCCGGGCCGCCCCAAGCAAGCTCGCACCGCAGTGCGAAGCACGGAGGTATTCCGTTGAGCCTGTGGAAGGCGATCCGTCCCAACACCCGGAACCTGCGCATCTGGCAGGTCGGCGTGCTGGTCGCGCTGTTCGCCTTCTGGCATGTGGCGACCGCACCAGGACTGATCCCGCCGCTGTTCTTCGATAGCGAGAACGACGCCAAGTTCTTCTTCGGCGAGCCGCTGAAGATCCTGGCGCGCGTTTGGACCTGGTTCGTCGTCGATCGCGACATCTATCAGCATCTGTGGGTCACGCTGCTCGAAACCGTGCTGGCGTTTCTGATCGGCACGGTCTCCGGCCTGGTCATGGGCATGTGGCTCGCGCTGTCGCCGGTCGCGGCAGCGATCCTCGACCCGTACATCAAGGCGCTCAACTCGATGCCGCGCGTCATCCTCGCGCCGATCTTCGCGGTGTGGTTCGGACTCGGGATCGCGTCGAAGGTTGCCTTGGGTTTCACGCTCGTCTTCTTCATCGTCTTCTTCAATGTCTACCAGGGCGTCAAGGAAGTGAGCCCGACCGTGCTGGCGAACGCCCGCATGCTGGGCGCCTCGCAGCGGCAGCTGCTGCGCCACGTCTACCTGCCAAGCGCCATGAGCTGGGTGTTTTCGTCGCTGCACACGTCCGTCGGGCTCGCCTTCGTCGGCGCGGTCGTGGGCGAGTACCTCGGCTCGTCACGCGGCGTCGGCTACCTGATCCTTCAGGCCGAAGGGACGTTCGACATCAACACCGTGATGGCCGGGATCCTCGTGCTTACCGCCTTCGCGCTGGTGCTCGACTGGGCGGTCGGGCGGGTCGAAAAGCACCTGATGAAGTGGCAGCCGCGCGCCGGCGAGACGGAAAAGCTGTAGTTTTACCGTCCACCGCTTGCGATTGTTCCCGCCGCCGGGAACTACCCTGCGTAGACTTTCGTACTCGGTCCATGCGGGGATGGAAACCATTTACGGATACAGCACACAGCAGGCGGCGGAGCCATTCTGGCAGCGTATCCAGAAGTTCTTCCGGCTTCCGCTCGACAAGTCGGTTCTCCTGCACATCTTCGGCCTGTCGGGCGCGCTCCTCGTCTCGCTCCTGCTGCTGTTTCTAGGGGGGTTCGGCTTCGCCTTGCTGATGGCGGCCGCCTTCGTACTGCTGGTGGTGGGCGCGCGTTTCGGCTTCAAGATCATCGAGCGGTCTTCGAAGGGCTATCTCGTCCCGTCCGACTATCCGCTGACCGACGAGGACCTGGTCAGCCCCTACCTGCCGTACAAGTTCGTTGCGCTGAACATAGCGTTCGGCCTGCTGGCCGCCGTGCTGATTTCCGTGCTCGGTGGCCACGAGGTTCTCGGGATCCTGCTGTGGGGGCTGTTCTTTGTCGTTCTGTTGCCGGCCGCGACGATGCGGCTGGTCATGACAGGCAGCCTGCGCGGGGCGCTGAATCCTACGGAACTGGTCGAGGTGATCCGCAAGATCGGCAAGCCCTATGCGGCACTGTGCGCATTCGTGTTCTTCGCTGACCTGTCGCGCACCTACGGCATGGTCTTCCTTGCGGGTGCCGGCGGTCTTGGCGCTGGGGCCCTCAGTGCGAGCGCGGGCGGGGCCAAGGCCGGGCTGGGTATCGGTGGCGTCGTGCTGATCTTCCTGCTCTCAGTCGGCTTCTGGTATTTCACCTACGTCATCTGCGCGCTGATCGGCTATGCGATGTACCAGTATGCGGATCGGCTCCAGATCTCGGTCGTCGGGCCTGGCGAGGAGCGGCTGATGAGTTCCACCGGCCGGCACGCGGACATCAAGTCGCGTACGCGCGACGCCCTGATCGGTCAGATGGTCACGCAGGGCGAGATCAAGGAAGCAATCGACCTGCTCAACGACGACCTGCGACAGCGGCCCAACGATCTGTCGCTGCACGCTCGACTGCACAAGCTGCTGCTGGCCGAGAACTACACGCCGAAGATCGAGGATCACACCGAGAAGTACCTTGCGTTGTTGGTGAAGTCACAGAACTGGCGCGAGGCGCTCGATCTCGTCGAAGACGCGCTCGCACGGCGCGCTGACTGGGCGCCGCGCCAGGCCGAGTCGATCGCGCCGCTGGCTCGCGCCGCCCTGCAGAAGGGCCGGCCACAACTCGCAGCAACGCTGATCCGCGGCTTCGACAAGAAGCACCCCAACCATCCGGACGTGCCTCAGATCTACTTTGTCGGCGCGCAGTTGATGGCCGAGTCTGCCGGCAGGCCGGACGAGGGCCGCCGCATACTGAACTACCTGCTGCAGAAGTACGCGGCTGACCCCGTGACGACGGAAGCGCGGCGCTACCTCGAAGTGATGGAACGAATGAAGTAGGCGTCGCTCGTGTACGCAATGGCCCGACACAGTCGGGCCATTGCACGTGCACTCGCTCCGAATAGTTAGTCGGCTGCGCTCCGGAGCGGCCGCGCGCTCCGCCGAAGTACAAAGACGGGCACTCCACCCCGCGATGTTCCTCGCAGTGCCAGAATTTTCTTTCCCCCCTCGCCGGGCGAGGAGGGCGCAGGGAGGAGTGCCTACTTCCCTCTCGCTTCGCGAGAGGGATAGGGAGAGTGCCGTGTAATTGAAACTCGGCGGAGCGCGCGGCCGCTCCGGAGCGCAGCCGACTGATCAGTCTTGAGCGGTTCTCGCGCAGCGAGAATCGTGCCGCTCCGAGTGCACGTGCGAGCCCGAAGGGCTCGCGTACACGAGGAGCGAAGCCCTCACTGGTCCCCCCACCTCGTGTGCATACGCGTGTCGAGATCGAGTTCGAGGTCCGATGCGGGCACGGTCGCGGGGTTGCCGCGCGGGTGGAGGCCGCGCGTGGTCGCGCCGCGGACGGTGAGCGGCGGCTCGCGGTTGGGGGCGATGCCGCCGAGGGTTCCTGGCGACGGAAAGTGCTGCGACAGTCGCTGCCTGACCTGGTCCGCCTGCTGGCGCAAGCCGTGTCGCGAGTAAGTCGTGAAGAGTCCGAGCAGGCAGTCGGCCAGCTGGCGGCCATACAGGTTGCGCATCGTGCCGTCGCCCAGCAGGCCGTCGAGCACGCGCAAAGCCGACGCGTCCTCGCGCGTGGCGACCAGGCGGCGCGCCAGCCGCAGCTGTTCGTCGACCGGTAGCACCGCCAGCACATGCGGTTGGCTCATCTGCGTGTAGATGGGCCGCAGCTCGGTGCGGGCATGGCGAGTGCGTATCCAGAGCGCGCGCAACGCGGCGTCAGCCAGCGTTTCCTTGTCGCGCCCGAGCAGGGCCATGTTGAAGTAGGCCGTGGCGTACTGCGTGTTGGTGGGATCCTCCTGCAGCAACTCGCCATAGGCGGAGGCGGCCCGCCGCGTGTCCAGCTTGGCAGCGGCCTGGCGTGCCTCCGTCAGCAGAGTCGACTTGCGTTCCGCGGGCGCCGCGGCGTATTGCTCGTCGAGTATGCGGTCGACCTTGCCGGCATCGGCAGGCTTCAGCAGCCACGCGATGGCGGCCCCGGCGATGAAGCCTGCCAGATGCACGTCATAGGCCACGCGGTCGCTCGGCGACAGCGCCCACTGCACGGCCTCGAGGGCGATCCAGACCGGCAGCAGCAGCAGCGCCGGCAGGCGGGCGGTATTGAAGTAGACGAAGAGCCAGTAGAAGACGGGCACCTTGCGCTTGCCGTACAGCACGGCCACCATGGCCATCGTTCCGGCAATCGACCCGGACGCCCCGATCAGTCCCTGGCTGCTGACGAGCAAATGCACGGCTCCGGCAAGAGCGCCACTGGCCAGATAGGCCAGCAGGAATCGCCAGCGCCCCAGTGCCGCCTCCGCGAACGGCCCGGCGAGCAGAAGTATCGCCATGTTGCCAAGCAGGTGCACCGCATCGCCATGCAGGAACTGGTAGGTGAAGAGCCGCACCAGGTCGGCCGATTCCGGCTCCAGTGCGAAGCGCTGGACGAAGACCTGCGACATCAGATCCTGAAAGCGGTCGCGTTGTTCGCGCCAGGCGGGGTAGGCGGGTTCGTCGGTACGCACGACGCGCCCGGCCTTCATGTCGTGCATGAATGCGCGATCGCGCTGCATGACCATCAGCACGGCGCGCGCCTCGTCGGGGCTCGGACCGGACCGGATCACGCTCAGGACCTGCATCGCCCGGCGGTCGCCGCGTCGCTCCAGATGGGCGGCGTAGCGGGGCAGCTCTACCTGCGGCAATTGGACGCTGAAGTAGTAGTCGGCGGCCCGTTCGTAGGCCTTGTTGTCGCCGGCCTGCAGGACGATGTACACGAGCAGGTTGATCGCCACCAGCGCGAGCGTGACCCACGGCAGGGACTTTGCCGTGAAGCGCGTCTGGTAGGGAATGATCAGCATCGTTCAGTCCGCCGCAGCGATCAACTCTTCGAGGCGCCGCGAGTCGGCCGCAAAGACGCGGATGCCCTCCGCCAGTTTCTCGACCGCCATCGCATCGTCGTTCAGGGAATAGCGGAAGGCAGCCTCCGCAAGCTGCGGTTCGTCATGCCTCGTGTCGGGCGCAGTCAGAGCACGCGGAACATCGCCGGTGGCTCCCGCGAGTTCATCCAGCAGCTCGGGGCTGATCGTCAGGAGATCGCAGCCGGCCAGCGCGAGGATCTGCCCGGCATTGCGGAAGCTCGCCCCCATGATCTCAGTGCCATAGCCGGCACCCTTCAGGCGCGCATGGATGGCACGGACCGAGCGTACGCCCGGATCGTTCGCGCCTGCCATTGCCGTGTTGTCCCACGCGCTGCCCGCTGCCTTGCGATGCCAGTCGTAGATCCGCCCGACGAATGGGGAAATGAGCGTTGCTCCGGCCTGTGCCGCCGCAACCGCCTGAGCGACCGAGAAAAGCAGGGTGATGTTGCAGTGGATACCCTCGCGTTCGAGCACCTCGGCCGCACGCACCCCTTCCCACGTGGCTGCGATCTTGATCAGCACGCGCGTAGGGTCGACGCCGCGCCGAGCGTAGAGATCGATCAGGCGCCGGGCCCGCTCGATCGTGGCTCGGGTGTCGAAGGAAAGCCGCGCATCGACTTCGGTCGAGACACGCCCGGGGATCAGCTCCAGGATGCGCGCTCCGAACGCCACGAGCACGTGGTCCAGGCGCCTCTCGAGGCTGTCACCCGCGCCGCTTTGCAGGGCATCGGCCACCAGCGGGCGGTACTCGGGCTTCTGCGCCGCCTTCAGGATCAGCGAGGGATTTGTCGTGGCGTCACGCGGCCGCAGCCGCTCGATAGCCGCCAGCTCGCCGGTGTCCGCGACGATTGTGGTGTGGCGCTTCAGGCCCTCCAACAGTGGCGACATGCAGGGGTCGAATGCTCGCGCAGTGACGGCAAGATATAATTTCGCAGTTTATCGGTAGCCATTTTGCGGTAGTGGAGCGGTTTCCTCGGTTTCCGACCCGCATATCGCAAGCCGGATACCGGCAGTCGCCTCGGACCGCCGGTTCTGGCGATAAGGAGCCCGTTTGTCCCCCCTGATCGTCGATCCGCGCCCCGTCGCGGCCCTCGTGCTGGCCGACGGAACGGTCTTTCGCGGCCGCTCAATCGGCGCTGCCGGAGAAACCCTGGGCGAAGTCGTGTTCAACACGGCCATCACCGGGTACCAGGAAGTCCTGACCGACCCGTCCTACGCCGGGCAGATCGTCACGCTCACGTATCCGCACATCGGCAACACCGGTGTCAACGACGAAGACGAGGAAGCCTCACGGGTGTTTGCCGCGGGGCTGATCGTGCGCGACGTGCCCCTGCGTGCGTCGAACTTCCGTATGCAACGCGACCTTCCGACCTACCTGCGCGCGCACGGCATTGTCGGGATCGCAGATATCGACACGCGCAAGCTCACTCGCATCCTGCGTGAAAAGGGTGCGCAGGCCGGATGCATCGTTGCCACGGCCGAGGGCGCGATGTTGTCCGAGGCCATGGTGAAGGCCGCGCACGCGCGTGCCCGTGCCTATCCCGGAATGGCCGGGCAGGATCTCGCAAAGGTTGTGACCACAGCGGCGCCTTATGCATGGGGCGAGGGCAGCTGGCGCCTGGCGCGGGCCGACGGCACGCCCGGGCACGTCACGCCGGAAGCGACACGCTTTCACGTCGTCGCCTATGACTTCGGCGTCAAGCGCAACATCCTGCGGCTGATGGCTGACAGAGGTTGCCGCATCACTGTCGTGCCGGCTCAGACGCCGGCCGCCGAAGCCCTGAAGCTCGGTCCTGACGGAATCTTCCTCTCCAACGGTCCAGGTGATCCGGAGCCCTGCAGCTACGCCATCGAGGCGGCGCGCGCGTTCATCGCGCGGCGGGTGCCGACCTTCGGAATCTGTCTCGGCCACCAGATCATGGGGCTCGCCGTGGGCGGACGTACGCTGAAGATGAAATTCGGCCACCACGGCGCCAACCATCCGGTCCTGGATGTCGAGACGAAGCGCGTTTACATCACCAGCCAGAACCACGGCTTCGCGGTGGACGAAAAGTCGCTGCCGGCCAACACCAAGGTCACGCATGTGTCGCTCTTCGACGGCTCGCTTCAGGGCTTCGCGCTGACCGATGCGCCGGCCTTCTGTTTCCAGGGCCACCCCGAGGCCAGTCCCGGTCCGCACGACATCCAGGATCTCTTCGATCGCTTTATCGCGTCGATGGAGGCGCGATGAGCGGCGTGGATGACGTTCAGCGCACCCTGGCCGAGGCGGCCGACAGCCTGTCGCGTCTGCAATCCGACACCGCGATGCTCGAGCGCATCGCGCAGGCGGGGGTCATGCTGGCCGAAACCTTTGCTGCCGGCGGCCGCGCCTACTCGTGCGGCAACGGCGGCTCGATGTGCGACGCCATGCACTTTGCCGAGGAACTGACGGGCCGGTTCCGTGACGATCGTCGCGGCTATGCGGCGCTGGCGATCAGTGATCCGGGCCATCTCACCTGCGTCGGCAACGACTATGGGTACGAGCGTGTATTTGCGCGCTTCATCGAGGCCCACGGGCGTGCAGGCGACGTCCTGCTCGCGATCACGACCAGCGGCACCAGTCGCAACGTCGTGGCCGCGGCACAGGCGGCCAAGGGTCTTGGCATGAAGGTGATCGCGCTGACCGGGCGCGCCAGCCACGCCGATCACCGAGCTCGCAGACATCGCGCTGGTTACGCCGGGCGGTCGCTATGCCGACCGGGTGCAGGAGCTGCATATCAAGGTCATTCACATTCTCATCGAACTGGTCGAGCGGAAGCTCGCGTCACAGAACTACACGATGTCTGAGCCGTCGAGCGCCACTTCTTGAAGGTCGACCTGGTCGCTGATCTCCGCAAACTTGTCGGGGCATATTCGACAGCCTTGCGCGCATCGACACCCGCAGCTCGGCCAGAAAGCACAGGCGCTCGCTTAGGCAATTGGTTCGGTCGCATCCAACGCGCTGTTGCACCTGATGCGCCACAGTTCAGCGAAAACTACCTGGACCTGACGGCGCTGGAATGTAGGTGACAATCGATGCTCGGTCAGCCGCGGCGCATTGGGATGTCCTTGCCGCCCGGCCGGCTCGAACGTGCAAAGATTCGACGAACTCGTCGCAGGAGCGCAGCGCGACGCTTGAAGCGGCTCTATCAGGCATCGCTGGACTTCACCGCGATCACGAAGTTCAGCGCAGAGGAGTTGGCGTTTGCGCGAGAGATCGGAGATGAGTTTCAGATCTACAAGAAATTCTGGGCCCGCACCAAGTCCCTGATGGCCGACGGCCGACCGTTCCGCTTATTCAACGAAGGGCAAGCGAGGGCGGTCGTTGGGTTCTTCACACTGTTGCTTCGCCATGGTATCGCGACAAAGTGCGATGCACAGATGCAAGCGCGGCCGAATCGACAGCTGTCACTCGATCTCACTGCGGTGGTGCGGAATTGCGCAAGTCGGCGCTTGCCGAAGACGAGCGGCTGCATGATGCGTCTATCGAAATCGACCGCCGCCAGCAGTCATTGCTCACTGGTGGCTGGTTCGAGGCCTATTCGTACCACGTGTTCGAAAACATGCTTGATCCGGCTTTCAGCGGACTTCGAGACTTATAGCCGAGTCCAGTATCGAGGCCACTCTTGCGGGCGCAGCGATGTCGCGTGGCGACATTGACCTGCTTGTGAGTCTTGCGCGATCAGATCGTCATGGTCGAGTGCAAGTCCGGCGGACCTGTCGGGTGAGGAGGCTGGTCGGGCATCCAGAAGACCCGCTTTCTGCAGGAGTCTTTGCCAGTACCGGAATCAAGGAAACCTTGTTCATGCTGGTCTGCGCCCCGGCGGTCGATGACCGAAGCGCAGCGGCGCTATGACCGCATAGAAGCGGAGGATATCGAGGTCGTCGAGCCACAGGACATCCGCACCTTCCTGAGCAGAAAGCTTGCTCCGGAGAGTCTGAGTTGAACCACAGATGCGAGTTGGCTGGTGGGTCCGCCGGCATTGCAGCGCCAAACCTAGGATGCACGGCACATGCCTAAACGCACCGATCTGAAATCGATCCTGATCATCGGCGCGGGGCCGATCGTCATCGGCCAGGCCTGCGAATTCGACTACTCCGGGGCGCAGGCCTGCAAGGCGCTGAAGCAGGAGGGCTACAAGGTCATCCTGGTCAACAGCAATCCGGCGACGATCATGACCGACCCGGAGACGGCCGATGTAACCTACATCGAGCCGATCACCTGGCAGGTGGTCGAACGCATCATCGCCAAGGAGAAGCCGAGCGCGGTGCTGCCGACGATGGGAGGGCAGACGGCGCTGAACTGCGCGATGGACCTCTACAAGAACGGCGTGCTGCACAAGCACGGGGTCGAACTGATTGGCGCTTCGCCGGCGGCGATCGAGAAGGCCGAGGACCGGCTCAAGTTCAAGGAGGCCATGACCAGCATCGGACTGGCTTCGGCGCGTTCGGGCATTGCGCACACGATGGACGAGGCGCTCGTCGCGCAGAAGGCGATGGGCTTTCCGGTTGTCGTGCGGCCCAGTTTCACGCTCGGCGGCACCGGCGGCGGCATTGCCTGGAACATGGAGGAGTTCGTCGCGATCTGCACGCGCGGGCTGGACCTCTCGCCCACGCGCGAGTTGCTGATCGAGGAATCGCTGATCGGCTGGAAGGAGTTCGAGATGGAAGTCGTCCGCGACAAGGCGGACAACTGCATCATCGTGTGCTCCATCGAGAACCTCGACCCGATGGGCATTCACACGGGCGACTCGATCACAGTGGCGCCGGCGCAGACGCTGACCGACAAGGAATACCAGCTGTTGCGCGACGCCAGCATCGCGATCCTGCGCGAGATTGGAGTCGACACCGGCGGCAGCAACGTGCAGTTCGCGATCGATCCCAAAGACGGCCGGATGATCGTCATCGAGATGAACCCGCGCGTCAGCCGCTCCTCCGCACTGGCGTCCAAGGCGACGGGCTTTCCGATTGCCAAGGTCGCGGCCAAGCTCGCCGTCGGCTACACGCTCGACGAACTGCGCAACGAGATCACGGGCGGGGCGACGCCGGCGTCGTTCGAGCCGACGATCGACTACGTCGTCACCAAGATCCCGCGCTTCGCGTTCGAGAAGTTCCCGCAGGCCGACAACCACCTGACCACGCAGATGAAGTCGGTCGGCGAGGTGATGGCGATTGGGCGCACGTTCCAGGAATCGTTCCAGAAGGCGCTGCGCGGCCTCGAAGTCGGCTCCGACGGACTCGACGAACGCACAACGGATCGCGACGAGATCGTCGAGGAGATCGGCGAGCCGGGTCCGGACCGGATCTGGTTCGTCGGCGATGCCTTCCGCATCGGCATGACGCTTTCGGAGGTATTCGAGGAAACCGCGATCGACCCGTGGTTCCTGGCGCAGATCGAGGAACTCGTCCAGATCGAAGGGCGGCTGCAGGGGCGCGCGTTGGACCAGCTCAGTGCCGAGGACCTGCGCTTCCTGAAGCGCAAGGGTTTTTCTGATCGCCGCATTGCCAAGCTGATCGCAGCGTCGCCCGCCGAGGTACGTGCGGCACGCGTCGCACACGGTGTGCGCCCGGTGTTCAAGCGTGTCGACACCTGCGCCGCCGAATTCGCGACGACCACCGCCTACATGTACTCGACCTACGAAGACGAGTGCGAGGCCGCGCCGACGGACAGGAAGAAGGTCATCGTGCTGGGCGGGGGCCCCAATCGCATCGGGCAGGGCATCGAGTTCGACTACTGCTGTGTGCACGCGGCCTTCGCGCTGCGCGACCACGGGTTCGAGACCATCATGGTCAACTGCAACCCGGAGACGGTGTCGACCGACTACGACACGTCCGATCGCCTCTACTTCGAACCGG
Source organism: uncultured beta proteobacterium (assembly GCA_963702595.1). Taxonomy (GTDB): domain Bacteria; phylum Pseudomonadota; class Gammaproteobacteria; order Burkholderiales; family Burkholderiaceae_F; genus JALORV01. The sequence goes on along the minus strand of CAVPDC010000013.1, from coordinate 161,600 downwards.
TGACGCTGGAAGACGTGCTGGAGATCGTCGACAAGGAAAAGCCGTTCGGCGTCATCGTGCAGTACGGCGGCCAGACGCCGCTGAAGCTAGCGCGCGATCTCGAGGCCAACGGCGTGCCGATCATCGGCACCAGCCCGGACTCGATCGACATCGCCGAGGACCGCGAGCGCTTCCAGCAACTTTTGCACAAGCTGGCGCTGAAGCAGCCGCCCAACCGTACGGCGCGCGCGGAAGCCGAAGCGCTGCAGTTGGCCGAGGAGATCGGCTACCCGCTGGTCGTCCGCCCCAGCTATGTGCTGGGCGGGCGGGCAATGGATATCGTGCACGAGCCGCGTGACCTCGAGCGCTACATGCGCGAGGCGGTGAAAGTCAGCAACGATTCTCCGGTGCTGCTCGACCACTTCCTCGACGACGCCATCGAGGTCGACGTCGACTGCCTGTCGGATGGCAAGCGCGTGCTCATCGGCGGTGTGATGGAGCACATCGAACAGGCCGGTGTGCACTCGGGTGACTCGGCGTGCTCGCTTCCGCCGTACTCGCTCTCGGCCGCCACGATCGCGGAGCTCGAGCGCCAGACCGAACAAATGGCGCGTGCGCTGAACGTGATCGGCCTGATGAACGTGCAGTTTGCGATCCAGACTGCCGCCGATGGCGCCGAGACGATCTACGTGCTCGAGGTCAACCCCCGCGCTTCTCGCACGGTGCCCTTCGTCTCGAAGGCCACCAGCATGCCCCTGGCCAAGTACGCCGCGCTGGCGATGGCCGGGATCGATTTCGAGCGCCAGGGCGTGACGCATGTGATCGTGCCGCCGTATTTCTCGGTCAAGGAAGCCGTGTTCCCCTTTGCGAAGTTCCCCGGCGTCGATCCCCTGCTGGGCCCCGAGATGCGGTCGACCGGCGAAGTCATGGGGGTGGGGCAGACCTTCGGCGAGGCGCTGTTCAAATCACAACTCGGCGCGGGCGCCGGGCTGCCGGAAAAGGGTGCCGTCTTTCTGAGCGTCAAGGACTCGGACAAGCCCAAGGTCGTTGCCCTCGCGCAGCTGCTGCATGACATGGGCTACGAACTGGTCGCCACGCGCGGCACGGCGCAGGCGCTCGAGCAGGCGGGGATTCCGGTCAAGTCGGTCAACAAGGTCAAGGACGGCCGCCCGCACGTGGTCGATCTGCTGAAGAATGGCGACATCCAGCTCGTCATCACGACGGTCAGCGAGGTGCGCAGCCAGATCGCGGACTCGCGTTCGATCCGGACGACCGCTTTGGCGCAGCGGGTGACCTACTACACGACGATGGCTGGCGGCCGCGCCGCCATCGAAGGCATGAAGCACCTCGATCACCTCGAGGTCAACGACCTGCAGGGGCTGCACCGCCGACTGAACGCCTAGCGCCGCTGGGCGGCGCCCGGTTGCGCGAACGCGGCGCATTGGCTAGAGTGCCCTAGCGGCCCCGGCATTGCCGGGGCCTTGTTTTTCCAGGAGATTTCGCAGGTCATGCCGGGAATACCGATCACAGCACGTGGCGCCGAGAAGCTGAAGGCCGAACTGCAGCGCCTCAAGGCCGTGGACCGGCCGGTCGTCATCCAGGCCATCAAGGATGCGCGCGAAAAGGGCGACCTTTCGGAGAACGCCGAATACGATGCCGCGCGCGAGCGTCAGGGCTTCATCGAGGGCCGGATCCAGGAACTCGAAGGCAAGCTCGGCATCCTGCAGATCATCGACCCGACGAAGGTGGATGCCGCCGGGCGCATCGTGTTCGGTGCGACCGTCGAGCTCGAGGACCAGTCATCGGGTGAAGTCGTGAAGTACCAGATCGTCGGCGACGACGAAGCCGACATCAAGGCCGGACTGGTCTCGGTGTCGAGCCCCATCGCGCGTGCGTTGATCGGCAAGTCCGAAGGCGACATGGCCGAGGTCCTCGCGCCGATCGGCAAGCGCGAGTACGCCGTCGTCTCGGTCGCCTATCAGTAGCCGTTAGCGAGCCCGCCCGCCGCCGCGCTTCGCGACATTCGTCCGCCCGGCGGCACGCATCGCCGCGCCGGGATCGCGGCGCGGTGCCGTTGCACGGTTGACGCGTTCAGCGTCACGCCGATCCGCCGTCGAACGCTTGGGCGCCGAAGGCTTGCCGGGGGCCTTTGCACGTGTGGCCGTGCCAATCCGTCGCGCCGGCGCCTTGGGCGACCGTTCACCACTTGGGGCGCGGGGGCGGGCCGACTTGCCAGCCTTGGCCGGCTTGACGGCTTTGGCCGGTGTTTTCTCGTCGGGTGCGGGCCGGTAGAACAGCAGCAACTTACCGATCGACTGCACGCGCGCTGCCGACAGCGCTTCGGCAACATCCGCGAAGAGGGCGTCGCGCTCCTCGCGATCGTCGCCTGGCACCTTGACCTTGATCAGTTCGTGCGCCGTGAGCGCACGGTCGATTTCCTTCATCACCGGCGCGCTCAACCCGGAATTGCCGAGCAGCACGACGGGCTTGAGTCCGTGGGCGCGTGCCTTCAGCGCCTGGCGTTCTTTCGGGGTCAGTTGAATCTCGGGCATAGTCTTCTCTCCTTCTTTTTCCAGTTTAGCCACGGATGCCGCAGGCGAAGAAGAAACATCGCTCGAACCCCGAGTGGATCAAGCGCCATGTCACCGACCCCTTCGTCAAGCGGTCGGTGCAGGAGGGGTTCCGTTCGCGCGCCGCATACAAACTGACGGAGATTGCCGATACCGACCGGCTGCTGAAACCCGGGATGGTCGTCGTCGAACTCGGTGCCGCGCCGGGCAGTTGGACCCAGGTGGTCAGGAAACGGCTGGCGGGGCCTGACGGCAAGCCGAGGGGCCGTATTGTCGCGCTCGACATCCTGCCGATGGACCCGGTCCCGGACGTCGACTTCATCCAGGGCGACTTCCGTGAAGAGGGGGTTGAAGCGCAGCTTGCTGCGCGCCTGGGCGGTGCCGCCGTCGATGTCGTCCTGTCGGATATGGCGCCCAACCTGTCGGGTGTGGCCGCAGCCGATGCGGCGCGTAGCCTCCTCGTGGCCGAACTGGCCGCGGATTTTGCGGCCAAGCACTTGAAACCGGACGGCGTTTTCCTCGTCAAAGCCTTCCAGGGCAGCGGTTATAGCCAGTATGTCGAACACCTGAAGCGGACCTTCCGCAGCGTCTCGACGCGGAAGCCCGCTGCATCGCGGGAGTCCTCGGCCGAGGTCTACCTGTTGGCGCGGGGTGTCCGTCCGGTCCAAAAAGACCCGGACGGCGATGAGGCTGGGCCTTGAATTGGTGCCACGTTCGCCCCCAACTTGTCCATGTCGGGCGGGCGCGGGGATTAGAATGGCTTGCGTAACGGTACGACGTGTCTATTGCCCTGATTTCACTGATCATTTTGCCGGGCCGGTCCGCTGATTCAGCGGTGAACGGCCGCTAGGAGTCCTTCTTGAACAACAACATGTTCGCGAAAGCTGCCATCTGGATGGTGATCGCGCTCGTACTGTTTACGGTCTTCAAGCAGTTCGAGAGCCGGCAGCGGCCGGCCGAGACCGTGAGCTACACGCAGTTCCTGGAAGAGGCCAAGGCCGGCAAGATCAAGCGGGTTGAAGTTCAGGGCCGCACGCTTCAGGTCACACCGACCGACGGCGCGCGCTATACGCTGACCTCGCCGGGTGACGCCTGGATGGTGAGCGACCTGATGAAGTCCGGCGTGCAGGTCTTCGGCAAGCCCGAGGAAGAGCAGTCGCTGCTGACGACGATCTTCGTATCGTGGTTCCCGATGCTGCTGCTGATCGGCGTCTGGATCTTCTTCATGCGGCAGATGCAGGGTGGTGGGCGCGGCGGTGCGTTTAGCTTCGGCAAGTCGCGCGCGCGCATGCTCGACGAGAGCAACAATTCGATCACCTTCGTCGACGTCGCCGGCTGCGACGAGGCGAAGGAAGAAGTGCAGGAACTGGTCGAGTTTCTGCGCGACCCTTCGAAATTCCAGAAGCTGGGTGGCCGCATCCCGCGCGGCGTGCTGCTGGTCGGCTCGCCGGGCACCGGCAAGACGCTGCTCGCCAAGGCGATCGCTGGCGAAGCCAAGGTTCCGTTCTTCTCCATCTCGGGTTCCGACTTCGTCGAGATGTTCGTCGGCGTGGGTGCGGCGCGCGTACGCGACATGTTCGAGCAGGCGAAGAAGCACGCGCCCTGCATCATCTTCATTGATGAGATTGACGCGGTCGGCCGCCAGCGTGGAGCTGGTTTGGGCGGCGGAAATGACGAACGCGAGCAGACGCTGAACCAGCTGCTGGTCGAGATGGACGGCTTCGAGACCGGCATCGGCGTGATCGTCATCGCGGCGACCAACCGCCCCGACGTGCTCGATCCGGCACTGCTGCGCCCGGGCCGCTTCGACCGGCAGGTCGTGGTGCCGCTGCCCGACATCCGTGGCCGCGAGCAGATACTGAACGTTCACATGCGCAAGGTGCCGATCGGCGCCGACGTCAAGGCCGATGTCATCGCGCGTGGCACGCCCGGCTTTTCCGGCGCTGACCTTGCCAATCTCGTCAACGAGGCGGCGCTCTTCGCGGCGCGTCGCAGTGCGCGCGTTGTCGAGATGACGGACTTCGAGAAGGCCAAGGACAAGGTCATGATGGGCGCCGAGCGCAAATCGATGGTCATGTCCGAGGAAGAGCGTCTCAATACGGCGTATCACGAGTCGGGCCACGCGCTCGTTGCGAAGCTCGTGCCGAAGAGCGACCCGGTGCACAAGGTCACGATCATTCCGCGCGGCCGCGCGCTCGGCCTGACGATGCAGTTGCCCGAGCAGGACCGGTATTCCTACGACCGGCAGTATTTGCTGTCGCGCATCGCGGTGCTGTTCGGCGGCCGCATCGCCGAAGAGGTGTTCATGAACCAGATGACCACCGGCGCCAGCAACGACTTCGAGCGTGCCACGCAGCTGGCGCGCGACATGGTCACGCGCTACGGCATGAGCGACGCACTCGGCCCCATGGTCTATGCGGAGAACGAGGGCGAAGTGTTCCTTGGCCGCTCGATCACCAAGACCACACACGTCTCGGAAGAGACGATGCGCAAGGTCGATGGCGAGATCCGTCGCATCATCGACGAGCAGTACGCGCTGGCGCGGCAACTGATCGAAAGCAACCGCGACAAGATCGAAGCGATGACCAAGGCGCTGATCGAGTGGGAAACGATCGATTCCGACCAGATCGACGACATCATCGCTGGCAAGCCGCCGCGTCCGCCGAAGTCGACCGGCTCGACGCCTCCTACCGGCGGCAAGTCGGCGGCGGGCGGCGTCGAAGGAGCCGCGCAGCCGGCCTAAGCGAAGTCGATCGCCCAATGAGAGGCCGGCCTGTCCGGCCTCTTTTTCTTGCGTGCCTACAATTCCCGAATGAGCAAGCGATCGTCGACGCCGGTTGAACTGTCGGCGACATGGTCGGTTGCCGGCAAGGTCATTGACCTCGCCCGGCCTCTGATCATGGGCATCGTCAACGTCACGCCCGACTCCTTTTCAGATGGCGGGCGTTACCTGTCCGCCCCCGCCGCGCTTGAACATGCCGAACGGCTGATCGAGGAAGGCGCCGACCTGCTCGACATCGGTGGCGAGTCCACCCGGCCGGGTGCTGCCGATGTGTCCGAGATGGAGGAGATGGACCGGGTGCTGCCGCTGGTCGAGGCGCTGCGAGCCGGTGACGTGCCGATTTCCGTGGACACCAGCAAGCCGGGGGTCATGCGTGCTGCGCTCGCGGCCGGGGCGGCCGTGATCAACGATGTGCGAGCGTTCCGCACACAGGGAGCGCTGGAGGCGGTACGCGGGAGCGATTGCGGCCTCGTACTGATGCACATGCAGGGCGAACCGCGGACGATGCAGAGCGAGCCGCAATACGACGATGTCGTGGCAGACGTGACCGCATTTCTGCGCGGACGCGTCGCCGACCTGGAGAATGCTGGCATCGATTTCTGTCGGATCGCCATTGATCCGGGCTTTGGTTTCGGCAAGTCGGTGGAGCACAATTTCACATTGCTGCGTCGGTTGCCAGCGCTCCAGGCGATAGGCCGTCCGATGCTGGTGGGCTTGTCGCGCAAATCGATGCTCGGTGCAGTCACGGGCCGCGCGGCGGATGATCGTGTCGCGGCGTCGGTTGCCGCGGCAGTGCTGGCGGTCGAGCGCGGCGCGCGTATCGTGCGCGTGCACGATGTGGCGGCGACGCGGGATGCATTGAAGGTGTGGGCTGCCACCACGGGAGGACAGAGAGGATGACGCGCAAATATTTCGGCACCGATGGCGTGCGTGGCACGGTGGGCGAGGACCCGATCACGCCCGAGTTCGTGCTGCGGCTCGGGCAGGCGGCGGGCCGCGTGCTGGCGCGCAAGGCCGAGGGCCGCGCCGGTCGCCCTTCGGTGCTGATCGGCAAGGACACGCGCATCTCCGGATACATGCTGGAGGCCGCGCTCGAAGCCGGCTTCTCCAGCGCGGGGGTGGATGTCGTGCTGTCGGGTCCGTTGCCGACGCCGGCCGTGGCCTACCTGACGCGCGCGCTGCGGCTCGACGCCGGCATTGTCATCAGCGCCTCGCACAATCCTTATCCGGACAACGGAATCAAGTTCTTTTCCGCGCGCGGGACCAAGCTGCCCGACGCGCTCGAAGCCGAAATCGAACGCGAACTCGACCAGCCGTGGCATTGCGTCGAGGCGCGCCGCCTCGGCAAGGTCCGCCGTCTCGAAGATGCGGCAGGACGCTACATCGAGTTCTGCAAGCGCACGTTTCCGAACGAATTCGACCTCAAGGGGCTGAAGGTCGTCGTCGACAGCGCCAATGGCGCGGCCTACCACGTGGCGCCGCACGTGTTCCACGAACTCGGTGCCGACGTCGTCTGGCACGGCGCGTCGCCCAATGGCATGAACATCAACGATGGCGTCGGCGCGCTCTACGGCGAGCAACTGGCGCATGCCGTTCAGGCGGCCGAAGCGGACCTCGGCATCGCGCTCGATGGCGACGCTGATCGCGTGCTGATCTGCGACGCCGATGGCCGCCTCTACAACGGCGACGAACTGTTGTACGTGATCGTGCGCGACCGCATGCGTCAGGGGAAGGTGGCCGGTGCCGTGGGCACGCTGATGACCAACTACGCGCTCGAGCGGCGCTTTGGCGAGCTTGGCATCGGATTCGCGCGTGCGAAGGTCGGTGATCGCTATGTGCTGGAACTGCTGGAAGAGAAGGGCTGGCTGTACGGTGGCGAAGGTTCTGGCCACCTGCTGTGCCTGGACTGCCACACCACCGGCGATGGTACGGTCAGCGCGCTGCAGGTGCTGGCCGCGATACGCCGCAGTGGCAAGACACTGGCCGAGTTGACCTCCGACCTCGTGCTGCTGCCGCAGGCGCTGGTCAATGCGCGCATCGAGCGCGGCTTTGACTGGAAATCCTATGCGCCGCTGGTCGACGAGATGTCGGCCGTCGAGCGCGAACTGAGGGGCGCCGGCCGCGTGCTGATCCGGCCCTCGGGCACCGAGCCGGTGCTGCGGGTGATGGTCGAGGCCGCTGAGCCGGAGATCGCCGAGGCAATGGCGCAACGTCTCGCGAGCCGCGTCGGCGCGGCCATGCACCACTGAGGCGGGGCATGGTCACGGCGCGCGGTGACGCGATGGCATGGCGCTCGCCGGCGACGTAGTCGGACCTGTTTGCACGGCTCCGCTTGGCGACCCTTCTCTCGAACGGGGGGTCGTCCGACCGTTCGAGCCCTCGAGCGAAGGTGTGTGCGGCGTCAGCCCGTGGCGTGACGCAGGGCCGCTGTCGTCGTGCTCAACCCGAGCGGTCTCTGCAGCGCGATGAACTGCGCCGTCGCCGCGCGCCAGGAGAAGCGCTCGGCATAGTTACGGCACTCGCTTCGATCGATGCGCAGTGCGTGCAGCGCCGCCTTGCGCAGATCCTCGTCGAGCACGGCGACCGATGAACCGCCAACGACGTCGATCGGTCCCTGCACGGGAAACGCCGCCACCGGCGTGCCGCAGGCCAGCGCTTCCAGCATGACGAGACCGAAAGTGTCGGTGCGGCTGGGGAACACGAAAACGCTGGCACCACTGTAGAGCCGTGCGAGCCGCTCGGGGTCGAGCACCCCGACGAAGCGCACCTCCGGAAACCGCCGTGTCAGTGTCTCGAGTGCCGGCCCGAGCCCGGCCACGACCTTGGTGCCGGGCAGGTCGAGCGAGAGAAATGCCTGGATGTTCTTTTCGACCGAGACTCGACCGACGTACAGGAATACCGGAAGCCTGAGGTCGCTGAAAAGTGGCTCGCGTGGCGTGAAGGCTGTCGAGGTCGACGCCGCGTGTCCACAGCGACACGTTTGCGAGGCCGTTGCTTTGCAGTTCGCCTTTGACCGTCGGGGTAGGCGCCATCACGGTCGCGGCAGGGCCGTGGAAGTGGCGCAGGAAGCGATAGGTCCAGCGTTCGGGGATGCGGAACATCGCGGCGAGGTACTGCGGAAAGCGCGTGTGGTAGGCCGTCGTGAAGGGAAGGTCCTGCTGGCGGCAGTAGCGGCGCGCTGCCTGTCCGAGCGGTCCCTCGGTTGCGATATGGATCGCGGCATCCGCTGCACCGGCAAGCTCCTGGTCGAGCAACGCCGCAAGGCGACGGGCCGGCCACAGCGACAAGCGGATCTCGCGATAGCCGGGGCAAGGCACCGAGTGGAACGACAGCGGCGTGATCACCGCAGTCGTGTGGCCGGCGAGCGCCAGCTCGCGATTGGTGGCTTCGATCGTGCGCACCACGCCGTTGACCTGCGGATGCCAGGCATCGGTGACGGTAATCACTTTCATGCGAGCGCCTTCTCGGGGAGGGTAGAGGTGGGCGGTGTCGCGACTTCTTCGTCGTTCCAGTGCACCGCAGACAGGGCGGGCGCAAGCTGACGATCCCAGGTGACGATGCGCAGTTCGCCCTCGTGGGTTTCGACCAGCGCGGTCAGGCTCTCGACCCAGTCACCGTCGTTGCAGTAGAGCAGGCCGTCGATCGGCCGAATCTCGGCCTTGTGGATGTGCCCGCAGACGACGCCGTCATATCCGTGACGACGCGCCTCGCGCAGTAGTACCTGCTCGAATCCGGTGATGAAGCTGACGGCATTCTTGACGCGGTGCTTCAGATACTGCGACAGGCTCCAGTAGGGCAGTCCGAGCCTCACCCGTACACGGTTGAAGTGGTTGTTGAGCCACAGGACGAACTCATAGAGCGAGTCGCCGACGTAGGCCAGCCAGCGCGCGTGCAGCATCACGCCGTCGGCAAAGTCGCCGTGCACGACCCACAGGCGCCGCCCGTCGCACAGTGTGTGCACGGCATCCTGCCGGATCGCCACCTCTCCGAAGTCGAGCCCGACGAACTGCCGGCCGACTTCGTCGTGGTTGCCGGGGATGTAGACGACGTGCGTACCCTTGCGCGCCTTGCGCAGCACCTTTTGCACGATGTCGTTGTGCGACTGGGGCCAGTGGAACGACTTCTTCAGCGCCCAGCCGTCGATGATGTCGCCGACCAGGTACAGCGTGTCCGACTCGTTGTGGCGTAGGAAGTCGAGCAGAAAGGCCGCCTTGCAGCCGCGCGTCCCGAGATGGATGTCCGAGATGAAGATCGTGCGGTACCGCTGCGAGGCCGGCTCGTCCGGCACTTCGGCATCCGCGTCGAGGGGCGGCAGTGCTAGCCGAGGATCGATCGCGCCGGCTGATCGGAGCGTCGTCGTGCTCGTTGAGCCCCACAACGCGACCCTGAACTGAAACCATCGCATCATGAGGAACGGAGGGTAGGGAGGTCCGGTGACTCCGAGATGACACGGGAACTTGCAGCCGCTTCTTCAAGTGCATTCGAAAGTTGCAGCAAAGACCCTTCGTCACGAGGGCTTCATCAATTCGAAACGCGTCGGTCATCGGACATCACGACACTTGCGCCTTTCCGCAACCCGCTAGACCCGCACCCGGAGGCATTACCCATGTCGCATGACGATGACGTCGTCACGAATACTTCGTCCAATCCCCACATCAACGAGCTGATCGAGCAGCGCCTTCAGGACCCCGCGCGGCGCAAGTTGCTGCGCGGCGGTTTCGGAGTGGCGTCGCTGTCGTTCATCGGCGCGTCGGGCCTGCTCGCGGGCTGCGGTGGCAGCGACGACATTGTCTCGGCGCTCGTGCCGGCCCCGGCACCTGCTCCAGCACCGGCACCGACACCGGCGCCGCCTCCGCCCCCAGCGCCCGCGCGACCGACAGCGCTGAGCTTTTCCGCGGTGTCCAAGTCAGTGGCCGATTCGCTGGTCGTCCCGGTGGGATACACCGCAACCGTGCTGTATCGGCTCGGCGATCCGATCGCGGCGGGAGTGCCGGCCTATGCGAACAACGGCACCGATGCGGCCGCAACGTATGACAGGCGTGCGGGCGATCATCACGATGCCATCCAGTTCTACGGCCTCGGCGCCAACGGCCAGTACAGCGCGACGTCGAACGATCGCGGCCTGCTGGTGATGAACCACGAGGCGATCACGCCGGCGTTTCTGCATCCGACCGGCCAGACCATCGTCGCGGGCGCGCGCACAGTGGCCGACGAGGTGCTTCGCGAGTTCTACATCCACGGCGTGAGCATCGTCGAGGTCAATCGCGCGGCCGGTGGCGGCGCCTGGAGCTACAAACAGGACTCCACGTTCAACCGGCGTGTCCACACGCTGACCGAGATGATCATCTCCGGTCCGGCGGGTGGCACGTCCTACATGACCACCAAGTACTCGACCAACGGCACCCGCACGCGGGGAACCGTCAACGATTGCGCGCACGGCTACACGCCCTGGAACACGTACCTCGCGTGCGAGGAAAACTGGGCGGGGTACTTCCGTCGTGTCACCGCCACCGATAACGCGAACCGCAGCGCCAAGGAGCTGACGTCGCTCGCTCGCTATGGCGTCGCCGGCAATGGCCGCGAACTCTGGGCAACCGTCACTCCGGACACGACCGACAACCTCTACGGGCGCTGGAACGCCGAGGTCAAAGGAGCGACTGCGGCGGACGACTACCGCAACGGTCCGAACACCTATGGCTGGAACGTCGAGATCGACCCGTATAACCCGACCTCGACGCCGAAGAAACGCACCGCGATGGGCCGCTTCGCGCACGAAGGGGCCTGGGTCGCCAAGCCGGCGGCCGGCAAACCGATCGTCTTCTACATGGGCTGCGATTCGCGCAACGAATACATCTACAAGTACGTGTCGACGGCGGTTTGGGATCCGGCGGATGCGACGCTGGGCCTGGCCGCCGGCGACAAGTACCTCGATGCCGGCAAGCTCTACGTCGCGAAGTTCAATGCCGATGGCACGGGTCAGTGGTTGGAACTGAGCTTCGGCGTCGGTAACGTGACCGCGGGTAATGCGGCCTATGCGTTCGCCAATCAGGCGGACGTCGTGATCAACACGCGGCTCGCCGCCGATGCACAGGGCGCCACCAAGATGGACCGGCCCGAGTGGGGCGCGGTCGACCCCCTGACGGGCGACGTCTACATGACGCTCACCAACAACAACTGCGACGCTGCGCACGCTGGCGGCCACCGATGCGGCCAATCCGCGCCACTACAACGACGCACGCACGAACGGGACTGCCCAGCGCGGCAATCCGAACGGCCACATCATCCGCTGGAAGGAAGGTTCGCCGGAGGCGCTGACGTTCACCTGGGACATCTTCCTGTTTGGTGCCCGCGCCGGCACTGACGCGAGCAACATCAACGTTTCGGGACTGACCGCCGAGAACGACTTCTCCAGTCCGGATGGCCTGTTTTTCAGCGAGGCGACCAAAGTTTGCTGGATCCAGACCGACGACGGCGCGTATACCGACGTGACCAACTGCATGCTGCTGGCGGCACTGCCTGGCCAGGTCGGCGACGGCGGCGTGAAGACGATAACGAACACCGACCAGACCGGTGCCACCAAGCAGGTGCAGACCTACGTCGGCGCGGCCCTGCCGTCGACCAAGCTTCGGCGCTTCCTGGTGGGACCGAAGGACTGCGAGATCACTGGCATCACCGAGACACCCGACGGAAAGACACTATTCGTCAACATCCAGCATCCCGGCGAGGAAACGCCGGCCGCCAGCATCGGCGATCCGACGATGTTCACGAGCCACTGGCCGGAAGGCGGCACGGCGCGGCCGCGCTCGGCGACGATCGCGATCACGCGCAACGACGGTGGCGTAATCGGCGTGTGAGCTATTTGTGGCGATGAGACCTTGCGGGGGCCAGCGTGCCCCCGTTTTTTTTCGCTGCGCCGCTGCCGCGCTGATGGCGGTCGCTCTTCCGACGATATCGCTAGCGCAGGACGCCCTGCGCGGCAAACGTCTCTATCTCGATGCAGCGCGCGTAGTAGGCAGCGGCGTGAGCTGCGTCGACTGCCATGGTGGCCTGCCAGGCGGCCTGTTCGGCATCGGACGCGCGGCTAATGATCCGGCCGCGGTCGAGCGCGCCGTCAATGCAGTGCCGCAGATGACGCCGTTGCGCGGTCGACTGCATGCACAGGACTACGCCGATCTCGCGGCCTACCTCGGCAATCCGGCCGTGGCGAGCCCTGCATTGCGCAGCGTGGTCAGCGGGCCTGCGGCCACTGCGAGTGCCGAACGGCTCGACTTCGGAGTGGTCTCGCGCAACGGGCAGTCTGCCGCGAGCCGCTGGCATCTCGTCAACGAAGGCTCGGTCAGCCTGACCGTGACCGGCGCGCCGCAGCTGCGTGGCAATCATCCGCAGGACTTCGTCATCATCACGAGCGACTGTTCCGCGGGACGGATGTTGGTGGCCGGCGCCTCCTGCAGTGTCGATCTGGTCTTTCGGCCGCTCGACGGCGTCGACGCTCGTCAGGCAGCGGTTGCGGTGGCGCACGACTGGGTCGGCGGCGAGGTAGCCGTCGCGCTGGCCGGCGCCGTGGCCGCCCCGCCGGTATCGCCCACGCCTTCCGGTAGCGCAGACGGTGGCGGAGGCGGAGGCGGCACCACGCTCTGGCTGTTATGTGCGCTGATGACGGTTGCCGTGGCGCGCAGCAGATGCCTGGCGCGCCTTGCTACCGGATGCGGGAATGAAGTCGATCGGCGCTAGTGTCTGGCCTGCTCGTGCGCGGCGGCAGCCAGCGCCGCCTTGACGATCAGTGCTGCTGGAATCGTTTCGAAGGTGACGTCGTTCACGCTGACCGTTCGACAGTCGGAATCGCCGCAGGCGGCGCAGCAGCGGCTCGCGCCCACGCTGGCGCCAAGCCAGTCCTCCAACGAGACGCCAGCGATCCAGATGCGGTTCGACTCCAGCGGTGAAGCATTGAATGTCGGCTCGTCGATCTGTTGCGTCTCAAGACGGGGTTCGAACCCAAGTGGGGCGAGCGCGTCCTGCAGACGGTCAACGGCCTTCTGCAGTTCGAGCTGCGTACCGCCGCAGCGGTCACAGGTCTGACCATCCTTGACGAGTCGCTGCCTGACGATCGTCAGGGGCTTGATGACACGTGCCTTCGCTATTTTTACCGTGTCGCTTCGTTTCTGCTCTACGCCGCCAGCCATTCCTTGATCTCCGCCTGTGTCGGGATGCGGCCGCTGCTGACCACTTTGTCATCGACGACCAGTCCCGGTGTGGACAGGATGTCGAAGGCCAAAATGTCCTTCATGTCCGTGACCTTGACGAACTCAGCTTCGATTCCCGCGCTGGCCGCGGCGTCGCGCGCGACTGCCTCGAGCTTGCGGCAGTTGGCACATCCCGGACCCAGGATCTTCACGGTTTTCATGCATGTTCTCCTTTCAGTCGACTGGAACGAGGGCGGCGGGCGTTCAGCCAGGTCATGGCCGCTGCCAATACGCCAGCAAATGCGACGAGACCCACTCCTAGCCAGGCGAGGCTGGCTCCATCCACCCAGGCGCCGTAGATCATCCCCGCCGCCATGCTGAACACGGCGACCAACGCGACATAGGCGGCCGTCTTCTTGCGACCGATTATGGCGGCCACCATCAGCATGCTTTGCAGGCTCAGCTCCGGGTCGGACATCAGATACGCCATCAACGGACCGGGGTGCATGCCGAGGTCGAGGAACATGCGGGCCACCGGTACTTCCACCAGTGTCGGGAAATACATGAACACACCGAACAACACGGCGACTGCGTTGGCGGTCAGGTCGTTCTGTCCGGCGAGGCTCTGTATCCACGCCGGTTGGATCAGTTGCCGGACTACTCCGACCACAAACACACCCACCACGAGCAGCGGGAAGATCTGCTTCACGAAGCGCCACGACTCCCACAGCCATGCTTGACGGTGCTCGACGTCGAGCTGACGAGCGAAGTGCAGGCAAGCCAGCAGCGTCACACCGACTGCAATCACCCGCCCGGTCAGTGCGACCTCGAGTCCTCCGCTGTGTGGGACCAGTCTCAGCGCGGCGGTCAGCAGCGTGGCTGCTGTCAGTGCAAGGGCGATCCACGTCCAGCGGTTGGGCCCCTCGACGATGTTCTCAAGACCTCTCCAGGCAGCCAGCCCGATGAGCACGAGCAGCAGGATCAGCAGAGATCCTTGCACGCTCACGCCTTCTTCACCCCTGGCGGCGTTGAACGGGACCCACTGAACGAGGGTGGCATGCCAGGCTTCGGCCCAGGACGCCGGCAGCTCGGCAGTAGCGATGGTCGCCGTCAGCGGAGCGACCTTCAGCGTGCCGACGAGCAGCACCGCGAGCAGGGACAGCAGCAGTCCAATCGCGGCCCGCCCCATGCGACCGTCGTTGGCGAACAACGCATCGGTCCGCGCATCGTGGCTGGCATCGTCGCGCCAGAAAATACGCGCCATCAGCAAGCCGATGCCGATGCCGAACAGTATGCAAAGAACCACGCGGGCGATAGCGAAGTCGGCGCCGAGGATGCTGCCCGTGTAGGCGAGGGCGAGAATGTTGCCGGCCGGTGCAAAGAACAGGAACGTGATCGCCGGCCCGAGGCCTGCACCCTTCTTATAGATGCCGGCAAAAAGTGGAACGATGGTGCACGAACACACCGCGAGCAGTGAACCCGCCACGACGGCCGCCGGGTAGGAGACGCGCGCGGAGGTGTTGCGGCCCAGCCAGCGTGTGATGCTCGCCTTGGGAATCAAGGCGGCCATAGCACCGGCGATAAAGAACGCCGGCAGCAGGCACAGCAGCACGTGGGCCGCCAGGTACGCGGCGAGGTTACCTGCACCTCCGTTCAAGAGATGCAGAGTTGCATTCATGGGAACACTTAACTCAAAGTCGTAGACAAACCCCACGGGAAGCCTAGCTCGCAAGCGGCCTCCACTTGGCTCGCTGGATCAACTGCTGGCCAAATGGTGGCGGTCCTGCTTGGTACCGAGCCGACTTTGGTGGCGGGATTCCACTTGCGGCAAGTCAAAACCGGGCGCGACCACAGATTGGGGCCCGAGCATCCTTTTACCGAGTTCCTCGTCTCCGGTATTAGTTGTTCGAATCCACCGGCATGCTTTGCGTCTCCCGTTGCGACACGACAGAACGACTAAGCGTTGGTTGGCGGCTCCGAACTAAAGGACAAACGATGAATCCGCAGAAGAAGTTCCACCTTGTCTTTTCACTGCTAATGGGCGCGATGATGATTTTCCTGATGACATTCGTCATCACAGTGGTGAACATTGGCTTTGACCTGCCCGGTTTCTTCGGACCAATGATTTCTGGAAAGATGGCTCTTCGTCAGCGAGGAGCCGATGAGGAAGAGTCGATTTACCGATGAGCAGATGGTCGCGATCCTGCGGGGAGCGGATCGCAGCTCGGTCGCCGAGGTAGCCCGGAAGAACAAGGTCAGTGAGCAGGCCATCTACACGTGGCGCAAGCACTTCAGCGGTCTGGCGCCGGTCGACGTCAAGTGCCTGCGCCGCGCTACCTGCGCTCGGACAACGGCCCGGAGTTCGTCTCACGGGCACTGCTCGAATGGATGCAACAGGAGAGCATCGAAGCGGCCTTGATCGACCCGGGCAAGCCTGAAGCCGGAGTTCGGCGTGTACGTTCCGCCGCCCTGGTCCTGCGAAGCGCAAGGCTAGGGAACGGGTGCATCTGAAAAGTGGACTTGACTTTCCATAAAACGTTTCCATATTATTCGAAACATGGAAGCAACAACGGTTGTTCGTGCTCTCGGGGCGCTAGCTCAGGAAACCCGCCTCGGCGTGTTTCGGCTGCTGGTCGAGCAGGGGCCGAGCGGCATGGCGGCGGGCGAGATCGCCGAGCAGTTGACGATTGCGCCGGCAACGTTGAGTTTCCATTTGAAGGAACTGACGCACGCCGGGCTAGTCACTGCGCGCCACGAGGGTCGCTTCATTTTCTATGCGGCGAACTTCACGGCGATGAATGACCTGCTCGTCTACTTGACGGATAACTGCTGCGTCGCCGACTGCGGCCCGGGCGCCTCGTGCGCGCCGCTCGCCGTCTGTTCGCCCACAGCCTCCAAGCGCGCCACGGCAGGCCGGCGCAAACCCCAAAGGAGCAAGGCATGAAACGCTTTCACGTTCACGTATCGGTGCCGGATCTGGGCTCGAGCATCCGCTTCTACTCGACCTTGTTCGGCACCGAGCCGGCTGTCGTCAAGGGCGACTACGCCAAGTGGATGCTCGAAGACCCGCGCGTCAACTTCGCGATCTCGCAGCGCGGCGGCAAGCCGGGCCTGAATCATCTTGGCCTGCAGACCGACTCCGACGGCGAACTCGAGTCGCTGAACGCGCAACTGCAGCGGGCTGACCTCGCCACGCACGCGGAGAAGGACGCTGCGTGCTGCTACGCGCGTTCGAACAAGTACTGGGTCACCGACCCGACTGGCATTGCGTGGGAGACCTTCCACACGATGGGGTCGGTTCCGACGTTCAATGGGGCGGATACCGAAGCGACGACACAGGCCACCGCCTGCTGCGCTGGCGATGCCCCCGCGGCCATGCCAGCGAGCGTGCGTGTGAAGGCCGCATCGGCCTGCTGCAGCTAGGAGAGCGACGTGTCCCAACAACCCATGAATGTGTTGTTCCTATGCACAGGCAACTCAGCGCGCTCGATCATGAGCGAAGTGATGATGAACGCGATGGCCAAAGGACGATTCATCGCCCAAAGCGCCGGCAGCATGCCAACGGGAACCGTGAATCCATTCGCAATTGAGCTGCTGCAGAAGAATCGGCTGCCGACGGAGGGGCTGCGCAGCAAGAGCTGGGACGAGTTCGCCGCAGCCGGTGCGCCGCCGCTCGACTTCGTCTTCACGGTTTGCGACAACGCGGCCGGTGAGGTCTGCCCAATGTGGCCCGGGCAGCCTGTGACGGCGCACTGGGGCGTTGAGGATCCTGCCGCGGTCGAAGGCAGTGAAGAAGACAAGCGCAAGGCATTCTTCCGTGCGTTCACCACCTTGCAGCGGCGCATCGAGCTTTTCCTGAGCCTGCCGCTTGCGAAGCTCGACAAGCTCTCGCTGCAGCAGCGTCTCAACGAGATCGGCCGCAGCGGGGCCACCCAGAGCGCGGCATGACTGCAGCGGTTACGCGGACGCCGGCTCCGGCGGCTGCGATGTCGTTGTTCGAACGCTACCTGACCGTATGGGTCGCGCTGTGCATCGTTGCTGGCATCGCGATCGGCCAGCTGTTCCCGGGGCCGGTGCAGGCAATCGGCACGATGGAGATCGCGCGCGTCAATCTCCCGGTCGGAGTGCTGATCTGGGTGATGATCATCCCGATGCTGCTGCGGATCGACTTCGGCGCACTCGGCCAGGTGCGGCAGCATGTGCGCGGCATCGGTGTGACGCTCTTCATCAACTGGCTGGTCAAGCCCTTTTCAATGGCGCTGCTGGCGTGGATCTTCATTCGCCAGCTGTTTGCGCCATGGCTGCCGGCGGACCAGATCGACAGCTACATCGCCGGACTGATCCTGCTGGCGGCCGCGCCGTGCACGGCGATGGTGTTTGTCTGGAGCCGGCTGACCCACGGCGATCCGTACTTCACGCTGTCGCAAGTGGCGCTGAACGACACCATCATGATCTTCGCATTCGCACCGATCGTCGCGCTGCTGCTTGGCGTGGCGTCGATCACGGTGCCGTGGGACACGCTGCTGACGTCGGTGGCGCTGTACATCGTGGTACCTGTAATCATCGCGCAACTGATCCGCGCATACGTGCTCTCGCGGGGCGGGCCGCCGGCACTCGACGTGCTGCTGGCTCGTCTCGGGCCGTGGTCGATCGCTGCGCTGCTCGCGACACTGGTTCTGCTGTTTGCATTCCAGGGTGAGCAGATCCTGCGGCAGCCGCTGATCATCGCGATGCTGGCAGTGCCGATCCTGATTCAGGTGTTCTTCAATTCAGGCCTGGCCTACTGGCTCAACCGCGCTTTGGGCGAGAAGCACAACGTGGCCTGTCCGTCGGCACTGATCGGTGCTTCGAACTTCTTTGAGCTTGCCGTGGCGGCGGCGATCAGCCTGTATGGCTTCGAATCCGGGGCTGCGCTGGCGACGGTGGTCGGCGTCCTGATCGAAGTGCCGGTGATGCTGCTGGTCGTAAGGGTCGTGAAT
This sequence comes from uncultured beta proteobacterium, assembly GCA_963702595.1. GTDB lineage: Bacteria > Pseudomonadota > Gammaproteobacteria > Burkholderiales > Burkholderiaceae_F > JALORV01. Next base: position 143,110 of record CAVPDC010000013.1, on the reverse strand, counting down.
CGCAGCAAGGGGTGGTACGAGCAGCGCGCTTGAGGGCCTGGTCGCGGAGTGAAGAAGCGGCGCTCACGGGCGCCGCTTCTTGATTGACAGGGTGGCCGCTAGCGCTTGGGTGGCAGCAGGACGCTGTCGACAACGTGCACGACACCGTTGGTGGCAGCGAGATCGGGTCGGGTGACAATCGCATTTTCGACGGTCACGTAGGTGCCGGCCTTGGCCAGCCCGAGATTCGCGCCGTTGACCGACTTCACGTTGCCTTGCTTGACATCAGCTGCCATGGCCTTGGCCGGGACCACGTGATACGTCAGTACCTGAGTCAGCAGTTCCTTGTTGCTGGCGAGTTCACCCATCGTCTTCGCCGGCACTGCCTTGAAAGCGGCATTGCTAGGCGCGAACACAGTGAATGGGCCGGCACCAGATAAGGTCTGGGTCAACCCGGCATCGTTGATGAGTTTGCTCAGGGTGGACAGGTCGGGATCCTCCGCGATGACATCGGCCACATTCTTCGGTTGCATCGACGCGCAACCGGCAAGCGAGAACGCAAGCAGGCCGAGCAGCCACGAACGACGATTCATACAGACTCCTGGGCAGTAGGGAATGATCGGGAATGCCGAACGGGGAAGGGTCACCACGAGCCGCTGACATTGATTTAGCAAGCTACGTCCGTTGCATGACTGCGGTGTGACATTGACTCTCCAGTTATGACAGCGGAGGCCCCAATGGCGTTTCGTGCTGGGAATTTCCCTCTAGAACGCCGAAAGTGGGTGACATGTCACTGAACTGTCATCCATGGTTCCTAGACTCGGTGAAGTCGAAGGCGTTACTTTTCCTTGGTTCCCCGCCTTCTCGTCCTTTCCTCGAACCACCGCTGAGGTAACTCGCATGAGACTTCTACCGATCAAAGCACTGGCCGCTGGCATCGCGCTGGTAGGCGCCGTGTCAACGGGATTTGCGCAGGAAATTACCGGTGCGGGCGCAACGTTCCCCGCGCCGTTGTATGCCAAGTGGGCCGACGCCTACAACAAGGCCACGGGCGCGCGCATCAACTACCAGTCGGTGGGTTCCGGCGCCGGCATGCGTCAGATCCGCGGCAAAACCGTGGACTTCGGCGCGTCCGATGCACCGCTGAACGATGCCGATCTTGCGAAGGATGGCCTGATCCAATTCCCGACGGTCATCGGAGGTGTGGTGCCGGTGATCAACATCCAGGGCATCCAGTCGCGCGAGATGCGTCTGACGGGCCAAGTTCTTGGGGATATCTATCTTGGCAAGATCACGAAGTGGAACGATCCGGCCATCGCGGCGCTGAATCCGGGCATGAAGTTGCCGGACGCGGCGATCTCTCCGGTCCGCCGCGCCGACGGCTCCGGTACGACGTTCATCTTCACGAACTATCTGTCCAAAGTGAACCCCGAGTGGAAGGCCAAGGTCGGCGAAGGTACGGCCGTCAACTGGCCGGTTGGCGCGGGCGGCAAGGGCAATGAAGGCGTCTCGGCGTTCGTGCAGCGGCTGCCAAACTCGATCGGCTATGTCGAGTATGCATACGCCAAGCAGAACAAGATTCCGTACGTGCTGATGCAAAACGCGGCGGGCACCTGGGTGGCCCCGGATGATCTGACATTCAAGGCGGCCGCAGCCGGCGCGGAATGGCAAAAGTCTTTCAACCAGGTCCTGACGAATCAGGCCGGCAAGGAGGCGTGGCCGATCACGGGCGCGACTTTCATCATGATGCACACCAAGCAGGACAAGCCGCAGCAGGCCGCTGCAGCCCTCAAGTTCTTCGACTGGGCCTATGCGAACGGCGACAAGATGGCCGACGACCTTGACTACGTGGCGCTGCCGGATAGCGTGAAGGCGCTGATCCGCAAGCAATGGGCCACAATCGGCGACGCCGCCGGTAAGCCGGTACTGGGAAAGTAACGCTCTAGCGTCCCCGGCGGCCATGCCGTCGGGGTCCTTTCTCGACAATCACCGTACCAGGACTGCTTCGGCTTTGGCGGGGAGCGCTTCGATGGACGCTACACTGTCCGAGACCAGTTTTCGCAAAGAAGCCCAGACTGTGCAGATGCCCGAGGAGCCACCGGCCCGGCGGTCCGGCAGACTTGGCGACGTCATATTCCTCAACCTGACGCGTGGGGCGGCAATTCTGACGCTGCTCCTGCTCGCGGGAATCCTTCTTTCGCTCGTGATCGGCGCATGGCCGTCGATCCGCGAGTTCGGCCTCGGGTTCCTGTGGACAGCCGAGTGGGATCCGGTGCAGGAAAAGTTCGGCGGCCTGGTCATGATCTACGGCACGCTGATGACGTCGTTGATCGCGCTGATCATCGCCGTACCGGTCAGTTTCGGCATCGCGCTATTCCTGACGGAACTGTCTCCGAAATGGCTGAAGCGCCCGCTGGGCACGGCGATCGAACTCCTCGCTGCGATTCCGTCGATCGTCTACGGCATGTGGGGGCTGCTGGTCTTTGCCCCCATCCTGTCCAAGTACGTGCAGCAGCCTCTCCAAGCTGTCTTCAGCAATGTTCCGGTGCTCGGGTCGCTGTTTTCGGGCGCGCCGGTAGGCATTGGCATCCTGTCGGCGGGGATCATTCTGGCGATCATGATCATTCCGTTCATTGCGGCGGTCATGCGGGACGTGTTCGAGGTCACGCCGCCGATGCTCAAGGAATCCGCCTACGGTGTCGGCGCCACGACCTGGGAAGTGGTGTGGAGGGTGGTGCTGCCGTACACAAAGGCCGGCGTGGTTGGCGGCATCATGCTCGGACTGGGACGTGCGCTTGGCGAGACGATGGCAGTGACGTTCGTCATCGGCAACTTCAACCAGCTCAACAGTCTTTCACTGTTCGAGGCCGCCAATTCGATCACTTCGGCACTGGCCAATGAGTTTGCCGAGGCGACACCCGGCCTGCATGAGGCCTCGCTCATCTACCTGGGTTTGATCCTTTTCTTCATTACCCTGGTGGTACTGGCATTCAGCAAGTACCTGCTGCTGCAGTTGAAGAAGCGTGAGGGGTCGAGAACATGATCGCTGTCCCTCAGCCCGTGAACGCCGACTACCGGCTGCCCCTGCACCGGCGCCGCAAACTGATCAACGTCATCGCGCTGGCCTTGTCGCTGGCAGCGATGGCGTTCGGACTGGTCTGGCTGGTCTGGATACTGTGGGACACCCTTTGGCTGGGGGTCCAGGGTCTGAGCGCCTCCATCTTCCTGGAGGACACTCCGCCGCCGAATTCGGACGGCGGGGGGCTGCGCAACGCCATCGTCGGCACGCTTGTCATGGTGCTTTCCGCCACGGCTGTCGGAACTCCGATTGGAATCCTCGCCGGCATCTATCTCGCGGAGTACGGGCAGCGGGGCTGGCTGGGCAGCGTGACGCGCTTCATCAACGACATCCTGCTGTCAGCGCCGTCGATCGTGATTGGACTTTTCGTCTACACGATCATCGTGGCGCAGACGAGGACCTTTTCTGCCTACGCTGGCGTCATTGCGCTCGCATTGATCGTGATCCCTGTCGTGATACGGACGACCGAGAACATGCTGGCGCTGATTCCAAATGCGCTGCGCGAAGCGACATTCGCACTGGGTGCGCCGAAGTGGATCATGATCCGGCGCGTAACGCTGAAGGCCGCACGCGCCGGCGTGGTAACCGGGGTCCTGCTGGCGCTGGCCCGCATCGCGGGCGAGACGGCGCCGCTGCTATTTACGGCACTGTCGAACCAGTTCTTCACGCTGAACATGGGTGAACCGATGGCGAACCTGCCGGTCACCATCTTCAAGTTTGCGATGAGCCCGTTCTCGAACTGGCAGCAGATGGCCTGGGTCGCCGTCTTTCTCATCACCGTTGGTGTGCTCGTGCTGAACATCCTGGCGCGGGTGCTGTTCAGACAGAAGCACTAGGAGTCCAACATGCACGCCGCAACGAGCGCCTTGAAGCCGGGCGAGAAGGTCAAGATGACGGTGCGCGACCTGAACTTTTACTACGGGAAGTTCCAGGCGCTGAAGAACATCAACCTGGAGATTCCCGAGAAGAAGGTCACCGCATTCATCGGGCCTTCCGGGTGCGGCAAGTCGACGCTGCTGCGCGTGTTCAACCGGATGTTCGAGCTTTATCCGGACCAGCGCGCCGAGGGAGAAGTCAGCGTCGACGGCGAGAACGTGCTGACGTCGAAGGAGGATATCGCGCTGATCCGCGCCAAGATCGGGATGGTGTTCCAGAAGCCGACGCCGTTTCCCATGTCGATCTACGACAACATCGCGTTCGGCGTGAAGCTGTTCGAGAGTCTGTCGAAGTCAGCGCTGGACGATCGGGTCGAGTGGGCGCTACGCAAGGGCGCACTGTGGAACGAGGTCAAGGACAAGCTCGGGCAGAGCGGTACCAGCCTGTCGGGCGGCCAGCAGCAGCGACTGTGCATCGCGCGCGGCATCGCTGTGCGTCCTGAGATCATCCTGTTCGATGAGCCATGTTCGGCCCTTGACCCGATTTCTACCGCGAAGATCGAGGAACTGATCGACGAATTGAAGTCTGACTACACCGTGGCGATTGTGACGCACAACATGCAACAGGCCGCACGAGTGTCCGACTACACGGCCTATATGTACCTCGGCGACATGGTCGAGTTCGGTGAAACCGACCAGATCTTCATCAAGCCGAAGAAGAAGGAAACCGAGGACTACATCACTGGCCGCTTCGGCTAGTGCAGCATTGCGGCGGGGCCGCGGGAGAATGAAATGGGAACCGGTGATCACTCGATGAGGAAATACGACGAGGAACTCGAATCCATGCGTTCGCGCGTGCTGCAAATGGGTGGCCTTGTCGAGTCGCAGGTGCGCACTGCGCTGGATGCGTTCGAGACCGCCAACGTCGAGCTGGCGCAGCAGGCTATCGACGCCGATCGGCGAGTTAACGAGCTCGAAATGGACCTCGACCAGATGGTCAACCATGTGATCGCGAGGCGCCAGCCGACGGCCGGTGACCTGAGGATGATCACGGGGATCGCCAAGGCAATCACTGACATCGAGCGCATCGGCGACGAGGCCAGCAAGATTGCGCGCGCGGCGAAGTGGTTACGCGAGAAGGACGGCCAATCGCGGGTGAATCGCGTTCCCGACATCCGCTACTCGGGTGAGGCGGCGGTGTCGATGCTGCGCCGGGCGCTCGATGCGTTCGCGCGACTGGACGCCCAGGCGGCTGCCTCGATCATCAAGGACGACCAGGGAGTCGATGACCGGTTTCGCGCGATCCTGCGCCAGCTGATTACCTTCATGATGGAAGACCCGCGCACGATCTCTGCGTCGCTCGACACGGTCTGGGCCGCCAAGGCGATCGAGCGCATCGGTGATCACTCGAAGAACATCGCGGAGCACGTGATCTTCATCTCGCAGGGCGTCGATGCGCGCCACCTGTCGCCGGATGAACTGGAACGCGCGATCGCACGTGGCTGATCCTGGATGTCCACCAACATACTGATAGTCGAAGACGAACCGGCGATCCAGGAACTGGTCGCCTATACCTGCAGCAGCAACGGATACTCCGTTCGACGTGCCGAGTCGGTGAGCGCGGCGCGCGAGGCGATCGATCAGCAGCTTCCCGACCTTGTGCTCCTCGACTGGATGCTGCCGGACAAACCTGGCATCGACCTGCTCAGGGACCTGCGCACGGAGGACCGCACCCGCTCGGTGCCGGTCATCATGCTCACGGCACGTGGCAGCGAGGCCGACCGCGTCGTCGGGCTTGACACCGGCGCCGACGACTACGTCGTCAAGCCGTTCTCACCGCGTGAGCTGGTGTCACGCATCCGCGCCGTGTTCCGGCGCCGCGCACCGCAGCACAGTGGCGAATCGGTCAGCTACGGGCCATTGACCATCGATCCGGCGCGGCACGAAGTGCTGGTCGAGGGCAACCCGGTAAGCATGGGCCTGGCTGAGTTCAAGCTGTTGAGCTTTCTCGTCAATCATCCCGATCGTGTTTACTCGCGCGCTCAACTGCTCGACAACATCTGGGGTGATCATGTGTTCATTGAAGAGCGCACCGTCGACGTGCACGTGCTGCGCCTGCGCAAGGCGCTGACACCGGCTCGTGCACAGCACGTCGTGCAGACCGTGCGCGGGCTTGGCTACCGGCTCTCTACCCGGCCGGAGCAGTAAGCATGCGCCACGCCGGATGCCACCCGGGGGCCCGCGCTGACTGTGATGTTGACTACAGTCGGCTCCGATGACATGGCCCGGACTAGACTGCCGCCATGCCCGAACAGCTGAAGCCGCGCTTCGCGATGCTGGTGCCGCCCCTGATGCGGCTGGCTACGCTTGCGGTCGTGGGTGGTGTCGTTGGGTTCTTCTTCGGTGCGGTGCCCGCGTTGTGGATCGTTGTGATCGGGCTCAGCGCTTTGCTCGCGATCCACATGAATTACGCCACGCGCCTTGCGGCGTGGCTGGAGAGGCCGAAGCTGGACGACATGCCCAACGGCTGGGGTCTTTGGAGCGACGTGTTTACCCGCCTCTACCGGCAGCGCCGCAAGACCGAGGCCAACGAGCGGCGGCTCGTTGAAAACGAAGAGCGCTTCCGGCGCACCATAAGCGCGCTGCCCGAGGGCATTGTGCTGATCGATGCGGCGCTGCAGATCGACTGGTGCAACCCGGTGGCCGAGCAGCATCTCGCTGTCCGCCTATCAGCAGATCAAGGACTTCGACTGACGAATCTGGTCCGCGATCCGGATTTCATCAACTACATGACTTCGGGGCACTTCGACACTCCGCTGGTGTTCCGGCCGCTCGCGCAGGCGGGGCTCGCGCTGGAGGTGCGTGTCGTCGACTTCGAGCCGGCGCGCTCGATCATCATCACGCGCGACATCACCCAGCGCGAGCGGGTGGATGCGGTGCGGCGCGACTTCATCGCCAATGTGTCGCACGAACTGCGCACGCCGCTGACCGTCGTCAGCGGCTTCCTGGAAACGCTGCTTGACGCGCGTCACGGCGACGAGGCGACGCGCCGGCGGCACCTGGAGCTGATGCATGAGCAGGCCCAGCGCATGTCACGGCTGGTCGAGGACCTGCTGACGCTTTCTCGCCTCGAGTCGCGCGAGAGCGCGGTGCAGGAGGAGATTGTCGATGTCAGCCAACTTGTGCGGGAAGTCGGCGACGAGGCGCGTGCGCTGTCGAGCGGCCGGCACCGGGTCGAGGTCGAAGCACCGCCCGCATTCGTGCGAGGCAGCCGTGACGAGCTGCGCAGCGCGTTTGGCAATCTCGTTTCGAATGCGATCCGCTATACGCCCGAGGGAGGGCAGATCACGCTGCGCTGGCGGGAGTGCGAAGGGGAAGGGCGCTTCGAGGTCGAGGACACCGGCATCGGCATTGCGCCCGAACACCTGTCTCGGCTGACGGAACGCTTCTATCGGGTGGACAAGAGCCGCTCGCGCGAAACCGGCGGCACGGGTCTCGGCCTGGCGATCGTCAAGCACGTACTGCTACGGCATGGCGGGCGGCTCGATGTTGCCTCCGAAATCGGCAAGGGCAGCACCTTCAGTGCCGTGCTTCCTGCCGACCGCCTGATCACCGTCGTGGATCACGGACTGGCCCAGGCGGCCTGAGCCGCCGCCAACCGCGCAGAGTGCGGTGGTATGATCTCGCCGCCCTCGGGGTGTAGCGCAGTCTGGTAGCGCGCCTGCTTTGGGAGCAGGATGTCGGGAGTTCGAATCTCTCCACCCCGACCAAGCGCCCTCCAGGGCGCGCCCGGCGAGTTTCGATCTGCCCGTAGCTCAGTCGGATAGAGCATCAGCCTTCTAAGCTGAGGGTCACAGGTTCGATTCCTGTCGGGCAGGCCAGTTTTCTCGAGTGGTGGCTGTAGCTCAGTTGGTAGAGTCCCGGATTGTGATTCCGGTTGTCGCGGGTTCGAGTCCCGTCAGCCACCCCACCCTCTTGTTTGGTCCGGCGCGGGCGGATTGGTCCAATTCGATCGAGCTTCCGCAAACTCCCCAGTCATGCCTTGTCGTCGACCTGATCGACGATGCACTACCGCTTTTGTGTTGACACAGGTCAGCCGCCTGCCCGGATGGCACGAGCTTGTCACATGCTGATGGTGGTGCCAGTGAGAAACTTTGTCATCGGTCACCCACTCAAACGGCCATGAACGCCATCAAGGAAGTCAGGAAGTACATTCTTCGCAATCCCGGCACACCCTCGTCTAAGGTGCTGGCGCGTTTGGCGGCCGCGCTCGCCGAGGAGCGGGAGTTCCCGCTGGAGGATCTATACGGGCTCGACGGCGAAGCGTTCGAGCTGGCGATCGATCTGATGAAGGACTGGCGACTCGACCGCTACTACGCCGCCCGCATCAAGCTCTTCGATGTCGTGCTGAACGAAGTGCCGGAGGCGGCCACGCCGGCGTTGTAACGTCGCCGTCAACACGGACCCGCTGCACGCGGTGATCGTCGCGTTATAAGACCATGTCAACGATGCGGAGCGATCATGTCCTGTGGCCGGACCCATCGTTCGAATTCGTCGGCGCTGACATGGCCTAACGAGAGCGCGGCTTCGCGCAGGGTCGTTCCATCGTGATGGGCCTTGTGCGCGATCGCAGCGGCCTTGTCATAGCCGATGTGCAGTGCCAGCGCCGTCACGAGCATCAGTGAACGGTCAAGCAGTTCAGCGATGCGGTCGAGCCGTGGCTCAATGCCGCGGGCACAGTGCTCGTTGAAGCACCGCATGCCGTCGGCCAGCAGCCGCGCACTCGAAAGAGCATTGGCGGCGATCAACGGCTTGTTGACGTTGAGTTCGAAGTTCCCGCTTGCGCCGCCGAAGTTCACCGCCACATCGTTGCCGAATACCTGCGCGCAGATCATCAGCAGCGATTCGCTCTGGGTGGGATTGATCTTGCCGGGCATGATCGAACTGCCGGGCTCGTTTTCCGGGATGGAGAGTTCTCCCAGGCCGGAGCGCGGGCCGCTGGCAAGCCAGCGGACGTCGTTGGCGATCTTCGACAGCGCCGCAGCCAGTGTCTTCAGCGCACCGTGGGCGAAAACGACCGCGTCGTGCGCCGCTAGCGCTGCGAACAGGTTATCGGCTTGCGTAAAGGGCAGGCCTGTTGTGCGCGCCAGCTCCATGGCAACGCGCGCGCCGAACTCCGGATGCGTGGCCAGTCCGGTGCCGACCGCGGTGCCGCCGATGGCAAGCGGATAGAGCGCGGCCAGACCGGACTCGATGGCGCGGCGCGCGAAGTCCAGTTGCGCCACATAGCCGGAAAACTCCTGCCCGAGAGTGATCGGCGTGGCGTCCTGCAGGTGCGTGCGGCCGATCTTCACGATCGGTTCGAAGAGGCTCGACTTGTCCGCCAGGGTCGCTCGCAGGCTATCGAGCGACGGCAGCAGGTGGTGCGCGAGCGCGAGGGCGAGGGCGACGTGCATCGCCGTCGGGATGACATCGTTCGACGACTGGCCGCGATTGATGTGATCATTGGGGTGCACCGTCCGGCTGCCGCGTGCAAGGCCAAGGATCTCACCGGCGCGGTTGGCGATCACCTCGTTGACGTTCATGTTGGTCTGCGTGCCCGAACCGGTTTGCCAGACCGGCAGCGGAAAGTGATCGTCCTGGTGACCGGCAACCACCTCGCCGGCGGCCGTGGCGATGGCCTCCGCGAACCGGGCATCGAGGAGTCCCAGGTCAAGGTTGACCCGCGCCGCGGCACCCTTCACGCGCGCGATGGCGTGGATCAGCGGCAACGGCATGCGGTCGCCTGCTGGAAAGTGGTGCAGCGCGCGTTGCGTCTGTGCGCCCCACAGTGCGGAGGCGGGGACTTCGATGGGTCCGAAGCTGTCGTGCTCAGTACGGGTGTCGGACAGTAGAGTCATGGCAGCGCCTCTGGGGCGGGAGCGTGGACACTACGGTACCCCATCAAGGCAATGGCGGCGCGTTGCGCGCAGAATGTGCGCGTGAACACCGGGATGACACCGCGGGACAGGGCATGAGCAAGGCTTTCGTGAGAGATGACTCCTCAGCCGGCGACGACGACGAAGACATCGAGTTGCCGGAGCTGCCCTCGGGGGTGCGCAACTACATCACGCCGGCCGGATACGGTCGCCTGCGCGACGAACTGGCCCATCTCGTCAAGGTCGATCGGCCCGAGGTGGTGCGCGTCGTGTCGTGGGCGGCGTCCAATGGCGACCGTTCTGAAAACGGTGACTACATCTATGGCAAGAAGCGCCTGCGCGAGATTGATCGCCGCATCCGTTTCCTGACCAAGCGCCTGGATATCGCCGAGGTCGTCGACCCGGCCACCCGTCCGTCGACCGACCAGATTTTCTTCGGCGCGACCGTCGTTTATCGGGCTGCCGGGGAAGATAAGGAAATCAAGATCGTCGGCATCGACGAGGTAGATCCCGCCAACGGCCGGGTGAGCTGGATCTCGCCGATTGCGCGCGCTCTGCTGAAGGCGCGCGAAGGCGACGTCGTGCAGCTGAAGACGCCGATCGGCGTGGAAACGCTCGAAATACTCGCAGTGAGTTACGCCGCGTCCTGAGTGTGCGCGCGCGTGCCGCCGCGCGGGCGCGTGACCTTCACGACGTGCTTCACTCGGCGCAGGATGCGGATCACGCGCGCCAGGTGCGTGCGGTCACGCACCTGGACTTTAAAGTGGATCAGCGCGACGCGGGCGTCCTCATCGTCGACGTGCACGTTCAGGATGTTCGACTCTGCCTCCGCGATCGCGACCGCTATGCGTCCGAGCACGCCACGCTCGTTCAGCGCGTTGACATCGAGCCCGACCGTGAAGTACGTGGCCGGATCGTGTGCCCACTGCAGCTCGATCCAGCGTTCCGGGTCGGCGCGGCGGGCGCGCTGTGAATGGACGCATTCGGCCTGGTGCACCGCGAGCCCCTGGCCCTTGCGGATGTGCCCGACGATTGCATCACCGGGGATCGGGTGGCAGCAGTTCGCCATCTGCACCGCCATGCCTTCCGTTCCGCGTACGACGACGGGTACAGCATGCGGTTGCACCGCGGCCTGGCCGGCGCCGCTGTCACCGGGGATCTCGGTACCGGCGCCGAGCGCAAGTTGCCGCGCCACGACGGCCGCCAGCCGCCGGCCCAGGCCGATGTCGGCGAAAAGCGCCGCACGCGACTCGAGCTCGGACTGCTTGACGACCTCGTCCCACTGCTCCTCGGTGATGGTGGCCAGTGAGAGGCTGAACTGCCGCGCCGCCTGCGTTAGCAGACGTTCGCCGAGTTCGGCCGACTCGTCGAACTTCATCGTCCGCAGGAAATGGCGGATTTCCGAGCGCGCCTTGCCGGTCCGCACAAATGACAGCCACGCAGGATTCGGCCGCGCCACCGGCCCGGTGACTATCTCGACCATGTCACCGTTACGCAGCGGCGTGCGCAGCGGCTGAATCTCGCTGCTGATGCGCGCCGCGACGGTCTTGTTGCCGACGTCGGTGTGAATGCCGTAGGCGAAGTCCACGGCGGTGGCGCCGCGCGGTAGCGAGACGATCTTGCCTTTCGGCGTGAACACGTAGACCTTGTCCGGGAAAAGATCGACCTTGATGTGCTCGAGGAACTCGCTGGAGTCGCCGGTGTGACGCTGGATCTCGAGCAGCGACTGCAGCCACTGGTGCGTGCGCGATTGCAGCTCCGAGAGATCCGAGTCGTCGTCCTTGTAGATCCAGTGTGCGGCGACGCCGGACTCGGCGACGTGATGCATCTCTTTCGTGCGGATCTGGAACTCCACCGGCGTGCCGTAAGGTCCGATAAGCGTCGTATGCAGCGACTGATAGCCGTTCACTTTCGGAATCGCGATGTAGTCCTTGAACTTGCCGGGCACCGGCTTGTAGAGCCCATGCAACGAACCAAGCGCGAGGTAGCACTCCGAGACCTTGTCCAGCACGATGCGGAAGCCGTAGATATCGAGCACCTGCGAGAACGACAGGTTCTTCTCGACCATCTTGCGGTAGATGCCGAACAGTGTCTTTTCGCGGCCATAAACCTCGGCCCGCAGCTTGGCGTCCGTGAGCGCCTTGCGGACCGACTGCAGGATCTTGCTCAGGACCTCGCGCCGGTTGCCGCGGGCCGAGAGCACCGCCCTCTGCAGCACGCGGTAACGCATGGGGTGCAGGTGCTGGAAACTGAGGTCCTCGAGTTCACGAAACAGGTTGTTGAGCCCGAGCCGGTGCGCAATCGGTGCGTAGATCTCGAGCGTCTCGCGCGCGATGCGGCGGCGCTTCTCTGGCTCGACCGCGTCGAGCGTGCGCATGTTGTGCAGGCGGTCGGCGAGCTTGATCAGCATGACGCGCACGTCGCGCGCCATCGCCAGCAGCATCTTGCGGAAGTTTTCGGCTTGCGCCTGTTCGGTCGAGGAGAACTGCAGCTTGTCGAGCTTGGAGACTCCGTCGACCAGTTCAGCGACGATCGCGCCGAATTTTTCGACGAGTTGCTGCTTTGGAGTGCCGGAATCTTCCAGCACGTCGTGCAGCAGGGCGGCCTGGATCGCCGCGCCATCAAGGCGCCAGTCGGTCAGTATTTCGGCGACGGCGAGCGGGTGCGTGATGTACGGTGCTCCGCTGCGACGGAATTGCCCGAGGTGGGCCTCATCGGAGAAGCGGAATGCGTCCTTGATCTTCTGCACGTCGGACGACGGCAGGTACTTCTTGACGCGCTCTGAAAGCGTGGCGACGGTCGCCACACCGGTGGCTGCAGCAAGTTCAGCGGGTTCGCTGCGCCAGACAGCTTTTTTCAGCGCCTCGGCAGCGCGACGGGCAAAGCCCGGCTGCGAGGGCGGATTGGAGGGGGCGGCGGGATCCTGCGGCTGCATCGTGCTGGCCTCGCGTCGGGGCTGGCGTCACACAATGCAGTCCACGACGTTTCTCAGGTTGGCACTTTGCGCAGCATTTCAATGCCGACCTTCTGCTGCGCAATCTCGCGCAGGGCGGCCACGGCAGGCTTGTCCTTGGTGTCGATCTTCGGCGTGTGGCCCTGCGCAAGCTGCCGCGCACGGTAGGCGGCCGCCAGGGAGAGCTGAAAACGGTTGGGAATCTGCTTCAGACAGTCTTCAACGGTGATGCGCGCCATGGCTTGCCTTGGAGAGAAAGGAGGTTGAACTGATTCTAACCTGTCCGCTCGGGAGCCACCGCCGGCAAGTTGCCTTTTGGCTCGAGCGCCGCCAGGTTGCGTCCACGTGGACAGCCACAGCGGGCTGAGTGTCCCCGGCCGGGCATGCGCGACCCGCCGGGTCGCATACACCTCAGGCGCTACCCAATCCCCAGTTGCGCAAAGAGTTCGTGATGCCGCACCGCCTGGCTCGCAAAGCGCAGGCGCGTCGCCGTCACGATTGCCGCGAGCTGCGCCAGAGCCGCGGGAAACTCGACATTGATGATCACGTAGTCGAACTCGGGCGCATGAGCGATCTCGCTGCCGGCGGCGAGCAGGCGCCGCGCGATGACCGGTGCGCTGTCCTGGCCACGCTTCTGCAGTCGCGCCTCGAGCGCATCGATGGAGGGTGGCAGGATGAAGACGCCGACGGCATGCGGGAAGCGCGCCTTGACCTGACGCGCGCCCTGCCAGTCGATCTCGAGCAGCACGTCGGTGCCGGCGTGGACGCGCTGCTCGATCCACGTGCGTGAAGTGGCGTAGAAATTGCCGTGCACCTCGGCACTCTCGAGGAACTCTCCTGCAGCACGGCGCTGCAAGAACTCGTCGACCGACACGAAGTGATACTCGCGCCCGTCGGCCTCGCCAGGTCGCGGCGACCGCGTGGTGTGAGATACCGACAAGGTGATGCCGCTGTCCTGCTCCAGCAATGCGTTGACCAGCGTCGACTTGCCGGCGCCGGACGGCGCGACGACCAGGAAGATGCTGCCGGCGTCGCCACGGTCAAGGGATGGCTGGGTGGAGGGAGGGGCGCTCATTCGAGGTTCTGGATCTGTTCGCGCATCTGCTCGATCAGGATCTTCAGCTCAACCGAAGCGTTTGTCATCTCGATCGCGGCCGCCTTGGAGCCCAGCGTGTTCGCCTCGCGGTTCAGCTCCTGCATCAGGAAGTCGAGCCGGCGGCCGACCGGTCCTCCGGCCTGCAGCACACGCCGGACTTCATTGACGTGCGTCGCGAGCCGCTTCAGTTCTTCATCGACATCCATCTTGAGGCCGTAGAGAGTCACCTCCTGCCGGATGCGGTCCGCAATCTCGTCGCGGCTGAGGACGGACGTTTCGGCGAGCGAACGGCCGAGCGCCTGCTCGAGCCGCTCGACAAGCTTGCGCTCGACAGCGCCCAGGAGGTCCGGGACGCGCACTTTCAGCTGATCCGCGACGGCGTCGATGGCGGTACAGCTGGCGAGCAGGATGTCTCGCAGAGCGGCACCTTCGCGCTGGCGCGACGCGGTCAGTGCTTCGAGCGCTTCGCCGAGCGCAAGGAGCACGGCGGCACGCAGCGCGTCGGGGTCGGCTACCGGTGCATCGACGACCCCGGGCCAGCTGAGCACGTCGATCGTCCGTAACGCGCCGATGCCTGGCAACTCGCCAGCCACGTCCGCAGCCAGGCGCTTCAGCCGGGCCAGGGCTTCCAGGTTCAGCCCGCCGGAGGACTCTACGGCAACGCGGCTGATTCCCAACCGGCACTCGACCTTGCCGCGGGCGATCCGTGCGCTGATCGCCTCACGCAGCGCGGGCTCGACGCTGCGCAGTTCATCCGGATAGCGGACCGAGAGATCGAGAAAGCGTGAATTGACCGACTTGAGTTCGACCGAGACCGGGCCGATCGCGGTCGGTCGCGTGGCGACGGCAAAGCCGGTCATGCTGGCAACGGGTTTCATGGGGCGCCGGGGGAGAAACGAATTGTTGCGCGTCTAAACCTTGGTATGGACGACTTTTCGCGCCTTATGCAGGCTTCGGGACGCAGTAACCCATTCGCTAGAATCGCCCCGATATATCCACGCAGTAAGAATTCATGGCGGCCCAGACCAACGCATCGTTGCCCGAAGGCCTTGAGGTCGGCGGCTACCGCATTGTAAAGAAGATATCGAGTGGAGGCTTCTCGATCGTCTATCTCGCTACCGACGAGAACGGCAACTCGGTGGCAATCAAGGAGTACATGCCCGCGGCGCTCGCGCAGCGCAAGACGGGCGAACTGTCGCCCTATGTGGCGCCGGAGAACCTGAACACCTACCGCATCGGCCTCAAGTGTTTCTTCGAAGAAGGCCGCGCGCTCGCTTCGATCTATCACCCCAACATCGTGCGCGTCATCAATTTCTTCCGCGCCAACGAGACGGTGTACATGGTGATGAACTACGAGTCCGGGCGCTCGTTACAGGAACATGTCCTGCGCAATCGCAACAAGGACCAGAAGGACGTGCTGTCCGAGCGGTTCGTCAGGCGTGTCTTTGCCCAGGTCATGAACGGGCTGCGCGAGGTGCATTCGAACCGCTTGCTGCACCTCGACGTCAAGCCGGCCAACATCTACCTGCGGATGGATGGCACGCCGATCCTGCTCGACTTCGGCGCCGCACGGCAGACCCTGCAGCGGGACATCAGCAAGACGTATCCGATGTACACGCCCGGCTTTGCGGCGCCCGAGCTCTACAAGCGAGACGCCGAGCTGGGGCCCTGGACGGATGTCTACTCGATCGGCTCCTGCATCTATGCCTGTATGTCCGGCATGCCGCCACAGGAGGCGGACCAGCGCCTGAAGGAAGACAAGATGCCGACGGCGCTGCGCTCGTTTCGCGGCCTGTATTCGAACCAGCTCATTTCCATGGTCGAGCGCTGCCTGCGACTGAACTCGCTCGAGCGGCCGCAGACGGTGTATGCGGTGCAGAAGGAGTTGCTGCAGAACGTACCTGAACGCCCCGAGTTCTCGATGATGGAACGCACCGGCGCCCGCTGGCGCGGCCTTCAGGACCGCCTGACGCGGTTCATGAAGGATCACAACATTACCTGGTTCTAGGCGCGCAAAAGTGCACCCCTACTTTTGCGCGATTGAAATGAAAAATTCGCTGGCGGAGCCAGTCGATTTTTTTCATTACAAAGGCAGAGAAAGCTGGCAACATTTCAAAGGCAGAGAAAGCTGGCAACATTTCCGTGTTGGCTCGGTGGTTCCATTTCCGCAGTTGCATTGCGGGCCGGCGCCCGGCCGCCCGAAGCCGGCCCGCCTGACTGAACCGGGCCGCGTGCATGAGCGATGCGCGCAGCGCATCGCGTACACGAGGCCCGCCTAGCCATGCGTTTTTCCGTCTACCAGGAGAGCAAGAAGGGCGGGCGCAAGGTCAATCAGGACCGCATGGGGTACCTATACACGCGCGACTCGATGCTGGTCCTGGTCGCCGATGGCATGGGTGGCCACGCGCGCGGAGAAGTGGCTTCCCAGCTGACGTTGCAGACGCTGGCCTCCATCTACCAGCGCGACGCGAAGCCGATCCTGCCCGATCCGGCGCGCTTTCTCGAAGAATCCGTGCTGGCCGCGCATCGCGAGCTGCATCGGTACCGCGCCGAACACAGCCTGCCTGAAGCGCCACGTACGACACTCGTGGCTTGCATTGTCCAGCAGGGTGTTGCGATCTGGGCGCACGTCGGCGATTCGCGCCTGTACCTGATCCGCGGCGGGCGCATCCTGGAACGCACGATCGATCATTCGCGGGTGCATCACCTGGTGCAGTCGGGCCTGATCCGGCCGGAGGACGCGAAGGATCACCCGGAACGCAACCGCATCTTCAACTGCATTGGCGCCTATGTGGCCCCCACGGTGGAGATCGGCAGACCCTTTGCGATGCGCAACGGCGACACGCTGCTGCTCTGCTCGGATGGTCTGTGGGGCGCGTTGACCGACCGCCAGATCGCCGAGGCATTCACCGGCAAGACAGTGATGCGCGCCGTTCCCGAACTGATGGAACTCGCGCTCGAACTCGGCGGTCCGGAGTCCGACAACTGCACGGCCGTCGCCATGACCTGGGCGGGCACTGAATCAGTGGAGATGGTGCCCCCGACTGAAGAGCCAGTCTCGACGCTCCTCATTCCCGAGGGCACGGTCGCCTCGACGATCCAGATGCCCCGGCACGGTGAGCCCAGCGCCGACGAAGAACTGTCCGAAGACCAGATCGACGAAGCGGTCGCCGAGATCCAGAAGGCGATCCAGCGCTCGTCCAAGCTCGTCAGCAAGTAGGTAGGTTCCGGCGCGCCCCCGCGGGTGGGGCGCTGCTCGACTGCCATCGGTGAGGTAGCCTTGCAGGCTCACGTCAACCTGGCAGTCGCTTAACTCCCATGTCTACAGTTGTCGATACCTCCGCCCGGCCCAGCGGGCGCCGGCCCGACGAATTGCGCGCAGTGCGCCTCACACGCCGCTACACAAAGCATGCCGAGGGCTCCGTGCTGGTCGAGTTCGGCGACACGCAAGTGATCTGCACCGCGAGCGTCGAGGAGAAGGTGCCAGGCTTCCTGAAAGGCAAGGGCGAAGGCTGGCTGACGGCCGAGTACGGCATGCTTCCGCGCGCGACCAACACGCGCTCGGACCGAGAGGCGGCACGCGGCAAGCAGAGCGGGCGCACGCAGGAGATCCAGCGCCTGATCGGACGCAGCCTGCGCGCCGTGTTCGATCTGAAGATCCTCGGCGAGCGGACGCTGCACATCGATTGCGACGTCATTCAGGCGGACGGCGGAACACGCACGGCCGCGATCACGGGTGGCTACGTCGCAGCGGTCGACGCGGCGCGCTGGTTGCGCGAGCGCGGCATGATTGAAAACCTGCCGGTGCGTGATTACGTGGCCGCCGTGTCGGTCGGCGTCTATCGCCATGTCCCGGTACTCGACCTGGACTACGCCGAGGACTCGACCTGCGAAACAGACATGAACGTCGTGATGACAGGACGCGGCGGCTTTGTCGAGGTGCAGGGCACGGCAGAGGGCGAGCCATTCACCGAAGCCCAGATGGCGGCCATGATGGCGCTCGCGCGCAAGGGCGGTGCGGAACTCATCGCCGCGCAGAAGCACGTACTCGGCGAAGCATGACGCGTCGCATTGTTCTTGCGTCGTCGAATGCGGGCAAGTTGCGCGAATTCCGGGAACTGCTCGCCGACCTCGATTTCACCGTCATCGCGCAGGGCGAGCTTGGAATCGAGGCCGCGGAGGAGCCGCACCTGACCTTCGTCGAGAACGCGCTCGCGAAGGCGCGTCACGCGGCGGTACACAGCGGTCTGTCGGCGCTGGCAGACGATTCGGGTCTCTGCGTGGCCGCCTTGCAGGGTGCCCCGGGTGTGCATTCGGCGCGGTTTTCCGGGCCCAATGCCGACGATGACTCGAACAACGCGGAGCTGTTGCGCCGTATGCACGGCCAGGCAGAGCGCCGCGCGCACTACACCTGCGTACTCGTGGCCATTGCTTCGGCGGACGATCCGGAGCCGCTGATTGCCGAGGCGCGATGGTCCGGCGCCATCATCACGCAACCGCGTGGTGCGGGCGGGTTCGGCTACGACCCGCTGTTCCTGTTGCCGGAGCTCGGGCGCACGGCCGCCGAACTCACGCCACATGAGAAGAACCGCGTCAGCCACCGCGGGCAGGCCATGCGGGAGTTGGCGCGCCGTTTCGCGGCGTGGACGTAGGCTCAGGAGCTGTGCGATGGGCCTGATCCCGATCGTTCCGGCAGGCGTCGCACCTGCGTCAGACGTTCAGACCTACCTGCGGCCCGGGTCCTTGAATCTGCCGTCACTCCCACCGCTGTCGCTCTACGTGCACTTCCCATGGTGTGTGCGCAAGTGTCCGTACTGCGATTTCAACTCGCACGAACCGGACGGCGGCGTTGCGGTGATTCCGGAAGCCGAATACCTGCGCGCGCTGCGTGCCGACATCGAGTCCGCGCTGCCCCTGATCTGGGGGCGTCGCATCGTCAGCGTGTTCGTCGGTGGCGGAACGCCGAGCCTGCTGAGCGGCGCGGCGGTCGAAACTATGCTGTCCGACGTGCGAGCGCTGCTGCAGCTCGAGGCCGACTGCGAGATCACGCTGGAGGCCAACCCCGGCACGGCTGAGGCTGACCGATTTGCCTCCTTCCGCAGGGCCGGGGTCAATCGGCTCTCGCTCGGCATCCAGAGCTTCAGCGCAGCGAAGCTGCAAGCGCTCGGCCGCATACACGACAGGGACCAGGCGCTGCGCGCGGTCGAATTTGCCCAGCGGCACTTCGACAACTTCAACCTGGACCTGATGTACGGCCTGCCGCAGCAAACGTTGCGCGAGGCGCAGGACGACATCGCGCTCGCCCTGGACATCGCCCCGCCACACCTTTCGCTCTATCAGCTGACGCTCGAACAGAACACGGAGTTCGCCAAGTTCCCGCCGCCGTTGCCGGATGAGGACATGGTTGCTGAGATGCAGGACTGGATCGACGAGCAAGCAGCGGTGGCCGGTTATCGCCACTACGAAATCTCCGCCTACGCACGGCCGGGCCGGGAGTGTCGGCACAACTTGAACTACTGGGGCTTTGGCGACTACCTCGGCGTCGGGCCGGGTGCACATTCGAAGATATCGTTCCCGCATCGAATCGTGCGCCAGGTACGATTTCGTCAGCCGACGAGCTACCTGCGGCACGCTGCCAGAGGCGAGTTCGTCGCGGAGTCGACCGAGGTCGCGCGGGAGGAGCTCCCGTTTGAGTTCATGTTGAACGCAATGCGGCTGGCCGAAGGCGTTCCGAGCCACTGGTTCACCGAACGGACCGGATTGCCGCCCACGGCGATCCAGGCGCGTCTCGACGCGGCCGAGGCGCGCGGCCTGCTGACGGCCGACTACCGGCATTGGACGCCGACAGCGCTTGGGCGGCGCTTCCTTTCCGATCTCCAGTCCAGTTTTCTTGCCGACGCGGCACCATAACACCAAGTGGGTGCATAATTGCACCGCCGTGGTGCTATTGCACAAATGGGGTGCGCCGATTCGACCGGTCTCGGGCGGCGAGCGACGGATTGCGGCACGCTAAGGCCATGTCGCACAAGGCTAGTGCAGCGCAAAGTGGCCGCCTTCGGGTTTTGGCATAGTTCGTGCGTTGCGGTGCATCAGTTCCCGGAGGGCGAAGCCATGCCGTCCAGGGAGTCATTTCAACCATGAGCGAACGGAGAGAAAGAATGGCGACGGCCAAGGACGTCATAAAGATGATCACGGACAACGAAGCACTGTTCGTTGATCTGCGGTTTACCGATACGAAGGGCAAGGAACAGCACGTCTCCGTGCCGGCCAAGGCGTTCGAGGAAGACAAGTTCGAGCACGGTCACGCATTCGACGGCTCGTCGATCGCGGGCTGGAAGGGCATCGAAGCCTCCGACATGCTGCTGATGCCGGATCCGACCACGGCGCGCATGGATCCCTTCCGTGAGGAGAACACGCTCATCATCACCTGTGACGTTGTCGAACCGTCCACCGGCAAGGGCTACGACCGTGACCCGCGCTCGCTCGCGAGGCGCGCCGAGGCCTACCTGAAGTCGACCGGCGTCGGCGACACGGCCTACTTCGGTCCCGAGCCCGAGTTCTTCATCTTCGACAGCGTGACATGGAACGTCGACATGTCGGGTTGCCACGTCAGAATCAAGTCCGAGGAAGCGCCGTGGTCCACCGGCATCGAATACGAAGCCGGCAATCTGGCTCACCGTCCGCCGGTCAAGGGCGGGTACTTCCCCGTCCCGCCGACCGACTCCATGCAGGACATCCGCTCCGAGATGTGCCTGCTGCTCGACCAGCAGGGTGTCGAAGTCGAAGTGCATCACCACGAAGTCGCAGCGCCGGGCCAGTGCGAAATCGGCACCAAGTTCTCCACACTGGTGAAGCGCGCCGACTGGCTGCAGATCATGAAGTACACGATCTGGAACGTCGCAGCGAGTTACGGCAAGACGGCGACCTTCATGCCGAAGCCCATAGTTGGCGATAACGGTTCGGGCATGCACGTACACCAGTCGGTGTGGAAGGACGGCACGAACCTGTTCGCCGGCAACGGCTACGGCGGGCTCTCGGACTTTGCGCTGTATTACATCGGCGGCATCATCAAGCACGCGCGCTCGCTGAATGCGATCACCAATCCGGGCACCAATAGCTACAAGCGGCTGGTGCCGGGATTCGAGGCACCGGTCAAGCTCGCGTATTCCGCCCGCAACCGCTCGGCGTCGATCCGCATTCCCTATGTCAGCAACCCGAAGGGACGTCGCATCGAAGTGCGCTTCCCGGATCCGACCGCCAATCCGTACCTCGCGTTCGCCGCGATGCTGATGGCCGGCCTCGACGGCGTGCAGAACAAGATCCACCCGGGAGAGGCCGCCGACAAGAACCTGTACGACCTGCCGCCGGAAGAGGACGCGAAGATCCCGACCGTGTGCTCGTCGCTGGACCAGGCGCTCGAGTATCTCGACAAGGACCGCGAGTTCCTGACGCGCGGCGGCGTCTTCAGCAACGACCTGATCGACGCCTACATTGCATTGAAGATGGACGAGGTCACGCGCTTCCGGATGACGACGCACCCGGTCGAATTCGACATGTACTACGGGTCGTAACGCGCCCGGTGACGCAGGCGGACGGGGGCGGGCAACCGCCCCTGTTTGCTTCCACCCCTGACGGATGAATTGAGTGTCCCCAGAATGCGGGAACTGAGCGTGGAAGGGCCGGCACTTGCGCCGATTTCGGCAGTGATGCTGCCGTACACTGCGCGATGTCTGTGCCCTGCCGGAGGCGCCTTTGAAGCGCATGGTCTCGAGTGTCCTGCTGTCGTTCGGTGTGGCCGCGCCATTGGCCGCGTTCGCTCAGTCCTCCGACATCTACCTGTGCGTCGACGAACAGGGCAACAAGTCCTACCAGAATGTCGGCACGGGCAAGGGCTGCAAACGGGTGGACGTCGGTCCGGTGCTGTCGATGCCGGCACCGCGGTTGCCGGCCGGGCGCAGCGCGATGCAGTCGGCGGTCGAGGAGCGCGCTTCGGTGTCGCCCGCCTCGTTTCCACGAGTCGATCGCGATACCCAGCGCACACGCGACAGCGACCGGCGCCGCATCCTCGAGGACGAACTGAAGGCCGAGGAAGATCGCCTCACGCGGCTGCGCACCGAGTTCAACAACGGCGAGCCGGAGCGGCGCGGTGACGAGCGCAATTTCGCGCTCTACCAGGAGCGGATCCAGCGCCTGCGCGAGGACATCGCGCGCGTTGAGACCAACGTTGGCGCACTGCGCCGCGAAATCGCACTGCTCCGAACGCAGTAAGTTCTTTCTCGTTCTCCTCCCCGTCCGGCTTGAGCGCGACGGGGGCGGAGGGTGGTCGCCATGACCGCGGCGGTCCACCACGATTCCGTGGTTGAGGAGCAATTCGAAGGGCTCGACCTGCTGTCGACCGCCGTCATCGTGCTCGGGCAGGCGGCGCGCATCGTGCACGTGAACCAGGCCGCCGAACTTCTGCTGGGGATGTCGCGCAAGAACCTGCTGGGCCAGTCGGCCGAACGCGTGATCGGCGATGAACTGCAGATGCAACAACTGGTCTCCGACGCCCGCACCAACACGTTCGGAGAGCGCCGGCAGGTGCTGGAACTGAAGCGGTTCGGGCGCGATCCAGTGCCTGTGCGCGTGACTGCAACGGCTCAGTACGGTTCGAGCACCCCGCTGGTACTCGAAATCTCCGAGATCGAGCAGCAGCTCAAGGTCGATCGCGAAGAGCGCCAGCTCGGCCTGTCCGAGGCCAATCGGCAGCTGCTACGCAATCTTGCCCACGAGATCAAGAATCCGCTCGGGGGAGTTCGTGGCGCCGCGCAACTGCTCGACGCTGAGCTGGCGTCTCCCGAGCAGCGCGAGTACACGCGGGTCATCATCGCCGAGGCGGACCGCCTGCAGGCACTGGTCGATCGATTGCTCGCACCGCACCGCTCTCCGCGCGTCATCGCCGAGCTCAACATCCACGAGGTTTGCGAGCGAGTGCGCATGGTCACCCTGGCGGAGTTTCCGCGCGGGCTCACCATCGAACGCGACTACGACGCCAGCGTGCCGGACTTCCGCGGCGACCGCGAGCAGCTGATCCAGGCGTTGCTCAATATCGTGCGCAACGCCGCGCAGGCGCTCGAATCCCGGATCGCGGCGGGCGATGCGCTGATCACCCTGCGCACGCGCGTTGCTCGGCAGGTGACGATTGCGCGTTCCCGTCACCGCTTGGCACTGGACTTGCATGTCATCGACAACGGACCAGGCGTACCCAATGACATCAAGGACCGAATCTTCTTTCCGCTGGTATCCGGCCGCGAGGATGGCACCGGCCTCGGGCTCACTCTCGCGCAGACCTTCATCCAGCAGCACGACGGCATCATCGAGGTGGACAGCCGTCCGGGCCGCACCGACTTTCGAATCCTGATACCGCTGCCATGAAACCAATCTGGATCGTTGACGACGATCGATCGATACGCTGGGTACTGGAAAAGGCCCTCGCGCGCGAGAACCTTCCTTGCAAGGCCTTTGGCACGGCGCAGGACGTGCTCACCGAACTGGAGCACGACAGCCCACAGGTACTGATCTCCGACATCCGTATGCCAGGCCGCAGCGGCATCGAACTGCTGCGCGAGGTCAAGCGGAAACATCCAGCGCTTCCGGTCATCGTGATGACGGCGTTCTCTGACCTGGAAAGCGCCGTTTCGGCGTTCCAGGGCGGCGCCTTCGAATATCTGCCGAAGCCGTTCGATGTCGACAAGGCCGTCGAGCTGATCCGGCGCGCCGTGGACGAGAGCGTGCGCGAGTCGACGGCAGACGAAGCGCTGGGCGAAGTTCCCGAGATCCTGGGCCAGGCGCCGGCGATGCAGGACGTGTTCCGTGCGATCGGCCGTCTGAGCCAGTCCAACGTTACCGTGCTGCTGACCGGCGAATCCGGCAGCGGCAAGGAAGTCGTGGCGCGCGCGCTGCACAAGCACAGCCCGCGCGTCGAAGCGCCGTTCATCGCGCTGAACATGGCCGCGATTCCGCGCGACCTGATGGAAAGCGAACTGTTCGGCCACGAACGCGGTGCCTTCACGGGTGCACAGGCGATGCGCCGCGGACGCTTCGAGCAGGCCGAAGGCGGAACGCTCTTCCTCGACGAAATCGGCGACATGCCCGCGGAACTGCAGACGCGCCTGCTGCGCGTGCTGTCCGACGGCTTTTATTACCGCGTCGGTGGCCATCAGCCGATCAAGGCCGACGTCCGCGTGATTGCTGCTACGCATCAGAACCTCGAGGAACGGGTGCGCCAGGGTCTGTTCCGCGAGGACCTCTATCACCGGCTGAACGTCATACGGTTGCGGTTGCCGGCGCTGCGCGAGCGCAGCGACGACATCCCATTGTTGGCGCGCCATTTCCTGCTGAAAAGTGCGCAGGAGCTCGGCGTGGAGCCGAAGCGCATCTCGGACGAGGCGATGCGCTTCATCAGCCAGCAGCCGTTTCCCGGCAACGTGCGGCAGCTGGAGAACCTGTGCCACTGGCTCACGGTGCTGGCGCCGGCTCAGGTGGTCAAGGTCGAAGATCTGCCGGTGGAAATGCGCCAGCAGCAGGCCGCGGCACCGGCTCTGGCGCGGGCCGACACGCCGACGGCGTCGGTCACAGCGCCCATGCCCCGGTCGACCGCCGGCGGCACCTGGACCGACTCGCTGGTCGCCGAGGTCGAGCGCCGCCTGCACGAGGGCGTGCCGGACGTCATGGACACCTTGGCGCGGGACTTCGAGGCGGCGGTCATACGCACCGCCCTGAAGCACACGCACGGTCGACGCATCGATGCCGCCACCCGGCTGGGCGTCGGCCGCAACACGATCACGCGCAAGATCCAGGAACTGCAGCTGGAAGACTGAGCCGGCGGCTGCCGGGCGGGTCGGCGCGTCACGCAGCCGGCGCGACCGCCCGGGGGCGCGCTTCGTCCATGCGATCTGCGTTTCGTCGCGGCTGACTGCAATTCGTCGCACGCCGGGCGACAATGCGCGCCGCGCGCGGATAATCCGCTCCCACGCAAATAGACGGCCCGCAGGCCACGAACCTGCGCTGGCGAGTGGCGCCTACCCGGCGACCCGGCCGCACCCTGGGGGGAAAGAATGACAAAGCGGGCAAAGATCTGGTGGCTGGTCGGAATCCTGGTGGCTGCCGTGGCGGCTGGGGGCGGTGCGGTCATCGCGTCGCGCACCTCTACGCCGCCGTCGGACAGCGTCGCGAAGAAGGGCGAGCGGCCACCGCTGGAGTTCGCCCAGGCGGATGTCGTGCGGCTGCAGCCGAAGCGGCTGGCTGTCGAACTGACGGTGCCAGGCAGCGTGCTCGCAGTTTCGCAAGCCACCGTGCGTGCCAAGCTGTCGGCCGAGGTCAAGCGTGTACTGGTGCGTGAAGGTGACCGTGTCGCCGTTGGCCAGGCGGTCGCCGAATTCGATACGGCACAGCTGAGAGCACAGCTCGCCGAGCGGACCGCGACGCTGGAGTCGGCACGTGCGCAACTCGCCACGACCGAGCGCACGCGGCAGGCCAACGCCCAGTTGGTGAAGCAGAACTTCATCTCGCAGAACGCCTTTGACACCGCTGATTCGGCGTATCAGGCGCAGCTCGCATCAGTGGCGGCGGCGCGTGCCCAGCTTGAACAGACCCAGATCCAGATGAACGATGCGGTCGTGCGCGCCCCGATTGCCGGCCAGGTCGCCAAGCGTCACGTGCAGCCTGGCGAGAAGGTGGGATTCGATGCGCCGTTGCTGGCGATCGTCGACCTGTCGCAACTCGAGGTCCAAGCCCAGGTTCCAGTGTCCGATGTGCCGCAGATCCGCAATGGCATGCCGGCACAGGTCGACATCGAGGGCATCGGCGGACGCCACTTCGCCGGACGCGTTGATCGCATCAACCCGAGCACCGAGACTGGGACGCGTACGGTCAACATCTACGTTTCATTGCCCAACGAAGAGTCGCTGCTGAAGGCGGGCATGTTCGCGCGGGTGGTCCTGACGACGATGCCGGAATCCGAGGCGCCGTCGCTGCCGCTTTCGGCACTGCGCACCGAGGCCGGACAGAACTATGTCTGGGTGCTGGCTGACGGCAAGCTTGCCCGGCGCAACGTGGCCATAGGTCGGCGCGACGAGCGCGCGCAGTTGGTCGAGATCACGTCGGGCCTCAGTACGACGGACGTCGTGCTGGCGACCAAGTTCGACAATCTGAAGGACGGCCTCGCCGCCAAGGTCGTCGGCATGCCTGGCGAACCCAAGGTCGCCGAGCAGCGACGCCGCGGGCACACGGCCACTGGCCGCCAACTGAACGCCGCCGACGGCGCGGCCGGACCGCGGGTGTTCCAGCCCGGGTCGCGAGCAGGAGGGACTCTCTGATGTGGATGACGCGTGTATCCATCACCCACCCGGTCTTCGCGACCATGGTGATGGTTGGCCTCACGGTACTGGGGTTGTTCTCCTATGCCCGGCTGGGCGTGGAGCCGATGCCCGATGTCAGCCCGCCCGGCGTGCAGATCTGGGTCAACTATCCCGGCGCCTCGCCGGAGCAGGTCGAGAACGACCTCGCCAAGCCCATTGAAAGCGCGGTCAATACCGTCGCCGGCGTCAAGCGCATCCTGTCGCGCTCCGACGAGGGCCGCTCGCTGACGTGGGTTGAGTTCCGCTACGAAGTCGACATGGACCGCGCGATGCAGGAAGTGCGCGACAAGCTGGCACAGATCCGCGCAACGTTCCCGCGCGACGCAAAGGATCCGGTGGTCCAGCGTGCCGGGGGCGAGAATGACCAACCGGTCGCATCGTTCGCCCTGATGGGCAACGGCAAGACGCCGCGCGAGCTGACGCTGCTGGCCGAACAGGTCGTGCAGAAGGGATTCGAGCGGGTCAAGGGTGTCGGTCGCGTCGACCTCGGCGGGAACACCACGCGGCAGATTCAGGTGCGGGTCGATCCGGCGAAGCTCACGGCGTTCGGCCTTTCCGTCGACACCGTGGTGCAGGCGCTGCGCACGGCGAACATCTCCGTGCCGGTCGGGACCATCCACAACGACACGTCGGAGTCGATCATCCGCGTCGACGGGCGACTGACGCTCGCCGGAACAGTTCGAACGGATCATCGTCGCGCGCAAAAATGGCGTCCCGATCCTGCTATCGCAGGTCGCGACGGTAGTCGACGCCGAGCGCGAGCGGCAATCGCTGTCGCGCGTCAACGGCCAGCCCGCCATCGGCATATCGGTCTTCAAGGCACAGGACGCCAACATCGTCGAGGTCGGCCGCGAGCTGAAGTACGCGGCCGAGAGTATCCGCAAGCAGCTTCCGCCTGGGATGGAGTTGAAGTTCATGTGGGCGATGGCCGACTTCGTCGAGCAGTCGGTGGACAACGTCAAGACGACGATCGTCGAGGGCGCCCTGCTGACGGTCGTCATCGTGTTCCTGTTCCTGGGTTCCTGGCGCAGCACCGTCATCACCGGGCTGACGCTGCCGATCTCGGTCATCGCGACTTTCATCGTCATCTATGCGCTCGGCTTCACGCTGAACTACATGACGCTGATGGCGCTGTCGCTATGCATCGGACTGCTGATCGACGATGCCATCGTGGTGCGCGAGAACATCGTGCGCCACATCCACATGGGCAAGGACCATTACACCGCTGCGCGCGAGGGAACCGACGAGATCGGCCTGGCGGTGCTCGCCACGACGCTTTCGATCGTCGCGGTTTTCGTGCCGATCGCGTTCATGGGCGGCATCGTCGGCAAGTTCTTCTACCCGTTCGGCATCACGGTGGCGGCCGCCGTGCTGTTGTCGCTGTTCGTCAGCTTCACGCTCGACCCGATGCTCTCGGCCGTCTGGCGCGACCCACCGGAGGGTGCGCGTGGCCTGCCCGTCGTGGGGCCGATCCTGCGTGCCTTCGAGCGCGGCATGGACAAGGTCCATGGCGTCTACGACCGGCTGCTGCGCTGGGCGCTCGGCTCATCGGAAGAGCACGCTGGCGATCGCCACGGCGAGCTTCCTGATAAGTATCCCGATTGCCGGGATGGTAGGCACCGAAATGATGCCGGAGGCCGACCAGAGCTACACGTCGGTGCGCCTGACCATGCCGGTCGGCTCCAGCCTCGAGTACGCCAACGAGCGCGTCAAGCGGGTCGAGGACGCACTGCGCGAGTTCAAGGAGATCGATGCCGTCGACACCGGCATCGGCACCGACGGAACCCGCAACATGGCGAACCTGAACCTCAAGCTGGTGCCTCGCAACGCGCGCAAACTCTCGCAGCAGCAGCTCGAACAGGCCATACGCAAGCGCGTGGCGAGCATCCCCGGGGTCGACCTCAAGGTGGGCTGGAACACGCCGATCTACGTCGCCCTGCTTGGCAACAACGATGGCGAGATGAATCGCGTCATCTCGGATCTCAAGGGCAAGGTGCAGCAGATCCGCGGCGTGACGGACGTCGAGATCTCGGTGAAAGAGGGCACGCCGGCGCTATCGGTGCGACTCAAGCCCGAACTCGCGGCCGAATACGGCATCACCCATGCGCAGCTCGGCACGACATTGCGCGCGATGGTGGGCGGCGAGAACTCCGGCTACTGGCTGGCACCGGACGGCCAGAACTACGAGGTGATCACGCAGCTGCCGCAGGCGAACCGTACGATCGTCGACGACATCGCAAACCTTAACATCGCGACCGGCCGATCGCTGGCAGACGGCGCGCCGGAGGTGATTCCCCTGCGCTCGATCGCGACGCTGGAGCGCACCTTCAACCCGGAGAACATCCGTCGCCAGGACCTGCAGCGGCGCGTGGCGCTGTTTGCCAACGTGCAGGGGCGGCCGGCTGGTGATGCGGGACAGGAGGTGCAGGCCCTCGTCAAGACCTACGAACTGCCGCCCGGCCTGCGCTTCGACGTCGGTGGGCAGATCCGCGAACAGCAGGAGATCAATAAGGCGATCATCGGCGCATTGCTGCTGGCGGTCATCTTCATCTACCTGGTGCTGGCCTCGCAGTTTGGCAGTTTCTTCCTGCCGATTGCGATCATGGCCTCGCTGCCGCTGTCGATCGTCGGCGTCATGCTTGCGCTGCTGATCACGAAGACGACGCTCAATATTTTCTCGATGATCGGCATCGTGTTCCTGATGGGCCTGGTGACGAAGAATGCGATCCTGCTGGTGGACTTCGCCAACCGCGGGCAGCGCGAAGGCCTTGACCGCAATGCGGCGCTGCTCGCGGCGGGGCAGGTGCGGCTGCGGCCGATCCTGATGACAACGGCCGCGATGATCTTCGGCATGCTTCCTCTGGCGATCGGGCTGGGCGAGGGCGCAGAGCAGCAGGCGCCGATGGGCCGCGCCATCATCGGCGGCGTGATCACTTCGACCCTGCTGACGCTGGTCGTGGTGCCGGTGATCTACACCTACATCGATGCGTTCGAGCGCCGCCTGAAGCGTGGACGCCGCGGCGCCACCGTGCTCGCGCACCAGCCGGCCGACAAGGCCTGAGGCGCGGGCGCGCGAAGTCGCAATGTCGGCGGCGGTCCGCTGCGCTAACCTCGCGCGGTGGACCGCAAGCTTTCCTTCCTAAGCCAGGATCCCGACGAGCGCGTCGTCCGCTGGGGCTGGGTCCTCTGGTTCGCCTGGCTCGCGGTCGGCGGCGCGCTCCTGCTCGGCGACCTTCGTGGCGGCGCGGCCGGAATCGGTGCGGTGCTCGCGGCGCCCTTCTGGGGAGTCTGGGCGCTCTGGGCGCTGTACCGCCTCGCGCGCACCATCATGCGGTGGCTGGGACACTCGGGCTGGCGGGAGTGGAGCGGCCAGTACTACGAATTCGACGGCCGTCAGATCCGGATCCTGTTCGACGGCGACGACGTCTGGTTCGCGGCGGCGGATGTGTTCGAAGCGCTCAACACTCCGCGTCCGGCGCGCAACGCGGAACGTGTCCGGCACATCGTGGGACGTGACGGCCTGCGTCACGCGCCGGGCTCAGACCTGCTGAGCTTCTCCGAAAAAGGGCTGGCGGCCTGGCTCGACCGCAGGACTGACCGGACAGTCGTCGCTATTTGCGCGCTGGGTCGAAACGCAGGTCGTGCAGCCGTACCGCAGGCGGCGTGAACTCGAGGCGACTCCCGACGAATCCCCGACGAGCCGCGAGAAGTGAAATTCCGGTACCGCGGGCCGAACCGTCCGGGCGCGCGATAATCGCGCTTTTGCCCAGGCGTTGGACCGCATGTCGCCCCTGTCGAGGTTGTTTTCGCAGCACCGGATCAAGGTTTCGCGCGTCTTCGGATTTGCCTTCGTCGCGGCGCTGGTGGCCACTGGCAGCGTCTGGCAGGGCACATGGGTCGGCCGAGTCATGTTCCTGGCGGGGATCGTTCTTGCCGCCGTCGGCATGGTCGGGCGCATCTGGTGCCTCGTGTATTCGAGCGGCTACAAAAGCTCCGAGCTGGTGACGCAGGGGCCGTATTCGGTTAGCCGGAACCCGTTGTACTTCTTTTCCTTCGTCGGCCTGATCGGCATCGGGCTGGCGACCGAAACAGCCACGCTGACGCTCTTCCTGGTGGCGTTCTTCGCGCTGGTCTACCCGGCCGTGATCGCGGGCGAGGAGGAATTCCTGCGCGGCAAGTTTGGCGACGCGTACACCGAGTATTGCCGGCGCGTGCCGCGGTTCTTTCCTGCGCGCCGACTGTTCGAGGAACCGGAGTCCTACACCGTGCAGCCGCGCACCCTGCGTCGCTCGCTGGGTGGCGTGATCTGGTTCATCGGCCTGCCGGTCGTGATCCAGGTCCTGGTCCTGCTGCGCACCGCAGGCGTCATCGGCAGCGTGGCGCTGCTGCCCTAGAGTCGGTCAGACAATCAGCGTCGCGATGACAGGCGCGTGATCGCTCGGCTGCTCGCGCCGACGCGGCTCAACGTCGATCGAGCACGCCGTGCAGCGCGGCGCCAGCGCTGTCGACAACAGCACGTGGTCGATACGCAGTCCCATTTTGCGGCGGAAGGCCTGCATGCGGTAATCCCACCATGTGTAGCTGCGCTCGGGTTGCTCGAACAGGCGAAAGCTGTCGACGAACCCAAGCGCGATCAGGTCGCGGAACGCCTGTCTCTCCAACTCCGAAAAGAGGATCTGGCCCGCCCAGGCCTTCGGGTCGTGCACGTCGCGATCTTCGGGCGCGATGTTGTAGTCGCCGGCCAGGGCGAGGAGCGGGTGCCGAACCAGTTCGGCTCGCAGCCATGCGTTCAATGCCGCGATCCAGCGCAACTTGTAGTCATACTTTTCGCTGCCGACGCTCTGGCCGTTCGGAAAGTAGGCGCAGACCACGCGGATGTCGCCGACCATTGCGCCGATCAGGCGCTTCTGCGGATCCTCCAACCCGGGCAGAGCCACTACAACGTCGCTGGCCTCCGGTGTGGTTGCCCGCCGCGTCAGCAGCGCGACACCGTTGTAGGTCTTCTGTCCGGCGAACGCAGCGGCGTAGCCGGCCTTGGCCAGCGCAGCCACCGGAAAGTTTTCATCGACGAGCTTGGTTTCCTGCAGGCAGACGATGTCGACGCGGTGCGTCGTAAGCCAGTCGAGCAGGTGCGGTAGTCTGACCTTGAGCGAGTTGACGTTCCAGGTCGCGAGCGTGAGTGCGGCAGACATCCCGCTATTGTGCCGCGGGCGGCGGGGTAGCCTTGGCGGTCAGCGGCCGGGGCGGTTCCTGTTTGAAGTTGCGCGGCAGCATCGACGAGCCGGGGTACCCGGTGGCGTCGAGCGCGTTGTTCCAGTCATCGAGGTCAAAAGCGACTACCGGCTTGGTTCCGAGCAGCATAACCGGAACTCCCTCGGCATTGGTAACGCGTTTGAACTCCTCGCCATCCTCGTTCGACTCGACGGTTCGTTCGGCAAAGGGAATGCCGCGCTTGTTGAGGAAGGTGCGAGCAGTGTTGCAGGGAGGGCAGCTCTTCGACGTAAACAACATTACTGGAAAGTTAGAGGCGGCTCGGCGAACCTGATAGGGCAACAGCGATTGAGTTTGCTCGCCGATCGTCAGTAGATCGATCCGCAACAGATTCTGCGCATCCGGGGGCGGTCTGTCGCCGTAGTTGATTTGGCCACGGTAGTCGGTCCAACGAAAGAGCACCTTGGGCGAGCTGGTGGTGGGTGCCTCGCTTGCTGCGACTTGCGCCTGCATGACAACCGCAAAGGCGGTCGCGCACAGTGTGGAGAGGATCATGGTGGCAGTGCTCTCGGTTGAAAACGGTCAGCGGACTTCGCCGTTGGGTGCGACGCGATTGGCAGGTCCGCTCACGCGGGAGATCAGGGCTCGCGGTGGTTCGCCTGCATAGCCGGCGGGCAGTCTGGACACTGCGGGGTATCCCGCCGCATCAAGCGCGCGCGACCAGTCACCGTTATCGAAACCGGCCAGGGTGTCTTTCCCAACCGTCATAACCGGGACCATTCCGATGCCGGAGATGCGCTTGAGCTCGGCGTTATCCGCTGGCGTCTCAACGACGCGCTCGGAAAACGGCACGCCTCGCTGCCGCAGGAAGGCGCGCCCGCCGTCGCATGGGGGGCAGCCCGCGCTGGAATATAGGACGACCGGGTACTGCGCCGTCGCACGACGCAGTTCGAAGGGTAGCGACAGGTTGGCGTCTGCGGTTTCGACGGGAGCCCGCGCTCCGACCGATTTCAGGTCGCGCGCATCGCCGGGCGGAAAGTCGCCGTAGTTGACCTGACCGGTTGCATCGCGCCAGCGGTATTGCGCGTCGGCCGCGCCGCCAATTGAGAGCAGGGCCATCGCAACCACCCACCAGCGTTTCATGGTTCTCCTAGTTGACCATGCCGTGATGCCTCAGCAACGCGTCGATCGTCGGTTTGCGGCCGCGGAAGGCCACGAAGGAATCCATCGCCGGCCGGCTGCCGCCTACTGCGAGGATTTCGTCGCGGAACCGCTGGCCCGTCGCCGGGTTCAGCACGCCTTCCTCTTCGAAAGCCGCGTACGCGTCGGCCGACAGCACCTCGGCCCATTTGTAGCTGTAATAGCCTGCCGCGTAACCGCCCGCGAAGATGTGCGAGAAAGAGTGCGGAAACCGGTTGTATTCCGGTGGAACGAGGACGCCGATCTCGCGCCGAACCTCGGCCATGCACTGCAGGATCTCGTCGTCACTGGCGGGTGCAGGCTGGGCGTGCAGCAGCATGTCGAACAGCGCGAACTCGAGCTGGCGGACGGTATAAAACCCGCTCTGGAAATTGCGTGCGGCGATCATCTTCTCGAAAAGTGCCCGGGGCAGCGGCTCGCCGGTGTCCACGTGCTCCGTCAGCAGCTGCAGTACCTCCCACTCCCAGGCGAAGTTCTCCAAGAACTGGCTCGGAAGCTCGACGGCGTCCCACTCGACACCTCGGATGCCCGCCACCGCCGGCTCGCTGACGCGGGTCAGCATGTGGTGCAGCCCGTGGCCGAATTCGTGGAACAGCGTCAGCACCTCGTCGTGCTTGAAAGTGGCCGGCTTGCCCCCGACCGGGCGGGAGAAATTGCAGGTCAGGTACGACACGGGCGTTACCAGCCCCGCACGTCGACCGCGACGGCTGCGCGCATCGCCCTGCCAGGCTCCTCCCTGCTTGTGGTCGCGCGCGTACAGGTCGAGGTAGAACTGGCCGACGAGTTCGCCGCGCGTGGTCTCGATCCGGAAGAAGCGCACGTCCGGGTGCCAGGTCGGTGCCGGCTCCTCGCGTATCGCCACGCCGAACAGGGTTTCGATCACCTTGAACAGGCCCGCCAGCACGCGCGGCTCCGTGAAGTAGCGCTTCAGCTCGAGGTCGGAATACGCGTAGCGCGCTTCACGCAGCTTCTCGCTTGCATAGTTGAAGTCCCACGGATTGATCTCCACAAGTCCGAGCCGCTCGGCTGCAAACTCGCGCAGCTCTGCGATGTCGCGCTCGGCAAAGGGCTTGGCGCGCCTGCCGAGATCGTGCAGGAAGTTCAGCACTTCGGCCGGCGTGGCAGCCATCTTCGGGACCAGCGAGACCTCGGCGAAGCTGTTGTACCCCAGCAGTTGCGCGTGCTCCTTCCTCAGTCGCAGCAGTTCAACCATCAAGGGACCGTTGTTCCAGTCCGGATTGCCCAGTTCGGAGGCGCGCGTGACGTACGCGCGATAGAGCTTCTCGCGCAGTGCGCGGTCATCGGCGTAGTCCAGGATCGCCGAATAACTCGGAAACTGCAGCGTGATCTTGTAGCCGCTGCGTCCCTCCGCCTCCGCGGCCTCGCGGTACGTCTGCACGGCATCGTCCGGCACTCCGGCAAGCGCGGCGCGATCGGCGAGTTGCAGCGCGAATGCAGTGGTGGCGTCGAGCACATTCTCGGCAAAGCGCGTGCTGATCTCCTCCTGGCGTTCCCGGACCGCCTTGAAGCGCGGTTTCAGCGCAGGCTCCAGTTCGGCGCCACCCAGCCGGAAGTCACGCAATTCATGCTCGACCAGAGTACGGCGTTCCGCGTTCCAGCGCGTGGCCTCCGGCGCCGCGGCGAGCGCCTTGTAGCGGGAATAGAGCACCTCGTTCTGCGACAGCTCGGTCCAGAACGCCGTGATCCGCGGCAGGTTCGCGTTGTACTGCGCGCGCAGTTCGGGAGTGTCGACCACCGCGTTCATGTGGGCGACTGCGCTCCAGGCACGGCCCAGCCGGTCGGTCGCTTCTTCAAGCGGCTCGACCACGGTCTGCCACGTCGCCGGAACGGTGGTCTGCGTCGCCGCCGCTACCGCGGTGCGCGCCGCCGCGAGCAGTGCGTCGATGGCCGGCGTGATGTGTTCCGGCCGAACGTTGCCGAAGTGCACCAGCCCTGACAGCTCGAGCAGGGGGTTCACTGAAGACGTTTCACGCGAGCTTGTCGTCGTGCTGGCCATGGGAAAGTCCGTCATTTGAGCAGGCCGGCGCGCCGCTCGGCGGCTTCGACCGTGTTGACCAGCAGCATCGTGATCGTCATCGGCCCGACGCCTCCGGGCACCGGAGAGATCCAGCCGGCAACTTCACGCACCGCGTTGAAGTCGACATCGCCAGCCAGCTTGCCCTCGGGCGTCCGGTTCGTTCCGACGTCGATGACCACCGCCCCGGGCTTGACCATGTCCGCGGTCACGAGGTTGCGCCGTCCGACCGCTGCTATCACGATGTCCGCGCTGCGCGTGACGGCCGCAAGGTCACGCGTCTTGCTGTGCGCGATCGTGACCGTGGCATTGGCGGCCAGCAGCAGCATGGCCATCGGCTTGCCAACCATGTTCGAACGACCGAGCACGACCGCGTTCGCGCCCTCGATAGCCACGCCCGTGTGCTCGAGCATCTTCATCACGCCGTAGGGAGTGCAGGAGCGGAAGTGCGGCACGCCCATTAGCGTGAGGCCCGCGTTCATCGCATGCAAGCCATCGACATCCTTGTCGAAGGCGATTGATTCGAGGACCTTCTGCGCGTCCAGGTGCTTGGGCAGAGGCAGTTGCACGAGGATGCCGTGGACGGCCGGATCAGCGTTCAGCTCGGCGATACGTGCAAGCAGCGTCGACTCCGTCGTGTCGGCTGGCAGGCGATCGGCGAACGACCGGATGCCGCTGTCGTGGCAGGCCTGGATCTTGTTGCGTACATAGACGGCCGACGCCGGATCGTCGCCGACGAGTACGACCGCAAGACCCGGTGCCTGCCCGGCAGCCTTGGCACGGGCGATGCGCGTGCCAAGGCTGGCGCGTATCTGCGCCGCCAGTGCCTTGCCGTCGATGATGCGTGCGCTCATGTGGCAGCCTTCCGGGGAAAGCCCGAAATTCTACCGGCGCACGACCGGACTACTGCCGCAGTCCGCCTCCCGCAAGCACGGTGCGCATGAGGTCGGCCACCGTGTTGGCATTGAGCTTGTCCATGATGTTGGCGCGATGTGCCTCGACCGTCTTGATCGAAATGCCGAGGTCGTCGGCAATCTGCTTGTTCAGTCGCCCGGCGACGATGCGCTCCAGCACCTGCTGCTCGCGCGGCGTGAGTTTGGCGACTAGCGCCTCGCTGATCCGGCGTCGCTCGGACTCGGAGGCGCGTGCCCGCGCTTCGCCCAGCATGCGCTCGACCAGCGTTTTCAGTGCGTCCTGGTCAAACGGCTTCTCGATGAAATCCACGGCCCCCTTTTTCATCGTCGACACGGCCATCGGTACGTCGCCGTGGCCCGTGATGAAGATGATCGGATAGGGCACGCCGCGGGCGATCAGTTCATCCTGCAGTTCCAGGCCACTCATGCCGGGCATGCGCACGTCGACGATGGCCACCGCGATCGCGGCCGGGTCGTGATCGGCGAGGAATTTCTCGGCGCCGTCGAAGCCGAGCACGCGATAGCGGCTCGCTTCGAGCAGCCACTGCAACGAATCGCGCACCGCGTCGTCGTCGTCAACTACGTAGACAACTCCCAGGTTTTCCTCTGAATCGGTCACTTTTGCTTCCCTTCGGCGAGCCGAGCATTTTCGTCGACGCTCGTCCCCACCGCAAGCGGAAGCGTGAAGCGGAAGATCGTTCCCCCCTTGGGGTTTTCCTCAAGCATCAGCCGGCCCTGATGGAACTCCACGATCGAGCGGCAGATGTTGAGTCCCATGCCCATGCCTTCGGATTTCGTGCTGAAGAACGGCTGGAACAGGTGGGCACGAAGTTCGGGTGGGATACCCGAGCCGTGGTCGATGACGGAAAACTCTGCCATGTCGTCGACGCGCCGCACGACGAGGTCGATGCGGCGCACGGTGGCCTGGTCCATCGCATCGATCGCGTTCTTCAACAGGTTGAGCAGCAGTTGTTCCACCAGGATCGGATCGACATCGAGGGGCGGTAGCCCGGCGGCCACGTGGGTTTCGATCGCGATGGCCTTCTTCGCGGCCTCGATCTCGGCGAAGCCGATCGCGTCTTCGACGATCCGCGCAACCGCGGTCGGGCGGCGACGCGGCTCGGCCCGCTTCACGAACTCGCGTATGCGCCGGATGATGTTGCCGGCGCGCTGTGCCTGTCCCGCGGTTTTTTCGAGCGCGGGAAGCAGTTCGGCCGTCGAGACATTGCCGTCGCGCAGGCGCGAGACGGTGCCGAGGCTGTAATTGCTGATCGCTGTCAGGGGCTGATTCAACTCGTGTGCCAGCGACGAGGCCATCTCGCCCATGGTCATCAGGCGCGCAGTGAGCTGGACCTTCTCCTGCTGCTGCCGCACGATCTCCTCGGTGGCCTTGCGCTCGGTAACGTCGGTCGCGATCTGCAGTCGTACATCGCGCCCGTCGACCCAGCGCACATCGCGCATGCGCACGTCGAACCAGCGCTTCTGATCTCCGTCGTAGACCTCGCCGGCCATGACGCCACCGTGTGCGGCCAGACCGGCCTGCAGCTTTCGATGTCCGCCTGCGTCGGCGCGGTAGAGGTCGCGATAGCTGCGATTCGCGAACAGCAGTTCGTCGCCGCCGCCGTCGATGGTCGGCGCGACGACCGACACCGCATCGTCGAGCGATTCAAGCACTTTCGTAAAACGTTCGTGGGCGGTGGCGAGTTGCTCGCTGATGCGCTTCGGCTCCGTGACGTCGACCAGGGCAGCCATCCAGCCGAGTTGCTCGCCGTCGTCCGAAAGCAGTGGCGAAACGTAGAGCCGCCCATCGAAGATCGTGTCGTTCCGTCGCCGCACCTTGAGTTCCGAGCCGCTCGCGGGCGCCTTGCCGGAGAGCATCGCCTGCATCGTTGTCCGGTGGGCGGCGAACTGGTCGGCAGGCCAGAAGGGAAACGGCGCGCTGACGCCAACCAGTTCCGCCTCGCTCCACCCCGTCATCTGACAGAACGCCGCATTCACATGGCGCAACACGCCGCTGCGGTCGAACACGGCCAGCCCGGTGGCCAGCGAGTCCTCCATCGCGCGACGAAATGCCGTCTCGGCACGCAGGGCGCGTTCGACGCTGGCCTGCTTGGCGTCGCGGCGCATCAGGGCGACCAGCGTGGCCATGACGGCAAGCGTCAGTCCGGCGACGATCCAGGCGAGGACGTTGCCAAGCAGGGGCGAGCGTTCGCGGAACTTGGAGGCTTGCAGCGAAACCCCGTCCGGCAGGAGGTAGATCGGTACGCCATAGACCATGGCGTCGATCGGCGTTTCGCTCGCAGTGGTCGAGGCGAGCGCATCGCCTGCATCGTTGAACAGGCTGACCCGGTAGCGCTGCGCGACATCGGGCGCCACGGTCCGGCGCAGAAGTTCAGGCAGCGAAATCCTTGCGACGACGGCACCCCGATAGCGGTCTTCCGAATGAATCGGTGCCACGAGATCGGTGAACGGTCCGCCGTTGTCGGGGCCAGCCGAACCCGACGTGTCTTCGTAAGGTGGCGAAAAGAAAGACGAGTGCGCGTCGCGGGCGTTATTCAGCGCAGCGACGAGGCGTTCCGACGTCAATTGCGTGTTGGGACTGCGTACCGCCTCGCCCAGGGGGCCAGGTGATGCGGCAGACCACGTCACGCGCGCGGCAGCGTCGACGGAGGCAATGTGCACGATCTCGGGCTTCACGACCATCGCTTCGCGCGCGGCGGCGAGTAGCCGGCCGTGTGTTGCATCCGGGCTCGCGGCGTCCCGCGCCAGCGCGCTCGTGGTCTCGCTGATGGCCTGCAGGCGCAGGTTCATCGATTGGGCGAGCGTATCGGTGTCGCGGTGGAGCGCATCCCGCCGCAGCGCAAGGTCCTCGTTGATGAGCAGGTAGGCGAGGCCCGCGCTCAGCGCCGCAAGGAGGACGATCGCAAGGAGCGGGACGAATCGGGTGAAATCGAGCCGCCGCGACCGGTCGCGCGCCAGGCGCTCGAATGCGAGTTGGACGGCGTCGGGCGAGGGCGCGGCTTGAGGCGGGGGCGTGGACGGGTCCAAAGGGAGCGCTCGGGGGTTCCATCTGCAGCGCGGACGCATATTATCGGGAGCGTCTTGGCGAACGGGCGTCAGTGTCGCCGAGGGATGTCGAAGTTCACTATATGAAAGTAACATCCACCATTTGAAAAGTCGCAAAAGGGCTGGTATTGTGAACTCAGAAAGTCGCGCCTATGTCGCGCGGCGCTTCCGCACCACGGTCACATCGACCAGGAGACAACGATGTCCGCGATTCCGCAAGCTGCGAATGACCCCGATACGCTCGAGACCCAGGAATGGGTCGAAGCGCTCGAAACCGTGCTCGAGCGCGAGGGCGCGCAACGCGCGCACTTCCTGCTCGAAGCCCTGATCGACAAGGCGCGTCGCTCGGGCGCGCACATTCCGTACTCGGCCAACACTGCGTACATCAACACGATTCCGCCGCACCTAGAGGCGCATTCGCCGGGTGACCCGGTACTCGAGGAGCGCATCCGTTCGTACATGCGCTGGAACGCGATGGCGATGGTGGTGCGCGCCAATCGCGGCGAGGGTGATCTCGGCGGCCACATCGCCAGCTACGCGTCGGTGAACACGCTGATGGAAGTGGGCTTCAACCACTTCTGGCGGGCGCCGAACGCGGATTTCGGCGGCGACCTGATCTACTTCCAGGGCCACTGCGCGCCCGGTGTTTATGCGCGCGCCTTCCTCGAAGGGCGTCTCACCGAAGAGCAACTCAACAACTTCCGTCGCGATGTCGACGGCAAGGGTGTCACCTCGTATCCGCATCCGAAGCTGATGCCGGAGTTCTGGCAGTTTCCGACGGTGTCGATGGGCCTCGGGCCGATCCAGGCGATCTACCAGGCGCGCTTCCTCAAGTACCTGCACGCGCGCGGCATCGCTGACACCTCCGGGCGCAAGGTCTGGGTCTTCTGCGGCGATGGCGAGATGGACGAGCCGGAATCGCTCGGCGCCATCGGGCTGGCCTCACGCGAGAAGCTCGACAACCTGATCTTCGTCGTCAACTGCAATCTGCAGCGGCTCGACGGACCGGTGCGCGGCAACGGCAAGATCATCCAGGAGCTCGAAGGCGGATTCCGGGGCGACGGCTGGAATGTCATCAAGGTGATCTGGGGCTCCTATTGGGATCCGCTGCTCGCGCGCGATGCCGAGGGCCGGTTGCTGCGGGTGATGGAAGACACCGTCGACGGCGAGTACCAGAACTTCAAGGCCAACGACGG
This sequence comes from uncultured beta proteobacterium, assembly GCA_963702595.1. Taxonomy (GTDB): domain Bacteria; phylum Pseudomonadota; class Gammaproteobacteria; order Burkholderiales; family Burkholderiaceae_F; genus JALORV01. Next base: position 103,190 of record CAVPDC010000013.1, on the reverse strand, counting down.
CGCCTTCGTGCGCAAGAATTTCTTCGGCAAGGATCCCAAGCTGCTGGAGATGGTGTCGCGCATGACCGACGACGACATCTGGCGCCTGAACCGCGGCGGCCACGATCCCCACAAGATCTACGCCGCGTTCGCGGCTGCCGTGAAGACCACCGATCAGCCGACGGTGATCCTCGCCAAGACTGTCAAGGGCTTCGGCATGGGCAAGGTCGGCGAGGGCAAGAATCCGACACACCAGCTGAAAAAGCTCGATACCGCTGCGATCCGCGAGTTCCGCGATCGGTTCGCGATCCCGGTGCCGGACGACAAGCTCGAAGAGGTGCCCTTCTTCAAGCCCGACGCCAACTCGCCCGAGATGAAATATCTGCTCGAGCGACGCCGCGAGCTCGGCGGCTTCGTGCCTCAGCGCAGGCGTGCCGCCGACGAGAAGATCACGGCCCCCGGAATAGACAGCTTTGCGCCAGTGCTCGAGGCGACGGCGGAAGGGCGCGAGATCTCCACCACGCAGGCCTTCGTGCGCTGCCTCACGCAGCTGGTGCGCGACAAGAACGTCGGCCCGCGTGTCGTGCCGATCATCCCGGACGAGGCACGCACCTTCGGCATGGAAGGGATGTTCCGCCAGCTTGGCATCTACTCCTCGCAGGGGCAGCTCTACGAACCGGTCGACCGCGACCAGGTGATGTATTACCGCGAGGACAAGCAGGGCCAGATCCTCGAGGAAGGCATCAACGAGGCCGGAGCCATGAGTTCTTGGATCGCGGCGTCGACGTCGTATTCGACGAACAACCGCATCATGGTGCCGTTTTACATCTTCTATTCGATGTTCGGCTTCCAGCGGATCGGCGACCTCGCCTGGGCCGCCGGCGACATGCAGGCGCGCGGTTTCCTGCTCGGCGCGACCGCGGGGCGGACGACACTCAATGGCGAGGGCCTGCAGCACCAGGACGGCCACTCGCACCTGATGAGCGCGACGATCCCGAACTGCCTCAGCTACGACCCGACCTACGCGCACGAGCTGGCGGTGATCCTGCAGCACGGGCTGAAGCGCATGGTGCAGGACCAGGAAAACGTCTGGTACTACATCACGTTGATGAACGAGAACTACCCACATCCGGGCCTGAAGAAGGGCCAGGAGGAGGGGATCCTCAAGGGCATGTACCTGCTACGCGAGGGACCAGCGGGCAGCGGCATGGGCAAGTCGATTGCGCGCGTGCAATTGCTGGGCAGCGGCACGATCCTGCGCGAGGCGATCGCCGCTGCCGAGATCCTGGAGAAGGATTGGGGCGTGTCCGGCGACGTCTGGAGCGTCACCAGCTTCACCGAACTCCGGCGCGACGGCATCGAGGCCGAGCGCTGGAACCTGCTGCACCCGACCGAGAAGGCGCGCAAGGCTTACGTTACGCAGCAACTCGAAAAGACCGTGGGGCCGATCGTCGCAACGACCGACTACATGCGGCTCTTCGCCGACCAGATACGCCCCTACATCCCGCGCGGCCGCGACTACCGGGTGCTGGGCACCGATGGCTTCGGCCGCTCGGACACGCGCACGAAGCTGCGCGAGTTCTTCGAGGTCGACCGGCACTTTGTCGTGCTGGCCGCGCTCCGTTCGCTGGCCGATGAAGGCGTCGTTCCGATTGCCAAGGTGGCCGAAGCGATCAAGAAGTACGGGATCGATCCGAACAAGCGCAATCCGTCAACGGCCTAGCCGAGGCTGCGCTGCACGTTGCAGCAACGTACGCCTCGCGAATCCTCTGCCACGCTCCCGCGCCCTGCTGCGCGGGACAACCGCAAAGAAAGGGCCGATGACATGGGCCAGCTCGTGGAAGTTCAGGTACCGGACATCGGCGACTTCAAGGACGTCGAGGTCATTGAAGTCCTGGTCAAGCCAGGCGATGCCGTGACAAAGGAGCAGTCGCTGATCACGGTGGAAAGCGACAAGGCCTCGATGGAGATTCCATCGTCGGTTGCCGGTGTCGTGAAGGAAATGCGCATCAAGATTGGCGATAAGGTGTCGCAGGGCAGCATCGTGCTGGTGCTCGATTCCGCTGGCGCCGCCGCACCGGCGCCTGCTCCGGTGGCGGTCGCCCCCAAGGCAGCCGCTCCGGCAAAGGCGGCGGCTCCGGCGCCGGCGCCGGAGCCCGTCGCCACTGCGACGGCGGCCGGTCCGGTCGAAGTCGTCGTACCCGACATCGGCGACTTCAAGGATGTCGAAGTCATCGAATTGCTGGTCAAGGTTGGCGACACCGTGACGAAGGAGCAGTCGCTAATCACGGTTGAGAGCGACAAGGCCTCGATGGAGATTCCGTCGTCGGCCGCCGGCGTGGTGCAGGCTTTGCGGGTCAAGATCGGCGACAAGGTTTCGCGGGGAAGTCCGGTTGTGCTTCTGAGCGGCGCCTCCGGAGCCGCGGCCCCGGAGGCGGCAACGTCCGTCGCCGCATCGTCCGTCGCCGCACCGGCCGCGCCGACGTCGGCGACACCTGAGCTGCCGAAATCAACAGCCTTCGCGACCGAGATGGGCGCGCGGCCGCAGCCGATCGACCTGGGTCCGTCGCCGGGCGCAAAGCCGCATGCCTCGCCATCGGTGCGCAAGTTCGCGCGCGAGCTCGGTGTCGACCTGACACACGTGCGCGGCAGTGGCCCCAAGGGGCGGATCACCACCGAGGACGTACGCGAGCATGTCAAGGGCGTCATGGCGGGTGGCGCTCGGCCCGCCGTTGCGGCCGCTGCGCCGGCGGGTTCGGGCATCGGACTCAACCTGCCGGCCTGGCCCGTGGTCGACTTCGCGAAGTTCGGCCCGATCGAGCGCGTCGAGATGTCCCGCATCCGGCGCATTTCCGGACCGGCACTGTCGCGTAACTGGGTGACGATCCCGCATGTCACCAATCAAGAGGACGCCGACATCACCGACCTCGAGGCGTTCCGCGTCCAGCTGAACAATGAGAACGCGAAGAGCAAGGACACTCCGAAGCTGACGATGCTCGTGTTCCTGATTAAGGCCTGCGTGGCGGCGCTGAAGAAATTCCCGGACTTCAACAGCTCGATCGATCCCGAAGGCGGCGCGATCATCCGCAAGAACTACTGGCACATCGGCTTTGCGGCGGACACGCCGCAGGGTCTGGTCGTGCCGGTGATCAAGGAGGCCGACAAGAAAGGCATCTTCGAGATCGCCCAGGAGACGTCGGCGCTCGCGGCCAAGGCTCGCGATGGCAAGCTCGGGCCTTCCGAAATGCAAGGCGGCACGTTCTCGATCTCTTCGCTCGGTGGCATTGGAGGCACGTCGTTCACGCCGATCATCAACGCGCCGGAAGTTGCGATCCTCGGCGTCTGCCGGTCGACGATAAAACCGGTCTGGGACGGCAAGCAGTTCGCTCCGCGCCTCATCCTGCCGCTGTCACTGTCGTGGGATCACCGCGTGGTCGACGGCGCCGGTGCGGCGCGCTTCAATGTCTACCTGGCCCAGATCCTGGCCGACTTCCGCCGGGTGATGCTATGAGCCAAGTCATCGAGGTAATGGTCCCCGATATCGGCGACTTCAAGGACGTCGAGGTCATCGAAGTCCTGGTCAAGCCGGGCGACACTGTGACCAAGGAACAGTCGCTGATCACGGTGGAAAGCGACAAGGCCTCGATGGAGATTCCGTCGTCGGCGGCCGGCGTCGTGAAGGAAATGCGCGTCAAGCTCGGCGACAAGGTCTCGCAGGGGGCGCCGATTCTGCGACTGGAGGCTAGCGCAGGCGCCGCTGCTGCTGTTGCGGCGCCCGGCCCCGAGCGCGGCGCCCGCGCCGGCGGCGAAGACAACGTCAGCCTCCGCTCCGGCTGCGGCTGCCTATGCGGGTGGCGCCGACCTCGAGTGCGACGTGCTTGTGCTCGGTGCCGGCCCCGGTGGCTACTCAGCCGCGTTTCGCGCGGCAGACCTCGGCCAGAAAGTCGTGCTGGTCGAACGCTATGCCTCGCTCGGTGGCGTGTGCCTGAATGTCGGCTGCATCCCGTCGAAAGCACTTCTGCACGTTGCGGCGGTCATGGACGAAGCCGCGCACTTCGCCGATCTCGGCGTCGAGTTCGGCGCGCCGAAGCTGAGCCTGGACAAGCTGCGTGCGCACAAGAGCAAGGTCGTCGGCAAGCTGACCGGCGGCCTGGCTGCGATGGCGAAGATGCGCAAGGTGACGGTCGTGCGTGGCTACGGCAGCTTTGCCAGCCCCAACCATCTCGACGTGGAACTCACGACCGGCGATGCGCAGGACAAGACCGGCCAGAAGCAGGTGATCCGCTTCGCCAAGGCCATCATCGCGGCCGGCTCTGCCGCAGTGCGGCTGCCATTCATGCCGGACGATCCGCGCGTGGTCGACTCCACCGGCGCGCTCGAATTGCGCGAGGTGCCGAAGAAGATGCTCGTGGTGGGCGGCGGCATCATCGGACTCGAGATGGCGACTGTGTACTCGTCGCTGGGCGCGCGGGTCGACGTCGTCGAATTGCTGGACGGCCTGATGCTGGGCGCCGACCGCGACCTCGTGAAGGTCTGGCAGAAGCGCAACCAGGCACGCTTCGACAAGGTCATGCTGAAGACCAAGACCGTGGCCGTCGACGCCAAGCCCGATGGACTCTGGGTCCGCTTCGAAGGCGAGGCGGCGCCCGCAGAACCGCAGCGCTATGACCTGATCCTGCAATCGGTCGGACGCACGCCGAACGGCCGCAAGATCGGCGCGGACAAGGCCGGCGTGGTGGTCAATGAGCGCGGTTTCATCCCGGTGGATAGTCAGATGCGGACCAACGTGGCGCACATTTACGCGATCGGCGACATCGTCGGACAACCGATGCTGGCGCACAAGGCCGTGCACGAGGCCCACGTGGCGGCGGAGGCCGCCGCGGGACACAAGGCGCACTTCGACGCGAGCGTGATTCCCTCGGTGGCCTATACCGATCCCGAAGTGGCCTGGGTCGGACTGACCGAAGACGAAGCGAAGACATCAGGGCCGCAAGATCACGAAGGGCCACTTCCCGTGGTCGGCGTCGGGCCGCGCCATTGCCAATGGTCGCGACGAGGGCTTCACCAAGCTGCTGTTCGATGCCGAGACGCATCGCATCGTCGGCGGCGGCATCGTCGGCACGCATGCGGGCGACCTCATCAGCGAGGTCGCACTGGCTATCGAAATGGGGGCGGACGCCGTCGACATCGGGCGCACGATCCATCCGCACCCGACGCTCGGGGAATCGGTCGGCATTGGCGGCCGAAGCGGCCGAAGGCGTCTGTACCGACCTGCCACCTCCGCGCCGCTGAGGCGGGCGGCGCGCTTGAAGCGGCAAATTGGCGTCGGTTGGCGGCCTGTGCAGGGTCGTCATCCATCCGGATGCGAGGAGCGCGATTGACGCCTAACGAGGCGGCCGTAACCTGCGAGTTCTGCTCGGCGAATTTCCACCGGGCTTCAAGAACACAGGGCGTACGCACCTCCACCGATGGGCTTTCTCGAGTTTCCGGCCGCTGGCGCACCCCCTGCACCGATCGAGGTGTTTCCTGAGGGTGCGTTGCTGTGGTCAGACCCGGCGACCTGGGATGGCAAGACGCCAGTCGAGGGCGAGTCCATCCGCATCGAGGCCGGCCGGACCGTCGTGCTTGATCAGGACATCGACGTTGCCAGCCTCGAGATTGAAGGCACGCTTCTCGTCGCCGCCCGCGACACGCGGGTGCGGGCGGGCTGGATACTCGTGCGCGGCGCCGGTCGCCTGGCTGCCGGCACCCTCGACCAGGCGTTTCGGCAGCGACTGACGATCACGCTCTGCGCGCGCGAGACCAGCGCGCCGCATCCTCGGCTTGGCAGCAAGTTTCTTGCAGCGCTCGACGGCGGCACGATCGATCTGCATGGCGCGCAGCGTGCCTCCTGGGTGCCGCTGGGTGCCTCCATTGCGCCCGGCCACAATCTGTTGCGACTTGCGCAGCCCGTCGACTGGCGGGCCGGCGAGCGGATCGCCGTCGCATCCGGCCAGGATCACGCGCTGGTCGAAGAACGCTGCATCGCGGAGGTCGGGGGCGACTGCATGACGCTGTCGCTCGATCGCGCCGTGTCCCACCGTCACCATGGGCAGCACGCGCCGATGCAGCACGCGCTGCCGGGCTCGATTGCCAAGGCGGTCCTGCTCGAGCGCAATATCGTCGTGCAGGGCTGCGAGGAATCCGAGCGCGCGAGCCAGGGCGGCTACTGCCTGATCGCAGGTTCGCTCGAGGCGGGACAAGTTGGGCGGCGCGCCATCGGCCGCTTCAGCGGAGTCGAGTTTCGCCGCATGGGCCAGTTCAACCGGCCCGGGCGCTATCCGCTGCATTGGCACAACAACGGCGACGCGCCCGAGAGTTCCGTCAGCGGATGCCTCGTGCGCGACTCCTACCAGCGCGGCATCGTCACAGTTGGATCGCGCCATGTGCGCATCAGCGGCAATGTCGTGCTCAAGCCCTACGGGCACGGCTATATCGTCGAAAGCGAAGACAACTCGCCGCAGCTCGTGACGACGAACCTCGCGGTCCGTCCGCGTGTCGCGCGATTTGCCGACCTCAAGATGCGCAGCTACTGCGAGCATCGTCCACGGCCGTTCTGGATCGTGCACTCGCAGCCGGACCGTCCAGCCGCCATCTAGCTCTGTTCGGCAGGGCGTGCGCTTCCGCCAGTCCTTAGGCTCAGCAGTTGCTCAATTTCGTGCGCATGCACGACTGACGTCCGGGCCCCCCTGTTCGTCCGACTTCTGTCGAAGTTCGATCAAACTAGCTTCAGCCATATCTCATTGCGTCGCATGAACCAGGGCACAAATGGGGCGTTGTAGCGGGAGTAGATCGGGCTACCCGTTGTACGCAGCCCTGCTGCCTCGACACCTCGCTCCAGCTTCTCGAGGTGCTCCTTGTAGTTGCGCTCGGACCACGTGCCCGAGTAGCGGATCACGGCGAAACGGCCACCCGGAACTTCCTTGAGTTTGACCTGAGGGTCCAAGGGTTCGGGCAACGTCTCGAGTGTGTACTCGCCGGGCATCGAGAATTGCACGACGTACCCGCCACTGACAGCGGCCTGGGTCACCGGCGCGGTCATCTCTATCTTGGCGGGCGCAGCCGCTTGCGCAACCGGCGCGGTCATCGCAATCTTCCGCTCGCCCTTGTTCTTTCCAAAGATATAACCCGCCAGGATTCGGAAGCCTTGGTTGCCCGCCTCCTCGGACGGGCCGGGCACGACGACTTCAGCAACGAGGTACGGTGCGTACTCGCGGATCTCGAAACCGTCGTACTGGCGTACCACGGTGTACTTTGGTTCTTCAATTGCGCTGGCCATTGAACAAGATAGGCCAAGTGCGACGCTTGCGAGGACTGTAGCGACAAACTTCATTGAGTCTTCCCGATGTTTCGAGTGCCTTGTCAATGCACGAACAGTCTACGGCCCTCCGGCCACAGCCAGTGGTGGGACACCACCAATCCGTCCGCCGCAGGAGCGAGATGTCAATTCGCCTGATGTGGCAGAGAGTGCATTTCCTATCGCTGCGCTGAGCCAACACTGGTGTTTCAATTCATGCCCTGACCGCTGCGGCATGTGCGCAAACGGTCGAGCCCTTACGTTCTCGGTCGAGGAAAACGCATGCGTATCCTGATAACCGGCGCGACCGGCCTGATCGGCCGTGAGCTGGGCAAAGCGCTGGTGGCTCGAGGCGACACCCTCGTCTGCTTGGTGCGCGACCTCAGCACAGCGCGGCGACGGCTGCCGTTTCCCGCGGTATGCCATGCATGGGATCACACGACCCAGGTGCCTGCTGACGCCTTGCGCGACGTTGACGCGGTCGTGAACCTGGCGGGCGAACCCGTCGCCGATGCACGGTGGACGGTCGCGAAGAAGGCGTTGATCCGCGACTCGCGCGTCCAGGGCACACAGCGGCTGGTTGAGGCTGCGCTGACTCACGGCGCCAGCGTCACCGCATTCGTGCAGGGCTCGGCCAGCGGCTACTACGGCGACCGTGGCGACGAATTGCTGACGGCGGCCAGCGCGCGAGGGTCAGGGTTTCTGGCGGATGTTGTGAGGGCCTGGGAGGCTGAACTTCGTCCGCTGGCAGAGCGTCGGTCGGACGTACGGGTGCCAGTCGTGCGCACGGGCATTGTGCTGGCGCGCCCCGGCGGTGCGCTCGCGGAAATGCTGCCGATGTTCCGGCTGTCCGCTGCTGGCCGGCTCGGCAGCGGCCGCCAATGGATGAGCTGGATACATCTGGACGACATCGTCCGGCTGTTCATGCATGCGCTGGATTCCGCCGAGTCAGGCGTCCTGGAGGGCGTGGCGCCGTGTCCGGTTACTAATCGTCGGTTTACGACAGAGTTGTGTCGCTCGCTCGGGGTGATTGAAAACCTTCCGGTACCCCCGATCGTCATCCGCACCCTGTACGGCGAGCGCGCGGAAATCGTGCTGGGTAGCACGCGCATCGAGCCCTTGGGCACGCGGACGTCGGGTTTTCAGTTCCATTTCGATACCGTCGAGCGCGCGCTCGACGATCTGCTCGCGCCATTGCATGGTGGGACCTGGCAACGGACCTGGGAGCAATGGCTACCGCACCCCGCGGAGACGGTTTGGCCGTTTTTCGGCGAAGTGAACAACCTCGAGGAGATCACGCCGCCATTCCTGGCCTTTCGGGTGCTTGGCACGTCGACCCCCGAGATCGGGGCCGGCACGCTGATCGACTACCGGCTAAAGCTCAACGGCATTCCGATCGGATGGCAAACGCGCATCGATGCCTGGGACCCACCCCGCCGCTTTGTCGACTTGCAGGCGAAGGGGCCGTATTCGCTTTGGCATCACACGCACGACTTCATTCCGATGGGCGCTGGCACGCTGATGCGCGATACCGTTCGCTACCGCCTGCCGGGTGGGTGGGCCGGCGCCGCGGCCGCTGGCTGGAAAGTGAGGTCTGACGTGGAGCGGATCTTCGACTACCGCTCGCGGAAGATCGACGAGCGCTTCGGCGCTTAGCCCTGGTGCTGCCCCTGGTCCAATTTTGTTGCCAGGCCTTGCAGCCGGCGGAGTGCCGCGCCGCAGACGGGGAGGTAAAAAGGTGCCCACGACGGGACCTTGAATGTCACGCGGCAGCGAGATGGAGCGAGCGGCTCGACAATGTGACCAGTCGCGGGGAACCCTGCGACATGCCACGCCCATTCCCGGCCTGGGCGCCAACGCGTGATCTCAAAGGGCAGCCAGAACCCCGCGACGGTCTGTACGCGACCGCGCAAGCCCGGTCCGATCAGACGCTCTGGCGCGTCGACGGCCCGTACGCTGGGTCCCCACTGCGGCCAGGTCTCAGTGTCGATCAGCAGGCGCCATGCGGTTGCAGCTGAAGTCGGCAATTCGAGTCGGGTCTGGAGCATGGCAGTGGTGGAGCCCGGACGGCGATCAATGAAAGCGACGTTACTGCGGCCAGGACGCTGTGATCCCTGTGCCTTGCACAGTCTTAAGGTGCGCAGCGAAGGCGGCAGCGTAGCGTCGACCCGCCGAGCACGGAGTGCGTCACGTAGACCCGGTCCCTTAAGATCCGACATTCCGCGATCCTGGAATATGGCTCATGGCGGTCCTTGCCACCGAACGAGCTGCGCGACGCGTCCCGTACAAATGCGTCGAGGGCACGGAGCGATCAACGCGGTATGGGACCTGAAAAACGCGAGATGACCCCGTCGCCTCACGTTGCCATAATCGGCGCGGGTATCGCCGGCCTGTCCTGCGCCGCAGCGCTGCAGCAGGGCGGCTTAGAGGTCAGCCTGTTCGAAAAGAGCCGCGGCCCGGCCGGCCGTATGAGCACTCGGCGGGGCGAGGACTGGCAATGCGACCACGGTGCCCAGTATTTCACGGCTCGCCACCCCGCTTTCGTTTCCGAATTAACAGGCTGGATTCAGGCGGGGGTCGCTCGACAGTGGAATCCCCGCTTGCGGGTTCTTGGCAGCGCGTCGTCCCGCAGCCCGGATCCGGCAGTCGAGCGCTTCGTCGGCTTTCCGCTGATGACGGCGCCCGCCCGTTACATGGCGGACGCGCTGACCGTCAGTCCTCAAACCCACGTCCTGGAGTTGAAGCGCCGTAAGGAGGGCTGGCAGTTGCGGTCCGCGGAACACGGTTGGCTCACTCAATGCTTCGACGCTGTCCTGGTTGCTGTACCCGCACCGCAGGCCGTGACCTTGCTGGAGCAACCGACCCCGGAACTCGCGGCGCTCGCCGGAAGCGCGACCATGCGGGGTTGCTGGGCTCTGATGATGCGCTTCCCCGCTGAGGTTGATCTGCCCTTCGATGCTGCCTTTGTCAACGAAGGCCCATTGCGCTGGATCGCCCGCGACAGCAGCAAACCAGGGCGCTGCGGACCAGAGACGTGGCTGCTGCATGCCAGCGCGGAATGGAGCGAGGAGCATCTGGAAGTGGACCCCAGCGCTGTCGCAGCTGAGCTTCTGCGTGCGTTCAGCCAGCTGGGGGGCGCTGCGTCGCTAGCGTGGACAGCCCACCGCTGGCGCTACGCCGACACCGCGCCGACCATAGATCTGGGTTGCGTCTGGCATGCCGGCGATGGTGTTGGCCTGTGCGGTGACTGGCTCAATGGCGGGAAGGTCGAAGGTGCCTGGCTTAGCGGCAGGCGTCTGGCGAGCCAGGTACTGCAGTCATTGCGATAGCCGCGAGACGTTAGCTACTCCCGATCAACCACCGCGCCCGCCAGGCTGACATCGCGACCTTGCAGGTTGGTTCAGGCGCGCTGATCCAGTCGTTTTACCCATCGCTGCAGTGCGGGCCGAAAGACCAAGAAGCCGCGGTAGGTGTGTTCTATCAACCGGGCGATGCCAGGAACACGGCCTACCCGCGCCAGCCATCGCCAGCCCGGCAGCACCGACCACAGCGCCAGGAATGCTTGCGCACCGCTCACGATCTGGCCGTCGGCCCGTTGCACATGAAAGCGCGCCAGAGCTGCATCGCGCGTCAGGCCGGGTGGCAGTGCGACGGCGTCATCGCTGACGTCGGCAAAGCGCAACGCTACGTCCCCGCACCCGCCACGGTAGAGCGCGATCTCCCGCCGGCACAGCGGGCAGGCGCCGTCATACAGGACGGTGAGTCCGGGTGATGGCGTTTCCGAAGCCGTGGACGGTTCGTTCATCGTGTCGATTGCTCGTTCCGCACGGAACCTTGGAGACGTGTTTGTTTGTTTTTTTAAGACGGTCACGAGGAAAAGGGCGCGTTGGCGCGGCACCCGGCGGATGCGCCGCGTCTCCGGGACGCAGCACATCCGTCAGTTTGCGCGCAACACGCGTTACTTGGGCATCAGCACCGTGTCGATGACGTGGATGACGCCGTTGTCGGCCATGACGTCGGTCTTGGTCACCGTTGCGTTGTCGACCATAACCTTGCCGCCGTCGACCTTGATGTTCAACGACTGCCCCTGCACCGTCTTGACCATGCCGGACTTCACGTCCTTCGCGAGCACCTTGCCGGGCACCACGTGGTATGTCAGCACGGCGACGAGCTTCGGCTTGTCCTTGAGCAATGCATCGAGCTGGTCCTTCGGGATCTTGGCAAACGCGGCGTCCGTCGGCGCAAACACGGTGAACGGGCCGGGGCCCTTCAGCGTAGTCACCAGATCGGCCGCCTTCAGCGCGGCAGCCAGCGTGTTGAAGCTGCCTGCGGAAACGGCGGTGTCCACAATGTCCTTGGCGAACGCGGACGCCGACAGCACCGTCGAGGCGGCAATGGCAAACAACATCTTCTTCATGAGTAACTCCTGTGGGCAAGACAATCCCGTGCACGGGACGCGCACGGGGAGAAGTCAATGGCGCCTACTTGTCGTCAAGCACCTTCAACTGAAATGGCTGTGCGCCGGGCGTGGCCAGCGTGCCGATCGCGACGATCGTTTTCACATCGCCGGCGGCGAGCGTGACGCCGACGCCCGCAGCAGTGGGCAGGACCGGCGTGGTTGCGCCGGTCGGGACGATGCCGAGCGTGTAGGTTCCTGGATCGAGTTCCAGAGGCGTCGCGGTCGCGTTGGGGAAGGCGATGTTGGTTACCGGGCGCGCGGCAATCGCTCCGTTCGCAAGGACAACGACGTCAACGGCGGGCGCGTCCGGCGCAAGGTGAATCACGCGCACCTTGGCCTTGCCGGCGACGGCGCTGCGGTTGTCTGCATAAGCCGCGAGGCGCAGTGCCTGGTTGCCGACGCCGTTCAGCAGACCGATCGCGAAGACGCTGGTGCTCGTGCCGCGGGCGAGCGCCGCGCCGTTCAGCTCAATCACGCCAACCAGCGAGCCGGCCAGTGCGACCGACGCGTCGTACGTGGCGGCCGTCAGGTCGAGATACCCGGAATCTGTGGGGAAGGTGACACCGGCGAGTGCGCGATTGGAAACGTCGTTGGCCGCACCAGGAGCCTTCAGGAAGACGTCGACGGCGGGCACGTTCGGCGAAAAGTGCGCGACACGAAGGGCTGCGCGTGCATCCTTCGCAAAGGCGGCCGAGCCGCCCTTCGGTGCGAGAAGCAACTGGACCGGTGACAGGCTTGGTCCGGTCTCCGGCACTGCCACCACCACGATGTCACTGCCGGCGGCAAGTGCAACCGTGCCCGAGTCGTAGGCGATGGCCGTCTGACCCGTCACCCGCACACGGATCTGGTAGTTCCCTGCGGGCACTGACAGCGCGGCGGCGGTCGCGGCGGGCGCTTGCTGGGCGAATGACAGGGCAGCGATTGTCGGCGCCGACGGCAATGCGGCGCCCGGGGCGGTCACGAAGATGTCGACGGCGGGCACGGCCGGCGCGCCATGCACGACGCGCAGCTTTACCTGACCTGCTGCAGGTGCCGCACCGGCGTCGTCAACCAGAACGGCCTGTAGGCGCGTTGCTCCGGTGCTGCCGCTGCCGATCGCGATGGCGGTGTAGTCGCGTCCAGCGGTGAGTGGCGCGGTGACGTCGATCGGCGCCGTGCTGGCCGCCTGGCCGGCAAGGGTGACCTGTACCCGCGTGTTCCCAGGTGCGACTGCGCTGAAGGCCGACGCCGCACCGAAAGTGACGTTCTGAAGTGCGCGACTGCCATTGATATAGACATCGACCGCGGGTGTGTCGGCCGAGGCATGGACCGCGCGCAGTTGCGCCTGCGTCGCTGATGGCAACACGTCGTCGTCACTTCCGCAACCCGCGAGGGTTACAGCGGCACCGATCAACGCAGCACTGAATATTCGTCGAGTAATCATTTTTGTAGCTCCATGGCTAAGGGCAGGAATCCAACAACAAACAGTCCCGCTAGCACGCTCAGCGACCGTCGAAAAGTTCGTCGGTGTCGTGTCGCTTCATGGGGACTGCAAGTCGGACGCGTCGAGCACAAAACACATGATGTGTACGACTCGGTTGCTAGTATAACCGATAAGTATCAAAAGATACTTATTAGTACAAGTCCGTACCAATAAGTAGTTATGATGCATAAATCCATGAAAGAACATTGGGTTAACGGGTCGAGTTGCCGCGATTTCCGAAGCCGTGGAGGACCTGCTCACATCGACCGGCTAGGACCTTAAGCCTCGCAAGGAACTCGCCGTCACCGTTGGAACCTGTCAGCCAACTCTCTAAGAGCAGTCTGAATCCACGTGGCTCCCGCAGTGCGGTCATCACTCGCTGGCACGATCTCGCCATTGAACTCACGAGCGTTCTTCAGTCGCATGAACAGCCGCTGGGAAAGCCGCGCTCCGCATGGCGATGCGTACTCATGCAACATTTGCCGGGCACGACGGCGAGCCTGGCGGGGAAGGCCGTGCTCAGCCCGGGACGGCGCTGAGCCCTCGCACGCGCTGCTACGCTTGAAGATCGATCACGCCACCAGAACGCCCATGACTCAGGACGAATTGAAGCGGGCAGTCGCCGCGGCCGCCGTGGGCTTCGTGACGCCCGGCGAGATTCTGGGCGTCGGCACGGGCTCGACCGTCGACTTTTTCATCGACGCGCTGGCGGCCGCCCGGGTCGCGGTGCCGGCTGCCGTATCGAGTTCGCAGCGCTCGACCCGGCGACTCGAAGCGTGCGGCATCCGCGTTGTCGACCTCAACGAGGTGACCGAGATCTCCGTGTACGTCGACGGCGCCGACGAAATCGACCCCGGCTTCTCGATGATCAAAGGCGGCGGCGGGGCGCTCACGCGCGAGAAGATCGTCGCGGCTGTCGCGCGCACATTCGTGTGCATCGCGGATGGCAGCAAGCTGGTCGAGCGACTTGGAAACTTCCCGCTGCCGGTCGAGGTGATACCGATGGCGCGCGAGTATGTGATGCGGGAACTGCAGCGCCTGGGCGGGACTCCGCGGCTGCGCGCAGGGTTCATGACCGACAACGGCAACGTCATTGTCGACGTCCTGGGATTCCGCATCGACGAACCGCAAAAGCTCGAGCAGCGCATCGATGGTATTGCCGGCGTTGTCACCAATGGGCTGTTTGCGCGTCGTGGTGCGGATGTCTTGCTGCTTGGGACGTCGGCCGGCGTCCGCGAGTCGCGGCGCGTCTGAGTGCCGTGCGCACCGCGACGGGCGTCGTGATGCGCAGACTGATCCGTGGGGTCGCCCTAGGGTTCGGGCTCGTTGCGGGTCTGCTTGTTCTTTACGCGCTGGCGGCGCTCGTGCTCGGCCTGGTTCCGCGCAACCCAGGCTTCGTCGAGCCCGCGGACGGCGTCGAGATCCACGTCCGAACGAACGGCGTGCATGCCGATCTGGTCCTGCCCACGCGGTGGAACGGCATCGACTGGAGTGTGGAGTTCCCTGCGCGCGACATGAGCGGGCTCGTCGCGCCCGCGAGCTGGATCGCCTTCGGCTGGGGGGACCGCGGCTTCATGCTGACAACGCCCACCTGGGCGGACCTGCGGCCAGGTACGGCGTTCATTGCGCTCAGCGGCCTGGGACGGGGCGCGATGCACGTTGAGTATGTGGACGCGCCCGGCGCCTACGACGCGCGGCGCGTGCGCCTCTCCGCGGAGCAGTATCGGCGTCTGGCGGCGTTCATCCGGGATTCATTCGTGCGCGATGCGGGCGGCGCGGTTCGCCGGATCGACGCTCCAGGCTACTTCGACACAGATGCCTTTTACGAAGCGGTGCCGACCTACACGCTCTGGCACACCTGCAACGAGTGGACGCGGCGCGCGCTGGCGGCGGCCGGCGTCACGACCGCATGGTGGGCCCCGTTCGATATGGCAGTGATGCACCACCTGCCGGCAGGCCCGATGCGCTGAGCACGCGCCGGCGCTTGGCTCGGCGGCTCAGTTCGTCGGTGGGACGTAGCCCTGTGCCATGTCGGCGCCTTCGCCGAAGAAGTGCTTTTCCATCTGCGTCTGCAGGTACTTGCGGGCACGCGCGTCGGCCAGATTGAGACGATTTTCGTTGACGAGCATCGTCTGGTGCTTCAGCCAGCCGGCCCAGGCTTCCTTTGACACGTTTTCCCAGATCTTCTTGCCGAGTTCGCCGGGCACCGGCGGGAAATCGAGTCCCTCGGCCTCGCGGCCGAGTTTCACGCAGTGAATCATGCGCGCCATGATGAAGTCTCCTAGAGCGTCTTGACGAGCACCTGGGAACGGCGCTGCCAGTTGTACATATGCTGCCGCGTGGGCGGCAGGTCGTCGACCGTCGCGGGCTTGAAGCCGCGCTTGATGAAGAAGTGCGCGGTGCGCGTCGTAAGGACGAAGAGTCGTTCGATCCCGACCGCCTTCGCCTTCGCCTCGATGCGCTTCATCAGCCGCTCGCCATCGCCATAGCCCTGGTAGTGAGGGTGGACCGTCAGGCAGGCGAGCTCACCCGACTTCTCGCGCGGGAACGGGTAGAGCGCCGCACAGCCGAAGATGAAGCCGTCGTGCTCAACCACGGTGAAGCGGTCGATCTCACGCTCGATCAGCTCGCGCGGCCTCTTGACCAGCGTTCCATCGGCCTCGAGCGGCTCGATCAGCTTGATGATGCCGCCAACGTCGTCCGGCGTCGCTTCGCGCATCTTCTCGAGGTCTTCCGGCGCGACCATCGTGCCGACACCCTCGTGCGTGAATAGCTCGACCAGCAGTCCGCCATCGAGCGCATACGAGAGGATGTGCGCCCGCGCCACCCCGCCGCGGCAGGCGCGCACCGCGTAGCGCAGGTTGAAGGCGGCATCGCCGGACACTTCGCCGGCGCCGAGCATGCGCTCGGCGTCTTCGACCGAAAGTTCGTTGAGCAGTTGCCCGGCGGCGTCGGAGATGCCCGAAGTTTCGGTGAGCAGTACCAGCTTGTCAGCCTTGAGCGCGGTGGCGACGCTGCAGGCGACGTCTTCCATCGTCAGGTTGAACGCCTCGCCGGTTGGCGAGAACCCGAGCGGTGAAAGCAGCACGAGTCCGCCGTTGGCCAGCACGAAGCGCAGCGCCTCGGTGTCGACCTTGCGCACAACGCCTGTCAACGCGAGATCGATGCCGTCGATGACGCCCATCGGCCGCGCGGTCACGAAGTTGCCGCTGACGACGCGCACCTTCGAGTGCGCCATCGGCGTCGAGGGCAGGCCCTGCGAGAACGCCGCCTCGATGTCGAGACGGATCTCGCCGGCAGCCTCCTTCACGCACTCGAGCGCCGCCGCGTCGGTGATGCGCACGTCGTTGTGGAAGCGCGATTCGATGCCCTTGAGCGCCAGCTGGGCCTGCACCTGCGGGCGTGAACCGTGAACCAGGACGATGCGGATGCCCATCGCGTTGAGCAGCGAAACGTCCTGGATCAGCGCCGTCAACGCACCGGCCTCGATGAGGCTGCCGGAGAACGCCACGACGAAGGTCCTGCCGCGGTGCGCATGAACGTAGGGCGCGACCTGGCGCAGCCAAGCGACGAACTGCGTCGCGTCGGACAGCTGGGCCAGTGGTGGCAATGCCGGCGTGTCGTTCATTAGCGAAAGTATACTTTCGTCGAATGTTGGTTTCCTGTTGCACCCACTCCGCGAGCCCACGATGACGCGCTAGCACCTTCGGGTGCGACGCAGGCCGATGCAGCCACCACCGCCCAACCCGCCCCGCGCCAGGGGACCCCGGGTTCGCGCGCCGCTGCCGGCCATCACCTTTCCCGAGGAGCTGCCGGTCTCGGCCCGGCGCGAGGACATCGCACGTGCGATCGAAGCGCACCAGGTCGTCATCGTCAGCGGCGAGACCGGCTCGGGCAAGACCACGCAGCTGCCGAAGATCTGCCTCACGCTCGGCCGCGGCGAGCGGGGAGTCATCGGCCACACGCAGCCGCGCCGAATCGCGGCGTCGAGCATCGCGCGCCGGATCGCGGAGGAACTGAAGACCCCGGTGGGCGAGATCGTCGGCTACAAGGTCCGCTTCACCGATCAGACGCGGCCCGGGGCATCGATCAAGCTGATGACCGACGGCATCCTGCTCGCCGAGTCGCAGGCCGATCCGCTGCTCAGGCAATACGACACGCTGATCATCGACGAGGCGCACGAGCGCAGCCTGAACATCGATTTCCTGCTCGGTTACTTGCGCCAGCTGCTGCCGCGCCGGCCGGACCTCAAGTTGATCATCACCTCTGCGACGATCGATGCCGAGCGCTTCGCGCGGCACTTCGGGTCGGCGGAGGCTCCGGCGCCGGTCATTGAGGTCTCCGGCCGGCTCTATCCGGTCGAGATCCGCTATCGCGCGGTCGAAGACGTCGACGACGCCGATGACCGCACGCTGATGGATGCGCTGGTGGATGCCGTTGATGAGTGCGCCGGCGCGGGTCGCGGCGATGTCCTCGTATTCCTGCCGGGCGAACGCGAGATCCGCGAGGCCGCCGAGGCGCTGCGCAAACACCATCCGCCGGCCACTGAGATCCTGCCGCTCTATGCGCGACTTTCGGCGGAGGAGCAGGACCGGGTGTTCCGACCGTCGGGCTCGGGTCGCCGCATCGTGCTCGCGACGAACGTCGCGGAGACGTCGCTGACGGTGCCCGGCATTCGCTACGTGGTCGACACCGGTCTCGCGCGGGTCAAGCGCTACTCCTACCGCAACAAGGTCGAGCAGTTACAGGTCGAGCCGATTTCGCAAGCCGCCGCCAGCCAGCGCGCCGGCCGTTGCGGACGCGTTGCCGATGGCATCTGCATCCGGCTGTACGCGGAGGAGGACTACCTCAAGCGGCCGCGCTTCACGGATCCCGAGATCCTCCGCGCTTCGCTTGCGAGCGTGATCCTGCGCATGAAGTCGCTCGGCCTTGGGGAGGTCGCGGACTTTCCCTTCGTCGAAGCCCCGACCGGGCGCGCGGTCGCCGACGGCATGCAACTGCTGGCCGAACTGAACGCGATTGACGAACGCAACGCGCTGACACCGATCGGTCGCGAACTCGCCAGATTGCCGCTGGACCCGCGTGTTGGCCGGATGATGCTGGCCGCGCGCGACCAGAACTGCCTCGCCGAGATGCTGGTGATCGCGGCGGCGTTGTCGGTGCTGGATCCGCGCGAACGCCCATTGGAGGCGCAAGAGGCGGCCGACCAGGCGCATCGGCGCTTTGTCGATGAACGAAGCGACTTCCTTGCGCTGGTGAAGCTCTGGGCGTTCGTGCAGGAGCGAATCGGGCACAAGAAGTCGAACCGCAAGCTGACCGAAGAGCTGCGCAGTCAATTCCTGAGTCCGCGCCGGGTGCGCGAGTGGATCGATGTGCACGGCCAGCTCGCCGCGCTCGCTGGCGAGCAAGGCTGGCGTCCCAACGCCACGCCGGCGAGCTTCGAACAGGTTCACCTCGCGCTGCTGGCGGGCCTGCTCGGCAACATCGGCTGCCGCGTACTCGACGCCGAGCGCGGCGAGCCGCCGTTTGCCGGTGCGCGGGGCATCAAGTTCTTCCTCTGGCCAGGGTCGGCGCTGGTGAAGAAGGCGGGCCGCTGGATCATGGCGGCCGAGCTCGTCGAGACCTCGCGCCTTTTTGCGCGCACGGTTGCCGCGATCGACCCGGTTCTGGCTCGAGCAGATCGGCGCACACCTGCTGAAAAAATCGCACGGCGAACCGCACTGGGAGAAGCGGCCAGCGCAGGTGATGGCATTTGAACGTGCGACGCTGTATGGGCTCCTCGTCTACCAGCAGCGGCGCGTGCACTACGGGCCGCTCGACCCGGCGCACGCGCGCGAGATCTTCATTCGCGAGGCGTTGGTGGCAGGCGAGTACGAGACCCGCGCGCCATTTTTCGCGCACAACCAGCGCGTGGTGCGGGAGATCCGCGAACTCGAGCACCGGGCGCGACGGCTCGACGTGCTGGTCGACGACGAACTGATCTTCGCGTTCTACGACCGCCTTGTCCCGGCCGACGTCACGACCGGGGCTCAGTTCGACAAGTGGCGGGCGGTGGCAGAACGTGAACAGCCGAAGCTGCTCTTCCTCGTGCGGGATGAGCTGATGCGGCACGAGGCGGCCGGCGTCACGACCGAGCTCTTCCCGAAGCAGTTCGCGCTGCGCGGCCGCACGGGAGCAGAGACCGTGCTGGCGCTGACCTACCACTTCGAACCGGGCAGTCCACGCGACGGCGTGACGCTGACCGTTCCGGTGGTGGCCCTGAACCAGGTCGAGGCGGTGCGCACCGAGTGGCTCGTGCGCGGCATGCTGAAGGAAAAGGTGCACCTGCTGCTGAAGTCGCTGCCGCAGAAGTTGCGCCGCCACTGCGTGCCGCTGCCGGACTATGCAGCGCGCTTTGTCGAGCGGCAGGGTGGGCGGACGGACGAGTCCCTGATCGACGTGCTGATCGCCGACCTGCGGGAGGACGCCGGCGTCACCTGCCAGCGCACCGATTTCAAGCTCGAGACGCTGCCCCTGCATCTGACCATGAACTTCAAGGTCGTCGACGAGCACGGCCGCCAGCTCGCGATGGGCCGCAACCTCGCCCAGCTGCGCGCCGAACTGGGGGCCCAGGCCCAGCAGAGCCTGCGGTCGGTCGCGGCAGCGGATGCGGCGGTGGCGCCGACCTTGCAGTCCGACATCCGCGACTGGGACTTCGGCGAACTGCCGGAGATCATGCAGATCGAGCGTCGCGGCGCCGATGGGCGAACCGCCACGCTGGTCGGCTTCCCGGCGCTGGTCGATCGCGACGATCACTGCGAGATCGAGGTCTTTGACGACCCCGACGTTGCGCGCGCCCAGCATCGAAGCGGACTGCGGCGGCTGTTCCGCCTCCAGCTGCGGGAGCAGGTGAAGTTCCTGGAGAAAAGTCTGGCGACGCTGCAGGCAACGCAGATGCAGGCCTCGACCGTGCCGGCCCTGGCCACTGCGCTGCCGGGATTTGAAGTCCTGCGCGATCAGGTCGTGGTGGCGGCGATCGATCGCACCTGCCTCGCAGAACCATGGCCAGCCGATCGCGCCACCTTCGTCAATCGCAAGGAGGAAGCGCGCAGCAAGCTCAGCCTGATTGCACAGGAGGTCGCGCGCCTGCTTGCGGCGATCGTGGCCGAGGCCGCCACGCTGCCCAAAAAGCTCAACGCCAGCCGCGCCTACGCCGCGTCAATCTCCGACATCGAGCTGCAGCTGGTGCGGCTGTTTCCGCGCGGCTTCGTCGTCGACGTCGCGCCATCGCAGCTTGCGCACTACCCGCGCTACCTGAAGGCCATCGGACAGAGGCTTGAAAAGCTTCGGTCCGATCCGGCACGCGATGCGCAGCGACTGCAGGAGGTGGCCGCGCTGCAAGCTCCCTGGCTGCGTGAAGTGGCCGCCCGTAAGGGCATTGTCGATCCGCGGCTCGAAGAGTTCCGCTGGCTGCTGGAGGAACTGCGCGTCAGCCTCTTCGCGCAGGAGTTGCGCACGCCGATGCCCGTGAGCGCCAAGCGTCTGCAGAAGGCGTGGGATGCGCTGCAGCGCTAGCCGAGTCGAAATGACCGAATCAGACATCGCGGCCGTGCGAGGAAGCATCGGCTGCGGGCTGGCGGTTCGATGCGCGAGCCTCGTCGAGGCGAGGCCGCTATATCGCGGTCGGCAGCGGCGTTCAGCCCGGTTTACGGCAGACAACCTGGATCGGGTCAGTGCGACCCTCCAGGATGTTTCGCGCCGCATTCCGTGTCTTCTGCAGCGCGGAGTCACCGAGCAGCAGATGTAGGCCCAGGGGAGGAAGGGCACCCTGTTCCGCTTTCTCGATGGCGGCCTGGTAGCCCGCCGCGTACTTCGGACCCGTGTGTTCGACGAAGATCGCCTCGAACCCCGCAGCGCGCAGGTAAGCCTCCGTTTCGTTCGATGTGACGAGCCAGGAACCGCTGCCGTCCGCCGACCAGGGCACGGGATGATGGGGATGGCCGGTCGGGCCGAGCGCGTGCTCGGTCAAGGCGAAGAAGCCGCCGGGCTTCAGGACGCGGAACGCCTCGCCGAAAAACCGCGTGCGGTCGGACACATTCATCGTCACATGCTGCGTAAAGCCGCCGTCGAACATTGCATCCGCGTAAGGAAGGTGCTGGCCGTCGCCCAGTTCGACCCTGACCTGCTGCTCCATCCGCAGCAGCGCCGTGAGCCTGTTGGCCGCTTCGACGAAGGACGGCGTGATGTCGAGTCCGCTCACGGTGCAGCCGAAACGCCGCGCGATGTAGCGAGCGGGACCGCCAAGCCCGCAGCCGATGTCGACAACATGTTGGCCGGCCTGGATTGGAAGCCGGTCCGCGAGCTCGATGGTGGCCGGAAAGCCGCGCGCGTGGAAGTGATCGACCGGAGCGAGGTCTTCGATCGTCAGGCGGTCGAGCGGTTTCGACATCTGCTGCAGCACCGACACGATGCGCCCGTAGATGTCACCCTGGTCCCAGTGATCCGCGATTGCCTTTGCATCGCTCATTGCGACCCCTTGGCTGGACTGCCGAGCGTTGCAGCGTAGCCGGAGATGCGTCAGCCGTCAGCGTGCGCCGCGGTCGATCAGGCGCTGCAGGCGGGCCGGCTCGTCGCGTACGAAGGACGGATCCTTGCCGAGTTCACTCGCGGCCCGCGCGAAGTACGGTCTTGCCTCTTCAGGACGCCTCAGCGCTTCGAGGTTCTCCGCAATCTCCTCGAAGACGTAGCCGTCGCTGCCGCCGCTTGTTGACCACTCCACCTCAAGCTTTCGTTGCAGCGCCAATGCCTCGTCATAGCGGCCGAGCGAGCGCAGGCAGCGGGCCACCGACCAGGTTGCGATGCGGCCCTGCGGTTGTTTGCCGGTGGCACGCCAGGCGGACTCGGCTTCGATGAACATCGGCAACGCGTCGTCGAAGCGGCCGGCGTCCTGCAGGTTCCAGGCGTGGTTGTTCAGCAGGGCCGGGAGCAGGGCGCGCGCCTTCGCATCGCTTGAACCGCGGGCCAGCGCAATGCCGGTATCGGTCCATCCAGCCGCGGCAGCGGCTGGCGTGACCAGGGCCAGCATGTGCGCAGCGTCGACGGCAAGGCCGATCTCGCCGGCACTGCGCGCGACGTCGAATGCCTGCTGGAAGAGTGGTTGCGACGCAGTCTTCTCGCCGGCCGAGCGCAGCGTGCGGCCACGTTCGAGCAGGTAGCGCGACTGGACGCGTGCGCTGGACGCGGGGACGGCAGGCTGGATCTGATCCAGTAGGCGATGCGCCTCGTCGAAGCGACGGCGCAGCGAATACGTCCGTGCGATCTGGGTTTGCAGTTCAAGATCGCGCTCGTTGTCGCCGCTGCCCAGTGCCGCACGGAAGCGCTGCTCACTGGCAGCCGGGTTGTCGTACTCCCAGAAGTCCTCGATCGCGTCGCCGGCCGCCGCGTGCGTCATGGTGGAAAGCAGCAGCGCAGCGAGCGCAAGCGTTGCGCAAGGTCGCGGCTTAGGTTTTCGATCCAGTGCTGCCACCGCCGCGGTGTGGGTTGCGCGAGGGCGCAGGCTCATCCTTCGGGCCCATTTCGATGTCGAACGGAAACTCCCGGATCAACTGACCATCAATGTAGACGCGCATCTTGTGCGCACCGATGGGGTCGCCGGGCGCGTAGCGCCACTCGTTGGCGATGAATCCAAGGCGGGTCGGAATAATGCGCTCGGTCACGGCCGTCTTGCGGTCGGGCGAAATCGTATAAATGCCCATCGCTTCGCCCGGGCCCCACGTCGGTGGAGGTTCGGGCAGCTCGAATTCCTCGCGCCAGATAACAGTCGGCTTGCTCGTCTTGAAGACGATGTACCAGCCATAAGGGGCCGCGATGACGGCCGGGAACTTGTCGGTCTCGTAGAGAATGCGCCGGCCGGCCGGATCGGCGCCGAACACTCCGAACCGAGCTGAAACCACCTCCAGCGCGGGTGACTTGGCCACCGCGGCAGGGGCCTCGGTCGCCACGGTCGCGGCGGCGGCCGGCGTCGCTGGCTTCTCAGGCGCGGCGCACGCGGCGACCATCGCCGCGATGGCGATCGATAAGGCAGCTGAGCGAACGCTCGATGGCATCTTCATCCTCCGGAGAGCGGCAACAGGCGCGAGTCAACACGCTGCGCTTGCATTTAAGCACAACCGATCGTGCGCGCAAGATCATCCCTATGACGTGCCGCGTTCGAACAAGTTGCACGAAATGTTCGCGGGAGGAGAGACAAACTGGTGCGCGCTGTGCCCCTTTTCCGTCACAGCGCGCCCCCGCCACTCCTTTAAGATTTCGGGTTGCGGCAAGGACGGTCACGAAGGAGCGGAACACGATGCACGCGTGGATGTCGGGATCGCCGGAGCTGAGTCGCCGGTTGGGGCGGCAGAGGGCGGCCATCGCGATGATTCGACCATGAGTGGGCGTCGCTTCGGGCTTGTCATCGTCGGCGATGAGATCCTCTCGGGCAAGCGCGAGGACAAGCATCTGGCGAAGGTCATCTCCTTGCTTGGGCAGCGCGGTCTGGCGCTGGCCTGGGCGCACTACGCCGGCGACGATCGGGCAGCCCAGGTGGACCTTTACCGGCGCACGTTCGACAGTGGTGACGTCGTTTTCAGTTGCGGCGGCATCGGCTCCACACCCGACGACCACACCCGCCACGCCGCCGCGGCGGCGCTGGGTGTTCCTTTGGCGCTTCACCCCGAGGCGGCGCAACTGATCACGCAGCGCTGTGCCGACATGGCGCGGGAAGGGCGTGGCAGCGCCGACATGACACTGCCGGAAAACCGACAACGGCTGACCATGGGTGAGTTCCCGGTCGGCTCGGCCATCATTCCGAACGCCTTCAACCGCATTCCCGGTTTTTCGATTCGGCAGCACTGGTTCCTTCCGGGTTTCCCGGTGATGGCGTGGCCGATGATCGAATGGGTCCTGGACGAGCACTACCGCGACGCTTTCGGTTCGGGCGTCCTGGCCGAGCGTTCGATGCTGGTGTTCGAAACGGCGGAGTCCGCGATCGTTCCGTTGATGCAGGACATCGAACGGCGCTTCGCCGACGTCAAGGCGTTCAGCCTTCCTTCGGTCGGGGACGGATCCGACGGCCGCATCGCGCGGCGCCATATCGAATTGGGCGTGAAGGGCAGGTCAGCCTCGGTCGACGCCGCGTACGAGGCGATGCGAGCGGGAGTGGCGGCGCTCGGCGCCGAATTCAGCAGCCAGGCCTGATCCTCTGATGCCACGTAAATTGCGCCGATGCGCCTGCTGAAGTCGCGCCTGGTCATCGTTGCCCTGCTGGTCGCGTCCGCTTCGGCGTTCGCGCAGCCGTCGGCCAGTGTGTTCCTCGAGGAGCTGACCTCGCCGGAACTAGCCGCCGCCGTCCGTGCCGGCAAGACCACGATCCTGGTGCCGATCGGCGGCACCGAGCAGAACGGGCCGCACATGGTGCTCGGCAAGCACAACGTGCGCGCGAAGGTGCTGGCCGGCAAAATCGCGCGAGAGCTCGGCAATGCGCTGGTGGCGCCCGTCATCGCCTACGTTCCCGAGGGCGGTGTCAACCCGCCGACGGGGCACATGCGTTATCCCGGAACGATCACGGTGCCGGCGGACGTGTACCGCAAGGTGCTCGAATCCACCGCGCGCAGCCTGCGGCTCGCCGGGTTCCGCGACATCGTGTTTCTCGGCGACAGTGGCGATTACCAGAAGGACAACGAGATCGTGGCCCGACAACTCGATCGCGAATGGGCGGGCACATCGGTTCACGTGGTCGCGATCGTCGAGTACTACCGGGCGGCAACGGTTGGCTTTGCGGGGACCCTCAGGCAGCGCGGCTACACCGATGCCGAAATTGGCATCCATGCCGGGCTCGCCGACACGTCGCTCGCGTTGGCCGCCGACCCGGGGCTTGTGCGCGCCGATCAGCAGCTGGCGATACAAATAGCGCCGGCTCCACCCGGTGTTTCGGGCGATCCCCGGCGTGCCACGGCAGAGCTCGGCAAGGCGGGTATCGATATCATCGTGGCCCAGTCCGTCGCAGCTATCCGCAAAGCGGTCGGCCACCGGTAGTGCCGCATGCCTCTGACAATCCGCATTCCGGATCTGCAACTTCAGGAGTTTTCGTGAGCTTCATTGTTCGTGCTCGTTACCTGCCTTTTGCTTTGCCGCTTGCCCTTGCCTTCTCGACAATCAGCGTCGCGCAGGCTCCCGCGCAAGCGCCGGCGGCAGCTCCTTCTGTGCCAGCCGTTTCGACCGTACCTGGCATGCCGCCGGTTGCCGATCCGACGAATCTGTACAGCGAGACCACGGCCGCCAAGCTGAGTCCCGCGCTCGCGAACGACCTGCCGCGCGTGTACGTGCCGCACGTCCAGTCGAACGACGTGTACGTGATCGACCCGGCGACGTTCACGGTTGTCGACAAGTTCAAGG
The DNA here is from genome assembly GCA_963702595.1 of uncultured beta proteobacterium. Classification (GTDB taxonomy): domain Bacteria; phylum Pseudomonadota; class Gammaproteobacteria; order Burkholderiales; family Burkholderiaceae_F; genus JALORV01. The sequence goes on along the minus strand of CAVPDC010000013.1, from coordinate 77,540 downwards.
TCGGCCTCAACCCGCAGCACGTCGTGCCGTCGTGGGACCTGCGCACGCTGTGGGTGGCGAACAACGCTGAGAACACGACCAAGGGCAGTCTGACGCCGGTCGACCCCAAAACCGGCAAACCCGGCAAGGCGATCCCCGTCGACGACCCGTACAACGTGTACTTCTCGCCCGACGGCAAGTCCGCGATCATTGTTGCCGAGGCACTGAAGCGTCTCGACTTTCGCGATCCGGTGACGATGAAGCTGCAGTACACCCTCGCCGTTCCGCAGTGCGCGGGCATCAATCACGCTGACTTCTCGATCGACGGCAAGTTCGCGATCTTCACCTGCGAATTCGCCGGCACCGTGGCGAAGATCGACCTCGTGAACCGCAAGGTGCTGGGCTACACGCAGGTAATCCAGCCCGGCCGCCCGATCAAGATCGTCAAGGGGCCCGACGGACTCGACCAGGAGATCTGCACGACATGGAAAGGCATGCCGCAGGACATCCGGGCCTCGCCGGACGGCAAGCTTTTTTACATCGCCGACATGATGGCCGACGGCGTGCACGTGGTCGACGGTGAAAAGTTCCGCCAGGTCGGCTTCATCGAAACCGGCAAAGGCACGCACGGCCTGTATCCCAGTCGCGACGGGAAAAAGCTGTACGTCGCCAACCGTGGCTCGAACAAGATACATGGCCCGGCCAAGGGCAAGGGCGGTGTGTCGGTGATCGACTTTGCGACCCGGAAGGTCGAGGCGAACTGGCCGATTCCCGGCGGCGGCAGCCCGGACATGGGCAACGTCAGTGCCGACGGCAAGTGGCTGTGGCTGTCGGGCCGCTACGACCATGTCGTGTACGTGTTCGACACGAGCAATGGTGACGTGAAGATCATTCCGGTGGGCCGGGAGCCGCACGGACTCACCGTGTGGCCGCAACCGGGCCGCTACTCGCTCGGTCACACGGGCAATCTTCGGTAGCTCGACGGCGTTCCAGTCGCTGCAGGGTTATGACGCGCGATCCTGAGGCAGTCCCTCAGGCCGCGGCTTCATTCAGTACCGGTATGGAGTGAAACGCAAAAAAAAGCCCGGTCATGGACCGGGCTTTGAAGAGCACCACATTGGAGGAGACAGAATTGTTTGGAGGGGGATCCAAACAGTGGTGCCAAGGAGATCGGCTAACAACTCGAAGTGCTCACGTTACCCCGTCGTTTGACGGATGGGTCGTGAATCTTCTGCAAATTGCACCGGTCATGGCGGACCGGATCCAGCAACTCTGGCCCGCGCACATTGCAAGCGCGTGACAGAGGCGCGGGAAGCAGGGCTTCCCGCGCGGTCATGACAACAATTAGGCGGCTTTGCGCTTGGCAGGGGCCTTGACCGTGTCGTTGGCGGCAGCGGCAGCCTTCATCGTGGCCGACGTCGCGGCAACGACGTTCGACTCGGCGAAGTCCACGGCCTGCTTGGCGGCCTTGGTGAACGTGTCGTACGCGGTGTTGGCAGCGGCGACGGCGCTCTTGAGCGCTGCAACGGCGGGCTCGGAACCGGCCGGCGCGTTCTTGGCGGCGAAGTCGATCAGCTGAGTGACCTTCTTGTTGTTCTCGGCGAGTTGCGACTCGACGATGCGCGACAGTTCCGTGCCGGCGCCGTTGGCGATGCCATAGACGGTGCGCGAGTAGCTGACGGCCTTCTCGAGGCTCGGCTGCGGCATCGAGGCGCTCATCGCCATGAATTCCTGCACATCCTTGGCGCTCATCAGGGCCTGGACACGCTCAACCGACTCTTCCAGCGTCGCCTTGGCAGCGGCGAGGTTCAGTTCGACGAGGCGCTCGGTCGCGTCGAAAAAAGTCTGGCCAAGGGCGAAAGCGGCGTCCATCTGGTTCTTCTGCAGTTCGGTGATTTGGGCAGGGGTCGTGAACATGTAAGGCTCCTCAGGTGGTTCGTTGACTAAACTTGCTGCTACTGGTGTGGCTGCCTTGCGGGCGGATTCTGTTGCGGCTATGTTGCGCTGCACAAGGCGAATTCTCGACCTCCCGGAGCCTCGTGTCAAGCATTTTTTGTGCGGCGCAACAGATTCGTCGGCGAGAAGAAGCCTTCGTGAAATCATGGGTTTGGCTTTTCCGGGTTCAGCGACTGGGCCGAACGGCAGGCCTTGGACGTCGCAATGCAGCAAGCGTGGCATCTGTCGTCGCCTGCCTACAATGCCGCCGGTGAAGGCCTACACGAGCGACCAGTTCGTCCTCCCTCTGCCGGCCGGGCATCGGTTTCCAATGGCCAAATACAGTCGTCTTCGGGAGAGGGTCAAGGAGGAACTGCCAGATGTGCGCCTGGTAGAACCGGACGCTGCCACCCCGGGGCAGCTTGCGCTTGCCCATGCTCCCGAATACATCGACAAAGTGCTGGGCGGCAGGCTCGATGCAGCGGAGCTGCGCGCGATTGGCTTTCCCTGGTCGCCTGCGATGGTCGAACGCTCGCGTCGCTCAGCGGGTGCCACGATCGGAGCCTGCCGCACGGCGCTTATCGAAGGTGTCGCGGTCAATCTCGCAGGCGGAACCCACCATGCGCAACGCGGCCGAGGTGCGGGTTACTGTGTCTTCAACGACGCTGCGATTGCCGCCCGCGTGATCCAGTCAGACCTTGCAGTCATGCGCCGCCAGACGCGCGTGGCCATCGTCGATCTGGACGTTCACCAGGGTGACGGCACGGCGCAGATCCTGGCTGGCGACGCCTCGGTCTTTACGCTGTCGCTGCACGGTGCGCGCAATTTCCCGTTTCGCAAGCAGGTGAGCGACCTGGATATCGCGCTGCCGGATGGCACCGCCGATGCTGCCTATCTGTCCGCGCTCGACGCGGCGCTGGAGGAGTTGCGGCGGCGCTTCGGGCCGCAGTTCATCATCTACCTCGCCGGCGCCGATGCCCATGAAGACGACCGGCTCGGCAAGCTGGCACTGACGCTGGACGGGATGGCGGCGCGTGACCGGCGCGTGCTGGACCTGGCGGAGCAACTCGGTGTGCCAGTCGCGATCGCCATGGCCGGCGGATACGGACGAGACATCGAGACGACGGTGGCGATTCATCTGCAGACCGTGCGTGCGGCGCGCGACGCGTGGGCGCACCGGCAGCGCGCCAGCGAGCCGGGGTCGCGGGGCGTTCGTGGCTGACGTTCGCGCCGGCGGACCGGACGCGCGCTGGTTTGCGTTGATGCCCTTCGTCTTCGTGCTGCTCTGGAGTACCGGCTTCATCGTTGCGAAGTACGCTGCGCCGCACGCGCCACCGTTGACGTTCCTGCTGTACCGGTTCGCGGGGGTCATCGTGGTCCTGCTGCCGCTGGCGTGGCTGACGCGGGCGCCCTGGCCTCGAACGCGGCGTGCCTGGCTGGACATTGCCATCGTCGGCGTGCTGCTGCAGGCCACATACCTCGGCGGCGTATGGGTGGCCATTGCGCTCGGCATGCCGGCCGGCGTTTCCTCGCTGCTGGTGGGTACCCAGCCGCTGCTGACGGCAGTCTTCGGCTTCACGGTCGGTGAGCGCGTCAAGCGTCTGCAGTGGCTCGGTTTGCTGCTTGGACTCGCTGGCATCGGGCTCGTGTTGTCGGACCGGCTGACGCTGGCGGGCGTCGGTCCGCTGGCGCTGGGCGTGAACCTCCTTGCGCTGGTCGGCATCACGGCGGGCACGCTCTATCAGAAGCGGCATGGCGCCAACGTCGACCTGCGCACCGGCAGCATCATCCAGTTCGGGGCGTCGTTCATCGTGCTGCTGCCGTTTGCGCTCGCGTTCGAGTCGCTTGTGGTCAACCACAACCTCGAGTTCTGGCTCGCGCTCGTGTGGTCGATCGTTGCGCTGTCGCTGGTCGCGATCTCACTGCTGCTGGTTATGATCCGGCGCGGCCGTGCTACCCAGGTGGCCAGCCTGATGTATCTGACGCCGGCGATGACGGCATTGCTCGCGTGGTTCGTCTTCGGCGAGCGGCTGGGCGCCGTCGCCTGGGCCGGCGTGCTGGTCACGATGATCGGAGTGGCGCTGGTGGTGCGTCGAACTGAAGGAAGCTCATGAGCACGCGCGAAGCGGCGCACCGCCGCGGCGAATACCGGCACTTTTACCCGATTGCGACGCGCTGGATGGACAACGACGCCTACGGGCACGTCAACAATGTCGTGTACTACTCGTACTTCGACACGGTGGTCAACGAGTACCTGATCCGTACGCAAGTGCTCGACGTCGAGCGCAGCGAGGTCATTGGGCTAGTCGTCGAGACGCAGTGCCGTTACTTCAGCGAGCTGTCGTTTCCGCAGACCGTGCACGCCGGCCTGCGCGTGGCCCGTGTCGGCACATCGAGCGTGCGATACGAGATCGCAATTTTTGCCGACGATGCCGAAACGGCCTGCGCGCAGGGCCACTTCGTGCATGTTTACGTCGATCGAAAAACGCGCCGGCCCACTGCCTTGCCGGCGCCTCTGCGCGCGGCGCTCGAAAGGATCCACGCATGAAGGACCGCTCGCCCATCGGGCCGCACGAGGTCGTGGATCATGCGATCGTCACCCGGCAGTCGATTCGCGCTTTCCTCCCAACGCCGGTGGCGCGCGAGACGATCGAGGAAATCTTCGCGATCGCTGCCCGCGCTCCCTCGGGCACCAACACCCAGCCTTGGAAAGTGACGGTCCTGACCGGGGCGGCCCGGGAACGGCTCAGCACGGCGGTCGTCGCTGCGTATGACGATGCAGAGCAGCGTCGCCAGCACACCGAGGAGTACGCGTACTACCCGACCCAGTGGGTCGAACCCTACCTCGCGCGCCGGCGCAAGGTCGGCTGGGACCTGTATTCGCTGCTCGGCATCGGGCGCGAGGACAAGGCCAGGATGCATGCCCAGCACGGGCGCAACTACCGGTTCTTTGACGCACCCGTGGGGCTCATCTTCACGATCGATCGCATCATGGAGCAAGGCAGCTGGCTCGATTACGGCATGTTCCTGGAGAACATCATGATTGCCGCTCGTGCACGCGGTCTCGATACCTGTCCGCAGGCGGCCTTCACGCAGTTCCATCGCGTGATCAAGGACGTGCTCGCGCTGCCGGACGGCGAGATGGTCGTCTGTGGCATGTCACTCGGGTACGCGGACATGAGCAGGGTGGAAAATGCACTCGAGACCGAGCGCGATCCAGTCGCGGGGTTTGCCCGGTTCCTGGAGGAGTGATGGCGCAACGTATTGCAGTGATTCCTGGCGACGGGATTGGCAAGGAAGTCATGCCCGAGGGCCTGCGGGCGCTCGATGCCGCGGCGCGGCGTCACGGACTTGACTTCACGTACGAGCATCATGACTTTGCCAGCTGCGACTACTACCTGAAGCATGGCGCGATGCTGCCGCCGGACTGGAAGGACCGGCTGCAGGGCGTCGACGCCATTTTCTACGGCGCCGTCGGCTGGCCGGCGACAGTGCCCGATCACGTGTCGCTCTGGGGTTCGCTGCTGAAGTTCCGGCGCGAGTTCGACCAGTACGTGAACCTGCGCCCGTGCCGCCTGATGCCGGGGATCGCCTCGCCGCTCGTCGACCGCATGGGCAAGCCGCGGCCACCGGGCGGCATCGACATGATGATCGTCCGTGAGAACACCGAGGGCGAGTACTCCTCGATCGGCGGCCGCATGTTCGAAGGCACCGAGCGCGAGGTCGTCATCCAGGAAACGGTGATGACGCGCACCGGTATCGATCGCGTGCTGAAGTTCGCCTTCGAACTCGCCATGAAGCGGCCGAAGCGGCACCTGACTTCTGCGACGAAGAGCAACGGCATCTCGATCACGATGCCGTTCTGGGATGAGCGCGTGGAAGCGATGGCAGCCAGTTTCCCTGACGTCGCGGTCGACAAGTTCCACATCGACATCCTGACGGCGCATTTCGTGCAGCGGCCGGAGTACTTTGACGTCGTGGTGGCGTCGAACCTCTTCGGCGACATCCTGTCGGACCTTGGGCCGGCCTGCACTGGAACGATCGGCATCGCACCGTCGGCGAACCTCAACCCGGACCGTGCGTTCCCGTCGTTGTTCGAGCCGGTGCACGGCTCCGCGCCGGACATCGCAGGCAAGGGCATCGCGAACCCCATCGGCCAGATCTGGAGCGCGTCGCTGATGCTGGACTGGCTCGGTCATGGTGCGGCCGCGGCCTCCGTGCTGAACGCCATCGAACGCGTGCTGGCGGCCGGTCCGGCGAACGCGCCGCTCACCCGCGACATCGGCGGGACGGCGGGGACAGAGGACCTGGGCCGCGCCATCGCCGCGGCCATCTGAGCTTCGCTTACCGGTCCCGCGTTAGGGTGCGCCCCTGCGGATCTCGACGCTTCGCGTAATGCCATTGGCCGCCGCAATCGCGCAGGTGCCGGACTACATGTGCGCGGAGGCGCTAAAAGCGGGGCGACTGACTGAAGTACTGGCAGCGCACCGCCCGAGGCCGATGCCGATTTCTCTCGTCTATCCGTCGGCCCGGCATGTCACGCCGAGGCTGCGCGCGCTCATCGAGGCGCTGGTTCCGGCCAGATAGGCGCTGCTCAGTGCAGCGGCGTGGCTGGACGATCCTCGGCTTCGTCCGGCGGCTCGGCGTGCACGACGTGCCCGGCGGCGTTCGGAAACATCGGCGCGCCGCAGTCGTCGCAGAACTCCAGCGGAAAGCGATGCGTGTGCATCACGACGCGGCTGATGCCAAGCGCGCGCAGCGCCTTCTCGACATCCTCCATCGTCTGGTCCTCGTCGTCGCCCAGCAGCGGCCACACCACACCTTCGATCACGGCATCGTCGTCGGTGGCCTTCGCCAGTCCGATTCGCACTTCGCCTCCCGAATTGCCCTGTGGGTCCTCGAACAAGCCGGCAGTGGCCGCCAGCATGGATGGCGCGAAGTCGTAGGCAAGCTTCAGGTAGGCGACGGCTGCTTCGAGCGAGAACTCGCGCAACTCGCGATCAGCGAATCGCAGAGCCGAGTGGAACGCGGTAGGCGACAGGACGCGATACCGGCACCCGGTCAGGATCGGCTGCAGGACGGACGCCGCCTGTTCCCGGAATGCGGACAGGGCGCCGATCTTCGCGTCCGGATCGACCCCCAGCTCCTGCCAGTGAAAAAGCGGCGCGCCGCTGGGTACGGCCACCGCCAGGATCAGGTAGCGCGTGTCGGCCAGCATGCCGATCGGTTCCCTTTGCTTGCGTGGGTCGATATGCAGCGCGATGCCCTCGGCGGCTGCGTCACCCAGCTGCTCGGTCAGGCGGCGAACTTCCCCAAAGGCCTCGGGCAACTGGTCGATCGCGTACAGGAAGTCGGCGACGGCCACGCGTGCCTCGCGGGCGGCAATGTGCCCCGACAGCTGCGCTCGCAGGTTATCCAGGACGCTTGCCGGCAGCGTCGTGGCGGGCAGCTTGTAGCGCGACCAGGCGAGCAGCGGCAGCGCAAGCAACAGAACGTCGTGCGGCTTGCCGTCGATCTCCACGGCAGTCGATTCGGCGCAGCTCTCCGCCAGGTCCGCCAGGTCGTCGTAGGCGCGCTGGCTGGTGCGCGCCAGGTCGTCGAGCGCCGCGTCGATGGCTTCGTCACTGCGGCGCGCCAGGCGATCGTTGATCAGCTCGATCAGGCGGCGCTGCCAGAGCTGGTCTTCCAGCCGGCTGCCCGACTCGGCCAGTCGACGCGCCATCTTGACCAGTGTTTCAGCGTCGGCCGAGTGCCGCGCACGGGTGCTCGCGCGATTGCGGCGCATGGGTGAATCCTGCGAAACAGAAACGCGAATTATCTCACCGGAAGACCAACGTTCAATCGCGCCGCTGGATGCGAGCCGTGCGGTCCGGGCGCATCGGCTGAGCGGCCGAGATGCGACGCACATAGGTCACGAGTGCCTCGATATCCAGCGGGCCGCCAACGGCGTCGCGACCGTCGCGCAACACGCGAAATCCGTCGCCGCCGCCGGCAAGGTAACTGTTGACGGTGACCCGGTAGTTGCCATCTGCCGCGATGCCACGGCCGTTGAGCCTTATCGAATCGGCAATGACGCGTTCGCCGGCCGGCCGCGCAGGATCCCATGTGTAGCTGAAGCCTCGCGACGGTTGCAGGATGCGGGGACGCTCGGCGTTGCGGGCGTTCCATTGCTGCTCCAGCAATGCTTTTAGTTGAGCCCCGGTCAGCGTGACCGTGACAAGCGCGTTGGAGAATGGCTGCGCGGCGTACAGGTCGCCGAAGGTGACCGTGCCCTGTTCCGAGTGCGGCCTCAGCTCGGTGCGGATGCCGCCGGGATTGGTGAACGCGACGACGGCGCCCTGTTCGTGGGTGGCTGCCAGGTGGGCGTCGGCAATGAGTCGACCCAGCGCATGATCGCCGCCCGCTGTCGCGTTACGGTCGAACACCCCAGCGAGCTGACCGACGGGTCGACTTGCCAATGGCGCCGAACGCTCGCGGTAGTGCTCGACGATCGCGGCGACCTCGGGGTCCAGGGGCAGTGCGGGGTAGGCTGCCTGCAGCTTCACCTGGTCCGTCAAGCCGTTGGGCACCGGTACGTTGCGCGCGCGGGTCCGGTCACGCATGACTTCACCGTTCGTCCGGTCGATCGAGAGATCGACGACCGAAACCAGCCGGCCGAACGACGCGCCCTGGATGACGAGGCGATCCTTGATGACACAGCGGTAGCCACGGTGCGTGTGCGCCGACAGGACGACGTCGACCTCCGGGTCGAGCTGGCGTTCAATCTCGAATATCGCGCCACGCGGGTTGTCGCAGTCATTGAAACCGCCGTCCGCGTCGCCGCCTTCGTGAATGACAGCGACGATCGCCTTGACGCCCTGCCTGCGCAGTTGGCTGGCGGCTGAGTTGATGGCCTGCGCTTCGCCGGAGAAGCGCAGCCCCGCGATTCCGCTCGGTTGGACGATGCCCGGCGTGCTGCGGGTGACGGCACCGATGAAGCCGACCGACACGCCGTCGAAGCGGCGGACGACGGCCGGTGTGAAAAGCGGTCGGCCTTCGCGGTCATCGATGTTTGCCGCGACGAACGGAAAGCGGGCGCCGGTATAGGCGCGGCTGTGCGAAGCACAGCTAACGCTCTCGCCCACGGCGTCGGTGCGGCACCCGCCCCCTACGATGCGCAGCAACTCCTGCGCTCCGCGGTCGAACTCGTGATTCCCAACCGCGTTCAGGTCGAGACCGATGGCGTTCATCACCTCGATCGTCGGCTCGTCCAGGAACAGCCCCGAAATGAGGGGAGAGGCGCCGATCAGGTCACCGGACGACACGACAATGCTGTGGGTTTGCTCGGCGCGCAGTCGGCGGATGCGCGCGGCGAGATGGGCGGCACCGCCGCTGCGCAACGACACGTTCCTTGCCGGATCGTCGGGATCGGGCACCTGCACCGCGTTGTCGCCGGGTTCGAGGTGACCATGGAAGTCATTGATCGCTATGACTCGAACCTGCACGGCGTCCTGGCACCAGGCAGCCGGTGCCGCAAGCAGCAGGGCGATGGCAAGCGCCGTCCGCGTCATCAAGGTGGCAGGTTCGATCATGAACAGGTGCAAGGAAGGCCGAATGCCTCGCGCACTGAAGCTTAATGGCGTTGGACGGGCCATGATTCCGCGCTGCAGTCGGCGGACCGTCTGATAAAGTCGTCGCCCCGCCTCGCGCTGCAACGACCACGAACGCCGATGAGTGCGCCCGCGCCTGCGATGTCACTGCGCCACGATGCCGAGATCATCGGTCTCGTCGGGCTGGCGCACGGAACATCGCACTTTTTCCACCTGATGCTGCCGCCGCTGTTTCCGTGGCTGATGCGGGACTTTTCGCTCAGCTTTACGGAGGCCGGGTTGCTGATGACCGTGTTCTTCATCGTCAGCGGCGTCGGCCAGGCGGTCGCCGGGTTCGTGGTCGACCGTGTCGGTGCACGGCCCGTACTGTTCTTCGGGATCGGCCTCTTGGCGTTCTCCGGCCTGTTGCTCGGTGTTTCGCACAACTATCCGATGTTGATATTGACCGCCGCGGTCGCAGGCCTAGGCAACAGCATCTTTCATCCGGCCGACTTCACGCTGCTGAATCATCGAGTGGCGCAGCCGCGCCTCGGTCATGCGTTTTCGGTCCACGGCCTGTCCGGCAACCTGGGCTGGGCGGCAGCGCCCGTGTTCATGGCGGGCATTGCGACCGCCACCGACTGGAACGTGGCCGGGTTTGCAGCGGCGGGCGTTGGATTCGCTGTGCTTGCGATTCTGTGGCTGCGGCGCGGCGTGCTCGGGGATGCCGCGCATGAGGTCGTTGCGCGCGCCGAGGAGCGGGCCCGGCCGATCGATCGCAGCCGCTTCGACTTCATGCGGTCCGGGGCGGTCTGGCTGTGCTTCGCGTTCTTCTTCCTGACCACGGCGGCATTCGGCATCCTGCAGAACTACTCGCCGGCCATACTCGGCGAGGTCTACGGCGTGTCGCTGACAATCGCGACCGCCGGGCTGACCGCCTACCTGCTCGGCAGTGCGGCCGGAATTGTGACCGGCGGCTTCCTCGCGACGCGCAGCGAGCACAACGAATGGCTCATCGCAGCCGCGCTCGGGCTCGCAGCCACGATGGCCGTCATCATCGCGTCGGGGGCGCCGCCGGCGGCGATGCTGCTGCCTCTGATGGCGATAATGGGCTTTGGCGTCGGCGTGGCGGGTCCGAACCGCGATTTGCTAGTACGCCGCGCCGCGACCAGCCGCTTCGGCAAGGCCGCATTCGGTCGCGTCTACGGATTCGTCTACTCCGGACTGGATACGGGGCTGGCGCTGTCACCGCTGCTGTTCGGACCGCTGCTCGATGCCGGGCACTTCAACGAGGCACTGATGGCGGTCGCCGTTCTGCAGGTCGCGGCGCTGCTGACAGCCTGGCGCGTTGGCGGCAGTGCCCGCGCCGCGGCGCCGCAGCGGGGCCACGCGTGAGCGGAGCTCGCTTCGCCACGACAGACCTGCTCGATGCCCACGAGGCCGGGGTCGAGAGCGGCACCGTGCAGGTGCTGCAACCGGGACTGATCGCGCTCGGGCGAGCCATGGCGTTCAGCGGACCGATGGTGACGCTGAAACTCTTCGAGGACAACAGCCTGCTCGCCGATCTGGTCAAGGAGCCCGGTGACGGGCGTGTGGCCGTCGTCGATGCGGGCGGCAGCCTGCGTTGCGCCGTGCTCGGGGGCAACCTGGCGGCTGCCGCCGCGCGCAACGGCTGGGCGGGGGTTGTGATCTACGGCTGCGCCCGCGACGCCGACGAAATCGATGCCTGCGAAATCGGCGTGCGTGCGCTGGCGTTGCACCCGCGGCGATCAATCAAGCGCGGCGAGGGCCAACGCGACGTTCCCGTAACGTTTCTCGGAGCGACTCTGCGTCCTGGCCAGTGGATCTACGCCGACCGCGATGGCGTGATCATCAGCCAGCAGCCTCTGCATTGATTCAGCGCGGCGCTCGCCGTGCCGGCGGCTGACGAGCCTCATGCAATTGCCCGGCGCCGCGGCGCTCCCGGCGGGCTCTCCGATAGGTTGCCCTCGGCCCTGATTTTTCGGATCGCGCGGCCCATTCCGCATTACGGAAGTTCATTGGCGCGGAGCAGCGCGCGGCTTTTCAGGAGATCAAACATTGTTCCGGATCGCGAAATGAGTTTCGTAAGTTATTGTTATAACAAGGTTCAATTGTTAGTCTTATAAATGTTATTGGACTTGCTGCGCTGCGCGATCACCCTTAGGATTCGATCCAATCCGTCGCCCCTGACGGACAGGCCAAATCCGGTGATCCACGTAGGAGAGATAAATGACGGCACGTGAACTCGAGGCTCAGCGACTCCAGAAGGAGTGGAACGAAAACCCGCGCTGGAAGGGCATAAAGCGTGGCTACGCCGCCGAGGACGTCGTACGTCTGCGCGGATCGGTGCAGGTCGAACATACGCTGGCCAAGCGAGGTGCCGAAAAGCTGTGGCGCTCGATCAACGAAGAGCCGTTCGTCAACGCGCTTGGCGCGCTGACCGGCAACCAGGCCATGCAGCAGGTCAAGGCCGGGCTCAAAGCCGTCTACCTGTCGGGCTGGCAGGTCGCGGGTGACGCCAACCTTGCCGGTGAGATGTATCCCGACCAGTCGCTGTATCCAGTCAATTCGGTGCCTGCGGTGGTCCGCCGCATCAACAATACGTTCACGCGCGCCGACCAGATCCAGTGGATGGAAGGCAAGAACCCGAACGACGCCGGATACGTTGATTACTTCGCACCGATCGTTGCTGACGCCGAGGCGGGTTTCGGTGGCGTGTTAAACGCGTTCGAGCTGATGAAGTCGATGATCGAAGCGGGCGCGGCCGGCGTGCACTTCGAGGACCAGCTGGCCTCGGTCAAGAAGTGCGGCCACATGGGCGGCAAGGTTCTGGTGCCGACCCGCGAGGCGGTTGCTAAGCTCGTGGCGGCGCGTCTTGCCGCCGACGTGATGGGCGTGCCGGCGTTGCTGGTTGCGCGCACCGACGCGGAGGCGGCGGATCTCGTCACCTCGGATGTCGACGACAACGACAAGCCTTACCTCACCGGTGAGCGGACCGTCGAGGGTTTCTTCAAGACCAAGCCCGGCCTGGGCCAGGCGGTCTCGCGCGGGCTGGCGTACGCGCCGTATGCGGACCTGGTGTGGTGCGAGACCGGCAAGCCCGATCTCGCTTACGCCAAGGCTTTCGCGGAAGCGATCCACAAGCAGTTCCCCGGCAAGATGCTCGCCTACAACTGCTCGCCGTCGTTCAACTGGAAGAAGAACCTCGACGACGCGACGATCGCCAAGTTCCAGAGGGAGCTCGGCGCGATGGGCTACAAGTTCCAGTTCATCACGCTGGCCGGCTTCCACTCGCTGAACTACTCGATGTTCAACCTCGCCTACGGCTACGCGCGCGAGCAGATGAGCGCGTTCGTGCAGCTGCAGGAAGCCGAGTTCGCCGCCGCAGAGAAGGGCTTCACCGCGGTCAAGCACCAGCGCGAGGTCGGCACCGGCTACTTCGACGCTGTCACGACGACGATCGAGCGGGAAGCCTCGACCGCCGCCCTGAAGGGCTCGACCGAGGACGAGCAGTTCTTTGAGAAGAAGATCGACAAGAAGGCCGCCTGATCCCGCATGTCATGGGCCACCAGGAAGCCGCGGGCGTGTCCCGCGGCTTTCTTTTGCGCGGCCGGCACAGCGCTTTGTCGTCGGGTCGTGTGACGCTGTAGTATCGTGAACATCGCCGCTGTGATGCCCATGCGCCCCCTGAACGCCAACCGAACGCTGCCGACATGTCCGTCATCGCGGTAGTCAATCGGAAGGGCGGCAGCGGCAAGAGCACGCTGGCGACGCACTTTGCCGCCGTGTTCGCGAACGTGGGTGCCGCGGTGGCGCTGGGGGATATCGACCGCCAGCAATCGACGCGGGCCTGGCTGCGGCACCGCAAGGCGACTGGAGAGCAAACGCGCATTGTCGGCTGGAACGTCGATGCGAAGACTTTTGTACGCACTCCGGTGGGCATCGATCACGTGGTGATGGATACGCCGGGCGGGCTGACGGGTCTCGACCTGGCGCGCGTCGTGATGTACGCGGACGCGATCGTGATGCCAATCAGCAATTCCCTCTTTGATCGTACGTCGGCGGCCGATTGCCTGGCCGAGCTGAGGACGATGCCGCGCGTGCAGTCCGGACGCTGCAGGGTGGCGGTCGTCGGCATGCGGATCGACCCCCGCACCGAAGCGGTGGAACGGGTGCGGGCGTGGGCCACGGAGCAGAAGGTTCAGCTGGTCGCCGTGCTGCCGCAGTCGCACGCGTACATCCGCTGCGCGGAGCAGGGCTTGACCCTGTTCGATGTGCCGCAGGCCGATGTGGCGGAGGAACTGACGCATTGGAGGCCGCTGCTGCAATGGCTGCGGCCGCTGCTGCAGGTGCCGGCGAACGCGGGTGCGGCTACGAGCGGACGACCGGTGGACGCTCCCGCCGCCCGCGATGCGGCGACGCCGGTCGTGGAGCAGCCCAAGCCAGATACCCTTTCGCGTGGTCCGAGGTCAGTGACGCCTGGCCCTGCGGCCGACGCGTCCACGGCTGCAACCCCGGGCGGTGTGACCGGCGCTCCTGCGGCGGGGCGCCTGCGCGATGCGCTGCCACTGCCGCGTTTCCTGCAGCGCAAGCCCTAAGGACCCAACTCGAGCGAGCAAGACGCTTCTGGGATCGATGCCCGGGCCAGCGCGTGTGGATGCGCCGCGCGGGATCGAGGCACTGCACATACAAGTTCACGCCGGCGCTTCACCTATACTCGGCGCCAGAGGAAAAAAGGCCCTGGGGAGAGCTGGAAATGCGCGCCGCGCTGTTCGACGTCTTTGGCACGCTGCTGGACGTCTATTCGGTGACGCGCAGTGCCGAGAAGATGTTTCCTGGTCACGGCGCTCAGCTCGCCGCGCTGTGGCGCGACAAGCAGATCGAGTATTCGCGCGTGCGGTCGATGTCCGGGCGCTACGTGCCGTTCTCCCAGATTACGCGCGAAGCGCTCGAATACGCGGTCCAGGCACTGAACCTACCGGTCGACGCGATGCAGTTGACGGCGCTTCAGGACGAATACAAGCGGCTTGCGCCGTTTGTCGATGTGGCTCCGGCGCTCGAGCGACTGCAACGCGCGGGGGTGCAGACCGGCGTGCTGTCAAACGGGGATTCCGAGATGCTCGAGACATCGCTCGTGACCTCTGGCCTCCACCGCTACATCGACATCGTGCTGTCTGCCGACCAGGTGCGCGCCTTCAAGACCTCACCGCAGGTCTATGCCCTCGGGCCGCGCGCGCTGAAGAGGCCGGCTGACGAGATCCTGTTCGTGTCGAGCAATGGCTGGGACGCGGCAGGCGCGGCCTGGTACGGATACACGAGCTATTGGGTCAACCGGTCCGGCCTGCCGTTCGAGCAACTCGGCGTACGACCCCACGTCGGGGCGACGCTGATCGATGCCGCCGAATTCCTACTCGCCTTTCCTACCCGAAATCAGACGGAGACTGCTGCATGAGCACCCCAACCGGCGTCCAGATCACGGCGCCGCTCGCCCCCGGATACGAACGCATCCTTACCAGCGACGCGCTGGCGCTGGTGGCACAGCTTCATCGCGCCTTCGAGCCGCGGCGCCAGGAACTGCTCGCCAACCGCGTTGAACGAGCGAAGCGCCTCGATGCGGGAGAGCGCCCCGATTTCCTGCCCGATACGAAGTCCGTCCGCGACGCCAGCTGGACGATCGCGCCGATCCCGGCCGACCTGCACTGCCGGCGTGTCGAGATCACGGGACCGGTCGAGCGCAAGATGATCATCAATGCGCTGAACTCCGGGGCGGATTCGTACATGACCGACTTCGAGGACAGCAACTCGCCGAACTGGGACAACCAGATCACCGGCCAGATCAACCTGATCGACGCGATCCGCCGCACGATCGTGCTGGAGCAGGGCGGCAAGGTCTACAAGCTCAACGACAAGGTGGCCACGCTCGTGGTGCGGCCACGCGGCTGGCACCTCGACGAAAAGCACGTGCTGGTCGACGGCAAGCGCGTGTCAGGGGGCATCTTCGACTTCGCGCTCTACATGTTCCACAACGCCAAGGAACTGGTCGCGCGGGGCAGCGGGCCGTACTTCTACCTCCCGAAGATGGAGTCGCACCTCGAGGCGCGACTGTGGAACGACGTGTTCGTCGCCACGCAGAAGCATCTTGGCCTGCCGCAGGGCACGATCAAGGCGACGGTGCTGATCGAAACGATCCTCGCCGCGTTCGAGATGGACGAGATCCTGTATGAGCTGCGCGAACACTCGGCGGGTCTCAACGCCGGCCGCTGGGACTACATCTTCTCGTGCATCAAGAAGTTCAAGGTAGACAAGAATTTCTGCCTCGCGGACCGCGCCAAGGTGACGATGACGGCGCCATTCATGCGCGGCTACGCACTGCTGCTCCTCGCGACCTGCCACAAGCGCAACGCGCCGGCGATAGGCGGCATGAGCGCTCTGATTCCGATCAAGAATGATCCGACCGCCAACGAGAAGGCGCTCGGCGGCGTTCGCAGCGACAAGGCGCGCGATGCCACCGACGGCTACGACGGCGGCTGGGTCGCGCACCCGGGGCTGGTGCCGATCGCGATGGAGGAGTTCGTCAAGGTGCTGGGCGACCGCAAGAACCAGATCGACAAGAAGCGCGACGACGTCAAGGTCCAGGCCGCCGACCTGCTGAATTTCCAGCCCGAGACGCCGATCACCGAAGCCGGCCTGCGCATGAACATCAACGTCGGCATCCACTACCTTGGCTCGTGGCTGGCCGGCAACGGCTGCGTGCCGATCCACAATTTGATGGAAGATGCCGCCACTGCGGAGATCAGCCGTTCGCAGGTCTGGCAGTGGATCCGCTCGCCCAAGGGCGTGCTCGAAGACGGCCGCAAGGTGACGGCCGACATGGTGCGCGCGCTGATCCCGCAGGAGCTGTCAAAAGTGAAGGCCGATGTCGGCCCGAACTCGCCGACCTACGACCGGGCGGCTCAGATCTTCGAGAAGATGAGTACGCAGGAGGCCTTCGCGGAGTTCCTGACGCTGCCGCTGTACGAGGAAATCAGCTGAAACCCCGCGCGCTCCCGTGTGCGCAACGTCGATGTGAAGTCGCTGCGCTCCTGGAGCGCCAGCCGGAGGGTTGCTATGACACTGTGTCCGATTGCCGTGGTCGCGGGTTGCGAGAAGTGTCCCGCCTTCAAGATCTGTCCGCTGAAGGGCGTCATCGGCAGCCCGCCGAAGGCGGCTGAACCGCACACGCGCGGAGGTACGAAGAAAGCGGCAGGATCGAAGTAGCGAGCTGCCTCGCCCGCCGAAGTACTGTAGGCGACGCGCGGGCCCGGGCTCAGTCCTCGAGTTCCGCCTTCGCCAGTTCGACGTCGAGCCGCTCCATCGCGTCCATCGGCTCGCAGGCGGCCGCTTCGCCATACAGTTGCTCGGCCTGCTTGAGCGCCTTCTTGCCCTCGAGCATGACAAGTCCGTTGGCGTACTCGATGCGTGCGATCGCCGAATCCGGCATCAGCTTGAGCGCGGCCTGGAAGTTCTTGATCGCGACGTCCTTCTTCGCGCCATAGGTAAGCCCGCCGATCATCGCGCCGACCTTGTCAATGACTTCGGCGTGATATGAGCCCAACGCGATATGGGCATCGCCATGCTTCGGCGCCAGCTTGATCGTCGTCTCGAGCGCCGCCTTGACCTTGCCGCCGATGCCCTGCGACAGCGCCTTCACGACGGAAATGCCCTGCGCATACCTGCCGAGCGCGTAGGCCTGCCAGTAGAACGCATTGGCGTTCTTTGGCTCCGCAGCCTGCAGTGCCTCGGCGCGCGCGGCGACCTCTTCAAGCAGATCCAGCTTGCGCTTGTCGCCTTCTTCCAGATAGTTGGCGTAGATCGCCTGCGCCTTGTTGGCGACGCTCGTGCCTTCGGCACCGGCCTTGACGCCGAGCTCCGTCGCCTTCTGGAAGTCGCCGGCGTGGAACGCGATCCAGGCGTCCACCACGGCCTCGTTCCTGGGGAAGGGCTCCGCATCGCCCTTGTGCAGGCGATCCCATGCCTTCTTCAGTGTCGCGGCCGTGTACTGGTACTTCCTGTCCGCATACGGGAACTTCGCCCATGCCTTCGCCATGTTCGGTCTCCGGGTTCTAGTCGTTCAGGTATTCGGCGGCGAGCTGCTCGAAGAGCGCCCGCGACTGGCCGATCAGGTAAGGCGACGTCAGCGCCATGACCTGGTAGCAGCCGCGCTGCAACGCCGCGCCGATGACCTCGGGTTCGTTGAAGCGGCGCGGATCGAGCACGTAGGAATACGACAGCCAGTAGGTCGCCACCACGACCATGTTGGTTGCCAGCGCTTCGATCTCGCGCTTGCCGGCCTGCAGTTCGCCCGCCCTGGCCAGTCCCTCGCACAGGCCGCGTGCGACCTGCACCTTCTGCGTCAGCAGCTGCTTGAATTTGATCTCGAGCGTCCGGTTGTTGGCCAGCAGGTTGTTGAGGTCGCGATAGAAGAACCGGTATTTCCAGATCAGCTCGAACAGCACGTGCAGGAAGAGCCATGCATCCTCGACGTTCGGGCTGCGTTCGGCCGGCAGCGTCAGCAGCTTGTCGATCTCGCGCTCGAACTGCTGGAAGATGCAGTTGATGATGTCGTCTTTGTTCTTGAAGTGGTAGTAAAGGTTGCCCGGGGAGATGTTCATCTCCTCGGCAATCAGCGTCGTGTTGACGTTCGGTTCGCCGAAGTCGTTGAACAGGCGCAGCGACAGATCGAGGATCCGTTCGCGCGTGCGACGCGGCGGCTTGCGTTCCATGGCGTTTGACGACGGATCCGGGGGGACCCGTGAAGAATAGCGCAGCGCCGCTCCGTCGGCTTAGGCCGCGGTCGCCCTGTACCGAAGCCAGCGGTCGAGGTCGTCCAGCGTATGCGTCAGTTGGCGCGTGGCGGCGGTCGTCGCTGACTCGCGCCAGACGCCGCGCGACTTCTTCAGGGTCTTCACCAGCGTCAGTTTCTCGTCGCGCAATACGTTGGTGCGAATGGTGACGCCATGCCGCGCCAGCAGGGGCGCCAGTTCGTGGCGCCGCCTCCAGAGTTCCTCGCGCGTCTTCTGGTAGGCGTGCTCGCACAGGCGACGCCGGCTCGAGTACGAGAAGAGGTTGGTGAAGAACATGTCGGCATCGCTGCGATTTGGCTCGAACAACACGATGTCGGTGTCGGGATAGGCCGTCTTGTAGCGTTCCATGCCAGCGCCGAGGCGCGAGTGGATGATCGAGCGGAAGGTCTGCGCCAGCACGACCGGCAGGCCGCCGTCGACCAGCTTGTCGAGATGGTGCTCGCGGTCGCGGGTCCGGTGGTGGGGTGTCGAGTCGTAGGGGACCAGCGGGTTCAGGCAGACCATCAGGTCGACACCCTCGTCGAGGGCGATCGAGGCATGCAGTGTCTTGCGCAGCGCGCCATCGACGAAGTAACGGCCATCGATTTCCACCGGCGGAAAGAGGCCCGGAAGCGCAGCCGTCGCCTGCACCGCACGCGAGATCGGAACGTGGTCAAGACCGGGCGCGCCGAAGTTCACGGATTCGCCGGTGTCGAGGTCGGTCGCAATCAGATACAGCCGGCGGGTCAGGGTGCGAAAGTCATTGCTGCGATCGGGCTGGCTGAAGATGCTGCTCAGGTAGCGATCGACTTCCTCGCCGCTGAAGACGCCCGTTGGAATCGCTCGCCCAAGGCGCTCGAAGGCGCTCATCGCGGTGCTCGTGCCCAGCACGTAGTGCCAGGCAGCGCTGGCTAGCAGCGGCGGCACGGACGCTAGCCGCTTGGCGTACTCCTTATAGGCGGGCTTCAGCAGGACGGAGGGCTCGAACCGGTCGCGCGTTTTCTCGCCTTCGATGAAGACGCGGGACATCTGGTGCGGCGTGAAGCCGTTGACCAGGCCGGCGGCGACAAACCCCCCCGCGCTGACCCCGACGTAAACGTCCGCACTGTTGAAGTCGAGCCCGTCGAGCGCTTCCGTGAGCGCCGACAGCGCGCCAATTTCGTAGATCGCGCCCAACGGGCCGCCACCGGCGAGTGCGAGGCCGATACGGGGTCGCGCGACCGGAGTCGGACGACGTTTGCCGGAGCTGCGGCCGGAGGCGGACCGTTCGTTCATAGATGCCCTGAGGGCGAGCGCGCCGGCGGCGCGGCTCGGCCGCCACCGGCGAGGGCGAGGCCGATACGGGTCGGCGACCGGAGTCTGACGACGTTTGCCGGAGCTGCGGCCGGGGGCGGACCGCTCGTTCATAGGGGCCCTGAGGGTGAGCGCGCCGACGGCGCGTCTTGGCGGCCACCGGCGAGTGCGAGGCCGATGCGTGGCCGGCGGCCCACTTGCTCGCGCGTGATCGCAGTACGGCGACGGATCGCCGGTCGTTGGGTCATTTCACCCCGAACGTGCAAGCCTCAGGGGTCGACGCCGCGGGGGCCGCGGCGTTGGCGATGATCGACAGGAAGTCCTCAGGCCGCCTTGCGGGCGCGGGTCGTACGCTTGGCCGCAGGCCCCGCCTTGGTCAGCGTCGCGACGTTGCGGGTCAGTTCCTCGACTCGCCGTGTCAGCGTGGCGATTTCCTTGTTGGTCGGAACGCCAAGACGTGTCAGGGCGCGCTCGACGCGTGCCTCGAAGACGGTCTCAAGCTTGTCCCAGGTGCCGTTGGCCTGCTTCTGCAGCCCGGCTGCCACTTTCGTCACTTTGGCCGTCACGTCACTAACCTTGTCTTCGGTGACCTTCATGGTCCGTTTCTGGATGCCGGTGCCCTCGCGCACGAGCGCCTTGAAAACCTTCTGACCCTCTTCCTGCGCCTTGGAGAAGGCGCCGAGGCCGGCCAGCCAGATCTCCTGAGCGGAGTCCTTCACAGCGGCGCGCAACTGGCTCTCGCTGTGCGATTTGTTCGCCATCGCCTTGAGCTTCTTGACCATTTCGACTCCTTGCCTCGCGGGAAAGTTGACCAATGGCGAAAGCATAGGAGGCGCCGCGCACCCGAGACAACAAACTGCATAGAGCCTCGGCTCTAGCGGCGAGGGCGCTGGCGCTAAACTGCCGCGCGATCCACACAACCAGAACACGCCTTGGCCCCAGGAGGAGACACCCGATGACGTACTTCGTCACCGGCGCCACCGGATTCATCGGCAAGCGCCTCGTCAAGAAACTGCTCGCCCGTCGCGGCACGACGGTCTACTTCCTGGTCCGCAAGGAGAGCCTGGACAAGGTCCCGGCGCTGCTCGAGTACTGGAATGCCACCGAGGAACGCGCGGTACCCATCGTCGGCGATCTCGGCAAGCCGCTGCTGGGAGTCAGCAAGGCCGACCAGAAGAAGCTCGCGGGCAAGGTCAAGCACGTCTTCCACCTGGCGGCGGTCTACGACCTCAAGGCGGACGCCGAGAGCCAGATCGTCGCCAACATCGAAGGCACGAAGAATGCCGTCGCGCTTGCCAACGAGATCAAGGCGGGTCTCTTCCAGCATGTGTCTTCGATCGCCGCCGCTGGCCTCTACGAGGGTGTGTTCCGGGAGGACATGTTCGACGAGGCGGAGAACCTCGATCACCCGTACTTCGCCACCAAGCACGACTCGGAGAAGATCGTCCGCAAGGAAGCCAAGATGCCCTGGCGCGTGTACCGGCCGGGCATGGTCGTCGGCGACAGCAAGACCGGCGAGATGGACAAGATCGACGGTCCGTACTACTTCTTCAAGCTGATCCAGAAGATGCGCAACATGCTGCCGCCGTGGATGCCGGCCGTCGGCATCGAGGGCGGACGCATCAACGTCGTCCCCGTGGACTTCGTGGTCGACGCGATCGACCACATCGCGCACGCCAAGGAAGGCAACAAGAAGGCGTTTCATATCGTCGATCCGACGCCGTACCGGGTGGGCGACGTCCTCAACATCTTCGCCAAGGCCGCACATGCACCGCAGTTCACGCTTCGGATCAACGCAGCCCTAGTGGGGTTCATCCCGGGCAGCGTGAAAAAAGGCATGCTGGCGCTGACGCCGGTCCGACGCATCCGCAATGCCGTGATGAAGGACCTTGGCTTGCCTGAGGACCTGCTGGGCTTCGTCAACTACCCGACTCGCTTTGATGCGCGCGAAGCGACCGCCGCGTTGAAGGGCACGGGGATCGAGTGCCCGCGGCTCGAGGACTACGCCTATCGCCTGTGGGACTACTGGGAGCGAAACCTCGACCCGGACCTTTTCATCGACCGCACGCTGAAGGGGCAGGTGCAGGGCAAGGTGGTCGTGATCACCGGCGGCTCCTCGGGCATCGGGCTCGCAGCCGCGCACAAGATTGCGCAGGCCGGCGCGACGACCGTCATCGTCGCGCGCGACCCGGAAAAGCTCGCCGCTGCCAAGAAGGAAATCGAGGACGGTCTCGGTGACAACGAGAACGGTGGCAAGGTCATAACGCACTCGGCGGACCTGGCCAGCAACGAAGGCGTGGACAAGGCGACGGCGTGGATGATCGAGAAACTCGGCGGAGCAGATTTCCTCGTCAATAACGCCGGCCGGTCGATACGTCGCGGCATCGAGTCGAGTTTCGACCGCTACCACGACTACGAGCGCACGATGCAGATCAATTACTTCGGTGCGCTCCGGATGACGATGGGCTTGCTGCCCCACATGACGGCCAAAAGGCGGGGACACGTGATCAACATTTCGTCGATCGGCGTGCTGACCAATGCTCCGCGCTTTTCGGCCTACGTGGCCTCCAAAGCCGCACTCGATGCCTGGACCGCGTGTGCGGCCTCCGAGTTCGCCGACGTCGGCATCAAGTTCACGACGATAAACATGCCACTGGTGCGCACGCCGATGATCGCGCCGACCAAGCTCTACCAGAACGTGCCGACGCTTTCACCGGAGGAAGCGGGCGACCTCATCGTGCGGGCGATCGTCTACAAGCCTGTGCGCATCGCCACGCGGCTCGGCATCTTCGGGGCGGTACTGCATGCCCTGGCGCCGCGGATCGCGCAGATCATGATGAATACGACGTTCCGCATGTTCCCGGACTCCGACGCCGCCAAGGGTGCGAAAGAGGGCGAGAAGCCCAAGGCAACGGCGGATCAGATCGCGTTTGCGACCTTGATGCGAGGAATACATTTCTAGGTGGCGCTCGTGTACGCCCGCAGCTGTCCTTTCTCCATCTAGACGCCAACTCTCGCGCTAATTGCAGGTTTGCAGCTGGCGAGGGCGTTCAGGCGGGGCAGCTCGGAGTCGGCCCGGCACACGCCTACCCTTGGTTCATTGGGGGGCCGATGAGGGCCGCTCACGCCGGCCGCCTAACCTCAAGAAAGGGGTCATGGCGGGTCACGCCGGCTGGTCGAAGGCGTAGGCCCACTTAAGGGCGGTCCGACTACTACGGACGAACTTCGGTCCGTGATCGGGATGGACCGGCCGCCATCCTCAGCGGGCTTGCAGCCTGTAGAGGTAGTCGACGAGGGCGAGAACGCGCACCTGAACGAATGCCTCCGGGTCGTAGCGGTAGTCGTCATGCCGCGGCGCGGCCTCGGCGCTGTAGCGCGTGCCCCAGATCGGCATCTCGCTCGTGCCGTGGGCTCTTGGCGTGGCTCGGCCATCGATCGCCATCTTGACGCGGTCCACTGGAAAGACGCCGCCATTGCGCTTTGCGATCAACGTCAAGTCCGGCATGTTCACTTTCAACACTTCACCGAACGAGCCCTCACCCTTGCCGCTCAGCCCGTGGCACGCGGCGCACTTCGCGTAGTACTCGGTCTTTCCAAGATCCGTCGTCGGCTGAGCCAGCACGGCGCCAGACGACAACACCGCGGCAATTCCGGATAGAAAAACAGCATTCATTGCGCGTCTCATTTCGTCTCCCCTGTATGCGGGATCCTCGTGCCCGTTCTCGCCGGACCGCATTCGCGCATTCGAACGACGCGTTTCTGGGCAAAGATTGGCACGACACCCCAACACGCCGACGCAAAGGCGATCAATGCGTCTTCAAGCTAGGTGCCGGTACAGCCGTACGGCTTGACGGCGGTCAACGCGGGTCTGCTCGGGGCCGACTTTCGGGTCAGTCCTGTGTGTACTTGTGAGTGCGCTGGCGAACAGACTTGGCGAGCCCGCATCGTTTACAAAGCAATAAGCTGTGGATGATTGTCAGGGTGTAGACAGCACACGTCTCGGCGAGCGGGTCTCGCTGCCTTATCGGTCCACTCTGGCTTCAATCGCACGGGCGCGCTCTCTTCCGAGTGGCGGGCCAGGATGCCGGTGGAGGAGTGCACTTGCCGCCTTTGAGGCCCAGGGGCGATCGTCTGATCAGGCGCTGGCGTCCCGCGTCATGAATGTCCTCGCGGGGTTGCCATTAGCGGAACGCGGCTAATCCGTCTCGGCGTTGTCCTCTTGTCCGCTCCGTCAGGCGTTAAGGTAACTGCCACTTGAAAGGACACAATGAAACGCTCATTGCTCGCCATCGTGTTAACCACTGCGGTCACGGCTGCACTGGCCGCCGACGTCGGTGTTTCCATCAGCGTTGGCCAACCGGGTTTTTATGGCCAGATCGATATCGGCAATGCCCCGCGTCCGGTACTGATCTATCCGCAGCCGGTTGTGATCCAACGCGTGCAGGTAGTGGAGTCAGTGCAGCCGATATACCTGCACGTGCCGCCCGGGCATGCCAAGAACTGGAATAAGCATTGCCAGAAGTACGATGCGTGCGCCCGTCCCGTCTACTTTGTAAAGGACGACTGGTACAGCAACGTCTACGTGCCGCACTACGAGCAGGAGCACGGCAAAGGCAAGGGCAAGGGAAACGGCAAAGGAAACGGCAAAGGTAAGGAAAAGTAGTCGTCGTCGGGATTGCCGGGGACTTACCGGTACCTCACTCGGCCGGTTCCATCCTTTTCTAGACCCCGCGCACTAGCGGATTTGCCTACCATTCAAGCCTGACCGGGCCCGCCGTTTGCCACGCGATGCCTGGAGGAACCTCCCCACATGACATTGAACGTTTCGCTTCCGGCGAGCGGCCTGCTCGCGTCTGTCGGTCCGCTGCTGCGCGCCGCGGCGGTCGCCGCGCTTGCGCTGATCGGAGCCGCGGCGCAAGCGCAGGGTTTCGACTTCGACAGCGTCGACAAGGCGGCGCGAGCGCTCGCCGCGAAACCGTACAACGGCAGCGCGCCGCCACTGCCCAAGGCGCTGAAGGACCTCAACTACGACCAGCTACGGGACATTCGCTTCGACCCCTCCCGATCGCTGTGGCGCGCGGACAAGCTGCCATTCGAGTTGCAGTTCTTCCACCTAGGTGGCCAGTTCCACACCAATCCGGTGCGCATCCACGAAGTGGTGGGCGGAACAGTCCGCGAGATTCCGTTCGACCCGGCCGACTTCGATTACGGCAAGACCGGCCTTGACCGGGCGCAGCTGCGAAAGCTCGGCTTCGCGGGTTTCCGGATCCACAGTGCTCTCAATACTCAGCGTTACAAGGACGAACTCCTGGTGTTCCTTGGCGCGAGCTATTTCCGCGCGCTGGGGCAGGGTCAGCGCTTCGGCGCTTCGGCGCGTGGGCTAGCGGTGGACACCGCCGAGCGCAATGGGGAAGAATTTCCACGCTTCGAACAGTTCTGGATCGTACGGCCGACGCGCAACGCGCGCGAACTCACCGTATATGCATTGCTCGACTCCCGACGCGTGGCGGGCGCGTACCGATTCATCGTGCGTCCAGGTGCGGAGACCCTCACCGAGGTGACCGCACGTCTGCACCTGCGCGAGGCGGGCGCCAAGATCGGCCTGGCACCGTTGACGTCAATGTTCTTCCACGGTGAGAACCAGCGCGCCACGGTCGAGGACTTTCGGCCCGAGGTGCACGACTCCGACGGCCTCTCGATCCACGCCGGCAATGGCGAGTGGAACTGGCGCCCGCTGGTGAATCCGCGGCGTTTGCTGGTCACGTCCTTTGCGGTCACCGATCCGCGCGGCTTCGGCCTGATGCAGCGTGACCGTACCTTCGGCAGCTACGAAGACCTCGAGGCGCGCTATGAGTTGCGGCCGTCGGTGTGGGTCGAGCCGGTCGGTTCCTGGGGCGCCGGGCGCGTCGAATTGGTTCAGATCCCGACGCCTGACGAGACCAACGACAACATCGTCGCCTATTGGGTGCCGCAGCAGACGTTGCGCCAGGGCCAGGCGTTCGAGTTCCGCTATCGCCTGATGTGGCAGAAGGTCACCGAGCGGCGCCCGCCCAACGCATGGGTCGTGCAGACCCGGCGCGGCCAGGGCTACGCGGCGCTACCGGACGATGTCATCAAGCTGACGGTTGATTTCGACGGGCCCGCGCTGCGTAAGTTGCCCGCGGACGCTGCAGTCACGGGAGATCTTTCCGTCAATGGGGGCCAGCGCCTGGCACTGAACGTGCATAGGAATGAGGTGAGCGGCGGCTGGCGCATGGTGGTGCAGGTTCGGAGAACCGAAAAAGACAAACCGATCGAACTGCGCGCCGTTCTGCGCAACGCCGATTCTCCCTTGAGCGAAACATGGAACTACATCATTCCGGCGAGTTGACGGCGGCCGTGCCTGGCACGATGCCGCTAGTCGCGCGCACTCCCATGGCGGCGCGGCCCTGGCACGCCCTGCGCCCGACCGAGGTGGCGCCGCGGAAAGTGCCTGGCTTCAGCGCGCTCGAGGTGTCTGGAGCGCGGCGCCGCTTCGTGCTGCTGGTGCTGTCGCTGGCGCCCGCGCTGTATGCCACGGCGCTGATGAGCGACCTGCTGCCGACCACCGTGGACGGCTGGCTGCAGGGCGCACTGCTGGCACTGTTTGCGCTGCTGTCGTGCTGGGTCGCCGCCGGCTTCTGGACTGCAATGGCCGGACTGTGGGTTTTAGTGCGCGGCGGCGACGAGTTCCTGATTTCGCGCTCGGTGGCGCCGCCCGGACCGCTGCCGCGCGACGCGCGCACGGCGATCGTCATGCCAATCTGCAACGAGGACGTGCACCATGTCTTCGCAGGCCTGCGAGCGACCTACGAATCGCTCGCGCGCACCGGCGAGCTCGAGCGCTTCGACTTCTTCGTGCTCTCCGACAGCAGCGATCCGGACACGTGTGTGGCCGAGCTCGATGCGTGGGGCGGCCTGCGCGAGACGCTGGGCGCAGAGGATCGATTGTTCTATCGACGGCGGTCGCGGCGCGTGAAGCGCAAGAGCGGCAACATCGACGACTTCTGCAGGCGGTGGGGCGGGAACTATCGATACATGATCGTCCTCGATGCCGACAGCGTGATGACCGGGGAGTGCCTGGTGACGCTTGCGCGCCTGATGGAGGTGCGGCCCGACGCCGGCATCATCCAGACCGCCCCGCAGGCGGCCGGGCGCACCACGCTGCATGCGCGCGCACAGCAGTTCGCGAGCCAGGTCTACGGGCCGCTGTTTACCGCGGGCCTGCACTACTGGCAACTCGGCGAGTCGCACTACTGGGGTCATAACGCCATCATCCGACTCGCGCCGTTCATGCGTCACTGCGCGCTGGCGCCGTTGCCGGGCCATGGCGCGCTGTCCGGCGAGATCCTGTCGCATGACTTCGTCGAGGCGGCACTGATGCGGCGCGCCGGCTTCGGCGTGTGGATTGCCTACGATCTCGACGGCAGCTACGAGCAGACGCCGCCGAACCTGCTGGACGAAGTCAAGCGTGACCGGCGCTGGTGCCAGGGCAATCTGATGAACGCCCGCCTGATGTTCATCCGCGGTCTGCATCCGGTTCATCGCACGGTCTTTTTCACCGGTGCGCTCGCTTACCTCTCGGCACCGCTGTGGCTGAGTTTCCTTGTGCTGTCCACGTGGCTGCTGGTACAGCACGGTGCAGCCGATCCGCAGTACTTCGTCATGCCGAATCAGCTTTATCCGCTGTGGCCGTCGTGGCGACCGGAACATGCGCTGGGCCTTGCGCTCGCAGTCGCGATCCTGCTCTTTTTGCCGAAGCTTGTCGCCGCGCTGCTGGCGGCCCGGCGGGGGGCAGCGCTGTACGGCGGCGCCAGCACACTGGCGATGACCACGCTGGTCGAAATTGTCTTGTCGGCGCTGCTCGCGCCGGTGCGCATGCTTTTCCATTCGCAGTTCGTGCTCGCCGCGATCTGCGGCTGGTCGATCCAGTGGAAGTCACCGGAACGCGCCGATGCGAGTACGACTTGGTCGGAAGCCCTGCAGCGACATGGCGTGCAGTCTGCACTTGGGCTGGCGTGGGTAGCTCTGGTCGCCCTCAAGGCGCCGGACTTCCTGCCGTGGCTGGCGCCTGTCGCCGCCGGCCTGATCCTGGCGGTTCCCCTGTCGGTATGGACCAGCCGAACGCACGTCGGGCTTGCCTGCCGGAAGCTCGGGCTCTTTCTTACGCCCACTGAGGTGCGCGTCCCGCGCGAGATCGCTGCGGCCGAGCAGTACTCGGGCAGCGGCCGTCCCTTGCCGCGCTTTGTCGATGCGGTGGTGGATCCCGAGGTGCACGCGCTGGTGCGGCTCGGGGCGCGCCGCCGCAGCCCGCTGGTAGCCCAAGCGCGCGACGAACGCGTGCAACGCGCTCTCGCCGACGGGCCGGCAACTCTGTCCGCAGGCGAGCAGTTGCGGTTACTGGGCGACCTCGACGCGCTCGACACGCTGCATCGTGCGGTCACCTCGCGCAGGGTGCATCCGAGTTGGACGATGTCGCGCGCCCGTGGCCGCGCAACGATCCACTACATGGCGCCGCAGGGAAGCGGCAAGCCGGGAACGCTGGCGACGCTGGTGCCGCTGGGCTGACACGCGAGCAATCAGGGGAGTGGCCGTCAACGGCCACCGATGCGTCGTGCATGCTCGGCCTCTCCAGACGGTCGCGCGGCCCGGGATCAACCGTTGGCTGCGAGGGCGATGGCGCCAGTGGATGCGGCCGTCGCTTCGGGTAACGGCCGCTCGACGACTTCAATCAGTTTTGCCAGCACCTGATCGTTGTCGGTCATTGCAAGGTGGCCGATGCGTTCGAACCACACGGCCTCGGCGCAATCGAGTACCTGGCCGTCGCGCGGAACGATCATGTTGTCGTGGTGGCTGGCGAAACAGATGAACTCGACGGGCTCGACGCAAGAGGCCAATTGACGGACAAACTCACAGGCACGTCGCATCTGGCGGGTGTTCTCACCGTGCCCGAGCAGCGCGAACAGCGTGCCGTGGTGGGGAGTGTCGATCGTCACGACGCGGGCGACTGTGTGAGGGCCGTAGGCGCGCAGGTAGGCGCGGGCGGCAAGCCCGCCCATGCTGTGACAAACCAGTGTGACTCGCTCGGCGCCGGACGCGGCTCGCAAGCGCTCGATCGCCGCCTGGATCAGCTCCGGGTAGCGTTCCACCCCACCGAACACGGGCTCCAGGTTCACCGTTGCGCAGTTCCAGCGCCGCGTTAGGCCACCTGTGGTCAGCCAAGGACGCCACGTGCCCCGGTTGCACATGTAACCGTGGATAAAGAGCACCGCGGGTCGGTCAGGCTGCGGCACGATATCCGGTTCCGGATAGTCCGCGCGCCACGGTTGATCGATATTGAAGACCTTGAACGAGCGCCACGTTTCGCCGAGCCAGACCTTCAGCAGCGCCACCGGGCCAAGGCGTGCGACCGGGCGGCGGTCGACGATGGCGCCAGTGATGAACTCGATCGCCAGCGGAATGCCGTGCACCGCGAGCGGAAACAAGAGGATGAGTGCTACCGCGAGCGGTGGCACCAGCCATGCCCCGAGCAAGGTGACGAGCGTGACGGCGGCAATCACTTCGAGGCCGACGCCGATGCGCAGGATGCGTGCCAGCATCAAGCTCTCCGCGCCGCCCGCAGGTCCGTGTCGATGTCGATCCACGACCAGCGGCGTGAGGTGAATGGATGTCGGCGAAACCCGATGACCCAGGGCTGCGCCAGATCGACGTAGACACGGTGCATGTGCAGAAGGTACGGCATGTACGCCACCATCAGGCGGGTCGCATCACGCAGCACGGCGAGCCGCTCGGGTCCGTCCGGCATGACGCGCTGCTGCTCGAACAGGCGGTTGTAGGCGGGAAGGTTGAAGCGAGCATCGTTGATCGATTCCGCATTGGGCCCATAGGCCATGCCGAAGATCGTGTCGCTGTCTGGCTGGCCGACCTGCCAGGCGTAGCCCCAGATCATCAGCTGCCCCGCCATCGACTGCTTGACGAGTTCCGGCCACTGGGCGACGCGGAACTTCGTGCGCAGGCCGATTGCATTCATGTACTTCGTCCACAGCTCGTTGGCACTGCGGTCGCGCTGCGTGTTCGTGGCGGCGATCTCGAGAATCAGCGGTTGACCCTCGGGCGTTTCGCGCCAGCCGTCGCCGTCGCGGTCGACATAGCCGTAGGTGTCGAGCAGCGCCCGGGCGCGTGCCGGGCTGTATTCCGCCATGGGAGTGCGGTAGGCGGGGTCGTACCCGTAGGTCGCGGGGATAAACGGAGACTCGGCCTGTACTCCGAAGCCACTGAAGATGCTGCGGATGTACTCGCGGCCATCGAACCCGAGTGCGATGGCGCGGCGTAGGGCAACTCTCTCCGGCGCATAGCCGCCGACCAGTGGGTGTTCCATGTTGAAGTAAGTGAGCGTGATGTCCGACATCGGCGTCAGCATCGCCTTGATGCCCTTGCGCTCAAGGAAGGGCGCCAGCTTTCCGTTCGGTGCTGCGACGCGCGCCAGATCAACCGGCACGGGGTCGAGGATGTCGAGTTCGCCCTGCAGGAACGCCAGCCAGCGTGGCTGCGATTCCTCGATGACTGAGACCTCGACTCGGTCCACCAGCGGCAGGCGACGGCCCTGCAGGTGTGCGGTTTCCGAAGCTAGTTGCGGAGCGTCGGCGGCCGCCTCGAAGTCGTAGCGCTCCTCCCGAAATGTCGGACTGCGTTCCAGCACGATGCGCGACGAGCGCGTCCACGCGGCCAGTCGGAACGGCCCAGTCCCGACCGGGTGCGCCATGATGTCGTCACCGTAAGCCTCCACCACTTCACGCGCGACCGCACCGAACAGCGACGCGTCCGCGAAGTTGTAGATGATGCGTGGGTTCGGCTCCGCGAGTCGCAGCTGCAGCGTGTAGCGGTCGAGCGCCTGCAGGCCCTCGACCGGCGTGTCGTAGTCGAAGGGACGCTTGCCCTTGAGCGACGCCGCGCGCAGTTCGGTGAGGCCGAGCACCTTGCTGTTCTCCAGCACGAACAGCATCGGGCTCTTCCAGCGCGGGTCGTAGATGCGCTTCCACGAAAAGACGTAATCGGCCGCGACGAGTTCGCGCGCCTTGCCCTTGAACGCCGGGTCGTCCTGGAAGTAGATCCCGGGGCGCAGGCGGAAGGTGAAGGTCCGGTAGTCGGGCGAGACCTCGGGCATCGCAACGAGCGTGTTCGCGCGAAGAGCCGCCGGCCGCGCCATGAAGTCGAACTCGAGCGGAGCGTCGAAGATGTGGCCGATGACCGTGCGCGAGTAGAGGTCCTGCACCTGCGCCGGGTCGAAGCCGGTTTCGGCGGTTGGGAAGGCAACGCGCAGCACCTTGGCCGCCTCATTCGCTGGCGCCGCGGCGGAGCTGGACGCCAGCGTTACCGCGGAAGTGACGAGAAAGTCGCGGCGCCGCATACGCGGATCAGCCGTCTGCCGATTGCGAGCCGTGGTCGATGTCGATGTACTTGAAGAAGTCGCGGGCGAACGGATGACGGCGATAGCCGATCAGCCACGGCTGAGTCACATCGTTGATGTAGCGGTGGCCATGCAGCTTGTAGGGCATGTACACGATGAAAAGCCGCTTCATTTCGCGGATCACGGCGTCGCGCTCCGGCCCGTCAGGCATTCGACTCTGTCTCTCGTACAGCGCGTCGTATTCAGAATTGACGAAGCGGGCAAAGTTCGTCGAGCCAAAGCCCTTGCTCCAGCCCAGGGCCAGGAACGAATCAGAGTCGGCGCCGGTGGCTGACCACCCAAGTGACCACACCGACAGCTTGCCGGCGCGGGCGTTCTTCATGTTCTCCGGCCACTGGTTGACCTCGAAGGCCACGCGAATGCCGAGGGCATCCAGCTGGCGCTTCCACATTTCATTGAAGGCACGGTCGAGCTGGCTCGACTGGGTCGTGAAGCGGATGATGAGCGGCGAGCCGTCGGGGCGTTCCCTCCAGCCGTCGCCGTCGCGGTCGACATAGCCGTATGTGTCGAGCAGTGCCCGAGCGCGGGCGCGGTCGAACTCGCCCATCTCGCTGCTGAAAGCCGGGTCGAAACCGCTGGTCAGCGGTGGCACCTGTGACTGTGCAGGCGTCATTGCGCCCTTGCGGATCAGGCGGATCTCCTCGTCGACGTTGTATCCGAGTCCGATGGCCCGCCGCAGAGCGACCCGGTCGGGCTGATAGCCGCCGACCACCGGATCGTCCATGTTGAAGTACGTGGCGACGATATCGGGATTCAGGGTCCGGTCAAGTTCGATTCCGCGTTTGCCGAGCGACGGGGCGATCTTGCCGCCGGGTGCGCCGAGGTTGATGAACTCCGCAGGAATGTTGACGGCGTCCTGTTCGCCGTTCAGAAACGCCAGCCAGCGCGGCTGGCTTTCTTCGATGATGGAAAGTTCGACCCGATCCACCATAGGCAGCTTGCGCCCCTTCAAGCGGCGAAGCAGTGCCTGCCCCTTCGCATCGTCTGGCGCCGGCTCCGCATCGAAAATTTCCTCGCGGAAGGTCGGGTTGCGCTCGAGCACGATGCGCGAAGACCGTTTCCACTGTGCGAGCCGGAACGGGCCGGTCCCGACCGGATGGCCCATGATGTCGTTCCCGTAGGCTTCGACAACCTCGCGTGCGACCGCGCCGAAGACGCGAGCATCAGTCAGATTTTCATAGAAGCGTGGGCTGGGCTCCTCCAGTCGAAGCTGGAAAGTGTAGCGATCGAGGGTACGAATACCTTCGACATCGCTGTCGTAGTCGAACTTCCCGCTTCCCGTTGCCTGCTTGCGCAGCGCCTCCAGCCCAAGGACCTTTGCGGGCTGGACTGTCGACCAAAGCGGACTCTTCCAGCGCGGATCCGCAACTCTCTTCAGCTGGTAGACATAGTCTGCAGCGACCAGCTCGCGCGCCTTGCCCTTGAAGGCTGGGTCTTCCTGGAAGTAGGTGCCGGGCCTGATTCGTACAGTGATCGTACGGAAGTCCGACGAAATCTCGGGCATCGACGCTGCAGTCCGCGGCCTTATCTTCGCTGGCCGCGCGAGATAGTCGTACTGCAGCGGCGCCTCGAAGATATTGGCGACGACATAGTTCGAATACAGGTCGGAGATCTGGGCGGGATCGAAGCCCGTCTCGGCAGCGACAAACGCCCAGCGGAACGTCTTGGGGCCCGAGGTGTTCTTGTTCGGCGCGTCCCCAGCTGCTCCAACGATCGGCACTGCGCCCAGTGCGGTTGCCTTCAGTAGAGTGCGCCGCTTCATTGGATCGCCTTCGACTGCTGCTCGGCATCGATGTCGACATAGGCCCACCATGCCAGCCAGTAGGGCGGTCGGCGGTAGCCGGTCAGCCAGGGCCAGGCGAGATCGGTATAGATGCGATGCACGCCGGTGCGGTAGGGCGCGTACGCCGCGAGCATCCGCTTGCCTTCGAAGAAAAGCTGTTCGCGCTCGGCGCCGTCCGGAATGATCTGCATGCGTTCGTAGAGCCGGTCGAACTCCTTGTTGGAAAAGCGCGCGAGGTTCTGCCCGCCCTTGTGAATGGTCGCTCCCATGTCGAATGAGGGCTGGCCGTCGGGCGCCGCCGCCGACTGTCCGACGCCCCAAACCATGTAGTTGCCGCTGCGCGCCTTCTTCAAGTTCTCCGGCCACTTCGCCTGCTTGAACTCGGTCCGGATCCCGATCGCGCCGAAGTCCTTGCGCTGCAGTTCATTGAGCCGGCGCGAGGCCTGATCGGGTTGTGTCGAGATTTCGATAACCAGCGGCGAGCCGTCGGGCTGCTCGCGCCAGCCGTCGCCGTCGCGATCGACGTACCCGTAAAGATCGAGCAGCGCCCGCGCGCGGGCCGGATCGTGCCCGTCCCCCCTATAGCCCTTGTCATAGCCCATTGTGTTCGGCATCAGCACGGATTGCGCTGGGACCGCCTGACCCTTGCGCTCGAGCCGGATTTCCTGTTCGACGTTGGAGGCCATGCTGAGCGCGCGGCGAAGCGCGACCTTGGCCGGCTCGTAGCCGCCGACCACCGGGTCTTCCATGTTGAACACCGTGATCGTCACATCCGAAGCCAGCGTGCGAAACATCTGGATGCCTTGCTTAGCGAGGTTCGGCGCCAGCTTGTTGTTCGGAATCGCCAGGTTGACGAACTCACTGGGCAGTCGCTCGAGGAAGTCCTGCTGCTTCTGCAGGAACGACAGCCAGCGCGGCTGCTGCTCATCGATGACCGAGACCTCGACGCGATCGAGCATCGGCAGCCGGCGACCCTTGAAGCGCGCCAGCAGGGCCTGGCCCTCGGCGTCGTCGGCGGCGGGTTGGGCGTCATAGCGGACCTCGCGGTAGCCCGGATTCTTCACCAGCACGATCTTCGAGGAGCGGCGCCACTGGGCAAGGCGGAACGGCCCGCTGCCGACCGGATGCGCCGTGATGTCGTCACCGTAGGTCTCGATCACTTCGCGCGCGACGGCTCCAAACAGATCTCCGCCGGCCATGGTCTGGATGAAGCGCGGCTGCGGCTCGGCGAGGCGAAAGCGCAGCGTATAGCGGTCGAGCGCGCGCAACCCTTCCACCTCAGTGTCGTAGTCGAAGGCCTTCTTGTCCTTGATGACGGCATCGCGCAGCGCCGCCATGCCGAGGATCTTCAACTCGCTGAGGGTGGGGAAGGCGGGCGACTTCCAGCGTGGGTCGAAAAAGCGCTTCCACGAATAGACGTAGTCCTGCGCGACGAGTTCGCGCTGCTTTCCCTTGAAGACAGGATCGTCCTGGAAGTGGATGCCCGGCCTGATGCGAATCGTCCAGGTGCGGAAATCGTCCGAAACATCGGGCGGCCCTTCGGCGGTGCAAGGGCGGATCAGGAACGGTCGGGCGAGGTGATCGTATTCGTACAGACCTTCGAAGATGTTGGCCGTCAGGAAGCGCGAATAAAGGTCGACGACTTGCACCGGGTCCATGCCGGTTTCGGCGATCGGGAAGGCGTAGCGCAGAACCTTCTCGCGGGTCGGTTGCGCGCCCGCCAGAGGCGGCAGGCCGACGGTGGCGGCGGCGATCGCTTTGAGTGTCGCGCGCCGGTGCGGGGAGGGCAGATTGCCTGATGTCATTCGATGTGCTTCGACTTGAGTTCGGTGTCGATATCGACGTACTGCCAGAAGGTATTCGAGTAGAGCTGGCGACGAAACCCGATCAGCCACGGCCACGCGAGGTCGGTGAGGATGCGGTGCACTCCCCATCGGTAGGGCGCATCGACAGCGAGCATGCGCTTGGTCTCCCGGAACAGTTCTGCGCGTTCCGGACCGTCCGGGAGAACGCGGATCTGTTCGTAGATCTCATCGAAACGTTTGCTCGAATAGCGCGCCAGGTTCTGGCCGCCGAAATGGATGGTGGCGCCGCGGTCGAGCGAGGGTTGCCCATCGGGTGAGGCTGCCGAATAACCGAGATTCCAGACCATGAGCTTGCCGGCGCGCGCGTTCTTCAGGTTCTCCGGCCACTTGGCGGACTTGAACTCAATCTTGATTCCCAGCGCGGAGAGATCCTTGCGCCGCAGCTCGTCGCGCTGCCGCGCACGCTGGTCCGGCGTGGTGTACCACTCCAGTACGAGGGGAGTGCCGTCGGGCTGTTCGCGCCAGCCGTCGCCATCGCGGTCGACGTAGCCATACATGTCGAGCAATGCCTTGGCGCGCGGCAGGTCGTAGCGCGCGGTCTCACTGACGAAGCCGGAGTCGTAGCCCATCGTATGCGGCATCAGGCCCGACTGCGCCGGCACCGCCTGCCCGCGCCAGTAAAGACGAATCTCCTGCTCGACATTGATGGCGTGACCGATGGCACGGCGTAGTGCGACCTTGGCCGGTTCGTAGCCTCCGACCACGGGGTCAGTCATGTTGAAGTAGGTCAGCGTGACGTCGGCGTTCAACGTGCGCCACATCTGCACGTTGCGCCGCGCCAGGTGCGGTGCCAGCACGCCGTTGGGCGCGGCGATGTTCATGAAGTCGAACGGCAGGCGTTCGAGCAGGTCCTGCTGCTGGTTCAGGAACGACAGCCAGCGCGGCTGCGTTTCCTCGATGATCGACACTTCGACACGGTCGATCATTGGCAGCTTGCGGCCCTTGAAGCGCGCGAGCAGCGCCTGTCCCTCCGCGTCGTCGGCGGTCGGTTCGGCGTCGAAGACGACTTCGCGATACGTCGGGTTGCGCACCAGCACGATCTTCGACGAGCGGCGCCAGTCGGCGAGGCGGAAGGGTCCGGTGCCAACCGGGTGGCTGGGCATCGCATCACCGTAGGCCTCGACCACCTCACGGGCCACGGCGCCGTACAGATCACCCCCGGCAAGCGTCTGCAGGAACCGCGGCAGTGGCCGCTCGACGCGAAACTGGACGGTGTAGCGATCCAGTGCCCGCAGGCCCTCCACTTGAGTGTCGTAGTTGAAGGGTCGCTTGTTCTTCAGCGCATCATCGCGCAACGCCGCCATGCCGACGATCCGGGACTCCGCCAGCGTCGCGTAGGTAGGTGCCTTCCAGCGCGGGTCGAAGAACCGCTTGAAAGAGTAGACGTAGTCCTCAGCGACCAGTTCGCGTGGCTTGCCCTTGAACGCCGGGTCGTCCTGGAAGAAGGTCCCGGGTTTGATACGGACGGTCCACACACGAAAGTTGTCCGAGATCTCCGGCTGGCCATCCGCGGTGTTGGGCACGATCCTGAACGGCCGCGCGAGGTAGTCGTACTCGTACAGGCCATCGAAGATATGCCCGGTGACGATGCGGGAGTACAGGTCGCTAATCTGCGCCGGATCAAAGCCGGTCTCGCTGACTTCGAAGGCGTAGCGAAGAACTTTCTCGCTGCTCGCGGCGCCGGTCGCCAGGCCAGGTACCCCGAGACCTGCGAGTGCGGCGGCCTGCAGCGCCGTCCGCCGCCGAAGAGAAAATGGCACGTGGCGCATCAGGCAGCCGTCCGGGTGTTCGCTTCGGGCACGATGTCGATGTACTTCAGGAAGTCGCGCATGAACGGGTGCCGACGATAGCCGACGATCCACGGATGCGCGACCGAGGTATCGATGCGGTGGCCGAGAAACTTGTAGGGCGCATAGGCGACGAAAAGCTTCTTCGCATCGAAGAAGGCGGCCTCGCGCTCCGGGCCGTCGGGCAGCGTCTGCTGCAGGGCGTACAGACGATTGAACGCTGGCAGGTCGAAGCGGGCGTGATTGGCCTGGCCTTTGTTGGGCCCGTAGCCAAGCGCGAGGAACGTGTCGCCGTCGGGTTGAGTTGCACTCCAGCCCACGCGCCACATCATCAGCTTGCCGGCGCGCGAGTTCTTCAGGTTCTCCGGCCACTTCGCTGACTTGAACTGCATGTCGATCCCGATCGCAGTCATCGCCTTGCGCCACAGTTCATCGAGTTGCCGCGATAGCTGATCTGGCTGAGTCGCCATCTCGAGTAGCAGCGGCGTGCCATCCGGGCGCTCGCGCCAACCGTCGCCGTTGCGGTCGACGTAGCCGAACGCATCGAGCAGTGCCTTGGCACGCGCCGGGTTGAACTCGCTCATCTCGCTGCGGAACGTCGGGTCGAAGCCGGTGGTCAGCGGTGCCACTGGAGACTGCGAAGGCACCGACTGACCCTTGCGCACCAGGCGTATCTCGTCGTCGGCGGAATAGGCGAGTGAAATCGCACGGCGCAACGCAACCTGCTGCGAGTCATGTCCCCCGACGACCGGATGCTCCATGTTGAACAGCGCCATGTCGACACTCGGTCGGGGAGTACGGTCCATCTGCACGCCGCGCTTGGCAAGGTTCGGCGCGAGCTGGCCGTTCGGCACGATCAGGTTGGCGAGGTCGACGGGGATCTCGTCTACGAGGTCGTGCTCGCCGTTGAGGAAGGCGAGCCAGCGAGGCTGGTTTTCCTCGACGATGAAGATCTCGACGCGGTCGATCATCGGCAGCCTGCGTCCGGCCAGGCGGGCCGCAACCTGCGTTGCTTCCGCGTCGTCTGCCGCAGGCTGCGCGCGGTACGTCTCGTTGCGGTAGCCCGGATTGCGCTCGAGCACGATGCGTGACGAACGACGCCAGTCGACGAGGCGGAAGGGACCGGTGCCCACCGGATGCGCCATGATCTGCTTGTCGTCGTAGCTCTCCACGACCTCGCGCGCGACCGCGCCCATGAACGAGTTGTCGGCGAGGTACTGATGAAATCGCGGACTGGGCCGGGCAAAGCGCAGCTGCAGCGTTGCGCGGTCGAGCGCGCGCACGCCTTCGACCTCACGGTCGTAGTCGAAGCGGCTGCCCTTCAGAGCGGCACTGCGCAGGTCCGCCATGCCCAGCAGCTGCGCGTTTTCCAGCAGGTACAGCCGCGGGCTCTTGTAACGTGGGTCGAAGAAGCGCTTGATCGCGTAGACATAGTCGGCCGCCACCAGCTCGCGCGGCTGCCCCCCAAAGGCCGGATGGTCCTGGAAGTAGATGCCGGGTCGGATCCGGAGCGTCAGCGTGGTGAAGTCTTCCGACAATTGCGGCAGTGCGGCGGCCGTGTTGGGCACGATGACGGCCGGACGCGCCAGGAAGTCGTAGGTGAGCGGTGCGTCGAGGATGTTCGACAGCACCGTATTGGAGTAGAGATCCTGGACCTGAGCCGGGTCGAACCCGCTCTCGGCGACGCGAAAGGCGTAGCGCAAGACCTTCTGCCCGCCGGCCGTTTCGCCGCTCTGGCCGCGCGTCGGCCCGGCCGTCAGTGCCACCGGTGCAGCGGCGAGTGCCTGGGCAAAGGCGCGTCGGCTTTTCGAGACGTCTTCGTTCATGCAGTCGACCGGGGTGGAACCGCCTAATTTGAATACCGGGCGGTCATCGGCATAATCCGCGCTTTCGCGCGCCGGGCCACAAGGCGGGCGCGAGCAACGACAGAAAGAGTCGGCCCCCTTGGGCGCCTATATCTTACGCAGACTGTGGCAGATGATCCCGACGCTCGCCGGGGTCATTCTCTTTGTCTTCTTTCTCTTCAAATGGTTCGGCGGCGACCCGGCGGAAATTCTCGGCGGGTTGCTGGCCACGCCTGAGCAGATCGAGGCGATCCGGACCCAGCTCGGCCTGAACGAGCCGTGGTACGCCCAGCTCTGGATCTTCGTGAAGTCGATCTTCACCTTCAACTGGGGTAACAGCTGGGCGACGGGCGAGTCGGTCGCCAGCATCTTCCGCACGCGCCTGCCGGCAACGCTGACGGTGATGGTGCCGATCCTGATCCTCGAGACGGTGCTCGGCATCGTCGCGGCAATGGCGGTGGCCTACGTGCGTGGGTCGCTGACCGACCGCTCGATCATGATCATCACGACGGTCATGCTGTCGGTCTCGTTTCTGGTCTACATCATCGTCGGCCAGTGGCTGTTCGGGTTTTACCTCGGCTGGTTCCCGGTGCAGGGCTGGAGCGACAGTTTCTGGACCAACCTGACGCACTACGCGGTGCTGCCGGTGTTGCTGGCCACGTTCGTTTCACTCGCGCCGAACACACGGCTGTACCGCAGCTTTTTCCTCGACGAGATCAACCAGGACTATGTCCGCACGGCGCGCGCCAAGGGCGTCACCGAGAACCGGGCGCTGTTCGTCCATGTGCTTCGCAACGCGATGATCCCGGTGCTGACCAACGTCGCGGTTCAGCTTCCCGGGATCTTCCTCGGCTCGTTCCTGATCGAGACCTTCTTCTCGATCCCCGGACTCGGCCGCGAGACGCTGCTGGCGGTGAATCGCAGTGACTATCCGGTGATCCAGGCGGTGACCGTCTACCTGGCCGCGTTGACGATGGTGATCAACCTGGGAGCCGACATCCTGTACAAGCTGGTGGATCCGCGCGTGGTGCTGAAGTGAGGCGGCGATGACGACGGTGGTCGAGGCATACCAGGCAGCATCCTCCGAACGCTCGGCGGGCGTCTGGGTGACGGCCTGGCGGCGACTGACGAACGACAAGGTCGGCATGGCTTCGCTGGCCGTCGTGGCGGGATTCCTCGTCATGATCCTGGCTGCTGCCGTCGGACTGTTGGCCGGTGACTGGCAGAAGGAAGTCGGGGTGCCCGACGCGCCCCCGTCTTTCGTAGGTCCCCGCGCCCAGGCCACCGGTACGGACCCGATCGCCAGCGTGATCGCCAAGGACGCTAAGCCCGTCGATCTCTCGGACATCGATCCGCTCGCGCCCAAGTACAAGGAATGGGCGGAGCGCGCTGCGAAGATCCAGATCACCGATCCGCCGCGCGCCGAAACACTGCCCTTCGGCGCCGACCGCCTGGGCCGCGACATCGTTGCCAAGGTCATCAAGGGCGCCGAGATCTCGATCTTCGTCGGCGTCTTCGCGGCAGTGCTGGCGACCCTGATCGGAACGCTGCTCGGGGCGCTATCCGGATATGCCGGCGGGCGCATCGGCGACTTTCTCGAGTGGGTCTACAACGTCTTCACGTCGATCCCGGGCATCCTGCTGATCTTTGCGTTTGCCGCGGTGCTGGGTCGCGGCATCAGCACGGTGATCCTGATTCTCGGCCTGGCGGGCTGGACCGGTATCTACCGGCTGGTGCGGGCCGAGTACATGAAGCACCGCACACGGGAGTACGTGCGTGCGGCCGAGGCAATCGGCGCGAGCCACCTGTCGCGCATGTTCATCCACATCCTGCCGAACGTCAGCCACGTCGTGCTGGTGCAGCTCTCGCTGCACGTGGTGTTCTTCATCAAGGCCGAGGTCATCTTGTCATTCCTCGGGCTCGGCGTGCGCGTCGACCAGGTGTCATGGGGCACGATGCTGTCGGAAGCGCAGGCCGAGCTGGTGCTCGGCCACTGGTGGCAGCTGGTCGCGACTACGGTGTCGATGGCGCTGTTTGTCACGGCGTTTTCGCTGCTCACGGACGCGCTGCGCGACGCCCTCGATCCAAAATTGAGATAGCCATGACCAATCTCGTTTCGGTTCGCGATCTGAGGGTGTCGTTCCGCCTGGGCAAGCACCGCATCGCCGAGGCGGTGCGCGGCGTCAGCTTCGACCTGCCCGAGAACGCCACGGTGGCACTGGTCGGCGAGTCCGGGTCCGGCAAGAGCGTGTCGGCGATGTCGATCGTGCGCCTGCTGCCGGAAAACGCGATCGTTGGGCCGGAAAGCCGCGTCGAATTCGGCGGCCGCAATCTTCTGACCGAACCGTTCGACTCGCTGCGCACGATCCGCGGCAAGGACATCTCGGTGGTCTTCCAGGAGCCGATGTCGTCGCTGAACCCGGTTTTCACCGTCGGCTGGCAGATTGCCGAGGTCCTGCAACTCCATATGGGCCTGTCGCGCAAGCAGGTCGGCGATCGTGTCGTTGAGCTGATGACCGAGGTCGGCATCCCTGAACCGAAGTCGCGCATCGACTCGTATCCGCATGAACTCTCGGGCGGGCAGCAGCAGCGCGTGATGATCGCCATGGCGATTGCCTGCGAGCCGAAGCTGCTGATCGCCGACGAACCGACCACCGCGCTCGACGTGACGGTGCAGCGCCAGATCCTCGAGTTGATCAAGCGGCTGCAGGACCGCCATCGCATGAGCGTGCTCTTCATCAGTCACGACCTCGGGCTGGTGGGCGAGATCGCGGACCACGTCGTGGTGATGCGCGACGGTGTGGTGCGCGAGAAAGGCCGCGTGGCCGATATCTTCGAAGCGCCGCAGGATGCCTACACAAAGGCGCTGCTGCTGTGCCGGCCGCGGCTGGACGTCAAGCCGAAGCGGCTCCCGGTCATCGATGACTTCATGCAGGGCAAGCCCGAGTCGCAGATCGTCGTCACCGAGCCGCGGATTGCGCGTGCCGCAGCGGCGGCGCCGTTGATCGAGGCCAAGGGGCTGCGCAAGGAATACCGGCTGAAGACGGGGCTCTTTGCCCGCAAGACGGTCGAAGCGGTCAAGGACGCCAGCTTCGCGCTCTACCCCGGGCGGACACTGGGCGTGGTCGGCGAGTCCGGCTCGGGAAAAACCACCGTCGGCATGCTGCTGATGCGCCTGGTCGAGGCGACGGCG
The DNA here is from genome assembly GCA_963702595.1 of uncultured beta proteobacterium. Lineage (GTDB taxonomy): Bacteria > Pseudomonadota > Gammaproteobacteria > Burkholderiales > Burkholderiaceae_F > JALORV01. Next base: position 35,965 of record CAVPDC010000013.1, on the reverse strand, counting down.
GGGCAGGTGCTCTACCAGGGCAAGGATCTGCTGACCCTGTCGGACACCGAGATGATGGCCTACCGGCGCAAGATCCAGATCATCTTCCAGAATCCCTACGCCAGCCTGAATCCGCGGTTCACCGTCGGCCAGATCCTTACCGAGCCGATGAAGATCCATGGCATTGGCGACAACGATGCGGACCGTTTCGAACGCGCGGCGGCCCTGGCGAACCGCGTGGGCCTGGCGCCCGACAGCGTATACAAGTATCCGCACGAATTTTCCGGCGGACAGCGTCAGCGCATCGCGATCGCGCGCTGCCTGACGATGAAGCCCGACGTCGTTATCTGCGATGAGTCCGTCTCGGCACTCGACGTCTCAGTGCAGGCGACGGTGCTCAACCTGCTGCTCGACCTGCAGGATGAGTTCGGAATGACCTACATCTTCATCAGTCACGACCTGGCCGTCGTCAAGTACATGGCCGACGACATGCTCGTGATGAGCGAGGGCGCGATCGTGGAGCGTGGTGATTCGGATGCGATCTACGCCGATCCGCAGCATGAATACACGCGCAGGCTGCTGTCGGCCATACCGCGCGGCTACGCGCCGCGCGCACAACGCGCCGCCTAGGTCCTGCTGCCCGCGATCGTCTCGCCGTGTTCGGCACCGCAACTCCGGCAACACAGAAGAAGCTGACCGACGCTCTCGGTCGCGTCATTGAACTGCGCGCGCGCCTGCATGCCGACGCGGCGCTCGGCGCGCGCTGGCTGGCGGTCAAGGCCTTTCAGTCCGATCGGCTGACCCGCACGTACTCCGATCTGCTGGCGTCCGACCGCTATCGCGAATCTAGCGAGTTCTTCCTGGAGGAGCTCTACGGCGCACGCGACTTCGAGCAGCGCGACGCCGAGGCGCAGAAGGTGGTCCCGAAGCTTGCGCGCATGCTGCCGGCGCGCGCCATCGAGACCCTGTTGCTCGCGGTCGAACTCGATGAGCTGGCCGAAGATCTCGATGCGGGCGTGGCGCGAATTGTGCAGACCCCGATCACGGTGCAGCGCTATGCTGATGCCTACGTCAAGGTCGGCAGCAAGGCCCAGCGCGAACACCAGGTCGAGCTGGTCGACGAGATCGGCGGCGCGCTCGACCGCCTGGCGAGGATTCCGATGCTGGCGCCCATGCTCGGCATGATGAAGGCCCCGGCGGAGGCTTGGGGCTATGGCCAGCTGCACCGTTTCTTGTATCGGGGATTTCACGCCTTTGCTGCCATGGGAGGCGCGCGCGAGTTCCTGGCAACGATCAAGCGTCGGGAACTCGTGATCAACGCCCGCCTTTTTGCCCGCGAGGCTGACCCGTTCCGGCCAGTCGACTAGCGCTTTTCGGCGCGGGGATCACCGATCCCTCAGTACGCGCGTGCGCGTCCACCGGTCGTGGAGCAGCCGTCGTTCAGGATCCCGCAGGGCAGGCAGGAGCAGCAACCCGAAGCTCAAGGCCAGCGCCGCCAGGCTCGCCATCAGACTGGACGGATCGAGGGCGATGACGATCAGGCCCGGCACGAACAGGTGCCACGACAGCAGGTAACGCGCGATGGCGCGTGGGGTCGACACGCGACCTCCGTCCGGTCCGGCGACGCGCAGCTTCCAGGTCTTGAGCGCCAGTGTCTGGCCTGACCGGGTCCAGCACCAGACAAAGTAGACACCGATGACGGCAAACAACGCGCATTGCAGGACCACGCGCCGCGACGGGCTGAGGGGATAGGTCCAGCCCAGGGCGGAGAGCAAAGCAAAGGCGACGGCAAAAATCACGCCGAAGAGCAGCACGCCTTCGTAGGTCATCGCCGCGAGTCGCAGCGGCAGGCCGACCGGCCTGTCCTGCGCAACGTTTTCCGGTAAAGACATGGTCGCGAGTGTAGGGCGGAGGCCCCAAGCGACCGCGCTTACTGCTTCTGCGGTTCTGTTCGCGCCGGCGGCTGCGCCGGCTTGACCTTGGAATCCGGCGCCGGGCGGCGCGGTGTTTCCGCTTTGGACGCGGCGCGGTTCGCGAGTTCGCGCTTCTTGTCCTCCGGCAGCTCCTGGAATTTCTGCACCGTGGCCTGGCGTTGCTCGGCCGGAACCTCGTAAGCCTTGCGGAAGTTCTCGCGTGCGGTGGCCTTTTGCTCGGGCGTCAGTCGCGCGAATTCGGACATGCGTTCGTGCATCCGCTGCTTGCCCTGGGGTGAAAGGTTCGGGTATTTGGCTGCAACTTCGAGCCACTTGCGCTTGCGGTCGGCATCCAGGGCCGACCAGTCCTGCGCAAGTGGGGCGAGCGCCTCGCGCTGCGCGTTTGTCAGTTCGCTCCAGGCGGGCCGAGCACCGCCTTGTGCCCAGACCGAAGCGCAAAGCAGGAGCATTCCGGCGAAGAGGGCGCCACGCGCCAGAGGCATCCGCACGCGTGGCTTCCGGTCAGAATTCGTTCGAGTCTTGGCTCAGCATCGCGCCGAAGCCCTTGTCGGCATAGGTCGACAGCGGAACCTCGTCGAGAAGCACCGCGAAGTCCATGTCCGCCAGCTCCGAAATGCGGCGTGACTCCTGGTACTGATAGATTCCGAAGATGCCGATGGCCAGGGCGAGCAGTGGCGCGGCCAGGCCGAGCCGCCCCATCCAGCCGCTGAACCCGGCATTGGACGGTGGTCCGCCCGCCGTCTGGGCTACCGGCACCCAGCCCACTTCGGGCTGGGCGGACAAGTGGCGTGCCAGCGCGGCCTGCCGGGCCTGCTGCAGGCGATAACTGGTGCGATAGTCGAGCCGCTCAAGTCCCTCGTTGAGGGCCTGGCGGATCCGGTAGCCAAACTCGTCCTGTTTCATAACGTGATTCCACGCGCGGTCAGGGCCTTGGCCAGCGTCGCGGTTGCGCGCGAGCAGTGTGTCTTGACGCTGCCCTCCGAGCACCCCATCGCTGCGGCGGTTTCCGCAACATCCATCTCCTGCCAGTAACGCATCAGGAAGGCTTCCCGTTGACGCGCCGGCAGGCGGGCGACTTCTTCCTCGATGATCCCGATGACCTGGGCGCGTTCGACCTTGTCCGCCGCGCTCTCGGCCCCATCGGAGCCGGCGAGGGCCTCGAGTGTTTCCAGAGGGTCGGCCGAATCATCGTCCCGCGGGGTCAGGGCCGAAAACAGCGTCACCCATGTCGATCGTACCTTCTGTCGACGGAAATGATCGTGAATGACGTTCTGCAGTATCCGGGTAAAAAGTAGGGGTAATTCCGCGACCGGCCGATCCCCGTAGCTTTCCGATAGCTTGATCATCGCGTCCTGGACGATGTCCAGGGCGGCGTCGACATCGCGGGTCGCAAACTGCGCCTGCTTGAATGCGCGGCGCTCGACGCTGGCGAGAAACTCGGAAAGCTCGTCGCGGGTGGCCATCGGTGGGGCTGTTCAACGTCTAAACGAGTCAGCCCGCTGTGGGGAAAACGGCGCTGGATGCTATCAGACGGGGCAAGGCGCAGCTCACGGATGGAACGAAAGCGCACGCCCGAGGTGCGGTTTGCACATTGTGGTGCGGTGCAGTATCTTCGACGGTTCTTGCAAAACGAGAACACGTCTTTAGCGACACAGCCTATCCCGTTGTAACCGCGTAAAGCGCCCCCGCCGCACCGCGCGCCACAAGCTCGCATGGACGGCATCCGATCAATTTCCTGTGGACTTTGAGAGGAGTTAGCGAAATGCAACTCACCGGCGCGGAAATCGTTGTACGAGCACTGCAGGACGAAGGCGTCACACACGTCTTCGGGTACCCGGGAGGGGCCGTCCTGTACATCTACGACGAGATCTTCAAGCAGGACAAGTTTCAGCACATCCTCGTTCGTCACGAGCAGGCGGCAGTACATGCGGCCGATGCCTATTCGCGCTCGAGCCAGCGGGTTGGAGTAGCACTGGTCACCAGCGGACCGGGCGTCACAAATGCCGTCACCGGCATCGCGACGGCCTACATGGACTCGATCCCGGTGGTCATCATCACTGGCCAGGTACCGACGCATGCGATCGGCCAGGACGCGTTCCAGGAGTGCGACACCGTCGGCATCACGCGGCCGTGCGTGAAGCACAACTTCCTGGTGAAGGACGTACGTGAACTCGCGTCGACCATCAAGAAGGCGTTTTACATCGCTCAGACCGGCCGTCCGGGCCCGGTGCTGGTCGATGTCCCCAAGGACGTGACGATTGCGCGCGCCGAGTATTCGTATCCGCGCGAGATTGACATGCGTTCCTACAAGCCCGTCGTGAAGGGACACCAGGGGCAGATCAAGAAGGCGGTCCAGCTGCTGCTCGGTGCCGAGCGACCGATGATCTACACCGGGGGCGGCGTGATCCTGTCGGATTCCGCCGATCTCCTGAACCGGCTGGTGAACCTGCTTGGCTTTCCCTGCACCAGCACGTTGATGGGGCTTGGCGGCTTCAAGGCCAGTGACCGCAAGTTCGTCGGCATGCTCGGCATGCACGGCACCTATGAAGCCAACATGGCGATGCAGCACTGCGATGTGCTGCTGGCGGTCGGGGCCCGCTTCGACGATCGCGTCATCGGCAATCCGAAGCACTTCGCCAGCAGCCCGCGCAAGATCGTCCACATCGACGTCGATCCTTCGTCGATTTCGAAGCGAGTCAAGGTCGATGTCCCGATCGTCGGTGACGTGCGCGAGGTGCTGATCGAATTGCTCACGCAGCTCGAGGCGGCCGACGCCAAGCCAAACGCCGAGCCGCTGAAGTCCTGGTGGACGCAGATCGAAGAGTGGCGCAAGCGCGACTGCCTGCGCTATGAGCAAAACGGCGGACCCATCAAGCCGCAGTACGTGGTCGAGAAGCTGTGGGAGATCACGAAGGGTGACGCCTTCATCACCTCGGATGTCGGCCAGCACCAGATGTGGGCCGCGCAGTATTACCGCTTCGATAAGCCGCGACGCTGGATCAACTCAGGGGGCCTTGGCACGATGGGCGTAGGCCTGCCGTACGCGATGGGCGTGCAGATGGCCAACCCAGGGGCGCAGGTCGCGTGCATCACCGGCGAAGCGTCGATCCAGATGTGCATCCAGGAACTTTCGACCTGCAAGCAGTACCGCCTGACGCCTAAGATCGTCAACCTCAACAATCGCTACTTGGGCATGGTCCGGCAGTGGCAGCAGATCGACTACGGCAGCCGCTACTCGGAGTCGTACATGGACGCGCTGCCGGACTTCGTCAAGCTTGCCGAGAGCTATGGCCACGTAGGCATCCGCATCGAGGACCCGAAGGAGGTCGAGGGTGCGCTCAAGGACGCCTTCGGCAAGTACAAGGACCGGCTCGTGTTCCTCGACTTCATCACCGACCAGAAGGAAAACGTCTGGCCGATGGTGAAGGCCGGCAAGGGACTGACCGAAATGCTGCTCGGGAGCGAAGACCTATGAGGCACATCATTTCGGTACTGCTGGAAAACGAGCCTGGTGCGCTGTCGCGGGTCGTCGGACTGTTCTCGGCGCGCGGCTACAACATCGAGACCCTGACGGTGGCGCCCACTGAAGATGCCTCGCTGTCGCGCATGACGATCGTCAGCGTCGGCTCGGACGACGTCATCGAACAGATCACGAAGCATCTGAACCGCCTGATCGAGGTCGTGAAGGTCGTCGACCTCACCGAAGGTGACTACATCGAACGCGAACTTATGCTGATCAAGGTACGGGCGGTCGGCAAGGAGCGCGAGGAAATGAAGCGTATGGCGGACATCTTCCGCGGCCGCATCATCGACGTGACCGAACGTACCTACACGATCGAGTTGACCGGCAACTCAGGCAAGCTCGACGCCTTCATCCAGGCCGTCGACCGCGCGTCGATTCTCGAGACTGTGCGTACCGGGGGCTCGGGAGTCGGTCGCGGCGAACGCGTGCTGCGCGTCTGACCAAACAATCAATCGATAAGAGGGAGTCATTCCATGAAGGTCTATTACGACAAGGACGCCGACCTGTCTCTGGTCAAGGGCAAGAAGGTCACGATCGTCGGCTACGGCTCGCAGGGACACGCGCATGCGCAGAATCTCGCCGACTCCGGCGTTAAGGTGACGATCGCGCTGCGCAAGGGCGGCGTCAGCTGGAAGAAGGCGGAAGGCGCCGGTCTGGCCGTTAAGGAAGTGTCCGAGGCGGTCAAGGATGCCGACATCGTCATGATCCTGCTGCCGGACGAGAACCACGCGCAGGTGTATGCGGAGTCGCTGGCACCGAACATGAAGCAGGGCGCCGCACTGGCGTTCGCGCACGGCTTCAACATTCACTACGGCTTCATCCAGCCACGCGCGGACCTCGACGTCATCATGGTGGCGCCGAAGGCGCCGGGACACACGGTGCGCTCGACCTACAAGCAGGGCGGTGGCGTGCCGATGCTGGTCGCGATCCACAAGGACACGTCCGGCATGGCGCGCGACCTCGCGCTGTCGTACGCGGCGGCGATCGGCGGCGGCAAGGCCGGCATCATCGAGACCAACTTCCGCGAAGAGACCGAGACGGATCTCTTCGGCGAGCAGACCGTGCTGTGCGGCGGCACGGTGGAGCTGATCAAGGCCGGCTTCGAGACGCTGGTCGAAGCAGGTTACGCGCCGGAAATGGCGTACTTCGAGTGCCTGCACGAACTGAAGCTGATCGTCGACCTGATCTACGAAGGCGGTATCGCCAACATGAACTACTCGATCTCGAACAACGCGGAGTACGGTGAGTACGTCACGGGTCCGCGCATCATCACCGACGAGACGAAGAAGGTCATGCGCCAGGTGCTGAAGGACATCCAGACCGGTGACTACGCGAAGAGCTTCATCCTAGAAAATCGGGCAGGAGCGGCAACGCTTAACGCGCGGCGTCGTCTGATGGCAGAGCATCCGATCGAGCAGGTCGGGGAGAAGCTCCGGGCCATGATGCCGTGGATCAAGGCCAATCGGCTCGTCGACCAGTCGAAGAACTGACCGGCGGGCGGATGGGGCGGTGTCGGCTCGACCCTTTCGAGGCCGGCGCCGCGTTAACAGTAGGGTCAGGTCTCGAAGGAGTCGGGAATGCATCGTTCAGTCCTGTTGGCGCTTTGCCTCGCCGCCTTGCCGGTGGCTGCGCAGCCCACCGCTACGCCGCCACCGAATGCCGGCACGCTGGTCATCATGACCGGCAGCGCCGAGATCGAATTGCCAAACGACGAGGCCGTGGTGAATTTTTTCTACGAGGCGCAGGACGCCGACCTCGCCAAGGCGCAGGCCCTGGTCAACCAGCGGGTCGGTGACGGGACGGCCGCGCTGAAGCGCGCCGACCCCAAGGCCCAGATCGAGACCTCGGGCTATGGCAGCTACCCGGTCTATGCCAGCGGGACGAGCCGGGGGATTGTCGGCTGGCGCGTGCGGCAGGGTGTCACGCTGAAGACCGACAATCTCGCGACCTTGCCGAAGACGGTCGCTGCCGCGCAGTCGACACTGTCGGTCGGTGGCGTCGACTTCCGTTTATCGAAGGCAGCACGCGAGAAAGTCGAAGCTCAACTGATCCAGCAGGCGATCGCGAACCTGAATGCACGGGTGAGCGCGGCCGCGCAGGCCCTGGGCGTGCCGCCGAACCGAGTCCGGCTGGAGGAGGTCAACTTCGGCGGGCGAGAAGGCGGGCCGATCCCGATCGGAGCGCCGCGCATGGCAACGATGGCGTCGGACGCGGTGGCGCCGCCCACTTTCGAGGCCGGGCGTTCCGCAGAGAGGCTTGCGGTCACCGGGAAGGCGCGCCTGCTGCCGTAGGGTCCGGCGGCAACGCGCTAGCCAAGCCCTCCGGTGGAGGAGGCAGGCGGTTCCGATACCATTGAGCCTCATTCCGATCGGGCTCGATCTTTGAACTATCCGCATCCCCTGCTGGCGCGCGAAGGCTGGCCCTTCATTGCAGGCGCATTCGTACTCGCGCTGGTCGTCGCGTGGGTCGCCGGTTTCGCCTGGTCGCTGCCGTTCTGGCTGATCGTGGCGTTCGTTGTCCAGTTCTTCCGCGACCCGCCGCGGCAGGTGCCGTCTCTGGCCTCGGCCGTGCTTTCGCCGGCCGACGGACGCATCGTGAAAGTGCACAAAGTGCACGACGCAATGACGCAGCGTGAGACGCTACTGATCAGCGTCTTCATGAACGTCTTCAATGTGCACAGCAACCGCACGCCCGTCGACGGCACGGTCGAATCGGTGCAGTACTCGCCAGGCAGCTTCGTGAATGCAGATCTCGACAAGGCGTCGACCGAAAACGAACGCAACGCCATGGTGCTGCTGCTTGACAGCGGGGAGCGCGTGACCGTGATCCAGGTCGCCGGCCTCATCGCCCGCCGCATCCTGTGCTACGTCAAGCCGGGAGATCGACTCGCGCGCGGGCAACGGTATGGCTTCATCCGCTTCGGCTCGCGTGTCGATGTCTATCTGCCCCTTACGGCCAAACCGCGCGTCGCCGTGGGCGACATCGTTTACGCCACGACCACCGTCCTCGCTGAACTCTGATGCGATTCCGCCGCCGCAAGACGCGCACGTTTCCTCTGGCCGGAGGCCCGGTCGGTCTCGATGAGATGCCGGTGCGCACGCGTCGTCGTGGCATTTACCTGTTACCCAACCTGTTCACGATGGCGGCCCTGTTCGCGGGCTTTTTTGCCATCGTGCAGGCGATGAACCAGCGCTTCGAACTGGCCGCGATCGCGATTTTCGCGGCAATGGTGCTCGACGGCATGGACGGTCGCGTGGCGCGCCTCACCAACACCCAGAGTGCCTTCGGTGAGCAGTTCGATTCGCTCTCCGACATGACGTCCTTCGGCGTGGCTCCTGCGCTCATCATGTACGAATGGGTGCTCAGCGACCTCGGACGCTGGGGCTGGGCGGGGGCGTTTGTCTACTGCGCCGGGGCGGCGCTGCGGCTGGCTCGCTTCAACTCGAACATTGGCGTCGTGGACAAGCGGTTCTTCCAGGGCCTGCCCAGCCCGGCCGCGGCGGCGCTGATCGCGGGCTTTGTCTGGCTTGCGATCGACAACAAGATCCCGGTGCGCGACAGCGTGATGCCCTGGGTCGCGTTCGGACTAACCGTGTACACGGGGCTCACGATGGTCTCCAGCGCGCCGTTCTATAGTGGCAAGAGCTTCCAGCTCGCGCGCAGCGTCCCCTTCTGGGTCATGGGGGCCCTGATCGTCGTTATCTTCGTGGTCAGCTCCGATCCGCCGATCGCGCTCTTCTCGCTCTTCTGCCTGTATGCGCTGTCCGGGTACCTCTACTGGGCGTGGCAGTTCTTCCGTGGCCAGCCCAATCCCGCCAAACCGGTGCGGGACGGCGATCGTTCCGGCTAGCTTGTTGCACCGGTGGAATCGTCATATAGTCATAAATATGTCTACCATGTCTCGCGCCCCAATCCTCGCGCCCCGTCTTGCCGCTGCCGACCTATCGGGCCGGCTGCTTCTGCTGCTGCGCCCCGCGCGCAGCTAACCCCCGACCCACAATCCGTGTAGTACCGCTGCCAGCGCCTCGAGCCCGGCAGCAAAAACTATTTTGCGCTGGAGCACCTATGACCGACCGACTCTTCATCTTCGACACCACGCTGCGCGACGGCGAGCAAAGCCCCGGGGCTTCCATGACGAAGGAGGAGAAGCTGCGCATCGCCATGCAGCTCGAGCGACTGCGCGTCGATATCATCGAGGCGGGTTTCGCCGCGTCGTCCAACGGTGACTTCGAGGCCGTGCGTTCGATCGCCAATGCGATCAAGGACTCGACGGTCTGCTCGCTGGCGCGCGCCAACGACCGCGATATCAGCCGCGCCGCCGAAGCCCTCGCGGGCGCCCGCTCCAAGCGCATCCACACGTTCATCGCGACATCGCCGCTGCACATGGAGAAGAAGCTGCGAATGACGCCCGAGCAGGTGTTCGAGCAGGCCAAGCTCGCCGTCCGCTTCGCGCGCCAGTTCACCGAAGACGTCGAGTTCTCGCCCGAGGATGGCTATCGCTCGGAGCCCGACTTCCTCTGCAGGGTGCTGGAGGCCGTCATCGCAGAAGGGGCCACCACGATCAACATCCCGGACACCGTGGGCTATGCGGTGCCCGAGCTCTACGGCGCCTTCCTGCGCGACCTGCGCGCGCGGATACCCAATTCGGACAAGGCGGTCTGGAGCGTGCACTGCCACAACGACCTTGGCATGGCCGTTGCGAACTCGCTGGCCGGCGTGAAGATCGGTGGGGCGCGCCAGGTCGAGTGCACGGTCAATGGCCTGGGCGAGCGCGCCGGCAACTGTTCGCTCGAGGAAGTCGTAATGGCGGTGCGGACACGGCGCGATTTCTTCGATCTCGATGTCGGTGTGGACACGACGCAGATCGTTCCGGCGTCGAAGCTCGTCTCGGGCATTACCGGCTTTCCGGTTCAACCGAACAAGGCCGTGGTCGGAGCGAACGCCTTCGCGCACGCATCCGGGATCCACCAGGATGGCGTTCTAAAGGCGCGGGACACCTACGAGATCATGCGGGCCGAGGACGTCGGCTGGCACGCCAACAAGATCGTCCTGGGCAAGCTGTCCGGTCGCAATGCCTTCAAGCAGCGTGTGCACGAACTCGGCATTCCGGTCGAAAGCGAGACGGAGCTCAACGCGGCATTCGCGCGCTTCAAGGAACTTGCCGACCGCAAGGCGGAAATCTACGACGAGGACATCCAGGCGCTGTTCTCCGATGAAACGGTGACGCCGCACGACGAGCACTTCAAGCTGCTGTCGCTTTCACAGCGGTCGGAGACGGGCGAACGTCCACATGCCCGCGTCGTCATTGCGATCGGTGGAACTGAGGCGACAGCGGAATCCGACGGTAACGGCCCGGTCGACGCGTCGTTGAAGGCGATCGAAAGCCAGGTGAAGAGCGGTTGCGAACTCCTGCTTTACTCAGTCAACGCGATCACGACCGGCACCGAGGCCCAGGGCGAGGTGACGGTTCGCCTGGCGCGCGCCGGCCGCATCGTGAACGGAACCGGGGCCGACCCCGACATCATCGCGGCGTCGGCCAAGGCCTACCTCAACGCGCTCAACAAGCTCTACAGCGGCGTGGAACGTCTCAATCCCCAGACGTCGCTCGCACCGTAGCGCCGCTCACGTACGCGACTCTTTGGGTCGCACGTGCGCTCGCGGACGGTTACGGCTTCGCCGCTCAACACTGATCAGTCGGCTGCGCTGCGGAGCGGCCGCGCGCTCCGCCGAAGTACGAGGGCTTGGCACTCCCCCTACCCCTCGCCAGGCGAGGGGGTCGACTAGCTCCCCACCCCGGCCCGCCCCTCCGTGAGGGGCGGGTGCGAATTGAGCAGCTTGCCAGGATGACCGCCGCAATAGGGTGTTGTCCCTTACCCGCCAGGCGGGGAAGGGTGCAGGGATGGGGTGCCAGTCTCCTCCCTCTCGGAGGGAGGACGGGGTGGGAGCTGTGCCCCTGTAACCCGACGGAGCGCGCGGCCGCTCCGGAAGCGCAGCCGACAAATTCAGTCTTTGGGCGGCGAAGCCGTATCCGCTCCGAGTGCACGTGCGGCCGCGCAGCGGTCGGGTACACGAGGAGCGCTGCTATACTCCCGCGCTTCACGGCACGGCCATCCTTCCGTGTCCGCGTGTCCATAGGTCTGATTCGAAAGGGAAAACATGTCAGTTGCAGACATCAACAAGTCGGATATCGTCGCCAAGTATCAGCGCGCCAAGGCTGATACGGGTTCGCCCGAAGTGCAGGTTGCACTCCTGACGGCCCGCATCAACGAGCTGACCGACCACTTCAAGACGCACGTGAAGGATCATCATTCACGTCGCGGCCTGCTCAAGATGGTCAGCCGGCGCCGCAAGCTTCTCGATTACCTCAAGGGCAAGAACCCAGAGGCGTACAAGGGGCTGATCGACAGCCTCGGACTGCGCAAGTAGTCGATGACCCGGTTTCAAGCGCAAGTGGCCTGCTTGGAGTGATCCACGCGGGCCGTTGGCGTTTCCCCGGCTGATACGCGCGCTGCGATATGGACGTAAGGACGGAACCCCGTGCCGAGTCGTCGATACCGCGGCGTGCCTGGTCGTTGTCTGTGACCAAGTTCAACGCGAAAGGAAAGCAAAGTGTTCGAAAAGGTAACGAAGAAATTTGCGTACGGTGCGCATACGGTCACGCTCGAGACCGGCGAGATTGCGCGTCAGTCGGGTGGGGCCGTGGTCTGCTCAATGGACGACACTGTCGTGCTGGCCACCGTCGTGGCTCGCAAGGAAGCCAAGCCGGGGCAGGACTTCTTCCCGCTGACGGTCGATTACATCGAGAAGACCTACGCCGCGGGGCGTATCCCCGGGGGCTTCTTCAAGCGCGAAGGCCGGCCCTCGGAAAAGGAGACGCTGACATCGCGCCTGATCGACCGGCCGATCCGTCCGCTGTTTCCCGATGGATTCTTCAATGAAGTCCAGGTCATCATCCACGTGCTGTCGATCGATCCCGAGATCGACCCCGACATCCCGGCGCTGATCGGCGCCTCCGCGGCGCTGTCGCTGTCGGGCATTCCGTTCAAGGGCCCGATCGGCGCCGCCCGCGTTGGTTACCTCGACGGTCAGTACATCATTAACCCCACAGCCACACAGCTCAAGTCCTCACAGCTGAACCTCGTCGTGGCCGGCACCGAGCGTGCCGTGCTGATGGTCGAGTCGGAAGCCGACCAGCTTTCCGAGGAAGTAATGCTGGGCGCCGTTGTCCACGGCCACGAGCAGATGCAGGCAGCAATAAACGCGATCCATGAACTGGTCCGCGAGGCGGGCAAGCCGGCCTGGGACTGGAAGCCGGCCGACCGCAACGAGGCGCTGATGGCCAAGCTGGTGCTGCTCGCGGGACCGGAGCTGCGCGACGCCTATCTGACGCGCAACAAGCAGGCGCGCACGCACAAGATCAACGACGTCTACACACAGGTGTGGGCGAAGCTCGAGGAAGAGACAGCGGCAACGGGTAATCCCAAGCCTGACGACAACGCGGTCGACGGCATCCTGTTCGACCTGCAGGCCAAGATCGTGCGCAGCCAGATCCTCGAAGGAGAGCCCCGCATCGATGGGCGCGACACGCGTACCGTGCGCCCCATCGAGATCCGCCTGGGCGTGCTGCCACGCACGCACGGCTCGGCGCTGTTCACCCGCGGTGAGACCCAGGCGCTGGTCACGGCCACCCTCGGCACCAAGCAGGACGAGCAGTTCGTCGACGCGCTGCAGGGCGAGTACCGCGACCGCTTCATGCTCCACTACAACATGCCGCCCTTCGCCACGGGCGAAACCGGACGCGTCGGTACGCCGAAGCGCCGCGAGATCGGACATGGTCGGCTCGCCAAGCGTTCTTTGCTGGCCGTGCTGCCGAGCTATGACGACTTCCAGTACTCGCTGCGCGTCGTTTCCGAGATCACCGAGTCCAATGGTTCGTCGTCGATGGCCTCCGTTTGCGGCGCCTGCCTGGCGATGATGGATGCCGGCGTGCCGCTGAAGGCGCACGTGGCCGGCGTTGCGATGGGCCTGATCAAGGAAGGCAACAAGTTCGCGGTGCTGACCGACATCCTCGGCGACGAGGACCACCTCGGCGACATGGACTTCAAGGTGGCCGGGTCTGCCAACGGCATCACCGCGCTGCAGATGGACATCAAGATCGAGGGCATCACCCGCGAGATCATGCAGGTGGCCCTCGCGCAGGCGAAGGAAGGCCGCATGCACATCCTGCAGAAGATGCAGGATGCGATTTCCGTGTCACGTGGCGAGCTGTCCGCGTTTGCGCCGCGCCTGATCAAGATGAAGATCAATCCCGAGAAGATCCGCGACGTTATCGGCAAGGGCGGCGCGGTGATCCGTGCGCTGACCGAGGAGACCGGCACGCAGATCGACATCGAGGACGACGGCACCGTCATCATCGCCAGTGTCGACCAGGAAAAGGGCAAGGAAGCCCAGCGCCGTATCCAGGAATTGACCGCGGAGGTCGAGGTCGGCAAGGTCTACGACGGCACCGTGCTGCGTCTGCTGGACTTCGGCGCGATCGTGCAGTTGCTGCCGGGCAAGGACGGCCTGCTGCACATTTCCCAGATTGCCAACGAGCGCGTCAATGCGGTCGCGGACTATCTGAAGGAAGGCCAGGCCGTGAAGGTCAAGGTCATCGAGGCCGACGAGAAGGGTCGCGTGCGACTGTCCATGAAGGCTGTTGAGGGCAACGCTCCGGTCGCTCAGCAGCCGCAGCAACAGCAGCAATAGCGAGTGCATGGCGAAGAGGGGCGCTTCGGCGCCCCTTTTGCTTTTCGGCGAGGGCAGCGGATGGCAAACACTGACACGATGAACGCAGTCGAGATCAGACAGCCGGGTGGTCCGGACGTACTGCGTTCCGTTGTGCGGGCGCGACCCGTCGCCGGTCCTGGTGAAGTCCTGATTCGCGTTCAGGCCGCGGGCGTCAACCGCCCCGATGTCCTGCAGCGCAAGGGCGCGTATGCGCCGCCGCCCGGAGTTTCCGACCTCCCGGGTCTGGAAGTCGCCGGCATCATCGAAGCCGCGGACGACGCGGGCCGGTGGACAACCGGAGCGCGCGTATGTGCCCTGGTGGCCGGCGGCGGCTACGCCGAGTGGTGCGTGGCGCCGGCCGGGCAATGCCTGCCGATGCCGGGCGGACTGACCTACGCTGAAGCCGCCGGACTGCCTGAAACCTACTTCACGGTCTGGAGCAACGTGTTTGATCGCGCCGGACTCGCACCGGGAGAGTCCTTGCTGGTACAGGGGGGGACGAGCGGCATCGGGGTGGCCGCCATTCAAGTGGCCGCGGCGCTGGGCAACACGGTTTTCGCGACTGCCGGCTCGGACGAGAAGGCACGTGCCTGCGAAGCGCTCGGGGCGCGACGGGGCATCAACTACCGCACCGAGGACTTCGCCGCTGTCGTCAAGTCTGAAACAGGCGGGCGCGGAGTCGACGTGATCCTCGATATGGTGGCCGGCGACTATCTGCCGCGCGAGATCGCCTGCCTCGCCGACGACGGCAGGCTGGCGATCATTGCGCTGCTTGGCGGCGCGCGGGCTGAGGTTGATCTCGCGGCGGTGCTGCGGCGTCGCCTGACGATCACGGGTTCGACACTGCGTCCGCGATCGGTCGAGTTCAAGGCCGCGATCGCATCCCGCCTGCGCAGCGTCGTGTGGCCGCTGATCGAAGCAGGACGGATCCGCCCCATGTTGCACGCGGTCTTTCCGCTGGCGCGAGCTGCCGAGGCTCATGCGTTGATGGAATCGAGCACGCACATCGGCAAGATCGTTCTAGCGGTGGGTCCCGAGGCGCAGGCGCGCGCATGATGAGTGGCTCCACGCGCTTGGTCGGGACGACCGCGCCGCTTACAATGGCGAGCTTTGCCCGATGATGACCCGACGAACTTCACTTGTCGCTGCGAACTGGAAGATGAACGGTTCGCGCGCTTCCGGCCTCTCCTGGCTGGAGGCATTCGCACAGCGCCGCGGGGCGCTGGCGTGCGACGTCGTCGTCTGCGCGCCTTCGGTGTACCTTGCTGCGCTGAGCGCTGCAGTTGCGAAGGGCATCGACATCGGGGCGCAGGATGTGTCCGAGCGCGAGCCCGGGGCGTTCACCGGAGACGTCGCGGCGACCATGCTGGTCGATGTCGGCTGTCGCTGGGTGATCGTCGGGCACTCGGAGCGGCGGCAACTGCATGGCGAAAGCGACGCTGTTGTCGCGGCGAAGGCGGAAGCCGCGCTGAAGGCCGGATTGCGTCCGATCGTCTGTGTCGGCGAAACGCTGGCAGAACGGGAAGCCGCGCAGACGCGGGCGGTTGTCGCGCGGCAGCTCGACGCCGTGCTCGACCGCATCGGCGCGGCAGCGCTCGCGCGCGGCGCGCTGGCCTACGAGCCGGTGTGGGCTATCGGGACGGGGCGCACAGCCACGCCGGCACAGGCGCAGGAGGTTCACTCCGAATTGCGTGCACGCGTTGCCACGCGTGATCCGGAGACGGCTGCTGCGCTGCGCATTCTCTACGGTGGCAGCGTCAAGCCGGCCAACGCGGCCGAGCTCTTTGCGCAGGCGGATATCGATGGCGGACTCATCGGTGGCGCATCGCTGGTCGCCGATGATTTCGCCGCCATATGTGCGGCGGCACGGTGAAACTGTACCGACCGAATTTCTGAACGAGGACTGATATGAGCTGGTTGACCACATTACTGATCGTCGTGCAGGTGCTATCTGCGATCGCGATCATCGTGCTCGTGCTGCTCCAGCACGGCAAAGGCGCTGACATGGGTGCGGCATTCGGAGGAGGCGCCTCAGGCAGCCTGTTCGGGGCCACCGGTTCCGCCAATTTCCTGTCGCGCAGCACCGGGGCGGTCGCCACCGTGTTCTTTGTCGCGACGCTCGCGCTCGCCTACGTAGGAACCGCGGTTAAACGACCCGCGGACGAAGGCGGGGTCATGGGAACGATGCCCGCCCCTGCCAATACTGCGCCGAGGGACATTCCGATGCCTGCAACGCCGCAGGGGGCGACGCCCGCACCTGCGCCCGCACCGGCAGCCGCTCCCGCGCCGGCCGACGGTTCCGCGCCCGCCGCAGCACCGAAGCCTGCCGACATACCGAAGTAAGACCCCGTGACGCGCGCGCGTTCCTGCATTGGTCGGGACCCGCGCGCCGCCGCGATGCGCGATCGAATCAAGTAGAATCGCGCCGGTTTTGCACCTTGCCGACGTGGTGGAATTGGTAGACACACCATCTTGAGGGGGTGGCGGCGAAAGCCGTGTGAGTTCGAGTCTCACCGTCGGCACCAGAGCGAGTTTCGTCCCAGTGGCGTCCTCGAACGGCAGTGCAGCGTGGCGCGGACTATCGCGCATCAGTCTGCAGGTTTTTGTGGAGCATGAGCCGAGAGGCTGACTCGCGTGGATCCCGACAGCTATCTACCCGTCCTGCTTTTCATCCTGGTCGGACTTGCGATCGGGGCGGCGCCGATGGCCATCGGCGCCTTGCTCGGTCCACACAGGCCAGACCCCGAGAAGCTCTCGCCCTACGAGTGCGGCTTCGAAGCGTTCGAGGACGCGCGCATGAAGTTCGACGTGCGGTACTACCTCGTCGCGATCCTCTTCATTCTCTTCGACCTCGAAATCGCGTTCCTCTTTCCATGGGCCGTCGTCCTTGGGGACCTCGGCGCATGGAGCGTCGGGTTCTGGGCCATGATGGCTTTCCTCGCCATCCTTACGGTGGGCTTCATCTACGAGTGGAAGCGCGGCGCGCTCGACTGGGAATGACGCCGACTTTCGTTCGTCCCGTTGCCAAGCCCCGAGTCTGCAGTTCGAGTGCTGTGCGGGCTCGCTGGGAGCGTTGATGGGCATCGAAGGCCACCTCAACGAGGGCTTCGTCACCACAAGCGTGGACAAGCTCGTCAACTGGTCGAAGACCGGCTCGATGTGGCCGATGACGTTCGGGCTGGCCTGCTGTGCGGTCGAGATGATGCATGCGGGGGCGGCGCGCTACGACCTGGATCGTTTCGGCATCTTCTTCCGGCCGAGCCCGCGGCAAAGCGACGTGATGATCGTCGCCGGCACGCTGTGCAACAAGATGGCGCCGGCGCTGCGCAAGGTCTACGACCAGATGGCCGAGCCGCGCTGGGTCATCAGCATGGGTTCGTGCGCCAACGGCGGCGGCTACTACCACTACAGCTATTCCGTGGTGCGTGGCTGCGATCGCATCGTTCCCGTCGACGTCTATGTGCCTGGCTGTCCGCCGACGGCCGAGGCGCTCATCTACGGGATCATCCAGTTGCAGAACAAGATCCGCCGCACGAACACGATCGCGCGATGACCCGTATCGAAACGCTGACCGAGACGCTGCGGCTGGCACTCGGCGAACGATTGAGCGACCTCATCGTTGCGCTGGATGAGGTAACGGTCGTTGTTCATGGGCGCGACCAGCTCCAGGCTTCACAGGCGCTGCGCGACACCCCGGCCCTTGCATTCGAGGAGCTGATCGATCTTGCCGGGGTCGACTACTCGACCTACGGTGATGGCTCGTGGAATGGGCCGCGCTATGCGGTCGTCATGCACCTGCTGTCGGTGAAGCACAACTGGCGAGTGAGGGTGCGCAGCTACTGCGACGACGATGAGTTCCCGTTGATCGCCTCGGTGACCGGCGTGTGGAACTGCGCGAACTGGTACGAACGCGAGGCGTTCGACCTCTACGGCATCATGTTCGAGGGACACCCGGACCTGCGGCGCATCCTGACCGACTACGGTTTTGTCGGCCACCCCTTCCGCAAGGACTTTCCGATATCCGGGCACGTCGAGATGCGCTACGACCCGGAGCAGAGGCGCGTGGTGTACCAGCCGGTGTCGATCGAGCCGCGCGAGATCGTGCCGCGCGTGATACGCGAAGACACTTACGGCCAGGGGCGCTGATCGTGGCCGACATCAAGAACTACACGCTCAATTTCGGGCCGCAGCACCCGGCCGCGCACGGGGTGCTGCGGCTCGTGCTGGAGCTCGACGGCGAGGTGATCCAGCGCGCTGACCCGCACATCGGGCTGCTGCACCGGGCGACCGAGAAACTCGCCGAGACGCGCACGTTCCTGCAGTCGGTGCCCTACATGGACCGCCTCGACTACGTCTCGATGATGTGCAACGAGCATGCCTACGTGATGGCGATCGAGAAGCTGCTCGGCGTCGAAGTGCCGGTGCGCGCGCAGTACATCCGTGTGATGTTCGACGAGATCACGCGGCTGCTGAACCACCTTCTATGGCTCGGGGCACACGGGCTCGACGTCGGCGCGATGGCGGTGTTCCTGTATGCCTTTCGCGAGCGCGAAGACCTGATGGACATCTACGAGGCGGTCTCTGGCGCGCGCATGCACGCCGCCTACTACCGCCCGGGCGGCGTGTATCGCGACCTGCCCGACACGATGCCGCAGTTCAAGGCCAACAAGTACAAGAGTGAACAGGACACGAAGCGGCTGAACGAGAACCGTCAGGGATCGCTGCTCGACTTCATCGAGGATTTCACGCGCAAGTTCCCGAAGTATGTCGATGAGTACGAGACCCTGCTGACCGACAACCGCATCTGGAAGCAGCGGCTGGTCGGAATCGGCGTCGTTTCGCCCGAGCGCGCACTGCAGATGGGCTTCACCGGCCCGATGTTGCGCGGCTCTGGTATCGAGTGGGATTTGCGGCGCAAGCAGCCCTACGAGGTTTACGACCGTCTGGAGTTCGACATCCCGGTCGGACAAGGCGGCGACAGCTACGACCGTTACCTGGTGCGGGTCGAAGAGATGCGGCAGAGCAATCGCATCATTCGCCAGTGCATCGACTGGCTGCGCACCAACCCGGGACCGGTCATGACGGACAACCACAAGGTGGCTCCGCCGTCCCGCGTCGACATGAAGTCCAATATGGAAGAGCTGATTCACCACTTCAAGCTCTTCACCGAAGGTTTTCACGTTCCGCCGGGCGAGGCCTATGCGGCGGTCGAACACCCGAAAGGCGAGTTCGGCATCTACCTCGTGTCCGACGGCGCGAACAAACCTTATCGCCTCAAGATCCGCGCGCCCGGTTTTGCGCACCTGCAGGCTCTAGACGAGATGGCGCGCGGCCACATGATCGCGGACGCCGTGGCGATCATCGGTACGCAGGACATCGTCTTCGGGGAGATCGACCGATGAGCGCCGCCGGGCCGCTCCCAAGGCGCTCGGCCTTGCAGGCCGCGCGATCGCGAGACGCGACCGCTCTTCTCGCCGTCCATGCCGACGCAGGTCGGCATGGAGCCGCGGCCATCAGCCCCCTTGGGGGGACCGGCCCGAAGGGCCGTAGGGGGCAAGGATGAGCGCCGTGCCCCAGAGCCGGAATCGGCTGTCGATCGACGCCTGCCGGCGCATTGATCGCGAAGTCGCGAAGTACCCCGCGGAGCAGAAGCAGTCCGCAGTGATGGCAGCGCTGGCGATCGCCCAGGACGAGCACGGCTGGCTGCCCGAGGACGTCATCGCCGCCGTGGCGGCCTACCTGGACATGGCGCCGATCGCGGTCTACGAGGTAGCGTCGTTCTACAACATGTACGACCTGCGGCCCGCAGGCCGCTGCAAGCTGACGATCTGCACCAATCTGCCGTGCGCGCTCTCGGGCGCGAACCAGGCTGCGGAACACCTCAAGCGTCGGCTCGGCATCGGTTTCGGGGGGACCAGCGCTGACGGCCATTTCACGCTGAAGGAGGGTGAGTGCCTGGGCGCTTGCGGTGACGCGCCGGTACTGCTTGTCAACAACAAGCGCATGGAAAGCTTCATGAGCAACGATCGGCTCGACGCGCTGCTTGACGAACTCAAGCAGTCGAAGTCATGAGAGAAGCGCCGGACCGCCCCACGCAAGCGCGCTCCGCAACGCGGCGCGCGGAGAACCGTCTGTGAGCGCGCAGACCTGTTTCCACGGTCGGCACCTTAATCCTGTCATCCTCGCGGGCCTGGATGGCAGCAACTGGCGCCTGAAGGACTACGAGCGGCGCGGCGGCTACGCGGCCCTGCGCAAGATCCTCGAGGGCCACATGCCGCCCGATGCCGTCATCGCCGAACTGAAGAAGTCGGCACTGCGCGGGCGCGGCGGTGCGGGCTTTCCAACCGGTCTCAAGTGGAGCTTCATGCCGCGGCAGTTTCCCGGGCAGAAGTTCGTCGTCTGCAATTCGGACGAAGGCGAACCCGGCACGTTCAAGGACCGCGACATACTGCGCTACAACCCCCACATCGTCATCGAGGGCATGGCGATCGCGGGCTACGCGATGGGCGCCAGCGCAGGCTACAACTACATCCACGGCGAGATCTGGGCCGAGTACGAGCGCTTCCAGGAAGCACTCGACGAGGCCTACGCCGGTGGATTCCTCGGCAAGCGCATTCTCGGCTCGACGTTCAGCTTTGACCTTCACGCCTCGCACGGTTTCGGCGCCTACATCTGTGGCGAGGAAACGGCGCTGCTCGAGTCACTCGAAGGCAAGAAGGGGCAACCGCGCTTCAAGCCACCGTTCCCGGCGAGTTTCGGCCTGTACGGCAAGCCGACGACGATCAACAACACTGAAACATTCGCCGCGGTGCCCTACATCATCAACGAGGGCGGCGATGCCTTTCTCGCGCTCGGCAAACCCAACAACGGCGGTACGAAGATCTTTTCAGTATCCGGCGACGTGACCCATCCCGGCAATTACGAGGTGCCGCTCGGCACGTCGTTCGCGAAGCTGCTGGAACTCGCCGGCGGAATGCGCGGCGGGCGCAGGATCAAGGCCGTCATCCCGGGCGGGTCGTCGATGCCGGTGTTGCCGGGCGACGTCATGATGGCCACCGACATGGACTACGACTCGATCGCCAAGGCGGGATCGATGCTGGGTTCCGGCGCGGTGATCGTCATGGACGAGACGCGCTGCATGGTGCGTTGTCTGGAGCGCCTGTCGTATTTTTACTATGAGGAGAGCTGCGGCCAGTGCACGCCGTGCCGCGAAGGCACGGGTTGGCTGTATCGCGTCGTTCACCGGATCGAGCATGGCGAGGGCCGCCCCGAGGACCTCGACCTGCTGAACTCGGTGGCCGACAACATCCAGGGCCGCACGATCTGCGCACTCGGCGACGCCGCCGCGATGCCGGTGCGCGCGTTCGTCAAGCACTTCCGCGGCGAGTTCGAGCACCACATCGAACACAAGAACTGCCTGGTGCCGGACTACGTATGAGTGCCGCCTGCCGTTTCGTGTTCTTGAACAACGGGCGGGCGCACGGCCGCCCGAAGCCCGCCCGTCTAACTACTCGGAGCGAGTGCATGTGCGATGCGCTCACGCGCATCGCGTACACGAGCGACGCATGGTAGAAATTGAAATCGACGGCCGCAAGGTCGAGGTGCCGGAAGGCAGCATGCTGATGGAGGCGGCGAACCGCCTTGGCATCTACGTGCCGCACTTCTGTTACCACAAGAAGCTGTCGATCGCTGCCAACTGCCGCATGTGCCTGGTGGAAGTCGAGAAGGCGCCGAAGCCTCTGCCGGCCTGTGCGACGCCGGTGACGACCGGGATGATCGTCCGCACGCGTTCCGAGCGCGCCAAGCAGGCCCAGAAGTCGGTGATGGAGTTCCTGCTGATCAACCACCCCCTTGACTGTCCGATCTGTGACCAGGGCGGCGAGTGCCAGCTGCAGGACCTCGCGGTGGGCTACGGCGGCTCGGCGAGCCGCTACGCCGAGGCCAAGCGGGTCGTGTTCCACAAGAGCATGGGGCCGCTGATATCCGCCGAGGAGATGACACGCTGCATCCACTGCACACGCTGCGTGCGCTTCGGCCAGGAGATCGCCGGCGTCATGGAACTCGGCATGGCCGGACGCGGCGAGCACTCGGAGATCATGACCTTCGTCGGCCGTTCCGTGGACTCGGAGTTGTCTGGCAACATGATCGACCTGTGCCCGGTCGGAGCCCTGACCAGCAAGCCGTTCCGCTACGAGGCGCGCGCGTGGGAGCTCTCGCGGCGCAAGTCGATCAGCCCGCACGACTCGCTCGGCTCCAACCTGATCGTTCAGGTCAAGAACCAGCGGGTGCTCCGCGTGCTGCCGCTCGAGAACGCAGCGGTCAATGAATGCTGGCTGTCGGACCGTGATCGTTTTTCCTATGAAGGGCTGCATGCCGCCGATCGGCTGGGCAAGCCCATGCTCAAGCAGGACGGGCAATGGCGCGAAGTCGAATGGCCGGATGCGCTCGAGTATGTTCGGCACGCCCTGCTGCACGTGAAGCAGCAGCACGGTCCGGAGGCGATCGGCGCATTGGCGGCGCCCTCGAGCACGCTGGAAGAGCTGCATCTGCTGGCGAAGCTCGTACGCGGAATCGGGTCGGACAACATCGACCACCGCCTGCGACAGACCGACTTCAGCGGCGACGCGGCGGAGCAGGGCGTTCCCTGGCTCGGCATGCCCGTCCAGGACATCGATGCGCTCGATCGCGTGCTGGTCGTAGGCTCGTTCCTGCGCAAGGATCATCCTCTGCTGTCGGCACGCCTGCGGCATGCGGTGCGGCGCGGCTGCCAGCTTTCGGTACTGCACGCGGCCGACGACGACCTCCTGATGCGCGTTGCGCACAAGATGACGTCGTGCCCGAGCGCGTGGGCTCGTTGCCTCGGGCGAATCGCCGTGGCCGTCGCCGAGCAGCGCGGACTACCGGCACCGGCGACAGGTGTTATGCCGGACGAATCTGCGCGGGCGATTGCCGCGAGCCTATTGTCGGGCGAGCGCAAGGCCGTCTTCCTCGGCAACGCCGCCGTGCAGCACCCCGCGGCGGGAACGCTGCGGGCGTGGGCGCAATGGATTGCGCAGGCGACGGGCGCGACGCTTGGTGTACTGATGGAAGGCGCCAATTCCGTCGGCGCACAACTCGTCGGAGCGCGCCCGCTCGCGGACGGGCTCGATGCGCGCCGAATGATCGAGCAGGCACGCAAGGCCTATCTGCTGTGGAACTTCGAGCCCGAGTACGACACGGCCGATTCGGTCGCGACGCTCGCGGCATTGCGACAGGCCGACACCGTCATCGCCTTCTCGCCGTATCGCAACGGGGCGTTGGAGTATGCCGACGCGATCCTTCCGATCGCGCCGTTCACCGAAACGGCAGGCACCTTCGTCAACTGCGAGGGCCGCGTTCAGAGCTTCAACGGCACCGTCCGCCCGCTGGGCGAGTCACGCCCAGGCTGGAAGGTGCTGCGCGTGCTCGGCAATCTGCTCGAGGTTGAGGGCTTCGACTTCGAGACATCCGAAGCCGTGCGCGATGCGGCGATGCCGGCGGACATCGCGGCGCGCCTGTCGAATGCGACCACCGCGGCGTTGACGTTCCCGGCGGAGGCGGTCGAAGGCCTTGAGCGCCTGGCCGATGTTCCGATCTACTTCACCGATGCCATCGTGCGCCGCTCGCCCCCGCTGCAGGCCACGGCCGATGCGCAACCGCCGCGTGCGCGCGTCAACGCGCGCACGGCTGCTTCGCTTTCCCTGGGTGCCGGGGACAAGGTTCGGGTGAGCCAGGGCAACGGAGCCGCATTGCTCGATCTGCAGATCGACGATCGGCTGGCCGATGGAGTTGTACGCGTCGCGGCGGCGCATCCGTCGACCGCAGCGCTGGGACCGATGTTCGGGCCGGTGCGGCTGGAGCGTGCCTGATGGAGGGCCTGACCGCATTCGGCAGCCAGACGCTCGGCGCAGCTTGGCCGGTCGTCTGGTCGCTCGCGAAGATCGTCGCGATTGTCGTGCCGATACTGTTGCTGGTGGCGTATCTCACGTACTGGGAGCGCAAGCTGATCGGCTGGATGCACATCCGTGTCGGCCCGAACCGCGTCGGCCCGATGGGTCTGCTGCAGCCGATCGCCGATGCGCTGAAGCTGCTGACCAAGGAAGTCATCACGCCGACGCAGGCCGACAAGTGGCTTTACTTCGCCGCTCCGGTCATCGTCATCATGCCCGCATTGGCGGCCTGGGCCGTGATTCCCTTTGCTCCCGGGCTGGTGCTCGCCAATGTCAACGCCGGTCTGCTCTACGTCATGGCGATCACATCGGTCGGCGTCTATGGCGTCATCATCGCTGGCTGGGCCTCGAATTCGAAGTACTCGTTCCTCGGCGCGATGCGGGCATCGGCGCAGATGGTGAGCTACGAGCTGGCGATGGGTTTCGTGCTGGTGACCGTGCTGCTGGTCGCCGGCACGCTAAACATGACCGGCATCGTCGAGCGGCAGAACACGGGAATCTTTGCCGATCGGGGTCTGGCGTTTCTGTCGTGGAACTGGCTGCCGCTGTTGCCGCTCTTCGTCATCTACGTGGTGTCCAGCATCGCGGAGACGAATCGCCACCCGTTCGACGTGGTCGAGGGCGAATCGGAGATCGTCGCCGGGCACATGGTCGAGTACTCGGGCATGACGTTCGCGATCTTCTTCTTGGGCGAGTACGCGAACATGATCCTGCTGTCGATGATGGCAACGATCATGTTCCTCGGCGGCTGGGCGGCCCCGGTGGATCTCGGTCGCCTGCTCGGTGTCCAGTTCCCGGCATGGACCGAAGCGCTGTCAGGCTGGTTCTGGCTGTTCGCCAAGGTCTTTTTCGTGGTGTCGCTCTTCATCTGGTTCCGGGCGTCGTTCCCGCGCTACCGATATGACCAGATCATGCGGCTCGGCTGGAAGGTATTCATCCCGATCACGCTGGTCTGGCTGGTCGTGGTCGCGGTCTGGATGCAGACGCCGTGGAACATCTGGAAGTGAGCTGACGATGGGCGCCATCCGGGAATTCTTCGACAGCCTGCTCCTGAAGGAGCTGATCAAGGGCCTGGCGCTGACCGGGCGCTATGCGTTCGCGCGCAAGATCACGGTTCAGTATCCGGAAGAGAAGACGCCGCTCAGCCCTCGATTCCGCGGGCTGCACGCGCTGCGGCGCTACCCGAACGGCGAAGAACGCTGCATCGCCTGCAAGCTGTGCGAAGCGGTCTGTCCGGCGCTCGCCATCACGATCGAATCCGAGCAGCGCACCGACGGCACGCGGCGCACGACCCGCTACGACATCGACCTCACCAAGTGCATCTTCTGCGGCTTCTGCGAGGAGAGCTGCCCGGTGGACTCGATCGTCGAGACCGACATGCTCGAGTACCACGGCGAGCAGCGTGGCGACCTGTACTACACCAAGCCGATGCTGCTCGCGATCGGCGATCGCTTCGAGCAGAAGATCGCCGCGAACCGCGCTTCAGATGCGAAGTTCCGCTAGTCAGGTACCCCGGCCCACCGTCGACATGAATTCGCAAACCGTCCTCTTCGTGATCTTCTCCGGCGTCATGCTGCTCGCGGCGCTGCGGGTAATCACGGCGCGCAACCCGGTGCATGCGGTGCTGTTCCTGGTGCTTGCATTCTTCTCCGCCGCCTGCCTCTGGATGATGCTGCAGGCCGAGTTTCTCGCCATTGCGCTGGTGCTGGTCTACGTCGGGGCGGTCATGGTGCTGTTCCTGTTCGTCGTCATGATGCTGGACGTCAACATTGACCGGCTGCGCCAGGGCTTGTGGAAGCACCTGTGGGCAGGCGGACTGGTGGCTGCGCTGATCGTGTTGCAGATGTGGCTGGTGCTGTCGCAGCCGCGCTGGCACAGCCTGACTGAGCCCGGGCCGGGCATTGCCAACGTCAACAACATCAAGGCGCTGGGGCTGCTGACGTTCACCGAATACGTGTTCCCGCTGCAGATTGCGGGCGCCTTGCTGCTGGTGGCGATCATCGCTGCGATCTCGCTGACACTGCGCGGGCGCAAGGACAGCAAGCGACAGGATCCGTCGCAGCAGGTGAAGGTTAAGCGGGCGGACCGGGTACGCCTAGTCAGCATGCCGAGTGACGAAGAGGCGCGCCAGACCCGCAAGGTCTGAGCCGCAGAAGAAGAACGGGCAACGAGCGGAGGGGCAGTTGGTTTCGCTGTCGTGGTACCTGGGAGTGGGGGCCTTGCTGTTCGCGATCAGCGTGATCGGCATCTTCCTCAATCGTCGCAACCTGATCGTGCTGCTGATGGCGATCGAGCTGATGCTGCTCGCCGTAAACATCAATTTCGTTGCCTTCTCGCACTACCTCGGCGATTACCACGGACAGGTGTTCGTCTTCTTCATACTCACGGTGGCCGCCGCGGAGTCGGCGATCGGCCTGGCGTTGCTGGTCATCCTGTTCCGCAATCTCTCGACCATCAATGTCGAGGAACTCGACTCGCTGAAGGGCTGACGGGATGTCCCCCATGCAGAAGATCTACCTGCTTGCCGTGCTGGCGCCCCTCATCGGGGCACTGGTGGCGGGCTTTGGCGGGCGGATCGTCGGGCGGGCAGGTGCGCATACGGTCACGATCGCCGGCGTGCTGGTCGCGACCATCGCGTCGTTTGTCATCCTCGGCGACGTCCTGAAGGGCAACACCTTCGACGGCACCCTCTACACCTGGGCGGTGGTCGGCGGCCTGAAGCTCGAGATCGGGTTCCTGATCGACCCATTGACCGCGTTAATGATGGTGGTCGTGACCTTCGTTTCGCTGATGGTCCACGTCTACACGATCGGCTACATGGCCGACGACCCGGGCTACCAGCGGTTCTTCTCGTACATCTCGCTCTTCACCTTCAGCATGCTGATGCTGGTGATGAGCAACAACTTCCTGCAGCTCTTCTTCGGCTGGGAGGCGGTCGGGCTCGTGTCCTACCTGCTGATCGGCTTCTGGTTCAAGCGGCCGACGGCGATCTACGCCAACCTGAAGGCGTTTCTCGTAAATCGCGTGGGCGACTTCGGCTTCGTGCTCGGCATCGGCCTGGTGTTCGCGTACTTCGGCACGCTGCACTACGCGGAGGTCTTCGCTGCGGCGCCCGGGATGGCGGCGACGACGATCGAGCTGCTGCCGGGCAGCCCCTGGATGCTGCTCACGGTCGTCTGCATCTGCCTCTTCATCGGGGCCATGGGCAAGAGCGCGCAGTTTCCGCTGCACGTGTGGCTGCCGGATTCGATGGAAGGCCCGACGCCGATCTCGGCGTTGATCCACGCCGCGACGATGGTCACGGCGGGCATCTTCATGGTGGCGCGGATGTCGCCGCTATTTGAGCTTTCGGATGCCGCGCTGTCGTTCGTCATCGTCATCGGGGCGATCACCGCGTTCTTCATGGGCCTGCTCGGCATCGTGCAGAACGACATCAAGCGCGTCGTGGCGTACTCGACGCTGTCGCAGCTCGGCTACATGACGGTGGCGCTCGGCGCCTCGGCGTATTCCGCGGCGATCTTCCACCTGATGACGCATGCGTTCTTCAAGGCGCTGCTGTTCCTGGCGGCCGGGTCGGTCATCATCGGCATGCATCACGAGCAGGACATCCGCAACATGGGCGGGCTGTGGCGGAAGATGCCGGTGACCTGGATCACCTCGCTGATCGGCTCGCTGGCGCTGATCGGCACGCCATTCTTCTCCGGGTTCTACTCGAAGGACTCGATCATCATGGCGACCGAAGCGGCGGCGCGCTCCGGCCAGTCCGGCGCGACCCTTCGCCTACTGGGCGGCTGACTCGGCGTGCTCGTCACGGCGTTCTATTCGTTCCGGATGTACTTCCTCGTGTTTCATGGCAAGCCGCGCTGGCAGCGCGCGGATGACGGACCAGGCCATGATGACCATCACGGGCACGACGACGGCCATAGCCGAGCCGCACGAGTCGCCCAACGTGGTGACGGTGCCGCTGGTGATGCTCGCAATCCCGTCCGTCATCATCGGCTTCGTGACGCTCGAGCGCTGCTCTTCGGCGGCTTCTTTGGGAATTCCATTTTCGTGGATGCCGCACGGCATCCTGCGATGGCCAGGCTGACCGACGACTTGCGCAGCGCGGTGGGCATGGGGCTGCATGGATTCGCTAGCCGCGCCGATCTAGCTGCTGCGCCGGCGTGCTGCTGGCCGCTTACCTCTATCTGATGCGACCGGATCTGGCGGAGTCGCTCAAACGGCGGTTCGGCGGCCTCACCGCCTGCTCGAAAACAAGTACTACCTCGATCGCATCAACGAATTCGTCTTCGCCGGCGGCGCACGCCTGCTGGGTCGCGGCCTGTGGAAGGTCGGCGATGTGGCGCTGATCGACGGCCTGGCGGTCAACGGCAGTGCCCGCGTCGTCGGCTGGATCGCGGCCGTATCGCGGCTGCTGCAGACCGGCTACATCTATCACTACGCTTTCGGAATGATCATCGGCCTGCTGGCGATGGTGACGCTCTTCGTCACCTTCGGCCGCTAGGCACGGCGAGTCAAGAAGAACAATGCAGACAGCAACCCCGTGGCTCAGCCTGGCGATATGGATTCCCATCGCCTTCGGCCTTGCCATACTGGCGGCGGGGCGTGACCGCAACGCCAACGTCATCCGCGCGGTCGCGCTCGCGGGCAGCCTGCTCGGTCTGCTCGTGACCGTGCCGCTCTACACGGGCTTCGACGCTGCCAGCGCCGACCTCCAGTTCGTCGAGAAGGCGGTCTGGATCGAGCGCTTCAATGCCCACTACCACCTCGGCATCGACGGGCTGTCGGTCTGGTTCGTGCTGCTGACCGCGTTCATCACCGTGATCGTCGTGCTCGCCGGCTGGGAGGTGATCCAGGACCGCGTTGCCCAGTATTACGCCGCATTCCTCATCCTGTCGGGCCTGATGGTCGGCGTCTTCAGCGCGGTCGACGGGCTGCTGTTCTACGTCTTCTTCGAGGCCACGCTGATACCGATGTACATCATCATCGGCGTATGGGGCGGTGCGAACCGCGTCTACGCGGCGTTCAAGTTCTTCCTGTACACGCTGCTCGGTTCGCTGCTGATGCTGGTGGCGCTCGTCTACCTCTACTACGCGTCGGACGGCAGCTTCGCGATCCTCGACTGGCACGCGACCCCGCTCGGCAGGACGCCGCAGATCCTGCTGTTCCTCGCGTTCTTCATGGCGTTCGCGGTCAAGGTGCCGATGTGGCCGGTGCACACCTGGCTGCCGGACGCGCACGTCGAGGCGCCGACCGGAGGCTCGATCGTGCTGGCGGCGATCATGCTCAAGCTCGGCGCCTACGGCTTCGTTCGTTTCTCGCTCCCGATCACGCCCGACGCCTCGCATGAACTCGCGGGCTTCATGATCGCGTTGTCGCTGATCGCGGTTGTCTACATTGGTCTGGTGGCGCTTGTGCAGACCGACATGAAGAAGCTCGTTGCGTACTCCTCGATCGCGCACATGGGCTTCGTGACGCTCGGGTTCTTCATCTTCAACGCAATTGGCGTCGCGGGCGGGATCGTCCAGATGATCTCCCACGGCTTCGTCTCGGGCGCGATGTTCTTCTGCATTGGCGTCATGTACGACCGCATGCACAGCCGCAACATCGCCGACTACGGCGGCGTCGTCAACACGATGCCGAAGTTCGCGGCCTTCTTCATGCTGTTCGCGATGGCCAACGCCGGCCTGCCGGCGACCAGCGGCTTCGTCGGCGAGTTCATGGTCATCCTCGGGGCGGTCAAGTTCGACTTCTGGATCGGCCTGATCGCCGGCACGACCTTGATCTTCGGCGCCGCCTACTCGCTATGGATGTACAAGCGGGTAGTGTTCGGCGAAGTGGCCAACCGGCATGTAGCCGCGCTGGCCGACGTGAACGGCCGCGAGTTCCTGATCCTGCTGCTGCTGGCCGCGGCGGTCATGTGGATGGGCCTGTATCCGAAGCCGGTGACGGACCTGATGGATGCGTCCGTCGCCAATCTCCTCAAGCACGTGGCCGAGTCGAAGCTCCCGGCCGGCGTCGCGATCCGATAGGCGCCGCGCATGCAACCGCTCAACTCTCTTGCCGCCCTGCCCGAGATCGTGCTGCTGGTGGCTGCCTGCGGGCTGCTGGTGGGCGATCTGTTCGTGCCCGACTCGCGCCGCAATGTGACCTACGTCGCGACCCTCGTCATCCTCACGCTGGTCGGCGCCGTGTGCTGGGTCTTCCTTTCCGCCGGCGTCGTCACCTACGCATTCGGCGGCATGTACGTCACCGATCCGATGGCGAGCCTGCTGAAGCTGGTCGCGGTCATCGCCGTCGCCCTGGTCATGGTCTATTCGCAGTCATACGCCCGCGACCGCGGCATCTGGAAGGGCGAGCTCTTCTCGCTGACGCTCTTTGCGCTGCTCGGGATCATGCTGATGATCTCGGCGAACAACCTGTTGGTCATCTACCTCGGGCTCGAGCTGCAGGCACTTTCGCTGTACGCGCTGGTCGCGCTGCGGCGCGACCATGCGGTGTCGAGCGAGGCGGCGATGAAGTACTTCGTGCTCGGCGCGCTGGCGTCGGGCTTCCTGCTCTACGGCATGAGCATGCTGTATGGCGCCAGCGGCACGCTCGACATCAACGAGCTCGCCGACCGCGTTGTCACCGGTCACGTCGCGAGCCGGGTTTCGCTGGTGTTCGGCACGGTATTCATCGTTGCCGGTCTGGCGTTCAAGTTCGGTGCGGTCCCATTCCACATGTGGGTGCCGGATGTCTACCAGGGCGCGCCAACGCCGGTGACGATGCTGATCGGCTCGGCGCCCAAGCTGGCCGTGTTCGCGGTCACCTTCCGCATCCTGGTGGAAGGCCTGCTGCCGCTGGCGGCTGACTGGCAGCGCATGCTGATCTTGCTGGCTGTGGCATCACTGGTGCTCGGCAACCTGACTGCCATCGCGCAGAGCAATCTAAAGCGGATGCTGGCGTACTCGACGATCGCGCAGATGGGATTCGTACTGCTGGCGATGCTCTCGGGCGTGGTCGGCGGCAGCCCGACGTCGACCGTCAATTCCTACAGCGCGGCGATGTTCTACCTGATCACCTACGCGCTGACGACGCTCGGCACTTTCGGCATCATCCTGTTGCTCGCTCGTGGCGGCTTCGAGGCTGAAGAGATTGCCGATCTGAAGGGATTGAACCGGCGCAGCCCCTGGTATGCCTTCGTGATGCTGCTGCTGATGTTCTCGCTCGCAGGCATCCCGCCCACCGTGGGGTTTTATGCCAAGCTGGTCGTCCTGCAGGCCTTGCTGGGCGATGGACTGCATGGCGGCATGCTCTGGCTGGCGATCATCGCCGTGATGTTCTCCCTGGTCGGCGCGTTTTATTACCTGCGCGTCGTCAAGATCATGTACTTCGATGAACCGCCGGCCGGAGCGCCGGCGCCGATCTCCGCGACGACCGACATGCGCGTGGCGCTCTCCATCAACGGTGCACTGGTGCTGGTGCTCGGCATCCTGCCTCAGTACCTGCTGAAGCTCTGCACCGACGCGATGATCCGCACGATCGGTGGCTGATCCCACGCTGCCGCCGGGCGCTGCCGGTGACGATCCGCTGGCCGAGCGCACGCTCGACAGCCGCCTGGCCTACGACGGTGTCTTCCTGCGACTGTTCGTCGATCGTGTGCGTGCGGCCGATGGCCATGAGAGCACGCGCGAGTACCTGCGCCACCCGGGTGCGGTGATGATGATCCCGTTGCTCGACGATGGCCGCGTCGTGCTGGAACGGCAGTTCCGCTACCCACTCGGCCGCAGCCTCATCGAATTCCCCGCCGGCAAGGTCGATCCGGGCGAAGCGCTGCTGGTCTGCGCGCAGCGCGAACTTCGGGAGGAAACCGGCTACGTCGCGCGCGACTGGACCTATCTCGGCGGATTCCACAACGCCATCGCCTACAGCGACGAGAAGATCGAAGTCTTCCTCGCCCGCGGCCTGACGCACGAGGGTGCCCAGCTCGACGTCGGCGAGGTGCTGGAAGTGTTCACTGCTCCCTGGGAGCAGCTGCTCGACTGGATCCGCGACGGCACCATCACCGACGTCAAGACCATCGTCGGCACCTACTGGCTCGAACGCGTGCTCAAGCAAGCGTAGGGCGGGCAGGGCGGTCCGCCGCCCGGCGACGCGAGCTGCCTCGCCGTGCGCGGCACTTGCACCTCGCTTAGCAGACCTTCAGCGCCCCCTCCAGGTCGGAGATCAGGTCTTCCTCGTGCTCGAGGCCGATCGACACGCGTATCAGACCCTCCGAAATCCCGATTTGCTGACGCAGTTCGAGCGGCACGCCGGAGTGCGTGGTCGACGCCGGGTGGCAGATCAGTGACTCGGTCCCACCGAGGCTGACGGCGGACTTGAAGAGCGTCAGCGCGTTGATGAACCGGAACGCCATGTCACGCCCGCCATCGAGCACGAACGAGAACGTCGATCCGGCCCCGGTGCACTGCCCCCGATAGACCCGCTGATAGTTCTCGTCGGCGATGAGCTGCGGATGCAGCACCTGCACCTTGCGGATCGGGTTGTCCGCCAGCCAGTGGGCGACGCGGCTGCCGGTAGCAGCGGCGCGCCGCATGCGCAGCACCAGTGTTTCCATCGAGCGCGCGATCATCCACGAGGAATGCGGGTCGAGCTGCGAGCCGAATGCGCCACGCAGCAGGCGCAGCTTGCCGACGAGGTCCTTGCGCCCGGTCACGCCGCCCGCGACGAGGTCGCTGTGGCCGCCGACGTACTTGGTCAGCGAGTACACCGACAGGTCGATGCCCTCGCGGATCGGGTGCTGGAAGATCGGGCCCAGCATCGTGTTGTCGCACGCCGAGATCGGGCGATACCCGTGCTTGCGTTCGAAGGCGTCGATCGCTGCGACCACGGCCTTGAGATCGACCAGTGCGTTGGTCGGGTTGGCCGGTGTTTCGAGGTAGAAGAGACCCACGCGCCCGCGCGCTGCGGCCGCTTCAAGCGCGGCCGCTATCTGTTCCGAGGACAGGCCATCGGCGAAGGGTTGTCCGCCGATGCCCCACTCGGGCAGGATCTTGCGGATCAGTGTCTCCGTGCCGCCATAGAGCGGTGTGGAGTGCACGACCTGGTCGCCGGGCCGCAGGAACGTCAGCAGCACGGTGCCGATCGCCGCCATGCCGCTCGAGGTCACGATCGCGTCCTCGGCGCCGTCGAGGAGCGCCAGGCGGTCCTCCACGATCTCCAGATTCGGATGATTGAAGCGGCTGTACACGAGGCCGGCGCCCGTATCGGCGGGGCGGGGCTTGCGACCCGCGACCACGTCGAAGAACGCCGCACCATCCTCGGCCGTGCGGAATGCGAAGGTCGACGTCAGGAACACCGGTGGCTTGACTGCTCCCTCCGAGAGGAACGGGTCATAGCCGTACGACATCATCTGCGTTTCGGGATGCAGCTCGCGGCTCGAAATGGCGCGCTTGTGATAGCTCGAGTACGACATGTGCTCCCCCTCGGTTTACGGTTCGCGTGCGAAGGGAGCATCGTCGGCCAAAAGGGCGCGACGTTCAAGCGCAATGCGCTGCTGCAGTCGGCGCGCGGCCGATCCGGCCGACTACATGTTGACGTATTCGGCCCGCCGCCGCCCTCGGGCACGACCCAGACGATGTTCTGCGTCGGGTCCTTGATATCGCAGGTCTTGCAGTGCACGCAATTCTGGAAGTTGATCTGCAGCTGGTCTGACCCGTCGTCGCTCTTTACAAACTCGTAAACGCCCGCGGGGCAGTAGCGCTGTTCCGGCCCGGCATAGCGTGCGAGATTGATCTGAACCGGGACGGTCGCCTGCTTCAGGGTCAGGTGCGCGGGCTGGTTCTCCTCGTGATTCGTATTCGACAGGAACACCGAGGAGAGCTTGTCGAACGTGATGCGGTTGTCGGGCTTGGGGTAGTCGATCGGCGCGCACTCGGCGGCCGGCCTCAGCTTCTCGTGGTCGGCCTTCGTCCGGTGCAGCGTCCACGGCGCCTTGCCGCGGAAGACGATCTGGTCAACGCCCCACATCACGGCGCCGGCGACGAGGCCCTTGTCCAGGTAGGGCTTGAAGTTGCGCGCCCGGTGCAATTCGTCGTGCAGCCAGCTCGATTCGAATGCGGCGGGGTAGGTGAGCAGTTCGTCACGGCTGCGTTCGGCCGAGACCGCGTCGAAGGCCGCGTCTGCGGCCAGCATGCCGGTCTTGATAGCCGCGTGCGAGCCCTTGATGCGCGGCGCATTCAGGAAGCCGGCATCGCATCCGATTAATGCGCCGCCCGGGAACACGAGCTTGGGCAGGCTCTGCAATCCGCTGGCATTGATCGCGCGCGCGCCGTACGACAGGCGTTTGCCGCCCTCGAGGAAGGAGCGGATCATCGGATGCGTCTTGTATCGCTGGAATTCCTGGAACGGCTCCAGGTAGGGATTGATGTACCCCAGACCCACCACGAGGCCGATCGAAACCAGGTTCTGGTCGAAGTGGTAAAGGAAGCCGCCGCCGTAGGTGGAACTGTCGAGCGGCCAGCCAGCGCTGTGCACGACCAGCCCAGCCTGGAACTTCGAAGGCTCGACCTCCCAGACCTCCTTGATGCCGATGCCCCAGGTCTGCGGATCGCGGCCTTCGAGCAGCCTGAACCGCTCGATGACCTGTTTGCCGAGGTGTCCGCGTGCGCCTTCCGCGAACAGGGTGTACTTGCCGATCAGTTCCACGCCCGGCTGGAAGCTGCCCGTCGGTTCTCCGTCCTTGCCGATACCCATGTTGCCGGTGGCGACCCCACGCACTGCGCCCTCTTCGTCGTAGAGCACTTCCGCAGCGGCGAATCCCGGGAAGATCTCCACGCCGAGCGCCTCGGCCTGCTGGCCGAGCCAGCGCACGACGTTGCCCAGGCTCACGACGTAGTACCCGTCATTGATGA
This sequence comes from uncultured beta proteobacterium, assembly GCA_963702595.1. Taxonomy (GTDB): domain Bacteria; phylum Pseudomonadota; class Gammaproteobacteria; order Burkholderiales; family Burkholderiaceae_F; genus JALORV01. Next base: position 894 of record CAVPDC010000013.1, on the reverse strand, counting down.
AGCAGGCCGGCAGCAGCCAGTGCGGGTTGTAGATCGCCTTGGTCTCGGTCAGGATGTAGAAGCGATCCTCGCTGACCGGCGTCGTCAGCGGTGCGCCGAGTTCCTTCCAGTTCGGAAACAGTTCGGCGAGCGCGATCGGATCCATCACCGCGCCCGAGAGGATGTGTGCGCCGATTTCCGAGCCCTTTTCGAGCACGCAGACAGAACACTCCGCGCCCCGCTCAGCCGCCCGCTGCTTGAGCCGAATGGCGGCCGCGAGGCCCGCCGGTCCACCGCCGACGACAACCACGTCGTACTCCATCGCCTCACGTTCGATTGCCTGCGGACCGGTCATCTCGCCCTCGTCACGATCATTGCGCCAAGACACGGATTGTCCCGGAGATTGACTAGAGGCCGCAATCGACTGTGCGATCATGTTCCGGACCTGCGCAGAGGCCGGAGATGAGAACCAACCTGAAGGAAAAAGTTGCGCTTGTAACGGGGGCGAGCAGCGGGCTCGGGAGCCGGTTCGCGCGCGTGCTGGCCGCTAATGGAGCGCTGACGGTGCTGGCGGCGCGGCGCATCGAGCGCCTGAAGGACCTGCGGGCGGAGATAGAAGCGGCCGGTGGTGCCGCGCACGTCGTTCCGCTGGACGTCACGGATCTCGACTCGGTTCGCGCTGCCGTCGAGCAGGCGGAGCGCGAAGTCGGGCCGATCGATATCCTGGTCAATAACTCGGGTGTCTCGACGACACAGCGGCTGGTGGACGTGACGCCGGTCGACTTCGATTTCGTCGTCGGCACCAACGTGAAGGGTGCATTTTTCGTGGCCCAGGAAGTAGCGCAGCGCATGATCGCGCGCGGCAAAGGCCAGTCCGACTTTCGCGGACGCATCGTGAACATCGCCTCGGTCGCC